>NZ_CALJHY010000005.1 GCF_937770335.1 uncultured Glaciecola sp.
CGCAAGTAACAGACTTTCATTTCCGGAATAAGCAATAGCACCAATTAAGGTGATACCTGACACCGCGTTTGCGCCACTCATTAAAGGCGTATGCAGGGTAGCTGGCACTT
The DNA here is from genome assembly GCF_937770335.1 of uncultured Glaciecola sp. GTDB lineage: Bacteria > Pseudomonadota > Gammaproteobacteria > Enterobacterales > Alteromonadaceae > Glaciecola. The sequence continues at coordinate 111 of NZ_CALJHY010000005.1, forward strand.
TGCGAATAAGTTCAACGCCTAAAAATATCGCTAACATTAAAATCATTAAAAGATAGATAAATGACATTACACACTCTCCTGTGTTAACAACGCTTTAATAGTTGGATTGATCAACTCACCGTTGTGAGTGATTAGTGCAGTTTTCAGAATATCGTCTTCCAAATTGAGGGATATTGTTTTAGCTTCAGCGTCCCAAAATTCCAACAATAGCGCCTGCAAATTATTGGCATACATTTGACTCGCATCCAACGCAACTTCGCTTGCCCAATTTGCCGGTACCAATGACGGTGACGCCTTCAACCGTAGCGATAGATCCAGAAACACTTCCTTCAACATTACCGCCACTTTCAGCTGCCATATCGACAATTACACTGCCTGGTTTCATTTTTGCGATAACGTCTTTTTTGATCAGTAATGGTGGCTTTCTGCCAAATAATTGCGCAGTGGTTATCACTACGTCGGAACTGGCTATACATTCAGCTTGGGCTTGTTGCTGAATTTCAATTTGTTCTGGGGTGAGTGCTTTTGCATAACCTTGGTCTGTTTGTCCTGTTTCACCAATATCAATAGCTAAAAACTTCGCACCAAGAGAACGCACTTGCTCTGCAACAACTTCACGCGTGTCATATGCGATTACCGCGGCGCCAAGCCGTTTGGCCGTAGCAATAGCTTGTAAACCAGCCACACCAGCACCAATAACAAATACTTTTGACGGTTTTAGTGTGCCCGCTGGTGTCATCATCATTGGGAAAATTCGAGGTAAAGTTGACATCGCTTTTGCTACCATCACATAGCCTGCCAAACTCGCTTGCGAGCTTAGTGCGTCCATTTTTTGGCAACGACTACTGCGCGGGATCATTTCAACGCTTAACGCTGAACGACCCGACTCCTGTAACCATTTTATATGCTCAAGTGCATTAAATGGGTCTAAGAAACTGATACAGCATACGGTTGTTTTGGTCTTTTCCAAATCAACTTTGTTTAAAGCGTGAATCGACATTAAGAAGTCAGCTTTTGCGAGTACGGAAGTCCTATCAGTTTCAATTGTCGCTCCAGCGTCAACGTATTCTGAGTCTTTAATATTAACGCTAGTTCCAATACCAGATTCGACTAAAATAGTCGCACCAAGCTTTACATAAGCTTTTACATTTATTGGAAGTAAACTGCACCGACGTTCATTTTCTAATTGTTCTTTGACGAACCCTATTATGCTCATTTCGCCTCCTGTTTTTGGTTAGCTCAGATTAAATAATTACTTTTTAAGGCGCACAAGATCACCTGCAAAAGCTGCAAAATTTTCCTGTCGGTTTATTAATTATCTTTTAGATATTTTTATTATTATGTTTTTAATGCTGCATTGCTGCTAATAATGATGTTTGAATATCAAAATTAAACGCTCTCGCGCGTAAAAATAAATAACCGCAGTTAAACACGTCAACATTCGAAGATTGTATTAGCAGTAGCATCGGCACCTCTACAGGTATAACCCTACACGTGGTCTTTGTCAAAACATGAATTATTCGCTATTGACACAGCAAACGCATTCGATGAATGAAGAGAGAAGATATTTAAAAATACACAAAAGGCTCACAAGAGCCCTTTAGATTAAAACTTCCTACTGACTCACAACCATATTTTATCTGCTTCTATCCGACCACTCTCTCCAGAATAGCTCGCATATTTTATGGGTGCGATATAGTGCTTCGCAAACGGCTTAATGCGCTCCAGTTTTAGTTGAGCATGACAGTAAACTAGACAACACCTTAACCCACTAATGGGTTTAAGCGGGTAAAACGTGTATGAGCCTGCCGCTAAAACGAGTTTGTCATAGCGGAATTAATAGCCTGTGTGAGGGGGAGCTATTTTGTGTACTTTATCGATTTCGGTTACCCAAGTCTTAGTATGAAAACTTACATTGAGTGACGCATAATGCTCAGATATGGTTATTGCTGGATCATCAATTTTCTTATTCACAATAATACATTTTTTATATTATTTTATGAAGTTATGAATAAATCGATATTAGAAAGCGTATTTTACGCGCCAAGGGTACACAAATTTATTTTATTACAGCTCTTTATTTGCTCAGTTTCAATAATCTTCTGTGTAGATTATATGTCGCTTCACAAAAAAGAGGTCAAAAAAATAGTCAGAGGGATAGGATCGTATATAACGACATAGAAACAAGATAAGCAAGCAAGCTATAGGCGACGAAAGCTCCCCATGCATAGCGATTTTTACCGAGCTCAGATTTAAGCATTGCAATAGTAGCAACGCATTGTAAAGCGATAACGTAAAACCCGAGTAAGGCCACCCCCGACGCTAGCGAAAGACCGTCAGTCTCCAGATTAGCAGCTAAACCTGCAATATTCTCATCTGCGTTTTGCATGCTAAACATAGTACCCAACACACCTACAAACAATTCACGCGCTAAAAATGAAACTAGGATAGCAACACCATAACGCCAATCTAACCCCAACGGCTCAAAAACAGGCTCAATCCATTGCCCAATTACCGACAAATAAGAGTTTTGTAAATCACCACTATTTGGAAAATAGCCTAAGGTCCATATAATCAGGGACACCACAAAATAATAGGACCAGCACGCTTAATAAATTGAGTTCCACTGTTAACAATGCGGTAGAACAAAGGCTGCCAATGCGGTAATCGGTACGAAGGCAGTTCCAAAATAAACGGCATGTCTTGGTGCTCTGTCGACCCCTCGGTCATCTTATTTAGCACGCTACTCACAATCAGTGCGGTGACAATACCGAATAGATATAACACAAAAAACATAGCGCCTTGCAAGTTAACCCAGCCCCCTAAGTAGCTAACGTCAGGCACGAGCACCGCAATTAATAGGGCATATACCGGTAATCTTGCTGAACAAGACATCAGAGGAACCGTGAGCATTGTTACAAATCGCTTGCGTGGAGATTCGATGGTTCTTGCTGCCAATATTGCAGGTATTGCGCAAGCATGACCGGATAGATAAGGAATGAAGCTGCGGCCTGACAAACCAAAAAAGCTCAAGGGTTTATGACAAATAAGGGCGGCTCGAGCTAAATAGCCGCTATCTTCTAACAACCCAATAATGAGCGTTAGTATCATTATTTGAGGTACAAAAACGAGAAAGGAACCTAACCCTCCAAAAACCGCATCCGTCATAAAGTCGTTTAGTATACCCTCACCCAGAAGACTCGAAACGACTCCAGCAAGGAAGCCAATAGCGTCTTCTGTCGCGTCCATGAGCGGTGCTGCCCAAGTAAAGATGCTTTGAAACAAAAAGAACATAATGAGCAAAAAGGCGATACCGCCAAACACTGAGTTGAGCAAAAAGCGATCTATTGTATTCTGCCTTTTAAGCACGACATCAGCTGGAATTGCATATTCCGTTGCGAGAATTTTAGCTGCAGCGGCAAACGACTGCTGATTAATTTCAGTGGCTCTTACCTTGTATTTCTCTGGCGAAATAGCAATTTCACTCAGTCCTTTTTGCAATTCGTTAATACCAATTAGCGTTTTTGCAGACACTGCGAAAACCGGACTTCCCAATTTTTCGCCGAGCTTACTAGTGTCAATGTGATGATTGAAGCGTAAAAGCTCATCGACCATATTCAACGTAAATACTACCGTTTTATCATGCTGCTTGGCTATTTCCTGAACTTGTAACGCGAACACGAGCGATCGTTCCATGCGAGTTGCATCAAGATTACATAGAATAACACTGGTCTTTTCATCTGACATTGCGGCGAGTAACTGCTCAATAGCAATTGCTTCATCTTTTGACCATGACTTTAAGGAATAGGTCCCCGGATAATCGATGAGTTCAAATTTTTGTTGTTGTGTAACGTCGGGCGATTGCTCCGTATTATACGAATATGCATTAAAAACACCGCTTTTTAATTCGACCGTAACACCGGGGAAATTGGCGACTTTTTGCCTTAATCCGGTCAATTGATTGAACAGCAGACTTTTGCCCGAATTAGGCTTACCAACAAGAAGAATTTTTTGCATTTTAGATAGCGTTAACGTTTACATGATTAGCGACACTTTCTTCCAGTGAGTAGATACAGTCGCCCAACTGGATAACAGTGGGACCATTAAAAGCAGTCCGTTTGATACAGGTAATTAACTGGCCCTCTTCAAAACCCATTTCCTGCAGTCTAATCGCCACATCTGCATGCATAGCAGTGCAAAGGCTTTTAATAGAAGCTGATTTTTTTGAAGGGATATCCCAGACAGTCATAATGCTCTCTTTTAAATAATTAACGCTAGTTAAGCCAAGAGTGATGCATAAAACACACTAGCAAAAATAACCAGTTCTATGAATAGACGATTGATCAAATAAGAATAATTCTTATTCAGGTTTATATCAAGCAACTACCTCAAAAAAAGTGAATGTCCAACGAGTGAATGGATATAGCACAATTTACTGCTGAGAATAAACGCAGTTAATTTTTAATAGACTCAATAAACTTGGTTGCTATGCTGAATATCTCATTTGTATCTAGCACTATACTCATCATCATAGCGCCTTCTAGTAATGACAATATAAACACCGCTTTGTTGCGGGCCTTGACGGTTGTATCACCCTCTAGTTTTTCAATCGCAGATTGCAACCAATCAATATTTTTTTCGAAAAACAGCTTGGTGTTCAACTTCACTTTCTCAGGCAATGCATCTGACTCAGCACCAAACAAACCGCACAGACACATTTTTTTATCGGCAATCAGTGCATGCCTGAATAACTCGATATAGTGCTCAATCGGGTCCTTACCTCGGGAAATTAATGCAGCAGGATCTCCTAGTGCACAAAGAAAATTCTCAGTGTAACGTTTTGCAAGTTCAGCACCTAAATCCGCTTTAGTAGGAAAATGGTAGTGCACGCTGGCACTTTTAATGCCGACTTCATTTGCGAGTTCACGAAAACTGAAATTACTATAGCCACCCAAGCGTGCCTTGCTCTCTGCCGCGTTTAGTAAAGCCTCTTTTTTATTCATATGCATTCTCTAAACTTAGTCATGAAACTGACACGAAGCAGTTCTTTTTGAAATAAACTATATCGATAGATTACTATACTTACCTATCGATAGGTATTAATATTGTCAATCTTAAAAAACAATTGCATTTAAATAGATTTGATATGAAAAAAATACAGCCAAAAGTTGGCATTATCGGCGGTGGACTAGCTGGGGTATATACGGCTTATTTACTTGCACAACACAATATTACATTCGAAATTATTGAGGCGAAACCTATTTTTGGGGGGCGAATATGCGGCGAAGATACACACTCTTCTGATTATAAAGTTGACCTTGGTCCTTCGTGGATATTCCCTCATCAACAAGAAATACAGAAACTCGTTTCTAATCTTGGTTTACGGCTAGTTGAGCAATTTACCTCAGGGGATGCTGTTTTTCAGCGCAACGCAAAGGAACGGCCCCAAAAGGTTGGTGGCGTTCCACCTCCAAGCATGTACCGCATATTTGGGGGGACTACCCGGCTAATAACTTCGTTGGCTCAAGACATTCATGAGCAAAATACAAAATTATCGACGAAAGCAAATTCATTCCAATATGATGGACAAAATTGGCATGTTGAAATAGAAACCAATAACTCATTATGTGGATTGCAAAGGAACGAAAAGTCGACAGATATACACGAAGACCTCTCCACTTCTACCGTATCATTTGAGCATCTAGTTATTGCCGCGCCGCCAAGGGTCATTGCCCGTAAATTATCGCTTAGGCAAACTAATGGCCTCAAACTCAAGCACCAAGGTGAGCAAGGCGCAGCCCGCATAGATTCTGATGACCAATCTACGCAGATGCCAGAGATCGATGCCAAGAGCGTTGACACATTTCTCGAAGCACTGAGTAATAAATTTGAGCAGACTCCAACATGGATGGCAGCTCAGGCCAAGTTTGCAGTTACCTATAAAACACCTTTTTGGCGTGAACATGGGCTATCTGGGCAGGCATTCAGTCATGTAGGGCCTCTAGGTGAAGTTCATGATGCGTCGTTTGAAGACCATGATGGTAATTCAGTTTATGCCTTATTTGGCTTTGTCGGTATCCCCTTTGCGCATCGCCAACAAACATCTATTGAGCAAATGAAAGACGCCTGCTTATCGCAACTCAATTCACTTTTTGGGTCAAAAGCAAGTGAGCACCTACAAACCTATTACAAGGACTGGGGTGCTGACCCTTTTATAGCAAACTCTCTTGATCAAAAACAACCTCCTATGCATCCGTATATTAATCTCGTATCTGATCAAGCACAGCTCAAACAGCTCAAATTATATCTTGCTGCTAGTGAATTTTCTGAAAGTGAAGCAGGATATATGGAAGGAGCGATTGTTGCAGCCAGACGTGCGGTAGAGAAAATACTTTTGACAGTTGAATAACGTTAGCTTACCTTGCCTACTTATAGATAGGTAAGGTGAACGCAGCTAATTAATCTGTCTAAAGTAACTTAAGGACATGTCAAAGGGCCATATCAGCAGCCATTATTAGTGTAGCAATAATTGCGAACAATCTGATAACCCAAGCCAATGCTCAATGTAAAAGCAAGGAACGAAAATCACATGAAAATTAATGCAGACTTTTCAAAATTTGCCACTGTACACACAATCGGTCAAGAGTGGATTGCATCTCCGATGCCGGGTGTTGACAGAAAACCACTTGATCGCGTGGGTGCTGAAGTAGCTAGAGCAACGAGTATTGTTCGTTACGCACCACAAAGCCATTTTTCGCCCCATACGCACAGTGGTGGTGAAGAATTCGTTGTCCTCGATGGCGTGTTTCAGGATGAAAATGGTGACTATCCAATTGGCTCTTATGTACGCAATCCGCCTCAGTCTAGGCACAAACCAGGTTCGCAAGAAGGATGTGTTATTTTTGTAAAACTGTGGCAGTTTCAGCCCGATGACCGCCAGCATGTAAATATTCAGATGGATAACGCTCAAATAACCTTTGCGGATACTACAAACAGCATTGTGGAGAGATTACTTTTCGCAGATCAACATGAACAGGTAAAACACATTACATTGTCCAAAGACACTCAGTGGCAAAGCGACGCAACAAATGGCAATGAAATATTAGTGCTTAGCGGTAGTGTTTTGCATGATCAGATTCAGCTAAATACACATGATTGGTTGCGTGTTCCTATAGGACAAAAATTGCAACTTCAAGCATCGAGTGAAGGCGCAACGATATGGATTAAAACGGGAAATTTACCCGATATTGACAATCAACTAAATCGAGTTGAAGACCTAAATTAGCATTGACAACATATTTACTAAGTTTGCGAGTGTATTAAGGTGTGAAACTGAAACTTCTTACAACCTCGGGTTTATAGTACCTAGGCATTATCCAAATTTCGTAAAGTTTGAAACGGAGAAAATCCAAAGCCCAATTACTATAATAGTTCTATAAATTGATGTTTGGAACCAAGAGCTACGGGTAAGCAAATTACCCGTAATGAAAGTAAGCAGACACTCAGGGCTTTTTATTGAATTACTGCACCGTGCTATTTGCCAACTTTATGAGATTAATCTGATGATGGCCTCAAAGTGCCGTTCAGCTGTCTAAGATAAGTTCTGGCAGACTAAAGCCCTTCAGGCACCATATTTAAGAAGTCAGCTGCAATAATATCATTATCATTTGGAGCCCAACCTGTTGGGGGGCTATCCTCTGCATTACCCAATCTTAAAAATGCGTTATAGTCGTCATAGAACTGTTGCGTAGTTTTACCATAATATTTTTCAAGAGCTCCATAGAAACCAAGATCATAATAATCTTTTGGCATATCAACCCATACAGTTTTGTAAGAAGTTTTATAGGCTAAAAATGGTAATGCCATCATAGATCCGTCTATACATCTGGTTTGAGTATCAGCAACTTCTTCAACAGATGTCATAAGCCAGTTGGTGTCACACCCATCGCTCTTCTCACCATCAGCACCCCTTATAGATCGTCTAAGACTCTTATACATCTCATCACTAGCTACTGTAGCTATGGTTGTATACTTAACATCATCCCATGTGCTGTTTGCAAATGATGAAATTGAAGTGAAATTTTCCTTAAACCAAGCATTTTGAAATGTTACAGCTGCAGCTTCTATATACCACCTAGGCGAATTAACAGTGGTTGAAGGATTGTCATTATCCTGTTGGAAATCAAGACCTCTTTCTAGTCCATGCGCTACTTGAAAATGATGATAATATTCATGCGCATAGTGTAAGGATAATTGTATATCTACAATAAACTGGGAACCGTCAGAGAAAAATGGTGCTGCCACCCATTCACTTGTTACAAAACATAAACTATATGGATTTGTGGTTGATGTTCTTCGTGTACCTTTATCATATCCACATAAGCAGCATGGGGCTAGGTCACTTAAAGAGATAGACGCATTTTCAATATCACTAATTTTATCAGTTACAGGTTTTGCATCAGCTTCTGTTCCATTCTCATTCCAAATAAGATAAATATAATTTGGGTAGCCACCTAAAGTTTGATGAATCAATGCATACACTTCATTACAAAAATTTTTCTGTGAATCAGGGACATCTAAACCGACAATACAAAGATTTTCAATTGGATTTGTAACTGGGATATTTCTACCATCGAAGATTAATTTCTCTTTTGCTTCATAAAGAAGCGCGTAATTAGTTACTGATATTGCAATATCTTTAGTTGAATTAAGTGTTCCGTCAGAAGCTGTAACAGTAAATGAATAAGTGTCTTTAACTTCATAATCAGGAGCAACATTAAACTCAACCAATCCTGAAGAAGATATTGACAGCTCATCACTGTCACCACCACTAATTGAGTAAGAGATAGCATCTCCATTGACATCAGAGGCCGCAATAGAGCCTGCAGTAGTGGTATGCTCTACAATCGATAGTAGCGTCGTTGCTATCTCAGGAGGTGCCTCGGTTATAGTTTCAGATGGTGGTGTTGGAGTAGAAGACTCACCACCACAATTAGCTAAAAACACTATGCTAACAATACTTACTAAAAATTTATTTATGATCATTGAGTCTAAGATTTCCCTATCTTTATGCTGCCATTTACCACACAGATATAGCACACTACAGGAAGTATAACTTTAGCGTAAGTATTTATTTGGAAAAAGTTTACCAAGATATATATGGACGCTCCCCTGAAGTGATCAACAGGACAGCCAGGTTGATTTTTCGTGTGCTTCGCCGTAGCTTGAGTATAAGTAAAATAAACGACATCCCTGATCTATAAACATATATCGATTTGGCTAGTTTCAGAGGTGTGTGCTGGCTTTCAGGATAGATAGTTGTTAAGAATGATTTAGCTAACCAAACAAATCACAAAGCCAATGCTTTTGCCGCAATAATTAGACTAATGATCTGCCAACCCGACTTGGGTTTTATATCATTAGAAGTGGTAAACAGCCTTAACTTTCCGTCATTATCGATAGCACAAAGCTGTAAACATCTATCTTTGTATTCCACTTGATAATCGGCATAACTGAAATTATCAGATAGCTTTGTTGTTTTCATGCTAGCACCTTTTGAGGTATAGCCCGCTAGTCTTCCATAGGTCACATCATTGGCAAACAAACCTAGTTTTTTAGAGTAAGACTCCGAAATTTGATGACTCGGACGTTGTTGTGATTCACCGTTGCTAAGCCCTAATACAGCCCCCTTGCCCATTTCATGCTCAAAGTGATAAGTTACTAATGGATTAAGCTGCCGATAAGGTGACATGACCAACACCTTGCCAATCGCCGTTAAATCTAAGTTTCGTTCTGCATGTTCCGACATCGGATTACCAAAATACGTTGGGATGCCGTCCATGCGTGCTAATTTGATGGTCTCCCAGTTAGTATCGGCCAAACATATTGGTATTTTGTGCGTCATTAACTCTTTGGCAAACATACGACTAAATTGGGCGCCGCCAAAAATCAAAAAACCGTTTGGCGCTGGAGCCCTAATGCCCAAGTAATCAGCCACTTTTGCACTTGTTAAGCTTTGCAGCACCACCGTTGCGATAATGATCAGAAAGACCATAGGTACTAGTATTTCTGCTTGTGCATAATCTAGCGCCTCTAACTTTAGCGCAAACAAGGCTGACACTGCGGCTGCCACGATACCACGCGGCGCTATCCAACTTAACAACGCGAGTTCTCGCCACTGTAGTCCAGTGCCAATAGAAGATAAAAAGACACCAATGGGACGTGCAATAAACATGACTGCGACGAGCACCAACAAAGCGCCCCAACCTACGTTAAGTATGGCGCTTAATTCAATTCTAGATGCCAATAGTATGAATAATCCGGATATTAATAGAACACTCAGCGTTTCTTTAAATTCTAAAATATCATCAACATCAACGTTTTTCATGTTTGCCATCCACATACCCATTACTGTGACCGTTAACAATCCAGATTCGTGAGCAATTAGGTTTGAGCCTGCGAATGCGCCCAACATGATGGTTAGCACCGCAGTGTTCATTAAATAATGCGGTATCCAATGATGACGCAAAGCCAACCCCAAAAAATAACCAACCGCGATACCGACACCAAAGCCGATCGATACGGTCAATCCAAAGGCATAAAGCGTATGCGTGAGGGCATCTTGAGTAGATACAATATATTCAAAAACCAATACCGCTAATAGCGCACCAATGGGATCGATTATAATTCCTTCCCAGCGCAAAATATTGGAGAGCTTGGTACTTGGCCGCACTGTTCTGAGCATCGGTACAATGACTGTCGGACCGGTAACAGTGACAATAGCGCCTAATAGGAAAGCCATTTCCCAAGACACCCCCAGAGCAAAATGAGCCGCCGGTGCAACTACCACAAACGTGATTAAAGTGCCTATGGTACAGAGATTTCGCACCATCGAACCATGACCACTTAAGTCTTGGGTGCGTAACGTTAATGCACCTTCAAATAGAATAATCGCTACCGCTAGTGACACAATAGGAAACAACAAGTCGCCAAACAGTACGTCGGCATTGATTATTCCGGTAACAGGACCCGCCACGATACCAACAATCAGCAACGGTAATATAGCGGGCACGCGGATTTTATAAGCAATATATTGGCAAGCAATCGAAAGCAAGCCAACCATTACTAGTGGAATTATTAAATCGTCCAATGACAAACCTGTCTATTTTTAAACAACATGGCTTATATATAACTCAACGTTTTTGTTTAGTCTCGGTTTTTACAGTTTTTGTAGGCTTTGCATTATCCACTGCTTTAATTGTGTTTCGCTCATCCCACCCGACATTCGATTAATTTCTACGCCTTTATGAAAAAATATTAGCGTTGGGATAGACCTAATTGTCGCATCGGCGGACACTGCATTTGCACTTTCTGTGTTCACTTTTGCAAATAGAATACCATCAGACTCTTTCGCTACCTTCTCAAATGCAGGCCCCATTGCTTTGCATGGCCCACACCAACTTGCCCAAAAATCAACGACGACTGGCATGTGGTTGTTTTCTATATAAGGATAAAAACTACTGTCATCTAAGTCTATTGGTTTACCGCTATAAATGGCTTCACCACATTTTCCGCACTTAGCACCAATATGAGTTTTATCCTCTGGAATGCGATTTGTTGATGAACAATGTGCACAAACAATATGCATGACTTCTCCTTAGGTTCAAAAAAATGATACTTCACTATAAGAATTTGAATGTTGCAAATTTAACGATAAAACGCAACAGTAGGATATTACTTAAAATAACAATCGAGACAACACAATGCTTAAATTATATGGATTTGACGTAAGTAACTATTACAACATGATCAAATTAGCAATGGCTGTAAAAGGCATTGAATATGAAGCCGTTATTACATATCCAAATCAAACCCCGGAGTACCTCGCAATTTGCCCTACGGGTAAAGTGCCCGCATTAGAAACTGCGGATGGCGTGTTAATCGAAACGAATGTTATTTTGGAATACTTAGATGAATTATCACCTGAAAATCCATTAATTTCAGGTTCAACTTACGAGCGTGCCAGAATAAGAGAGTTAATGAAGATAGTTGAGTTGTATATAGAATTACCTGCGCGACGCTGCCATACCGAAGCTTTTTGGGGTGTGCCAGTGCACGAGCAAACTAAAATAGAAGTAAAACGCGCTCTCCTCAATGGAATACAGGCGCTATCTCGTGCAGCTTCCTTTTCGCCTTATCTTGCTGGTGATAAAATGACAGCGGCAGATATATTCTTTTTGTATTCAATGAGCTTAGCTTCAGCGGTGGCCAAAAAATTATTTGAAATTGATTTATTTGCAGAAGCACCTGGCGCAAAAGAGTTATTCGCAACATTAAACGCGATGCCAGAAGTTAGGGCTATCGCGAAAGATCAAGCCGCAGCTCAACCTGAGTTTACTGCTTATTTAGCAAAAGCGTTTGCGAAAAAATAGTAAACATTAAAAATTGAATTTTTTGCAGCGGACCGTTTTCGTCCGCTCATTTTCACCGGCTTTTTTTTGCCATTTGTGCCTAAGCAATCCAATCGCGCTTTATTGCCATTCTAGTTAACAGCAACAAACCTATTGCAACAACAGCGATACCGCCTTGCAAAACGAGAACCACACTGCCGAGCACAGCGATGGCATCCACTACGACAAATATACCTATATTCTGTAACACTAAACCTGCAATAGATAACAAGAATAAAGGTAACGCGAACGCTTTCTTCATCAGCAATGCTATACATCCTAACGCACCGGTAAAAACCGCGACCAACGATGCATAAGACGACCACATCGGCGTGTCGGCATACATCTGTTGCTGTGCACTAGGAAGGGATGCAATAGCCTCAGGGGTGATCATAACGTTCATAATGACGGCGGCAGCGCCGAGTAAGTTCCATAATAGTGCAACAACGGCAACAACGATAAACCAGACTGGTGTTGTATTCATGAGGCTCTCCCAAATTTTTTTGTTTATTTTTATACAATATATCGATGTAACGAAAAAGTAAAAAGTACCGCTTGTTTTGGACATCTACTTAGTTTGATATAGGATGACGTTAGGCGCACAAATATGTGCTTAAAATTTAGTTAAGTATCTACACTTGGAGACTCCTTGCAATCAATTCTTGATGAAATAGCACAGCAAATGACGCAATCAGAGGACAAAGGTAAGGTAGCTTCTTATATTCCTCAACTCGCACAAATCGATCTTAACCAGTTTGCGATGAGCGTTGCGCTGCCAAACGGGGAAATATATAGCGCAGGTTGCGCACAAACGACTTTTTCTATTCAGAGTGTCTCAAAAGTATTCACGCTTACTTTAGCATTAGGCAAATTAGGTGAGACTCTTTGGTCACGAGTTGGCCGCGAACCTTCTGGCGACCCGTTCAACTCGATCGTCCAGCTTGAGCACGAACATGGAAAGCCACGTAATCCATTCATTAATGCAGGCGCTATTGCCGTGGCAGACGCCATTATGCAGGGCCATCAACCCAAAGAGACCTTAGCCGAAATAGTCCAATTCATCCGTTTTCTAGCAAATGATGAAAGTATTATTATTGACGAAAAAGTGGCTCGTTCTGAAGTTGAAACAGGTACCCGAAATGCCTCATTGGCTTATTTTATGGCCTCGTTTGGTCATTTTGAAAACGACGTGCAAGCGGTATTAGGGACTTATTTCCATCACTGCTCAATTGCGATGAGCACCCATCAACTTGCAACTGCAGGACTATTTTTGGCCAACAATGGTATCAATCCAGCTACCGGCTATGCTGTAGTGTCACCACAACGCGCAAAACGTATTAATGCGTTAATGCTAACCTGTGGACACTACGATGGTTCAGGTGAGTTTGCCTTTAGAGTTGGACTGCCAGGCAAGAGTGGAGTGGGTGGTGGCATATTAGCTGTTGCCCCAGGCAAAGCCTCAATTGCGGTTTGGTCGCCAGGCTTGGATGTTATAGGAAATAGTAAACTTGGTACTGAAGCACTTGAATTATTTGCGTCTAAAACTGGATGGTCGGTGTTTGGTCAGTAGTCTCAATTAGATATTAAGGCATTTTCAGCTTGTACGAAACAAAAGCAATTTGGGTGAGATAACTCACTAAACTCGTAAGTTATCTCTCTTTATTTTACTGATTAATTTTTTTACTGATTAATCATTCTCAGCAGATAGCCACTACCATTGACTGTGCAAATTCAACATAAGCATTCGGATCTTCAGAAGTTCCTTTAACTTTAAGGCGATCAGCATATGCGAGTCTAGCGCTCATTACTAACCAAAAAATAGCACTGATAAGACCGACAAAGCGCCATAGGTTTGATTTAGCCCATTTAAGTGCAAGGGTTATCGATAGCACATATAGCACAAATCCACCGAGCTTTGATGATGCCCAGCCATTTACAAATGGGTACAGGTTCAGAGGATTATTTGCGATCATGTAAATAAAAGTAATAACAAATAACGTGTATAGAACGTGCGGTCCTATTTTTAATAGCTTGTTATTAACCATTTCTGATTTTTTCATGGTCAACACAAAGCTAACGATAAAAAAAACAAAAGTAAGCAAAATTATAGTGAGATGGGCGTGTTTAACTATCATATACATGGCATTCATTCCTCGGCATTTTTATTCTTTTCGTTTACAGATTGAAGGCATGATGCACATCAACAACTTGTTGCAAACTATACTATTAGGGTTTAACACAGATACCAAGCTAAATTAGTTTATTTAGGAGCATAGTGCCAATTAAATAAGCATTTCTTGCGCAGTTCATCAATAATGTCTATGCTCTCGAAATTGCTACCTCACACGCAATATGTAGTCATTTGAACATGCAACCTGGAACAATCCTATGACCTCTACTGTTAATGCTCAACCAACGATTTTTGGCACCTTACTTGGTGTTTCCGCTGGCGGCGTTTGCTCTTACTCAAGTGATTATGAAACAGCTAACGAAACTGAATATCCTAATCGTTCTGCCTATCGTAGCTACTATGACGGTATTTATATGGGCTATAAATGGCAATGCGTCGAATTCGCAAGGCGTTGGCTTTATGTCAATAAAGGCTACATATTTAATGATGTCAGTATGGCGTATGAAATATTTAATCTTAGAGACGTTAGGGAAATTCAAAGTAATACTACGCTTCCTTTAAAAGCATTTAAAAATGGATCTTTACGTCACCCAGAACCCGGCGCTATGTTGATTTGGGACGAAGGTGGCGATTTTCAGCATACCGGACACGTGGCAATAGTCAGTGAAGTACTGCCACATGCGATTCGGATTATTGAGCAAAATATGGACTTTGTTAAATGGAAAGAAGGCTGTGATTACTCGAGAGAAATTTCGGTGAAAATTGGCGAACAAGGCGACTTTTGGTTACATTGCCCACCCAAAGAAGGTCAAATTTTGGGTTGGATGTTACAAACTGAAGATGAATTACATAGTGAAGACACCCCCCAAATTAGTCCTGAATTATACAACGTACATCTGCATGAACACAAAACAGCGTCCACGAATTCACGTCCTTGGCTAAACATCGCTAATGAAGATGAAGCAGCCTACGTAGAAATGATGAAAGGACATTGGTTAAGTTCTGTAGTGGAAGACTTCACTTATTATTACGATATATCACAAAGCGCAGAAGAGTTGTTAGAGACAGCCACCGACGAATTGCATGGTATGTTTATGCATGCAACAGACTATGTGCTTCAACATCCAGAAATGCTTGAGGCATTTGGCTTTCCAGAAGGTATTTTGCCACGCATTAGACAGTCATGGGACAACCGTTTGAATCAGCTAATCACGAGTCGGTTCGATTTTGCTATGTCTGAAAATGGCTTAAAAGTGTACGAATATAATTGCGATTCAGCGTCTTGTTATATGGAGGTGGGTAAAGTTCAAGGCAAGTGGGCAAAGCACCTGAACATAAAACGTGGCCATGATGCGGGTAAAAACTTATTCACTGACCTAGTCACTGCATGGAAAAAGAGCGACGTAAAAGGCAAAGTGCATGTCCTGCAAGATACCGATCCTGAAGAGGATTACCACGCCTTATTTATGCAAGAAGCAATTCAAGCCGCGGGGTTGGAATGCGAAAGAGTGGTTGGTTTAGACTCCTTAACGTGGAATGACGACGGCGTTATCGTTGATGCTACAGGAGTGCCCCTCAAGTGGATTTGGAAAACGTGGGCATGGGAAACAGCTCTAGAACAACTTCGACAAGAAATAGTCGATTCCTCGGATAATAGTTTTATTAACAATCCAACTGTCACGGCCGGCCAAACACCGAAGCTGGCTGATGTACTGTTGCGTAAAGAAATCATGGTATATGAACCCATGTGGACATTAATACCCAGTAATAAAGCCATACTCCCTATATTGTGGGCTTTATTCCCAAACCATCCATGGTTGCTTGAAACAAGTTTACAGCTAAGCAAAGAATTAAAGCAAAAAGGTTTTGTTTCAAAACCCGTCGTTGGCAGATGTGGCGCTAATATCCAACTCATAGATGAAAACAACCAAACTCTGGCTGAAAAAGGAGGTAACTTTGGCGAGCGTGACTGTGTTTACCAACAACTTTGGCCCCTGCCTAAAGTGGGGAAATACTATGTTCAGCTATGTACATTCGCCGTTTCAGGAAATTATTCGGGCAGCGGTGTTAGAGTAGATTCATCTATGATTATTGGTAAAGATAGTGACTGCATGGCCTTGAGGGTGCAAGAAGATGACTGAGATTTATACGCGTTACTATACCAGCATCCTGCACTCGAACTTTCCACTTAAAAAAACCGCTCTTCTTTTGTTACACTGTAACAATGCGAAGTACTTACGAATAGGCTATTATGAAACGTAGCTATAACTAATCGTAATATTAAATCAAAAAAGGAAGTAGTACATGGAAATATTGTTTGATTACATCTTGACCGTAGAAGTTGCCATTATCGTCTTAGTGTTAGTGTTGTTGAAAAACAGCATTAAATTTGTACCACAAAACAGAGTTTTCGTTGTTGAACGATTTGGTAAATTTCAGTCGACTAAAGAGGCTGGACTAAACTTCATTTTACCCTTTATTGATCGTATTGCAGCTGACCGTTCATTGAAAGAACAAGCGGTCGATGTGCAAGAGCAGAGTGCAATCACCAAAGATAATATTTCACTGATGGTAGATGGCGTTTTATATTTTCGAGTAATGGACCCTTACAAAGCAACCTATGGCGTAGAAGATTATGCCTTTGCCGTAATACAACTAGCGCAAACCACCATGCGTTCGGAGTTAGGCAAAATGGAACTAGACAAAACCTTTGAAGAAAGAGATATATTAAACTTAAATATCGTAACAGCAATTAACCAAGCTGCCGGTCCTTGGGGAATTCAGGTTATGCGCTATGAAATTAAAGACATCATTCCACCGGGTTCTATTATGGAAGCGATGGAAGCGCAAATGAAAGCCGAAAGAGTGAAACGCGCGCAAATTCTAGAATCTGAAGGTGATAGACAGTCTGCTATCAACCGCGCTGAAGGCCAAAAAGCCGCTGTTGTATTAGCAGCTGAAGCTGACAAGTCAGAACAAATATTGCGCGCAGAAGGTGAAGCATCGGCAATAGTGGCTGTTGCAGAAGCCCAAGCCGAGGCCTTGAGAACAGTCGGTGAAGCAGCAAATACTGAGCAAGGTCAAAAAGCAATTCAACTTGATCTGGCAACGAGAGCGATTGAAGCTAAGAAAGCAATTGCGAAAGAGTCGAGTGTTGTGCTGCTGCCAGACTCAGGAACAGATATCGCGTCCGTAGTAGCCCAAGCAACAAGCATCATCAACGCTATGACGAACAGAGGAGTCTAATATGGAATTGGTTGCTAATAACTTGATTGAAACAATATTAATTATAGGTGTATTACTTTTAATCGTTGAAGTTGTCGTTTTAGGTTTTAGCACATTTTTCCTAACTTTTACTGGTTTAGCAGCCATAGCCACGGCATTAATAATGTGGCTGGGACTCATTCCAGAAACGTTTCCTTGGACAATAAGTTCAATTGCCATTTTTACTGTCGTCTTTGCTGCTCTGCTATGGAAAAGACTCTCAAAATTGCAAAATAGCGTGGACTCTAAGCGACCTGATTCTGACCTAGTAGGACATACTTTTGTATTACCTGAAGATGTTGAAGCTGCACTGCCAATGAAAGAGAAGCCTAAATATCAGTTTTCGGGTATAACTTGGTATCTAAGCGCTCACGAAGACTTAGTAAAAGGAACCGTGGTAGAAGTTGTGCGAGCCGATGTTGGCTCTTTATTGATTAGAGCTAAACAAGTTTAACAGGCTATAAATTAAGAAAGACGACGTAGGAAGAACATATCGTTTGGTACCTATTTTTCTATTGTTGTCTTTTTTTATGCTCGGAATTCGACCAATGAAGTAAGCAACCTAACTGAAGCTACTAAGCAGCGAAAATCCCCGAAACACAAAGCATTTCGCAAATCAGTAAATTTTATTTACCTCCACAAATTTGTTTTATTGGATGATAAATTGAGACAAATAATAATTAAATAAGGACAAATTTAGTTCACTATTTGGATAAGATCTTAAATTAGTCTTTAGATGTGCCAGTTCGAACTTGAGCTAATACATTTAAATTTAAGAGCACGACCAGAGCAGAGCGCACAGATGATAACATTTCTGTAGTCTATATCAACGACCCCTTGAATATGACCCCATTGATTCTCCTTTTACTTTAGCCAGCTCTTGCTTCAACTTCATCAATTCATTATTACTGGTTTGTTTATTCCCTTTGAAAGCATCATAACCTTTCAAGCGAAACGCATCACTCCAACGACTTAATTACCTAAAACTGATCCCTGATTCTTCGCAAACACTGTTAGCAGTGACACCGTCATCAGAAGCTTTGAGTAACGCCATACGTTTAAACTCGGCTGGGTATCGTTAGAACGACACCAGAACATTCATATAACGGCGGATTGACCCCTAATGAATTAGAATATCGGTATTGAAAATAATACAAACCCGTGGCCAAAATAACTTTACTACTTCAATAAAGGACTAATATAGATTTTGCAGGGAGTGACAGATAGGGTCGTCAGAAATCTAGTTTTAGATCGAGGCTGAGCCAATTGTTTTTTGTCAGTGTATTAAAAAAGCCTGCACAGGGCAGGCTTTTCAAGTATCTAACAAAGCTTAAACTTTTCTGCGACGAGAAAAACCTAAACCAGCTAAACCAAGACCTAGTAAAGCAAGGCTCATAGGTTCTGGAACTGCTGTCGCACTTAGCTGTAAATTATCGAAGCGCAGACCTAATGGACCGGGGTTGCATGATGTATTGCAACCATTAGTCAACCTTACTTCAAGTGTGTTCATTCCCTCAACAAAATTAGTGCTAATGTTGAATGCAGTAAGGGTTTGAAAAGCGTCGAAGCCAAATTCTAAAGATACACCCGTATCGAAGCCATTGAGAAAGATTGTTGCAGAATTATCAACGCCCCATAAACCCGTGATCATAGCAGTGGTTGCATCAAAGCCGTCTAGGTTAAACATTGTTTGAAAAATAGCGAACGAAACTGAAGTACCACCATTGCTATCGGTTGAGATCCACTGGGAGTCGGCATCATTAGCAAAATATGCAGTATTGTAATATGCAACTGCACTTGTGAGAGGGGTTGTTACCGTCCAGTTAGCATCTGCGATTGCGCCAGTAATTAAATCTCCTGAGTTATCAAGACCTGTATTATGTAACTCACCTTCAATGATGGTAGCGTTGGCGAATGACGCTACAGACAAACTTAGTATTAATGCAGCCCCATATTTTCTTAGTGTATTCATTATTAAGTCCTTTCGTATTTAGGTTATATAACGCTAATTCTTAGCTTAAGTGATGTATTATTTACTACTTCCATTATATAAATAAAAAGGCGTTCCTATACACAGGCCGCCTTTAATATCCATCGCTTCATGGTGACATTGATAAGAAGGTAAATTACGATATTCTATATGCAAATATTAGGCCTAAATTAAAAATGTTAAATATCAATAAGTTAAAAATAATGACCACAATCTTCTTAAGTAGGTGTAAAAATTACCGACACTTTTTTATGGATATAGACTAAACACTCAGTTATTTAAGAACTAATTTAGCTTAGCACTTATCACTACCTCAGTAAGCGCCACTAGAACAGTCCATGAATTCATGAAACATCTTGTGCTGACTAGAATAAGTGAGCCAAAGAGCTGCTTTCTAATTGCAAATTTCAATTGTTCTGATCGACAGATTTTTTTGATTTTTGATGATAGTTTCACCAACTTTTATCCAGTTACTATGATGGCGTCGTAACAACGGTGTCCATAACCACTCTGAACATGAGTGTTAGCTCGCTTAAGTGCTAATTAATGCTCATACATCATGTAGATTACTGAGAAGACTGTAATTGGCATCGTGTAAGTAAAAAAGTGATGCTCATAAAGGTTTGACTTGGGATTCAACTATCGATGTAATCAGTCGAGAGAAGATGACAGATTTTCATTTAATAGGTTTAATCAAGTATTAGAGATGTTGTTTTGCAACGGCCTTGTTAAGCCGCATCATTATGTGTGATTTTACGTCTTCCCCAACAACATAATAGTTCTCTAGCCAATACTCGATTTACTTCGCACTATAGCCCGATTGCGAGTAACTATCTATTCTTGCACCATGTCGTATTAGCATTTCGGTGCGTTCAATATTGTCCGCTAGTATGGCAAGCATAATCGGCGTATACCCGTCATTCGTAATTTCGTTAATATTTTGGGTACTGATTGAGAGCAGATACTCTAAGCTAGTGTTGCGCGAGGCGGCAATCAATATCAAGGTGGCATTATTAGTGCCTTTTTGCTCTATCACTTCAGGGTGCTTTTCTACTATAGTTTTTAATATATCTAGTTGTTCCCATTGAATGGCTCAATTGCTTTTTTAAAAGGGCTAATATCCAAAGCCATTATATTAGGCGTGAAGTCAGTGACCTCGGTGGCCTTATAGTCTTCAAGTAGTATGAGTTTTTTATTGTCTATTTTATAGAGCAAGACGCTTATGTCGTTCGGGCGCAAGTCAAAGTAGTATTCTCGACGACATGTGTAGTACTTGAAAACGACGAAATATTTGCATCTATTTAGAATCAAAAAATTGCGGAAATAGTGCCTAGTAAAATATGTACCTAGCTAGTTTGTCTCCATTTGCCGTCCAATAAATCAAATTAAGCCACCTGCCCTGCAACCCAACCGCTAGACCATGCCCATTGGAAATTATAGCCACCGAGCCAACCGGTTACATCAAGCACTTCACCTATAAAGAACAACCCTTCTTGGTCCTTAACTTGCATATTTTTTGATGAAATATAGTCAGTATCAACGCCACCTAATGTAACCTCCGCGGTGCGGTAACCTTCAGTCCCATTTGGCTTAATTTGCCATTGCGTAAAGGCCTCGGCCGCGGTTTGAAGTTGTTTTTCGTTGTATTGTTTAAGCGGCTTATTGTCCAATTCAAAATAGGGGATCGCAGCTTGTACAAAGCGTTTTGAATAGTGTTTCCCAAGAGCTGTAGACAATTGTATTTCTGGATTCGACTGTTGTTGCTCTAGTAAATCTTGGAATAAGTCACCGTTTGGAAAAAGGTCAAACTCTACCTCTTGTCCAGGGTCCCAAAAACTGGAAACTTGTAGCACTGCAGGACCACTCAAACCACGGTGGGTAAACAGAATACTTTCATTAAAACTGGTGTTGCTGCAACTCGCGCTCGCATCCACTGAAATTCCGCTGAGTTCGCCTATTACAGCCTTGTCATGCTCATGCAACGTAAAGGGCACGAGTGCTGCTTTTGTTGGAATAATGGGTAAGCCGAACTGCTCAGCAACTTTATAACCAAACGGGCTTGCGCCGAGTTTTGGCATACTCAAACCACCGGTAGCAATTACCAATGACTCACTACTAAAAGTGCCTTGACTGGTATTCACCACATATCGATTTTCAACATATTCGATATCGATAATTTCTGTTCGATTCTTAATATCAACATTGGCTTTTTTACATTCAGCCAAGAGTAAATCAACAATTTCTTTAGCGCTGTCATCGCAAAACAACTGACCGAGTGTTTTTTCGTGATGCTTGATACCATATTCGTTAACTAATGAGATAAAATCCCATTGGGTATATTGGCTTAATGCAGACTTACAAAAATGGGGATTCTGAGATAAAAAGTTTTCATGTGAGGTATACATGTTAGTGAAGTTACAACGACCGCCTCCACTCATGAGGATCTTGCCGCCCAATCG
This sequence comes from uncultured Glaciecola sp., assembly GCF_937770335.1. Lineage (GTDB taxonomy): Bacteria > Pseudomonadota > Gammaproteobacteria > Enterobacterales > Alteromonadaceae > Glaciecola. The sequence goes on from NZ_CALJHY010000005.1 coordinate 22,404, forward strand.
TTTAGCATGATCAAAAACAATGACCTTACGACCGCGTTTACCAGCTTCGGTTGCACAAAATAAACCGGCTGCGCCTGCCCCTATTACAATAACTTCTGTCTTGATCACGTTACTACTCGTTGTTATGGACACAGAGTATTATCGCTGTTTAATAACAAGCCATCAACTAGATGGCTTGTTATAATGCTTTTTATTTCACTAAATGCATTAGCTTTAGTGAAATATTACTTACAGTTGCTTCAATATGGTGTCGGCGTCACTGACTTCAAAACGACCTGGGTCCTCGACATTCAGTACACGAACAACACCGTCTTCAACAATCATGCTGTAACGAATTGAACGAATGCCACCAAACGCGTCAGTATCCATGTCCAGACCAATTAACTGAGCGAAAACACCGTTTCCGTCTGCCAACATCATAATTTCATCTGCGTTTTGTGACTTACCCCAAGCATCCATTACAAAAGCATCGTTAACGGAAATGCAGATAATGGCATCGACGCCTTTAGCTTTAATTTTATCAGCTAAAGCAACGTACCCTGGCAGATGTGCTACTGAGCAGGTAGGTGTGAATGCGCCCGGAACCGCAAACATTACCACTTTCTTTCCACTAAATAAGTTACCTGTATGAGGATTTTTTATTTCACCATCTTGTAAGATACTAAATACCGCTTCTGGTAATGTGCCGCCTACTTCAATCATGGTCACTCCTTCTTATTATATTGTGCGTCTATTTGAAAGCATCTATGCTAACAAATAAGCTATTTAACGATTATTTGATTTAGAGTATCAGTGTTGTATATATACATCAAATCTGTGCTTTTTTGATTCAATTGCTGTGTTAGGTTTGCGCCCAGACGCCAATTCAATTGGTTCAGCAGAACTGGGTCTTTTAACGACTACCCGACTACCTGCATGCTTTAATGCCGCATCCAATAATTGCGCACTGTCCACGTCAGCACCTAACAGTTGTTGAAATGCGCGCATTTCTTTCTTCACTAATGCCGACTTCTTTTTGTGAGGAAACATTGGGTCAAGATAAATCACGTCAGCCAAAGGTTTAGCATCTTTCTTTGCGCCTTGCTTCAAAATATAGTCTGTCGCATCGGTTTTGACCAGTAACATTCGTCCCCAAAATTCAGGAACCACTTCAATACGGTTTAGCGCATCCTCTAACAAGGCACCTATAATTGGACTGCGCTCTAACATAGTGACATGAGCGCCCACACTAGCCATAATAAAACTATCGTTACCCATTCCCGCAGTACAATCGATTACGGAAAGTGAATCCTTGCCTTTTATACCAATGGCTTTGGCTAACGCTTCATTGCGACCACCACCATGTAGCTTGCGGTAATTAAGCGCAGGGGAGTTAAAATCAACGATGATATCACCCCAACTCGGCTCATTGCTCAAACGCAAAGCAAGACCTTGCGGGGTATAAACCAGTTGCCACTCACTAAGTTCTTTGGCATCGGAATTAGCGATGTCACCTTTCACAGTGGTTTTGGGGGTTTTGTGCGTTTTTTTGTTTACTGTCTTATGTTTTGATGACGGACTATTTGATTTCTCATTGGCACGCTGAACGCCACGCTTAACTATTGGGAAACCCGTTTCAGCCGATAATCTGTTTGCATCCTCCTGAGGGGAAATGCGCTCGCGGTCCTCAACAACAATGACTATTCCGGTATTATAATCTTGCCCACGTTGCTCGTTCATAGCAGCATTCGGTTCACGCATTCCCATACTCCTCTTTATACGCTAGCCATCTATTAATAAGCGCTTGTGAATTGCTTGGATATTCGCGCCATACGAGTTCAGCCATATTTTTTATTTCTGGGATAAGCGCTGCGTCGCGTATTAAATCGGCGATTTTTAAGTCGGCTATGCCCGTTTGTTTAGTTCCTAATATTTCACCTGGGCCGCGAATTTCCAAGTCTTTTTCAGCAATATAAAACCCGTCCGTCGATTCACGTAAAACACCTAAACGTTTACTTGCTGTTTTCGATAGCGGACCTGAATACATTAGTACACAGTGACTTTCAACCGACCCGCGCCCTACTCTGCCGCGCAACTGATGCAACTGAGCTAAACCCAAACGTTCTGGGTTTTCAATAATCATTAAACTCGCATTGGGAACATCAACACCAACTTCAATGACGGTAGTCGCAACCAACAAATCAAGCTTTCCCTGCTTAAAATCATCCATGACTTGTTGTTTTTCTGCTGCCTTCAAACGCCCGTGGACCAATCCAACTTTGAGCTCTGTTAACAAAGTTCTCAATGCAACTGCAGCGTCTTCGGCCGCTTGGCATTGCAATACTTCTGATTCATCAATAAGTGTGCACACCCAATATATTTGGCGTTTTTGTTCAACCGCAGCCTTGCGAACACGCTCGATTACATCACCGCGTCTACTGTCGGGTAACACTACGGTTGTTACCGGGGTTCTTCCTGGAGGCAATTCATCAATAATGGAGGTGTCTAAATCAGCATAGGCTGTCATGGCTAACGTGCGCGGAATCGGCGTGGCAGTCATTATTAGTTGATGAGGATATTTGCCAAGCTTCTCTCCTTTTTTGCGCAACGCCAAACGTTGATGGACACCAAAACGATGCTGCTCATCAACAATCACCATTGCCAGATTCTTATATTCTACTTGCTCTTGAAATATCGCATGAGTGCCTATTAGCATTTGGATCTCACCCAGCGCTAGCTGTTCAAGAGTTTCGGTTCTGGCTTTACCTTTTAACTTGCCCGCCAGCCAGCCTACGTTGATACCTAAAGGCGTAAACCAATCCGTGAAATTACGAGTGTGCTGTTCCGCCAAGAGTTCGGTTGGTGCCATCAAGGCAACTTGATAACCAGCGCTAATAGCAGATAATGAACTGAGTGCTGCAACCAGCGTCTTACCTGAGCCAACGTCGCCCTGTATCAAACGCATCATAGGTTGAGCATGTTGCATGTCTTGCTCAATTTCACTGACCACACGAGCTTGTGCGCCTGTTGGTTCAAAAGGAAGGCTAGCTAAAAATTTTTGCTTTAGTGGCTCATCTATTTTTACCGCAATGCCCGGCTCAGCATTAGATTGTGAACGTACTTTCAACATACTTAAATGATGCGCCAACAGCTCTTCAATCACTAAACGCTTTTGGGCAGGATGCCTACCCTCAATCAAATCTTCAATGATGATATCTGGCAGTGGTCGGTGCACTATATGCAAAGCATCGGTTAGAGATACTTGATGCTCATACAGGTCATTCGGCAATAACTCTAGCAATGCGCCTTTATCCAGCTGCTTTAAAGCTTGCTCAGTTAAACTGCGCAGCGTGAGTTGCCTAACGCCTTCGGTTGTTGGATAAACAGGTGTTAATGACTCTTCTAGGTTGTTATTTTCAGGGTCATCAACAATCTTGTATTCTGGATGCATCATTTCAAGGTTTGCTTTACCCGTGCGAACTTCACCAAAAGCACGAATGATATTGCCGATTGCTAATGACTTCGTTTGAGCAGCAGAGAAATGAAAAAAGCGCAGAGTAACTGAACCGCTGCCATCACTCACTTTAACCAGCAGCATACGGCGTTTACCGTATTGAATGTCGGCTGACATAATCTCGCCTTGGATCGACACATGCAGATAAGCGTGCAGGTCACCCATAGGATAAATGCGCGTGCGATCCTCATACCTAGCAGGGAGGTGAAAAATTACGTCTTGTAGAGTAACAAGACCGAGTTTTTTGAGTTTTTCCGCAACTTTTGCTCCGACACCTTTCAGCGTGGTAACCGGCGTATCAGCCAGTGACTTCATTTCATAGTATTCTTTTAGTTGTAAGATTAACCTTATACCTAAACTTTACCAGACCTTTGCAATTAAGCCACCTGTTCTGGCAATCAGGTTTGGAAAAAGACTAACCGCGTAATAGCAGGTTAGTCTTTTTCTTTAGTTCACGGTGTTATGTCATTCAACTTTGGGAGCTTTGTTGCAGATCAACAATAAAGTGACATGCTTTGAGCAATCATTGTTGCAAGCTGACACTAGATATTGACTTAGTTAAGCTGATCGTCTTTCCAGAATTTTGTGCCTTTAACCGTCGCTTGCAAAGCTAAACCGCTTTCAGTCATGGTATATACCGTTACATCACCATAATAGGCTTCGCCTTCAATCGACTTGCCTTTTGTACCTGCTTTAGCAGCGGCATCGGCGTTACCACCAAAGGTCCAGCCTTGTTCTACGAAATTGCGCATAGCAGCTTCATTGTGAAATACCATAACAATACGATAATCTTTTGCGCCTATGCCAAACCCAACACCGCCTTCAGCCATATTCATATAGGTTTTTTTATTTTGAACACGGTCATTTACGACACCATAACCAGTTCCAGCTGAAACTAAGAACAAATTAATGTTAGCGTTAGAAAATACAGCGTAACCGGGTGATGCTTTTAATTCATCTCTAGCTGCGGGCTTTTTCAGATACAGCTTTTCCAGCGTGTTTTGTTGCATTTCCAATATTGCTGCGCGCTTTTCAACGTTAGTCCCTGATCCATAAGATGCACAGGCACTGAGTAAAAAAACACATGCTAAGCCACTTAATAATTTTAAACGATACATGTCACTTTCCTTATAATCGATTGATGTGGTAAGGCTTCTAGTATACACCCAAAAACGCTATAAAATTTATAACCTATTGCAGTTATTGGTTTAACAACGGTCTGATTACCGATATTAAAGGGTGATTTTATTTAGGTACCAACGCAGCGTCTCAAACACGTAAGGCTGCTTTAAGTGCAGCCAAATTTGCTATTTATTAGTCCATCGCCAAATCTAATAAGACATAAAAAAAGGCAAACGTTGAATAAATTTCATCGTTTGCCTTTTGGCGCTAGGGATAATTGCGTTATCGGTTTACGCTTGTGGTTTAACCAGCTTGGCAGCGCTCAACACTAGTGCAGCCGATGGACGTACTTTAAAGTTAGGATTAACGTAGCTAAACTGCACTGTACCAGCCTCATCTAGGATAAAAATAGCAGGAGCTGGCAATACAGCAGTTTTCGTAACATCAGCTGTAAGGTCAACATTCATGCGGTCTTTGTAAAGCTTTCGAGTATCAGAGGGAACATAGAAACCAACACCAAATCCACGAATAGCCGCCAAGCTTTCATCAGAAATCAAGGTAACCGCAAACTCAGTTTCTAGTTTTTGGGATTGTAGTTTCTTTGGTGATTCAGGAGATATTGCTAACACTTGGTAACCTTCGTCTACTAAGTCTTGTTCAATTGACTTTAACTCAGCCAATTGACGACTGCAGTAAGGACACCATCCACCGCGGTAAAAGATCAGAACCGTTGGTTTTTGCATAAGCAAAGCTTGTAGACTCACCGGAGAACCATCCGCAGTTTTCACAGTAACACTAGGTGCCATTGAACCATTTAACAAGGGCGTTACATTTTCAGCTTTGTCTGCAATAACGGTTCTATCTAACGCTAATGCCGATGTTGATACTGCTGCTGTTAAAGCGAATGCCGCTAACAATAACCATTTTTTCATATTTATTCCTTTTTATTAAATTCCACACATGAATTTAACAGGTAAGTTCGATTTAAATCGCGTGGACAGATCGTCGATTAAGGCTAATCTAAGATTCAGTTATTTTATACATTACAACAGACCAAGCTAACGCAAAAATGATTTCATAAAATCCGCATCTTTTTTAAGTTACTTATTAAGGGATATTTTGAGTCTGATTTAGTTTAGTTGTTTTACTGCTATTTTGAAAATTGTAGCGCTTTCCACCAAGCATCATCTGCTTGTATACGGCCGACGCCATCGATATGTGGAAAAGGAAGGTTTCTGCGCTGACATTCTTTAAAAAGAACCGGGAAGCCTCCTTTGAACAACGTTGCTTGGCATTCTTGTTCATCTAAACTCTGGGTTTCATACATACCGGCAGCCTGCCGCTGCCCCTGAGCTTCATACATCACAATTGCCGCTGCCACAGATACATTAAGAGATTGTACCATTCCGACCATTGGCACAATGATAGATTGGTCGGCTAACGCAATAGCCGCAGGCGTGGCTCCTGTCTTTTCTTGGCCCAACAAAACAACGGTAGGTTTGGTGTAGTCAACGTCACGAAAATCACAAGCATCGTCGTCTAAGTGAGTAACTAGGACCTGCATACCCTGCTCTTTAAAATGACCAATTGCTTGTTGAATAGTGTTGTGAAGTTGCGTTTTCACCCAAACGTCACTGCCCATTGCAGTGCATTTTCGAAGGTTTTCAGGTTCATTCCATACGGCATGAACTTGATGAACACCTACTGCATCACATGTGCGAATAACGGCAGAAACATTATGCGCTTTAGTCACCTCTTCCAAACATACGGTGAGATCAGGTTGTCTCATTTTTAGTAGTTGTCGAATACGAGTATAACGTTCCATCGACATGCTTTGATTCATACAGATGTCTCCAGGTGCTACTCGGGTAGCACCATCACACCATCAATCTCAATTTGCGCGCCTTTGGGCAATTGAGATACACCAATAGCAGCACGCGCGGGATAAGGCTGTTTAAAGTAAGTAGCCATAATTTGGTTAACGGTCGCAAAGTGACCAAGGTCAATTAAAAATATATTAACCTTAACCAAGTGTGACGTATCACCGCCAGCAGCAGTACATACTGCTTTTAAATTTTCGAACACTTGCACCGCTTGCTCAGCAAAGTCGTCTGAGACCATCTCCATGGTACTCGGTACTAATGGAATTTGGCCCGATAGATACACTGTTGTGCCGGCTTTGACCGCTTGACTGTATGTGCCTATAGCAGCAGGTGCATCGTCGGTCTGTATGATAGACTTAGGCATGATTTTTCCCTTTTTTTAAAATAAATTACTTTGGTTTGTATTGACTGTGCCGTGATACTTTTTGAAGTTCAGGCATGCTACGAATTCTGCGCATAACCTTAGCAAGGTGAACGCGATTTTTGGTCGTGAGCTCTATATCTATGACATAAATACTATTTTCACGTTCTTCTGTTTGTAAATTAATAATACTTGAGTCACAACTCACAATAGTACTAGTTAGTGCGGCTAACGTACCCTGATGATTGAATAGTTCTAGACGCAATGCAGCCTTAAACTCACCATGGGGCACATCATCCCATTCCATTGGTAATACGCGCTGTGGTTCTTCTCTGCTGAGCTTGCGAATATTAGTGCAACCCGTTTGGTGAATAAGAATACCGCGACCCGGTGACAAAATAGCAACCACTTCATCACCAGGAATAGGATGGCAACAACGTGAAAAATGTACCGATAAACCTTCCGTACCGCGTATTGCAACATGCGATTTTTTGTCAGAAAGCTCAGCGTTTTCTCCGACTAAACGCCTAGCAACTATTGCACTTAATTCATTACCCATGCCAATATTTGTAAGTAAATCATCAAAACTGTCGTACTTAGTTTCCTCAACTACGCGAGCAATTTCCCCTGGAGATATTTCATCTAACTTAATCGTGCCTAAAGCATGCCGCAATAAACGGTTACCCATACTTACTGCATCTTCAGATTGTTGGCGTTTGAGGAAGTGGCGAATATTACTGCGAGCACGCGCACTAACCACGAAGTTCAGCCAGTTTGCGTTAGGTTTCGCTCTTGGAGAGGTAATAATTTCTATACTTTGACCGTTCTCCAAGGGCTTACTCAATGAGTAGTTTCGACGTTCCACCCTTGCGCCAACACATGTATTACCCACATCAGAGTGCACTGCATACGCGAAGTCAACCGCTGTTGCGCCCATCGGTAGCTCAATAATAGTGCCTTTAGGAGTAAATACATAAATTTCTTCTGGGAATAAATCAGACTTTACACTTTCAATAAATTCAGCCGATGTGCTGGAGCTCTGCTGCAGTTCGATTAACGACTGCATCCATTGCGTTGCCCGAAGTTGTGCGGTCGTGCCTTTATCCGCAGCTTTCTTATAAAGCCAATGAGCGGCGACACCTTTGTCAGCCATATGATCCATTTCTGCAGTACGAATTTGTACTTCAACAGGAATACCATGAGGCCCAATCAATGATGTATGTAACGATTGATAACCGTTAGTACGCGGAATAGCGATATAGTCTTTGAAGCGATTTTCGATTGGCTTATACATGCCATGCATAGCACCTAGAACGCGATAACAATTATCCACATTCTCTACGACAACTCGAAAAGCATAGATGTCCATGACTTCAGTAAACGACAGCTCTTTGTTTTTCATCTTACGATAAATACTATAAAGATGCTTTTCACGACCTAGCACAGTGCCCTGAATACCATATGACTCGAGGCGCTGGACCAATTCATTTTGCGTTTTTTCAATTATCGCTTTGCGATTGCCTCGCGCTTGGTTTACCGCAGAGCGCAAAGCACGATGACGCATGGGGTACATAGCTTGAAAACCGAGGTCTTCAAGCTCATTTTTTATGTCATGAATACCTAAGCGGTGGGCCAACGGTGCATAAATTTCAAGTGTTTCTAAGGCAATACGACGGCGTTTATCGGGGCGCAATGAGCCCAGCGTTCGCATATTATGCGTGCGGTCAGCTAGCTTAATCAAGATAACCCGAATATCTTGTACCATCGCCATTAGCATCTTGCGAAAGTTTTCAGCCTGCGCTTCTTGTTTGCTGCCAAATGTTAGCTTATCTAACTTACTCACACCTTCAACTAACTCAGCGACTGTTGCACCAAAAGCGAGGGTTAAATCTTCTTTGCTGTAATGTGTATCTTCAATGACGTCATGCAGTAGTGCCGCCATTAGAGTCTCATAGTCAAGATCCATGTCGGCAAGAATACCAGCAACGGCCACAGGATGAGTTATGTAGGGATCGCCACTACTGCGCGTTTGACCGTCGTGAGCGTCGCGCGCAAGTATGTAAGCCGCTTGAATATATTCGACTTGATCTTGTGGTAAGTATTTACTTACCTTAGTTTTTAAACCTTCAAATAGATACACAGATAACAATTAGAAAAGTAAGTAACAATGAATGTAGAATACGGTTATTTTCGCGCTTTGCAAACGCAAAAAACGCCGATTTTCATCGGCGTTTTATAATATATTTTTGTTTTCAGCTAAATAATTGAATTAGAGCGCTAGTTTACTGAGCCAAAGAGGCATTTGAACCTGGCATTTAATTTTTATTTTTCTGAAAGGATGCTCGCCACTGAAGCAAATTCTGCTTCTTCTTGTTCGCGTTGGTCGTGCAAGTCTGATTGTTCAACTGTTTTAGCCGTAACCAAACCTAACTCAATCTCACGAAGAGCAACTACCGTTGGCTTATCGTTACCCACATCCACTAGTGCCTCTTTGCCTTCTGTAGCGAGTTGTCTCGCGCGACGAGCTGCAACTAATACTAAATCGAATCTGTTACCAATTTGGTTTACAGCATCTTCAACTGTTACACGTGCCATATAGTGCTCCGATAAAATCAATGGGTATTTCAAAAAATGGTCGCGAAGTATACTGCATAACATTACTAAAGCATAGTAAATTCGTTTAGCTCAAGACCAATTGGACTACTTTATTACAAACAAGCTCGCAAAAAGTGAAGCATGCCTGATAAGTTGATTTTCTAAACAAAGACGTTGCGCCGTGATGATCGACTCAAAGTCAGTGTGCGCGATTGCTAAATTATCATTTACGATGACAAAATCGAATTCATTGAAGTGCGACATTTCTGACTGCGCCTCAGCCATCCGTTTCGCAATAACCCCCTCAGAATCCTGTCCACGACCGGATAATCTAACTTGCAACGCTGCAACCGAAGGGGGTAACACAAAAATACTTATTACCGACGGATTTTGCAGCTTAACTTGTCGAGCACCCTGCCAATCAATATCTAAGAATACGTCAATACCTAGCTGAAGCTTATCGCTAATTGCTGCTTTGGAGGTACCATAATAATTACCAAATACCTCAGCATGTTCATAAAAAGCATCAGCTTCAATCATGCTTTCAAATGTAGCGTGGTCAACAAAATGATATTCAACTCCATTTTGCTCGCCCTTTCTGGGCGCGCGAGTGGTGTGTGATACCGATAACTGCATAGGCTGTTGTTCGCTAGACTTATTTAGAATCTCTCTAATCAGCGTTGACTTCCCCGCGCCAGATGGTGCTGCAACGATAAAAAGGTTACCTAACTGTTGAGCAGTTTTTGGGGAGGTGTAAACAGGAGTAGTTTCGGACATATTTATGAATTTTTGCTATTTGATAGTGTTGCTATTATTAACAATGGTAGCATAAGCAAAAGTAAAGTGTGCAAATTGGAAAACCAAATGATAAAAGATACTGAGTACCACGAACTAATAGACACTCTCTTTATTTCTATTGAAGAGGCCTTAGATGTATGTGAAGTAGACATCGACTATGAAGGTGCGGGCGGAATCCTGACTTTAACCATGCTTGATCACACTAAAATAATTTTGAACAAACAGGCGCCATTGCATCAGCTTTGGGTCGCGACAAAATTTAATGGTCATCACTTTAATTACAACGATGGTGTATGGATAGATGAGCGCACTGGCGTTGAATTTTTTGAGTTTTTTGATGAAGCGGTAAGTAAACAAGCTGGCCAACCTGTAAAGCTCAAGCTGCAAGGATAAATTAATGACTCAAGAATTATTATCTGCCGTTCAAATTCAGCCGCAAGGCGAGCATAAATCCACTATAATTTGGTTACATGGCTTAGGTGATTCGGGCAACGGGTTTGCACCTATCGCCCCTGAACTTAAGTTACCCGACGGATTAGGTGTTAAGTTTATTTTCCCGCATGCACCTATTCGTCCGGTTACCATCAATAATGGCATGGAAATGCGTGCATGGTATGACATTAAATCGATGGATATGGATTCACGCGCAGATCTTGACGGTGTTATTGATTCATCGCAACGCATTGAGCAGCTTATTCGAGCTGAAATGGCATCTGGCATTGATTCTACAAAAATTATGCTCATTGGATTTTCACAAGGTGGCGTGATTGCATTGTATCTAGGTGCTAGATTTACTCAGCCTTTAGCGGGTATTGTCGCTTTGAGCACCTACATGTGTGCACCACAAAATTTAAGTGCTGAGAAATCCGCTGAGAACCAAGATACACCCGTATTTTTTGCTCACGGCCAACAAGATGAAGTTGTGCCTTTATTTTTAGGTAATTCAGCCTTTCAAACAATGAAAGAAAATGGCTACAATGTTGAATGGAATGAATACATGATGCAACACAATGTATGTATGCCTGAGGTTGCTGACATTTCCGCATTTATTCAAGCCAAACTAGCTTAGAGAACACAACAGATAGGTAATATGAGCACAAACAAATCTTCACAACGCGTTATTCGAATTGCCACTAGAAGAAGTGATTTAGCTATGTGGCAAGCCAAGTATGTGCAAGCCAAATTACTTGAACATCATCCGCAAGTAACGGTTAAGCTGCTGCCTATGTCAACGCAAGGCGATCGCATTTTAGATACACCTCTAGCCAAAATTGGGGGCAAAGGTCTATTCATTAAAGAACTTGAAATTGCCATGCAAAATGGCGAAGCTGATATCGCAGTGCACTCAATGAAAGACATACCCGTTGCTTTCCCTGACGGTTTTGGTTTACACGCCATTTGTGAACGTGAAAATCCGTTTGATGCGTTTGTTTCAAATACCTTTGAGTCACTACAAGCACTTCCTAAAGGTGCTGTTGTTGGTACATCTAGTTTGCGTAGACAATGCCAGATACGTGCATTTCGTGACGATCTAATCATTAAAGATTTGCGTGGCAATGTAAATACTCGATTATCAAAGTTGGATGATGGTCAATATGACGCTATTATATTGGCGTCAGCAGGACTAATACGTTTAGGTATGCATCACCGTATACAACAAGAAATCAACGCTGACCTTAGCTTACCGGCTGTTGGCCAAGGCGCAGTCGGTATTGAGTGTCGCAATGACGATGCTGAATTAATCGCATTGTTAGCACCACTTAATCACACTGCCACGGCAATTCGCGTTAAAGCAGAGCGTTCAATGAACGCTCGACTGGAGGGCAGTTGCCAAGTCCCTATTGGCAGTTACGCAGTACTTGACGGTAACTTACTATTATTGCGCGGGCTTGTGGGTACGCCTGATGGTAAAACAATGCTGAAAGCGCACGCTCAGGGGCCCTTAACCGATGCCGAGCAGATAGGTGAGAGTGTGGCGAATGAACTACTAGCAAAAGGCGCGAGGTCTATTCTGGATTCCTTAAGCACTGATTAAATAAACTCAGAGGCAAAAACCAACATGTATTTGATACTGCGTCCAAAAGCTAAATTAGCCGATTCAGTAGCGTGCTTTCAAGAGGCAGGATTAAGAGCGCTCGGTTGCGGTTTAATTGAAACAGTTGCGTTACCGGACGCGGCTGCACTATTACCAGCGCTATTTGAATTTAACCCAGATCTTGTTGTGGTCACGAGTACGGTAGCAGCCGACCTTTATATTAATGCCTTAACACACTCTCAAACATCAAGTTTAGTCTTTATCGCCGTTGGTGCTAGCACAGCCAAAAGATTATCTAGCCGCCACACACAAGTTGTGCAAGCCCGACCATCAAACTCAGAAGGGATTTTGGCCAGCATTTCACACCTAAAAATTAAAAACCCAAAGGTTGCTATACTTAAAGGCAAGGGTGGTAGAAATCTGATTATCGACACACTGAGTGCAAATAGTATTGCACTCAAAGAATTTGATTTATATGAGCGTATTCTTCTAAAAGAACCGTATTATACGGCACACTTTGAGGCTAACGATATTCAATGTATTATTGCCACGAGCACGGAAATTATTGATGCTGCCTATAATTTTTTTGCGCATGATTGGCTAAGTAAATGTCAATGGATAGTCGTCAGTAAAAGATTAAAACAACATCTCAGCGCGTTAGGCGCAAAGCATATTTTCACCAGTAATGGTGCTACCGACAGCCATCTCATTGCTGCCGCTAATCAAGTTAAAGGAACACAACATGAGTGACAAAGAGTCAAGCCCTTCTGACAGCAAAATAGACAGCACAGAAAACGTTGTAGAGGATGCAGTTATTATTGAGTCTGAGTCAGTTTCCGACGCAGAAACTGCGCCTACAAAAGTAAAGACGGTTGGTCTCTGGCTTTTTAGCGTATTTAACTTTTTGTTAATTGTCGGTATATGCTCCGCCGCGGCCTGGACTTGGTACCAGTGGCAGCAAAATCAGACAAACGATTCAGACACAAGCGTAAAGATCGAAGCTGAATTGTCCAGCATAGACTCGTCGATATCAAAAATAGATGGGGTCTTTGCAACGTATGATGCCGAATTACTTCAAATCAACGCAAACTTGAGCGAGCAAAACCAGGTTTTGAATAAAAACATGGATAGTTTGCTGCAACAAATACTACAGAATGCAGATGCAAACGATGCGTTAAAATCGCAAGTTGCAGACATGTCGGGGAGACGCCCCGCGGATTGGTTATTGGCAGAAGCTGATTATTTGGTGCGCATAGCCGGACGCAAATTGTGGTTAGAAAATGATGTAAGTACTGCCATGTTAATGTTGCAAGCTGCCGATTCCCGATTAGAAGATATTGGCGACCCATCTTTATTTCCGGTGCGAAAACTCATAGCACAAGATATTCAAATATTACATCAAATAAATCCTGTATCGATTAATTCAGTCGCATTGGCGCTATCTGGTATGATACCTCAAGTTAGTAATTTGCCGCTAAATGCGCTTAAGATTCCTGAAATTGATGATAACAAGGAGCAGAATGAACTCAGTGAAAATATCAGTGATTGGCGAACCAACATTAGCAAAACATGGAATTCACTAGTTGACGATTTTATTCAAATAGAGACTAGCGATAAGCCGATTCTTCCCTACCTTTCGAGCAAACAGCGTTGGTTAATTACAGAGCAACTCAAACTAGCATTGTCGCAAGCAAAAAGTGCCGCATTGGAGCAGCAAGAAAGCTTATATTCGAATGCATTACAACAGGCTACCGCACTTGTGGTTGAGCACTTTCAACTAGACGATAACAATGTGAAGCAGTTTGCCGATGCCCTGCAGCAACTTCAAAATACCGATGTAGCGAAAGACTACCCACGTCAATTACAATCAGCCGATGCACTGAAAGATATCATTGAACAGCGGGTGCAACGTGTTTTCAACAATAATACCGACACAGGTGCGTTATGAGAAAACTACTGCTTTACTTTTTTCTACTCATTGTGTTTTTTGGCGGCCTATTATTTGGACATGCGGCTATAGGTGAAAAAGGTCGCATATTCATAGCAATGGGTGAATGGCGCATCCAAATGACGGTTATTAGTGCAGTTATAAGCCTACTTATTGGTTTCGTTGTTATGGTTATTTTGTGGTGGGCAATTAAGCGCATTTTTAGAATGATTGCTGGCTCGCGCAACTGGTTTGGCATGTTGTCTAAAAGAAAACAAAGTAAAGCCTTATTCAGCGCTATTAATGCTTGTGCCATCGGTGATTATGAAGGTGCACAGAAGTACATCAATAAAACCTTTCCTGGTGAATTCGATGGTGCTAACTATATGCTGGCGGCAGACATTGATAGACGCATTAATAATGGCAACAACGTTGAAAACCTCTTAAGTATCGCTGAGACTTTTCCTGAGTCAGAAGCATCAGCAAAAATACAACAAGCAGCATGGTTAATACAACAGCATCAATTTCAACAAGCTGAACTGATATTAGAAAGTATTGATGCCAAAGCTCAACAACAAGCTGTTGTTGTTAGGTTATGGCTGTCGGCGCTTGCAGCACTGGGTAAATGGACACTAGTAAAAGAGAAGCTCAGTGCACATAAAAAAGTATTGGGTGATGACTATGTGCAGTGGGCACAGCAAGCTGTGCAAGGTGAGTTTGCCGAAATAGCAAGTAAACAAGGCGCAAATGCGCTTAAAGAAAAGTGGGCTTCGTTGCCTCGCGTTGCCAAAAAAGATATTGCTAATCAAATCGTATATGTGCAATTACTTATTGATCAAGGACTGTCCAAAGACGCAGAACCTATTTTAGTTGACCTTGCTAAGAAAACCAGAAATCCTGCGTTCCATAGTTTATTTAAACAACTTAAACATCCTTCACCTCATCTTGCGATGCGCCTGATAGAAAGTTGGATAAAAGTGGATATGAACAACGCACAGTTGTATTCAGTTTTGGCGCATTTGGCTTATAACAGTGGTGATAACGAATTGGCTGAAAAAGCGGTCAGAAAAGCTCTCGAACTGGCTAGCAATCCCGAAGATGGACGTTTATTAGCCCGATTATTAGAGAAACAAAACGCCTTTGAAAAGGCTAATAACGTCTATAAAGGCTTACTTACCTCGTAAGCCATTTTTATACGCTTGATTAAAATTATGATTTAAAGCAATAAATTTGAATTTAATCCTGGATTCTTGTGACCAAAGATCAGATATAGGCCACATCTAGCGGCCAGTGGCTTAGCGGATTGTTGAGGAACCATCCCAAAGGTTGATTTATGATTGAGCATTGTTTGCTAATAACGATGCCCCACAACAGCAATCCGAAATCAGGCTTGAACGCCTTTTATCATGCATACGTGTCCTGAACTGTCTCGATTATAGAATCTAGCACCATGGCAAGTGCATAATTATCAAGTGGCTTGGCCAATCTGAACACTTTAGCATTGTGTTCCGCAGATAGTCTATGGTCCGTAAACTCATCAAAAATGATGATGTGCGGCTTATATTCTAGCTTCGACTCAATTACGTTGGCCAGCGCAGTGATATCTACACGTGATGTTTGACTGTCAATCATGATTAGAGAAGGTTTATGCTGAGCAATTTCAACACCCGACTCAATGCCGTGCTGGTAAACTTGGGTCACGAAACCAGCATTCCTGGCGATGCGCTGGGCGTTTTTAACCAGTTGTTTTTCAACTGAAATTATAAAACACGACTTCTCTTTTTCGACAATCAATTCAGATGGTATTGGAATTTGGTTTTGCAACAAAAAAGCAAGTAGGTCGCTGTGTTTTACTCTGTTGTTACCCCGACCTGGCAATTTAAATGCCGTTAATTTTTTTGCTTCTATCCAGCGAATTACTGTTCGTGGATTAACATCACAAATTTTTGCAATGTCACCACTGGAGAATGACTTCATATTATTTCGACTACATCAAACTAATTATTTAACGAGATTATCAGAAGCCTTTTAAAATTGCGACATTCAGCCCTGTTGGCTGCCATACTTAACTATAAATTTATATACCTACAATTATACAATATTGCATTGATACGCCGACGATTGTTATAGTTTTACATACTTTCCAGTTTGACAGACACGAACTGTGTTTAAGTCAAGCTGGATGGATAGTAGAGAATCCGTTTATGCTTTAAGCAGCCCGCGTCTTAACGCAAATACTGCCATCAACGAAACCAAAAACGTGCCCATAGAACCGCCAGAGCTACTCGAACTGTCATCACCTCTACCCGTGTCTAATAGTGTATTGCGTACCGGGTTTAAGTTTGAGTTAGTAACCACTTCTGCATTAACCACTACTATGTCTGTCATTAAAACTAGATTACTGTCTGTTGGCGCTGTATCAGCAGCCTGATCAGCGGATGTATAGTTTCTTAATGGAATACTAGTAAAAGCGCCACCGAAATTAAAGTTAGGAGTGCTTGTAATTGCGTCAACAATCGCCATTCCATTTCCCAAAACCTGTCCAAATACAGTAAAGCCGCCATTTTGTACGTCAAGATTAGCAGCATTGTTGTTTACATTTATAAACCACTGCGACGTAGCACTATTTGCATTTCCGCCCACTTTTGCCATAGCAATGGTGCCACGAACATTAGAAAACACCGGTTCGTTAATAACCGCTGCACCCGTTTGAATCGGCGTTGGAGGAAAAACATTATTGTAAGTAAAACCACCGGCTTGCATTACAAAGCTAGCTTCGGTTCTATGTACAACGTTATTCGCATAAGAACCTGAATTAACGTAACTCAAAAAATTCTCAACTGTTTCAGGTGTGGCTTCATCAAATAGATTCACTTCGAAGTTACCCAGCACTGTGCGCACCTCTACAACCGTCGCGTGAGCTGCAACGGGAACGACCATTGCGAGTGAAAGTAAGATAGCCGAAAGGTGCTTTGGTTTAGTTAATATCATGATAGTTTTCTTATCGTTTTGTTTTAAATTAAAATTACGTTTAATACCGATTGACGTGAATTAGCCCGCGGTAGAAATCAATAGGTTTTTAAGAGTCTTTTTTCTTATACCTTAACGGCATTGAGGTTAATCGAAATAGAGCCGTAAAACCAGTGAATGCACTAGCAAAATTTTGCGCTTGTTAATCTCAACCTTATCATTTCTTTGTTAAAAACATGAATTTATTGAAAATTGCTTACTTTACGGCGTGTACGTTTATTGAAACGCTCGCACTTCTGGCAAGATCATCAATCACTTGAATGTCATAATTACCCGGTTTTGCTGACCATATCAAGGGTTGACTATCAAACATGTCGGATAAATCATTACTGCCAATAAACTGGCCATTAGCAAACCAATACAAATAATTGGCTGCGGCATCAGCACTGGCCTTTAGTGGTATTAAAACCTTGCTTTGTAAACTGCTTTCAACCACATAATTAACCAACGATTGGGGCGAACTAATTTGTGGCTCACTCGCCTGACCGGCTATAATCTCCAAAGCACAGTTGGGCATATATCGAGGTGGCTTTTCAATATGCACACCCGCTTCAGCGAAGAGCAATTGAAATTCAGTAGGCCAAAAGGAGAATGTCTTTTGCACTGCCAGTAGTGAATTTTTATCACAGCGCCTCAAACCAGTAGCATTGTCTACCCAGATCTTACGATAAATATTGGTACTTTTTATTGGCGACACACCCGGAATGAATAAGGTTTTAGCCTTATCAGGACACTCTGACTCATAAAGATCGCCGGTTGTTTTGCAGATATCTACCGACTTAAGATTCAATAGTGGCGAAGGCGTAGAGTTAATTTGTGCTTCCTGATTTTTATTAATAATATTTAATAACTTAAACATCAGAGGACCCGCAGCGGTTCTTCCAATAAACGCATTATTGCCCTCTCCATCAAAGTTACCGACCCAGACTGCTAACACATAGTTTCCTGATATTCCTACCGCCCAGGCGTCTCTGAAAGCCCAAGATGTACCGGTTTTCCACGCCACTTTTTGCTCATTTTGAGGCTCAGGTGTGCTATGACGCATACTCAATAAATTGGGATTTGGGTTTTTCGTTAACATTTCTGACACTAAAAAGGCCGCTTCTGCACTCAAAAGTTGCAGCTTACTCTCAGTATTATTAGAGCTTTCTTTACCACTTACCCAGTAAGCACTTACTGCGCTCTGATGCAACCCTGAATTTGGGATCATTGCATAAAGTTCAGTTAATTCCAACATAGTGATTTCAACGCCTCCTAATGTGAGGGCAAGGCCATAAAAATCACGTTCCCGCAATTGTGTAATGCCGGTATTTTGCAGAAAATCATAGAGAGTTAGCCCACCCGCACTATGTTGTTTACTGTTAGCCGAAGCGTGCAGCCCAATCAACTGAGACTGTAATTCAACAGCAGGCACATTTCGGCTTTTAATCAACGCATCTTGAGCAGAAATTGGACCTACAAACCCTTTACCAAAGTTCTCTGGCGTAAAACCGGCGTACTTTTTTGGTAAGTCTTTTAGCATTGTCATTGGATGGATCAACCCTGCATCAATAGCTAAGGCATAAACGAATGGTTTTAACGTTGAGCCCGGCGAGCGTTTCGCAGTTGTCCCGTTAACCTGACCCTGTATCCTCACATTATTAAAATCAGCTGAACCAATCATGGCTTCTATATGCATTGTTTTGCTGTTTAGCAGCAATGCACTCGCGTTGTTAAAACCACGGCTTTGGTTTTGCTTAATGTAGCTTTGCAACACTGCTTCAAGTCTTTGCTGTAAGTAAAGGTCAATCGTACCTTTGATTTGTTGACGTCTCGCAGAGGCGTTAGTTGAGTTCATGGCAAAATTTGAGGGCTGTTGAGAAAGTAAATATTGTACAAAGTGCCGCGCACTATAAGGTAAGTCTTTGGCTTTGCGCACAAACAAGGGCAAGTTAGCCACGCTTAGTATTTGCTGATCTTGCGGGTATTGCAGTAACCAACGTTCAATTAAGCGCTGCTTGGCTAGTCTAATAGCAGCTATACCTTTAGGTTTAGAAGGATTACGAGAGGTCGGATTTTGCGGTATAACGACCAATGTAAGCGCTTCAGCAAGGCTCAATGCAGATGCCGGCTTGTCAAAATAGATCAAACTAGCCGCCCTAATACCTTCAATATTTCCACCGTAGGGTGCTAAGTTTAAATAAGCCTCAAGCAGTTCTTTTTTTGAGTAATGTCGGGACAGCTGCAGCGCCCTAAATATCTGCTGTATTTTACCACTAAGCTTATTCGAAGGGATATTCCAGCGTAATCTAGCGACTTGCATAACGATAGTTGAGCCACCAACACGCCGTTCTTTCAGCACATAGGTCTGCCAAAAAGCGCGTAACAATGCAAGGTAGTCGACGCCTGAATGATGATAGTAGTTTTGGTCCTCATAAAGTATTGTTGCACGTTGCAAATGCTTAGCAATATCATCGATAGAGGTATATAAGCGATATCTGTCGTCCTGCGCTAAAGCAATGCGCAATAGTTGATCATTTCGATCAAACATTGCGGTTGAATAGCTTTGGTAATTAACGAGTTCTGGCTTAGGTAATAACAAGTATATTAACGCACTTGTTATTAACGCGAAAAAAATCACTACAAATATTTTAAAACGCCAGGCTAAACGCTGATAGAAGCGCTTGGTTGAAGTACGCATAGCTGCAAACATCAATTTATCGCCGTAACTTCTGCTGTTGAGGCTGCTGAGTATCCAGTCAATGAACGATCATACATAGCTTCAGCAAAGCTTGCGGGGACATTGAATTTGCCCGCGGCAGTGATTTTTACTTTATATGTGATTTCACTAACTCGGTTCGTAATATCGGCATAAAATACAATACGGTCCTCTCGAATATCGATGTAATTAGACCGCCCCATACCCGAACTGCGATTAACCGATTCGCGTATAACCTCAAAACCGCCCGGAAGCAGATCAACAATCGCTACATTTTTAATATTTTCAAGCTGCGTAGAGCGTACGCGTAACCTAACTGTTATTTCATCACCTGGTTTAATATTTGTCGCAATTTTAGCGTTTTTATTAATGAATGTGCGTTGCACCTCGATGCCATTAGTTTTAGCTTTAGCTTCACTAGGCAATACTACTGGGTAACCTGCCTGCACATTCACATAATAAAGCCCACCAACATTAGCCAATGCTGCGCTTACAATATTCGCCTCGACGCGCTCGGTACCAATAGGATAACTAACGGTCGCAAAGGGTTTATAACTAATATTGAGCGCTGTTTGCTTTTGCAGGGTTGATGCAATAAAAGTAATCTGTCTGTCGATTTTTTCTAGTTCATCATTAGTAGGATTAGCATCCGCTTTGTTATAAGCTGCATGATACGCACCTAAAGCCAACATACTGTAAGCCGCTGAAATTGTATTATATTCGCCTTTGTAGATAGCTTGCGTAATATTAAGTATGGCTTTACCCGAAATCGCTTTAAGTTGTTCTGGGAAATGTTTTGCCACCAGGAATAAATATTGGGCATCTAAGTTTAAGCGCGGAGCTAAGCCGGTAAAAGCCTGTTCTATTAATAAGTCTTGGTCATTTAAATCATACTCGCTAATGAGTTGCTTTGCCTCTTGGTCCTGCTGCATTAGCGCATAACTAGCCGCAACATATGCACTCAATATATCGTTACGCCAGGCAGTCTTATGTTGCTTATTCAGCGTGCTAAGTAAATCAATCAGTAAATTAGATGTCACCACGCCGCTGCGAGTCAGTAAATAAATTCCCTGTGCACGTTTTCTTAAGCTCAGCATACTCGACTCAGCCAAACGATTGCTGTTACTCGATCGAACATACGCAGCAGCTACATCGCCCAAATAACGAATGCCACTCTCAAGCATGTCCTGAGGTACCGCATATCCCAGTGCTTTTGCCTCAATTAAAAAGTGCATCACATATAAGGTCACATCAATATCGTTATTTTGCGAACTCGGCCAATATGAAAAGCCACCAGCATAGCTTTGACGTTGACGCAGCTTATTAATAACTTCCATAAAATGGGCGGCTACCGTCGCATTGTTAGGCGCGTATTTAGGTAAGTTAGACAAGCCCACTAAGGGGAATACCTGGCTGACTATTTGCTCGGTACAGCCATGTGGGTATTGATCTAAATAGTCACTCAACCCTTCAGCTATAACTAGCGGACTAGCCGAAGCTGTTAACAACTGCCTTGACTGGGGAGCGAGCAATTTCAACGGTGTATCAATGGATATTTTGCCGTTACCGGCCGCACCCGTTGTGATATTCACTACAAATGGCATGGCTGGACGAACGCTTAACGTTGCAGTTCTCCTCGACTGCCAGATTTTACCCGATGCATCGGTTGTCTTTACCTCAAAATTTATTTCAGCACCACCTAGTAAATCATTCGCTTTAACTCTAAAGCGGACAGACTCTTCTTGGTTTTCACTAAGCCGCATTTGGGCTTTATTACTGCCAACAATACTAATATGTTGACTCGTACTTACCTGTATATTTACCGTCGCATTGTCCTCAGAATCATCGACAACATTAGCAACACCCAGTGTAATATCAAACTCATCGCCAGGCGCTGCATGATTGAGTACGTTCGGTGTTAACACAAACGGGCCTCTAACAAGTGTATTTTGTTGCGCCCGCCCCATGGTTTCCTCCCCTACAGCAATCGCCATGACTCTCAAGCCACCCGCAAAATCATTTGGTACGTCAAAAGTATAGGTGTTGAGACCTTTTTTCGCTGTCACCACACCTGACCAAAACACGGCAGGGTCTTGCAGATTGCGTTCAAATGGGTTTTCTGATCGTTTCATGCGACTGCCAGTCATCATCACTTCATCACGCATACTAAAGCCAGCTTCCATATCTCCACCGGCGGCTGAGAGCATTTGGCTTAACCCAAAATCAGGCAAAATTAAATCTAATATTTGCATTGTGCGCACACTTAAACCACGTTTCTTTAAGAAGTGCGCCAGCGGATCTGGAGTGAAGTAATTAGCAACTTGTAAAATACCTAAATCGACGGCGAACACCACGACTCTAGCATCTTCTGAAACATCTAGATTAATCGCCATTGACTGACCCGGCAGCACAATATCGTCAATCTTAAGGCTCAGATCTAACACGCGTTTTGAGCGATCAATAGAAAATGGGACTACCGCATAGCTTAATGGGCTGGTAAATATTTCTTTTGACGCAATATCGCGTACAAATGCGATATTCACATAAGCATTACCTTCTATACCTTGTGGAATAGTAATACGTTGGACACTACTTTTGGTGTCGCTCGTAAACCACCTGAATGCATGTAGTTTATTACTCTCTATACTTATTAAACCGCCCCCTGCATAGGGTGCTTGAATACTCAACTCAATACTGTCACCTGCTTGATAATCCGCTTTATCAAGAGTCACTTTTAGCTCCGCGTTTTTGTCGAGCTGACCGCTGTCGTTGGTCGCCCCTACTACCGTATATTCAACACTAAAAAGAACTTCACCATTTGCACTCAAAATATCGATAACAAAAGTGCCTGCTTCGGCCGTATCTAGCACAAGCTCCTCAAAGCCCTCAGGCAATGCATAGTCAACTTCCTTAACCACTGCATTCTTTTGAATGCTTTCGTACTCATAGCGACCATTGTACTGCTTCACAAGCGTTGAAATGCTCTGCACTTTACTAATACGCTTGATTAGTTTATCCATCCCCACTGGCAACAATTCATTATTGATGACAATTAACTCTATGCTTCTTGGGCTGTCCAAATTCACAAAACTCAGCTTGCCATCTACTTTATAGCCAATAAGGTAAGACGATGGTGAATATAAAAAGCGTGTCGATGTGCCAACCGAGCGACCACCCGAGGCTTCAAATCCTTTGGTTTCCAATATTACGTTATAAGTCCCTTTGCTGAATCGACTCAAATCAACAGGAACAAGCGCTCGTCCATCTGCGTTGGTTTGTTGATCATCTAGGCTTTCGGCAAATCGAGATAGACCGTCGGTGCTGTCATCTTTGAGTTGAGGCGAATAGAATGTCACACTTTTATATTCTTCGAATGCGAATTGAAATGGCAACAAGACCAGCTCAGAAGTTACTTTGCGCGCTTGTGCAGGCACCCCAAAAAGATTGCTTAACGTAATTTCATTAGTCAGTTTTGATGATGTTGTCCATCCCTTATTTGGCAAGCCTTTTACTTGGCTGACAATGGCCATTGTGTCCGCTTGAAACTCCTCAATGTCAAAGTTTACCGAACCGACTTGACGGTCTCTTGCGCTATCGGTGTTTTCTCGATCTCTCACCAAATGTAAACTTGCACTGTAAGCTCCAGTTTTAAAACGTTTTTCGGTAGCAAACGCGACGTCCATAAATCCAAACTTTAGAAGCTTCATTTTTTCAACATAAACTTCATTGTACTGGGCATCTCGGACCACTAATTCAAGTGGAATGTCACCTACATTTTGCAAGTTTTTGCCCTTAACAATCATACCAATATTAACCGTTTCTCCTGGACGATAAATACCTCGATCAGTAAACAAATAAGCATTCACACGCTCGTTGTCAGAGAGGGAACTGTATTGACCTCCCACATTAAAACGTGAGTAATTGACTTGCCGTGTGTAGCGGTTAAAAGGAATGAATGACACATCTCCTTTTTGTTTTACGACATAAACGACTGGCTGCTGTTCTCGCTTATAACCGCTAGCTGCAGGAAAAGTAACATGACCCACATTATCGGTTGTTTTACTAAATAGCTTGGTCCCGTTTTTAGCAATCAGTTCAACATGTGCACCTGCAACTGGGGTACCTGACTTGATTGATTGTACGAATATATCTTGGCTTTCATCTTGGCTAGTTTTCACAATAACGCCAAGGTCAGTTACCAGCACAAGTAGCTTGTCGCTGACCCCATAAATTTCGCGTTTCCGATTTTTATCCCACGCTTTAATTTCAACGAAAAAGAGACCGAGCCCACCTTTTGAGTTTGCAATTAGGGCGTTCAAATCAACGGAAGCATAGTTTGCCGTTTTTAAGTCGCCGCGATCTGCGTTCATACTGATAAGTTGAGTAGTAAATTGCGCTAGGTTTGTTTCGTCAAAGCTCCAATTATAAAAGCGAGGGTTGTTAATATCACCCTGTGTTTGTGAGACTAAATGATAAAGTTCGTCATCAATTACTTTGCCTATACTCACTTGCACGTCTCTGATGCCTCGGGTGGAAAACGCGAGTCGTTGATCTTTGCTGTGGGTTAATACCGATCCTTCACCCGCAATAATAATCTCTTGAGGATATTCTGGCGCAACTAAAATCCGATCAAAATAAGTACGCTGAACAAAACCATTCACCGACGTTAACCCTGGCGCCAGTTTCAAATATAGCTGACGCCCTGCTTGCACATCTACTTTAAGTTGATAATTTTTAGCATTATCAAACGCGTTGGGCATTAATATATAATCGATCTTTTGAGCACTCTCTAATACTTGGTTAGTAACTTCTCGCGGCCCTTGCCAATAGCTCTTGCCGTTTCTTTCTGACTGGTTTGGTAAAAGATAAAGTGTCAATTTATTGAGTAATTCCTCCCGTGAAATTACATCAGTAAAACCAAGTAATACGAATTGTTCAGGCTCGTTAGCTAGGTTACGCAGAATGTCTACATCTGACTTCTCTACTTTTAAATAGCTATATAGGTCAGGAACCATGACTTTGCGTTCATACGCTGAAGCCGTTACTTCACCGCCGTAAATACTTTTAATACCTTGGTCAAACTTAATTTCCACAATGCGAGGCTGATCAGGCAATGTATTAATATCAAGTGTTGCAGTTACATAACGCAGGTTATCACTCAAGCTCAGCGAGTATAATTGTGCTTCACCTAACTTATTACCCGTAACCTGATATGCCATTGATAAGGCTTGTTCAACACTTTGCTTATCAACGGGGTAATTAAACAGGATCTCGACGTAAACTTGCTTCAGCTTATCTTCAACACTCAACTCAAATTCACTCGTCTCAATTTTGCCCTGCAGTGGCTGCGTGATGAAACTGAATTGGTCATCGGTGAATTTGGCGTCAGTATCAAACACTTCTTGCGCGAAACTAACTTCATATTGCTGCCCGGGAGGCCAAGGAGTTTCGGGCATAAAAATAAGTGTTCTGTCGTTTTCCCATCGCCATTTCCCAGCTTTACTTGGAGTAAGCTTGATACCTGTCTCTACTTCCGCACCAATTAAATTGATAGGAGCCACTGAAGGGAATTTGGTGACCATAACGGGTGGTAAAATTGGCCTGCTTCTGAGAAGTTCAGGTGGCATTTCAGGAGGCACTTCGGGCGAATATCCATCGGATGTGTAAGCAAATTCTATGCGAAGAATATGTTGACGACTATCGCTATTAACGCTGTCGCTGTGCTCACCTGTTGAGTGAATCGTATCCGCCACCGCTGGTATCGTAATGACAGCATCAACTAATATAGGCACAGGTAAACTTTGATAATAATCGTAAGCTTTGTAACTACCTGACCATACGCCAATAGTGAATACCACAAGGAAAACGAATTTGATTGGACTTTGCTGTCGCAAATTATCTATGTAGACCAACCATGGGGGCATTGACCAGTCGATTTTTCCAAATAGCATCCCTAGGATTTTGCCCACAACAACAAAAGGCAACAGCAGTGTTTTAAACAGAAATTGCATAAGCTTCATCCTAGAATCCCAAGTTTTTTAAGACCTATAAAAAGGTCCTCGTTCAATTTTTGAATGTGTTCAATTCATTATTATCTAAAAACTGTGTTTTGCGCTGAAAATGCACTTGGAGCAAAAGTATTCCTGAGAATAAAACATATACGAATGCAGCACTCGTATATGCACCTGGATCTGCATTAAACAATAAAACGCATGCAACTAACAATTTTAGCCATTCAAACCAAATTGCCAGTAGTTTATTTTCCATTATCCAAGCTAAATTCACACTCGAAGCAATAACCAAAAAGGCAATACCAAGCTGATAACTCACATCCAACTCACTTGCGTTGACCAGCAAGAAAAGAGCGAGCAAGGAAATAATGATGTATTGCAGCACAGAATAAATTTTCGTTATTAACGAAATTTCGGTTTGATATGCTGAAAACTGATTTAGATCTACCCGCGCGAATGGGAGTTTATGACTAACGTCATCGGGACGCCACCCCGTTCGGCCGAACCAAACCCTGAATTTATCAGACCATTTATCGGTGTAGAAACTGTCTTGTATAAGTTGTTTATAAACGTGAATATTTGCGTAAAACGGATTCCAGCTACTTAATGCTTTACGGACACCATATATCGGCTTTTCATCATCCAGTTCATCTTGGAATGAACCAAATACGCGATCCCAGATAATGAATACTCCGCCATAGTTGCGGTCAAGGTAGACTTGGTTTTGTGCATGGTGAACTCGGTGATTTGAAGGAGTCACCATAAACCACTCAATGATCCCTAACTTACCCACATGACGAGTATGCACCCAAAATTGATAAACTAAGTTTGCCGAGGCAACAGTAACAAATAAAACAGGGTCTACACCGAGAAAAGCCAAAGGTAGAAAAAAGATGAAATTGAAAAAGCTACCGGAGGATTGTCTTAAGGCTGTGGTTAGGTTGTATTCCTCACTGGAATGATGAACGACATGCGCAGCCCAAAAAAAAGTCATTTCGTGACCAAATCGGTGGTTCCAATAATATAAAAAATCATAAAGGACGAATACAGCAAGCCAAACCCAAACCATTTTCTTAAGTTCGAATAACGCAAAATTCTCGTAAAATAAGATATAAATGGTGAAAGGCGCAAGGTTTTTCATAACGCCCATAATGCGGCTTAAGCCACCTATACTAAGACTAGTGATAGCATCATTGAGGCGATAATAATCCGTTTTCTTTACTTTTTCCGCAATGAGTTCAGCTGCAATTAACAGAAAAAAGAGAGGTATCGCAAACAGAATGATGTTCATAGGTCCACCAAGATTTCACACATAACTATACTAGTGTTGATAAAGCGTCTAAGTCAAATAGGTTTATCGCAATTTTAATTTCTTGTGGCAGATTGGTTTGATTGACTAATATTTAGTAAAAAGACCCATTTCGACAAATTCTTAATTCAAATGGAAACGAATTAATACAGTAAAAACAATTCGTTACGCATTGGCACATTGAATGCAAAGGAACAGAAAACAAATGGTTTTGTGATGAATAAAACCAAACGCACAGTTCTACATTAATTACGGAGTTAGTCATGATTAACCAAATTCGCCGCCCTATATACTCATTCATAGGAATAACCCTTATCAGTCTGTCACTCAGTGGCTGCATTATTCACGTTAATGCAAAAAACAAAGACTGGGATAAGGATAATTATTCGTCCGATGTAACCTCAACCAATAAAAGCGTTAAAGTCGCTGAAGGAAGAACAGTAGAAGACGTTGGTTCAGTTAATGGCAGTGTTGTTATAAAAGACAATGTGACAGCAAAACGCGTTACCAACACAAACGGGCGTATATCAATCGGTAACAACGTTAATGTCGATTCAGTAGATGCCGTTAATGGTCAAATTAAAATTGGCGAGGGCTTTATTGCGAAAGAGAATGTGAGCACGGTTAACGGCCAAATAGTCATTCAAGAACAAGGACAAATTGGCGGTGGATTGACAACTGTAAATGGTAACATTCTAATAAATAGCGTTGTTGTTGAAAAAGATATCGTAAGCGTAAATGGAAGTGTGAAATTAAAAGACGGAAGCCTAGTGAAAGGCGATATTCATTTTCGTAATAGCGCTAACAACTATAACAAAAACTACCCCGTACTCTACATCAGTGCAGACTCGAATGTTCAAGGCGATATAATTCTTGAACGCCCGGTTGCATTAGAACTTGAAAATAAGAGTCTTGAAAATAAAATTAAGCGTCTTTATAAAGACTGATTTATGACGATAGCGAGATGATTTTGCAAAGTAGCGATACGGATCTATCAGTCATCACTATGTCGCTATGCGCATATCTGGTGTGCGCCTGATGAAGTGGGTGTTTTATTATGAACACTCACTTCATTTATAATAACCATTGGCCGTCTATCTCAACAAATTCAGAACTAGCACTTATCAACGAATTAGCCGTTAACTTACGCACCCCAAACACGATTGTTTTGCAGTTATGCTCTTGGCGTACTTTTGTGAGTAAACGATCGAAGTCACCATCACCCGACAATAAAATAATAGTGTCCACATGCGGTGCCACGTCCAAGACATCGATTGTAATGCCAACATCCCAATCACCTTTTGCAGAGCCATCAGCGCGCTGTATAAAAGGTTTAAGTTTTACGTCAAAACCGATATGACGCAGTGCGCTTTGAAATTTTTGTTGCTGCACATCGCCACGGTCAATGGCGTAAGCAAACGCATCGACGATCTCATAATCATTGGCTATTGATTGCCAAAAATGACGATAATTAAAAGAACGTGAGAATGTATGTTTAGTGGTGTAATAGATGTTTTGTACATCAACAAAAATTGCGGCTTTTTCCACTTCGAAGACCTTTATGATGAGAAGATATTACAAGAAGCGCCATAATAACATTAATCAGATTAAAAACGGTTCACTCGAAAAAATAGCCTGTAGACAGCCAATGTATCTCTGCTGCCTTGAGTAAATTAAATATTGTCAGGCTATCACTAACTATTCGCGAGAAAAAAAGCGACCGAGTGTTGAATAAGTTGTTGTGAAGCATCTTCCTGTATGAAGTGCGCCACATTTTCAAGCACAACATGACTCTGACCTTTGCTACCCTTCATATTGCGTTGAATTACCTTATCTGCCCCTTTTGTTATTGGATCTGAGTCGCCAAAAACGGTGAGCACCGGGATTGATAATGAACGAAGTACAGTCCAAGCATGTTTATTATTACTCGATTCTGGATTATCACTACTAGTAGGCACTAATAATGGAAATTGTCTTACACCCCACTTGTATGATTCATCCGGAAACGGGGCATCATAGGCAGTACATTCGGCTGTAGATAATTCCCTTTTGCAGCCACGTTGAACAACTTGGCTGACTGGAAACACCTCAACAGTTTGAGAGAAAAGTTGCCATTTTTTGAAGGCCTCGCTAACGGGCTCCTCACCGGTTGGAAGAAAAGTATTGGCTGCAACTAGATTTTTAAATAGTTGTGATTCAGCCGCTAATACCCTCAGTCCTATGAGGCCGCCCCAATCTTGGCAAATCAAATTGATATTCTCAAGATCTAATTTGTGTATAAAAATCGTTAACCAATTATTGAAATTCGCATAGGTATATGGGGCTTTATTGTCAAATTTATCTGACTTACCAAAGCCGACCATATCAGGAACGATAACTCTAAAGCCATTCTCAACTGCATAATCGACCATGTTGCGATACAAATAACTCCATGTTGGTTCGCCGTGCAACATTAAAATCACGGGACAGTCCTTTTTCCCTTCATCTAAGTAATGCATTAGCAATTTGCTTTCATCATCACTTACATCGCAGTAATTGGCTTGAAACGAATACTCGCTTAAATTTTCGAAGCGCGCTAGCGGTGTCTTGAGTATAGGCATGGTCTTATCCTTTAAAGATGGATGACTTAAGAATGCTCATACTATAGAACGAATGTCGCTACAGTGATCAACAAAAAGAGAAAAAAATGAAAAGTAGAATGGTCCTCTGTTACGCAAATGAAAATGAACAATGTACGTTTTATTGATCAATCACAACGTCGCTGCGATTATTGTATAAGCTAAATTGCTTGCGTTGTTTTATTATGAGTACACTCTAGTGTTGTTGAAACCGTCTTATTTTCAACACTAATGTACTCGCATTATTAATAGAGCAAAAATATCAAATTTTTACGTAAAAAAGTGAACTTATTATGCTTCAAAGCGCCTCTCGTTATAATAACGCCTTAATTATTTTGCATTGGTTAACCTTTATTTTAATTGTTCTATCGTATGCTTCCATTGAAGGTCGAGAGTTTTTTGAACGCGGCACTGAAATGCGAGATAACGCAAAATATATGCATTTTGTTGTCGGGTTAAGTATTTTGCTAACCACCTTCGCGAGGATTACTTTTCGACTTACAACTCAAGTCCCTGCCTCTTTATCTAATAGCCCTAAATGGATAACCAAGGCCAGTAAATTTGGCCATTTTCTCATCTATGTTTTTTTGTTGGTCATGCCGATACTCGGCTGGCTAATAATCAGTGCTGAGGGCAAATCAATGGATATTTTTGGCATGACTGTTCCTTTATTAATTGGTGAGGATCCCGAGTTAGCAAAATCACTGGAAGAAATTCACGAAACAATAGGTACTTTTGGTTATGCATTGCTAGGAGGACATATTTTGATGGCTCTTTATCATCAGTATGTTTTGAAGCAGCAATTATTTAACCGAATGAAAATAAATCGAAGCTAATGCTTCACTGTGTTGAATTTCAATGTGGAAATACGCTATAGAGCAGACATTGAGGGCTGTCATTTATAACTGTGGGCGGTTTACTTATTTCACTCATTTAGGCATGCCGCAGCATGCGTAAATGAGTGTATTTCAGCAGGCTCGCACTACGGCATCACTTTCATAAATTCGCTGAATTTCTCTTGTCCTTTAACGACCCATTCAGGTGTAGCTTCGCCGGTGCCTGCATGAATTAAACTGGAGTGCGATTGTACTACTTTTTCGAGTAACGTATGTTGATCGTCAGTAATGTCGACAAAAAAGATATGCTTGCCTTGGTTGAGTAAATGTTGGAATTGTTTGAATTGGTAATTAGGTACCTGTATTCCAATAAAACCACCAATCCAAGTACAAAAACCGAGTACGACGATGGATAAAAATGCAAACGGTAACCAACCTATTGGGGAAGTGTGCCACTGAAACAAATAGACTAATAAGAGTAGAAGGCTCGCCGCTGCAATGCCAGCCACTGCGCCCAGTCGTGTCGACCTGACCACATCTTGTTTTAGTACAGCTTCAATTGCATGTAAATGATGTTTTTCAACATCCGCGTCATTAGCACTTAATACATGAATTTGCGGGGTAGATAAACCTTCAGACTTTAACTCTTGTTCAACCAATTGAAGGTCTGCTAGGTCACTGCTGATATAATACTGACGTTTCATTCGCTTTCTCCCAGAAAGGTTAAGCTGTTGAGAGAGCTATAATTAGACCTCTGACAATGAGTATAGTAGTAAATTGGATTAAGTCGAACTTCGCTGTATTTGATAATTGAATGTCATGTTTCCTCAGTTTTTCCTGTAAAGCGTCATAATCGTTTGGCGCTTTAGCCGAACTGATCTCCATCTTGGAATAATACGACTTAACTTTCACCTTGAAACTAAGAAAAAATAGACGTTATGCCATTTTTTTTACACATTCTTGACTTTTATACTGAGTATACGGTTAAAAGGTGGAGGATAGAGCCCAAAACCAGTAAGATACTGCACAAATTATTTTGTTAACAAAGAGCTTCCCTGGTGAAATTGATCGACTCATTGAAAGATTACAATATTAATACTAATTCTGAAATTTTGCACAACCCCGACTATGATACTCTTTTTAATGAGACCACAAAATCAGAACTATCCGGCTTTGAAAAGGGATTTGTTACCGAATCCGGTGCGGTATGCGTAAAAACAGGAAAATTTACTGGGCGGTCTCCTAAAGATAAATACATTGTAAAAGACAGTGTTACCGAAGATATATTATGGTGGTCAGATCAAGGTAAAAACGACAACAAGCCTATTAATCAGGTTACTTGGGAACAACTTAAGGGCTTGGTCACCAGCCAACTCAGTGATAAACGTTTATTTGTAGTTGATGCTTTTTGTGGTGCTAACAAAGACACTCGGATGTCGGTCCGCTTTATTACCGAAGTCGCTTGGCAGGCACATTTTGTGACTAACATGTTTATTACCCCTAGCGCCGCAGAATTAGCCGATTTTGAACCTAATTTTATTGTGATGAATGGTGCCAAAGTCTCTAATCCGAACTGGCAAGATCAAGGTCTCAATTCTGAAAACTTCGTTGCATTTAACCTGACTGAGCGCATCCAGCTAATTGGTGGAACCTGGTACGGCGGAGAGATGAAAAAAGGCATGTTTGCTATAATGAATTACTACTTGCCGCTACAAGGAATTGCATCAATGCACTGTAGCGCTAACGTAGGCGAGAAAGGCGACGTGGCAATCTTTTTTGGTTTGTCTGGAACCGGTAAAACGACCCTTTCAACTGATCCCAAAAGACAACTTATTGGCGATGATGAACATGGCTGGGACGACAATGGCGTATTCAACCTAGAAGGCGGCTGTTATGCAAAAACCATTAGTCTTAGTCAAGAGAACGAACCCGATATTTATGCCGCGATAAAACGCAACGCACTTCTTGAAAACGTTACCCATAATGATGCAGGCGTAATAGATTATAACGATAACTCGATCACAGAGAATACCCGTGTTTCGTATCCCATTGATCATATTGCGAATATCGTAAAGCCGATTTCTAAAGCGGGTCATGCGACCAAAGTAATATTCTTAACTGCCGATGCTTTTGGTGTTTTACCTGCGGTAGCAAAACTAACACCTGAACAAGCCCAGTATTATTTACTATCAGGTTTTACAGCTAAGCTAGCCGGCACCGAACGCGGCATAACCGAGCCTACACCGACATTTTCGAGCTGTTTCGGCGCCGCTTTTTTAACCCTGCATCCAACTCAGTATGCGAATGTATTGGAGAGGCGCATGCAGGCATCTAATGCGCAGGCTTACTTAGTCAATACTGGCTGGAACGGCAGCGGAAAGCGTATCTCGATAAAAGCGACGCGTGCAATTATCGACGCTATTTTAGATGGCAGTATGGATGCTGAAGAATCGCACCTGTTACCCATATTTAATCTTAGTATTCCGAAACAATTAGCCGGTATAGAAGCAGATATCTTAGACCCTAGAGGCACATATGCCGAAGCACAACATTGGTACGAGAAAGCTGAAGATCTCGCTGGTTTATTTGTTGATAATTTTGAGAAATTTACTGATACAGCGCATGGTCGTAGCCTGGTCGATGCAGGTCCTAAACGAAGCGTTAACGGACTTTAGCGATGCGCATGAAGCTTTGGCACTGTCATAATGCTCGCTCTCTTCGTCCTCTATGGGCAATGGAAGAGATGCAATTACCTTATGAATTGGAAGTGCTACCGTTTCCGCCACGGGTTTTCAAAAAGGAGTTCCTAGCGATAAATCCGCTAGGAACCATTCCGTTTTTTCAAGACGGGAAAACCAACATGACAGAATCAAGTGGTATCTGCCATTACTTGGTTGAAAAGTATAACCAGTATGATTTTGGTCTTAAGCCAGATCATGCCCAATACGGCGATTACCTAAATTGGCTGTACCATAGTGATGCGACGCTGACATTCCCGCAAACTATTGTACTTCGCTACAGTCAGTTGGAACAAGGTGAACGTCGTCTACCTCAAGCTGTAAATGATTATGCCGCCTGGTTCATTGCTCGTTTACGCCGCCTTGATGCGCACATCGAGTCTCGCGAATTTTTATGCGATGAGCGTTTTACCATTGCAGATATAGCAGTAGGGTATGCATTGCATTTGGGACAATCTTTGGGGCTAGATAATAAGTACAGTCCACAGGTCAAAGACTATCTGGAGCGACTTCAGTCTCGTCCGGCCTTTCAAAAAGCATCAGCAATAGGCGCTGATGCTAGCGCATTCAAGTAGCTAGTATTTTTGCTCTCCAACGTGAGTTATCAGCGCTTCATCCATCGCTGTAAAGTCGCTAGCAACAAACTCTCGATAATCGGCTTACTGAGAAAATCATCCATACCTGCTTCCTCACATTTTTTCTTATTTTCCTCGTAGGCATCTGCAGTAAACGCAATAATCGGTGTTCGCTGTTGGCGTGATTGCATACTTCTAATTGTTTTGGATGCTTCGTAACCGTCCATTATTGGCATCTCGCAATCCATCAGTATTAGGTCAAACTTGTCTTTTTCTAAATGCTCCACAGCTTCTTGTCCATTTACAGCAGTGGCTACAGTGAGTCCAAAACCTTCCAACATATGTTGGGAAATAGTGCGATTAATATCGCTGTCGTCTACCACCAGAATGTGACCTGACAATTTTGCTTCAGTCGTTATTTCCTCAGTTTTATCTTCATCTAAATGAACAACCGATTTTTCTTTGGGATAGCTTTCGTCATATTTAAGATTTAATGCAACAATAAATGTCGAACCTGTCTGCACCTTACTTTCAGCGCGAATACTTCCACCCATAAGATCAATAATTTGTTTGCTAATAGACAAGCCTAAACCTGTTCCACCGTATTTTCTTGTTGTCGATTCGTCGGCTTGTTTAAATGAGTCGAAAAGAGTGTCTAAAACATCTAAGGACATACCAATACCAGTGTCCTTGACCCATATTTCTAGGCCAGCATGTGTTGACGTCAATATCTTACCCTTGACTTGGATCGTAACAGCGCCGTGATCCGTAAACTTAATGGCATTATTTATTAGGTTAAGAAGCACTTGATTAAGACGAATAGAATCACCGATAAAAAATTTGCCAAAAGTCTCATCATACTCCAAAGATAGTTTCACAGACTTTTGGCTTGCCTGCTCATGATAAAGAGATAATGCCCCTTGAATTAACGCTTCCAAATTAAATGATATTTCCTCTAATGTCATTTTTCCGGCTTCGACTTTAGACAAATCGAGTATGTCGTTAATAATACTCAGTAACGATGCGCTCGAATCATCAACTAATTTCAGATAGCCTTGCTGTATTTTCGAAAGCTTTGTTTTTCCTAATAGTTGCACAACGCCAAGGATGCCATTCAAAGGCGTGCGTATTTCATGGCTCATTTTTGCCAAAAATTGCGACTTCGCCTGAGTTGCATTTTCAGCTCGTTTAACCGACGTTAACAATCGTTCAGTTTCTTTAAACGCATTTGTGTATCTCATCGTGAGAAGCAATGATTGAGAAAAGATAAATACAATATATCCAAAGTCTGGGCTAAAGAAAAAATAATAGCTGACTAGGCCTTGCTGATAAGCTACCTCGCTTATAATCGACAAAGATAGAAAAACGCCACCCGCCAATAATATTCTGGCGCCTTGTATTCTTTTTATAACCGCCATGATGAGTATGTAACTTGCATAAATAGCCAAAATAACGGTAAAAAGTCTAAATATAGGAATGTACTGGGTAAACATATTGACCGGCAAAACGATCACCGTGAGTGAAAACCCGATACATAAAGCAATATAAAAATTTAGAAACGATCTAGAATACAGCTGCGGAAATAGGACTTGGAGAAATATAGCTAAGACTAAAACACCTAAATAAAAGGTCAAATAATCCAGTTGAACCATCAAGCTCCAACCTATATTGGGGAAGACCGACGATAGATAGAGTTCACCCGTTAACATCGAGCGACCTGCCATCAAAAGACAGAAAATTGAAAACACAAGCGATGACTTCTCTTCCCTCCGAGATAAATAGAGACCTAAATAATAAATGCCCATGATGAAAATACCACCGCATAAAAATAGGCTCATGGAAAGATTACTTTCCCTTATTTTTATTATCTGTTGCTCTAACCCCATTTCGATCGGATACCAAGCCCCCCCTTCTCTATGGTGGAAATTAGCAACTTGTAAGACTACTTTGAGTGTGTCAGCATCAGAATAATAGCTTGTATTTAAAGGGTAATATTGGGGTGTCATTGCTTCACGCGTTCTTGCAACCACACCATTGGAAGCGATCAGATCGCCATTAACGAATAGATTGAATGAGGTACCCATCGAGCTGGTTCTAAACATCAACTTTTTGTTACGTTCGTTTCCGATGATACGCAAGTAATAAGTAGCATAACCATCACCACCAAGTACCTCATCATTAACCTGATAGCCGTTCCAAGAAC
Organism: uncultured Glaciecola sp.; assembly: GCF_937770335.1. GTDB lineage: Bacteria > Pseudomonadota > Gammaproteobacteria > Enterobacterales > Alteromonadaceae > Glaciecola. Next base: position 58,636 of record NZ_CALJHY010000005.1, read on the forward strand.
TCGGTAATGTGATAAATTTTCGTTCTTTACCAGTGTTTGAGGAAGGCAGGTCGTTCGGAGCCAGCAATCGCTCCCAGTGAAATTCCCATTCACCGTTAAGCCGGACAACACCATCGTTTTCTAAGTCCCAATTCGAAAGGTCCAGAACTCCTTGGTCGGCTACGGGAAGTGGCTTAAGCTTGGATGTATCGGCGCAAGACGCTAAAAATAGATAGGCCAATACAAAAAAGAGACATTTGTAGAGAACTTGTAAATAGATAGAAATATTTCTCAAAGAAATAGAATCTTTACTCATTAGCATAAACACTCTATTCAAAAAAATTGATGTTACTAATCGCGGAGCCCATTGTCACGCCATTTTGACGCGTAAATTGCTATTCGATAGCAATACAGCGCTCGGTAACTAAGCCTTGCTAACTTGGTTGAGTGTGGGTATCGATTATACTATCGTCCTCATTACACTAACTATACTTATGGGTTGCAGAGATTCTTTATCCGGTTAACATGCTACTTAGTATACGCTTATCATTTTGTCGAAATGAATAATTTAGGCTCACGAATACGGTTAATAACGATCCGCTCGGAAAAGGAATAATTTATGCCCCGCCAATACAAACTATATGGCGCAGAACTATCTTTGTATTCAGGCAAAGTCCGCGCTTATTTGCGCTTTAAACAAATTCCTTTTATTGAGATTTTCTCGTCCCGCCGCATTTATCAAGATGTTATTGAGCCCAAAACTGGCGTGCGATTTATACCTGTTGTTGAGACCCCCGAAGGCGAATTTATTCAAGACACATCCGTCATCATGGATACACTAGAAGCCGCATTTCCTGAAAGAGCTATCGTTCCTGAAACACCTAAGCAACGCCTAATATCGGCGATTTTTGAAATGTGGGGAGATGAATGGTTGCTCATCCCTGCAATGCATTACCGTTGGAATCATGACAATTTTCCCTTCATATATGAGGAATTTGGTAAAATTGCATTTCCGACTATGCCTGCTTTTATTAGACGATTTGTGGGTAAGAAATTAGGCGCAAAATTTAAAGGTTTTGTACCGATGTTGGGCATCACGCCACACAGTATTCCTGCCATTGAAGACTGGTATGAGAATGATGTTTTGCCGTCACTCGATGCGCATTTTGCGAAATATGATTACCTATTAGGGTCGCGACCTTGTGTCGGTGACTTTGGTTTAATGGGTCCCCTGTATGCTCACTTATATCGAGATCCAGCGCCGGGCAAAATAATGAAACGCATTGCACCGAATGTTGCAAAATGGGTTGAACGGATGAATCAAGACAACGTCGAATCAGGAAGTTGGTTAGCCGATGATGTGATCCCCGAGACTTTACTTACGTTGCTAAAACGCCAGTTTCAAGAATTTTGGCCTGTACAACTAGCAACACTTTCACGTAATCAAGAATGGATGGAGGCCAATCCAAAAACAAAAAAGCTACCGCGAATGCTTGGTGAGCATACATACCAAATAGGACACACCTCTGAAAAACGTATTATTCGAACATTTAGCCAATGGAAATTACAACGAGTGCTTGATGTTTACCAGGGGTTTAGCGAGAGCGAAAAAGCGACGATGGACCCGTTACTGAAAAAACTCGGTGGTTATCAGATGATGCAAACAGAGATAAGCCGGCGCGTGGCGCGCGAAAACAACTTACTAGTAGCTGCTACTTCAGATATCGATTAGGTAGAAGACCCGAAGAGTTTGCATTAATTAATATTGCTATACGTACCGCAGCGTTTGCGCCAGCCCGCTAGCCAGTTTTGTTCGATTTGCTTTTGTGGAGAGTTTTTTACACGCCTAGTGAGCATGGCATCGCATGCTTGAGCAAAAGCAAAGTGTTGGTTTTGTGTATCGAGTTGCATATTGAGTAATACTTGCAATAAACCCCACCCTTGCTTGTTGTATTTTTCGCTATCGGAAATACCCTCACCCTTAAAGTTAACGTAATCAATTAACGAATACATGCCTAATTCGGTAGCGGCTAGAGCTTGAAATCGAGTGGTGACGACACTTTGAATTTTTACATTATCAACTCCAGCTAACATCAGCGGCAAAGAGCGGCGCATGCGCTGGTATATAAAGGCAACCTGATGTTCAAACGTAGAAGCTAATAAGCTGCTTAGTTCTTGCATTTGTTTGCTATTTTTCGCACCAGTGAAGTCTTGCTTAGTTTGCCATGGACAATGTTGCGTTTGCTGCAACCAAGTCGGAATGGCGACGTTTTGTGCCTGTAAATACTGCAACAAGCTTGGAAACGTTTCGGTAAAAGGGCTGTCCGTATCTTTTGGAAACCAAATGAAGTGACCTAAGCCCAAACTCACAAAAGCTTCGCCATTGTTCCACGCGATTAGATGATCAGGATTGCTACCGGTTTCATTTTGATAAATTTTGTCACCGACCGATTTCAGTTGCGCGGCTGCTAGTTCAGGAATGTCGTTTGCGAATACTAGTGGTGGATTTATGCAAAACCAAAAAACGATGAAAAATAGGCAGTTGATGGGGTTCATTGTTCGATAGCGAGTTCGTGGATTGCAGTGGCATTATGTTAACTTTGTGCGTGGCATGTAGCAAGGCTCGTCACATCAATAAGCCTAAGCTTCTATAATGTTGAGCGATGCGGCTCAAAATCAACATATCATTAGTTCTGTTGACTTAAAGGTAATTCACCAAGGCAAGCTTTAGAGCAATTATCATTAATACACATCCTGCTATTGTATCAATTTTTTGTTTATGTTTGTTGAAGTAAGGCAATATACTTGGGTGTGATAACAATAAAGTAACGCCGCTGTACCAAATAAAATGTGCCAATATAATGATCAATGCATAGCTTGCTTGCATTATCAAAGGAGTCTCTGTCGACACCACTTGAGTAAAAATACTTAAGAAAAAAATAGATGTTTTTGGGTTTAATATATTGCAAGTAAAGCCTGAACGTAACGCGATAAAAGCCGACATATCAGTTGTTGGACTACTTTGGTCTTTATCTGAAATATCGCGAGTGGTTAATAACTGCAAAGAAAGGTAAATAAGATAAGCAGCACCTACATATTTGATAGCCGAAAATAACCATGCCGAATTTGCAATGACGACTGCTAATCCCGCGATTGAATAGCTGGCATGGATACAAACCGATAAAGACATCCCTAAACTCATATATAACCCTGCTAAACGGCCATTGGAGATGCTTGTGCGTGTAACCATGATAAAATCAGCCCCTGGTAACATCGCCATAAAAAGAGCGATTGTGCTCACCGCGATAATTTCTGCCATATAAGTATTTATTAATAATTCCATATTCACCTCTTACAATTTGCAACATGCTCGCTGCAACTCACTTTAATTCTGCAACTATGTTAATCTATGAATTATTTTAAACAATACATCTATTTGTAAAAGGACTTGTGCTTCATGGACACAAATCATTTAATCCCTTTATTGTCCGACATGGCCATTTTTGTCACTGTGGTTGAGCAGGGAAACTTTAGTAAAGCGGCAAAAAAACTTGGGGTCACACCTTCAGCTGTGAGCCGTCAAATTGGTAGGTTAGAAGATGCATTAGGCATCAAACTATTACAGCGTACTACGCGACAACTGGCGTTAACGGAGTCAGGTACATTAACGTTTGATTATTGTAAACAGATGGTTGAGTCTGCGGATAAAGCGGTTAATGCCAGTCGCTCTGTCACATCTACGGTTAGTGGTTTATTAAGAGTAGCTGCGCCAAGATCGCTAGCGAATAAGGTATTAAGACCACTCTTTGTTGAGTTTTTAAAAAGCTACCCAGACATTCAGTTGCACTTAAAAGTAACTGATCGTATTTTAGATCCTATCCATGACGGTGTGGATTTCTTGATTCATATTAATGACACCCCCATTGAAGCCTTAGTAAATGTTAAAGTTGGTCGCGTTGAACAGGTGTTATGCGCCAGTCCTGATTTCATAAAAAAACATTCTCTGCCAACACATCCCGATGATTTAAAATATGTAGCATGTATTTGTTTAGGCGAAAATATGGCGGATAGCCGTTGGCGATTTAGTCATAATAACCAACAAACGACCGTACAAGTGACTGGGTCGTATTTACTTAATCACAGTGATATGCGCAAAGATGCGATTGAACAAGGCCTTGGTATTGGTCCTTTGCCAGATTATATTGCGCAACATAGTATTGAGGCGGGGAAACTCATTCCATTATTGCAAGATTGGCAGTTACAAGGTAATTATCAAGGTGATATTTGCTTGCAGTATGTGCAGAGTAAATATATGCCCAATAAAAATCGTGTGTTTATTGATTTTATGAAACAAAGTTTACTTATAATTCAGCCTGATTCATAAGCGCTGATTGAGTTCTGTGACTCATTTAACTAGTATTATTCTCCGCTTATTGCTCATTGGTACTTAGGTGTCAGGTGTATCAGATAGAACGCTATTGTCTTTTAGCTATTGATTAATCCTGCCTTGATTAACTCAATCACAGTGTTCATTCTTTTAGCGAGTGGTCTATTGCGGTGGTAGCACACATAAATTTTTTCACTCATTGGGTTACCTAAATGGTGCGCTTTTATGCGGTTAGGTTTATTAAATGCACTTACCGCATGTGCTGGTAAAACGGTAAATCCCAACCCGAGACTGACAGGCTCCAGTATTAAACTAATTTGATTCGAAAATCCTGTCCGCTTTATTTGGTCAACATGTTCAAACTCTGGGTAGTTTTCGCTAAGGAGTAACTGTGCATGATGTTTAGCATCTGGATGGGCAATAAAACCTAAATTACACAACGTTTGCCATGTTGGGGTCTCAATGTTGTTGGGTGTTACTAACAACAGTGACTCATCACCTATTTTATGGCTGGTCACTTCACTGAGCGAAGGCGCTTGCGTTAAAAATCCAATATCGACGCTGTGGTTAGAAACCGCTTGTTCAACACTTATATTAGGTGCAAAGCGGTAGTCTATAATAAGCCCTTTATGTTGGGTTTGTAGTGCCAGCAATTGGCTGTAAAATTGCAAGCCGCAACTACCCGGCGACTGTATTTTTACTAAACCGCTAGTAGGCGAATCATCTCTTAATTGTTGTTCTAAAAACTGCCATTCCTTAAGTAACATAGTGCCTTTTTGATATAGGTTCTGTCCATGCACGGTAAGCGAAAACTGTTTTCCGTGGCGCTCAAGCAATGCGCAATTCACTTGTTGCTCTAATTTTTTAATATGTTGGCTCACACCCGATTGTGTCATGTGTAGCCGCTCAGCCGTTTGAGTAAAGTGATTTACCTCAACCAGCGTGCAAAAGGTATTCAACCATATTGGATTTATCATTACTAAATGTACTCAATAATATAATTATTGATAATTTTACTTAATATTATTCGCTTAGTAAAATTACGCCATTAAATAAGCAAACTGTTAAATAGGAGATCATATTATGAATCAGACATATCCACGGAGTTTTTCGCATATTGGCATTTCTGTGCCAGACGTTGAGAAAGCAGTAGAGTTTTATACTAAGGTTATGGGTTGGTATACAATAATGGAGCCAACCTTAATTACCGAAGATGACAGTCCAATTGGCGAAATGTGCACAGAGGTATTTGGTGAAAAGTGGGAAAAATTCAAAATTGCGCACCTCTCTACAGGAGACCGTATTGGCGTTGAAATCTTTGAATTTAAAAACCAAGAAAAACCAGAAGACAACTTTGAGTACTGGAAAACGGGGATCTTCCATTTTTGTGTTCAAGACCCAGATGTAGAAGGCTTAGCTGAACGTATTGTTGAGGCGGGCGGTAAAAAGCGTATGCAAGCACCACGCTACTATTACCCTGGTGAAAAGCCATATCGCATGATTTATATGGAAGACCCGTTTGGTAACATTCTTGAGATTTACAGCCACAGCTATGAGCTTATTTACAGCGCAGGTGCTTACTAAATTTTTACAAATCACTTTAAGGCCGCAATATAACCTACGGCCTTTTCTTTTGCCTTATTATAATTTTTATAAAGCTTTGAGCGCACTAATCATTAAACGCTATACTTTACTGGCGTGTGAATTATGAAGCGCTCATGGGCTCCATCAATCCTAGCTGTAACGATCACCGTTTGTTATAGTTATTTCACACACATATAATCATGGAAATCTTCAAACAATGTCTGAGCTAAATACATTTAAAGCTGTGCTAGTAGAGGAGACTGCCGACGAACAATTTACGGTCAATGTAACCAATCGTTCGGTAAGTGACTTACCCAACAATGACTTAACCGTTAACGTTCACTACTCGTCATTGAATTACAAAGATGCGTTATCTGCTAGCGGCAATAAACGAGTCAGTAGTCATTTTCCCCATACACCGGGAATAGATGCAGCTGGGGTAGTTGTAAGCGATAAGTCAGGGACGTTTTCGGCCGGAGATGAAGTATTAGTATTTGGTTATGATTTGGGGATGAATACCCCTGGCGGATTAGGACAGATGATTTCCATCCCCGCCAACTGGGCAGTCAAACGGCCAGACAATTTGTCTTTAAAAGAAGCCATGATCTACGGTACTGGTGGTTTAACGGCTGCCCTTTGTGTCCAAAAACTAGAAAAAATGGGCGCACGTCCTGAAGATGGCCCCGTTGCAGTGACCGGTTCAACCGGCGGTGTGGGCAGCATTAGCATCGCTCTACTCAAGCAGTTGGGTTACAGAGTAGTCGCGTTTTCAGGTAAACCTGAACAAGCAGAACATTTAAAATCTATTGGTGCCGATGAAGTCTTACATCGAGATGTTTTGAATGAAACGGCTGAACTGCCAATGGGTAAAGAGAGATGGGCCCATGGAATAGATACGTTAGGCGGTGATTACCTGACTAACCTATTAAAACAAATTAAGTCTGGTGGTGGTGTTGCAGCATGTGGGTTGGCATCTTCTGACTCTTTCTCGTCCACTGTATTCCCGTTCATTATCCGAGGTGTGTCTTTACTTGGTGTGGATTCGGTATATATCCCGCTTAGTGATAAACAACATATTTGGCAACGAGTGGCTAGCGACATGAAGCTAGCGAATCTGCAGGACTTATGTGAAGAAATAACCTTAGAACAAACGCCTGAGTATTTACGACGTTTTATGCAATCTAAAGTTGTGGGACGTTATTTGGTTAACTTAAAAAGTTAGAATATTTAGAGGTTTGATGAGTCGTTTCAAAGAGCAGGGAACTTGCGTATTTTCTGCTCTTTGATAAATAAAATTTTATGAGCGAGCCAACAAATTACTTGAACGCCAAATAAGTCGCTAAATAATGCTTAACCTCAGCGTTAACTTAACGCCTTCATTCTGCTATTTGGAAAAATTTTCTGGTTAATAAGAAGAGCCAGTAAAATGATACCTGAGCCAATGCTCAATCGAACAATGTCGGCATCACGATTCCAAATTAACACATTAACGAGTATTCCAGCTGGTATGAGTAGATTATTCATTACAGCCAGAGTCCCAACATTAACCTGGGTCGCTCCCTTGTTCCAAGCAAAATAGCCAACACCGGATGCTACAATTCCTAAGTAAGTTAATATACTCCACTGTAGAGTAGTTTGCGGTAGCTTTGATACATCCCCAAATAATGCAAAAGAAACAGCCGCAACTAAAAAAGCACCGATGAAAAAATATCCAAAAACAGTATGTTGTGAAAGGTTCGGCTCGTTAGCCATTATTCGCTTATAAAATACTTGGCCACTTGCGAAACATAAGTTTGCACCCTGCACAATAAAAAACCCAATAACAAAATCACCACTAAGGCCATCATAGCGGATAGTAATTGCGCCTAGCGTGGCTACTGTAGCCGCAATAAAGAACAGAGGATTAAAGCGCTTGTCTAATGCATCATTTAAAAGGGTGACTATTAATGGTGTCATTACGGTGAACAATAACACTTCCGGTACGGTCAAGAACAAGAAGGAATGATAATAAAAACCATACATCACACCCAATTGTATCGCACCAATACCCATCAATTTAATGACCAGTGATTTTGAAATGTGACGACACTTTAAAAAGGGTAAAAATATAAGCACAGCCAAGGCAACGCGCATTAATACAGAAAACCAAGCATCAACTTGGCCAGCTAAATAGACACCTATTAAACTAAATGAAAATGCCCACAGCAACGTTGTTGCAAATAAATATATCAATACTTTCTTCCTTTAGACTTACATAATAAAAAACGTGCATCACAAACAATGCCATGAACGACTCTCTGAGCCATTTACCCACTAGGAGCGGCATTAAAAACATATGGTTACAGGAAGTTATTGATACTTCGCTTAATACTAAGTTCAACAGTTTCAACTATATGGATGGTAGCACTTACATCTTGATCTGGTGGATCCTGTTTATATGTGTATGGTTTAGGGTCAACTTTATGCTCCTCCTGTGCAGGCTGAGTCTGTATCAAAAAACCCATTTTAGACGCTTTAACCTTCATCGCATTGCGTAATAATTGCCTAGCTTGTTGTAACGTTTCACTATCCTTTTGTATTTTCACTAACACCGGCGTACCGTCATGATGCTCAACCAAGATAGCGTCGATACCCTGATTTCTATGTACGGGGTTATACTCAATCCCGACTAAACACTGCAACGCATCTACATTTGCATTTTCAAATGCTTTGCGCCCTTTTTTCATTAAGGTAGATTCAGTTTTAATTGGATTATCTAGCCTTGCTTGCGAGAGCTGAACCGCATCTTCTGACTGGTCGATACCGATATATTTTCTATTTGTTAAACTTGCCGCTACGCAAGTCGTCCCACTGCCACAAAAAGGGTCGAGTACTAGATCGTTTTCGTTAGTGACAAGGTCAATAATACGTTCTAATAATAACAATGGCTTTTGAGTTGGATAACCCACCCGCTCTTTTGCTTTTGGATTCAAGTAAGGAATATCCCAAACGTCACTTAAAGGCACGCCTTGCTTCGCATCGGCCTGCTGAATATTGCCTTTATCGTCTCGCGCATAGATAGATTTATTATGCTTGTCGCGTGTTCTGCGCTGCAAAATTTGATCAAGATTAGTTGCCTCGGAATAAGGCATAAACACTTTGTTGAAGGTGAAATCTTGGGTTTTACTATAAAAATAGATATTTTGATGGCTCGGTAAAAGCCCTTTTTTAGCGTTAGACCAACGTTTGTATTGCCATATGATTTCCGACTGAAAACAGTCAGATCCAAACACATCATCAAGTACACCGCGCACAATGTGGTTAGCCATTTTGTCGCAATGCACAAAAATACTGCCAGTATCTTTTAATAGAGTACGCATTTTGAGAATACGTCGATGCAGGAACTCAGCGTAACTCGACTCCTGCTTCCAAATATCATCGAAACTGAATTCTTTGGTACGCTGACGATTTTTAAGCTTATGTTTACGCTCAGTAAAAAACGGAGGGTCTAAATAAATCAAATCCACCGTAGAGTCGGCAATTTGGTTCATTTTTTCTAAACAGTCACCTAGCAATAGCTGGTTAGCCATAGTGATCATTTTAGGTGTGGTCCTCCGCTTGTCTGAAACATTTAACGCTACGTAATAGAACATGTTACCCATGCGCCTTATATACAAGCAAGCATTTTAAAAAGTTGTTTATGCAAAGCGAACTCACTATGATAGAACAAAGAGAACAAGATGGAGCTCAGCTTTATGAAGTCTAGGTTAATGCACTTTGCAGTACTCAATGAAAGCAACGTCGATATCACTTCCCACAACAGGTGTGCAGGTTATTAATAACTCAATCACTGATAATCCAAATAGCCCGCCTAAAGGTGGTAATAAATTCACAGGCTGGCTTGGTGACTCACTGCTAAGCGTTACTGGTTGGAAGTTCGAAGGGGAATTACCACAGCACCCTAAACTGGTATTAGCTATTGCACCACATACCTCAAACTGGGATTTCTTTTTAGGTGTCACCCTGTTGTTTGCGTTACGAATTAAAATTCGTTTTTTAGGCAAGCACAGCATTTTTGTGCCCGTGGTTAAGCAGTTGCTTGAATTAATTGGCGGCATACCCGTTGATCGAAAATCAGCTCGTGGGGTGGTTGGTGAAGTAGTAACTCAATTTAACGCACAAGAAAAAATGATTTTAGCCGTTGCTCCAGAAGGAACTCGGTCGCCTAAATTCCCTTGGAAAACTGGCTTTTTAGCGATTGCGCATCAAGCGAAAGCTCACGTTGTATTAATTGGCTTTGATTTTGCGCGTAAACGCATTGTGTTTGGTCCTGTATTTTTGAGTGACGGTAATTTCGATGAAGATATGCAAAAGGTCTATGGCTTTTTTTCTACAATCACTGCCAAGTACCCTGAAAACGTGGTTTTTCCTAAAGACATGTAATATTAGCCAAATGAAATTGTAGAGCAAAGCGACCATCAACATTCCGCCGAGAAGATAATCAGGTACCACCAGCGCCGCTTTATAAGCTAAATTCATAAATCGCTTCGCACTGATGAATACGCTTCCTCGAACGAAAATGTGCCAATAAAAAGGGCTTCAATTGAAGCCCTTAAAACACACTAACTAATCAGCTTACTTTGACGGATTAATCAGGAATTTTTCACCCGTTTTCTTAGCATTATAACGTGCAATATTTGCAGGTTGCATAGCTTCTTCTAAGCTGATTTCGTCACTAAAATCCAAAGCGAAAGTCGTATTAATTTCATCAGCTACCCGTTTATGCATTGCTAATACTTGGCTAATTTCTAACTTACCCAAGAAACGCATCAACAACCAACCACCGATCCCCCAAGTCATACCATACGCTCGGTTTAAAACGCTAGGCGAAAAGTCCAGTCCACCGTAGATATAAACTTGCTTGTTTTCAGCAGAACCGTAAGTGTTAAAACCTGTTGCGTCTTTACTTCCAACTGCTTCCATTGCCGTTAAAATATCACTCACTAGCGTGCCACCGCCAATAGCGTCAAACGCTAATGTTGCGCCGGTCGCATCAATGGCTTTGTATAAATCCTTCTTAAAATTGTCATCGCTTGAATTAATAACGTACTTCGCACCCAAGGCTTTCAATATATCGACTTGTTCTTGCTTTCGAACAATATTTACCAAATCAATGCCAGCATGTATACATACTTTATTCAGCATAATGCCCAAACTAGAAGCTGCTGCTGTATGTACTAAGGCCTTGTGACCTTCTTGACGCATTGTCTCAACCATACACAGCGCAGTTAACGGATTGACAAAAGATGATGCCGCCTGCTTTGCGGTTGTACCTTCGTTGTGCACAATACAAGCTTGAACTGGTACACAGCAATATTCGCTATAGGTTGCCCCTGAAAGAATAGCAACTGTTTTACCGATTAAAGCCTGAGCCTGAGGGCTATCACCTGCAGAAACAACCGTTCCCGCACCTTCATTACCGATGGGTAATGTCTGGTCTATACGTGGCTTTATTCTTGAGAGCATACCCTCGTGCAACGGTGCTGTAAGCGTTTTATCATCGTCAGAAAAGCTTGCAGCACGCAAGTCAGCTGGACCGAACATTGGCCACATATCAGACGGATTAATTGGCGCAGCTTCAATTTTAACAACAACTTCGTGAGCTTTTGGCCTAGGTATTTCAACGTCAACTAATGAGAGTGAAAGTTCTCCCTTGGATGAAATAGTACTAAATAGCTGTTTAGATGTGGTCATTCGAATTTTCCTTTTAAAAGTTGTTAAGCCAATTGTTGTTTAATCAGAAGCGGAATTTTTGTCGAAAAGCACCGATTTGGCTATTTATATTCATATTCATAGCCAAAGTGAAGCGTTATTCATAGTCCTGTTCAAAAAAACACGGCACCGAGACATGCTGAAATTATCAGCAAAAAATAGCATGCTGAAATACCGCTGGCTAGTCACACAAAATGTTATATGACTATCACCAAGATCAATTTAAATATTAAACAGCTTTAACTCAGCGTAATTAATGAAATATTTTTAAAACCTTGACTAAGTAGGACACTATTTTAAACTGAGGAAATGCTACCCCCCATAACGTTTAAACCTAATGTCATCATTGAAAGTAAAGTTTTCTAAAGAATATCTTGTTGTCGCACAAAACGCCTCAGGGAGAAATTTGAACGTACCCGTTTATAAGTTCGTCAGCAATATACCTGGTCCTAAAGTATATATCCAAAGCTCAATACACGGTGCAGAAGTGCAAGGAAACGTTGTACTCCTTCATCTCCTTAAAGAACTGCAAGGTGCTCCGCTGCGAGGAGAGGTTACTTTGGTTCCCAACTGCAACCCAGTAGGTAGTAATTTAAAGTCGGGGGAATATACACTCGGACGTTTCGATCCGGTTAATGGCCAAAATTGGAACAGGGCTTACCATTACAATAAAGATTTAATCTCTGAATTTGCCGATAAAATACACCCTGATATGGATATCAGTGAATTGAAGCAAGAATACCGTAGTAGGCTAAGAGCTTCGATTGAAGAAAGGTTAAACAATGAGTGGGGACTGGGACTGGCCGAGTGTTTAAACCTAAAATTACAGCTCATGGCACTAGAAGCGGATATCGTTTTAGACCTTCACAATGGACCTGTTTCTACGAGACACATCTATGTTCCTGAGTATGCGAGAGAATCAGCCAAATATTTCAATATTCCTCATGTCATCTTAATCAATAACGTATTTTCTGGAGCCTTAGATGAAGCCACATTTTGTCCTTGGTGGTCTTTATCAGATTCATTGAAAGAACGTTTTCCCGGTTTCGAGTGGGACTTTGGGATTGAAGCGTTTACGGTTGAAATGGGCTCTCAAGAAGTCATCGATTTTGATGCAGGAAAAGAAGATTCCAAAGGGATCCTTTCATATTTATCGTACAAAAAATGCTTCGTTACCCCCTTACAAAAGCCGGAAAATATAAGACGTTATGCCGTTTATCTAAGAGACTATAAAATAATGTATAGCCGTTTTGGTGGGATGGTTGAATACGTAGCGAAGCCCGGACAGTTTATTAAAAAAGGTGAATTAATGGCGCGAGCACTTAATATTGATTTACTTGACGATGAGCAAGCAATTAGCTTAGTGAACGCGCCTTGTGATTTAATACCGATATTACACTTTCCATCCGCCAGTGTGCTAGGAGGCACACAATTGTATAAGTGCTTTACCAATTATTTTGAAATTTAACTTTAGGGGGCTAAGCCTAAATATTACGTTGTCTAATTAGCGTTTAAGGACAGACGTTAATGCGTTAACGCAGTAATCTACATTCTTTCTATTGCTGCCGTATCCCATTAAGCCTATGCGCCATGCTTTTCCTGCTAGTTCACCTAAACCAGCGCCAATTTCCAGGTCAAATTCACTCAGCAATTGACCACGGATTTTGGCATCGTCAACGCCATCCGGAATACCCACTAAATTAAGCTGCGGTAAGCGATAGGTTTCTTCAACCATAAACTCAAGGCCTATGTTTTCAAGACCCGCTTTAAGAGCCAAGTGCATATCTGTATGACGCTGCCAAGCCGCTTGCAAACCTTCGTTGTGCAAAATCCGCAGCGATTCATGCAAGGCATAGATGCTATTTACCGGTGCGGTATGGTGGTAAGCGCGTTTGCCCCCTTGCCCCCAGTAAGCCATAACAAGCTCCATATCTAAGAACCAACTTTGCACCTTGGTTTTACGGTTTTTGATAACATCAACGGCTTGTTGACTAAATGAAATAGGAGATAAACCCGGTACACAAGATAAACATTTTTGTGTGCCTGAATAAATAGCATCTATTTGCCAGCCATCTACGTCAAGTTCAATGCCGCCTAACGACGTTACTGCATCGACTATGGTTAAACAGTCATATTGTTTCGCTAAAGCACAAAGCGCCTTTGCATCGTTGCGCACACCGGTTGATGTTTCTGCATGCACAAAAGCAACTGCTTTAGCATCAGGATTGGCTTTTAGAGCGTCTTCTAATTTATGCAGGTCCGTTGGCGCCCCCCAAGTGTCTTGCACCATAACAGCGGTTGCCCCGCAACGAATAACGTTTTGCTGCATACGACCACCGAATACACCGTTTTGACACACGATTACTTTGTCGCCAGGTTCTAATAAATTGACAAAGACAGATTCCATGCCAGCAGAACCTGGTGCAGAAACTGGCATAGTTAGCTGGTTTTCAGTTTGGAAAGCGTATTGTAGTAATAATTTCACTTCGTCCATCAGTTGAATAAACGCGGGGTCTAAGTGGCCAACTGTTGGTCGTGAAAGTGCGTTTAATATACGCGGGTCAACATCTGAAGGACCTGGACCCATCAATGTTCTAACAGGTGGAATAAAAGTATTAAATTGCGCTGTCATGAATTACCGAAGCCTCATTTTTTTAATGTATTACCTATACTACCTTGATCTTAGTATGCAACAAGGTATTGATAACCGAAATAAATAACATGAATGGTGAGTGATCTGGGCAATAAGGCTACATTCAACTTAAGTTTAATAACTTTCTTAATAATTTAGCGAAAATAGTTGGCACTGAATCAGTGATCATTTATGGTCTAGGTAGAATTTTAATAATAGCTAGCATGTGAAAAGTCGCATTTGAGCGGCTTTGGATGCATATAAACGGTTTAGGGATAATAATAACAATGAAGCTAAGCATCAATGCAAAGACAGCATGGCAAAATGCCGAAAGACCACAAACGTTTTTAACATTTTCAATTGTAGCAAGTTTACTTTTACTAAGTTCCATATTTTATAACGGTATGTCGCATGCAAAAGAAGCAGAGCCGGCAGCTTCAGCTAGCAAAGAGCTAGACGGTATTGCGCATTCTAATTTTCAAGCAGAGGATATTTTTGAGCTAGAGTACGCAGCTGATCCTCAAGTATCACCTAATGGCAAAGATATCGTTTACGTGCGCCGATCAAATGACATTATGACTGACAGCACCCGTTCAAGTTTGTGGATTGTTGATGAGAAGGGCGAAAGCCATCGTCCGATTGTCTCATCACAAAAGAATCACTATTCGGCCCGCTGGTCTCCAGACGGTAAACGTTTAGCTTTCGTTTCAAATTCAGAAGGAAGACCGCAATTATATGTGCGTTGGATGGACACGGGTCAAACTGCACTAGTTACCAACGTAGAGGCTTCTCCATCATCTATTGCTTGGGCACCTGATGGCAAAACGATCGCTTTTACCATGAACGTCAAGTCGGACGAAAAACCGTTTAAAGTGAATATGCCAGCAAAACCAAAAGGGGCGAAGTGGTCCGAACCATTTGAATATATCACTAAAGCGAGATATCAAGCTGATGGTCAAGGCGTACTTGATCCTGCATTTACTCAAATCTTTGTTGTTCCTGCCGAGGGTGGCACTGCCAGGCAACTGTCATCAGGTGACTACCACCATCGCGGCTCATTGAGCTGGGGGGCTGATAGCCAACATATCTACTTTTCTGCTAATCGTTCAGATAACTGGGAGTATGAGCCTGGTGAGTCAGATATTTTTGCTGTCGACATGAGCGGTAAATTTACTCAGCTGACCAAAGCTGCTGGCAGTGAAAGCAATCCAAACGTATCCCCTAACGGCAAATACATAGCCTACTCAAAACGAGATGATAAAAAGTTAGCGTATCGAAATACCTATTTGCATGTAATGGAGGTGAGTGGCAAAAATGATCGAAACTTGTCAGCTGACGTCGATAACTCACTGTCTAACTTTCATTGGAAAGACAACTCAGGGCTCTATTACCAGCAAATGCGTCGAGGTATTACGCAAATTGATTATGTGACGCTGTCGAGTTCAGCACATAGCAACGTTACCTCTGGTCTTAGTGGCACAACACTAGGTAGACCTTATACCAGTGGTACTTTTAGTTATGCCAACGATACTCTTGCATTCACCAAAGGAAGACATGACCGTCCGGCGGATATTTATGTGCAGCAAGGCAATAAACAAAAACAACTAACGCAATTAAATGAAGATTTATTAGGCCATAAAACATTAGGCGCTATTGAACAGTTTACTTACACCTCATCAATTGACGGTGAAGAAATTCATGGTTGGTATATTTTGCCCCCTGATTATGACAAAACCAAAAAGTATCCATTAATCACTGAAATTCACGGTGGCCCGCATTTGGCTTATGGCCCTCACTTTTCAGCTGAATTACAACGTATGGCTGCAGAAGGTTATATCGTATTTTATAATAACCACCGAGGAAGCACTGGCTATGGCGAACGCTTCGCACTTTTACTGCAAAACAAATATTCGTCAAAGTATGACTTTTCTGATCATATGTCGGGGATCGACGCACTTATTGCGAAAGGCTTAGTTGCGCCCGAACGACTCTATATTACCGGTGGTTCTGCTGGCGGCATCGCTGCTGCGTATGCTATTGGGTTAACCGACCGTTTTAAAGCTGCGGTAGTGGCGAAACCTGTTATTAACTGGTTATCGAAGGTGCTTACCGCCGACAGTGGTATGTATCAAATCCCTTATCAATTCCCGGGCATGCCGTGGGAAGAAGTTGAACATTATTGGGAGCGCTCACCGTTGTCGTTAGTAGGCAATGTAGTAACACCAACAATGTTGATAACAGGAGTAGAAGATAAACGAACTCCCATGTCTGAGGCTGAGCAATATTATCAAGCGCTCAAGCTCCTAAAGGTTGATACTGTATTGGTTAAAGTGCCTGGTTCATCTCATAGCATAGCTAGCAGACCATCACGTTTAGTAGGTAAAGTTGAGAATATTTTAGCTTGGTTTAAAAAGTACGAATAAGTAGTATTTTAGTCATTACAGTCTGTTGGCTGTAATGACTGATTAACTCAGATGCCTCTGTAATCACTCCAAACTCAATGAAAAGTTTGGAGAGTGCCGTAAACCGAATAACAAAAAAACAAATATTAGGAGCAAACCATAATTAATACTGCATTAATTCGAGTGATTATACTTTTTAGCCTATCCTACTTCGCCTTTTTTGTGCACTCTGCTGAGCAAGTATCAGATGATCTTTATGAAGATGATGGTTCAGGATCTGTTGTAGCACTCACGATACAAAACATTGCTGGCAATATCGACAAGCGAATTTCTAGTATGAAGATGCTGGCCAATACAATTGCCAACGACACACATATTCAGCAGTGGGTCGATGACGGGTTTTCACCGGCAGGCGAACATACATTAACAAGAAAGCTAGGTTATTTGGTAAGCGAATACGACCTCACTAGTGCATCTTTTGCCGATACACAAAGCAATAAATATTGGAATCACGAGGGCTTTTTACGTGTTTTAGTCCCCAAAATTGATACGTGGTATTTTGCTTACCTAGAAAGTGGTGAGCAAAACCTTATTAGTGTTTATCATGACAAAAATAAAAAACGTGTCGACCTTTATGTTAACTATCGACAGCCAAACGGGAACGGTCTTTCTGGTATAGCGACTTCATTTAACGGGGTTATTGAGACGTTGGCCAAGTCGCCTTTGAATAAATATGGCGAGCTATTTATAGTTGATAATGTCGGTAAAGTTCAGGTCCACCCCGATCCTAAAATGGCCGGCCAATTTAATTTAGAGCAACTGTATTCTGCAGATACAGCAAGAACGTTGCTTGCGCCTCAACCATTCAATTATGTCAATAATGCGGATGTGAACGGTCAGTACTTAGTATCCAGTTATATCCCTAGTATGGATTGGTTTGTTGTGGCGCAACTCAAGGGTGAGCTGCACTAGATTAAGTGCATTAGAAGAGCAAATAATGCAGGTCCACACTTCTTTTTGACATTTAAGCGGGAAATTTAAGTCAGCAGTTTTGAATACTCAGCCAATTCAGTCATACTCTTGTCATCAATCGGGATAACGTTAGTATTCCCTTAATACCATCAATAGTAGTGAAAATATCGAGATGCAAAAAACACTTGTACTTACGGGCGGCAGTTCCGGAATAGGCCTAGCAATTGCGGCTAAGTTTGAAGCGAATGGATTTAACGTATTCAACTTAGATATTCAACCTGGCATTCACGGCCAATTTGTTGAATGTGATGTGACAAATCATACAACTGTTTGCAATGTCATTTCCGATATTGCGAGTAAACACAGCATAAACGTACTGATATGTAATGCGGGGAAACATGTTTCTGCAAATATTGAGGCTACGTCAGAAGCTGAACTATTAGCATTGTTTAACCTAAATGTGAAGGGTGCATTTTCAGCAACGCAAGCGGTGTTGCCTTCTATGAAATCGAATGGCAACGGCGTCATTCTCTATATCGCGTCGGAGCAAGCACTTGTCGCTAAGACTAATTCTTTCGCATATAGCTTAAGCAAACACGCATTAGCATCAATGGCCAAAACAACGGCTTTAGATTATGCAAAATTCAATATTCGAGCAAATGCATTGTGTCCTGGAACAATCGAAACTCCGCTATATCACAATGCCATTGACCGATACTGCGAGCAAAGTGGCGCAGATAAGACCGAAGTTCATGCACAAGAAGCGGCAATGCAGCCATTGGGTCGCATTGGACAACCTGAAGAAGTTGCAGCGATGGCTTATTTCCTAGCATCAGACGACGCTAGTTTTGTGACTGGTTCTTTACAAGTAATTGATGGCGGCTATACAGCAGGTTGATGTATGAAAAAAGTTATTGACCCTCACGTCCATTTATTTGATTTAGAGCAGGGTAATTATGACTGGCTAAAGCCTGAATGGGCGGATAAAAAACGTATTTGTAATAGCTATAATGATAGCGATTTACAAAGGCAGACAAGCTTTTCAATTGCGGGTTATGTTCATATTGAGGCTGGTTTTGATAATAAACAAGGCCATCGTGAACTGGTGAATGTTGAACACCGAGCTAGCCTGCCACAGCGTTCTATCGGCTTTATAGACATCACCCTTGAACCAGCGGAGTTTATGACTGAGCTCGGTAAGCAATTACAGCAGCGAAGTGCGGTAGGTATTCGCCATATATTAGAACCGTTAGACACTATTGAAGAGACAACAGGCCTATATGAAAAAGCCCTCGAGACACGGCATGAGCACCGTATAACAACACTATTAGAGAATACTAATTCTTTTACGAATTTAGGCGTTTTGGCAAAACACAATGGCATATTTGAGCTGCAATGTGATGTTAACAATCGTGAGTTGGTGGTACATATTTTTAGTTTTTTTCAGCGCCTTCCGACGTTAAGGCTTGTGCTTAATCACGCTGGCTTTGCGCCAACGGCATTTGACCTTAATGGACAACTCAATGCGACCTTTACTGACTGGAAAATCAATACTCAATTATTAGCTCAGTTGCCTAACATTTACGCAAAATGTTCGGGCTTTGAAATGGTTGAACGGGGTTATGATAAAGCTCAAATCCAAGCGGTACTAATCCATTGTATTAATGTGTTTGGGGTAGCCAATGTTATGTTAGCGAGTAACTTTCCGCTGTGTCAGTTTTCACTGAGTTACGAAAGTTATTGGCAACAGAGTTTTGCAGTGTTGGACCAAATGATTGAACAAAGGTTATTAGATTCCAAGCATAAAAAAGCGCTGTATTTCGACAACGCTTTTCGGGTTTATCAGTTTAGCCAAATTGGCTTATAGCAAAGACTAGTGATTAGCTATAACAAACAGTTTATTTGATGGTTACATGCGGTGAACGCTTCACAATTTTGTCATTTAATTCAATACCAATACCCGGCAAATCAGGCACTTTAAATTTGCCATTAACAGGTTGGTAATCCTGAATACACAGTTCTCTGTTCCATGATTTTATTGCGTAAGTATGATGTTCATGAATTAGAAAGTTTGGAATAGCTGCTTCTAATTGCAATGACGCAGCAGTTGCCACAGGCCCACCACACACATGTGCTTGTATTCTTATATCGTATACATCAGCATAGTCACACACTTTTTTCGCTTCGGTAAAGCCGCCACATAATCCAACATCTGGTTGCAATACATCAATACTCTGATCTTCAAAGTAAGGCCTAGCATCCCAGCGATGATACAAACGTTCACCACCAGCAATAGGGACTTTTACATTCTCAGATACCTTTTTGTGTACTGCCGAATTTAGATAGCTCACGGGTTCTTCATACATCATGCAACCCACCTCCTCAACAATCGCCCCCATTTGAATGGCCGAGGCGCATCCCATCAGTGAGTGCGCTTCAAAGATAATATCAACATCGTCACCGACTTCTTTGCGAATAGCGCGCATACGATCACCAAACAACTTCATCTGTTTTGGCGTAAATAGCTTTGTGCGGTCATAACTCGAGTCACCGTTTGCATCGTAAACAATAGGATCAACTTTGACCGCATCATAGCCTTCGGCCATTGCTTTACTAGCAGCACGAGCATAGTCGTCGGGGGTTAGCATTTTAATGCAATCTTGGCTCCAATCAAACTGCAACTGGCTAGCATAGGTCCGCAGATTATCATTCGTTTTGCCACCTAATAGCTGATACACAGGCACATTTAATGCTTTACCTTTAATATCCCACAAAGCGGTATCAATAGCGCTCATTGCTGCATATAGAACAGGTCCTCCGCCTAAACCCCAAAAGCTTTCACGTAACATACGAGACCACAACAACTCAGTTTTGAATGGGTCAAAACCAATCAGAACGGCTTCTACTATTTCCTTGACCATAGCAGCTGCCGCACTATGCCCCCAATCATAAGCTAAACCTGCTTCGCCAACCCCATGAATGCCTTCATCGGTATGTACGCGCACGAAAACAGGATGCCAGGATGTGCGCTCCGGACAATGAATATCGAAAATTTCTACATGGGTTACTTTCATTTTTATCTCTCACAATAATTTACTTTTGGGACTATCGACTTATAGGAAGCGTATTAGTCCGTGTTATTTTATATTTTCTTACTTATGAATCAAACTCAGGATAAGCACGTTTTACTCTGCGCATCATTGCCGGCCATGCTTTTTGTCCGCCGGTTAAGCCTGTATGCACAATATTCGCTTGCGCTTTAATGCCATCGATAATGGATTGATTAACGGTTGTTAACGGGTTGTTGGTGTTATGCATTTTTACTTGTATTTCACAAGCGCGAAGCAAGTCATACATATGCATAAACGCGTCACCTATCGTATTACCCATGGTTAATGCACCATGATTTCGAAGCAGCATAAAGTTAGCGTTACCTAAATTCGCTTGTAGTCGTTTAATCTCATCAGGGTTAACCGCTAAGCCCTCATAATTATGGTAACTCATACTGGCTAAAGCAAAGGCTGAGTATTGGCTATACGGTTGTAACCCGCCTGTATTACTTGCAACAGCAATCGCGTCTGCATGATGAAGATGCAAAGCACATTGTGCCTCAGGCCTCGATATATGTACGGCACTGTGAATTGTAAAACCAGCAGGATTGATGGAGAATGGTGATTCTTTATCAATGACATTGCCCTCAATATCAATCTTAACTAAGTTAGACGCCGTGACTTCTTCAAAAGCGAGTCCAAACGCATTGATGAGTAAGTCTTCAGTACCAGGGATACGCGCTGACACATGGGTGTGAATTAAATCATCCCATCCGTGCAAAACCAATAATCGATAGCATGCTGCTAACTCCACCCGTGTTTGCCACTCTGAAGATGATACTTTACCTTTTAAATCAATTTGGGGAATGTCGTACATAGCACTTAGTTAGGTTTCGATAAAACGTAGTGAAATAATAGCATGCAGATTGTATGGGGATCATTCTTTTAGCAGATTATTAAGAAGTCTAGTGCATTACATAGTATATGATTACCAACGAACCATATTTATCTAGCACCTGGTCGATACCGACGCTCTACCTGCTTTTCTAACTCAGCCCGTTCAAACAAGACTAAGCGCTCTTTTTGCTCAACAAACATGTCCATTTGATCATTGTAGTGCGCTGAAGTACTGTCCTTCGTAGCGGAACCATACTGATGAATAGCTTCGCTTTGAACCAATCCATTTTGATCCCAAGACACAAACATCATAAAACCGTCACCTGCAATATTTTTAATTTGGCCATTGTTGTCCATTTCCCGACCGTAAACTGCTCGCAATATATCGGGACCGCCACTAATTGGCAGGTTTTTTTGACCATGTTGCAAGCGATATACATCGCCGTACGGCACTTCATAACTGCCCTGATATTTGACTAGTTGAGCTACGGCTGTTTGAAAAGCTTGGGTAATTTCGTGCATGCCTACTGGTGCTCCGCTCGCTTCTTGAACAGGAGTCAACGTAAGAACGGCTAGAGCAGCCTGCTTATTATCTTTATGCGTCGAAAAGTTCCAGTTGCGCAATGCAGTAAGTGCGTCTAGTTCAATTTGACTTAACTCCTCGCTCGGTTGTTGCCTTAGCCATGTTTGTAATGCAGCGACTTGATAAGAGTTTGGATGATATGCAAGGTCGTATTTCACTTCCTTAAAAAGCCCTTTTGATATTTTCTTTACGCCTTTTAGTTTTTCTTCAATTTGTAATGCTCGATTAGTAACAGCGGTTTCAATTCCCATCGATTCCGGGTATTCATTTTCTTTTGCGTCGTCATCGCCATCGGTGGCTATCCAAGGTGTATTGTTGGCGTTATAAACTAACCCAGAACTCGGATTAACGGTTTTTGGCATCGCAGAAAAATCATGAAATTCCGTCCAAATTAAATCAGAACGATCACCGGGTAAAATCTTATCCCATTGCCATCCATCGATGCGTTTCGGAAACTTCGCATTGTAGTAGTGTGCAATATTGCCAACGCGATCTGCATATACAAAATTTATACTGGGCATGCTATTCAATTTCAATGCATCTTCAAATTCTTGTTTGTTAGTGGCTTTATTTGCCGCGAACATAAACTGTAGGCTGCCCACTTCGTTCATGCCTGACCAACGCAGGGCAAATGAACCTCGATCAGTCTTCATCATCGGTCCATGCTCGGATACTCTGATTTCTTTGTTAACGGTCCACCTCAGCGGGCCGAACAACTTTATAGTCATTTTAGCGGTTTTTATACGAAACGCTTTCCAGCGTCCATCCAACCAATATTGATTTTCATTTTTAGGATTAATTATCAACTGGTAAATATCGACCAAATCAGGTTTATTCACTGTATTAGACCAACCCAAGTTATCATTATGTCCATGAATAATAACGGGCGCACCAGGAAAAGTAGAACCAACCATGTTCCAACCCTCATCGCTATGCAAACGCGCTTCGTACCAAGCGACCGGGCCAGTGAGAGGTTGATGACTATTGATTAATAGATGAGTGAGTCCATCTTCTGAACGATGTGGAGCAACAGCAATACCTTGACTACCAATGGGCAATGCTTTGGCGGGTTGCCAAATAAGTGCATTTTGCGACGAGGTAAATTCAAGCGCCTCAACAGGGTTAAGCAAGTCACTTAGAATCTTATCAAATCCATAAAACATCGGCATTTTAAAGGTAAAGCCGGCGACGATATCTTTGGCCGTTACTGGCAAAAAGTAACGACTGACACGCTCTGGGTTTTCTGCAGCATACAGGTTTACGCCGTCCGCATAGGCTTGTGCTATCTGCTTAATCTTGTCTGGTACTTGCTTATCATAATTTGCGTTAACGGCCTCCCATACACCCATAAATTGGACGACAAAATCGGTCTGGGCAGCCTCGTATCCTATTTCAGCACCTAGTGTCCCTCGGGTTGCGAGTAACACCGACTGAAGCGTTTCAAAGTCGTCTTCACTTTGCACATAACCCAGACCAAATGCGGTATCAATGTCTTTCTTGCCGTAAATATGAGGAATACCTAAGCCATCGCGCATGATTTCAACATCGTAGTTTTGCGCCTTAAGCACATACACGCGCAGGTCGGGCATACTGGGGAGTGTTAGATAGGCAATGGAGAAAACTGAAGCAATAATTAAAGACAATGTATATGCGATCGATTTTAGTGATATGTATTTCATTGACGAGTACTTTTCTGCATTGTTGATTTATAGGCTTTCGAACATATTAACAGCCTTCAAGTCAGTAGTGTTAAAATAGGAATACAATGCATATCGGTGCATTGGTAATTGGTAATTGGTAATTGGTAATTGGTAATTGGATTATGTGAATATAATACCGCTCTGAACATTCAATACCATTCACATAAACCATTAATGCTAAAAAGTATGGGTACAACTTCGTAACTTAACGAGATGTACCCATAAAATTGTCACAGCGTCTTTAGACTCGCTTTTTCAAGCGCATCAATTATCTTAATGTTAACTTTTCAACACCCATGTTATACAACACAAAGCCATAAATATCAGCATACTGTTCAATGGTTTTGCTTATTGGTGTTCCTGCACCATGGCCTGCATCAGTTTCAATGCGGATAAGTACCGGGTTATAACCGTCTTGAAATTCCTGTAATACAGCAGCAAACTTGAATGAATGTGCAGGCACTACTCGGTCATCATGATCCGCAGTCGTGATCATAGTTGCCGGATATTCAACACCTGATTTCACATTGTGAACTGGTGAATAGGCCTTGATGTACTTGTACATTTCTTCACTTTGCTCAGACGTACCGTAATCGTAAGCCCAGCCGGCACCTGCAGTAAATGTGTGGTAGCGCAACATGTCCAAGACGCCAACAGCAGGTAATGCTACTTTCGCTAATTCTGGACGTTGTGTCATCACTGCTCCAACTAACAAACCACCGTTAGAACCGCCGCGTAAAGCAAGGTAATCGCTACTTGTATAATTGTTCTCAATGAGATAATCAGCAGCGGCAATAAAGTCATCAAATACATTCTGCTTTTGCATTTGTGTTCCCGCTTTATGCCATGCTTTGCCGTATTCACCGCCGCCGCGAATATTAGGTACCGCATAAACGCCGCCTAATTCGAGCCAAGCCGCAGCAGTAGAGCTAAAACTAGGTGTTAAGCTCACATTGAAGCCACCATAGCCGTAAAGCATTGTTGGGTTTTTTCCGTTTAATTCGGTGTCTTTATGATGCGTAATGATCATCGGCACTTCGGTACCGTCTTTCGATTTATAGAACACTTGCTTGGAAACGAACGCAGCACCATCAAATTTTGACGCTGGCTTGTTAAATAAGGTCGACTCACCGGTTGCAATATTTAGTGAGTAAATAGAAGGTGGCGTAATGTAATTACTGAATGTGTAGTAACTCGTTGTTGCGCCGGACTTATCACCACCAAAACCAGCAGAACCGATGCCTGGCAGCTCAATAGCACGTAATTGTTTGCCTTCTAAATTGTATTGATAGACCTTAGAAATCGCATCCACCATATATTCTGCAAAAATATACCCACCCGCAGCACTTGGCGACAATACATTTTCAGTTTGCGGGATCAGGTCTTTCCAATTTTCGACACTCGGTGACTTCGCATCTACCACAACAATTTTACTATTAGGCGCATTGTGATTAGTCACTAAGTAAAGGTTGGAATCTTTATTGGTGAGCATCGAAACATCACTGTCTATTGTGTCGATAATGGTCTGCCAACCCGCATTCGGATTAGAAAGATCTTTTAAAAATGCACGGTTACCTGAAGTTGAGTTTGCTGCAGATACTAATAAGAAGCGATCATCCTCACTGACTTGAGCACCAATATAGCGGTGCTTTTCAGCTTCGTTATGACCATATATCTTAAGATCATCGGCTTGGGTATTACCAATTTTGTGATAGTAGAGTTTGTGCTGATCGGTCTTCTGACTAAGTTCTGAACCCTCTGGTTTATCATAACTTGAGTAATAAATACCCTCGTTCTTATACCACGACAAACCACTAAATTTAACGTTTATCAATGTATCACTAAGTAACTCTTTGGTTTCGGTGTTCATAACATAGACTTGGCGCCAGTCACTACCGCCCGTTGATGTTTGATAAGCGGCCATTGAACCGTCAGTCGAGAATGATAGGCCCGCTAATGAGACCGTGCCGTCGTCACTGAATTTATTAGGGTCAATAAAAACCGTTGATTCACCACCGGCCTTTGAACGGTAAACCAGACTTTGATTTTGAAGGCCATCATTTTTATAAAAATAGGTGTATTCGCCCTCAGTAAAAGGAGCTGATACGCGCTCATAATCTAACAAGTTACGAACCACTTTAGCTATTTCTTCGCGATACGGAATGTTCTCTAAATAAGTCTGTGTCGTTTCATTTTGTTTTTCTACCCATGCTTCGGTTTCTGCGCTTCGGTCATCTTCTAACCAACGATATGGATCGGCATCCTGATAGCCAAAATAAGTATCAACAACGTTCCCTTTTGCCGTAATAGGGTAATCCACTGTAATGACTTTGCTTTTCTTTTGCTGTGATTCAGACACTGCGGCTTACTCTGAGTTTGGCTGACAAGCCATTAATGTGCCGGCGGCGGCTATTGCTAACATCGCTTTGGTTGCTATTTTCATCTTTCTTTGCATGTTTTTTCCATTTTTTATTTTAATTTACGTTTGTATCTATCTTTACTCACTATTATTGGCGTTGCTATTAACGCTCATTAGTGACGAATGTTGAATGAGATCTCGATCGCCATCATGCTTAGTTTAGAAGCATACACATACGCGC
Source organism: uncultured Glaciecola sp. (assembly GCF_937770335.1). Lineage (GTDB taxonomy): Bacteria > Pseudomonadota > Gammaproteobacteria > Enterobacterales > Alteromonadaceae > Glaciecola. The sequence goes on from NZ_CALJHY010000005.1 coordinate 85,173, forward strand.
CAAAAGCTGAAATTGTTTAGCCCTCTTGTGCAATCTTTATCAGTGCCTGCTGAAATACTTCTGCAGGCTGGCCACCGCTGATCAAGTGCTTGTTGTTGACAATGACTGCTGGCACAGATTGCACTCCCGCGCTCTGATAATGCTGTTGTAATTGGCGAACGTCGGTTGTAAAGTCGTCTGAATCCAATATCTTTTTCGCCTCAGTGACATCTAAACCGACGTTTTTAACCGTTTCTAAAAGCTGCTCGTGGTCGCTTGGATTGCCGTTTTCTTTAAAGTACAAATCAAATAATGCCAGCTTTAATTCAGTCTGTTTACCGTGATTTTTTGCCCAGTGTAATAAACGGTGTGCATCGAACGTATTATAGATTCGACCGCCTCCTCTATTCCCAAACTCATAGCCAACGCTAAGTCCACGTTGCTTAATAGCGTCTCTATTTTGATCTGCCTGTTGCTCTGAAATTTGATATTTTTGAGTTAGATGCTCGGTAATTTCCTGACCTTCGGGTGGCATTTGTGGATTTAATTCAAAAGGCTGCCATTCGATTTTTGCTGTTATCTCTGGGTCAATTTCTGTTAATGCTTTTTGTAATGCTTTAAAACCGATAATGCACCACGGGCATGATATATCGGACACAATATCTATCTTTAATTCAGTTGCCATTCTTATTTGTCCTGTTCAGTTGTAAATCTTGGGCGGTAATAGCAAATATCAAGATTACCGCTACCTTTGTGATGAAAGAAATCGCTCTCTAAAGTTCGAGCATCTTGCAAGCGAGCTTGAAATGCAGCGTCGGTTACTAAGTTACGCGTAAAATTAATTTGTTGGCTCATACCTACTCTATTTCCTAACTTGGCGCTTACTATTTTAGTGCGTTGAGTCACATCAGCGATAACGCCGCCACCAATATTAGGATTACCACGCTGCATAGCTTGCGCATGCTTCATGCCATATATGACCTGACCAAACACCGACATATTTCGATCTAAATGACGAGGCGCTTGCCCAATGACAATATAAAAATCAGTACTCGCTGAGTTAGCCCCATTATTTCTTGCCATCGCCACTGCACCAGGGCAGTGCAGCAACCACTCTTGTTGGTCGGATAAACTGCGCCCAGCGGGAAAGCCCTGTAAGAAACCAGTTTCTTGGGCTAAAAACTCCGGCGACTGCACGGTAACAAAATCTGAGGCTGTCGTTAATGGCCGGGTAAATTCTGCAGTTAGGTTTGCGCGATATTTTGACGGTTTCTGCTCCGTTACGTCACCACCTTGAGCGACAAAACCATCAATCACTCGGTAAAAGTCTAAGCCGTTATAGAACCCTTCATTTACTAATGCTTTGAATTTTGCAACGTGTATAGGTGCTATGAAAGGAGCGAGTTCAATTACTATCAAACCCGTGTCTGTATTTAGATAAACTAAATTCTGCTGTTGGGGCTGATATATTTTTGATTTTTTTTCTTGAGCAACACCTAACTCTTGGGAATGGAGATTAAATGCCCAGATAAATACTGCGCTAAAAACAACGGCGGCTATTACCCAGTTATGCTTACGTTGAATTCGCATTTCTTTCCTTTTTAACCACTTTGTTGTTATTTGAGTGATGCCTTAGGCATCCTATTTTTGCTAGATTTATTAACATTATGTAGGCCGTTTTTGATTTTTCAAAAAACGAGAACAAGCACCACATGTAGGCTCAGCGAACAATGTCTAAAAATGCTTTGAACTTAGGATCATTGCAGTTTCCGATAAGTTCAAATAAACACATTTCAGCATTAGTGATGCCAACATTTTTGGTTTGTAATTTAGTTACTGCAAGCTGTTTATTTTTGTCCTGCCGCGAACCGATGCAATCAACCACTAACTCAACTGACTTTCCCATTTGTTGCAGACCTATGGCCGTTTGATATAAACAAACATGCGCTTCAATACCACAAATTAACCAATGTTGAACAGCTGCCTTATTCACTTGCTCAACAAAATGCGGATCTGCACAGCCATTAAAGTCGTATTTTTTTATACAAGGGAAATTAGCGACTAAGGGTAGGATTTCGGAAGCCGTTTTACCTAACTTGGCAGGATTTTGTTCAAGCACTAAAATCGGTAAGTTAAGTAATGTGCAGCCTCTAATTAATTTAGATACATTGTGAAACATTAGCTCACTATCGTTCACGAGGTGCGACAGCTTGCCCTGAATATCGACGACAATCAGACCAGTGTTGTATCTATCTAACATAACATTTCCATTTCATTAGTCACGAACACAGCTTAATATAATGCTTTTTTTTTGTCACCTTAGATAGCCTCTGACTATAAATTGCACATTAAAAAACCAATAAACGGGTAATTTCTGCGCTAGTGCTGAATGATTTAAGCGAACTAGATTACGTAATATTTATTATTATTGTTTTGCACTACGCTACCATTATAAATATGCTGACAAGATACCGGGCTAAATACAAAAAGTGAGTGATTAAATGACAACATATTGCGCCAAGCGATTATTCGACGGCCTGCAAGTGCACGACAACATGCACTTAGAAGTTAGCGCCGGTATAATTAGTAGTATCAAACCGGCTCACCTAAGTTCGTTCGCAGCAGACGCTGAACTAGACGGACTAGTTTGTGCTGGTTTTATCGATACACAAGTGAATGGCGGCGGCGGCGTTTTATTCAATTATGCCCCCTCAATGGCGACACTCGTCACCATGATGCAGGCACACTCAAAGTATGGCACTACAGCCATGCTACCCACGTTAATAACAGATAGTAGCGAAGTAATGAAAGCAGCAGCAAATGCTGTTGCTGAAGCGATAACTGAGGCTGTACCGGGTATTTTAGGCATTCATTATGAAGGTCCTAACTTAAGTAAAGAAAAGAGAGGAATTCACCCAAGCAATTATGTCCGTGCAATCAGCGATACTGATTTAGCCACTTTCACACGCAATGATATTGGTAAGGTTCTAGTCACTATTGCACCGGAGAATGTAGCACCCGATATCATCACTGACCTAGTGAACCAAGGTGTTGTAGTCTCATTAGGGCACAGTGGCGCAAGTGTTGAGCAAGCGCTCAGGGCTATTCAAGCAGGAGCAACCTGTACTACGCATTTATTTAATGCCATGTCAGGATTAACAGCGAGGGAACCCGGACTCATAAATACCGCTTTAAGTGATGTACGCGTAACCTCAGGTCTTATTGTTGACTTGCACCATGTTCACCCGCAAAACTGTGTTCTTGCTTACCAGTGCATAGGTGCTGAGCGTTTAATGTTGGTAACCGATGCAATGGCGCACGTAGGTTCAGAGATGCAAACCTTGCCATGGCTAGATTCCACTATTACGAGAGTGGATGGTAAATTAACCTTAGAGGACGGTAGTCTCGCTGGTTCGTGTTTGGATATGAACAGCGCCGTTAAAAATATGTATGATTTACTAAAGCAACAGCCTAGATGGAATAGCGCAGACGACATACTTGCAAACGTACTCAATATGGCAAGCGAAGTTCCGGCGCGTCTATTGGGGATTCAAAATATCGGGAAACTAAGCCGCGGCAACAAAGCTGACTTCGTTCTTCTCGACGATAACATGCGTATAAAGGGATGCTGGATCAATGGGGCACAGGTGTCAGGAAACGCACTACGATAATTATGATGACGTTTAAATGATAGCGGATATTCATTTAATCCTGAATATCCACTTTTTGATGAACTACTTTTCACCCAACCATTCAACTCTGAATAAGTCTCGGCGTTTATCCAAATAGTTGCGCACCGAACCTTCATTCTGAAGCTTAGTTAGCTTATCGAAATCAAGGTCAACAATAAGTGTCATTTCAGTATTTGGTGTTGTTTCAGATACAATTGCATCATGTGGGAACGCAAAATCAGACGGCGAAAATACCGCTGTTTGAGCGTACTGAATGTCCACATTGTCTACTTGTGGCAAGTTTCCAACGCTACCAGCAATCGCTACATAACATTCATTTTCAATCGCTCTAGCTTGTGCACATCGGCGCACTCGCAAATAGCCATTTTTAGTGTCAGTCCAAAAAGGGACGAACAACACTTGGATATCTTGTTCAGATAGCAATCGAGCCAATTCTGGAAATTCAACGTCGTAACAAATCAAAATACCAATTTTACCGAAATCAGTATTAAATGACTGCAGCTTGTTGCCACCTTTCATGATCCATTCTTTCTTCTCATGCGGTGTTAATTGCAACTTGTATTGGCTTTCAATTTTACCATCGCGATGGCATAAATACGCAACGTTGAACAATTCATCATCCTCAACAACTGGCATCGAGCCTGCAATGATGTTGATGTTATAGGATACTGACAGGCGCGAGATAGCGGTTAAGATTTCCTCTGTATATTCAGCTAAATGCCAAATAGCATCGATTGAGCTTTCACCATCGCTTAAGCCCATTAACGGTGCATTGAAAAACTCAGGGAACAGCGCTACATCACACTTATAGTCAGATAACGCGTCAACAAAATACTCGACTTGTTGCAATAGCGCTTCTACGTTCTCAAAGTAACGCATTTGCCACTGTACACAGCCAACTCTGGCCGATGAGCGCTTACCGCCTATCAAGTTTGGCTTTTCCGCGTCAAAGTACATATTGTGCCACTGCAATAAAGTCGCGTAGCCTAACGAGTCTTTATCTTCTGGCAAATACGCCTTCATGACTTGTTTTACGTCAAAACCGTTAGACAATTGAAAGGTCAAAATCGGGTCGAAAATGTCTTTCGATTTTACTTGTTCAATATACTGGTAAGGTGTCAGCTCTTTTGCATATTGGATATAGTTTGGAATACGGCCACCGGCCATAATTGAGCGCAAGTTCAAATTACGCACTAATTCTTTGCGCGCCTCGTACAAGCGTCTACCTAGACGTAAACCTCTATAGTCAGGCGACACAAAAACGTCAACCCCATACAGTACATCGCCATTTGGATCGTGCGTAGTAATATAAGCGTCACCGGTTATTTCTTCGTAGGTATGCTTATCACCAAACTGTTCATAGTCAACGATGACTGACAAAGCTACGGCAACCACTTTGCCTTTATCGTCAATGCAAATTTGTCCATCCGGAAAGGTCGAAATTTGGGCTTTGAATTGCTTAAAAGGAAGTGCACCACCGACTCGTTGATATATGGCATCCTGCAACTCTCGTATATCGTCGTAATCATCCAGTGTAAGGTGCCTAAGCTCTAATAAGTGCTCACCTTCTTCGTTCGAATTTACTGTCTCTTTGCTTGGCATGTAATCCTCAAAAAAATACCGACGTCAACAATGACTTCGTTAGTTTATCAGGTATTGGTAGGTTTAATAGACGAAGTTTAGATTATTAAAGTGCAATTCTAATTAATAGTCTCCGCGTCATAGTTGTTATCAACGCACGCCAAACACGCCTTCTATTTCCTCCAAAGACCGGCCTTTAGTTTCTGGCAGCATCTTATATATCAAAACAAAGCCGACAATACCTAACAAGCCATAAATCATAAACGTCATCGCTGTACCTAAATTCGCCAACTCCCAAGGGAATAGGAGTTGCACACTGAAACTAACCGCACTATTTACCGCACCAATGCAAGCAATACCAATGCCGCGCAGCCTATTCGGAAGAATTTCAGCTAGTAGCACCCACATGACTGGCCCCAGTGAGACCGCGAACGCGGCAACAAAACCCAAGATACCAATGAGCACAATAACTGAGTTAATTGTCACTGCAGCTTCAATTAACACAGATTGATGTTCACGAGCGGCATCTGCACCTAGCAATTCGATGGTGGCATTTTTGAAGCTGACGTCATTAGAAAACGTCTTACCTAAAATTGGCATTAATTTGGTTCGGTGATCTTCACTTTCGATGGACTGAATAGAGGTTTCGGTAAGCTGATAAGTTGCGTTATGAAAGCCATAAGAAGCAATCGACATGCTAATGAAAACACCGGCTAAACCAATCAGCATTAATGGTTTTCGGCCTAACCTGTCAATTAATAGCATCGCAACAATGGTGAATACGACGTTTATAACGCCAACCCAAATAGCTTGTGAAAATGCAGCATTTTGGCCAACGCCACTTTGTTCAAAAATACTGGGGGCATAAAAATAAATAGCATTTACACCAGTCGCTTGCTGGCAAATTGCGACAACTAAACCAACCAATAAGACGAAGCGCATTTTCTTAGAAAACAAACTTTTGAGTAAATTGAATATCGAATCTTTTTTGCCCTTTGCTGCTTCTTTACGATCTGCTTTTATTTCTTCAATGAAAGCGTCAGCCCGCTCTTCGGTCATTGCGGGTTCAGCAGAATTATGGTCATTAAGGAGTAATAAAACAGCTTTAGCTTGAGCTTCGCGATTATTCAAAGCGAGCCATCGAGGGCTCTCAGGAATAGTAAACAACAACACTAAAAATATGAACGCTGGCACAATTTCCAGTCCTAACATCCAGCGCCAAACATTATCTTCAATACCTAAAGCACTAACCCAAGCTACCGGACTGTCGGAAAGTTGTAATAAATAGTAATTTGCAAAATAAGCAAACGACAGCCCAATAACAATATTGAGCTGGTTGATAGAAATCATTTTACCGCGTATTTTTGCAGGCGAAATTTCAGCAATATAGATAGGGGCAACAACCAAGGAAGCAAAGGCAATGCCGCCTATAATTCGAGCGGTAACTAACATGCTGTAGCTAACCGCCAATGCGGAGAAAATAGCCGACACCACATACAAAAAGGCAATAGCGATGATGACCTTTTTACGACCAAACATATCTGCAAAAAAACCGGCAAACAACGAACCAAATAACGCACCAAGTGTAGGCGAGCTAACCACAAATCCTTGTTGCCAATCAGTCAATTTGAATTCGGTTGTCACAAAGCCAACAACACCTGAAATAACCGATGCATCGAAGCCAAAAACAAAGCCTCCTAGGGCAACAACAATGGCGAAATAAACACTTTTGGACATTAGCTTAGCTCTCTTTTATTAAGGCTTTTATTTTTGTATGTTCGGATAAATGCTAGCTATTCGCGAACTATATCTAACATTATTTGTTTATTGGCAACGGCTTATGTAACAAGTTCGCCAAGTTTATTCGCAACAACTGACCTAGAGCGCCTTCCTATCGCAACTCCAATTAAACCAACGAGTAACCAAATATGTAAAGCACCACCGCCTGATGTTGCCTCAGGAGTTGGGGCTGGTGTTGGGGTTGGTGTTGGGGTTGGTGTTGGGGTTGGTGTTGGTGTTGGTGTTGGATCTTCGGTAGCATTACCAAAAAATATATTATCGAAGAACACCGTACCGTTACCTACAATTTTTAATTGAAATACGTCAGTTAAATCCACGTCATTCGCATAGGTACTAAGCGGTATGACAAGGCTTTGCCAAGACTGCTGCACAACATCAACTTCAAAAAATGCTTCAGCTGGCCCTGGGCTGATCACAAAAATTTGCAGAGTAATTGCATCTTGTGTCCAATAATTAAGGTACAAATTATCTAATGAAGAAACATCCTGTTTGTTGCCGCCAAAATCGGTACCCTGATAGTTCAATGCGGTGTATTTGAGAACGTTGTCACCTTGAATTTGCTCTTGAGTTACTATGGTTCCTTGATCCCAATTAGGATTAAAGTCTACGCCCTCAATATTTTGATAGCTATCACTGAATAGTGAAATCACCTGATTTTGTGCATTTACTGGTACGGGTGATATCTCTTGTGGCTCGGTGAAGAATTGGCAGCCTGTTGAGTCAACTTCAGCATTAAGGGGCGTATTTGGGCATTGGTCCAAACTATTGATGACACCATCGTTGTCATCATCTAGCGCAGCTGGTGTACTTTCATTGCATTGCTGCCATTCGTTTGCATCGCTTGCAACACAATGAGCAACGTAGTCGATTTCCATGGTAGCGGTATTCAATTGTGGGTCAATAGTTCCACCTAATGAGCCACCCATTGCCACATTTAATAGAACAAACATGGGTTCTTCATATTGAGAGCAATTAGATAAATCATGCTCAGCTACAACAGTGTCGTCCATAAAGAACTTTATGTCGTCTGCGGTCCATTCAATGCCGTAAGTGTGAAAAGCTAAAACGTCGTTTGCCCCACCAGCATAGCTCGGCCGAACTTCACCACCACAATTGCCGACTTTGCCGACATTGAAAAAATTAGTGATATAGCTATCGCGTGAATTGGCATACCATTCCCAAACGTCTATTTCTCCAGCACCGGGGTTAGGCCAACTCACGTTATCGTTATCACCTTTAAATGGGTCTTCGGCAATACGATTTTCTAGCATCCAAAATGCAGGCCAAGTACCGCCTCTTAATTCTGAAAAACGAAGGCGAGCTTCCAGTCGACCGTATAAAAATTCTGCTTTGTCTTTGCTGTTAATGCGACCAGAAGTCCAAGGACGATTCACCCCATTTTGGCCTGGGCAGTTAATGTTTTGCCGGCGAGCGGTAATTTTGAGGGTGCCATCTGATACTTCAAAGTTACGCTGTGCAGAGCTTTCATCATCGGTATAACATTGAATTTCATTATTGTAATTAGCTTGAATTTGCGCAGTCCAATTATTCCAATTGACGCCTTCGCCGTCGAAACGTTCTATCCAAGAAACTTCCCAGCCAGCTTGACTCTGTCCCATCGGTATAAAACACAAAGCAGTCAGAGCAACTACTTTCTTGATCTGCTTTTTCGTCAATTGATTGACCAAATTCACAATGTTCATGTTCAAAAATCCCCGAGATTCGTAAGCTTGTTAACGAACTGCAAAAAAAACAGCTTTTAGCCTTATACTATACTTAGTTTAACAATTCATTTACAAGCACATCGGGGTGAAGTGGACTTTTAGTAAGGTGAATGTAACCCATTATCTAAAACACTTTTTTTACACCTTACGCAGTGTCAAAGAATACCGATATTGTTTACCTTCAAGTAGATACTCTTTATGCGTGCTCGGACTCCAAGAGTCATCACCTCCCACGCCCATATGTTGATGATCTATGTGTAAGTAAATAACATCATCTGCGACCAACTCGTTCGTATGTTTTGCTACTGTTAAGCTATCTTGGGAATACAGACTAGCAGCAAATGAAAAGTCACCTGCGACTTCTAAATTGCTAATGTTGAGCTTTTGGCAGTCGCTGCGCAAACCATTATCAGTTGGGAAAATATATCCGGTATGAAGGTCGTTCAATGGCAATCTATATTGTCCAAAACGAGCTGCTGCTTTGCGATCTGGGTAATTTTCAAATGGTCCTAAACCTAACCAACTAACGTGTGAATGTGGCTGTTTTTCTACCGCTAATCTGAGCCCGATACGAGGCATTGGCGGTAGCGCTTCATTTAAGTGCACATCAATATCTAGAGTAACAACACCCATACTATTAACACTATAAATCCACTTAGTCTGCGCTTGTATTACGCGCGTACCTTTATGTTTATATTCATAATCAAACAAACACATAACACGGATATCAACCGTGGACGAGACTGCCTGTATTTGCCGGCATGTGCGTTGCCATTTGCCTATACCTGCTAACGACCAGCGCGCTTGCCACGCATTAAGGTCAAGGTTATCAACCTCACTTATACCAATGTCATTATCCAGCGGTGCTCGATAAAAATTATCTTCCAAACCTTTGGCAATGACCGTCTTATTAGCGTGTTCCCATTTGTCGATTAAGCCCGTTTTGCGATCAAAAGTAATTACGAAATTGGCACCTTGGATATCAATCGAGTCCGCACTCTCATTTAGTGTTAATTCAGAGTTCTCCTGAATTGACAGCTCTAAAGACCCGGTCACTGATTTACTCAAGCTCGCGCTATTCGCCACACTAAATTGCTCTGTTGCCATAACATGACCCGCTTGTGCAAAGTTGCAATCATTAACCAACTCGACATCAATATTAATATGATACTGCGCACCCGCTATAAACTCTGAACTAGGAGCGATATCAATAGTGACCTTGCTCTGCGGTGCAATAGCAAGCAACACACTACCGTGCTCAACTTCAACGCCGTTTTGCATGAGTCGCCAAACTAGTTTTTCATTGTCAGTTGGTCTAAACACATAATCGCTGAATACACTTAGGCTATATGCATTTGTATTTTGCTTAAGTTCATTCGGCACTTTTGGCATTAGTGTAAATTGCATGTGCTGTTGGCTGTATTTGGCTTCATACAAACTGGGATGTGGCGTTCGGTCGGGGAACAACAAACCATTTATACAAAATTGGCGATCGTTAACATCATCTCCAAAATCGCCACCGTAGGCCCAATAATGGGTGCCGTTTTCATCGATTTTAGACAATCCTTGGTCAACCCAATCCCAGATGAAGCCACCCTGTAACCTTGGATATTCTCTAAAAGCTTGCCAATAATCGTCAAAATTACCTAGACTGTTCCCCATGGCATGCGCATATTCACATAAAATAAGCGGGCGTGTCTCACCAGGTAAACTCAGCCATTTCTTAATTGAAAATTTAGGCACTGCGTCATCTTTTACATCTGTATCGACCCGAGAGTACATAGGACAAATAATATCAGTCGCCGACGTATTTGCGCCTCCACCTTCATATTGCACTGGACGAGAGGGATCGAAACTTTTTGACCAACCATACATAGCATTATGGCTGGCGCCATAACCACTCTCATTGCCCAATGACCAGATAATTATTGATGCATGATTTTTATCACGTTCAACCATTTGTGTATAACGCGACATAAAAGTCCCTGCCCATTGCGGATCGGACGCCAAACGCCCCATTGGAAACATACCATGTGTCTCTATATTGGCTTCATCAACAACATACAAACCTAACTCATCACACAGCTCATACCAACGTGGGTGATTTGGGTAGTGAGCGGTGCGCACGGCGTTGAAGTTGTTCCGCTTCATTAGCTTAATGTCAGCAATCATGTCAGCTGTATTCACGGCATGGCCGTTTTCGGGATGATGTTCGTGGCGATTTACACCGCGTATTAACAGCGGCTTACCATTGACACAAAGTTGGCCATTAATAATGGCAACTTGCCTAAAGCCGATATCGTAACCTTCGACATCAACAACATTGCCCTTGGCATCATGCAAACTAACCACACAACGATATAAATGCGGTGTTTCAGCTGTCCACTTTCGCGGGTTTTGAATGGCTATATGATGAAAAACAACATCGTCCCACCCCCCTTTTTCATCTATACGCTTGTTGTTCGTACTTTGCGTGTGTGGTTCGCAAATAGGTAAGTCACCATCAAATACTTGAACAGTAACAGTGTGATTCTTCAAGTGAGGAAGTGCAGGGGTTACCTGAGTTTGAATAGCGGTTTTAATGTTGAGTGTCGCGTCGCGATAACAAGCGTCTAAGTTGGGCGTAATAAACACATCACGAATTTGAGTTTGCGGTTTTGTAAGCAATACCACATCTCGAAAAATACCGCTTAACCACCACATATCTTGGTCTTCAAGATAACTGCCATCGCTCCAACGAATGACCATTGCCGAAATACGATTTTTACCGATAACGAGGAATGAACTTAAATCAAACTCGCTTGGCAAACGGCTATCTTGTGAATAGCCGACCCACTCGCCGTTGCACCATAAATGAAAGGCCGAATTTACGCCTTCAAAAATGATGTGATTACGCTGGGATAGTTGCGTTTGCGTTATATCAAACTCAGTGCGGTAAAGACCCGTTGGATTATCTGAGGGCACAAAAGGAGGATTCACTGCAAACGGATACTTTACGTTGCAATAAATAGGTTTATCAAAACCTTGAAGCTGCCAATTTGAAGGCACATTAATCGTTTGCCAATCATCAACAGACTCGTTTAACAATGAGTCATCAACATCTTCAGGCTTAGCAATCAATTTAAAATCCCACTGACCATTTAAAAGCTGTTTTTGCGCATCTTGTTTTTGACGCGCATTTGCAACTGTTTTGTAACCATTGAGGGGGCTGTGAGCTTTTTCTTGATTGATTTGCACCGACAACGGAGTTTCCCAGTCGCGGCGTTGAAGAATATGTTGTAGTGATTTCATGATGCTCCTTTCTGCTATTTTTAATTCTTTTGGTATGGCCAAAGCGCTTGTGACTTTCGCTTCTCGGTTTTTGCTAAAGCTTAAAGAGAGCGAATCTAGAACGCCAACACAAGGTCTGAATAGTCATTAATGATAGGCCTCACAATATAGCTAAAATTCACCATTTAAGTTATGCTTAAATCTATCTTATTTTTATCCAAAACTATCATTATAATTCATGCATAACACGATTAAAGATATTTTAGATATTGGCCCTAATTGCTATGAACGCTTTATTGACTCTGCAACTTTAGCTGAAATAAAACCCTTGAAAATAGAACTAGCTGGTTGTTCAAACTTATCAGGAAGATATTGTGTTGCGCGCACAGCACCCGCCGATCACACTTTATTTTATACGCTAAGTGGACAAGGCACATTAACCACACAAAACAAGCAATATGATCTGATTCCGCACACACTTGCCATTTTGCCAGCGAAACAGGCATTTGCTGTGAGTATAGCCGCCAAACATTGGGATATTTTTTGGATAAATCTCGCGAATACGAAGTGCTGGGAACATGTTGCGCTCAGTGAAGCCTTAGTGCTGGATAACCAAAACCTCGAATCACTGCATCTTGCCATGGAGCTACTGTACGCAGAATCTAATGCTAATTTACGCGAAGGTATAATGCCTATACTTAGCCATTATTTGCACATCACACTCAAAGACCAAGCGCAGCAGGAGCAAGCACAAAAAAGTACAAATGATCGGCTACATAAGCTATTTGAAGAAGTTGAAAAGCGCCTACAGTTTGATTGGAGTATAGATGCGATGTGCAAGCATATTCACTATTCCTCGCCACATTTACATCGTTTGTGCCAAGCGAAGTTCGGTAGAAGCCCAGTACAACAACTTATCTATTTGCGTGTGCAGCGAGCAAAAACATTGTTATTGAATACATCATGGCCGATCTCGCATATTGCTAATTACGTGGGTTACCCCAATATTTTTAATTTCTCAAAGCGCTTTAAAAAGTCTGTTGGGGTATCGCCTAGTGAGTTTAGGCGTGGTTCGGTATTAATTTAAGATCAGTGACGCAACATTTTATTCCGAAGATAAGTCATTAGGTACCTATTCCGTAATATCCGTACTGAGTTTAAGTTACCCAGCTATTCACATTTCACTACCGAGATATCTGCTTTTATTTCTCTACTTTTAAACCAAGAAAATGCCTCAACGGGTTCATTCATTGCGAATATGTAGGGCTGCTTAGAGGGTTGCATACGGTCAATTGACTTGCGGATAGGACGAACGTTCTTCTTACAATAAAGTGTGAATTCCGTTTGTCGGACGTTGGCCTTCTGATGCGCTTCTTTGCCCTTAAACAAGCCACAAAACACCTCGTTATCGTTGGTTTTATAACGCGTTATATCGTCGGAATCAGCAAATTCATCAGCAAAGTCACCGGTGGGTAATATTAATTCATAGCTTCCATCAACGCTATTATCGTTAGGAGGTGTTAAAGAATAGCTCCGCCCTTTAGGTGCTTTGATAATCACCGTTGTGGCTTTTCCGTCTTGATCAAACAGATGGGTTAAGTCGTTCCAATACACTATTGAATGACAGGTTTTGCCATTGAATTCATATGACGTTGTTCCAGAGTAAAGGTGATTTGTGCAGCCCGAGAGTAAAACTATAAAGACCAACGCTAGTGTGTTTTTCATCATATTCCTTATACCATCATGTCGAGCAGACCATCACCAACCGCTGCACTGTCCCAGTAAGCGGTATGTGCAAATAGCCAGTTTTTTCCTGTATCAACAGGAAGATCTTTTATAAACCAACCAAAATTTCGTGTGTTTTTTTTATATTTTTCGGCAATTTTTTGACCCCTGCGTTTTTTACCAAAAATACTACCTGAAACAACCGGATCTGACACATCAAAGTAATTTAGCCACTTAAAGCTAAATTCGCCCCTTCCAAAGCTAGCGGCACTGTGGCGCCCGGTTTTTTTAAACATGCTGAGCCCTAGAGGCGAACCAATCGTCAGTAACCCTTGCACCGGCCATGTTAAAGGATCGTCGCGGTTAAACAGATCGTTGGTTTTAATTAGCTCGTTAATTACATCAAACGCATAAACACTGCCTAAGCTATGCGCAACTATATATAGCGGAACACCGGCTTCGTAATATGACATTACCTTGTTCCGTAATCCTTTCCTAATTTGGTTGGCTGTGGAGGCGTTTGAGAGAGAAATAGTGACATCGCCTACTAGGTCAATAATTGGTTGAGCGAGAATAGCGCCAATGCCAGTAGCCAATAATACATTTGCTAAATTTTTGAATTTTTTAAGGCTAGTATCGGAAATGTTTTCATATTTATATAAATCTACGTCAAACTCAAAGTCCAATTTATTGAGTCTTGATTGAATTGATTTGCGGATCATTTTATCTTGTATCAGTGAAGAATCGTCTCCCAATTGGACACCATGAACAATTAAGACCACTGGATTTTTTTCTGAAGATATTGGCACCTGAAGTTCCTTTCGGGATACGTGTTTTTATTACATTAGCTAATGTGAGCACTAAATCAATACAAATCGTTACACCGTTGATTGGAGAAACAATGCCCCCGGAGAATCACAATCGAGTATAAAGTTGAAAGCCTTCTTTATAAAACAATTTCATCGTCGTAATAAATTCTTCTTTATACCAAGTTGTTCTTTTTACCACGAATATAGCTTTACCTATTGCCGTTTCTAATGAGGTGGCGACTTTCTGGTCAACATTCATCGCTGAAAATATGACGTCCCCGCTCGAAAATGGTACGGTTTTAACTAACCACTCATTCGCACTGATATCATCTAAAGGTGCGGTCAATATATTAGGCACTGCTTTTAAATTTACCCATCTTTCTTCGAAGGCAAAGGGGCGATCATCTGCCAAGTGCAACGTTTCGAGATAAAATGCCTTCTCTCCTGATTTTAGGCCCAAGCGCGTGACAATCGGTGCTGGCGGTATTTTAAGCATGCTAGTAAGAACACTATGCCGATATTGGCAGCCTGTTGCCTCTACTTGTTCCCTTACGATCGAAATGGTGAATTTTGCATGACGAACCGGCATCTCACATACTCGAGTACCACCTTTGCGCTTCCTAACCACCACTCCTGCATCAGCAAGAGCCTGCAGAGCTCGGTTAATAGTTGTCCTAGCGCAACCATATTCACTAGCCAATTCAATTTCACCAGGGATTAGCGCCCCTAACGGCCATTCACCTACCTCTATTCTATCTTGCATAGATTGGCGAACAGTATGATGTGATTTTTTTATCATAGAACTCTACATAATAACTACAAAAAATGAAGGTGGATTGACTGATGAATACTAAGGCTTAAAACAGTCATCGGTTCGCAGGCAACGCCTATGTTGAGTAAGTTACCAGTTCCCCTGATCCAAACCAATAACTAAGTTTAGCGGTTAGAAGATAAAAACGGTTTTCGCAATATAGGCCAACTAACAACCAAAATGAAACCGCGATCGTAAACTATAACGCCTTACGCAATTTTTTAATGGTATTGAAGAAACGACCCGCTATTTGCTCTTCATTAATATGCCTACCGTCCTGCAGTATATGCCGACCCGCAGCCCAGACTTCGCGCACCACATTATCGTTACACGAGAAAATCCAGGTATCCAAAATCGTATCTCCAACAAGGCCAACCAAAGCGCTACTTTGGTCATCTAACGCAATTAGATCAGCAAGAGCGCCTTTCTCTATTCGTCCCGAATTACGTCCAATCGCTTTTGCACCGCCCGTTGCGGCTTGTGAATAAAGAAAGCGGCCATTTGATGCGAGGGCATCAGAGCTAAGCACCACCCGTTTTCGATCTCTTAACCTTTGGCTTACTTCTAACATCCGAAGTTCTTCGCTTAACCCAATTTTTACGTTTGAGTCGGCGCCGATACCAAACTTACCGCCATGTTGCATAAATTGACTAGCTTCAAATATGCCGTCACCCAGATTAGCCTCGGTAATAGGGCATAACCCGGCAACTGCTCGAGACAAAGCTAAATCTTTAATTTCCGTGTTATCCATATGGGTCGCATGAATGAAGCACCATCGATGATCTACTGGAAGGTTGTCCAATAGCCAGCGCACGGGAGGGATACCAAATACCGCTTTAACTTCTTTAACTTCCCCCTCTTGTTCAGCGGCATGAATATGAATGGGCCCGCTGGTCGCTATGTTTATGCATGCATGTAACCCGTCGTGTGATACCGCACGCAAAGAATGAGGAGCAATACCTAACACAGAGTCCTTTGGCAACAAGCCCATTTGCGCTGATATACTCGAATACAGGGTTTCAAATTGGTCTATATTATTGCCAAATCTCAGTTGCCCACCTTGCAGTTCTCTGCCATCCAAACCGCCTTGCATATAGAGAACGGGAAGATGTGTATATCCGATCCCACTTTGTCGTGCAGCGCTAAAATGACGCAATGATAACTCTTCAATTTGAGAATATGGTTGCCCTTGTGGGTCGTGATGAAGGTAATGAAACTCAGCCGAGGCAGCAAACCCAGACTTGATCATTTCCATATGTACTTGTGCTGCTATAGCTTCGATGTCATCAGGAGAAAGGATCTCTAGAAACCGGTACATCACTTTTCGCCATGTCCAAAAATCATCACTGGCGCTTGGCCACTTGGTTTCAGCGAGTCCACCCATAGCGCGTTGAAAGCTATGGCTGTGAACATTGCACATAGCCGGTAATAAAATACCTACATGATGATCAGCAGTTGGCAAGATTTTGGTTTTTGAAGCATGTTCGACAATATCGGTGATAACACCGTCGTGGTCTATCTCTGCCGTGATATTTTGCAGCCACCCTTTAGGAGTGAGCGCTTGATTTGCAAAAATAGTAGTTGCCATTCAAACTCGCCTAAAATATATTATGTGCATACATAATATCAATTAACAGCGATTTAACAAGGCTATTAATGCAAGATATGATCTACACAAACTGTTCTGTCGCCACCATGCTTAAGGGTGATAAGCCTTATGGTTTAATAGATGACGCAAGCTTAGTGGTTATTAACAAATCGGTTGCTTGGCTTGGCAAAGCTGAAGACTTACCAGATCATTATGCTGACATGTGCTTGGAAGACTTAGGTGGCCGGCTAGTCACTCCAGCATTGCTCGATTGCCATACTCACCTTGTATTCGGCGGTTCACGCGCACAAGAATTTGAAGCAAGACTAAATGGGGCAAGTTATCAAGAACTCGCCCGACATGGCGGCGGTATTGCCTCCACAGTTCTAGCCACTAGAAATGCCACCGATGAGACTCTACTTAACGATTCCCTGAGGCGATTAGACAGCCTTATTGAGGATGGTGTCGCCGTAGTTGAGATTAAATCCGGTTACGGACTGACAATTGAAGATGAGTTACGAATGCTAAGGATTGCAAGAAAGCTGGCTACGTTGCGTCCAATTAAAATCGTTACTACTTGGTTGGCCGCGCATGCTATCCCGCCTGAATATCGGTCAAGAGCTGATCAATATATCGAAGAAGTGGCGATCCCTGGTTTACGCCTCGGTGTTGAAGAAGGATTGATCGACGCGGTAGATGGCTTTTGTGAAGACATTGCATTTTCTCCAGCCCAAATTGAACGCTTATTTAAAGAAGCCAAATCACTGAATATTCCCGTTAAGCTGCACGCTGAGCAATTAACGGATCAGAAAGGGGCTCTGCTTGCTGCGAAGTATAAAGGACTTTCGGCAGACCATTTGGAATACTTATCCCCTGCGGATGTTCCCGCATTTGCAGACTCTGGTGCTGTTGCTGTTCTATTACCTGGCGCTTATTACACGCTAAAAGAAACTAAGCTACCGCCACTCGACAGTCTTCGTCAATGCAATGTAGATATTGCTATTGCGACAGATTGTAACCCCGGTAGCTCGCCACTTTCCTCTCTTCTCATTGCGATGAACATGGCATGTACAATGTTTTCAATGACACCAGAAGAAGCATTGGCTGGGGTTACGCGGAACGCTGCGAAAGCATTAGGCCTGTCGCAACAATACGGTGTTATTGCACCAGGAGCGCTTGCGGAACTTGCAGTGTGGGACATAAATCATCCGGCTGAATTAGCTTATTGGATAGGCGGCCGTCCCTTAAATAAACGTATTTCGGCGCTGGAGAACAAATAGAGATGATACTTAACCCTGGAAAAACTACATTAAGCGAATTAGAACTGCTGTATAGAAGTGGCGCCAACTTTGAATTGAATGAAAGTGCTTTCGTTGCCGTGAGACAAGGACAGCAAAGGCTGATTGACCGTATTAAAAGCAAAGAAACAATATATGGGGTTAATACTGGCTTCGGAAAACTCGCATCGGTCAGAATAGATGATGAGAACTTAGTCAATCTTCAACGCAATTTGGTGCGTTCACACTGCGCGGGCTTTGGTGAGCCGTTAGCAATAAATATTGTCCGTTTAATGATGGCCTTAAAATGCTTATCACTTGGACGAGGTGTCTCTGGCGTTAGACCCGTTGTTATCGAACAATTACAAAATCTGGTCAAAGCTGACATTATTCCGGTTATTCCCGCTAAAGGTTCAGTGGGTGCTTCAGGTGACTTAGCGCCACTCGCGCACATGGCAGCGACCCTAATTGGTGAAGGTGATGTGTTTTATCATGGCCAACTTATGCCTGCTGCTCGAGCACTAAAAGACAGCGGAATGCTGCCAATTGAGCTTCAAGCAAAAGAAGGGCTGGCGCTATTAAATGGAACGCAAGCGTCTACAGCACTAGCGCTAGTAGGCTTTTTCTCCGCCTGGAGGTTAGCGAAAACATCCATTACAACCGCTGCATTGTCTATGGATGCGGCAATGGGTTCTAGCGCACCGTTTCATGATGAAATCCACCAGCTACGAGGCCATTTGGGGCAAATTCAAAGCGCACGCAGACTGCGAGAACTATTAGAAGGTTCACAAATCACCAACAGTCACCTAACCGGCGATGAAAGAGTCCAAGACCCATACTGTTTGCGATGTGCTCCACAGGTAATTGGCGCATGCTTAGATCAATTGCAACATGCAGGCAAGGTTTTACAAATAGAGGCGAACGCCGCAACCGACAATCCTCTAGTGCTCTCTGATGGCAGCATTGTCTCTGGTGGTAACTTCCATGCCGAACCCGTTGCATTGGTTGCTGATCAAATCGCCATCGCTATTTCAGAAATAGGCTGTATTTCTCAGCGCCGAGTGGCACTGCTTGTTGACCCAGCGTTGAGTTTTGGCTTGCCCGCGTTTTTAGCCCCCGATCCGGGACTGAAGTCAGGATTGATGATCGCTGAGGTAACTTCAGCCGCGCTAATGAGCGAAAATAAGTCGCTAGCCAATCCACGATCAATTGATTCTACCCCGACATCTGCAAATCAAGAAGATCATGTGTCAATGGCATGTCATGCCGCGCGCAGATTACTTGAAATGAACGAGAATTTGGCCGCCATTTTGGGTATCGAAGCCATGGCAGCTTGCCAGGGAATTGAGCTGCGTAGCCCACTAAAAACCAGCGATAAACTGCAACGTATAATTAGCCAAATTAGACAGCATTGCCCCGCTCTTACAGAGGATCGCATGGTCAGTGCAGACATAACAGCACTGGCAAACTTATTAAGCGATGATAGCGAATTTCTGCATATTGATGAGGGCTTAAGCGCAATTGAGATTGAAGTATGAATGCAGTATCCGTAACTCAAGGTAGCAGTGCTATTATCTTAAGCCAACCGCATTCGGGCCAATATGTACCTGACGCGATTTGGGCTAACTTAAATCCGTTGGGACGCCAGCTTCTTGATACAGACTGGCATATTCCCAAACTGTATGAGGGTTTGTTAGACGATGTTACGATCGTAAAGGCTAATTTTAGCCGATATGTAATTGATGCTAACAGAGATCCACAAGGCAGCAGTCTTTACCCTGGACAAAATACCACTGATCTAGTGCCGTTGAGTTCGTTTGATAATTTACCTATTTGGGATACGCCACCATCCAATGCGGATATCGCCTCGAGAGTTAGCGACTATCATCGCGTTTATCATGATCATTTAAAAAGTGAAATTAACAGACTAAAGACCATTCATGGTCAAGTTTTCTTGTATGACTGTCACTCCATTCGCTCCAAAATTCCCTTTTTATTTGATGACCAGTTACCTGATTTAAACATTGGCGATAACAGTGGTCAAAGTTGCGACAGCAAAATAACTAACGTCATTCAGCAAGTCTGCGCGCGCTTTCCTGACTATCGTCATGTGGTCAATGGACGTTTTAAAGGAGGCTGGACAACTCGACATTATGGGCAACCTGATGACAACGTGCATGCATTCCAAATGGAATTAGCCCAGCATCGATATCTTGAGTCTGAAAAGCCACCTTTCCTTTATGATCCAGTTAACGCCAATGAGCTTCGCAAGGTGTTGCGAACCGTACTCTGTGAAATTAACCATATTATGTCAACGACTCAATAGGAGACCAACATGAATACTACGATAAAGAAAGCCAGAGATATAAAAAGCCCGACCGGTAATAAACTAATCTGCCAAAGTTGGTCAACCGAGGCGGCGTATAGAATGCTGCATAATAATTTGGATCGTGAGGTAGCTGAAAACCCAGATGAACTAGTCGTATATGGTGGTATAGGTAAAGCAGCCCGAACATGGAAAGATTTTGATGCCATTGCTGATACCTTAAAAACGTTAACCGAAGACGAAACACTTTTAGTGCAGTCAGGCAAGCCGGTCGGGGTTTTTCGTACCCACCCAAATGCGCCTAGAGTATTGATTGCAAACTCAAATATTGTGCCGCACTGGGCAAATTGGGATCACTTCAACGAACTCGATAAAAAAGGCCTCATGATGTATGGCCAAATGACGGCCGGCTCATGGATCTACATAGGCACTCAGGGCATTGTGCAAGGGACCTATGAAACATTCGTTGAAGCGGGTCGTCAACACTATGCCGGTAACTTAAAAGGTAAATGGATATTAACCGCCGGATTAGGAGGAATGGGCGGCGCGCAGCCGCTCGCAGCGGCTATGGCTGGTGCTTGTTGCCTGGCCGTTGAATGCGATCCACAAAGCATCGACTTTCGATTACGTACTCGTTACGTGGACGAAAAAGCAGACACGTTAGATGAAGCACTGAAAATGATTAACCGTTGGACAAAAGCGGGTGAAGCAAAAACCGTTGGTCTGTGTGGCAATGCGGCCGAGATATTTCCTGAACTTGTTAGACGTGGCGTACGCCCCGATATTGTGACAGACCAAACATCCGCGCATGATCCTATCAATGGCTATTTGCCTTTAGGGTGGTCGTTAGCAGAATGGAAAGAAAAGCGCGTATCAAACCCCAAAGAAGTGGAAAAAGCAGGCCGAGCATCAATGCGAATTCAAGTTCAAGCGATGTTAGATTTTTGGGATCAAGGCATTCCAACCCTCGACTATGGAAACAACATACGACAAGTTGCGTTGCAAGAAGGATTAAAAGAAGCCTTTAACTTTCCCGGGTTTGTTCCAGCCTATATTAGGCCTTTATTTTGTCGAGGTATTGGACCATTTCGCTGGGTAGCATTGTCTGGCGATCCCGAAGATATCTACAAAACCGATCAAAAAGTAAAAGAGTTATTGCCAGATAACGTGCATCTTCATCAATGGCTAGACATGGCCAGGGAGCGTATTTCATTTCAAGGATTGCCAGCTCGTATTTGCTGGGTAGGTCTTGGTGAAAGACATCGTTTAGGCTTGGCCTTTAACGAAATGGTAAAGAGTGGCGAACTCAGCGCGCCCATAGTTATTGGACGTGATCACTTGGATAGCGGCTCCGTTGCCAGTCCAAACAGAGAGACAGAGGCAATGAAGGATGGGTCCAGCGCTGTATCTGATTGGCCACTTTTAAATGCACTATTAAATACCGCATCTGGGGCAACTTGGGTTAGTTTGCATCATGGCGGAGGTGTCGGCATGGGATTTTCTCAGCACGCTGGAATGGTAATTGTGGCGGACGGTACTGATGAAGCCGCGGCTAAATTAGAACGTGTTCTCTGGAACGATCCTGCCACGGGTGTTATGCGTCACGCCGATGCGGGCTATGATGAAGCGCTTGACTGTGCTCGTGAAAAAGGCTTGAACTTACCCGGTATTTTGTAAGATCTTGAGAGTATGTATCTCTGACGGTCGGCTCTAAGGCAATATCGCTCAATGTTATTTGCTTTGCATGACAGCGCAAGAATGATTACTGAGCTTTAATAACATGAATTCGGCGTTGTCCCCGGATTGATTTCGCCACCAAGTTCGTCAGGGTCTATCTCTAATTCAAATAATACTGCGCGAACAAATTCAATTTGTTCAAGTACTCGTTTGTAGTCGTCACCATACTCATATTTGTTTACTTCTATTGATTGAGGCATGAATGTAAATGCGATTTTGAGCGCTTGAAGCTGGTCTGGGGTCATGTTGGTAGTCCTTTTTGTTTGGCGTTTCAAAGAAGCATAGCACAGCAAAATTACGAAGGGGCCAGTTTGCGCGGGCAAACCTCTCCAAAAATACAAGATGATAATAGCGAGTAGTAATCCTAACTGGCCAGATTTATATCCCAATTTACTGGGGTAAACTTTGATTGAGCTTCGTGTAGTGTTTAGGAGATCCTTGCCTTCGCAAGGATGACGGAGGATGTTCAACAGTTCGGTTTCTGACAAAAGTAGTGGTCTAGGTTGCAAAAACAAGAACCAATAATTAGTACTCTACTTATATTTTAAGCATTACGTGTTCCATATTATGCCATATTCAATGCTATTTAATGGCGACAATAAACACTTGGTTACTTTATGAACAATATAAAAATGGGTGCTACAGACTACTAATTATTTAATGTGAAACCGTCCATCAACGTGATTTACAACATCATTAAAACAGCTAAAATCCCATCTATACAAGTAACTTAAGAAAATAACAGGCCTATATAGCCACTCAATATATCTTTAACTTCAACGTGGTTTTTCTCGTTCTTATTGAACACCAAACTTATCAAATTTGATTTTAATTGAACGTTCAATTAACATAACTGCGGTTGGCATATTATTCCCACACACGAAGAACGTTTACTAAAATACATTCAACAGGAACTTTTATGAAACCTCATTTGCCTATGAAGCAAAGCGTGATCGCACTATCTGTATTATCAGCAATATCTATAATCTCTTTGCCCGCAATGGCGCAAGACAGTGAAGAACAACAAGCAGAAATCGAAAAAGAAAAAATAGAAACTATCCAGGTTACTGGCCGTAGCGTTTCTTACGCAAACAGCACTGTTTCAACCGCAATGAAAAAACAGCAAACTCCAATGACCAGCGCACTATCTATTATCGATAACCTGCCTGGCGTTTTGGTTAACGAAGGTAGCCCGTTTGGTTCAGACGAATGGTCAACGAGTATTTCAATCCGTGGTTTCACCCTTGACCTGGAATCTCAGCAAATTGGAATGACCGTCGATGGTATCTCCAATGGTAACTCTAATTACGGTGGTGGTACTAAAGCCAGCCGTTATATCGATACCGAAAACCTGCGCAGTATCCAAGTATCTCAGGGCACGGCCGATATTGGCTCTCGTTCTAACGAAGCGTTAGGTGGCACGCTTGACTTCACCACAATTCGTCCTGCTTTTGACGAACAACTTACCGTCAGTACGACACTTGGTGACTACAACGCACGTAAATTCTACTTACGCTACGATACCGGCGAGATTGCAAAAGACACCTATGCATGGGCCTCTTTGTCGACCCAACAGAATGACGATTACATGGACGGATCAGTCACTAACACACGTGACCACGCTGAAGCTAAAATTATCAGTAAAGTTGGCGAAGTCGATCTGACTGGTTATTTCAGCTATGACGATGCCCAAGAATATACATACCAGCGAGTTTATGGTCTTGGCCAGTATGCACAAAACCCTAACTGGGATGGCCTGACAGAAGACTGGACTGGTATACCGTATCAGGATCAAGTATTTCGCGAGGGCTGGGTAACAGAACGTGAGAATCTGTTTGGTTATTTAAAAGCCGACTTCAGTGTGGGCACGGTCGATGTAAGCACTAACGTTTATTACCATAAAAATGAAGGTATCGGCAAATGGATCCCATATTACATGGCTGACGTTACCGATGATGGCGAAGGTAATCCGCACTCTGAGCTAGATTCTTCAAGTACTGCCTTTGGCGGTTCAACCAGAGGCCTGATTTATTTTGTTAATCGTGACGGCCAATCATTGTCTCCTATCGATAACTGTTCGAGTTCTATCGGCTATCCTTATGGCGGCGGCGGTGCAGCCGTTGATCCTGGTTGCTATGAGCAAGGCGCAATGCCAGTCAGCTCTCATCGTCATACCCATTACGAAAAAGAACGCTATGGCGTGAATGCCGATGTAGTCTGGAACACGAAGATAGCTGGCATGCCAAATACCTTCCGCAGTGGTTTCTGGTATGAAGATTATCAGCGCGAAGAATACCGTGACTGGCATAAAACTATTGACGCGGCATCAAGCCCACGTCCTGAAAGTAATCCATATTGGATCCAGTACAGCCGTGAGTTTCCAGTTGAAACCTTGATGTACTATATTGAAGATGAATTGAATGTTGGTTTTGCAAAGTTACGTGTTGGTGCGAAACAATTTGATGTTGAAGTCTCTAAGGAAGATCAGTTTACCCCAGAAAATAACCTGACTGTATCCTCTGATTCTGACGTGTTGATATCTGCAGGGTTTGTTGCACCTCTTCCAATTCGTGGTTTAGAAGTCTTCGGTGGTTATGCTGAAAACTTTGCAGCCATAAAGGATGCGGTATTAGAACGTGACGACACTGATTTGAGCGTAGTAGAACCTGAAACAGCAGACAACATAGATGTCGGTTTTCGTTACTCTACGCCTGGTTTCAACGCCAGTCTTACGTATTACAACATTAAGTTTGAGAACCGAATCACGTTTGTCAGTAATGAAGACGTTAACGGTATCGATTTCTTAGAAGCCGCTGCTGGCGGATTCGTAAACGACGGCGGCATAGAATCAGATGGTATAGAAGCATCTGTCGACTATAGACTGACAGATAACCTTGGCGTTTACGTTTCGTATACTAAGAACGACTCTACGTACACCGACGATGCGTTTCTAGGTAAAACCGTAATAGGAAGTGCCCAGGACATGGCCGTGTTTAGCATTGACTATAGCAAAGGCGATTTTTATGCTGGTTTTAGCACAAAATATGTCGGCGAACGTTTCTTAGACCAAGCAAACACGCAGGAAACTGACTCTTATGTAGTAAGTGACCTGTATGTCGGTAAGACGGCATATGATATTGGTGGAGCGATTGATAGTATTGAACTAAGCTTCACGATAAATAATGTTTTCGACAAAGATTATCTTGGTTCGATTGCGACTAACGCAGCTTGGATAGGCGCTCCAAGAACAGCGGCGCTTAACGCTAAGTTTATAATGTAATAAAACGTGACAAAGCCACATACAGTAACAACTGTATGTGGCTATTTAATGAACATAATGAGGTAATAACACGCATGTTTAGATTATTAGCAATTTGTACATTACTTATTTCTACTGCGGTCTCCGCTAATGCACC
This sequence comes from uncultured Glaciecola sp., assembly GCF_937770335.1. Taxonomy (GTDB): domain Bacteria; phylum Pseudomonadota; class Gammaproteobacteria; order Enterobacterales; family Alteromonadaceae; genus Glaciecola. Next base: position 110,908 of record NZ_CALJHY010000005.1, read on the forward strand.
AAGTCGTATTTTATTTGGCTCGTGCTCACACCAAGACAAAGACATCCCTATTTTTAACAGCATTATCGACGATGAACCAGAAGTGTTTATATTTCTTGGAGATAATGTTTACGGCGATACCGAAGATATGTCGGTACTGCAGAGTAAATACGACAAATTAGGCGCAAAACCTGGTTTTCAGAAGTTGAAAGAACAGGCTGAGCTAATCGCGATCTGGGATGACCATGATTTCGGTGCTAACGATGCCGGTAAGCATTATCCTCAAAAAGAAGCATCTCGTGAAATTATGCTTAATTTCTGGGAAGAACCAGAAGATTCGCTTCGCAGAACTCGAGAAGATGGCATTTACACCTCGTATCAATATGGCAAAGGCGAAGAAAGTATTCACGTGATTTTACCGGACCTTCGTTGGAACCGAGATGACATTGCTCACGTAACTGGCGAACAATATACTAACGACCGCGAACCGAAGAACATGGGTCCTTACAGCGTTCATAGCGACTCTAGCGCTAGTATGATTGGTGAAAAACAATGGCAGTGGCTTGAACAAGAACTTAAAAAACCAGCACGTATAAAAGTGATAGGATCCAGCCTTCAGCTATTAGCAGACTTTACCGGCTGGGAATCTTGGGCTAACTTCCCCTCTGACCGCCAACGTTTATTTTCCCTTATTAAAAAACATAAGGTGAATGGAGTGGTATTGATTAGTGGTGATACGCATTGGGGCGAAGTCAGCTATTATGATGAAGACCTAGATTATCCATTATGGGAAATCACCTCGTCTGGTTTAACCCAAGAATGGAAAAACGTCAGCCCAAACAAGCACCGCATAGGTAATTTTACTAGTAAGGTTAACTATGGCGCACTTAATGTAGATTGGGAAAAAGAAGACCCCATCGTCACTCTCGGACTTTATGACGAGTTAGGCGATGTGCTTAACGAACATCGGTTCAGGCTGTCAACGCTGGAACCTTATCAATAAACTAACCATGTGAGAATGGAATGCCAAAAGTAGGAATGGAGTCATTGCGTCGTCAACAATTGATTGATGCAACAATTCATGTTGTTGCTGAAGTTGGTCTAAAAGGCGCAACGATTAATCTTATTTCTAAACGAGCAGGAATGTCGTCAGGGATAATCAGCCACTATTTTGGCAGTAAACAGGCGTTGATAGAGGCCTCTGTGCAGTATCTGCTTTCACAACTTAAGTTAGAGCATTCGCCAGATAACCCTTATGACCGACTAATGAAAATTGTTGACCTAAATTTCTCCGGCTTACAACAGTCAGACGCAAGCACCCGAATATGGCTAAGTTTTTGGGGGCAGTCCATGCACGATCCAAAGCTGTATCGCTTGCAGGAAATTAATAAACGTCGTCTTGTCAGTAACTTGCGTTACAGTTTTAAACAATTATTAGATCCCCAAACGGCCCGCGACGCCGCGGAAGTTACCGCGGCACTCATCGATGGTTTCTGGTTGCGCTGTGCATTAAGTCGCGCCAATCAAGAAAAATTTAGTCAAGCAAAAGAATACTGTAAAAAATATATAAACAGCGTGCTGGAATAGGACGTTGTTATTTAAATCATTACCAACACAAATCGGAGTTATCGTTGCCTTCTACATTACTTAAGAACTTTATCCACGGTCGCTATGTCGACAACACTGACAACACACGTTTTGACGTTATTAACCCAAGTACCGGACAGGTAATCTACGCTGTTGAAAGCGCCTGTGAAAACGTGTTGGAACAAGCAGTCAGGAGTGCCCAAGAAGGCTTTAAAATCTGGTCCAAAACGCCGGCTATCGAGCGCGCTCGTATTTTACACAGAGCTGCCAATATACTCCGAGAACGCAACGATGAGTTAGCCAAAATTGAAGTGATTGACACTGGAAAACCTTGGCAAGAAGCCGTAGAGGTTGATGTTCAGACCGGCGCAGACGCCATTGAGTATTTCGGTAATTTATGTCCATCAATGATGGGCGAACAACAAAGTGTCGGTAATGACTTTTTCTACACAAGACACGAACCTTTGGGCGTATGTTTAGGCATTGGCGCATGGAACTATCCTTTGCAAATCGCTTGTTGGAAAGCCGCAGCTGCGCTCGCGGCCGGTAATAGCATGATTTTCAAGCCTTCAGAGGAAACGCCTCGAGGTGCAAGCCTATTAGCCGAAGTATTTATTCAAGCCGGTGTGCCCGAGGGCGTATTTAATGTCATTCAGGGAGACGGCAAGGTTGGTAACTATCTGGTAGAACATCCCGCAATAGCTAAAGTGTCGTTAACCGGCGAAGTGGGTACTGGCAAAAAAGTGATGGCTGCTGCCGCAGGTACGTTGAAAAAAGTGACGATGGAGCTTGGTGGTAAGTCGCCATTAATCGTGTTTGAAGATGCCGATATTGATGAGGCAGTAACCGCTGCTATGCTGGCGAATTTTTACACTCAAGGTGAGGTTTGTACCAATGGAACTCGCGTTTTTGTGCACCAGGATTGTTACGACACCTTCATGGAACGCCTACTCATTCGCACCCGAGATAATGTTATTGTGGGCGATCCCTTAAATCCAGCTACAAACTTAGGTGCGCTGATTTCCGAAAATCATATGCAGACAGTACTTGGATACATTGAGTCAGGTAAGAATGATGGCGCGACGCTGGCCTTCGGTGGTGAACGTATTAAGCCTGATGGTTGTGAAAATGGTTACTTTGTAGGGCCTACTATTTTCACCCATTGTACCGACGACATGCGCATTATTCGCGAAGAAATTTTTGGGCCGGTCATGTCCGTAATGACCTTTGAAACTGAAGAAGAAGTAATCCAACGCGCCAATGACACTATTTATGGCCTTGCTGCCGGTATCTTCTGCACCGATATACGCCGCGCTCACCGCGTGATCGCGCAGTTGGAAGCAGGTATTTGCTGGATTAATGCCTATGGAAACTCGCCGGTAGAAATGCCGGTAGGTGGTTACAAGCAATCAGGCATTGGTCGTGAAAATGGCATCGAAGGCCTTAAGTCATACACCCAGACCAAATCAATTTATGTTGGTATGGACAAACTTGAAGGTCCATTTTAATGTCTGCAAAGATAACTGAAACCTTTGACTATATCATTGTGGGGGCAGGTTCAGCAGGGTGTGTGTTAGCTAACCGCTTGACCGAAGACCCCACTACTTCAGTATTACTATTGGAAACTGGCGGCTCAGACCGCAGTATATTTATTCAGATGCCGACCGCGTTGTCGATCCCGATGAATAGCAAAAAATATGCTTGGCAATTTCATTCTCAGCCAGAGCCGTTTTTGAATAACCGTGAAATGCATTGCCCGCGTGGCAAAGTTTTGGGTGGTTCTTCGTCAATTAACGGCATGGTGTATGTGCGTGGTCATGCCCGCGATTTTGATGAATGGCAGACGCATGGCGCCCAAAACTGGGATTATCAGCATTGCTTGCCGTACTTTAAAAAAGCGGAAGACTGGGCTTTTGGTAACGATGACTATCGTTCTGAAGGAGGCCCATTAGCTGTTAACAACGGCAACAACATGCAAAACCCTTTGTATCGAGCGTTTATCGACGCAGGGGTAGATGCGGGGTACTTAGCAACCGAAGATTACAATGGTTACCAGCAGGAAGGCTTCGGTGCTATGCATATGACCGTAAAAAAAGGGATTCGCTGGTCAACGGCTAACGCTTATTTACGACCCGCTATGCAACGAGATAATTTGACCGTAAAGACCGGTATTCAGGTGACTAAAGTGTTACTTGAAGGTAAGCGAGCGGTAGGTGTTGAATTAGTTGAAGGCAACGCCAAAAGCCAAGTGTTAGTTAATAAAGAAGTTATATTGAGTGCTGGCCCTATCGGCTCGCCCCATATTTTACAACTATCTGGTATTGGTAATACTAAAACCCTGTCGGCGGCCGGCATTGAAACCCAACATGAACTGCCCGGTGTGGGCGAAAACCTGCAGGATCACCTAGAGTTTTATTTTCAATATGAGTGCAAGCAACCAATAACACTTAACAGTCAGTTAGGGCCATTGAGTAAGCTTGCCATTGGCGTGCGTTGGATTTTGTTTAAGACAGGATTAGGGGCAACTAACCACTTTGAGTCCTGTGGTTTTATACGTTCGAAAGAAGGTGTTGAATGGCCAGATCTGCAATATCACTTTCTTCCAGCTGCTATGCGTTACGATGGTAAATCGGCGTTTGATGGTCATGGCTTCCAGTTGCATATTGGACATAATAAGCCAAAAAGCCGCGGCTCAGTAAAAATCCAAAATGCTGACCCACTTAACCCACCGCGCATTCAGTTTAACTATTTGCAGCATGCAGACGATATAGAAGCATTTCGCGCCTGTGTTAGATTATCGCGTGAGATTATTGCGCAACCTGCCATGGACGCTTATCGGGGTAATGAAATCCAGCCCGGAGATGACATCGTAAGTGATGCGCAAATAGATGCATTCGTGCGCGAAACAGTCGAAAGCGCTTATCACCCTTGCGGCACTTGTCGTATGGGCGCAGCGGACGACGAAATGGCTGTCATTGATCCGCAAATGCAAGTACGTGGTCTACAGGGGCTCCGGGTTGTTGATTCATCTGTCTTCCCCACCGTGCCAAACGGTAACCTCAATGGGCCGACTATGATGGTTGCAGAGCGAGCTGCTGATATCATAAAGCAACAGGTATTACCTGCAACTGATGTTGAGGTTTATAAAGACCCAGAATGGCAGCAACGTCAGCGCAGTAATCAGGCAAAGCGAGATGTGACATGTTAACGCTGGTAAGTATTGGTATGCTGTTTTTTATGACTATGGTGGTTTTCATTTTAGCCCGCTGGGGTAATCTTAGGCTTAATGGCCGCTACCCCGTTTCAACCGTCACATTTATTGCCATATTGTTTACTTCTGGTCTAGATGTGGGACTGATTATGTTCCCGCTAACAGAGTTCCCAGTATATGCCGATATCCAAGAAAACAGCGAATACGCCTTTACCAATCCCCTAGCGATTGAATTTGGTTTTTGGGGTTTCCTTGTCTGGGCGATCTATTTTGTCACCTGTTTTTACTTCTGCGCCATTGAGCCTAAAGTTAAATTTTTTGAAATCCCTTTGGTTAAGTGGTGCAATAACATCGTCATTATTGGCACCTGTGCTTTTACAGCCCACTTGCTGTTTGCTAACTTAAGTTGGTATTTACCTGAGATTGCGGTTGGTGACGGCTTTCCTTGGTACTATGCACTGATTGTCGGTGCCACGATTTTGTTTTCAGTCTATTCCAGTACCGATATTAAGTTTGTTAAAATTTTAAGCTTGTCTTCCGGAGGCCTGTTTTTTGCCCTAATTATTGGGCTTGGCAGCGTTGCGTTTATATCTGACGAAGTATCAGCGTCCGATTATATAAATACACTTCCACTACTAACCAGCTACTTCGAACATTTAGAACAGTTTGTTTTACCTATCAATGACTACCATGCCTTTTATTTATTCTGGTGGTTTGCTTGGAGCATTATGATTGGCCAGTTTACCGCACGTTTTGTCGGTAACATGAGCACGGTTAAACTGTTTTTGTCCATGCTTATCTGGCCATCCCTTTCCATTGGACTATGGTTCAGTGTACTTTATCTATTCCATTTAAAAGGACTGGAAACGTCTGGGTTTATCAATTTGGCCATGGTTTTTGTGGGCATTGTTTTTGTGATCAATTCCCTCGACTCGCTAATCCGCCTCTACTCAGACAACCTAGACTTAACAGTGGCGCGGTTTGGTAAGCGTAAATACATAACCTTGCATGCCTTTTTAATGATGATGCTCACGGTACTATTTAGCCTGCAGTTTATCCGAATACAATGGGTTGGCGCTCTAGTTATCGGTATTAGCTTATGCTGCTTTATATACATTTTACTAGGCAAACAACGACACCCTTTGCCCAAAAAAGAGTTGCTAATCTCGTTGCCAAATAGCAGGAAGTAACTTCATACAGGCATATAAGGTTAAGTATTCTTACCCTTCAGTACGCTAACTTTATATGCCAAAGCTTGCTAGAATACTGTTTTTCATTCAGTTATTTTTCTATGATTGTTTATATCGCTGAGAAACCAAGTTTAGGTCGTGCAATCGCTACCGGATTTGATGGCAGCCAACAGAAGCGCGATGGCTATATCGAGCTAGATAATGGCGATTGCGTAACATGGTGTATCGGCCATCTATTAGAGCAGGCCGAACCAGATAAATACGATGCAGCCTATGCCAAGTGGTCGCTGCAACACCTACCGATTGTGCCTAAAAAATGGCAACTCGTACCTAAAAAAAATACGCAAAAACAACTCACCGTGGTAAAGCGTTTGCTAAAAACAGCGACGCATATCGTGAATGCAGGTGATCCTGATCGCGAAGGTCAGTTACTCGTCGACGAAGTCATCACCTATTGCGGGGTAAAGGCTTCGATTATTGAAAACGCTGGACGTTTATTGATCAATGACTTAAACACTAGTGCAGTTAAAAAAGCCTTACAAAATATGCGCGCTAACCGGGAATTTTTAGGCTTATCTATTTCAGCCTTAGCGCGTTCTCGGGCTGATTGGTTGTATGGGTTAAATTTAACCCGTGCTTACACTTTGCTTGGGCAACGCGGCGGCTATAGTGGCGTACTTTCCGTTGGACGGGTACAAACGCCAATTTTAGGTTTAGTTGTAAGGCGTGATCAAGATATTGCCCATTTTGTGTCTAAGCCTTTTTTTGAAGTTATCGCAACTTTAGAGACGTTGAACAACCTTATATTCACGGCAAAATGGCAGCCAAGCAAAGCTTGTGAGCCCTATCAAGACGAAGAGGGTCGAGTGCTGTCGCGCAAATTAGCGCAAACGGTGGTGAATAAAACCCAAGGTCAGAGTGCCTCTGTCACCGATTACAAAGTACAAAGTAAACAAAGCCCACCACCATTGCCTTATAGCTTATCAATATTGCAAATTGATGCGTCTAAGCGTTTTAACGTATCGCCTAAGATGGTGTTAGATATATGTCAGTCGTTATATGAAAAACACCAACTAATTACTTATCCCCGATCCGACTCGCGTTATTTACCTCAAGAACAGTTTGCTCAAGCATCCAAAATATTAAGCGTTATTAAGTCAAATGTGCCAACTTTAGCAGCTGCCGCAGATAATGCGAATCCTAAGTTAAAATCTAAAGCGTGGGATGACAGCAAAGTCGATGCCCACCATGCCATTATTCCAACTAACCGCGCTAAGGCATTGGCAAGCTTGACGGCAGATGAAGCAAAAATTTATCAACTCATTGTTACTCAGTATTTAATGCAGTTTTATGGACCACATAAATATCAAGAACAAGTGGCAAAGGTTGATATTGGCGGTGGCGAATTTATTGCCAAAGGTAAAACAACTCAAGACCAGGGATGGTTGGCACTGACTAGAAATGAAAAGACTAAAACAAATAACACCACAGCCGAAAATGCATTACCAACGCTAAGTAAAGGTGAGTCTTTATCATGCATCGACTCACAACTACTAGAAAAACAAACATCGCCGCCTAAGCACTTTACTGAAGCCACTTTGCTTGCCGCCATGACCGGTATTTCTCGCTATGTGCAAGACACCAAAATCAAAAAAATATTAAAAGAAACTGACGGGCTTGGCACAGAGGCCACGCGCGCATCAATTATTGATTTATTGTTTAAACGCCAGTTTATGCAAAAAGTAGGGAAAGAAGTTCATGCAACCCCAACTGGCAAAGCACTTATTAACGCGTTACCAAGTGAAACTACTCATCCCGACATGACTGCTATCTGGGAAGCAAACCTAGATAAAATCGCCCACCGGCAGTTACGTTACGACGCATTTATGCAACCTTTAACGGATTCTATCAGGCATTTGATTAGTAACAGTCAACAGTTAGATACGACTCAGTTTGCAGGTTTGAAGAGTACAAAACCAGTACGCAAGAAACGTTTTTTTAAGAAAAAATCTTAAAAATCAGAATATAAAAAACACGCACTCTATAGTAAAAATGCGTGCTTTCATGACTATATAATGTAGCGGATTAAATTACCGAAAGTACCACTTCAATGTTTCCACGAGTGGCGTTTGAGTATGGGCATACTTGGTGCGCTTTATCTACCATTACCTGTGCTTGTGCTTTGTCCATATCACCTAGTGACACTGCTAGCTTAACCGAAATAGCAAAACCACCTTCTATAGCACCAATAGACACTTCTGAATTAATGTGTGTATCGCTTGGTAAACTGATTTTATCTTGGCCAGCAACAAATTTTAGTGCGCCAATAAAGCAAGCTGCATAGCCCGCGGCAAATAATTGTTCAGGATTAGTTCCTTCGCCGTCGTCACCACCCAAACCTTTAGGCGTAGATAATGTAACGTCTAAACGGCCATCGTCAGATTTTGCTGAACCTTCACGACCGCCAGTTGCTGTTGCTTTTGCTGTGTATGCTACGTTTTGTAATATATTCATAAAAACTCCAAAGGATTTAAAAGTAATGCTAATTTAGTTTGTGTGCAAAGTATCGCATTTTAAAATACTGATTGCAAATACTTTGCATGCAAATTAATATAGACATCTAAGGAGCAACTTATGCCATTTGATCAATTAAAACTCAAAAACCAGCTGTGTCACCGATTGTATATGGCATCAAACAGTATTGTTCGAGCTTATCGAGAGCCCCTAAATGAGCTAGATATAACCTACCCACAATATGTTGTTATGATGGCATTGTGGGAAGAAGACGAAGTGACTATTGCAGAACTTGTGAGAAAAACCGCAATAGATGGCGGTGCGATGACGCAAATTTTAAAGAAGATGACTGATAAATGGTTGCTTGAAATAATTAAAGACGACCAAGACAAACGCCAACGTTTTGTAAAGCTTACGCCAAAAGGGCAGTCACTAAAGTTAAAAGCCGTCGACATTCCAACTAAAATAGGTTGCAAGTTTACTAGTCTCGATAGTGAGCAAACACAGCAGCTAATCCAGTTACTCGATTTAGTAGTGATAGATTTATCCGAGTAATCTTTGTGATTTAGCGTTTTTTACTGGGCCTCACATTTTGTGCTTGCCGATCGATCTTAATGAAATACTCTTTTAAATAATCGAGGACCAACCTTAGTTTTTTTGAGGCCGCGCTGCCCGGAGGAAATACACCGTAAATGTCGATGTCTTTTAGCTGATAGTCATCTAACACTGACTCCAAGGTCCCTGCTTGAATCTTTGGCCACGCGTCATAAACTGGTATCCGGCCTATTCCATGACCGCCTTCAAGAAAAGCAGTACGCGCAGCGGCATTATTGGTGCTGATACCGCCTTTAACTGCAACAGAGTATGAATTAGCCCCCTTCGTCAATTCGACCGCTCCCGAGGTCATTTTATATACTACCCAATCGTGTTGTTCTAAATCGGTGGCATCAGTTGGGCGACCTCGTTTCTTAAAATAATCAGGAGCTCCACATAAGCAGGTCGCTAATGTAGAAAGCTTAGTCGCTTGTAAGCCTGAATCAGGCAGAGGCGCACCTCGAATCGCGAGATCGATACCTTCTTGCATGATATTGACTACCTCATCGCTCAACATTACATCTAAGTCAATTTTGGGATATAAGTTACGAAAGCCATTCAATGCAGGAACCACCATTTGCAGCCCGACGTTGACCGGGCAGGTAATTTTTAATAAGCCTTCAGGTTCGTTTTTAAGGTTCTCTATCTGTTGGTTCGCAGTAATGGCTCGTTCAGCAATGATTCGGCAGGACTGATAATAGTCGGATCCCGCTTCGGTTAATGAAATTGACCGTGTCGTGCGGTTAAGGAGTTTCACCCCAAGCTCGGATTCCAGCTTTTTGATGTGATAACTGACCACCGCTCGAGATAAGCCGATATGTTTCGCTGCAGCGGTTAGATTGCCTTGTTCAACGACCTGCGCAAAGACCACCATGCTTTTGAGTTGTTCAAAATATAAATTCATACGCTATTATACCTTGATTGTATTAATTTTTGGAACAATGTTATCTATTTTATTGGTATTGTTAGAAATGATATTAAGATCTACACTGTAATCAGATTAAAGCAGATGTGAGAAAAATAATGAATACACAACAAACAACTAAGCACATATTAATGGTATTGACGTCGCATGCCGAGCTAGGCAACACTGGCGAAAAAACAGGTTTCTGGATAGAGGAATTCGCAGCACCTTATTATGCCTTTATCGATGCAGGTCTAAAGGTGAGTATAGTTTCTCCAGCAGGGGGCCAACCACCTATAGATCCGAAGAGTGAATCAGAAGATTTTCAAACGCCATCAACTAAACGCTATGACGCCGATAGCGAAGTGCAAACATTAGTGGCTAATACAACGAAGTTAGCTGATGTTAACGCGTCTGACTATGATGCTGTTTTCTACCCTGGTGGTCACGGACCATTATGGGACCTTACTAATAATGTAATTTCAATTGCGTTAATTGAGAACTTTTTAGCTGCCAACAAACCAATTGGAGCAGTGTGCCATGCCACAGCGGCATTTTTGAATGTCAAAGATGCTTCTGGCGAATATGTTGTTAAAGACAAAGCGGTAACCGGTTTCACGAATAGTGAAGAAGATGCAGTGCAACTGACCGACGTCGTGCCTTTCTTACTAGAAGATGAATTAATTAAGCGCGGTGGTAAGTATCAAAAAGCGGCGGATTGGAATGTGTTTGCGGTTCAGGATGGCTTGGTAATAACAGGTCAAAACCCTCAAAGCTCAGAATTAGCTGCAGAAAAATTACTAGCAGCACTAGCTTAGGTTACAATCGCTGAACTCTCTAAATAATAATAAGGAAAAATATTAATGTTAAATTTTAGTTTTCAAAACACCACTAAAATCCAATTTGGTGAAGGTCAAATAGCGTCATTAAGCAAGCTGATCCCAAGCGATGCAAAAATACTGGTGACTTACGGCGGCGGCTCAATCAAAAGCAACGGCGTTTATGATCAAGTTACAGCTGCATTAGAAAATCATACTTGGTTTGAATTTTCTGGCATCGAGCCAAACCCAAGTTACGATACGTTAATGAAGGCCCAAGATATAATTAAAGAGAAAGACATCGACTTTATTCTAGCCGTCGGCGGTGGATCGGTTGTTGATGGTTCTAAATTTATTGCAGCTGCGGCGTTGTTCGAAGGCCAAGATCCTTGGGATATCATAGCTAAGCAAGCACGCATTAAAAAAGCTTTACCACTCGCTTGCGTACTCACCCTACCAGCAACCGGTTCTGAATCGAATACGGGTGCAGTCGTAACTCGTAATGGTAATAAGCTTCCATTCCAAAGCCCGCTCGTTCGTCCCATTTTTGCTATACTTGATCCAGCGGTAACGCTGTCACTGTCCGACCGCCAAATCGGCAACGGTGCTGTAGATGCGTTTGTTCACACCATGGAGCAATACCTGACTTACAGCGTTAACGCGAAGGTGCAAGACCGTTTCGCTGAAGGGCTACTACTTACCCTAATCGAGGAAGGACCGAAAGCACTGGCTCCTGAAACGTCAAAAGACTTAGAGGTTCGTGGCAATATTATGTGGGCAGCTACGATGGCGCTTAATGGCTTAATTGGAGCCGGTGTGCCACAAGACTGGACCACTCACATGATTGGTCATGAGCTAACAGGTACTCACGGCATAGACCACGCACGTACTTTATCTATAGTATTACCTGCTGTAATGAAAGTGTGTAAAGAAGCAAAGCGTGAAAAGTTATTGCAGTATGCCGAGCGTGTCTGGAATGTGACAGAGGGCGATGAAGATTCACGTATTAATCGTGCAATTGAATTAACTGAGCAATTTTTCGAGAAAATGCAAGTTCCAACACGTTTATCGCATGTTGATTTAGGTGAAGCAGATATTGATTTATTGATGGAAAAGTTGGTTCAACACGGTATGACCAAATTAGGTGAGCATAGTGCTGTTACACCTGAAGTGAGCCGTCAAATACTAGTCACTGCGCTTTAATTAATTTTATAGCTTGGGCAAGAATCGAAAGAAGTCGATTTACGTCCTGTTTAAGGTTTCAGATATCAAGAAAAAATGTAGATGCAGCATACTTGATATCTGAAATTATAAAACGCTCACTGCCCTAGTGAGCGATATTTAGAACATTGCATCACTTTTAGATTATTCCCATTGTCGCTCTTCTGTAACGGCTTACTTCCTGAGCTTTTGCGCCATACTTGACTATATATTCGTTCCCCATGGGTGTTAAAGCATCAAGTTGTTCTTTATGCAGAGCGGCACCCAATTTGTCCCTCACCTTTCGCCAGCTGTTTTCGTTGAATTCGGATGTTACATTTAACCAAAGGTATACTTGTTAATTGTGCGATTCATGCAGGCATAGAGATTATTTTAACGTAGTAAGGAGTATCTACTTTACCCCGTTTTCTGACGCACATAACCGGTATTAAATTTGTCTAATTCACGTTGACTAAATTGACTATTGGATTAGGCAGCGGAAAATAAAATGTGAATTTAAGGGTTACTAGACATGAATTTTACGGTTTGGGATAAGAATTAAAAAAGAAAAGTGGTGCACCCGGCGCGATTCGAACGCGCGACCCTCGGCTTCGGAGGCCGATACTCTATCCAGCTGAGCTACGGGTGCTTTATAAGACGACAAACAACACGTTAGTTGATTGCAGGGCGAGAGTCTAAAGATTTAAACTAGATTTTCCAGTCTTATTTTGTGTCTTTTGCTTTTGTACTCATAATCTCATCCAATAAAGCCATCATTAACTTGGGCATATATGTTGAATGCGCGTTAACCATTCATGTTTTTGCTGTTCGGGCAAAAAGCTGGCACTAATACTATTGCTGATCAATTTCACAATATCTTGTTCTGTTAGGGAGAGTTTGTCGACCAAGGCATAGAAGTTTTCATTCAAATAGCCACCAAAGTAAGAAGGATCATCAGAATTTACCATGACACATAAACCATCATTTAGCAGATCAACAATATTGTGTTCACTCATATCATCAACAACACACAGTTTTAAATTACTCAGGGGGCATACTGTTAAAGGCACTTGATGCTGTTTCAAATAAGCCATTAACTTAGGATCTTCAATGCTGCGAACACCGTGATCAATTCGATCTACTTTAAGTAAATTAATCGCTTCCCACACATACTCTGGCGGTCCCTCTTCTCCGGCATGGGCAACTAATTTGAATCCCAATGACCCAGCGCTGGCGAATACACGCTGAAACTTTGACGGTGGGTTGTTCAATTCAGCACTATCGAGACCAACGGCAGTAATCATTGAATAATATGGCTGTGCTTCTTGCAAAGTAGCAATTGCGCTGTCTTCACTCAAATGCCTTAAAAATGATAAAATAAGGTAGACGGATACACCTAATTCTGTTTTTGCTTTATCAATTGCTTTGGCAAATCCTGGCATAAACACATCGTAAGTAATGCCCCTTTGCGTATGCGTTTGCGGGTCAAACATAATTTCAGTATGCACTATATTTTGCTCGTGACATTTGCACAAGTAAGCCCACATTAGCTCGAAGAAATCGTCTTGGTCGCGCAATACATCCGCACCTTGATAATAAAGATCGAGAAAGCTTTGCAGGTTATTAAACTGATATGCATTTTGAATGTCTTCAACGCTAGAAAAAGGCAGATCAATATTATGCTTTTTTGCCAAGCTCCACATTAATGCCGGCTCCAACGTGCCCTCAATGTGCAAATGCAGCTCTGCTTTGGGTAATTGCTGAATTAGTTGCTTGAGTTTGCTCATTTTACTGTAAGTGCTCATTATTTATATTCCTGTCGAAAACGAATTGGGTTGTCGATATCGCTTGAATTTCATTCACTTACCGAATTGTTTGAGTACAATTCATAATGCACAATACTAAGTAAAATACCCTTTTGGTATTTGTTTTTTACTTAATTACGCTAAGTCTCGCTTTATTTTATCAAAAATGAATTACCGACGCTGACATAGATACCAATCAAGTCTTCTAATAAAATCAATATTCAGTAATACTAAAGCAGTCGTAAGAGCCCCGCTGATTAACCTCTTAATAGCAGGACAAATAATAATACGGTAAATAACTCAGCAACAGCAGCACGACAACATGGCAGAATAAAAATAATAAGGAAAGCCAATGATCACCCGTTTTTTAGATAAAACATTTTCTCTTAGCCAACACGCAACCACCGTGAAAACTGAAATTATTGCAGGCTTAACTACGTTTGCGGCGATGTCCTACATTCTTATCGTCAACCCCAGCATATTAGGGTTGAGCGGCATGCCAGTGGCCGGTTTAATAACAGTGACGGCATTGGCGGCGTGTTTTGGCACGTTATTAATGGCGTGGTTAACGAACTACCCTATCGCACTCGCTCCCGGCATGGGTCTGAATGCGTTTTTTGCCTTTACTATTTGTCTAACACGCGAAATTCCATGGGAAGCAGCATTAGGCATTGTCTTTTATAACGGCATATTATTTCTATTGCTGACACTCTCAGGCTTACGCCAAAAAATTGCAGATGCAATTCCAGCCTCACTAAAAATTGGAGTGCAATGCGGCATCGGTTTGTTCATCGCTTTTATTGGACTAAAAAACGCGGGGTTAATTGTAGACAACCCTGCCACTTTCGTTGGTTTAGGTGACTTATCGCAGCCAGCAATACTATTGGCGTTTCTAGGCATTATTTTTACCATTGTATTGGTAATTAAAAAAGTCACCGGCGCTATCTTAATATCAATAGTAACATTGACTGTTATTGGGCTATTTATTCCAACCGAGAGTGGTTATTTAACCGCAATGCCCAACGGTATCGTTGGTCTTCCTGCTCCTATCTCCGATACATTTTTTGCGATGGACTTGCTGTATCCCATCGTCAATTTCGCGACAACCTGGGACTTAATTTTTGCACTTATGTTTGTCAATATGTTCGACACCATTGGCACACTCATTGGAGTATCTAAGCGTGCGAAGCTAGTCGACGGCAACGGCAAACTACCTAAAATGGGCCGCGCGATGACAGCTGACGCCGCGGCCGGAGTGGTTGGCGCAGCGCTAGGTACATCACCGGTAACCAGTTATGTTGAATCTGCTGCGGGAGTGTCTGCCGGCGGGCGCACCGGCTTAACCGCTGTTGTTGTGGCTATTTGTTTTTTACTTGCCTTGTTTTTGTCCCCACTCATGTTAGTTATTCCTATTATGGCCACAACACCCGCACTAGTGATGGTTGGTATTTTTATGATGGATTCAATCAAAGAGCTCGATTTTTCAGATTTAGCTAGTGTCGCTACAGCCACAATTGCATTGATGACGATGCCGTTAACCTTCAGCATTAGCGAGGGTATTGCCTTAGGTTTTATTACTTATGTCGGAATTAAGGTCGGTACCGGTGAATTTAGAAAAGTGAGTCTGATTACATATTTCATGGCAGCTGTATTTTTGTTTAGATATTTATTCGATTTAAAATAGCGTTCAACAGAAGCGTCTTTTTGCATAGAGTATTGAGAGTTACTGGTTAAAGAATTGGGCCTTGGACACCCGGATTTTAGCTACAAAGGCAAAGCTATAAACAGTAAAATATGAACAATAACAGAGGCAAATATTCCTTTTCGTATATAAAATAAACCATAACTGCTCATTTTTTCGTAAATAACTCATTACGGGCGATCAATAAAAATAAGGTACTTAACATGACTGAAAAAAGCCAACCAAAGCCAACCCAGCTCAAACCAGAGCAGATACCCCAACAGGCATTCGACTGGTATGACGAATATGCACATGGTGATATTAATCGCCGCACCTTCATGACTAGGCTTGGAACACTCTCGGTAGCGGGTTTATCACTCGGCCTAATTTCTAGCGCCCTTATTCCTGACTATGCAAAAGCAGAACAAATCAGTTTCAATGATCCCGCAATAAAAGCAACTTATGCTGAGTTTGACTCACCCAATGGTCATGGTAAAGGTAATGGTTATTTAGCAATACCCAGTGGCTTAAGCGGAAAAGCGCCAACCGTGTTAGTGGTTCATGAAAATCGCGGGTTGAATCCATATGTGAAAGACGTTGCTCGTCGTCTAGCAAAAATAGGATTCATTGCATTCGCACCCGATGCCTTGTTTCCGTTGGGCGGTTATCCAGGAAATGATGATGATGGCCGTGCAATGCAACGCAGTTTAGACGGATCGAAAATCGAACAGGACTTTATGGCTGCTGCAACTTGGTTAAAGCGGCATGAGCAAGGTACAGGAAAATTAGGGGTGGTTGGTTTTTGCTTTGGTGGTTATATCAGTAATTTATTAGCCGCAACAATGCCGAACGACATTAATGCGGCGGTCCCTTACTATGGAACTCCGGCAAGCGGCGAATTGCAGCAGAATGTAAAGGGCCCCATATTAATTCATTTCGCGGAGCAGGACCAGCGCGTGAATGCAACTTGGCCCGCATATGAAGAAGTACTCAAGACCAATAAAGCCGACTATAAAGCACACTTTTATGCAGGTGCTCAACATGGCTTTCATAACGATTCAACAAGTCGTTACAGTCCTGCAGATGCTGACTTATCTTGGCAAAGAACAACTGCCTTCTTTAAAAAACATCTCGCTTAAAAAACACACTATATAATAGAGGCTTGGTAATCAGCAACGCCTCTCCTTTTCAGTCTTCTGCAGTAGGCCCATTTTCATTGATCGCAAACTGTTATATAATGTTCAGTTCGTTGCGGTTTTTACTTATACCGCACACTAATTTTTTACGTATTTTTTTCATCTCATTATACTTGCCGTAAGGTTTGTAGCAGTGGGCACTCATAAAGATTAAGCGTATTTAGCACGTTCGCTACTTTATCAATCCGTAGTTTTAACCTTTGAGCTTGAACAAAAGACCCTATGCCAGATAGTAACCCAATTCTACAGCTACAAAAACTTGCCGGAAGACGCACTTTCGATAAAGGAGAAATGCTGTATTTTCAAGAAGCAGTCCATCGCTTCACTAGAAACCAATTAATAGTTACGGCTATCGTCCAAGAAATTCAGGAGTTTACTGTGAAGCTTTCGATCGTTGAAGGTCAGTATGAAGGCAGTTGTAATTGTTCCGATTCCGAGGGGTTCGACTTTTGCAAACATTGTGTCGCTGTCGCACTCACTGATATTTCTCGTGAAGCCGAACTTGAGGTTTTGCAGGAAGGCGATGACATTGAGCGTATCACTGGCTATATTGAAAGTATGTCCGAAGCGGAAGCGAAAGCAACGCTATTGAAGCAAATTACTAGCGACATAGATAAAACCGAACAATGGGTATTGTTTGCTGATGTCAGCAACGGAAAAGTAAATAAAAAAGCACTGATCGATATTATTAATAAAGCGCTGCCTCTGCGGGAAGTATGGCGTCAAAATCGAGTAAAGACTTATTTTGAGACAGCAATAGAGAGATTTAATCGTCTAATTTCAATATTGCATAAACTGCCTACTGACCCAGCGTTTGAATTAACCCAGACTGCTTTGTTGAGATACAACAAAGCACTTGGTAAAATTAAAGATGACAAGGGCTATCGACTAAAAGTTGAGGTAACCCTAGTTCAAGCATTTGCAACATTCACCAGTGAGTTGAATTGGGCACCTCAGCGTAAAGTGAGTTTTTTAATGTCACTTTACCATCAGCCATTTACTAACTTTGCGTTGCCTTCAATCTATAAGAAGTTCGTAAAAAAACACCCAGAGTTAATCTCCTTATTTATTGAAAAACTAGTTAACCTCGAGTGCCAATTTGAACAAACAGATATTAGTTCAATCCAACTTGATAAGATTGTGGATGACACGCATGAGCTAATACTCACAGACTTAGCTTTATATTATGCAGATGGCGGTGTGGATGCATCGACTGAAAACAAACTGAAGCTCATTGAATGTAAGCATAAGCTCGCAACTACGCTTACCGAATACATTGAGTTAGCTGAGTTATGTGTTGCATTAGATCTCAAGGATATAGCAAGAAAGTATATTGCCGAAATCGAAAGCCATGAGCTCAATTATAGGCAAGAAAGTAAACTACTTACGCTTAGTGCTAATACCCATGAACAATTAGAAGATATCGACGCTTCACTTGAGTTACATTGGTCAGCCTACGAACGCTCATTAGAGGCAACAGACTTTCACGCTGTGCTGAATTTGCTTAGTACATCTGAGAATAAAAACGAACTCGATGTTCAACATTGGTTTGAGAAAGCGCAAACATTGTTAATCGAGCAATTGCAAGATGCTGACAATCAAGATGCTCTGTTCGAACTATATTTAGCGTGTGGTAAAAGCGATATTGCGATAGCTGAAGCGCAAGATGCAGCATTGTCGAATTCATTGCTTCATAAGATTGCAGAATTAGGTATAGAGACGCACCCAGAGTTAGGTTTTGTTTTATACCGCAGACTCATCCGGACGTATCCAAAAAATACAGATACGCAAGGATATGAAACCGCAATTACCTTATTAAAAGAACTAAAGGCGGCGTTGAAGAGTAAAAAGCAACATCAAGCATTTGAGTTTTTAATTAGTGAATTGAGTTTTGATTTTAAGCAAAAACGAAAATTTATTGCATTGCTGCAAGGTCAATTTGGACTATAATTCAAAACATTAGTAAAAACAGCTTGTTATCTGATAAATATAAATCAAACAAATTGTTTATAAAAATACCCATTGGGATAATGCAACTAATAGTTGTTTACCCCTGACTAATGTTTATAATTGGTTAAGTCGTTGTGAGTTATCACAAATTTCAGGAGAGAGTAGTGAAATTTAGAGTATTAGTAAGTCTTTTCGTATCCGCGTTATTTTTCGTCAACGCAAACGCACAAGAAATGACAAATGATGATATTGCAGAACGTATTCAACCTGTTGGTAGAGTGCACGTTGCAGGCGCAGCTCCGGCTGTAGCAGCAGGTCCTCGTACGGGTAAACAAATATATGATGGCGCATGCGTAGCATGTCACACATCAGGCGTTTTAGGTGCCCCTAAACTGCAAGTTGCTGCTGAATGGCAACCGCGCTTGGACGAAAAAGGTTTTGACCAGATATGGAAAAATGCTATTGACGGCATTAACGCGATGCCCGCAATGGGAGCATGCAGTGATTGTACTGATGAAGACATCAAAACAGCGATCAATTATATGATTGAAGGGATTTAACTTTACTTAGATTGTCCGGAACTCGATTCCCTAACAAATCTAAAGTATAGAATTGCAAAGGATTTTTGTTTAAATGAATCAAGACGATAAAGTGATCGGTGAACTTTCTGAACAAGAATTGCGGGATCTAATCCCGCAACTTCAGAATCTTACGGAAAAATACAAGCGCGCTGAAAAAATTCAGAAAGCACTTTTCGAAATTAGTGAACTCGCTAGTTCGGTTAGCAATCTCGACCTTCTCTATAAAGCGGTTCATGATATCGTTAACGATTTTATGAATGCCGATAACTTCTATGTTGCCTTCTTTGACCCTAGCGACAAAAATGTTGATTTTGCCTACTTCGTTGATGAAGTCGATGAAGAGGTTATTTCATTAGTTCCATATGAACGCATTATGGATGGCATTACGGGCTACATTCTCAAAAACGGGAAAAGCTTAGTAATGACCAAAGAAAACACTGATTTTGTTTTACAAGAAACCGGTATTCACATGTTAGGAACACCCCCTGTCGACCTGATCGGAGTTCCTTTAAAGCGTAACGCTGATGTAATTGGCGCAATGGTAGTTCAAAGCTATAATGACGATATACGCTATAGCCCAGACGACTTCGAAGTTCTCTCCTTTATTTCCCAACACATTGTAACGACCGTTGACCGCGTTAAAAGTCGTGAGATGACTGAACGAAGCATTCGCGATCGTACCAAGCAACTACGCAGTATTAATGACGACTTGCAAGAAGAAATATTCGAACGCCAGAAGGTTGAGTCATTACAAACAGCATTGTTTGAAATATCAGAATTATCCGCTTCTCTTGATGATGATGTACCTCGGTTTTATTCTAAATTACACGATATTCTTGCCCGCCTAATAAGCGCTCCAAACTGTTTTGTAGCTGTTTTAAATAAAGACAAAGACAAGCTTGCCTTTCCTTATCTTAGCGATGAACTGCACGAGTCTATCGATGAACGCCCGTTGGGTTTAGGTTTAACTGAATATATTATTCGTCGAGGTGAAGCTTCCCTTATAGACAATTCAAAGATTTTAGCGTTGGCTGAAGAAGGCGAAGTTGACGTTGCTGTGGCGCAAAATATGATGGAACATAATAACTCTTGGTTGGGTTCGCCATTGGTTATTGACGGTGAAGTTCAGGGTGTTATCGCCGTTCAAACGTACGGTAAGCTCGAAAATTACAACCAAAAAGATTTGGAGATTTTACGCTTCGTATCAAATCATATAGCGGTAGCAATGGAACGTAGAAAAAATGCCGAAGTACTTAAAGAATATAATCTGCAACTAACAAACAAGGTTCAAGAACGCACTGAAGAGCTAAATCAAACCAATGAATATCTGAAAAACCAGATAGAGCAGCGTAAAAAAATTGAGTTAAAACTCATTCATGATGCGCACCATGATGCACTTACCGATTTACCTAACCGTGTCATGTTCAATAGTCGTCTTGAGCTCGCAATTGCCAACAAGAAGCGTCATCCCGAAAATCAATTTGCGGTTTTATTTATTGACTTAGATAGATTCAAAGTCATTAACGACACTTTAGGCCACCATGCTGGCGATGAATTTTTAGTCGAAGTCAGCCAACGTATTGCTTTATGTAAACGCGGTCACGACCTATTGGCGCGCTTAGGCGGTGATGAATTCGTTATTTTGTTAGACAATTTCGAAGATATCAAATCGGTTGAAGAAGTTGCCTCTCGTGTTATCAATTCGGTCTCAATGCCATTTACCCTGGATGGTAAAGACATGTTTAGCGGTGCAAGTATAGGGATCGCTCATCTTGATGGCAGTTATATGTCAGCTGATGAAGTATTACGAGACGCCGATGCAGCCATGTATCAAGCTAAGAGTTTAGGACGCGGTCGGTATGTAACATTTGATAAGAGCATGCGTGAAAAACTGCTTGAGAATATCCAATTAGAATCAGAATTCCGTAAAACATTGAAAGAGAGGGGTTTTGATTGTGTTTTGCAGCCAGTGGTTAAGCTTGAAGACGAGTCACCGCTCTATTTTGAGTGCACTTTGCAATGGCATGATGAAACGTTCGGCAAAGTAAATCGCGAGCAATTTTGGAAAATTGCTGAACAATGTGGTATTACGCTAGAGCTCAATCAATTTTTGGTAGACGGTGCTATTGGCTTATTACGCCAATGGAAGAATGACCCAGAATATGCCCAACAGCGCATTGGCTTGAGCTTATCAGTTGAGCACTTAATGCAAAAAGATCTGTTGAACGAGTTAATTAAGCAAGTAAGCGAAAGCGGGTTTGGTGCAAATAAATTACTGCTCGAATTTTCAGAAAGCGCACTTAGTAATCGTTCCCAATATATATTACCCTCGATCAAAAAATTAAAACGCCACGGTTTTGGTTTAATTTTAGATAACTTCGGCAGCGGTTCAGCATCGCTAAATTATTTGTTTTCATATCCGTTTGAGTTTGTCAAAATCGATGAGCGATTTATTCAATCGTTTACACGTTCAGAGAAAAATTTACGCTTTATTGAATCAGTTATTTTAGTGGCCGAAAAAGTCGGACTTATTGTCATTGCCGAAGGTATTTCAAGTAAGAGTAAGCTAGAGGGCTTGAAGGGCTTAGGTTGTGAATACGGTCAAGGCGATATACTAGGCAATACTATTTTACTCGACTTTGTCGATGATGACAGTTAGATCGCGTTAGCGTTATAGTAGGTCTCGTAGGTTTGCGATTCCTTTAACGCCTTTTTCTTTTCTTTCTTCAACCGTCGCTTTTTTCTTTTGGAACTCCCATTCAACGTCGTCTTGTGGTAATTCATAAAGAAATCGAGAGGGTTCTGGCTGAATAACTTCACCAAATTGACGGCGCTCTCTGGCGATACTAAAGACAAGTTCTTTTTGCGCACGAGTAATGCCAACATATGCTAAGCGGCGCTCTTCATCAATATTATCCTCTTCAATACTACTTTTATGTGGCAGCAGACCCTCTTCCATTCCCACCATAAAGACATAAGGAAATTCCAGTCCCTTTGATGCATGCAGAGTCATAAGTTGCACTTGGTCAGCTTCAGAATCGTCTTCACCACGCTCCATCATGTCACGTAAAATTAAACGATTCACAATTTCAGGCAGTGTCATTGGTGGATCTAAGTCATCGCCCTTGAGCATATTATCAACCCAACCAAATAACGTGCTCACATTTGCCATGCCCATTTCGGCTGCTTTTGGACTCGTGCTTTGTTCATATAGCCATTCTTCATAACCCATCGCTTTGATGAAATCACGCAATACAGCAACGGTATCACCGCGCTGCGCATTGTCAGCTGCTTCAACTACCCAACGAGAAAACTGGTCAACTGATTGGTAAGACCGAGAACCCAAAATACTATTTAAGCCGCTATGACAACAAGCCTCAAACAAACCAATTCTGTTTGCGTTTGAAAAGTGTCCAACTTTTTCTAAGGTGGCGCGACCAATACCTCGCGACGGTGTATTGATAACTCTTAGCAGTGCATTATCGTCGTCTTGATTAACCAATAAACGCAAGTAGGCCATCACGTCTTTCACTTCGGTGCGCCCGAAAAATGACATTCCACCACTTATTTTATATGGGATCCGGTTGGTCATTAGTACTTTTTCAAACAAGCGAGACTGATGGTTCCCCCTATACAGAATAGCGTAGTCACCATGACTCGTATTATTCATAAATCGATGCGCCATTAATTCTGCGATCACTTTTTCAGCCTCATGTTCTTCATTTTTGGCAACGACGACTCTTAGCTTTTCACCATATGGTAATTCACTAAATAGGCGCTTATCATAAACATGGGGGTTGTTTTGGATCAAAATATTGGCGTTGTGGAGTATCCGCCCAGAAGAACGGTAATTTTGCTCCAACTTAATTAGGCGAAGGCTTGGAAAGTCCTTTTTTAGCAAAACCAAATTTTGCGGCCTAGCACCTCGCCATGAGTAAATAGACTGATCGTCATCACCCACGACTGTAAATCGGGCTCGTTGTCCCACCAATAAGCGAACTAATTCGTATTGACTGGTGTTGGTATCCTGATACTCATCCACCAGCAAGTATTTGAGCATGCTCTGCCATTTATCACGCACGGCATCATTGGTTTTAAGCAATAATGTGGGTAATAAAATAAGGTCATCGAAGTCAAGTGCATTGTACGCTTTAAGGTGAGACGAATATTCAACATAGTATTTTGCTTGCTCGATTTCGCTATCGCCATAAGCCAATTTCATCGCGGCTTCAGGTAAGATCAAATCGTTCTTCCAATTGGAGATTTTTGATTGTAATGCTGACAGAAGCTCTTTATCACCATCATATTCTGTTTCGGTGAGGTCACGCAGCAAGCTCATTGAATCTTTATCATCAAATAGTGAAAAACCTGCTTTGTAACCTAATTGTAAAACGTGTTTCTTAATGATGCTGAGGCCAAGCGTGTGAAAAGTCGATACTTTCAAACCTCGTGCTTCGGCTTTTCCGAGCGTTTGCGCAACGCGCTCTTTCATCTCTCGAGCGGCCTTATTAGTAAAAGTAACCGCCGCGATTTGTCGCGCTTTATAACCGCATTCACGAACTAAATATGCAATCTTGTTAGTAATAACCCTGGTTTTTCCACTACCAGCTCCCGCTAGCACCAAGCATGGGCCTGAGACATATTCGACGGCTTCTTGCTGGGCTTCATTTAAGCGCATTTTAAGATTCTCACTGGGAAAAATTAACAACGAAATAAATTATAACAAATGAGCCGTGAATAACGCTTTTTTCTTTGCCATTTCGAGATATAATTAATCCTAGAACCCGAAGCCAAGGATTAACCAATGCTCGATCCAAAAAAATTAGAAGAAATTGCTAAGAATATCAGTAATGCCATACCGTCTGGTGTAAAGACCATGGCAGGTGAAGCTGAGGGGAAAGTTAAACAAGTACTGCAAGCGCAGTTGGCAAAACTCGATTTAGTGTCGCGAGAAGAATTTGATGTTCAAAGCCAAGTGCTCATTCGCACTAGAGAAAAACTGGAAGCGATGGAAGCACGTATTGCGGCACTCGAATCGGATAACAAATAACATAGTTTGCCGCATCCGATAGAAGGGTTGCTAGGCATCACAGTTAAAGCAAGACCCCAAGCAATAAGCCAATTGCAATGACCAAGCCTACCCAATGGTTATGTAAAAAAGCAGCGAAACACGCGTCTCTCTGGCGCGTTTTTATTAGTCTAAATTGATATATAAACATCAGTGCGGCAAACACTAAACCAACATAGAAACTGAAGTGTAGCTGCGTGATCCAGCCAACTAAAGCCAATAACATCAATGTCAGCACATTTAAAAGAACAATAATAGTGGCGTCAAAGCGGCCAAATAGAATAGCCGTCGACTTTACTCCAATGCGTATATCATCTTCCCTATCAACCATCGCATAAGCCGTATCATATGCGACCGTCCACGTTAAGTTCGCCAAATAGATAAGCCAAAGCCATAAGGGTAAATCGCCTGTGATGGCCATAAAAGCCATCGGAATAGACCAACTAAACGCAGCGCCCAATGCCACCTGCGGTAAATGCGTATAACGTTTCATAAACGGATAAAGACTAGCCAGAAATAGCGCCCCCACCGAGAGTATAACAGTGTACGTATTTAGCAATAAGACAAGACCAAAAGCGAACACCACCAGCAAGTAAAAAAGTTGCAGTGCTTCTTTCGGTTGTACTTCGCCAGAAACAATCGGCCTTGCTTGCGTTCGTTCTACCCCACCATCAATTTTACGATCAGCATAGTCGTTAATGATGCAGCCAGCAGAGCGCATAAGAAAGACCCCTAGAATGAAAATGACGGTAATATGCCACGGTGGTAATCCGTTAGCCGCCCACAGTAAACCCCACACTGTTGGCCATAATAATAGGTAAGTACCAATAGGTTTGTCCGCGCGCATTAACCGCCAATAAGCAGATTTATTTTTCCAGCGTAACAGCATTATTTCGCGCTCTCATCGATTGTATTGGCTAGCGCAAAGTCACTAATGTAACTTGGACAATCAGGTAAGAAAACCTCTGCGACGAGCAGATTCCAATCTTCAATTTTGAATGCAGAGCGCCTGCCCCAGAGTTGATTGATCGCGTTGCTTGACGGGGGCGAAGCAATATCAATTCCCGTAATTGGATTCCTATCCAATGGCGTAATCACAAATTCACTGCGCACAAACTTATTGTCATTAAAAATACGCTGGCCCAGCGGTTGATTACCTAAGGTAGCCCACGTGGTTTTGCATAGATGTTCAGGTAAAACACTGCGAGCAAAAACCCATGGTTTGCCGTCACCGTATAGGATAACTTCTCTTATTTGCCATTGATGCTTGTGGTAATCTGGTAATGTGGATTGTTCGCTTGGATCTGCATCAATAGTGGCTTGCCCTAATACTTTCACTTCAAATTTATTAGTAAGCGCCTGCAAGCGCTCTGTAAGAGAGCCGGTATGAAGCAGCCAATCAGCTAAGCGCTGATTGGGGATGTCGTATTGCGCCGCATTCTTCCAGACTGCGTGAATACCCAAGGGAAATTGATTTATTTGCAACAAGTGATTTAGAAAATTGAGTTTAATCCGATACAGTAAGTCTAACACAGCAAAGTTTATATCGGCATCCGTATTGTACTTTTCCAGAGGCACTAACATGACAATTTTGCATAAACTATATGAAACACACAAAGTGCCGCATAAACAGCACAAGTCAGTTTCTTCAATGTTAAAAGGCATGTTACTTGTCAGTTTAGCAACTTGGCTGCTAGCGATACCTGGACAGGGGTATGCACAACAACCAAATTATGCCTATGTGGGCTTAGAGCCTGATATTGTCACCAACTACGCTGGCGACAACTCAAAGAAGCTTGGTTATGTGCGAGTGACTATTGAAATGATGGTAGCGGATCCGTCGAAAATTATGGATATAGAACATCATATGCCACTGTTGAGAGCGACCGCTATTGAGGTTTTTGGTGCACAACCTGAAGACAAAATACGCTCCCTAACAGGTCGTGAAGATATACGTAGACAACTGTTACGGAAATTCAAAGATATTATGAAGCGTGAAACTGGCGAAAATATTATTGAAAACATCATCTTCACCAAATATTTACGTCAAGGCGGCTAGCCTTTAGGACTCCGTTTGCCAGCTAATTGATGGGTTGCCAGTGCCATTAAGCACCCTGATATCAAACCGAACAAATGGGCTTCGTTCGCCATGTTAACCCACAATACATCAAAGTAACCAAGCGCCAACCAACCTAATAAGAAGTACACTAGGTTATTAGGTAAGCCAAGTCCCCACTGTGGGCGCAGCAACCCTATCCACCATACGTAGCCAAACAACGCATAAACGACGCCTGACAAGCCACCAAAATTCGGACCTGATACTATTAGTTGCGCAACGTTGGAGCTAATTGCGGCAATTGCAAATATAACGGCTAGCGCCATGCTACCAAAAGTTCTCTCTAATTGTGAGCCTAGCACCCACCACCAAATTAAGTTAAAAATGATATGCATAACACTGAAGTGAAGAAAAGCAGGCGTAAACAGACGCCACCATTGCTGGGTTTGTAAAAGTTCATCGGCACTACGAATTGTCAACGATTGATAAATGACATTAAACGCTCCCAAGTAACTTAGCAAAAAAATACCAAGACAGATGACCAACACCAAGGACATAAATGGTGTTGATTTTAAGTCTTGCAGCCAATCGGGTAACCCCGCATTTGTGCTGATTACACGCTTCACTGAATCTTTTGAGTCAGTGGATGGCGCTCCTACTTCCCAAGCCGCTTGCTGATATTTCGCTTGGTTAGGATTGGTCACAAAATCTTCAGCTATTTTGAGCGCTTTTTGCACATCATTCGGATCCAGAACGATAATTTGATAGTGTGACTTCCCAATTAGCTCGCCTTGGTTATCAACCTCATCCTGATCAATTTTTGCAGTATCAGATTCAGATACAACCGCCTTCCCTTTAACAATAAGTGCGTCAATATTGGAACTAGTGAGAAAATCGGCAAGCAAACGAGCAGGCTTTTTATCTGAAAAAGCTACTATCGGTGTGCCTTGCTTACCTAAATCACTCAAGAATCTCTACCTTGAAAATCGCTTGGCTCTAGGCTGGACTGAGACGGAAATTGTGTTCTCCAAACCTCGAATCCACCATCCATGCTATACACATTCTCAAAGCCTTGATGCAATATGTATTGAGCGGCTTGTTGACTGCTATGTCCATGATAACAAACCACAATAACTGGTGTATCAAAGTCATTTTCATCCATAAACCGCTGAATGCTACCATTGGTCAAATGGAATGCGCCAGGAATATGAGCTTGCTCAAATGACTGATCATCACGAATATCGACCACTTTCGCAGTACCTGCGTCGAGCCACGCTTTGGTATCTTGTGCTGAGATATGTTCAAACTGTTCCATCAAACTATCCTTGCCAGTCAAGTAGGACTTTACCGCTCTGCCCTGACCCCATCACTTCGAAACCTTTGGCAAAGTCATTAACACTAAATTGATGAGTAATCATCGGGCTCAAATCCAAGCCACTTTGCAGCAAGCTTACCATTTTATACCAGGTCTCAAACATTTCGCGGCCATAAACACCCTTAATGGTTAAGCCTTTAAAAATGACGGTGTTCCAGTCAACAGCAACGCTCTGGGGTGGAATACCTAACATCGCAATTTTTCCGCCATGATTCATTTTATCAAGCATATCGCGGAATGCAGAAGGGACACCGGACATTTCCAAACCAATATCGAATCCTTCAGTCATGCCTAATTCGTTCATGACATCTTTTAAGTTTTCAGAAGCAACGTTTACTACGCGCGTTGCGCCCATTTTTTTCGCTAAGTCTAGTCGATAATCGTTTACATCAGTGATAACAACGAAGCGGGCTCCTGCATGTTTAGCAACAGCGGCAGCCATAATTCCAATCGGTCCGGCACCTGTAATTAATACATCTTCACCCACTAAATCGAATGACAAGGCAGTGTGCACTGCATTTCCAAATGGGTCGAAGATAGCGGCCATATCATCGCTGATATTGGCAGGGATCTTAAAGGCGTTGAATGCCGGTATAACTAGATACTCAGCAAAAGCACCCTGACGATTCACACCAACGCCAGTTGTATTTCGACATAAGTGCCTGCGACCAGCACGGCAATTCCGACAATGTCCGCAAGTAATGTGGCCTTCACCTGAAACTCGGTCGCCTATTTTAAAACCAGTAACCTCTTGGCCTATTTCAACCACTGCACCTACATACTCATGCCCCACAACCATTGGAACAGGAATGGTCTGCTGAGACCATTCATCCCAATTAAAGATGTGCATATCAGTACCACAAATCGCCGTTTTGCGAATTTTGATCATCAAGTCATTCGGACCCATTTCAGGCACCGGGCTTTCGGTTAACCAAATACCTGGCTCTCTATGCAACTTTGCCAATGACTTCATCTGTTTGGCTTGTGAACCTTTTAGTGGTGAATTCATTGAATCACTCCTAACTCTTTGCCCACTTCAATAAAGGCATCAACTGCTTTATCAATATGCGCGATGGTATGTGCAGCCGACATTTGAGTACGGATACGAGCCTTGTCTTTTGGTACAACAGGGAACGAGAAGCCAACTACATAAATACCACGTGCTAACATTTTGTCGGCCATTTCGCTGGCAAGTTTGGCGTCGCCTAACATGACGGGAATGATTGCATGGTCTTTGCCTGACAAAGTGAAACCCGCATCTTCCATGCGCGTTCTAAAGTGCACAGAATTGCGAATTAACGCATCACGAAGACCTTTGCCATCGGCCATCAGGTCAAATACTTTTAGTGAAGCGGCAACGATAGGAGGCGCAACTGAATTTGAGAACAGGTAAGGTCGAGAGCGTTGACGCAGCCATTCTACAACTTCTTTTTTGCCTGATGTGTAACCACCTGAAGCGCCACCTAATGCTTTGCCTAATGTGCCAGTAATAATATCAACCCGGCCCATGACATCACAATACTCATGACTACCACGACCGTTTTCACCTACGAAGCCAGTTGCATGACAATCATCGACCATTACCATTGCATCGTATTTGTCCGCTAAATCACAAATACCCTTGAGATTAGCGATAACGCCATCCATGGAGAAAACACCGTCAGTGGCAATAAGTTTGAATCTCGCACCGTCGGCGGTTGCTTGCTTTAATTGTGCTTCTAAGGCTTCCATATCATTGCTTGCATAGCGATAACGCTTTGCTTTGCTCAAACGAACGCCGTCAATAATACTTGCGTGATTCAATGCATCAGAGATAACCGCATCTTCAGCATCTAATACTGTTTCGAATAAACCTCCGTTAGCATCAAAGCAAGATGGATACAAAATAGTGTCTTGCGTACCTACAAATTCGCTAATTTTTTGTTCTAGCTGTTTATGAATATCTTGAGTACCACAAATAAAGCGAACTGATGCCACACCGAACCCATGGGAGTCCAAGCCTTGTTTGGCGGCTGCGATCAAATCAGGATGATTCGCGAGTCCTAAATAGTTATTCGCACAGAAATTGATGACGTGTTCGTTGTTGGCCACCGTGATATCGGCACTCTGTTGCGATGTAATAATGCGCTCTTTTTTGTACAAACCGTCGTTTTTAGCGGCGTCCAATTGAGCTTGAATATGTGAGATGAAACCTTGCGACATTGATTGACCCTCGAATGCGTGAAAGCGAGTGTATCGAGCCTATTGCAGCTCTGTGCTTTATATATGATTTTTCGACCGGGGTATTGTCCAGTATTGTTTACTCAGTGTCCAGTTCACTAAGGGCTTGATCGACTTTTTTCAGCACCGTAAGTACTAATAAATACGTCATTAAATCTTTACCCTTTGCTCTTACTCCCCAAGGAAGATAAACCCAGTCTTTGCCTTTTTGGCCTTTTATTTGTATGTCGTACACTGATGCTACGTGATCTTGCGATAAATAAGGGCCTGTGCGCCTAAAATTACTATGCGCATATAAACCAACAACGGGTGTCCCCATGGTGGTAGCCATGTGAGCTGGGCCTGTGTCAGGCGCTATGACTAATGCTGCATCAGCCAGCACGGCTAACATTTGCTTTAAGCTTGTTTTACCAACCAGATTAAGTGTGATGATACCAGGCGTATGTAATATTTGAGCTGATATTGCCGCGTCTACGGGACCAGGGCCACCACAAAGTACAACTTTATAACCTTTTTCTATTAAATGTTGGGCTACGGCAACATAGCCGTGAACGGTCCAATTTCGTTCAGCCTTTGATGCAGCAGGACTAATTACCGCGTATTTACCAAAACAAGCCGTTTGCGTCTTAGCCCATTCCCAATCAGTATTAGCGAGCGGCATATCCCATTGCGGATTAGGGTCTTCAGGAATACCTAGTTTGTCAGCAAAGCCCATAAAGCCCTCAAGCACATGTGCATATTTTTTTGCTTCAATGCGTTCATTGGTAAACAACCAGTGCCCTTCTTTACTGCGCTTCCAGTCAAAACCTATGCGCCGTTTTGCCTTCACTACAGTGGAAAGTAAGTTAGCTCGCAGTGCCACCTGCATCACAAACATAGCGTCAAACGTGCGCCCAGCGAGTGCGTGCTTTACTTCTTCTTTGGCTTTTTTACCGGCTTTTTTGTCATATACGATAAACTCAACGCCCAACATGCCTTGTAGTAATTGATATTCTATTTTACCGATAATCCAAGTGATTTTAATGTCTGGCCGATGCTGACGAATACGCGTCACCATGGAAACGGCATGACAAACGTCACCGATAGCCGACAAGCGTAAAATGCAAAGTTGAAAAACTTGGCTCAAATGAATTCCGTTATGCTAATTACATGATTTTTGATATCTTACAGCATATTATTAGTTTTTGAAGTCAACACCAACAATATGCCAATGATCGAGACATTTCCTGTTGGGCTAAATGAGTTTATTTTACTGCCCAGACACAGCACTTGGACACCTAGCCCCGAGGTAAGTGATGATCTGGTAAGCATTCAAAAATGCTTTGATCCTAACTGGTTGATGGCTGAAAATTTAATTACAAAGACGGCTTCTGGTCGCGGATTAGTTTACTTCTTCTTTGCGTTAGGAGAAAATTGCGTTTTACGTCATTACTACCGTGGTGGCTTGGTCGCAAAATTGTCTAACGACAAGTTTATATCTAAAGCCCTAGAGCAATCTCGTCCCTATAAAGAGCTTAACTTGCTGGCTAGGTTACATTCTGCCGGTTTAAACGTACCCAAACCCATAGCAGCAAGGCTCAAACGCACTAGTTTTGCCTACACTGCAGATATCATTACCGTCGCAATCCCAAACGCACAAGAGCTACATGAACACATCTTAAAGCAGCCGTTAACGCATTCAATATGGGAAAAAATTGGTGCCACTTTGCACAAAATGCATGATTTACAGGCTTGCCACGATGACATCAACGTGAAAAATGTATTACTGCAAGAGGACGCTGAACAAAGCAAAACAATCTATTTGTTAGATTTCGATGGTTGTAAAATTCGCAATGGCGACACTTGGAAAAATGCAAATTTGGCGAGGTTTAAACGTTCTTTAGAAAAACAAAGAGCGAGATATTCACCCTATTATTATGATGACGATTGCTGGGAGTCAATTGAACGAGGTTACTGCTCTTTATAAGCGCTCTTTATAAGCGCTTTTCATAAAAGCATTTCATAAACGTTTCTAATAATCGCTTTTAGACGGGTAAATTAGTCGCTAATCAAATGCGTAAGTCGCGTTCAAATAAAGTAATCCATCAACTTCGTTGTCTCTAGTCACAAACTTACGTGATTCAATACTACCACCCGCCTTTAATAACCAGTCTCCGAATGGACGCTGATAAAACCCGCTCAACTGCAATAAGTCCTCAGTAACATCACCGGTGAGTATTGGCGAAGGTCTGGTTCCATCTGGATTAAGCTCTGCTTTACGTATGATTATCTCAGCAATTGCACCACCATCAAACCGAATGTTAGCCCCCGCTGTTATTTGTTTAGCGTCACTGTCAAAGGTACTACCGATGACTCTCCCTCTAAAGCGGTAACCGCTGTTGTATATGCCATTTTCATAATAGCAGTTGGTGACTGTGCTGCCACTTACCCCGCAGGAAACATTGGTATCACTGGTTTCAATGTGCACTTTGGCATTTCCAAAATAAGTGGAAACACCAAATAAACTAGCTTGATCCGTAATATTGAGAGTACCGGCTGCATCTTCGCCAATGCGCTGGGCATAAACTGAAACAGGACGTTCAAAAATGTTAAAGCTATACTTTATGTCAAACCCGGCAAGATGATTACCTTGTTTGGTTAAGTCTTCATCACCACAGGTATCGCGATTTCGTGTACAAACTCCTTTCAATGTAATGACATCAATAAAATCACCAAAACCACTAGGTTGACCTTCACCACCCCACATAACCGTCCAAGATGCACCAAATTCAAAACGTTTGAACGGGCTAAAAGTGAAGCGATTTAGCAATAACTTAGTGTCTGGTACAGCTCGATCACTTTCAAGTTGGCCGAGTTGACTGGTGAAATACCATGGACCCATCCAAGATAACCAAGGACTTTGAGAAGCGACTGCTGATGAGCGCGATAACGCCACTGTTGGAATGGGTCTTGTGTTGTTCGACAATATTAAACTACTCGATTGGCCAGGTCCCCACCATTGATCAATTGAGCCTGCTCGAATATTCCAATCACCAAATTGATACGCCAAAAAGCTATTATCGAAATTCTTTTCGCCACCCGATTGGTAGTTAATACTTAACTGCCCACTCAAGCGTTTCCAATAGAATTCGTTAGTAATTTTAACCGAAGCCTTAACATCACTGATGCCATCAAATGAGGTTAGCCTTGGGTCATCACTTGAGCCTTGCAGTTCAAGGAAGGTTCTGCGCTTTTCTTGTTTTTGCAAATTCAAGTAGTAGCTTAGTCGCTGTGCCGCTTGTCTTGGCATTTGTGACATGCTGTCTTTATCAAGCGCAAGTATTTGATTAGCAACGCCCTTCCAAGGAACCGGATAAGTAATCACAGTGGCATCTAAATAACCCCACTCCTGAAGTGTTTGCAAGTCATAATGTAATTGTTTGTCAACAGTGCCAACCCATGGAGAAGCGAGCACTGACGTATTGACAGCAAAGCATAAAAAAAGAATAGCAAAGGCACGATAAACCACGAAATAAATCCAAACAATATTAATAGAAAGCCAATACTTATATTAGCGCATTGACCTGAAGTTAAACACTTTTTATAGATAATTAATTGCAATTATTGTCTGCTTTCAGTTACTGTCTGTCCCCATCTTGAGCAAACACCACAGGCATACAAGTGATGACCCACATAAAAGCGATTTATCCTGGTACATTTGATCCCATCACTAACGGTCATGCCGATCTCATCGCGAGAGCGTCAAAAATGTTTTCGCATGTTATGATAGCGATAGCATCCAACCCGAATAAGCAGCCCTTATTTAGTTTAGAAGAAAGGGTTAATATGGTAAAGCAAGTGACTCGCCATTTACCCAACGTTGAGGTGAAGGGGTTTACTGGCTTGTTAGCCGACTTAGCTCGAACTGAAAAGGCTAATATTCTTATTCGTGGTTTACGGGCTGTGTCTGATTTTGAGTATGAGTTTCAATTAGCTAATATGAATCGCCGACTTAATCGTGAACTTGAAAGTGTATTTTTAACACCGTCTGAAGAGAACTCCTTTATTTCGTCCACTTTAGTGAAAGAAGTTGCATTGCATAATGGTGATGTTAGTGGATTTTGCGCGCCTGAAGTTTTGGTTGCGTTAGAACAACGTTTACATAAAAACGGATAATTATTAAGCATTCTCGAAGCTCTAGTGTTCTGATTTTTTCATCTAGAGCTCGTTATAGTCAATCCCCCAACCTATTTTTGACATTGAATACAGTAAAACGTATTTCGTTGTCCAATAACGACCGAGCGAATGGGCGTTTGGCAAACTTCACACTCATTACCAGCGCGTCCATAAACGAGTAAATGCTGAGCAAAATACCCAGGATTACCGTCGGCCTGTGCAAAATCTTTGAGCGTTGTTCCACCCTGATTAATCGCGCTGGCCAACACATCTTTAATATTATCAGTAAGCAATTTATAGCGTTTCAAACTGACTTTGCCTGCTGCTCGCCGTGGGTCAATACCCGACTTAAACAACGATTCATTCGCGTAGATATTACCCACGCCAACAACAACCGCATTGTCCATAATAAAGCTCTTAACCGGTGCCAGCTTACCTCGTGATTTGTTAAATAGTACATTAGCGTCAAATTCGTCGGTTAACGGTTCAGGGCCCAACGATCGCAATATCTTCAATGGCGGTTCGGTTGGTGACTGCCATAAGCAAGATCCAAAGCGACGAGCGTCGTTAAACACTAACTTCTTACCTGTAGCTAACTCAATTTCTATGTGGTCATGCTTTTTGCGAGGAAGCGCTGTATCGACCACGCGCATTTTTCCAGACATCCCCAAATGCATAACCAGCGCTCCGACATCAGTATTGATGAACAAATACTTAGCTCGGCGAGTTACTGAATTAATTGAATGTTGACAGGCTAGCTGAACCTCATCAGGCACCATCCATCTTAATTGTGGTTGATAAACGGCGATTTTGCTAATGACATTGCCTTCTAAAAATGGGGCAATCCCAAGCTTGGTGACTTCGACTTCAGGTAATTCGGGCATTAATTATGTTACCACTGAGTAAGTTGTTCAATCGTCGGAAAGTCCAATAACATGACTTCATTGTTGAGTATTAAATAGGTTTGCTGTTGAATGGTCTTTATGGGTAAAACTAGGCTATTTCGTTCACCCGCTAACCATAAAACCACGACAACGTCAGGAGATTGAAGAGAGTCTGCGGTAACGTCATTTTGTGATTTCACTAAAGCTCTTTGCCAATTATCAACTAATGCCGCCAATTTCCCCGCTTGTCCATCTACCGCTTTGTTATTAGCCTGAGGACTTGAAGAGGAGAAACGCCACGTTCGACCAGCACGCTCAATAATATTTTGATCAATTTGTAGGCTAAGCAGGAGACCTCCCTCTTCTATGATCGGTACAGGCAAGTCAGTATCATCCGACTGGAAGCTACTAATATTTAACATAAAGATCATTGCTAACATGGCAAAAATAATAACGTTATTCCATGCTTTTTGAGATAGTCGTGCCATTACGATTCCTAAGTCCATTGTTTTTAATTACGGCTAAAAGGCGATTATCCAAGTCGTGTGATTTTAAGACTTGATGGCTATATTTTTATTACGCTTAAATGCGACCCAGCCACATTAAAATGTCCAATAACTAAACTTTTTTCTAGCTTTTAGATTACGCAAAAAATTACTGGGTTTTTTCTTCATTTTATGTAAATTTGAAGCGGCTTGTTCGACAGCTTCTAACACCCTTTCTGACGACTTCCCATCGGTATAAGGGTGTGTGTATTGAGCAAAATCACGGATCGCATTCATGAGTTCAGGTGGTCTTGAAAGACCAAATTCAATGGCACTTTCCAAGTTTTCTGGATTCGTAATATTATGCAAATAAGATGTTGCCGCTTCGTTATTTACGCTGACCACAGGCTTGTTCAATAAAAGGTAGTCAGTAATCATTGAAGAGTTGTCACCGACCATGAGGTCAGCCTCAAGCATATGCGGAGCAAGCTCGTCTGTTTCCACAAACGTTAAATTTTCATGTTGAATACGTTTATATGCTTCAACTGTTTCTTTCGCCATTTTAGGATGGAAAGTGACTTTCCACTTCCACTTAGCATTACGCGATAGTATTTCGATATAAGGTAATAGCAATGGCGCTTGAGTCATTCTTGGCGAAAATGTTGAGCTAAATAAAATAACAGGTCTTTCATTTACCTTTTTATCAACCGAGGAGGGTAAAAAATAAGGATCCATTTTGCAATAGCCCGTTTCAATGACTTGGAAATGTTTGTGCTTTGCCGCTAACTCATTGAATGTAGTCGTTGATGATTCACCATGAGTGCAATACAAATCAAAACAATCTCTAATAATAAAATGGTAATTTAAATTATCTTTCTTACGCTTTTTAAAACCAACGAAACCATGAAAAATAGCGACTTTCAAACCAGGTAAAAAAGTGGGAATCATGTTCCCTGGGGCAAAAACGGCGAATGGATTGAAAGCGATTGCTTCATCTAAAGTATTAAGTACTAGCTCATTCTGTCTAAAAAAAGAAATATTAACGTTCACGTTTGCATCTTCTGCAAACCAAGCAACTTGACCACCTTGACGCCAAATTTCATTTTGCAGAGGCCGCAAAACTTCAAATGAGTAATTTTGAGAGATGTAAAACAGATATTTCTTCATTGGACCATTTACTAATGCGACACCTTGCTCTATTAGACAGGTTGCTGCGCAATTGATCAATAGTGTTTGTTAATGGCATGCTTGTTTGTGGTTAAACTGATTTGTTTGATGTCCATTTAACCCTATTTCATAATTCACCATCAACGTTTTTTTGGTATTTTTTAGGCGAGATCTAGAAACAAAAAATCCAGCAATAGCTGGATTTTTTTGGAGACAAATTACAAGTTAATTACTTGATTTTTGCTTCCTTGAACATAACGTGTTGGCGAATTTTAGGATCAAACTTTTTGATCTCCATTTTGCCAGGCATGTTACGTTTATTTTTGTCTGTGGTGTAGTAAAAACCAGTACCAGCAGAAGAAACTAATTTAATTTTATCTCTCATGGTAATTCCTTAAACTTTCTCGCCACGAGCACGGATATCAGCTAATACTATATCAATGCCCTTCTTATCAATAATACGCATACCTTTAGTAGTTAGGCGTAATTTCACAAAACGGTTCTCGCTCTCAACCCAAAAACGGTGAGTTTGAAGATTTGGTAAAAAGCGACGACGAGTCGCGTTTCTAGCGTGTGAGCGGTTGTTACCAACTGCAGGACGCTTACCTGTAACTATACAAACTTTTGACATCTTATTGTCTCCAGAAAAACTGTTTGCCGTCTAACCCAAGCAAACAAAAATTGCTGTTAAACGTCTTTAATAATGAGGGCGCATTTTATACAGTAAACACTACCTTAATTCAACAAAAACTTCGCTTTTGGGCAATTTTTTTGCGCTTTTAACGGATTAGCGGTCTATTATTGCCTCCGTAGGTCGCAATAATCACTAAGGTCTAATTAGGTAAGCGCTTTTATAAGTCATCAAAACGCAGTAATTTCGACCTTTTCGTTGCGCGCAGTATAGCAAACTATCGAGGCTTGATATCACTTCTTTTCACTAAATTATTACTATTTATTGACCACCAAATAGTTTTGAGTGCGAGCTAACTGTTAATCATGATTTATATTCACGTGTTTTTGAAAAAAGTAGACTTGATTTTTCAAAAAAATTCAGCAAACTTGAACTGTAATTTCTCGTAAGCAACAACATCAACATTTGAGTTGTCACTTTTAAAATAAACCAATTTGAGCAAAAAAGAGCGCCCTATGTCTGATATTTTCACTCCACTAAATGATTATTTTGACGGAATATTTGTTATTACGCTTGACGGTTATGATGAGAGACAAAATAGCATCAAGCAGAGTATGCAAGGGTTGAATTTTGAGTTTTGGTTGGGGACCGATAAAAGACAATTAGATGCGGATATTTTACTTGATAATAATCAATATGATGATGAATCTCATCGGAAAATAAAAAGAACCCATCGCTCGATGTCTTTATCCGAGTTTGCTTGCGCTTGCTCACACCGCAGTATTTATCAACATATGCTTAATAACAATCTGAAGCGTGTACTCATATTCGAAGATGATGCGGTTCCTGACCGGCAAGAACTTAAAGAGTTCTCCCAACGCATTGCGACTTTGCCCGACGATTGGAAAGTACTTTTATTTGACTACTATGGTTGTCACTATGAAAATGCGAAGGGGCTGATAAAACGTCAAATGTATCGTTTATATCACTATTTTAGAATTTCGAATTGGCATTCAGTTTCACTGCCCCTAATAAACAAAATGCTAATGCGAACATACAACAAAGATTTTTACCTCGCTGGCCGATTGTCTGGAGCCCATGCATATGGTATTTCGTTAGATGCCGCCACCTATTATCTTGATTACCAACAGCCGGTGAAACTGCAAGCGGACAGAATTTTTTATTACTGCGAAGGGCTTGATGATAAAAGCATTTTTGCTTGTAAAAAACCGATGTTTTTAAGGGGCGAATTATCAAAAGTGTCTTCTATTCAAATACAGCGGTAATTGAAATAACGGCTAATTGACCATTAAGGCCTCTGGTTGGTTGGTTGGTTGGTTGGTTGGTTGGTTGGTCACACGTTAATGCCAAACGGCTACTGTTCGTTTAGTTTGTTTAAACGTTTTTTTAACTCTTTTTTATTCTTAAATAGAAAATAAAAACTGTTCATCACCTTTTTTAAAAAACTTTGTTCTACATTACTGCGGTTAAGATTACGATCAATCTCACTAACTTCATCATGATTTGCATTTACTAAATATGGTTTCAGTCCAAACACGCTCAGTTCGCATTCCCACCAATACTGTAATTCGATATCAATAGGTCGATTAATACGACTGCTTGCTGCCAACAATTTTTTAGCGCCGCTTAAACTTACAATTTGTGCACAAGTTCTGCTAGGCACTTTGTTATAAGTAACCAATGAAAAATCACCCACTGGAATTTGATGTACCGCTTTGCGTTTAGCCGACACTTCCGCTAGCTTAATTACATCCCAGGGCTGTTGGATATATTTAATCGCCTCTAAGCCATGCTGGATGTTTTCTTGCAGCAATATATCGTCTTCTAAAATAACAGCATAGTCTAGCTGCTCATCCACGATTTTTTGCCATGCGCGTAAGTGGCTTAAGTAGCAACCTAACTCCCCGTTTGTCATATGCTTGTGATACGAAGAGTCATTAAAATTATACAACGTATTAATTATAGTTGAGTCTAGGCTGTCACCATTTACGGCCTCAATGCGATCAAAAGGCAAGCTATAAGCGTCAAGCTGCTTAGCACAGGCTGCTAGTCTATCCGTAGACCTATCCAAATTAATTAAACAAATTTTCCATTTTTTCATGTGCGATATAAAGCTATAACAGACCTCGTTGAGCGAATGATACCGCAGTTCCGTCACCGATAACAAAGTGATCTAAGACTCTAACGTCGATTAATTCCATGGCATGCTTAATTCTCTGGGTTATTTGTATATCTGCTTGACTTGGTTCTGCAACACCGCTGGGATGGTTGTGGGCTAAAATAACGGCAGCAGCATTGTCCTCTAATGCTTGCTTAACCAGTTCTCGAGGATAAACCGCAGCACTATTGATAGTTCCCCGAAACATGTGCCTGAAGGCAATAAGCTGATGTTGGCTATCAAGTAATAACATTGAAAACACTTCATGTGGTTTATCTCGCAACTCAGCTAATAAATAGGTCGAAGCTGCGTCCGCTTGTGTGAAACTGTGTGGTTTCCGTAAATTTTCAGCGAGCGAACGTTTAGTTAATTCAAAACAGGCAGTTAGGGTTGCATATTTTGCTACCCCGAAACCTAAGGTAGCTGTAAGTTGTGTTTTACTTGCGTTCATTAAACCACGCACAGAGCCATAAGAACTGAGGGTCTCGCGCGCAAGTTCAACCGCATTTTTGCCTTGTACTCCAGTATGCAGGACGATGGCAAGTAGCTCGGCGTCGGACAATGTTTCAGCGCCAAACTGCAGTAATTTTTCTCTTGGTCGCTCATATTGTGGCCAATTAGTGATTTTCATATTTCCATTCCTTGGTTAACTTTGTCACAATGCTATTCATCTACTCCTTTGATGAACGAATGCAACGCCTAGTTGTACTCGCTATAGCAAAATATGCAACTTGAACAAAAGAACGTTTTACTTGGTATTAGTGGTGGTATCGCCGCCTACAAAACTCCCGACCTTGTTCGTAAATTTATTGCTCAAGGCGCAAATGTAAGAGTCGTTATGACTGATTCTGCAAGGGAGTTTGTCAGCCCATTAGCCTTACAAGCAGTATCTGGAAACAAAGTAAGCAACAGCTTACTGGATGAAGATGCTGAAGCTGCGATGGGCCATATTGAGCTTGCTCGTTGGGCTGATATTTTGGTTGTCGCGCCGGCAACCGCTAATATTATGGCAAAACTCACACACGGCCTTGCAGATGATTTACTCACCACGCTAGCGTTGGCCACAGCGGCACCAATAGTCATTGTACCCGCGATGAATCAGCAAATGTGGGCAGCTCCTGCCACCACTGAGAATCTACAAAAACTGCAAAACAGAGGCGTCATGCAAATTGGCCCCGCGAGCGGAGAACAAGCTTGTGGTGATGTAGGTTATGGTCGCATGGTTGAGCCAGAGGAAATTGTTACCTTTATTGCTGACTATTTTGCAGAGCAAGCAAATGTAGCGCCAGCTCTATTTGCAGGTAAAAAAATAATGATCACGGCTGGACCAACACGTGAAGCATTGGATCCTGTGCGTTATATATCAAATCATAGTTCAGGAAAAATGGGCTACGCAATAGCGCAAGCAGCTCGCAAAATGGGCGCTGAGGTTACGCTTGTTTCGGGCCCAGTCAGTATCTCACCACCAGCAAATGTTAAGCTTATCGACGTTACCAGCGCACAACAAATGCACGATGCCGTCATGCATGATATCCAACAACAAGACATCTTTATTGCTTGTGCCGCAGTTGCCGATTTTAGACTTGCCGACATCCCAACGCATAAAGTGAAGAAAAAAGACGGTATGTTAACGCTTTCATTTGAGCAAAACCCTGATATTCTCAAAGCGGTTGCTGCCCAAGCAAGTCCTCCTTTTACACTCGGCTTTGCAGCAGAAACAAATGATGTTGAAACATACGCAAAAGGGAAGCTTGAGCGTAAAAAATTAAATATGATAGCGGCTAATGATGTGTCATTATCTGGATTAGGATTTAATTCTGATCGAAATGCCTTAACGGTCATTACTAAAGATAATAAAATCAGCCTACCTGCTGCTAGTAAATATGCGCTAGCTATTGAGTTGCTGAAGTTGTTGAGTAGCGAATACTCAACCATTCAAAATAATAAGAAAAGCAAATAGGTACCATCATGCCCGCAACAAAAAGACCTAATCGGCGCGCTCAGATCCTGCAAGCCCTCGCAGGAATGTTAGAAAGTAACCATGGTCAGAGAATTACAACAGCTAAGTTAGCTGAGCAAGTTGGTGTTTCAGAAGCGGCTTTATATCGCCACTTCCCAAGCAAAGCTCGGATGTTTGAAGGTTTAATCGAATTCATTGAAGAAACCCTCTTCTCTCGCATCAACAAGATTATGGATGAAGAGAAAGAAGCAGCAACTCGCTGTCAGCTAATATTGCATCTCATTCTCGGTTTTGCTGAGAAAAACCCTGGTATTACGCGACTACTGAACGGTGATGCATTATTGGGCGAGCAAGAACGCTTGCGCGACCGTATCGCAAAATTGTTTGAACGTTTAGAATCGCAGCTAAAGCAGATATTACGTGAACGTAAACTACGTGAGGGCAAGTCGCTGGGTGTCGATGAAGCCATCCTTGCTAATATGCTGATTTGTTTTGTTGATGGTAAAATTAACCAGTTTGTTCGCACTAAGTTTGAACGCAAACCAACCCATCAATTTGGTGAGCATTGGTCAGCCATTAAAAATCATTATTTTACAAACTAAGTTAACAAAGCGCCAAATAGGATTTGGTCAGATCTTTTGCATTGATTTTACCCAGTATTTTTGCAGATAACGCGGCCATTAAACCAACTGTGCAATCATTTCTAGGGCAGGTGTAAGCATAACTCGCTCAGCACCGCCACCAGCAAGCGAGTCGATAATAGCCGCAACGTTCTTCATCTCTTGATGCCTAGTCTTTATCTACTAATTAGCGAAAGTTTCACCAAAAAAGTCGCCTTCATTCCAAGTCGGTTTCACTGCTTGATTCGCCAAAGCTAAACCAATTTGGAAATTAACTTCAGTAAACGTTTTCGCCGCTTCCCACTTAAATGGTTGGGTCATATCATCACCTGGTTTATGGTAATTGGTAGACAAAAATTCGCCAAATACCTTACTGCCATCGACATTCGGATCCTTTGCTTGCAAACCTGGAACCAAGAATACGGCCGGTATGCCTTGCTTCACAAAACTATAGTGATCAGAACGTGTAAACAAATTTTGTTCTGGCCACGGATCATCACTTAATGTAAGTCCTACGTTCTTCGCCGCCGCTTCTACTGAAGACTTCATCGAACTGTGATTTGCACCAAATGCAATAATATCGGCAAATTCATAGGTAAGGATTGGCATATCTAAGTTTACGTTTGCAACCATACTTCCCACGGGCACCGTTGGTTTACGTGCATAATAATCAGCGCCCAATAAGCCTTTTTCCTCACCAGTTACAGCAATAAAAATAATAGAACGTTTTGGTGCTATTGGTAAGCTGGCGAACATACGTGCTGTTTCAATTAATACCGAGGTGCCACTCGCGTTATCCATGGCACCATTATTAATTTTGTCTTTTTTCACGGTTTTAGCAATGCCTATATGATCAGAGTGCGCCGAAAAAACGACATATTCATTTTTTAATACTGGGTCGCTACCCTCTAAAATAGCCACTACGTTTGGACTTGAGAGGTCTTCGTGTGTGGTTTCTCTTTTTAAGTTAACTGTTAGCGGTAATTCAAACCCTTTTGGTGACTCACCACTTTCTAACTGAGCGAATACATCAGCAATAGGTACAGGACCTTGTGCAAATAGTTTTTCTGCAGCAGGCATACTCAAACTAGCACTGCCTTTTAATTCAGGGTTTACGTTAGCTGGAATGCCGTTGTCTTGCATCCAACGCATGCGCGGTGAATAAATGTAGTTAAGTGAGTTTTTATAAGGCCTCGCTTTTTCACTACTAGGGGTTGGTACGCTGATATAACCAACTGCACCATGCTCGACGGCATACATTGACTTTTGCGAACCTGAAGCTACATGCGCTCCTTCTTCGGAGGGAAATGACTTAGGCTTGCCCGATAAGGCGACCACGATTTTGCCTTTAACATTTAAACCTGCGTAATCATCGTGATGTAGGTTTGGCGCGACAATACCGTAACCAACAAAAACTAATCGCGCAGTAACGTCAGATTGAGTTGAGGCCAAATCAGGACTACTTAAAAAATCATCAGGATAGGATAATTCAAAGTTTTCGTTAGGACCCTCAACGGTGAAGCTAGGTGATGCTTGAACCAACAAACCTTTGCGAAAATTAATACGCTGCACATAGCTGATTATGCCATCAACGTTGTCACCAGCTGGTTTTAGGCCGTATTTCGCAAATTCACCAGCGATGTATAGAGACGCAATTTCATGGCCTTGCGAGCCGGTTTCACGACCTTCTAACAGATCATCTGCTAAAAAATGCATGTGCGACTTAATGTTCTCTACATTGGACGTTGGCACAAAAAACGCGTCTGTCGTTTTAGCTGTGTCAGCAGTAGATTGATAATTGGCTGAACAGCCTAAAACTAAAACGCTGGCCGCTGCCGCGAATGTCGCTTTTATTAAAATTTGTGTGGCACACTTCATATAATTTTCCGTAGAGAGAAACACGTTAGTTCTCGATAGTTAATAATGATTATTGGCTTTTTTTTAGTTTATTTATTTACCTGCAAGTTCAAACAAACTAGTTAAACATAGCCATTTTTGCCGCGCTGTTATATCACAAGTTACAGTGGATTGGCTCACCGAGGGCAGTTTTAAAATAGGGTGTTACATTTTCATAGTGTAAAGTTATCCGAATAATGAGACTTGCAATAAGAAGAATACCCCTACCAAATTTGGTTTTTATCGAAAAGACTGTTATACATCGCTATAGTAAAACTAAAGAATGTATATTCTTATTTTTTAAGTTACCTGTTTACTCATGTAAATTTTGTTAACTTAAAATCAAACGCCATTTAATGTGCCGAAAAAGAGGCCCAACATGCCGAAACAGGCTCAATATGATTTGCCCGAAATTCTGACCTATGCTGCTGACATATTTACACAACAGGGATATGCGAGAGCCTCAATGGAAGAAATTATTGCGCGGACACAATTTAATCGGCGTGCGTTTTATATTGAATTCAAAAGCAAACAAGGCTTTTTACATGCCGTACTGCAGCATTACATTGAGCATCCGTTGTCGGCTTGTCAAGAAAGTTTGATTGCTCGCGCAGACACTGGAACA
Source organism: uncultured Glaciecola sp. (assembly GCF_937770335.1). Taxonomy (GTDB): domain Bacteria; phylum Pseudomonadota; class Gammaproteobacteria; order Enterobacterales; family Alteromonadaceae; genus Glaciecola. The sequence goes on from NZ_CALJHY010000005.1 coordinate 155,439, forward strand.
AAAGCTATTTACGATTATTTTAGCGCTTATCATCAGCTGATATCGAAGCAAGGTTGTCTGTTAGTGAATTGCATTAGTGAACTTGGTAGAAATGATGAAACGGTGCAATCTATTGCCCGACATTATTATGATGCATTGCAACTGGGTTTTATCGCTTGCTTAGAGAGGGCACAAAAACATCAACAGATTCAGTCGACAATCAATATAGAATCGATTGCATTACAGCTTACCTGTTTTACTCAAGGCTTTGCTATTTCGAGCATCCTTCAAGGCGGCGAAGACGACGTCATTATTGCCATGCGTGGACTAATGTCGAGTATAGAAATATGAAACAAGCCACACTCCGTGCCATTACTTACTCAACATTATTGATTATTCTGCTTGTGCTATCAGGCTGTCAGAATGCGAGTATACATAATGCGAGTACAAATAAGGCACTTATAAAAAGTGGAGCTGACAGCAAAAACATATCCAAAAAAGCACACCACACAAAAGACGGCTTTAAAAATTTATATGTTGAAGACAATAACAAAAGTTTTTTCGATTTCTTGGAAATGCGGCTCTTGGGAGAAGAACAATGGGCTGACCATGCGTCTTTAGCCGATCAAGTTCCTATTCAAGCTGTAGATATAAAAAGACTAAAAGTAAAAAATAGCACGCCGTCTGAAGCTAATTTACCTTTGGTTACTTGGCTGGGTCATTCTATGTTTTTGGTACAACATAATCGCCTCACCTTGTTGACCGATCCTATATTCAGTAATCGCGCTTCCCCCTTGTCATTTGCGGGCCCTAAACGATACGTCGAACATGCAATGAATTATGCGGACCTTCCAAACATCGATATTGTAGTGATTAGTAACAATCATTATGATCACCTCGATAATGACACTATTCAGCAACTAGCTGCGCGTTCCACAGTACAAGAATCGCCCATTCAATTTTATGTTCCTATCGGCGTAAAAGCCCACTTAATCGATGAAGGAGTTAATCCTAACGACGTGACAGAAATGGATTGGTGGAACAAAGCGACGGCTAAAAACGCATTTTCATCTGCTGAAATTCAGGCGCTTCCAAGTCAGCATTGGTCGGGACGCGGTCTATCCGACCGATTACAGACCTTATGGGCGAGTTGGTCAATTAACTTTGGTAACTTTACCGTTTGGTTTTCAGGGGACACTGGCTACAACGATATTCAATTTAAACAAATTGGTAACGCATTAGGTAAAGTAGACTTGGCCCTTATTCCTATTGGAGGTTACGCACCAAGGTGGTTTATGCAGAAATACCATATAAATCCTAGTGAAGCAGTGAAAATTCATACAGAAGTTAATGCAACCAAATCGATTGGCATGCATTGGGGGACCTTTCCTATGACTGCCGAAGAACCCGGCGAGCCAGTCAAAGTATTAGCACAAGAAAAGCAGGCGAAAGAAATGAAGGATGACAGTTTCATTACGTTATCTATCGGCGAAAGCGTTGTCATTGAATTGGATAGCGTAAAAGCGACGCAGCCTTAAAAACGATTCAAGATCTGATGTTAGATGGCATGCTTTACGCGTGTAAGCTAATGTTAATAACAAAATACAAGGAAGCGTTTTGGGCTTCAAAAATAACTAATAAAATAAGAGCGCTCTATGAAAAAGCTAGTTTACTCAATTGCAATGACAGTGTCCGTCGCGCTGTCTGTAGGATCTTGTGGCTCAACAACACAACAGCCACCAAAGCAAGTATCGGCAGCGGCGAAGGTCGTGCAAAAGCAGGCTTCAACTCAACTGCAACCACTACTCGATGAGATTTGGCAATATGAATTATCAATTTCGCCTGGTCTGGCAAAGTCCAGAGGACAGAAACCAAAACGTGCATTGGGTGATATTAGCTTAACAGCTCTGGACGCTGAAGCAGCCGAGTTTCAACGCTTTTTAACGGTTCTAGAAAAAATCGATTCAACGCAATTATCTGATTCTGAAAACATCACATTGCTGATGCAAAAATACCGTATTCAAAACTATGTCGATATGCATAAATTTAAAGAATATCGGGTGCCTATTACATCCGAATACGGTTTTCATAGTGGATTAGGTCGTCAAGCTAGTAATACTCGTGTTAAAAATGCAGAGCAACTTGCTGGTTATATGATGCTGTTAAGCGAAATACCGGGACACTTTTTGCAGCAAATTGCTTATATGCAAGAAGGTATGCAAGTAGGCCAAGTTCAGCCTAAAGCGGTGTTGCAAGGCTATGAAGAATCGGTACTCGCCTTTATTGCCGAAACCCCTGACGAAAGTCCTTTTTATGCAGCTTTTGCAGACATGCCTGACGAACTCAAAACAGAGGAAACCTTGCTCGCCGCAGAAACCGCAATTGCGAAGGTCAGTGAAAGTTATCAGCAGTTTTATGATTTTTTAACTACCGATTATATTCCAATGGCAAAGCGCGATATTTCGGTGAAAACCTGGCCTGACGGTGAAGCTTTCTATCAAAACCGTATTAAGTATTACACCACCACAGACATGACTGCCCAGGAGATCCACCAGCTAGGCCTGTCGGAGGTAGCTCGTATTCGGGCAGAAATGCAGATCATTGTTGATGAATTAGAGTTTGACGGTAATATTAATCAATTCATTGAGTTTTTGCGCACCGACCCACGTTTTTATGCACAGACCCCAGAGGACTTGATCATTACGGCGTCATACATTGCTAAAAAAATGGATGCTCATTTACCGAAACTATTCAAAAAATTACCGCGGACACCCTATGGAGTGGCACCAGTGCCCGAAAGCATAGCGCCTAAATATACCACAGGAAGGTATGTATCACCGAGTAGTGACGACCAGCCCGGCTACTATTGGGTAAACACCTATGCGCTCGACAAACGTCCATTATATGCCTTGCCTGCACTCACCTTACATGAAGCTGTTCCTGGTCATCACCTACAAATATCGTTAGCTGCAGAAATGACTGAATTACCCGAAGTTAGGCGTTCAACCTATATTTCAGCGTTCGGCGAAGGCTGGGGTTTGTACTCAGAGTATCTTGGTTTAGAAGTGGGTATGTATGACGACCCATATGATAATTTTGGTCGTCTAAGCTACGAAATGTGGCGCGCTTGTCGCTTAGTCGTCGACACCGGTATGCATATGTTTGGTTGGAGTCGCGATAAAGCCTTAAATTATATGTTAGAAAACACCGCATTATCTGAGCACAATGTACGCACTGAAATTGACCGATACATTTCATGGCCGGCACAAGCATTGTCATACAAAATTGGCGAAATTAGGATTAAACAATTGCGTGCAGAGGCAGAACAAAGATTAGGTGATAAGTTTGATATCCGGGATTTTCATGATGCAGTATTAGCCCACGGCTCAGTCCCTTTATTCGTACTTGAAAAGAACATTAAACGCTTTATTGAACAAAAAAGTGCAGTAGCAAAAGGTAACTAAAATGATACTTACGTTGATAATAGGCCAGCCTTTATCAACGTATATACAGTCGTAAAGCCTGCTTTTGTCAGGTAGACTATGTGCAAAACCTAATCAAGACGATGAATGTTATTTAACGTGTTGGCCTCTAGCGCATTGAACTACGCTATATTGAAATTTATTCAACCACGTTCATCGCTTTATACCTTATTTAATAATCCTAAAAAGGATGTAATATGAAAAAAATCATTATTTCAGTAGCTGCTATTGCCCTAGTTGGTCTAGTTAGCCCAACGTTTACGGGTAGCGTTATTAATGAAGGACTAGACAACTTTGTTGCTAGTTTAAATACAGCGCCCGGCTATATAGCTACAATCGAGAGTCGCGAAACGAGCTGGTTCTCGAGTGCTGCCGTGGTCAGTGTCGGTATTGACCCAGTTATGTTTTCTGACTTAGGTTTAGACTCAGCCGAATTAGGAAGTGCTGAAGATTTTTCAGCAACTATTAATGTGACTGCGCAGCATGGTCTATTTCTAACGCTTAACGGTGTAGGCTTGGGTTTGTCTGCATGGAGAGCTGAAGTTAATGATTCCGTATTTCGTGAATTTTTAGCTTATGCTGAAGATGAAAAATTTTATAGCGTAACTGGTCGCGTTGGTTTATTCGGTGACGTTAGCTTTGAAGATATAATGCCCAAATTTACTGTTATCACTGAAGATGGCGGCGACGAAGCAATTACTTTCAGTGGGTGGAATGGTAAAGGCAAGGCATCTTCTGACAATACCGCCTATTCTGGTGCCACTGATTTAGTTACCGTGAACGCTGAAGGCGTCACTTTTGAAATGAAGTCAATGACTCTAGAAGCTTCATTTGACAGTGATTGGACCGCACCAATGCAAGGTGATTTCTACAATTCAGTTAGTCAGTTCGCTATTGCATCAATTAATTTTGATATGCCAATGCTGGATACAAGTGCAAAACTTGAAAAATTGATTGTTGATGTGAAAACCGAGAAAAGTGAAGACGGTCGTTTAATGGACATGAGTGTAAACTATGCTATTGAATCTATTGATGCTCCTGAGTTTTCTGGTCGTGATTTAGTCATTAAAACTGAAGTTAATAATTTGGAAAGGGCGTTCTTCAAGGCATATCAAGAAGCGTCAACTAAGCCTGCACAAATGGAACAGGCAATGTTAGATATCATTGAAACTAAGTTGCTCCCCCAACTACAAGCCTCACCTGAATTCAATATCACCGAAATGTCGGGTAATGTTGCTGATGGTAACTTCTCAGGTAAAGTGATGACAAAAGTGACCGGTATTGATAGCTTACCAGAACCGCTGGAGGATCCTGCATTTTGGATATCTAAAGCAGTGATGGATGCAAACCTAACACTAGATAAAGCAATGGCACTTTGGATTGGCGAACAAGTTATTGCAAGCCAAATTCAAGCAGATCCTAATGCTGCAAATATGACGAATGAAGAAATTAGAGCCATTGCTGTTGAGCAAGTCGAAGGCATGATCGGTATGTTTACTCAGCAAGGTATGATTACTGTTAATGCTGATGGCGAATATGAAATGACCTTTACCATGCAAGACGGCCAAGCCATGCTAAATGGCAACCCAATGCCACTTCCGTTCTAATTCATTTAAGAAGGGAAAAGTTAGTTTTGTAAAAATATTTAAAGAAGATCAGAGTTATAATTAACTTTGATCTTCTTATATTTATCCTTATGTGATTGTAGCTAATTTTTGATCTAAATCGAATGTTGAATCGCTCATAGTGCGTTCTAACACTGCCGTTCGTCCTCTTAATATCCCTACTTTTTTTGTAATTAATTGATGTCTTTACCCTTTAGAGGGATCATCCTTGATATCCTCATCTGCTACATCAACAATCTCTTCATCATTTTTTGTCGTGTCATCAGTAGTGGAGTCTATAGTGGGATCAGTAGTGGCAATATCTTCTTTTTTACCCTCATTTGGCTTTGGTTCCGGTGCTGGCGCCCCCTCTGGAAAAGTGAGAAACGGAAATGGCATTTCGTCGGTTTTGAAAGTTAAAAATAAGGTGATTTGATACAGATAGGTACTCAAATTCTGAGCGAAAGGTATCACGGCTTCATTCGTCTGGCCCTTAAAGAGGAGCGTGATAAATTGAAACACGGCGACTAAAGTAACGATCAATTTTGCCACCCCCGAAATTATTGCAAAAACAATCATAAATAAACCCCGCTTCCAGGTATCCAGATTAGTTAATGTTGCTTTGGTTTTGTCGTCCATTTGATTCTCCTGAATATATGATTATAAGTTGTGCGTTTTAATTTGAGTAAAGCAAATATGAAGCCAATAATATTTACAATTAAATCAATTAGTTAAAGTCCATCTTAGACTGGAATATATAAAATTACGATTTATTGCGTTTTATCGCCACATTATGACGAGAATCACCAAGCCTTGAATACGAATAAATATTATAGCCATCATCGTTGACTAGGCATCCAATATAACAGGCCGGTTCAAATTAATTGGGTACAGTGTACTCAGTCTTTCAGATTGCGGCCTACTCGCACACTAGGTTCTGAACAATTCAAAATAAGGGACGACTACTGTTATTTTAGATCTTACTTTTAGCGATCTAAATAGTTAAATAAATCATGTTGTTATTTATTTTAAATAGGGTTTGCGTGTAGTTAGTAAAACATTTTGTTGATCATCAAACACAAATATTTATACTGTATGCATATACACATGAACTAATTATGATTAGGTTAAAAATGAAATCTCTTCTGCATGATTTACAGAAAAAAAAACTCGTGTGGACTGCAGCCAATCTCGATCAACATAAAGAACGTGTTGCAACAGGTTACAAGCAACTTGATGACGCCCTCAATGGCGGCTTCCCGCAGTCTGGTCTTATCCATATCACATCAGTAATGGGATGCGGTGAAATGCGTTTAGTCATTCCCGCTATTGTAAGCAGACAAAACGAAAATCGCTTATATGCTTTTATTGCACCACCACATCTACTCAATGCAGAGTTTTTAATGGCTCAAGGCATTGAACTTGAGCAGGTCTTGTTTATTCAGGCTCACACACAAGAGCAAGCACTTTGGAGTGCTGAGCAATGTGCAAAAAGTGGCGCTTGTAGCGCGGTTTTTATTTGGCAGACTAAGCTCCAACAAATACAAGCTAAAAAACTAGAACTGGCGGCATTAAAAGGAGATTGCTTAAGCTTTTTCTTTGCCGACGTAAAGCAGCAAGCAGATAATTTACCGGTTAGTTTGTCACTGTCTATCGAACGTAAAAACAACCAAATAGAGATTTGTGTAAATAAGCAGAAAGTGGGTTGGCCAATACCCGCTTTCAGCGTCAAAGTGCCTTTTAAAGCCAAACTGGGCTCACCCATGCGTTATCGCTCAAGACCCAAATCTATAAATAATGTCATTGCATTTAACACCAACAATTAAGTAAACAGAACAACGATGCAGTTTGATACCTCTTCATTGTGGATATATTTATATCTACCTAACTTACAGCTCAATATTCAGCAAGCGCATGCCGAACAGCTGAGTGATGCCGATGAAACACGGGAAATTCAAGAACCCGTAGCACAAATCATCTATCACCCAAAGCTGAACCAAGTATTGCAATTAAATGCGCAAGCGCAAAAACTCGGCATTAAAAAGGGCATGGGCCTCGCTAGCGCCAGTATCATATGTGGTCATTTAGTTGTCAGTGAGTATAAAGAAACTATCGCGGTACAAGCACTGCAGGAGCTCGCTAATCAACTTTATTTGGTAACCTCAGATATTGTTATTGATGAGCCCTCAGGTTTGTTTTTAAGAGCGCAAAACATGTTGCGTCTATATGGCAGCCTAGCGCAATACTGGCAGGTTATTCTAGAAGTTATCAGCAAACAGAGCTACGACGTTTATTATGCAAGCGCTTACTCTGTGAATGTGGCCAAGCTGATTGCTAAGCATGAACAACACTATGTTGTTGACGACAAAAAGCAAATCCAGCAAAAATTACAACAATGCTCACTGTTACTTACCGATATTGATAAAAAGGATATTGAAAAGTTACAGCGTATTGGCATTAAGAGCATTGCCGATTTATTTGAGCAACCTTTGTCAGCCTTTGCCAGTCGAGTGTCCAAATTTAGTCTGCAAATTATGTCAGAGCTACGTGGTGAGTCGGCTGCCAAGTTGCGTTTTTATCAGCCGCCACAGCAATATGAACATTACATTGAGTTGCTATATGATATTGAACTCACCGCTAGATTGCTTCCCGTTATTGGAAAGTGTCTCGATGCATTAGAGGGTTACTTATTAGTCCGAAATGGATTGGCTCTGAGTATTCATATCACGCTATTTCAACGTGAACATGAGCCTATTACTCAAGTCATTAACAGTGCGCTCCCAATTTATAAAAGCGCACATTGGTTAGACATTATCGCACTACGTTTTGAACACCTCGCCCTAAGTTCAGGTGTGTATGGTATTACCATTAAATGCGAAAAAATTGAGTTGGCTGATAGTGTTGAGAGTGATTTTTTTAGTGAAAAGTCGACCCATGTTGCCGCCATGACGTTGTTGTCTCGATTAAAAGCTAAATTGGGTGAGCAGCAAGTAAAACTAATGCAGTATCACGATGATTATCGCCCTGAATGTTGCACTCAGTTATCCACTAAAATTATTACTAAAAATCAGAAAAAGAATAGCAAACCTTATTTTTTAGACCGTCCTGGGTTTTTATTGCAAACCCCAACTCCGCTAAATATAAAAGTAAGCATTATTGATGGCCCTGAGCGTATCGCGTCAGGTTGGTGGGATAATCACGAAATTCAGCGGGACTACTTCTTAGCAGAAAGTCACCAAGGCCAGCAAATGTGGATATTTAGAACCATCGACGATAACTGGTTTGTACATGGCTACTTCATATAAACCGGACCGGCACATTGGCTTCGCCGAATTAGTCTGCCAAACTAACTTTTCATTCTTACACGGTGCGTCGCATCCACAAGAGATGGTGCGCCAAGCTTACTTTTTACAATACAAAGCCATTGCGATAACCGATGAATGTTCAATGGCCGGTATTGTGCGCGCCTATGCTGAAATATCTCAAAATCATTTACCCATTAAGATGATTGTCGGCAGTAAGTTTATATTTAACGGTAATACCATTGTCCTCCTATGCCCTAATAAATCAGCATACAGCGAGTGTTGTCGAATTATCACTAATGCACGTCGACGCGCAAACAAGGGCGAGTACGAACTCAGTGAATGGGATTTAAAATCAATTAAACACTGTTTGTGTATTTGGCTTCCCAGTGGCGATGAAAGTAAAGATCACGACTGGGGTCGTTGGCTAATCAAGCATTACTTTGGGCGAGTGTGGTTGGGCATTAAACGTTGGTTAACTGCCAACGAATACGAATACATCAGTCATTGTGAAACACTCGCTGAGCACTTCAGCTTGGAGATAGTTGCGACCTCTTGTGCGCTCATGCATGACCCTAATCGACAAGCTTTGCAACATTGCCAACATGCCATTCGCGAAGGAAAATTAATTAAGGAATTAGGCCGTGATGCGCTATCTAATCAAGAAGCCTGTTTACGCCCTTTGAATAAACTCGCTAATTTGTACCCCAAAGAATGGCTAGACAATTCGGTATTGATAGCCAAGCTTTGTACTTTCGATTTATCTGAATTAGCTTATCAATACCCAGCTGAAATACTCCCCGCCAAATACACACCATCAGAATATTTACGTATATTAGTTGAAGAAGGCATTCAAAAACGCTTCCCTCATGGGGCTAGTCAAGGCATTCGTGACATCATTGAAAAAGAACTGAAACTCATTCATGAACAAGCTTATGAGTATTTTTTCCTTACCATCTATGATGTTGTGCAATTTGCTAAAGCCAAACAAATTCTTTATCAAGGTCGGGGCTCAGCGGCTAATTCCATTGTGTGTTATTGCTTAGAAATAACCGCCGTAGACCCGCGTCAAATTAGTGTCTTGTTTGAACGCTTTATTTCTAAAGAGCGTAATGAGCCTCCTGACATCGATGTTGATTTTGAACACGAACGCCGCGAAGAGGTAATTCAATACATTTATACAAAGTATGGTCGTGAGCGAACTGCTATTGCAGCTACCGTCGTATGTTATCGGTTTAAGAGTGCATTACGAGAAGTAGGAAAAGTCATTGGCGTAAATACGACTGACCTCGATTATTTCATTAAGAACGTCAATCGTCGTGATCGCGACCTCAGTTGGCAAGCACAACTAAGTGAATTAGGTATCGACCCGGACTCTCAAAATGGTAAGCATTTTATTCACTTAGTTGAACAACTCATTGGCTTTCCTAGGCATTTGTCGCAACATGTAGGTGGCTTTGTTATTTCAGCAGGGCCTCTATATGAAATGGTACCGATTGAAAATGCATCAATGCAAGACCGTACTGTGATCCAATGGGATAAGGATGATTTAGAAACACTGAAATTACTCAAAGTAGATGTATTGGCCTTAGGTATGCTGACTGCTATTCGGAAAAGTTTTAGCCTAATAAAGCAGTACTATAAGCATGACTATAATATTCCGTTTATTACGGCTTTACCCGACGACCCACAAGTATTTAAACAAATTCAGAAGGCTGATACCGTTGGTGTTTTCCAGATTGAGTCGCGCGCGCAAATGAGTATGTTGCCGCGCCTAAAGCCTACCAAATATTATGATTTAGTGGTTCAAATAGCGATTGTTAGGCCGGGTCCGATTCAAGGGGATATGATTCACCCTTATTTGCTTAGACGGGATGGAAAGGAACACGTTGAATACCCTTCGCCAGAAGTTAAAAAAGTCCTTGAACGCACCATGGGCGTTCCTATATTTCAAGAACAAGTTATTCAGTTAGCAATGGTTGCGGCAGGCTTTACAGGTGGAGAAGCGGACGGGTTAAGGCGAGCAATGTCCAGTTGGAAGAAAAATGGAGACCTGTATAAATTCAAACAAAAGCTTACCGATGGCATGACACAAAGAGGGTACAGTCATGACTATGCTATGCGCCTTTTTGAGCAAATTTGTGGCTTCGGTGAATACGGGTTTCCGGAATCTCACTCCGCTTCATTTGCAGTACTTGCTTATGTGTCAGCTTGGTTAAAACATTATTATCCAGAAGCGTTTTATGTGGGCTTACTTAACAGTTTACCCATGGGATTTTATTCAGCTTCGCAACTTATTCAAGATGCTAAGCTGCATCACGTAAAAGTACTCGGTTGTTGTGTTAACAAGTCAAATTATGACCATAGCTTACAACGCTTAAATCCTGGTAACGCCGGTGAACTCGGCAGCCAGAGCACGGACTTGTCCATCCGCATGGGCTTACGCTTAATTAAAAGACTCAAAGCAGACTCAATAAACACGGTGGTTAAGTATCGGCCGATCGGTGGTTATCAAAGCATTGATCAAATACGTCAGTTAGGATTGCCTTCTTCGTGCTTACAAGCTCTAGCCAGTGCAGATGCCTTCTCCAGTATAGCCGATAACCGTTATCAAGCGCGCTGGGAATTAATGGATTCAGTCATGGAATTACCATTATTCGCACAACATACGACAGCTAATGACAGCTACAGCAAACAGCCTTCGTTGTTTGATAATTTGGTTGAAGACTACGCTAGTACAGGCCTCTCCATCGACTTGCATCCTATTGAGTTGCTTAGTCAGGCAAACCTGCTACCCAAGTTTTATCTAGCGAACTCCTTAATCAATGTACCCCATCAAACTTTAGTGAGTGTGGTGGGTGTTGTGACGGGCAAACAGAGCCCCGGTACTGCTGCAGGAGTCACCTTTATTACTTTAGAGGATCACACTGGGAATATTAATGTTGTGGTATGGCAGGCGTCTGCAAGAGAACAAAAGAAAGCATATATGAATGCTAAAATACTACAGATAAAAGGCATACTAGAAAGAGGCGACGGTGATGTCGTACATATTATTGCAGGCAGGCTTATTGACCAAACTCACCTGCTCTCGCAGCTAGATACTAAAACTAGGGAGTTTCGGTAACCACCTGTTTAACCTGCCGGGTTGAAAGCGTGAGCCCATCTACCCTGAGCAAATTACTTTGCGCTAATGACGATTCAACCAACACCATTTTTTGCATGCCTGGATGAATATCAAATTGGCGTAAGACTGATTGCATACCTAAATCACGAGTTTCAATCGCACCAGTGTCGAGCGCCATTCTGTTCAATAAATAAAGTCCATTATTCATGCTGATAAAAAACAATGCATTATCTACAACATCAAAATCACTGCTATTTAATGAATCTAGCTCAGCAAATTTGGTGCTTTTGTCCAACATGCCTGCTGAAAATACAGGTACTTCAGATCCGTATTCGCCGGACTCAAGCGGAAGTTTCTCATACAAGTACGCATGTAACTTTTCGTCTACTAATAGCCACTGCTTGTTATTTAACGGTTTAATAAAGTGGAGCCCTTCGGCTTGCACCTTCACTTGGTTAGACACAACATCATGAGCGTATATCACTGAACTATTGTTTTCGTTTTGTTGATAAAATAATACATCGTCACTTATCCAAACAGGATTACGGTTCGTCTTTTCTCCTGATGTTAAAAATGACAGCGTGCCCATGTTTACGCTATACAAAAATATTCTGCCTTCGAGCTCACCTGCAAAGTAGTTTTCATTTGGACTTAATACAAACGAATTAATGTCACTGGTTTTTGGTAGCGTATAAATAACATCCACTCCTTTACCATTGATATAACGCTTAATTGCCAATGCATCGTTCGAGAGGGATAAGAAGTAAATGCCTTTACCGTCATTAAAATACGTTGGGAAACGATCATTAGAAGTTGCCAAGAATTGAGTCGCGCCAATATAAACTTGCTTGTTAAACGCAAACGGGCGTTCAACGATATTCGTTAAATCGGCTTCTCGCTCTTTTATAACAAAACAATATTCACCACATTGACTTACTACTTCACTAGCTTTCACCGGTAGGTCAATCCATCGGTACAAACGTCGCTCGCTTATATTAAGATTTAATAACTCACCGGCCTCTGTTGAAAATGTAATGGAACCACCATCCCCGGCCCACACTAGGTGAGTGGACAACAGAGGCACCCGCTTTGCTAATTTTGTTTCTTCAGAGCTTAGTTCCTGAACATAAATGTCAGCATGTTTTTTACCGCGAATTAATACAGCGAGAAAGTCCCCATCAGCTGACTCTTTAGCATCCACAACTCGAGAGCCTGTTGGCACAGGTAAAGCCAGGACAGTTGATTGTTTTAACTCTAGGTTGTAACGAACTAGTCCAAAGTTAACCGCAGTAGATTCAGCGGGTATCTCCTCTGTTTTCTTGTCGCCTTCTACTTTGTGTGTCAATGCAGCCTCAACCATAGCTATTGGCTCACTGGTTGTTCTCGCTTCACCAAAAATATATAAGTACTTGTCATCTTGAGAATAGGAAACGGCGCTGATGTCCTGAAGTAGTGCTGCTTCTCCTAACTTAATCGGTTGCGCGCTCAACACATTAAAGTCGACGTCAAAGCTGAATATCAAAAGAGACTCTTGGTCTCCTAATTTGCGTTTGACAATGGCTTGGCTTGCGTCAGAAGAAAAGATGCCGTCGACATAATCCGCGGAATCCCAAGTTATCCGCTTCGACACTACAGAATTAAGATCTTTTACATATAATTGTAGGGAGTTATCGTTTAGTCCACGGTGAGAAAATAATAGACGATCATTTTTTGATAAGTAAGGACTTACTTCGGAACCTTTCATTTGCATAATGGTAGAAATAAACACTTCTGGTTTTGGCTTTAATTCATTACTCGTAAATGTATCGAATTGCGCTTGCAAAAAAAGAGTAATCAAAATAATCGCGACTATCGATATACTATAAATCACCAGATTCGACCGCCACCAGTCGGCATCATGGAATTCAATCTTTACTGGCATTATGAACAAATACCCTTGTAACGGAACCGTCTTAAGGAACTTAGGGGCCCTTGCGTTATCGCCTAGTGCAATTCTTAACTTTTTAACTAGTGCTCGAATAGCATCATCGCTAGCCTTTTTATCCCCCCAAACCTGTGCCACGATCTCATCCCTACTGACAACGTGATCTTTGTGCTTAATCATCAACAACAGGAGCGTTAAAATTTGTGGTTCAAACCTAACCGGACGTCCATCTTTAAGAATAACACCTGATGGCATTTGGATAACGAACTGATCGAAAGCGATCTCGCTCTCAGCAAAGTATTGCAGTAAAGAATCTTGCACTGGAATTCCTATATGACTTTTTGTGAACAACTTTTAATAGCCTTCTAAATATGGCGTATAGGACCGTTAATAGCAATATATCGTTTTCAAATATTATTTTTATATAGCCAATTTGACTGTCGTAAAACCCTAACAATGTCGCAATTCAACTTATTAAATTATAGGATTAAGACAGACAAAAATTGATATTTCTCTCTAAGTTTATAACCTTATTCATTGCTTTCTAGTATCACATAATTGACTGACTTTATAATTCTATAGGCTTTACTATCTAATCCGTCACCTCTTATACCTCAGATAGATAAATACAGATATTCAACATTGAAGCGATCAAAAACTACGAATTAAAAATCAACGATGCGTAGAGGTAGCTATCTAAAGTAGTTCAAGTATGGCAAAACCTTCCGACAAAAATTCAATCTATGTATAAGTCATCGTTGTCGACACGCCGGCTGCTTTCATTAATAATGGGATTTTAGGCGTAAGAAAAGAAACCGGACTCGGGTTCAATAATATGTGATACCGACAATAATTGACACCTTAATCTATTACGTATCAGAGAATGCTAAGCTCAACTTACCACTAAATGAACACTCGATTCGGGCCAATTAATGTTACTAAGACGCTATCAAGGATAGTCAAATTGGTGCTTATATATAATTATGCGTAACCATTATTAATATAGCTAGTGTTACTGTAAGTTAGGCTTAGTAAGATTTGCATACTAAGCATTTTTGCTGCCCTTTATGGACCACCTTGATACTACGTACCTACGTACAATCATAAGAATTTTGGAACGGCTTTGACTGTCGTACTTCATTGACAATACGCATATCTTCCAGACCGATTTTCGGTTATTCATCATCCTAAGATTTGTAGGTTTTTGTAGGTTTTTATAAAGAGACGTTATCATAGATGGTCGAGGATTATATTTGTAAGCAAACCCAAATAACACTATTGCATAGGGCTGATTGAGCGTTTATTCTTTTTATCTTTGTAGTTAGTGAAAAATAGAGAAATATAGGTATATGAACAATAAAGAAACGACTATCAGACTAGTAAACGACCGTAGCCCAAAATTTATTAGTATGCTTGGTGGCGAGTTAGTGGATTTCGATGTCGACAAAATAGCGTGCACTTTCGAATTCGATATTAGTAAAGACTTTTGCCATTCAATAGATATTGTTCAAGGCGGTTTTGTTACAGCTATGCTGGATGCTGCCATGAGCCATGCTATTTTTATGTTCGACCAAGAAATTGTAAATATCTCATCTCTTGAAATAAAGACATCTTACCTCGCTCCAACTCGTGCTGGTAAACTTCGTGTTGAGGGCTGGGCGATTAAGCGAAGCTACAAAATCGTTTTTATGGAAGGCCGTATTTACGATGAAAACAATGAGCTGACCGCTACTGCGAGTTCAGTAGCAAAAGTAGGACGAGCAGCTAAGGAATAGATTTTTGCCTAGTTAAGCGATAACAATATAGGAAACGCAAAGACGCAAGCAATTGTGCCTGCATGTTCAAGGCGTAGGGGCCGGAACAGGGCAGGCATAAACATCCATTAAGGTGCAGTTTGCGAGAGTTAGTAATCTCAATTAATAAGTCGGGGTGAATGCAAAGGACTTTCTACAATGTCACCAGTGGTAAGTGGCACTGATTGTATATTGTTCCCCTCGGCCAGGCGTGCCCGGAATCTCTTCAAAAGATTCATCCCAAAGATTGTCTGCTGCAAGCATAATATCTAGCCCCTTAAACTGTGAAGGTGATATCTTTAGGGTAATGTGTGTGAATAAAGCATCGTCATCACTATTTCTTAACGTATTTTCTTCTTGTTTACGCCACTCGTTATCAACGCGGACTTCAACTACGTCCATAGGGCGCCAGATAACACCTAGTGTTACGCGATGATCTGGGTAGTTCAATGCATAAAAGCTAGCATCTATATCAGCAGCGCCATAATCTTCAGATTTATTAAGGAAGGTATAGCTGGTGATTATCTCTGCGTTGTCTAAACGCTTTATAGCAAGTAGCTCTAAACCTAAGGTCTTTATATCGACAGGATTCGCGGTACGCGCAGAGGTTGAATTGAAACTATAGGTCCAATCGGTCAAATCATCATCTTGTCGATAAAAAATTGCAGAATCAAGACGCCAAGCGTCTCGATCTAGTACCAAGCCTAGTTCAATATTTTTAGTCGTTTCTCGCTCAAGATCATAGTTACTTCTGAATAATCCACCTGTGTTACTGCCACCGATAGCGGTGTAACCGGCCACTTGAGTGGCTTGTGCATAAGAAAGGTAAACAGTCTGCGAAGTATCGTCAGCATTTATTGTGTTCAACGTAATATCACCAATTAGTGACGTTTCGGAGTCATCTCGGTTAGTATCGTCAAAAGTAGCGCCGAGACGATAAGTTAACTGTCGATCGCCGCTTAGGTCGATTCGATATTCGGGTAATACACTGAACTTATAATAATGACGAGAGGTGAAGTTGTTTTCCAACGTGGTTGATTCAATATCGTCAGCTATAATCTGTGCTGAATAATTGAGTGCAAAGGAGGCTGTTTGTGCATGGCGACCGGAAAGTGCTATCGATTTAACCTCAGTTTCGTGAAAAGCTTGGAATATATCAGGATTTTCACGCGAAAAAACATAATGATCGTTATGACGACGATAGTAAGTTGAAACTTCAAACGTGCTGTCTTGTGCATAATGTTGCTTATGATTAAATATTAATAATCGTGCTTTAAGGTCTTCGGTTTCATTGACATTAAATGGCGTGTACATATTTGGCCACCCAAAGAATTTTTCTTGAACACCAAAAAACAGATCAGTTTGTGATACTGGCCCAACTAACTGAATACGACCAGAGGCGCGTTGAAAATGGTGGTCGCCATTTTCTATAGTACCGTCACTTTCAGAGCGAGAGAGCTCACCTTCAAAACCGATAGTCCAATCTGTAAAGTCATCTAGTGCTAACGTCACACCACTGTGAATTCGTTGTAGGTTTAAGTTGTTATTGCCTGCCCCAATAGAAACGCTACCTGAGGTTTGTATGGGTGTCCAGTAGCGAGAGACAGTGCCCACTGAGCTGTTAACACCGAGAAGCGCGTTGTCAACACCAGTTAGTACGCTCGCGTCACTTAACATTTCTTGAGCGATAGGTATTTCCGCAAAATAATGCCCTGTTTGCGGATCAAATAATGTGGCGCTTCCTATTCTAAACCCCGTATTTTCGAAAATACCGCCACGGATCGTTACATCGGCTTGAGCTTCCGCCATATTGCGCGACTGCAGATCAACGCGTGGATCATATTCCAAATTTGAGACTGGCGAACCAAAGGTCCCAACCGGTAATTTATTCGCCGTAGCTGATCCCTCAACCGTAATTTTTTCAATGTGTTTTACTTCATCGCTATTGTCGGGTTCATCGGATGCCGATGATAAAGCCGATACGCTAAGTAACAACGCTGGCAAGGCGACTTGTACAACTCGAATCATGTTAATGCTCTCTATTTACAAATATTAGTGCTATTGATACAAGCGATTATTTTTCTACAACCTCAACCAAGCATATGAGCGACTAAGAGCAAGAGTCATTCTGCATATTAGTGCTATACAACGGGAATTATTATATTGGAACAAAACAAAACGAAAATGTCGTAAGATAATGCTGAGGTTAAGTTGAAAGGTAGTAATCGTTACGTTAGTCACTATTGTATCTTAGCGAGTAACATATAGCACATCATAACTACTGAAAATGGGCAAAGGTTGCTTCTATTTTTTATCGTTAAATATATAGAATGGTAGGAAACAGCGACAAAATTTGATCATTATATACAGGCAATAAAAGATGCGCTTACCAACGACGAATATCAATACGCGTATTTGAAGCGCAACTTCTGACCACAAACCATTTGGAATAACCTAACTCCCATATTGCCTGTAAGTTCCATAAGTAGCAGTAACCGCAACGCTGCGAATTGCAGTCGGTCTATAGTGTGTAGTATTAGACCTAAGGGAGGATGAATCCCTGATGGTCGGCTCTACGGTTGAACTCGCAGGCATAAGCCGTCATACGCAGTTCAAATTTGTGTGAAAAATTTTTGCTATAAGAAACCATCGAGATTGGAAATTTTGATGGGCTGTCGCACCTCCAAACCAGTCATTCAGTCAGTCGTTAATTACGCCTCTTTTTGCCACACTTGTCTGCACACAATTCAAGGACCCTGCTAGGACCATGTCATGGGCGCAGCGTCTGGTGACCGGCTAGTGAGAGCGAGTATTTAATAAAGACATTACCGAGTGCGAGAAATGCCAAAAGCACAATGTGACGATAATTGCCTGCATTACCGACGGTAACCAGATTAGCACTGCCATCATCCATCACGGCTAACAGCGCAAGAGCGCCAACATTTGAAGCTGTAGAACAAACGACTGTCTTTGATGATTTTACTTTCCAAAGAGACTTTGACTTTGGCGCATGACAAAGAAGAAATACCTTGATGCTTTAACAATCCATATTCTGAGGCAAGGCGCTTTGCATCTCACTATCCAGATTTCAGTACCAAAGGCCAGCTTACTCACTCACCTCAACGACAAACATCCCGCAAATTTCTTCAACACCACAAATGAGTAACTACAAAACCACCCGCAAATACAGCTGTCATAGAGACTAGTCGGTAGCGTTAATTTGTCCTATACTCAGCGCCAATCATATTATTGCTTTGCACTTTAATTTCGCTTATTTGCTTTCAGCGTTCTGATGATGCCATCATTGACCTTTTCCCAGAAATCATCTGAATCGGTATTTTGGTATTCAAAAAATCCTTTACCGGTTTTAACCCCCAGATCTCCTTTTTGGACTTTGTCGCGGATGCGTTTGTGCGATCTATAATTTGGGTCATCAAGTGCCTCAGCGAGATACTCGCCAACATTGGCGATTGAATCCAGCCCGACCATATCCATGAATTGAATAGGTCCTACGTTGGGCAACCTCAATCCGAAGCCATTTTTGACCACATTATCGATTTCCTTGGCGGTGGCAATTTCCGCATCCATCAGGCCCATAGCTGCTCCGATCAGAGCTCCCTGGAGAATATTATGGATGAAACCGGGGGTGTCTTTGCAGATTACCGGGTATTTTCCCATATCCTGAAACAGCTTCATTGCTTTTGCCTCTGTCACTTTGGCGGTCTGCACACCAGACACAAGCTCCACCAGAGGACTTAAATGCCCCGGGATGGTCCAGTGCGCAGTGATTGCTCTTTCCGGGTATTCCATCTGTTCGGCAATGCGCGTAATACTCATGGAAGAGGTATTGGAGGCGATGATCACCTCCGGAGCACAGAGCTTGTCACAGCGGGTAAAAAGCGCTTTCTTTTGATCCATATCTTCAGGAATGACCTCCATGATAAAATCAGCCTTGGCAATGGCGGCATCCCAATCCATTGATCGATTGATACGTTGTAGCGAACTCTGAGCCTTCTCTTTGTCTAGGAGGCCGCCTGCGACCATTTGCATACAATTGGCTTCGGCTCTTTTTTCCGCCTTTTCCAGTTGCGTCTCAAAAAGATCTACTGCCGTAACTTCATATCCTGCGATAGCAAAAGTAAGGGCGATGTCGACTCCCATGACTCCCTGCCCTAGAATGGTCACTCGCTGAATGATTTTGTTTTCAATCGCAGCTTGGCTATCCTGTTGATTCATTTGCATTAATCTCTTTTTATTGTTGATGCTATCAGCGCTATAAGAAATGCTATTTTAACGCTCGAATAAGTTTGCCTGCAGGTTCCAGCTCTGTGGTGCCTTTGGTGACAGCCGTGTAAATAACCCCCAGATTCGGCAAACCCGCCAAAGTATTAATAATGTGAAACTGTGTCGGATTTTGCTCCCAGGTCAGATGCTCCCAGTGAACCTCTCCCTGTCCAAGCCATACCTCTGTGGCGATATTCTCAGAGGGGAAAAGCGTGGGGTAACTCACTGAGGAGCCAACACCATTTGGATTCGGGATATATTTGTAGCCCATCCAGTTGTCTTTTCCCTCCATGGATTTTTTCAATTCAGCAATCTCTTGTCCGCTCTGGGGGATAAGATTATCGGCGCTTATTTGCAGGATCTGGCTTCCAAAATGACTGGCATTGGCTCGCCACTGGCCATTGCTGATCTGATGATCAGGAATATCCGCATAAATTTTGGGAATGCCTTTAATTTCACGACCGGTTAAGATGGGATCGGTAAGGTTTTCCCACATTGCCAAGGTTAAAGCCCCTTCCAATTGGTCCTCTTTGCCCTTGAATTTCACCGAAGCATTAACGCCGATAAGGTTATAAGACCGACCAGCCAACCATTCAACCCCTTTGTTGCAGGCATAGGAAACTGTGATAACTGGCAATTCACCAACCTCAAAAGACGGGGGGAGGTATTTAGCAAGCTGCTCTCGGTCGGTGAGATAAGAGACAGTAATGGTGGTGACATCATTATATTTTCTTCCTATAACCTTGCGGGGAAGAGGCCCGAAAAAGCCGGGCATAAGGTATTCTTCATTTGGATCAAAAAACATAATAATCACCCGTCATTTTATTATGTTCAATCTTTTCAAAGATAGCTAACATTACAAGTATTCTCATTATTTAGCGTTGTGCATTTGGCAATATTCATGATTTTAGTTTGGGTAAACTCACTCAAACCTAATTCACCTAACTCACTGCCTAGGCCCGATTGTTTGGCACCACCAAAAGGAATTGCGGGATCTAGCTCGCCGTGTTTATTAATCCACACAGTGCCGGCATCTATTTGATTGGCTAAGTGATAAACCGCTTCGCTATTCTCGCCCCATACCGAAGCACCCAAGCCAAAAATGCTCGAGTTTATACTAGCCAATAGCGCTTTTTCATCGTGATAGCGAATAATGGGCAATACGGGGCCAAATTGCTCGTCGTCGACCAAGCGTGCGCCTTCGCTAATGTCTTTAAATAACGTTGGGCGAATAAAATAACCTTTACTGGGTAGTGTTTGCTTAGCCGTGATTTGGGTACCATCAGACTGGGATTCTGCGATCAACGCTTTCACCTTATTATATTGCAGCGCGTTTTGTAACGGGCCCATGGTGGTAGTTTCTGCCATGCCATTGCCTAGCACAATGCCATCGGCCATTACTGCCAACCGTTCACAAACATCATCGTAAATACTGTCGTGTACATACAGTCTTTTCACCGCGATGCAAATTTGGCCGGCGTTATGAAAGGCCAATCCAAATATTTTGGGGAGCGCATCATCAAGTTTACTATCCCCCATGACCACAGCCGCATCATTACCACCAAGCTCTAGCGTAATACGTTTAATCGAATCAGCAGCCCCAGCCATTACTTTTGCACCGGTCGCCGTAGAGCCCGTGAACGAAACTTTATTGACATCAGGATGAACTGTTAGTGCTGTGCCAAGTTCGTTATTGTCGGCAATAATATTGAGTGTACCGGCAGGTAAAATGTCTTTAATTAACTCACCTATACGCAAAGTACTTAACGGCGTGGTTGATGAGGGTTTCAACACCATAGTATTACCCGCTATCAAGGCGGGCGGTAATTTAAAGGCCATTAACATCAACGGGAAATTCCAAGGTACCATAGCAGCAATGACACCTAATGGTTTTGCATGAACTTCTACGCGGCGCAGCGCACTGTCTTCTAATACTTTAACGGGTAACGTTAGTCCGCAAAAATATCGACAAAAAGCCGAAAAACCATGAACTTCCATCACTGCTTCAGCAATCGGCTTGCCCTGCTCTTGTACTAACAATTCACCTAGCTCTTGAGCATGGGCTTCTACAACATCTGCGACCTTACCAAGCAATGCTTGCCGCGCGCCCATCGGTGTTTCGCTCCAACCCGGCAATGCCGCCTTAGCCGCAGCAACCGCTTGATTCAATTGATCAAGTGAAGCGTGAGGGCTATTGGCCACCAACGTTTCGTCTGCTGGATTTATCACCGCCATAGTTTTAGCACCAGCGATAAGTTCACCATTTATCAGTAACCGATAATTCGACATTTTATTTACCTTATTAAATTTATTGTTGTAGTAAAGCTAAAGTGATTAAAAGCCTATCAACGTTAAGCCAACCGACCTTTATTAATTAAACCAGATAGCTAGCATGCATGAGCTAATTCGGGCAATTGAATAACAATGCGATCACCCTGTTGCAGGTTTGTCTGATTCAAAAAATAAGCGGCAAAATTCCGGCTCATGATGTCAACATCATCAAAAGATAATGTGTGCTCTAAACAACTAAAAGCAGGCTGGGCTGGATACAAACGACAAGAATCATTGAAAAGTTCGATGATACTTTTATAGTTTTTAGGATTTAACAATTGAAATTGTTGTTGCGAATAATCTAATGATTGGACAAGGGTTGTTATAGTCATATTGTCTAATTACATTGTCAGAATATAATTCTACAGTAGCAACTTAATAAACGTATCAGTTGTTACTTATGTAACAGCAATCGACAAATAAACAATATTGTTTTTACTTTTCCTCTCTTTTAAAATTTGTTTATAACCTTTATTTATAAACAAAGTCATTCATCAATAAGCTCTAGTTCATCTTCTAAAGCAGCAAGGTTTTTTATTAAATATTTACCCTTTTCCATGACAACTATATTTTTGTCTCGCCATTGTCCAAAGATCTTATTTACTCTAGGGCGCGACCCCATCACTAAATTGGCAAAATCACTTTGGCTTAAAGAAATATCTAAGCGAATACCCTGTTCTGTTTGAACACCATGCAGCTGTGCTTGTTCTAATAATCGACCAGCAAGACGAGCACTCAAAGGATAAAAAAGTATAGCTTCAAGTAAGCGATATAAACCTCGAGCTTTCACGGTATGATCAATAAATATATGTCGATACATAGTAGGAAATTCTTCACCCACACTGAGTACATCTTTACGAGGAATAACTAAAACAAAAGATGTTTCAAGTACCAGTACATCAAATAATCTCGCCTCTTCAATACTCAGTGTTGCTTCACCAAACCAAGAGCCTTGGTTATAGTCAGTAAAAGTAAACTCTTGTCCGGTACTACTCGTTGCGCCTAGGCGAAGACGTCCTGACATCACACAGTAAATATCGGTGTCAAAATCACCATTTTGAAAAACATAACTTTTTTTAGTGTATTGTTTAATTTTAGCGGCGCGCGCGAGTTGGCTGCGGCCTTGTTCAGGAATCCCTTTAAACCAAGGCGAACTATCGATAGCTTTCTGAATAGTTTCAATATCGAATTTTACATTCATATTCTTTCTGTCATAGCCATTTCAATACCCTGAATAATGAGCTAATTGGTTTTACCAAAAAATGACAATATCACTTATCATAATGAATACCAATTATTATAAGTAATAAGGATTGTCACCAATAAAAACGTCTCTTTAAGATAATAGAGTGCGATTATATAAGTAAAAAAAGAAAGGATGATTAAAATCAACGTTTGAACATATATCCGCGAATTATGCTCAAACGTTGAGAGAAGTGATTGAAGCTTGAAATTACCTAGCCATTATCGCTTTTCTAATTTCAATATGTTTATCTTGATGTAAATCGTATTTTCTTGAGATCAAGATGGTAGATAACGTTAACAATAATGATACAGGTCCTGCAAAAATAGCTAAATTAGTGAAAGCTTCTGCTGGTATGTTTGCAATGGAAGCACCCTTGGGGAATTTGATTACTTCAAGGGTAATACCGGCGAAAAACGCGCCGAAACCAAAACTTGCTTTCAATGCAAAAGAACGGGCAGCAAAAAACAAACCTTCTTCTCTTCTTCCTGTAGCTAATTCATGCTCATCTATTGTATCTGACAACATTGAATCTAATACAATAATGTATGCAACAAAAAATGCTTGGGCAATGCCTGAACAAGTAAACACCAATATCAGTTTAGTAGACATTGCTAATGGTTGAAACATACCGGCTAAATACATCATGATTGGTGTATAGGCAATAACTGCCGCTATCAAAACGGTAAAAGTAAGCGCTTTAGTTTTATCAAAATAAACAGAGAACTTTTTAGCAATATAAGGGGCAAATGGTAACGATACCAACTGAGCTACAACTAAAATAGTTAACTGCTCTGTTGAAAATCCATATAAATAACTCGCAATATAAATTATAAGCGTTTGTGTTAAACCGGCCATCGTCATAAAAACTAACAGGGTAAAAAATAAAATTCTAAATGACTTCAGCTTCAACGTAGAAAATACCGTAATACACGCTAATAGTGGATGCTTAGCATCTGGGTTATCTACAGGTTTAGATAAATGTGGAATTTCAGATTTCGTTGCAAAAACTGACCATAACATCGTAATGGTTGCGACAATACTCGCGAAAAGAGCAAAACCAGAATAACTAGCACCATTTAGCATGCCATTGGGGTACGCTTCTGACTTTGTAAAAAAAACGGTAAAAGCGATAATGGTCAGTAACACACCGCCTAAATAACTAAAAAATACTCGATAACTAATCAATGATGTGCGCTGATGATAATCTTTCACCATTTCAGCACCTAATGATAAATGCGGTACATAAAACAACGTTAAGGCTAATCTTACTGCTATTGCCCATGTCAGCATCCAACCAAACAATCCAATCTCAGTTAAATCAGCAGGAGGATTAAATAAGATATAAAAAGTGACACCAAAAGTAAGCGCACCCGCTAACATAAATGGATGACGTCTTCCCCATTTAGATTTATAGCGATCGGATAGTTGACCAATCATAGGATCAGTAACCGCATCAACAACTAAAGCCAGTAATGCTGCGATCCCTGCAAGGCTGCCAGACAGTCCTAATACTTGGTTATAATAGAAAAATAAAAATGTACTAAAAGCTACCGCTTTCATTCCATCAGACAATTGTCCAATACCGTAACCGACTTTTGTTGATAACTTCATCGTAATACCACCTTGCTAACCTTTATTATTTATCAAAACCTAAGACAGTTTGTCTTTGAGAAATGATTGGGTAAGATTTTAATTATGTGAATACCCTACTCGGTTAGATTTAGTAAACCTGTTACCTAGGTGACAGACCGCAACGGTAATATTATGGTAGTTTTTTATGACAAATACAAAAACGAGCAAATACTATATGAAAAAAGTTGCCATTATTGGAGCAGGCCCATCTGGAATTACTGCAATTAAGAATTTTGCAGATCAAGGTTTTGAGGTCACGGCTTTCGATAGATGCGAGGGAGTTGGAGGAAACTGGAGGTTCAATGACCCTTCTGGACATTCTAGTGTTTTTGAAACCACGCATTTAATAAGCTCTAAGTATACTTCTTTTTTTGAAGATTTCCCATTGCCTGATTCTACATCCGACTACCCATCACATAAAGAATTATTAAGCTACTTCAATGCATATGCAGATCATTTTGATATTAGAAAACTAATTAAATTTAATACAGAAGTAACTAACTGTAAAAAAATCGATGGAGATAGATGGAAAGTCGAATGGAATACTTTAGGTTCTGATGAAAAAAATATAGGCGAATACGATGCACTTGTTGTTTGCAATGGTCATCATCATAAACCTAGATATCCTGATTATCCTGGAGAATTTACAGGGGAATTAATCCACTCTCATGAATTTAAATCAGCTAAACCATTTCAGGACAAGCGTGTTTTGGTTATTGGCGGCGGTAACTCTGCCTGCGATGTTGCGGTCGAGACAGCGCGAGTATCTAAATCAACCTCGATTAGTTGGAGAAGAGGGTATTATCTTATTCCTAAGTTCATGTATGGCTTGCCAACAGATGTACAAGCATTAAAAAATAGGTGGATGCCAGATTTTATTAGAGAGCCATTTACAAAATTGATGCTAGAAATTTTCCAAGGAAAAAATGAAGATATTGGATTACAGAAACCAGATAAAAGTCTAAATGCAACTCACCCAACAGTAAACTCAGAACTTTACTATGCAGTAAGGCATGGCAAAGTCACACCCCATATTGATATAGAAAGATACGAAGGCAATAAGGTTATATTTAAGGATGGTAAGAGTGAAGAGTTTGATGTCATCATTGCATGTACTGGTTTTAAAATTAAACATGACTTTTTCGATAAAAGTCTAATTAATTATGAAGAGGGCAAAGTACCACTTCTTCATAAAATGATTCCGGCTGATATAAATAATTTATACTTTATAGGTCTTTTTCAGCCTTTGGGCTGCATCTGGCCTGGAGCAGAGCTTCAGTCTAAATTAGCTGCTCAACACCTCTGCGGCAATTGGAAGCCAAAAAAATCAATTAAAGAGCTAATTGAAATAGAATTAGCTAATCCAGATGTAAAGCAAATCGACACGCCAAGGCACACAATAACTGTTGATGATTATGCTTTCAGAGCTAGATTGAAAAAAGAAATCAATAGATCTATTTCTGCTTAAAAAACATGAATCAGACCAGACATAAACCTGCCGGAAAACCAGAGGTAATGATGGTAGAAAAAATAGTTAACGTTAATGGCGTTGATATTGCGTATCAACTTCATGGTAACAACCAAAATCCGACGATTATGCTTATTCATGGTGTAGGTTACCCTTTAACTGCATGGCCTAAAGCTATGATTGAGCGACTTGTTGAGCTAGGTTTTCAGGTTTTACTCTTCGACAATCGCGATGTCGGTCGCTCAGGAAAATTTGAACACCTTACTTTGCCTAACTTAGTGTGGGTTATGTTGAAATTAAAGCTTGGTTTTAGCATTAAAGTTCCGTATCAACTTGAAGATATGATGCTAGATACCATTGCATTGTTAGATATATTAAAGCTAGAAAAAGTTCATCTGGTTGGGGCATCTATGGGAGGGATGATCGCACAGTTACTCACTATCCATCATCCAGAACGTGTGAATTCATTAACTTCTATTATGTCGACTACAGGTAATAAAACATTACCAAAAATGAGTGATACAATTAGAAAAAATTTAATGTCTAAACCGATCTCTGATAGCGACAAACACATGCTCGATTTTCATATTAAAAGATGGCAAGTTATTGGAAGTCTAGATTATCCAGCCGAGCTGACTAACTTGAGCGAGTATGTAAAAAGCATCCTCGAACGAGGACTTACAGACAATGGGACGCTACGCCAGTGGCTTGCCATTATGGCAGCGGGTAATAGGGAAGAATATTTAGCTAAAGTTAATACACCCAGTTTGATCATACATGGTGAAGCCGATGAATTTGTACCTGTAGAATGCGGGAAGGCAACAGCAATGGCCATTCCACAGGCTAAATTAAAGGTATATGCTGGCATGGGACATGATTTCCCTAATGAGTTTATACCTAATATCGTGCAAGATATTGTTGATCATGCCCACGAAAAAGTGGAAGTGTTAACAAAAGAAGTATAAAAACAAGGTGACAGTGATTACAGGTTCAGGTGTTGGATTGGGCCTAGCGGTTAAGATTACGAGCAAAGGTGTAACTTAGCTTTAGTAGATAGTGATACTGGTGGGTTAATACAAGTACAGAAAATAGGAATGATTGGTTTAGCATTCCGTCGATTTAAGAAACAATCTAATATTGTTTTTAATATTAGATTCTAGAAAACATCAATTGTAATGATTGGTGTTTTTTGTATCTAGTTTTTAGTCTTAACCGAAAAAATCTGTCAAATTACCGCTATGCTGGCTTTGTTCACACTCAGGCTAAACGACTGACAGGTAAAAAGTCATGATATAAAAACTCTTTTTTTTATCATGGGCAACGTCCGCTATCGTATCCAACTGACCATTAAATTAGATGGTTTTTAGTTGTGATCTTTGACCGCTTTAGGCTCTAAGGAGACCAAATGCACGAAACCGCTACGTCTGGAAACTGCCCAAAGCCCTCTAATTAAAGCCAAATATACTAAGCTTTGTTGAAATACTCTTAAGTTTAGAACATTAATATATTCGTAAAAGCGTGGTTGTAATCAATGAGTCAAAGCGAAACATTAATTACTTAGTTCCAAATCAGAGTTCAACGACAATTTTAGCAACCACATAAGATAGGTATACCATTCCTAATTCTCATAATGATGGGTTCAGATATATAGGACAAATCAGGTTAATGGACTGTGCTTCTATATATGCAGCCACTTTTCTATGATCCAGTGATTGGGAGATTCTACAAAAATATTCCTTTAGGTTTTAGGAATATAATAAGCGTTAACAGCTATACTATTTAAATATTAACCCCTTAAAGTATTTACACCCAGTTGGTACGTGAGTGTTCAAGTCCAGGTCGAGTTTGACGCTTTTTTTAGCATGGCGGTAGAGTTACCACTAAGAAGTAAAAGAGGAAAATAAAATAACACATCAATATGTTTCAACATATTACCAAAGGTACTTCTAGACACATTTCATAACTATATCAGTTTGTTTTTCGGTCATCATTGTTCATAATTACTTAATAAAAATTACTGACCCGAGACATAGTGATGAATGATCATCAGATCAGATCTGTTAATACTAGGAACCTCCTAAATAAAATAACCGTCGCGATTATTGTAGTAGCGGCTTATCAACTCATATTTAGCGATCCAGTAAAGCCTTCAGTGGAGCGCTTTGATGGTAGCCTTATTGACGGGACTAAATTGGCTAAATTAGAATTAATATCGGGGAGTGAGAGAGACGGCAGAACCAAAATAACAATGCAGTTCTCTTTGAATATCGACCTTGGAAAACAACTTAATACGGTAATCAAAGCGGTCATTACTACTAGATAAATATTCAAAACCCTTTAAAATTTTTGTAGCCTATATACTGGATGAAACCATTGAACTGTAATTACTATTGGTTATGGGAAGTAGAATAGTGCATGGTTTGATTTTGGTTGGCTTTTTGATTGGATTTTGATTAGTTAGTGCTTAGCTGTTTCTTTACTAAGGATTAAGCGTCTAGAAAGAAAAAACCCGTCACGAGGACGGGTTCTTAAATGGGAGCCTGACGGTGTGCTACTCTCACATGGGGAAACCCCACACTACCATTGCCGCTAATACGTTTCACTTCTGAGTTCGAGATGGGATCAGGTGGGACCGTATCGCTATTGCCGTCAGGCAAAAACTGGTCGATGCCT
The DNA here is from genome assembly GCF_937770335.1 of uncultured Glaciecola sp. Classification (GTDB taxonomy): domain Bacteria; phylum Pseudomonadota; class Gammaproteobacteria; order Enterobacterales; family Alteromonadaceae; genus Glaciecola. Next base: position 184,281 of record NZ_CALJHY010000005.1, read on the forward strand.
CAGCACTCGCTAAGTCATCTAAATTCATTGTCTTTAAACAATATTGGAAAGCTAATAATCAGTGTCTTTATTTAATGCAGAGTATCACTACTCTTTCTTACTTATTTGATTTGGCTACTTGTCATTACAACGCCACTTTGGTGTTGTATGGTTAAGCCGCACGGGCAATTAGTACAGGTTAGCTTAACGCCTTACGACGCTTCCACACCCTGCCTATCAACGTTGTAGTCTACAACAACCCTTCAGGACAGTTAAACTGTCTGGGATGACTCATCTCTGGGCTCGCTTCCCGCTTAGATGCTTTCAGCGGTTATCGATTCCGAACGTAGCTACCGGGCAATGCCATTGGCATGACAACCCGAACACCAGCGGTTCGTCCACTCCGGTCCTCTCGTACTAGGAGCAGCTCCCATCAATCATCCAACGCCCACACCAGATAGGGACCGAACTGTCTCACGACGTTCTAAACCCAGCTCGCGTACCACTTTAAATGGCGAACAGCCATACCCTTGGGACCGACTTCAGCCCCAGGATGTGATGAGCCGACATCGAGGTGCCAAACACCGCCGTCGATATGAACTCTTGGGCGGTATCAGCCTGTTATCCCCGGAGTACCTTTTATCCGTTGAGCGATGGCCCTTCCATTCAGAACCACCGGATCACTATGACCTACTTTCGTACCTGCTCGACGTGTCTGTCTCGCAGTTAAGCTGGCTTATGCCATTGCACTAACCTCCTGATGTCCGACCAGGATTAGCCAACCTTCGTGCTCCTCCGTTACGCTTTGGGAGGAGACCGCCCCAGTCAAACTACCCACCAGACACTGTCCACACGCCCGATTAGGGCGCAATGTTAGAACATCGAACGTACAAGGGTGGTATTTCAAGGTAGACTCCACATCATCTAGCGACAATGCTTCATAGTCTCCCACCTATCCTACACATGTAGGGTCAATGTTCAGTGCCAAGCTGTAGTAAAGGTTCACGGGGTCTTTCCGTCTAGGTGCGGGTACACAGCATCTTCACTGCAATTTCAATTTCACTGAGTCTCGGGTGGAGACAGCGAGGCCATGGTTACACCATTCGTGCAGGTCGGAACTTACCCGACAAGGAATTTCGCTACCTTAGGACCGTTATAGTTACGGCCGCCGTTTACCGGGGCTTCGATCAAGAGCTTCGCTTGCGCTAACCCCATCAATTAACCTTCCGGCACCGGGCAGGTGTCACACCGTATACGTCATCTTTCGATTTAGCACAGTGCTGTGTTTTTAATAAACAGTCCCAGCCTCCTGGTCACTGCGGCCCTCACCTGCTTCATGCGTAAAGCATTACACAAGCAAGGGCGTACCTTCTCCCGAAGTTACGGTACAATTTTGCCGAGTTCCTTCACCCGAGTTCTCTCAAGCGCCTTAGTATTCTCTACCTGACCACCTGTGTCGGTTTGGGGTACGGTTCGCTATATCATAAGTTTAGAGGCTTTTCCTGGAAGCATGGTATTTGCTACTTCAATTCCGTAGAATCTCGTCTCGTGTCTCAGGCATGTAGAATTCCGGATTTTCCTAAAATTCAACCCTACGCACTTTCACTTGGACTACCAACGCCAAGCTAGCATAACCTTCTCCGTCCCCCCTTCACTGATATAACAAGTACGGAAATATTAATCCGTTTCCCATCGACTACGCGTTTCCGCCTCGCCTTAGGGGCCGACTTACCCTGCCCTGATTAGCATGGGACAGGAAACCTTGGTCTTCCGGCGTGGGGGTTTTTCACCCCCATTATCGTTACTCATGTCAGCATTCGCACTTGTGATATGTCCAGCATTCCTCTCGAAACACCTTCAGCCACTTACACAACGCTCCCCTACCACTTGATAACTAAATTAATAGTTTTCAAATCCGCAGCTTCGGTATATTGCTTAGCCCCGTTACATCTTCCGCGCAGGCCGACTCGACTAGTGAGCTATTACGCTTTCTTTAAAGGATGGCTGCTTCTAAGCCAACCTCCTAGCTGTCTTAGCCTTCCCACCTCGTTTCCCACTTAGCAATATTTTGGGACCTTAGCTGGCGGTCTGGGTTGTTTCCCTCTTCACGACGGACGTTAGCACCCGCCGTGTGTCTCCCGGATAGCACTCATCGGTATTCGGAGTTTGCAAAGGGTTGGTAAGTCGGGATGACCCCCTAGCCTTAACAGTGCTCTACCCCCAATGGTGTTCGTCCGAGGCTCTACCTAAATAGATTTCGGGGAGAACCAGCTATCTCCCGGTTTGATTGGCCTTTCACCCCCAGCCACAAGTCATCCGCTAACTTTTCAACGTTAGTCGGTTCGGTCCTCCAGTTGATGTTACTCAACCTTCAACCTGCCCATGGCTAGATCACCGGGTTTCGGGTCTATACCTAGCAACTAAACGCGCAGTTAACACTCGCTTTCGCTACGGCTCCCCTATTCGGTTAACCTTGCTACTAAATATAAGTCGCTGACCCATTATACAAAAGGTACGCAGTCACCCAACAAGTGGGCTCCTACTGCTTGTACGTATACGGTTTCAGGTTCTATTTCACTCCCCTCACAGGGGTTCTTTTCGCCTTTCCCTCACGGTACTAGTTCACTATCGGTCAGTTAGGAGTATTTAGCCTTGGAGGATGGTCCCCCCATCTTCAGTCAGGATAACACGTGTCCCGACCTACTTAATATGGCAACTATGACGCTTCGTGTACGGGGCTATCACCCTGTATCGCTGTGCTTTCCAACACATTCCACTACTTCATAATTACTCGGCTGCTCCCCGTTCGCTCGCCGCTACTTGGGGAATCTCGGTTGATTTCTTTTCCTAAGGGTACTTAGATGTTTCAGTTCCCCTCGTTTGCCTCGTTAACCTATGTATTCAGTTAACGATACCGCCGAAGCGGTGGGTTCCCCCATTCGGACATCTGTGGCTCAAATGCTTTTTGTCAGCTCACCACAGCTTTTCGCAGACTTACACGTCCTTCATCGCCTCTAACTGCCTAGGCATCCACCGTATACGCTTAGTCACTTAACCATACAACCCAAAATGGCGTCTGTATTCACCCCGCCAAGAATGAAGTACAACGCATTTTACCAACCCACGCCTTTTTAATCGCGGATTGCGGTGCAGCTTACTCATTACTGAGTATCTGCTAGCTATATGCATGACAAGTTTTTTTGCTAATCAAATAAAATTTGATTTCCCTAGTTGCTTGCGCAACTAACGTCATCAAGTTGTCAGATAGAGTAGCGTCGAAAGAACCGTTTTCAACCTAAGTTGAATTCAATCATTTCAGTTACTCTTACTTTAAATATTGATTACTAATTATCAGCTTTCCAAATTGTTAAAGAACATGTCGTATAGGGTTAACCATACAACCAATCATAATTTACCGAAGTAAAAGAGATTGAATCTTCATATTTATAAACAAGAAAATCTGTGTGAACACTGCATCATAAATGCGCAACTAATAGTAAGGAGGTGATCCAACCCCAGGTTCCCCTAGGGTTACCTTGTTACGACTTCACCCCAGTCATGAAACACAAAGTGGTAATCGTCCTCCCGAAGGTTAGACTAACTACTTCTTTTGCATCCCACTCCCATGGTGTGACGGGCGGTGTGTACAAGGCCCGGGAACGTATTCACCGTAGTATGCTGACCTACGATTACTAGCGATTCCGACTTCATGGAGTCGAGTTGCAGACTCCAATCCGGACTACGACGAGCTTTAAGGGGTCCGCTTACTGTCACCAGTTTGCATCCCTTTGTACTCGCCATTGTAGCACGTGTGTAGCCCTACTCGTAAGGGCCATGATGACTTGACGTCGTCCCCACCTTCCTCCGGTTTGTCACCGGCAGTCTCCTTAGAGTACCCAACTTAATGCTGGCAAATAAGGACAAGGGTTGCGCTCGTTGCGGGACTTAACCCAACATCTCACGACACGAGCTGACGACAGCCATGCAGCACCTGTATCTAGATTCCCGAAGGCACCAATTCATCTCTGAAAAGTTTCTAGTATGTCAAGAGTAGGTAAGGTTCTTCGCGTTGCATCGAATTAAACCACATGCTCCACCGCTTGTGCGGGCCCCCGTCAATTCATTTGAGTTTTAACCTTGCGGCCGTACTCCCCAGGCGGTCTACTTATCGCGTTAGCTTCACTACTCACGGATTAAATCCACAAACAGTTAGTAGACAGCGTTTACGGTGTGGACTACCGGGGTATCTAATCCCGTTCGCTACCCACACTTTCGCACATGAGCGTCAGTTATTGACCAGAGAGTCGCCTTCGCCACTGATGTTCCTCCAGATATCTACGCATTTCACCGCTACACCTGGAATTCCACTCTCCTCTCCAAAACTCTAGTCTGCCAGTTCTAAATGACCATCCCACGTTGAGCGCGGGGCTTTCACATCTAGCTTAACAGACCGCCTGCGTGCGCTTTACGCCCAGTAATTCCGATTAACGCTTGCACCCTCCGTATTACCGCGGCTGCTGGCACGGAGTTAGCCGGTGCTTCTTCTGTTGTTAACGTCACAGCTAGCAGGTATTAACTACTAACCTTTCCTCACAACTGAAAGTGCTTTACAACCCGAAGGCCTTCTTCACACACGCGGCATGGCTGCATCAGAGTTTCCTCCATTGTGCAATATTCCCCACTGCTGCCTCCCGTAGGAGTCTGGACCGTGTCTCAGTTCCAGTGTGGCTGATCTTCCTCTCAGAACAGCTAGAGATCGTCGCCTTGGTGAGCCTTTACCTCACCAACAAGCTAATCTCACCTGGGCTTCTCTTTGCGCGGGAGCCGAAGCCCCCTTTGACCCGTAGGTATTATGCGGTATTAGCTATCGTTTCCAATAGTTATCCCCCACACAAAGGCAAATTCCCAGGCATTACTCACCCGTCCGCCACTCGACATCATCTAGCAAGCTAGACATGTTTCCGTTCGACTTGCATGTGTTAGGCCTGCCGCCAGCGTTCAATCTGAGCCATGATCAAACTCTTCAATTAAATTTTTTGTAAATCGTTTTTTGTTGTCGACACTCATAATGAGTGCCCACACAGATTGTCTTGTTATAAATTGTTAAAGAACATGCCAGCTTCTTTCTATTTCACTGGCGGCTTGAAAGTCACGTTCTGCGTGGTCTCAAGCGGGATGCATATACTACCTACATCATTTTTATTGTCAAGCTTTTTTACAATTCTTTCTGAATTTATTTTTAACCGAAACTGCCGATAAAACCAATTCAAACTGCGCTAAAACTTACTGTTCAAGTGATTTACCAAACTACTGCTTGGCTGCCTCCCTTGACCAGAGCGCGCATTCTACAGATTAAAACCACTTGTTCAACCCTGTTTTACAAATAAGTAGTATTTTCGTGACTGTTTGCTTGTAATTAGTACTAAAGGCTCAAAAAACAGGCTTTTAATGACAATTGGCTATTATATTCCCTAAATTAACTTCTCTTTTTATACTTAAATTAATGTAAGTCCTGCTTTATTAATTGATAATAGAGGCATAATCCATATTCAAACATCTATAAATGACTTCTTATGCCTGATATTGCCGTTCTTGCCGTTTTTATTCCTACTTGGTTTTTCATTTCCATTACTCCGGGCATGTGCATGACACTTGCGATGACATTGGGTATGAGTGTGGGAGTAACTAGGACACTTTGGATGATGCTGGGTGAAGTTTTCGGTGTAGCAACGGTTGCTATATTAGCGGTTCTTGGAGTTGCTAGCCTTATGCTCAACTATCCATCATTGTTTTCTTGGCTCAAATGGATTGGAGGGGCCTATCTATTTTATCTAGGGGTGAAAATGTGGTTAGCCGATGCCGACGTGTCGCAAAACGAAATCAAGCACTCTCAATTGTCATCTATAAACCTTGTATCACAAGGCTACGTTACTGCAGTAGCTAACCCTAAAGGGTGGGCTTTTATGATCTCGATACTCCCCCCCTTTATTTCGTTAGACAAACCCATTGCGCTTCAGTTTTTGGTTCTATTAGGTATTATAATGTTCAGCGAATTCATCTCCATGCTTATATATGCAAATGGTGGTAAAGGGTTAAAACGCTTGTTGAGTCGCGGTAATAATGTGGTTTGGCTAAATAGGATCGCGGGCAGTTTATTAGCAGCGGTGGGAATATGGCTAGCGTTGTCTTAGCAAAATTAACAAACTGACTCATAAGAGCTCCGCCATATAGATGCACTTATCGAGATATCCTTATAAACATACCCTTATAAATATGACCTTATAGAGATACGCTTCTATAAAGACTATTATATGACTGTTCTCATTTCTTATTAATAAAAACTGTCCTACTGTATAGGGCATCAAGTTTACAAAAAGGCACACTATGACAATTCGTAGCTACCGTAATATCACTCCTTCTTTTGACAACTCTGTCTATATTGATGAAAGCGCCGTTTTAGTTGGTGACATCGAATTAGGTGAACAAAGCAGCATATGGCCACTAGTTGCTGGGCGTGGCGACGTTAATGTAATTCGAATTGGACAACGCACTAATGTGCAAGATGGTTCAGTGCTGCACGTGACACGGAAATCACCTCAGAATCCCACTGGTTTTCCACTGCTTATCGGAGATGATGTCACTGTTGGGCATAAATGCATGCTGCATGGTTGTCAGTTAGGCAACCGCATACTCGTTGGAATGGGTGCCATTATTATGGACGGTGCTGTGGTGCAAGACGATGTGTTTATCGCAGCGGGCTCATTAGTCGCGCCTAATAAAGTATTAGAAAGCGGCTATTTATACGTCGGTAATCCTGCTGTAAAGAAACGCCTATTAAAAGACAGTGAAATGGCTTTTCTTAAACAAAGTGCGATTAACTATGTTGAGTTAAGTCGCGAGTACCTACAGCAATAGTTCACTCTTTGGCTAATTGGTTCCTAAAATGCTCGAGCACGGGTTCAACATCTGGTCGCATGCCAAACCACAGATAGAAACTCTCAGCCGCTTGGCCCACTAACATGCCCAAACCATCAATGGCTTTGACGCAGCCAAGTGACTTTGCTTTTTTAATAAAGCAAGTGTCTACGTCCTGATAGACCATATCGTAAACTGCCGGTTTATTATCAAAGATTGAATCCGAGATAGCAGGCACCTTGCCACTTAAACTAAGTGACGTTGCATTGATGATGACATCAACGGCTAACTTTTCGCAGTCGCTTTCGTTGACCGCCGTCACTCTAGCATCTTCTGCAATGCTGACCAGGCGCTTTGCATTTACTGCGCTTCGGTTTGTTATGTATATATGTGCTGGCTGTTCGGATAATAACGCTTCAATAGCACCGCGAGCTGCGCCACCTGCACCAATCAACAGTACCTGCTTTCCCTCTAGCGAAATGCCGTTACGTAACAAATCTGAGACTAAGCCTTTGCCATCGGTTGTTTCAGCCCTAAAACCCTGCTCTTTTCTAATTAAGGTATTCGCCGCATTTGCCTGAGTGACCCCCGTCGACTTTTCAGTCGCCCAGTTAGCGGCGTCCTCTTTAAATGGCATTGTAATATTGGCACCCACTGAGTTAGGGTCAGCGAAAAACGTCCCTAACTGCTCAACGAAAGTAGATGGTTCACCAAGTATGCGCTCATAACTTATTGTCATATCGAATTGTTTAGCAAACATTTGATGGATGAGTGGCGATTTGCTCTGCGCAATTGGATTGCCGAACACAGCCAGCTTTTTTGTCGAAGTGAAATTGTCTGACACGGGCATCTGAACTTTGAAGTAATAGTATAGCTAACAGGATACAGTAAATCAGATTGGAATTAACCCTAGCACAGGATTTATTTGCGTCCGCACTGTCCATTTGAAAGTTGGCTCCTATATCAATATCAAGCCAACGAACGGATGCGTTTACATGTCATGTTTCATCGATTTTGTATTTTGCACCCAATCGAGCAGTTGAATCGCGTCATTACTCGTTCAAGTAATCCCTTGGTCTTAAAAAAGCTTGGATTTTACCTTCTGGAGAATTAGGTGAGGCCTGATAATTGTATTCCCAACGAGCCATTGGTGGCATCGACATAAGAATTGACTCAGTTCTACCACCAGTTTGCAGACCAAATAAAGTGCCTCTGTCGTAAACTAAGTTAAATTCAACATACCGCCCGCGGCGATAAAGCTGAAAATCACGTTCCCTTTGAGTGTATGAGGTATTCTTTCGCTTTTCTAGGATCGGTACGTAGGCATCTAGGAAACCATTACCGACGTCGCGCATAAAGCTAAAGCTAGTATCGAATCCTTGTTCATTAAGATCATCAAAAAATAGGCCACCAATGCCTCTAGTTTCGTTACGATGCTTTATATAGAAGTAATCATCACACCACTTCTTGTAATTAGCATAAACATCGTTACCGTAGGGGTCACAAATTGCTTTTGCCGATTTATGCCAATGAACACAATCTTCTTTGAACGCAAATGAAGGCGTTAAATCAAAACCTCCACCAAACCACCAAATTGGCTCGGCTCCTTCTTTTTCAGCAATAAAGAAGCGCACGTTGGCATGTGACGTTGGCGCATAAGGATTGTGAGGATGGATAACCAATGACACACCCATTGCTTGAAAACGACGACCGGCTAACTCAGGACGCGATGCCGTTGCTGATGCTGGCATCTTATCGCCAAATACATGAGAGAAGTTAACACCTCCCTGCTCGATGGCCGCGCCGTTTGTTAGTACTCTGGAACGACCTCCGCCACCTTCCTCTCGCACCCATTCATCTTGATGAAATGACCCTTTGCCATCTGCTAGCTCTAAGGTTTGACATATATCGTCTTGGAGCTTGAGTAAAAATGCTTTAACTTCATCAATTTGTTGCTGAGTTACCATAGGGGCAAAACCATTCTTGTATTTGTAATAATGCGCTATGCTCGCAAGGTTTCGAGGTTGAGTCCATTAATAATCGTACTAGGGGTCTGCTGCTCTCCCAAACTACCGTCAATAACGAGTAAATCATTCCCAAAATAAGCTCGGACTTCATCGCCAGAGCGCGCTGGCTCCATGCTCGCCGGATTTGCACTTGTCGACACCATCGGACTACCTACCAATTGACACATTTTTTGTACTAATGGATGGTTGCTTACTCGCACTGCCACTAAATCAGAGTCACCACTTACCCAAAATGGCGTCAGCTCACTTTTAGGTAGAAGCCAAGTAAACGGACCGGGCCAAGATGCGAATGCTTTCTGTTGATGCTCAAATGGCAATCTATCTATGTGAACAAAAGGCCTCAACTGCTCAAACGTTGCTGCTATCAAAATAACGCCTTTTTCTACAGGGCGCGATTTTAATCGCAGAACTTCCAACATGGCGGTTTCTGATAGTGGGTCGCAACCTAGACCGAAAACGGCTTCAGTTGGATAGGCAAAACACTGATCATTACGAAAAGCGTGTTCAAACAATTGCATGGCATAGCCCTAAAAAATAGAAGTACAATTTGATACTAAAGATTATAGCGCCTGTTTGTGCTGACAGTTCACTTGCGGACAAATTAAACCTTTTTCAGCTTCATGTTTATCTACCTGCACCATCACTTTCCAACCACAACTTTCACAAGCGCTATCAACGGGTGCTGAATTTAGCATATATTTACATTTTGGGTAGTCGTCGCAAGCGTAAAAGTATTTACCAAACTTGTTTTGACGTTTTACCAAGGTGCCGTGATGACATTTTGGGCAAGGTGATGTTACAGCAGATTGCGCATTACCATTATCATCTACATTGTCAGTGCTACTTTTCACCACACCGTCTTTGGTGATCATGTCTCTGGTTGCAATGAAATTACAATCCGGAAAACCCGTACAACCGATGAACATGCCATAGCGACCTTTTTTTACCGCTAAAGTCTCAGCGCATTCAGGACAAGCGGTTCCGTCCATGACTTTGAGAACAGTGACATCATTTTTGTGTAATTGCTGTGTATGTTTGCAACTAGGGTAGTTTTGACAGGCAAGAAATGAAGATTTATTTGCGTGCTTTAAAAGAAGTTGCCCTTCACATTCGGGGCACTTGCCATAAGCTTCGTCAAGAGCGTGTTGATCAGCGGAGAATAAGGAGTGATCAATTTTGGCCATTATTAGTGCAATGGACCTTCTTGAACTTCAAACAACAGGTCTTCCATCTGTTCGTAAGCCCATTCTTTGCCAGGCACATTAAATAGAACCATGAGTATTACCCACTTTAAGTCTTCTAAGCAAAACTCAGCAGACTCAATTTCCATTGTGCGGTCAATAACCATTTCTCTTGTACTTACATCAAGCACTTTGACTTGTTCTAGGAATATCAAGAAACCTCGGCATTGTACATCAAGACGAACTTGTTCTTCGACCGTATATACTCTGGTGCTATTTAGCACAGTCACTCTTGATAAATAAGGTGTGGCCTCTGTTTCTTGAAGTGCAGCAAGTTTTTCAACCCAAGCCAGCGCTTTAAATATTTCGTCGTGATGGAACCCTGCACGAATTAACTCGTCAGTTAGTTCGTCATGGTCGACTCTAAACTCACTCTCATTGTGTACTACGTTTTCGAACAAGTACATGAGGATATCAAACATAACTAGTCCCTCAATTTAAGGTAACCTTCAGACGTAGAGGTTACAAACCCGCGCAACTCATATTCTAATAACTGCACAAATAATGTGGAAATCGACTGGCCGGTGCGCATCGCAATCACATCTATTGAAGTGACATCAAAATCGACGGCTTGCAATACTAAGGATGAATCGTCTAGTTCATCCCGTCCTGCACAGCTATTGGCGTCAATATGATTAGACCCTATCGCTACATTATCTAACAATCCAGTGGTTGCCAAGTTTTGTTTTGGTTTTTTTTCAGCCTGCTGTTTTTGTGCAGTTTTTAATAATGATTTCGGCAACTCATCGAAGATATCTTGAGCGTTTTCAGTCAATTTTGCTCCTTGCTTAATTAACCAATGACAACCTTCAGCTTGCTTGTTATTAATGTTACTTGGCATAGCGAAAACTTCTCGTCCCTGTTCGAGCGCGTATTTTGCTGTGATTAATGAGCCGCTTTTAATTCTGGCTTCTGTAACTAGCGTACCCAAACTAAGTCCGCTAATTATACGGTTTCGTCGAGGAAATAGTTTTGGTGATGGCATAACACCGGGTGGAAACTCGCTTACTAGCAGTCCATTTTGGCGAATTTGCTGGTACAACTGTGCATGTCGTTTAGGGTAGACAACATCGATACCGTTACCAAGTACGCCAATGGTTCTGTTGTTCAACGTCGTGCTTTGACAAAACCCAGAATCAAAATTTAAGGCTGCGGTATGACTTTGAGCATCAACACCTAATGCCAGACCACTAGTAATGACTAAGTCAGATTGAGCGAGCACCTCAGTTACGAGTCTTTTTGTATTCGCTAATCCATTATATGTTGGGGCACGACTGCCAACCACTGCTAATTGAGCTTTTGATAACAGGGCGTAATTACCCTCTGTAAAAAGCAATAACGGAGCTTGTGCTATTTGCTTAAGCTGCTCAGGATATGCTTTACATTGATAGGTAATAATGGCGCGATTACTATCACCCGCTAACCATTGAATACATTTTCTAGTGTATGGATGAGGCTCAATTAAACAGGCAACTTGCGCGCTTTTCCAGCCGATTGATTCTAGCGTTGTCGCCTCTACTTGCCACAATTGAGATAACGTGACATTGCATGCATTTGCTGTTTTTAAAAGTCGTTGAATACCTATATTTGGCAAGGCAGTCAATGCGAGCCAGTAGCGTATTTCTTCTTCTGAAGTGATCATGTAAACCATCCTTGGTTATTAATTTAACGTCTAAAACAGAACAAGTAGCCTAGGCTACTTGTTTACAATGTTTTGCATGTTGGATGAGATTACTAAGGTTGCCCTAAATATTCCCCACCACTCATGTGCTTGTCAGCTTGTGTTATCCAAGCATAACTCGCATTCTCGAACGTTTTGAATATCACTAGCTCTCCAATTTTAAAAGCTGGCTGTTCTATTCGTTCTTCCCCACTGAATAAGTCTTTCACCGGGCTTTTACCCTTTGAATATTTAGGCTTTTCACTATCTAAAATTGTTGGCCCCTGAGCATAAATACCCATCACCATGCCAATCTCTACTTCTGAAGCGCCCAATGAAATAATAACCACATCGCGCTTGCCAATAAGCGAACGGTCTTCAATGTTTGTGATAATCCGGCCAATTTGCTTAGTTGATGCCTGCAATATCAAATCAGCGTAATCATTAGTTTCTGCCGGTCTTAGCTTGTCACCAGAGCGAGCTTCGCGATTGCTTTTGACGACTCTAACAATTTGTTGCTTGCCTGAACTTGAGTTCATTAACTCAACCTCACCCACATTCTTAACCTGATAACCAATAACATCACCGTCTTCGTCTTTAAGCAGCTTACCTTTACGAATAATCGTATAGTTAGTATCGGAAGCTACTGGCTTATGACTCAGCACAAAATCTTGTTTAACGAAAGTGCTTGTTCCTTCGTTGTTACCTAGCAACCGAGGTAATGCATTATATACTTCGATATCAATAATGCTGTCATTCTTAAAATAAGGAGCAAGCACTTTCCAAGGCAACACGCCAATAGGAGACGGTTTTGTTTTACTCACCGACTCGGGTGTTAATAAAATTAACGTTTTGTCTCTGGCGATATCCATTACGGGTTGACCGTCAACATAACGTAAACGCAAAACATCACCCGGATAAATTAAATGTGGATTTTCGATCTGCGTATTGTTGCGCCATAATTCTGGCCACAACCAAGGCTGGTCTAAAAACAAACTCGAAATATCCCACAACGTATCGTCTTTTTTAACGACATAAGTTTGTGGTGCGTCCGTTTTGATATTAATAATATCTGCCAATGCTGATTTGACGCTAATCATAAATACCCCAAAAATAATGAGGCCCAGCATCGATAATTTTTTCATCATAGTCATTCTTATACTACTCTTGGTATACTCGTGAGTCGTCTGCACTTTGGGCTGGAATTGCCACACACAGTGATATTTTACGTCCATTTAATTAGTTATCGGTTTATTTTTCAAAAAATTAACCCCATATCTAGTCTACAGACATTAGCTTATGCGGTAGAATAGCCAAAATAGACAAGGTTTAAATAACTATTCTGCATGAATAGTATATTTTTTAATACTGACTAGATGAGTGGTTTTAGTAATGACAGTTAGAACTGTATTAACCTTTCCAGACGAGAGACTACGCACTGTAGCAACGGCTGTAGAGGATGTTAACGAAGAAATTCAGACGCTTGTAGACGACATGTTTGATACCATGAAAGATGAGAAAGGTATCGGTTTAGCAGCGTCACAAATTGATGTTCACAAACGTGTTGTGGTCATGGACGTTTCCGAAGAACAAGATGAACCTCGGGTTTTTATTAACCCAGAAATCATCAAAGCGGAAGGATCTACTATAAGTGAAGAAGGTTGTTTGTCAGTTCCGAATAACTACGCGAAGGTGGAAAGATCGGAAAAAGTTACCGTTAAGGCACTTGATAGAGATGGCAAACCGTTTGAACTTGAAGCTGAGGGCTTGCTTGCAATTTGTATTCAACATGAACTCGATCACTTAAAAGGCAAGTTGCTTGTTGATTATTTGTCACCGTTGAAACGCAACCGTATCAAAACGAAACTAGAGAAAGAAGCCAAACTGGCTACAAAATACTAGCACTAAGGACATCAACATAGTGGCCAACTCATTAAATGTTATCTTTGCTGGCACACCTGATTTTGCTGCTAAGCATTTAGCCGCAATGTTCGCTAGCGAACATAATGTCATCGCTGTTTATACACAGCCTGATCGCCCTGCTGGCAGAGGTAAAAAACTCATGCCTAGCGCTGTAAAATCGTTGGCACTCGACAACGGTACTCCGGTCTATCAGCCTGCGTCACTAAAAAATGAAGATGCCCAGCGCGAACTTGCTGCCCTGAACGCCGACATAATGATTGTTGTCGCTTACGGTCTAATATTACCCAAAGCCGTGCTTGATGCACCAAAACTGGGTTGTCTAAATGTGCATGGCTCATTATTGCCAAAATGGCGCGGAGCTGCACCAATTCAGCGTGCAATATGGGCTGGTGACAAATTTACTGGTATTAGTATTATGCAAATGGATGAAGGTTTAGACACTGGTGCTGTATTGCTTGAAAAAAGCATGGCAATTACTGGCGCAGCGACCAGCGCAACGTTGTATGAAGATTTAGCAGAACTTGGTCCGCAAGCATTAATCGAGACGCTTGAGAATTTGGATAATCTAACGCCATCTGTACAGAATAATGATGAAGCGACATACGCGCACAAGCTTTCTAAAGAAGAAGCCCGAATTGACTGGACATTAAGTGCTCACCAATTAGCGAGAAATGTGCGTGCCTTTAATCCATGGCCTTTTGTTTGGTTTGTTCATAATGAAGAATCAATCAAAGTATGGCAGGTGGAAGTTGTTGAGTCTTTTGGAGAATTAGCTAGTGGAACGATTGTGAACGCAGACAAAGATGGTATTGAAGTTGCCGCAGGTGAGCACAATTTATTGCTTTCAATTATTCAAATCCCGGGTAAAAAAGCACAGGCGGTCAGTGATATTATAAATGGTAGACCCGACATGTTCGTTGTTGGTCAGCGTCTAGTATGAAGCAATCACATAACAACAATAAGAGTGCCTCGAAAGCAGGATATAAGCATAAAAGCACAAGTGCTTATCAACTAAGTCACCGCCCGCATTTACGCGCAGATGCTGCTTGGGTATTGTTTCAGATATTAGAACATGGCAAATCATCAAGAGAAGTCATGCCCAAAGTGTTTGATCGTCACGAAGGTAAAGATAATGCTTGGTTGCAAGAAATGGTATTCGGCTGCCTGCGCGAATTACCCAAATTACAATATTGGCTGCGCCAGTTGCTCACTAAGCCGCTCAAGGGCGAACAAAAAATAGTTGAACATTTAATCATGCTGGGCTTTTATCAATTAGTGTTTACGCGCACTTCTGAGCATGCCGCGGTATCTGAAACCGTAGAAGCTTGTGCAGCAATAGGACAGCATCGTTTAAAAGGTTTGGTAAATGCAAATTTACGCAGTTTCCAACGCGAGGCATTATATGAACAAGACATTGATGTTCCGCATATTAACGTTGGACTACCTAAATGGCTGCATAAACAATTACTGCAACATTATCCCGAACAAGTGCAAGAAATTGCTGAGCAAATTAATGCTCGTCCGCCACTATGGTTGCGGATTAATGCGCTAAAAACGAGTCGCTTAAACTACACAACTCAATTGGATGCTCAAGGTGTTGAGTTTGAAGAAGTTGAGACTGATTCAATACCACTTAACTTTTTGAGTTTAAAAACGCAGAATGCAATTAAACTGAGCAAGCGCACCGACATCACAATGCTACCTGGTTTTGCAGAGGGTTTATTTTCAGTGCAAGATTTGGCGGCACAACTTGCTGCTGAGCTATTAGATGTGCAAGCCGGTGATGACGTGTTGGATTGTTGCGCTGCGCCAGGTGGAAAAACGGCTCATATTTTGGAGAGCCAGCCCCTACTTGGAAGCCTTGATGCTATTGATAACGATGGGCAACGACTTGAACGTATAGACGAAAATATGCAACGTTTAGGGCATGACGTTGCGTTTGGCGACAAACTTAACTTATATGTAGTTGACGCAGAAAGCGAAGAAGTGTTGTCTCGTGTTTTGAATGACAAACAATATGATCGTATATTACTCGATGCTCCTTGCTCCGCTACAGGTGTTATTCGTCGACACCCCGATATCCGCTGGTTAAGAAAAGCCTCAGATATTGTCAATACAGTGGCCTTACAAAAACGTATTTTGTCGCAAATTTGGCAGCGGGTAAAACCAGGTGGTGTTCTACTTTACGCTACATGCTCGATATTAAAACAGGAAAACGAATGTCAAATTGCAGAATTTTTAGCAACACAATCTGACGCAACTTTACTGCCTATACATAAAAATGACACTGCTGAATGCCCCGGTCTTCAAATATTACCCGGTCAAGCACAAATGGATGGTTTCTACTATGCAAGACTGCTAAAGTCTTGCTGACTTAAGCTCTGAGCATGGGAACTTAAGGTTACTGTGTTCGAGTCAATCAGGGGTTAGGAAATAACGCAATGAAAATCATCATTATCGGCGCAGGCCAAGTTGGTGGGACGTTAGCTGAAAATTTGGTTGGCGAAAAGAACGAAATTACGATTATTGATCAAAATATGGACACGTTGCGAAACCTGCAAGACAGACTCGATTTACAAGTCGTGTGCGGCGTGGGATCTCATCCCGATGTGCTCAAAAAAGCGGGCGCAGCCGATGCCGACATGTTAATTGCGGTGACCAACAGTGATGAAAGCAACATGATGGCCTGCCAAGTTGCGTTTAGTCTATTTAAAACCCCAACCAAAATTGCCCGAATTCGCTCAGAACAATACATAATCTATCAAGAGCAGCTATTCAAACAAAAAGACATTCCTATCGATCACTTGATTGCTCCAGAACAACTAGTTACGCAGGCAATAAAGCGTCTTATCGATTACCCTGGCGCTTTACAGGTCGTTGAATTTGCCGAAGGCAAAGCTAGTTTAGTCGCGGTAAAAGCATATTACGGAGGATTGCTTGTTGGCCATGCACTTTCTGCATTAAAAGAGCATATGCCTAATGTAGATACGCGAGTGGCAGCAATTTATCGTCGTGGCAAACCGATTCGCCCGCTGGGCTCAACTGTCATTGAAGCTGATGATGAAGTATTTTTTATTGCAGATACGAAGCATATTCGTGCGGTAATGAGTGAACTGCAAAAGTTAGAAAACAGCTACAAACGCATTATGATCGCGGGTGGCGGCCTGATTGGTGCCGGTTTAGCCAAGCGCCTTGAAAATAAACATAATGTTAAGTTGATTGAATTTAATGCGGAGCGCGCTAAAGAACTGTCTACTATGCTAAGCAAAACTATCGTGTTTCATGGTGACGCTTCGGATGCGAGTTTATTAAGCGAGGAAAACGTAGAGCAAGTTGACGCTTTTATTGCGGTTACCAATGACGATGAAGCAAATATTATGTCAGCCATGCTTGCTAAACGTATGGGTGCTGCAAAAGCGATGGTGCTGATACAACGCAGTGCCTATGTTGACTTGGTTCAAGGTGGTGAAATTGATATTGCATTTTCACCTCAACAAGCAACCATTTCAGCACTATTAACACACATTCGTCGCGGTGATATCGTGAATGTGTATTCTTTACGACGTGGCGCAGCCGAAGCAATTGAAGCAATTGCGCATGGTGATGAAAGCACGTCTAAAGTTGTTGGTAAGCAAATTCAAAACATTAAGCTTCCTCCAGGTACAACCATCGGTGCAATTGTGCGCGAAGATGAAGTTATCATTGCTCATAGTGACACCGTCATCAAAGCAAATGATCACGTAATTCTATTTTTAGTCGACAAGAAATTTATTTGGGATGTAGAAAAATTGTTCCAACCAAGTGCCCTTTTCTTTGGCTAAAACACGGCAGTTGAAATAAGGCGGCTAAATTATGCATCGCAGAACAGCATGCGTAATTAGCTACGCCAGAATGTTGGAGAGAATAAGACCAACAGCGAAAATATTTCTAAGCGCCCAAATAACATGGCGACGACCAACAACCACTTCCCAGCATTAGTTACATCAGCATATGTACCTGCTACTCCTCCCAGACCCGGGCCTAAGTTATTGAGCGTCGCTGCGGTTGCTGAAAATGCAGTTATATCATCCATGCCGGTCGCAATTAACGCAACCATAATAACAACAAACACAATAGCATAGGCAGAGAAGAAGCCCCACACAGCTTCAACCACTCGCTCTGGCATAGCTCTGTCACCTAACTTAACTGCATATACTGCTTTGGGGTGAATAAGTCGGTCAACCTCACGCTTTCCTTGTAAAAACAGCAACAGAATACGAATAACTTTAAGACCGCCGCCAGTAGAGCCAGCACAACCACCAATAAAGCTTGAAAATATTAATACAATAGGAAGAAATGCTGGCCAAGTAGAAAAGTCGGTGGTGGCAAAACCAGCGGTAGTGCTAATTGATACGGCTTGAATTAAAGCTTGATCGAGCGCCATTTCGGCAGTTTCATAAACAGAATGATAAACCAGTGCCAAGAAGCATAAAGTGACTAAACTAAGTTGTATGGTAAAAAAGGCTTTGCACTCTGGATCTTTGAAATAGTTTCGAATATTGCGGCCTGAAACAGCGGCGTAATGAAGTGAAAAATTGAGCGCCGCTATCCACAGGAAAATAACGCATACAATATTGACAGCAACACTATTAAAATAACCCAGACTCGCATCGTAGGTTGAGAAGCCACCTATTGCTATCGTTGAGAAAGCATGGCAAACAGCGTCAAATAGATTCATTCCTGCGACCCAATAAGCACCCGCACAGGCGATGGTAAGTGATAAGTAGATATACCATAAATGCTTCGCTGTATCGGCAATACGCGGTGTCATTTTTGAATCTTTCACCGGACCGGGTGTTTCAGCTCGATATAACTGCATGCCACCGACGCCTAATATTGGCAAAATGGCGACAGCCAAAACAATAATACCCATGCCTCCTAACCATTGCAGTTGCTGTCGGTAGAATTGCACAGCCTTCGGTAAATACTCGATACCTTCTATTACCGTCGCACCTGTAGTGGTTAGTCCTGAAAATGCTTCAAACATTGCGTCCGTAATTGTCATCTGAGGCTGTTCTAACAAAGCGAATGGCAATGCACCAAATGACGCAAGTACAGTCCAAAATAAAACCACAATGAGGAAACCTTCCTTTGCTCTTAAATCTGCTCGGGAACGGCGGTTGGGATACCAAATCGCAATGCCGGTAAGAAGAGAAAGTACAAATGCAAGTACGAATGCCAAGCCACTCCCGTCTCCGTAAATAAGAGAAATAAACGCAGGTGGGATCATCGTTACACTGAACAGAGCAACAAGTAGTCCTAAAATACGAATGATGGCGCGGTATTGCATTTACACTATGCCTTTATTGTTATTATTTTCTGATTATAAGGGAACACTTAAATAACTGGATTGGGATAAGTCATTTCAAAGTAGTTTACAATCTTATAATACTGTTTTTACGGCTGCAAAATTGGGTAAAAACATTAGCAGCATAAATCACTATATCAGCGCGCTAACAGTGCACTTAGCGGTCGATGGTAAATTGAATCGTACTGAGATCCAATTTATTTCTCTAAAATCTGGAGAATTGCTTGGTCATGAGCACAATAATGCCAATTTTAATAACGTAAAAATCAATTTTTTAGTAACTTGTTGTTCCTATTGAACAAATAAAATAGTTGAAAATAAAACTTGGAAATACGTCAATTTATGCTAAATTTTATCGGCTACTTCAGTCACGCTTCTCTCGAGTAATCGAGCTTTCCATAAGCTAAAAGTAGCCAGTAAAAGTAAGAATAAGGGAATAACAATAATAATAAAAGGATCTAGTTTATTCATTCATTATTGCAATAACCCCCCCATGCGAAATGCGTTTCTCTTAAAATTGAAACGTACTTACGGTCATGTTTGTCACATTTAACTCACAGAGTTATCCACAGGTTTTATAAAAGCATTTTGTGGCTACAAGTCAATAAATATGGCATTCTCCATTCTATAAAGTATTAATATGAGCAAATGATGGAAAAACAATCAACAAGCCCGTTAGTCCTAGTTGACGGTTCCTCTTATTTATTCAGAGCCTTTCACGGGTTACCTCCTCTTACTAATTCGAAAGGTCAGGATACCGGCGCTATTTACGGCGTAGTCAATATGTTGCGCAGCTTGATGGCTACTTATAAACCAAGTCATATTGCGGTTATTTTTGACGCAAAAGGCAAAACCTTTCGAGACGATATTTATAAAGAATATAAAGCTAATCGTCCTCCTATGCCGGATGAGCTTAGATCGCAAATTAAACCTTTGCACAAAATTATCAAAGCGATGGGTTTTCCAATAATAGTAGAGGACGGCGTTGAAGCAGACGACGTTATCGGTACGCTCGCACGCCAAGCATCTGCGCAAGGAATCGAATGCGTTATTAGCACCGGCGACAAAGACATGGCGCAACTTGTTGACGAGCATGTAACCCTTATCAATACCATGACCAATTTAACTATGGACGTAGATGGCGTGGTAGAAAAGTTTGGTGTACCTGCCGAACTGATTATTGATTACCTAGCAATGAAAGGTGACAAAGTAGACAACATACCGGGGATCCCTGGGGTTGGCGATAAAAGCGCTGTAGCGATGCTTAACGGCATTGGCGGCGTAAAAGATATTTATGCAAACTTGGACAAAATTGCGACCCTGGAATTTCGCGGCGCGAAAACAATGGCCGCTAAAATAGCTCAGTATGAAGAACAGGCTATGCTGTCGTATCAATTAGCCACAATCGAATGTGGTTTAAAGTTAGAGTATGAGCCAACCACGCTGAACATGGGTGAAATGGACAAATCTGAATTACGGACACTTTTTGCTGAGTACGAATTTAAGCGCTGGTTAGTAGAAGTCAGTGATGGTGATGAAAGTAAGGTAAGTAACGTTAGTAAGCCACTGACCACCGACGGTGAGACAGCCGCAGATAATGAGCTTTCTGATTCACAAGTATTTGAGAAATCCAAATATGAACTTGTTTTAACACAACAACAATTAGATCAATGGATTGCTAAAATTCAAGCTGCAACCTATTACGCCTTTGATACTGAAACGACTAGTATCGATTATATGCAAGCTGAGTTAGTTGGATTGTCGTTTTCTATTAGTGCTAACGACGCATGCTACATTCCAGTCGCACATGATTATCCTGGCGCACCAAATCAGCTAGAGCGGGATAACGTGCTTGCGCAACTAAAGCCTATTTTAGAAGACAAGTCAGCAAAAAAGATTGGGCAGCATATAAAGTATGACAAAAACGTACTTGCCAATTATGACATTAAACTGCAAGGCATTTTATCAGACACCATGCTTGCATCATACGTATTGAATAGTGTTGCAACTCGCCACAACATGGATAGCTTGTCATTAAAATATCTAGGCCACAATACAATTCATTTCGAAGACATTGCCGGTAAGGGTGTAAAACAAATAACGTTTAACCAAATTGCATTGGAGCAAGCTGCTCCCTATGCGGCCGAAGATGCCGATGTAACATTAAGATTGCACGAGGCACTGCAGCTATTACTCAAGGACAAAGGCGAATTGCTAAGTGTCTTGAATGACATCGAAGTACCCCTCTCGTCCGTATTAGCAAAAATGGAACAAAACGGCGTACTTATTGATAGCCAATTATTAAGCCAACAAAGCCAAACCATAGCCGCACGTATTATGGAGCTCGAAAAAGAGGTTCATGAATTAGCAGGTGAATCGTTCAACTTAGGTTCGACCAAACAATTACAACATATTTTATTCGAAAAAATGAGTTTGCCCATAGTAAAGAAAACCCCAAAAGGCGCGCCATCAACATCCGAAGAAGTGCTGCAGGAACTTGCGCTTCAATACGAACTCCCTAAGAAAATTATGGAGTACCGCGGCTTAACTAAACTCAAAAATACATATACAGACAAGCTACCTAAGATGATCCACCATCGCACAGGTCGAGTGCATACTTCTTATCACCAAGCAGTGACGGCAACCGGTCGATTATCTTCAACCGATCCTAATTTACAGAATATTCCGATTCGGACATCGGAGGGAAGACAAGTTCGCCAAGCTTTCATCGCACGTCCTGGTTATAAAGTTGTGGCTGCAGATTACAGTCAAATTGAACTTCGCATTATGGCTCATTTGAGCAAAGACAAGGGTCTAGTAAGTGCCTTCTCTGCCGGCAAAGATATTCACAGTGCAACCGCTGCTGAGGTATTTGATGTTCCGCTAGAAGAAGTATCAGTGAACGAGCGACGCAGCGCAAAGGCAATTAATTTTGGCCTGATATATGGCATGTCTGCTTTTGGCCTATCCAAGCAACTTAATATTGGACGCCATGATGCTCAACAATATATGGATTTGTATTTTGAGCGCTACCCTGGCGTGTTAACTTACATGGAATCAACCAGAGAAAGCGCGAAGCAGACTGGCTATGTTAGTACTGTGTTTGGTCGCCGATTATACCTACCTGACATTAAGGCAAGTAATGCAATGCGCAGAAAAGGAGCAGAACGCGCTGCCATTAATGCCCCAATGCAAGGCACTGCTGCAGATATTATTAAAAAAGCGATGATAGACGTGGATGCTTGGATTAATGATATTAACGACGAAGCTATTTTGATGATCATGCAAGTACACGATGAATTGGTTTTCGAGATCAAAGAAGATCATGTCGACCAATATGTCGCTAAAATTAAATCTTTAATGGAAAAAGCGGTAGAACTTGATGTGCCATTGATTGTCGATGTTGGTATCGGTAATAACTGGGATGAGGCTCATTAGACTGCAAGGTTTGTGAGCGAACCTAAAGACAACACATTGTCGACACGAAGATAGCCCGCGGTGTTCTAGAAGAAGAGTGTAGAATTTAATTTTACTTTTTTTCGACTTTGGTTGAACTTAATCACAAATCACCCGTCCTATACTGTGAATGTGTTGTTCTTCCCAAACAATTTGCCCCATCGTTTTGATGGGGCTTTTTTTTTCATACGACTATTTCACTCGGAAATTTCAGGGATATCTTTCAACTGTCTTTCCAGACCATACCACTTGAATAAAACCTGCTCTAACTCAGGTACACCAATTCCACTGAGTGATGAGAAAGAATGGACTGTTACGTCGCCACAAAATGCCATTGACGCTTCACGTACCATCAAGGTTTGTGCCTTACGCTTTCCTGCTTTTAATTTGTCAGCTTTGGTCAACAAAATAAGCACGGGGAGATTAACTTCAACAGCCCAGTTGATTAAGTTCTGGTCAAGATCTTTTAACGGATGGCGAATGTCCATTAAGACCACCAGACCTTTCAAACACTTACGCTGCTGTAAATACTCACCTAATGATTTTTGCCACTTTAATTTCATTTCCAGGGGTACTTTTGCATAACCGTAACCTGGGAGATCAACTAAACGTCGCTCTTCATCAAGCTCAAACATATTAATTAATTGTGTTCTACCAGGGGTTTTACTGGTTCTTGCTAGGCCTTTTTGTCTAGTTAGTCTGTTTAGAGCACTAGATTTGCCTGCATTTGAGCGGCCGGCAAAAGCGACTTCCATGCCATCGGATTCAGATAGAAAGTCAATACTGGGTGCACTCGTTAGGAAAGTTGCTTTGGTAAAATAAGACATGTTTTCACTTTTAAAGAAAGAATGTTGAACTGGGTTTTTTTAAAACAGAGCCGATATTTTCTGTATTGTAACCAAAAATTTGCGAATATAGTTATCAATCATTTATTTATATCCATACAAAGTGTGTGGAAGAGTTTTTTTCGGTCAGTATTTGTGTACAATACCACGTTCTTCAATGATATTTGAGAAAGATGCTTTGCTAATCACCCGTATAAAGAGATTAAGTATGAAAAAACTAGGTTTGCTTGTTTGTTTAACTTTAGGTATGACTACAGTCGCATTTGCCAAAGGCGATCCAGAGGCAGGAAAAGCAAAATCCCTGACATGTTCAGCCTGTCACGGCGCTGATGGTAATAGTGTCATTCCAATGAATCCGAAAATTGCTGGTCAGCATGAGGGTTATTTGGTAAAGCAATTAACAGAATATAGACTAGCTTCACGCACTGGCGGCAAACAAGGCCGCAATAATGCAGTGATGAATGGAATGGCTGCCGGGCTATCGGATCAAGATATCGATGATTTAGCTGCGTATTTTTCGAGCCAAGATCAAAAAGCAGGTGAAACACCTGAAGATGTTATTGAAGCAGGTCAAGCGCTTTATAGAGGCGGTAATGCTGAAAAAGGAATTACATCTTGTATTTCATGCCACGGGCCAAACGGAAAAGGAATGGGCTTGGCTGGGTTCCCAGTAATAAGTGGACAACATGCCGATTACATTAGCTCACAACTGAAAATGTTTAGAAGCGGTACAAGAGCAAACGACCATAACGGCATGATGCGCGATATCGCTATGAAATTGAGCGATGACGATATTGAAGTATTATCTAAGTATGTAGGTGGCTTATACTAATTTGCACAAATAATTTTTTATTTGTAAATGAGTTGTAAATTTTATTCAATAGCGTATTATCCATACATCTTTCAGGGACAACTTGATTACAGAGGTAGTTTACTATCAACGTTAAAAGTAAAATCTGGAATAATATAATAATAAAGCGTCAGGAAGACCTATAACAAAGTTCGTTACTATTTCGTCAATAATAATAAAAAGAGAAAAGTAACATTATGAACAATAAAGCACATGATGTGCGATACGGGAGAGGTGTCAGTAGACACTGATTAAATTTAGGTGATAGCTTTGGCTATCACCTTTTTTCTTTCTAGACTATAAAAGCAAAAACGGAACAACAGAGACAACATCACTACTACAAAAAAATTATCTCAACGAATCAACAATGTACATATACAGACCGAGCGTATATTAAAAAATTCCCGCCACAAGAAAATAATTATCAATAACCTTTATCAATAACCCCCCCTGCTAAGTTACAATAGATAGAATTGAAGAAACATAACCGCAATGCTAACTCGATCATGGCGCTTTACAGCGCGACTTCAAGAGAATAACGGCATAGCAAGTAAGGGCAGAAATGGCTAGCAAAAAAACGAGAAAAGGCGGTCAAATAGGCACGCCAAAGTCGACTATTCCGATTGTACGCACTCCATCTGATCGTACAAGAAAGAAAAATGGAAACAAACCTGGTACTAGAAACAGTGTTATTGACGCAGCAGAAAGCGCCAGACAAAACCAAAAAAAGGATCTCCGTTTCGGTAGTAAAGTACCGGTTGATTTGTTACGTCACAAAAAGACCAACAGTCAACCGACCGAGAAAAAAATATCATATAAAACACCTAAGCATGAGTTGGACGCGATTGAAGCTGATGACAAATTGCAGAAGTTGCTAGACAAACAAGAATCAAAGGCATTAACAGCGCTAGAGCAAGTTTATGTAAACACAAACTTAGCCCGTCATTTAGTGCTTTGTGACATGTTAGGAATTAGTGCTGAAGAAGAAATTGAAGAAGAAGATGATCCTCTTTCGCGTTTAGACGCAATTAGTATGGACGACTTCAAAGATTAAGTAGAGAAATGACTGAAATATTATTAGGAACCTTTGGGGCGATAATCGTTATCGCCCTCGGCGTATACGCTGGTAAATTGCTGTTTGTATTAATGCAGCAAAGGGCTCGCCAACAAGCCGCAAGACATAAACGTATTGATTCAATAGTACAGAGTATTCAAACAATTGCGTTCGCTATGCAACAACAGCAGTGTAACTATTCTGAGGGCGCAATTAGAATTTGTAATTTACTCAAAGCACTACCGATAGAAAATATTCCCGACTACTCGCTCGTATTCCCTCAATTACATAGTTTATTCGATACAATCAAAGACTACCCAACCCATGAAGAACGCAGTGCCTTAAGTAAGCAGGAAAGACGCAAACAAGACCATCAGCGAGAGCAAATTGAAAGTGAAGCTGAAAGCGGCATTCAGGAAGAGATTAGTCGATTAAAAGTGTTTAGCTGCTAATTATTGGCCTGATGACTGCGTTGAAGTGCTACTAGCTTTTCTTCAACCTGTTCTTGAGTGGTTTTTAGTGCGGCGTGTCGATAACAATCTATGAGGTGGTCATTGACCATCCCGACTGCCTGCATAAAAGCATAGCAAATAGTGCTACCAACAAAGCTGAAGCCGGCCTTTTTCAGCGCGTTTGCCATTGCATACGACGCCGCCGATGTTGTTGCAACATCACCTTTAATTTTGCAGTTATTTTGGATTACACGATACTGCGTAAATTGCCATAAATATAGATTAAATGGCATTACCTCCTCTATATATAGATAAGCATGTGCGTTTTTAATGATGGACTTTATTTTTAACTTGTTACGCACTATCCCTCTATCTTGCATTAAATTCATAACATCATCTTCGGTCATTTTAACAATTTCTTTCGGATTAAACTGATGGAATGCCTTTTCATAGTTTTTTTGCTTGCGCAAAATTGTTAACCAGCTCAATCCTGCTTGCTGACCATCCAAACAGAGTTTTGCAAACAACTCCTGACTATCAAAAACTGGTTTTCCCCACTGCTCATTATGATACGCAACGTATTGAGGGTCAGAAGTTTCCCATGCACAGCTTGTGGTTGCCTGAGCGCTGCCAGTTGTCGAAATATGACTCATTCTTTAAATCCTCACTGTATCTTTGGTGAACTAGTTGATGAGTTAGTGGACTAATATGTTGCGTATAAGGGTAAAGCTTATGTTGGTTTAAATCTACTGACTAAAAAATTGACTGGCAATTCATCGAACATTCGATCAATTTGCACATAAAAACTTCATGTTCATGCAAGACAACAGAGCGATTGGCTTGAAATGCAGTTTTATTGCGCTTTACTCAGTGAATATCTAAGGTGCGGGGTTATCAATTGAAGCAACTAGACGGTATACTCTATAGCTAATTTTTTGTGTTAGGTAAGTTAGGAATTTCGACTCAAATGACCACTTTGGTTAACGCTTAGCATTCGCCATCCAAGTGATGCTCAGCACAGTCTAAATTAACTTTAGCTAACGTATATTTGAATTTCACACACTGAGCATAGAAGAATTTAGCACTTATGCAACATTATGATAGCAAGACATTTCAAGGTCTTATCCTTGCATTACAAAACTATTGGGCATCTCAGGGATGCGTTATTATTCAACCTCTTGATATGGAAGTCGGCGCTGGTACATTCCATCCAATGACCTTTCTTCGATCTTTAGGTCCAGAGCCCATCAGCAGTGCTTATGTTCAGCCTTGTCGCCGCCCTACTGACGGTCGCTATGGTGAAAACCCGAATCGTTTGCAACAGTATTATCAATTTCAAGTAATGCTTAAACCTTCGCCTGACAATATTCAGGAACTGTATTTAGGCTCGCTTGAAATGCTTGGTTTTGACCCACTTGTGCACGACATCCGTTTTGTAGAAGATAACTGGGAGTCTCCAACTCTTGGTGCTTGGGGCCTTGGTTGGGAAGTTTGGTTAAATGGCATGGAAGTCACACAATTTACCTATTTCCAACAAGTAGGTGGTCTTGAATGTAAACCTGTTACCGGTGAAATCACCTATGGTCTAGAGCGCTTGGCGATGTATATACAAGGCGTTGATAGCATTTATGATTTAGTTTGGACAAACGGGCCAATGGGTACAGTCACATATGGTGATGTATTCTTGCAGAATGAAAAAGAACAGTCAGCTTATAATTTTGAATATGCTGACGTTGATTTTCTATTTAAAACCTTCGATGAGTGTGAAAAAGTGAGTAACAAATTAATTGAAGCGCAACTCCCCTTGCCTGCTTATGAACAAGTCATGAAAGCATCTCATGCATTCAACTTATTAGATGCGCGTCACGCTATTTCCGTGACCGAGAGACAGCGCTACATTCTGCGTGTCCGCACCTTATCAAAAGCGTGTGCTGAGATATATTATGCTTCACGTGAAGCACTTGGGTTCCCTCTCTGTAAAAATACACAGAGCGACACGACAAGCGCTGATAAACAGCATAAGGAAGCCTAAGCAATGACTATTATTAAGCAAAATCTATTAATCGAGCTGGGCACCGAAGAACTTCCACCAAAGTCACTCAAGAAATTATCTGAAAGCTTCACTCAAAATATTCATGATGAACTAACTAAAGCTGGCTTTGAATTTGATTCTATAGCACCGTATGCCGCGCCCCGTCGTTTAGCTGTTGTGGTGAAAAATTGCGCTGGGACGCAAGCTGATAGCAAAGTAGAAAAGCGTGGGCCAGCAATATCAGCGGCTTTTGATGCGGATGGTAATCCTACGCGTGCAGCACAAGGTTGGGCAAAAGGTAACGGCATTGATGTTAGTGAAGCGTCAAGGTTAAAGACAGAAAAAGGTGAGTGGTTGCTGCATGTTGCAGACGTAAAAGGAAGCGCATTAAAGGATGTATTGCAAGAAATACTGCAAACTACCGTTAAAAAGCTACCTATTCCAAAGCCAATGCGTTGGGGATCGTCATCAGCTGAATTTATTCGTCCAGTTCACACTTTATGTGTCATGTTTGGGAATGTCGTTCTTCCTGTAACTTTGTTTGGATTGACGTCCTCAGACCAGGTTTCTGGCCACCGATTTCATGGTCAGCGTCGTTTTACATTAGACCACGCTGATAATTATGCAAGCGCGTTAATAGCCCAATATGTTGTTGCCGATTATGCTCAACGTACCGATACCATTGAAGCAGGACTCATAGCCAAAGCGACCGAACTAGGGTTAACGCCGGACTATAACCGTGCATTGTTAGAAGAAATATCTTCCCTTGTAGAATGGCCTGTTATTTTATCCGCTAAGTTTGAAGTTGATTTTTTGGATGTGCCCAAAGAAGCACTCATTTATACAATGAAAGATGATCAAAAGTATGTCCCTCTCTTGGATGACGAGGGTGAGCTATCATCCATGTTCTTATTTGTATCAAACATTGAAAGTAAAGACCCAAATCAAGTAATCGAAGGAAACCAAAAGGTTATTCGCCCACGCTTATCCGACGCAAAGTTCTTCTTCGAAAATGATAAGAAAACAACATTAGCATCTAAAGCAGAGAAATTAGCAACCGTTCTGTTTCAGAAGGAATTAGGAACTGTTGCCGATAAGACCGCTCGTTTAGTCGCTATCAGCCAAAGTATAGCCAACGAATTAAAATTAGATCCAACACATGTAACACGCGCTGCTGCGCTGTCCAAGGG
Source organism: uncultured Glaciecola sp. (assembly GCF_937770335.1). Lineage (GTDB taxonomy): Bacteria > Pseudomonadota > Gammaproteobacteria > Enterobacterales > Alteromonadaceae > Glaciecola. Next base: position 213,252 of record NZ_CALJHY010000005.1, read on the forward strand.
CGACTTGCTGAGTGATATGGTCATGGAATTTCCAAGCGTGCAAGGGATCATGGGACACCATTATGCGTTACATGACGGAGAGCATGCTGACGTGGCATTGGCTATTGAAGAACAATATTTACCGCGTTTTGCGGGAGATAAACTACCAACGTCAAGCGCTGGTTATATGCTATCACTGGCAGAAAAACTCGACACATTGGTTGGGATTTTCGGCATTGGTAAGCTTCCTAAAGGTGACAAAGACCCTTTTGCGCTTCGCCGTTCAGCAATCGGCATATTGCGTATTATGGTTGAAAACAAATTAGCATTGGATTTACACAATATGGTGGACAATGTTGTTAACATTTACGCTGATAAGTTATCTAATCTACAAACAGCAACACAAGTGCATACCTTCTTATTAGACAGGTTTAAACCTTTCTATCAAGACCAAGATATTACAGGAGATGTAGTTAGCGCCGTTATGACACAAAAACCAACAACAGCGATTGATTTCGACGCGCGAATTAAAGCAGTTACAGCATTTAAGCAAATGGATAGCGCTGTTGATTTAGTTGCTGCGAACAAGCGTGTTGCTAATATTTTGAATAAAAACAATATTGATATTGATGCATTGCCATCTATTAATCCGTCATTGTTTATCGAAGACGCTGAAAAGGCCTTATTTGTTGCACTGGAAAGCGCTCAGAGCGATGTTACTCGCCTTATTGATAAACTGGCTTATGATGAGGTGTTATCATCGTTAACCATCCTAAAGACGCCGCTTAATAACTTCTTTGATGACGTCATGATTATGGCCGATGACGAAAAAGTAAAATCAAACCGTGTTGCCTTAGTAGGCAAAGCGAGACAACTGTTCTTGTCCGTAGCAGACGTTTCAGTATTAGCAGTATAAGAGCAGATGGCTATGAATAGACTTACGAAGTTAACAGTTGTAGCACTTAGCCTTGTTGCATTAGGTGCTTGTTCGACTCGTGCTGCCAGAGACTTAATTAGTTTTGAGCCTACTAAGAACTACCAAGATATGTATTTACGTGGGGTTTTTAATTGGTGGGAAGCAACAGATAAATTCAAATTTAGTAGAGTTTCTCCTGATCTATATACTATTACAATCGAATTGATTGCCGACGGTCAGCCGTATGATTTTAAAGTAGCTGACGCTAATTGGACTCCCGAGTTCAACTGTGGTTTTGAGTATTCACCACGCAGGGTGGAGCTATATGATCCGGTTGAGTTGATTTGCGAACAAACCAGTCAAAATATTCAATTTGTTCCATCAGATACGGGTTTGTTTATGTTTGAATTTGACATATCAGATAATAGAGAACCGGAACTTACCATTACTCGGGTAGATAACTAGACACTACTGTTATTAATTTAGGATCATAACAACGTTTTATGTCTTTGTTATAGTCGGGTAATTTGGCTATAGAGGCGTTTATGTTTCTCATCAATGTAGCCAATACTGCTTCAACCAAGGGTATTGAGTCCTTAGCAATACCAACCATTATTCCAAGAATTTATGGTGCAGCTGCATAGCATGTAGTCCATAGTTTCGCCTATACACTCAATTGGTATTTTGCAATAAACCCGCACCCATCCTCCAACCTCATTTACTAGTCTGTTTTTTGGTTCGTTAACTTGAATGCTTTAACGTTACAAATACTTCAAGTTGATGCCAACTTTCTCTAGAGCAGATTAGATTTCTTCTTCGCTACTGTGAGCTTATCGAATCAATTTAAGGGTCACGTTTGTAACGTTATTTAGTTCAAGGTGAGTTTGTAATTCGTGGTAATCGCAGCTTAAGTTTTGGATTACTACTCTTCAAAGTTTTTAAGTTTTTGCCAGAATAAGCCTTGAACACGACGTTAATATGGGCTTTATGGATAGAAATCGCACTTCTACAGATATATATGAAATAGGTATAAGCTATTGAATTATATAATTTTAACCTGATAGAACGCTTGAAAAATTGGCCTGTTTTGGATACCCAGTAAACGTAAATATAATAATTATATGTGCTGACAAAATGAACCGATGGTTTTGCTACGTTACGTGACTAAAACCGGCATTTGGGCAATATCATATAAACCATTGAAAAGTATACAAATTAACGTTTTTGAGTTTAGGAAGCTGGATTAGGGTACGGTTTGTATTATGCGAAACTTTTTTCAAATCCTTATCGACTGATTATTTTTAAAGTTGGTTATTTTGCTAACCTATGTTTTACCGATTAGTTTTGTGACGTCAGTTTTATCGAAATAGGACTCGGAAGGTAGTTATGAACCGCCTATTTTGATGCATAAAAAAGGTGCTCGCTTGAGCACCCTTCTTTAATTTTTTCTATGTATCTATCTACACGTCTAAGTTTTCAACATTCAAGGCATTAGTTTGAATGAAGTCTCTGCGCGGTTCAACATGGTCGCCCATCAAGGTTGTAAATAATTGGTCGGCAGAAATGGCATCTTCAATCTTCACTTGAAGCATGCGGCGTTGAGAAGGATCCATTGTGGTTTCCCAAAGCTGTTCAGGGTTCATCTCACCAAGCCCCTTATAACGCTGTTTATATTGACCACGCTCAGCTTCTTTGATTAACCACAATAATGCTTCTTCAAAAGTGCTTACCGCTTGTGTTTTTTCACCGCGTTGAATATAAGAACCTTGTTCCATCAAGCCATTAATAGTCTCATTTAAGGTTCTGATTTTTTTGTATTCAGGTCCTTCAATGAAGCTTTGCGTGAACGAATAATTATAGTCAATGCCGTGCATCTTCATAACGATTCCAAGTTCGTTCAACCCATTTTCGGTCGCATTAATACTGAATGAGAAACTTTGTCCATCATCTTCAGACGTAGATAGTTGGTCAACTAGTGATTGGCCTATGCGACTTAAGGCGTCTTTATCAGCTAACGTTTCGGTCGTTATAATTTCTAAATAAACGAGTTGCTTCAAAATAGAAGTTGGCATTCTACGGTGCATTCTACTAATCAGAGTTTGTGTCGACTGATAAAGCTTAACCATATTCTCTAGGCTTAACTCTTTAATCGGTGGTGCATCAGGGCTAAAATAGAGGCTGGAGCCATCAACCGCAATCGACGTAATCATATTCGTATATGCTTCATCATCTTTTAGATATTGTTCTTGCTTGCCTTTTTTAATCTTATACAACGGTGGTTGTGCAATATAAATATAACCGCGTTCGATAAGTTCAGGCATTTGACGGAAAAAGAAGGTTAACAAAAGGGTTCTGATGTGAGAGCCATCCACATCGGCATCTGTCATGATGATAATACTGTGATAACGTAACTTTTCAGGGTTATATTCATCACGACCAATACCACAACCTAGTGCCGTTATTAACGTCGCAACTTCCTGAGAAGATAACATTTTGTCAAAGCGAGCCTTTTCGACATTAAGAATTTTACCTTTTAACGGCAGTATTGCTTGGTTTTTTCGGTTACGACCTTGCTTGGCAGAACCGCCAGCGGAGTCACCTTCCACAATGTACAGTTCAGATAACGCAGGATCTTTTTCCTGGCAATCCGCAAGTTTGCCTGGCAAGCCAGCTAAGTCTAATGCGCCTTTACGACGAGTCATATCACGTGCCTTTCGTGCAGCTTCACGAGCCCTTGCCGCATCAATTATTTTTCCAACAATAATCCGTGCTTCACTTGGGTTTTCAATTAAGTAATCGGCAAGCTTTTCACCCATGGCACTTTCAACGGCAGTTTTTACTTCCGATGAAACTAATTTGTCTTTAGTTTGTGACGAGAACTTAGGGTCAGGAACTTTAACAGAGATAACGGCAGTCAAACCTTCACGGGCATCGTCACCACTTGCGCTGGTTTTATTCTTTTTATTCATACCTTCTTTTTCCATAAAGGTATTTAAGGTTCGAGTCAACGCACCACGGAAACCGGCTAAGTGGGTTCCGCCATCTCTTTGTGGAATGTTATTAGTGAAGCAAAAAACATTTTCTTGGAAACCGTCGTTCCATTGCATAGCAACTTCAACTGAAATACCGTCTTCACGATGCAGGTCAAAATAGAACGCTTTTTGATGAACTACCGTTTTGTTAGTATTTAGATACTCAACGAAGGCTTTAATACCGCCTGCATATTGGAAGTGGTCTTTACGGCCGTCTCTTTCGTCTTCGAGGATAATTGAAACACCCGAGTTTAAGAAAGATAATTCACGAACTCGTTTTGCCAAAATATCATAGTGAAACTCAATATTTGTGAATGTTTCTTCACTTGGCCAAAAACGTATTGTAGTTCCCGATTTGTCAGTTTTACCTGTTGGCGCTAGAGGAGCGCAAGGCACACCCATGTCGTATTCTTGTTCAAAGATTTCACCTCTACGACGAATATTGATAGTAAGCTTTTTGGAAAGAGCATTTACAACAGAGACACCAACACCGTGTAACCCACCTGAAACTTTGTATGAGTTATCATCGAATTTTCCGCCAGCGTGTAATACTGTCATAATAACTTCAGCAGCAGAGACACCCTCCTCTTCGTGGATTTCTGTAGGAATACCACGCCCATCATCACTGACGGAAACAGAGTTGTCAGAATGTATTTTGATTACGATATCTTTGCAGTGACCAGCCAAAGCTTCATCAATAGAGTTATCAACAACTTCGAAAACCATATGATGTAAACCAGTACCATCATCTGTATCCCCAATGTACATGCCTGGACGTTTGCGTACGGCATCTAATCCCTTTAGAACCTTAATACTCGAAGAATCGTAATTCTGTTCTGACATTTCTTACTCCTCGTTCACTTGGTTATGTTCCACGTGAAACACTTTTTTATCATTATATTTATTTGTGAAGTCGAATTGCGAGGTCTCAATAGCTGTTACAAAAACCTGAGTGTTTGTTTCAAGTATTAAGTCCAGAAAATGCTCCCTTGTCTTTATGTCCAACTCCGCCGCAATATCGTCCACTAAATAGATAGTTGATTTATTACTTAAAGATGAAAACATTTTCATTTGTGCAATTTGCAATATAGATACTAGAATTCTCAACTGACCACGCGACAGATTTTCTGCTGCGCTCAGTCCATTTACAGTGAACTTTATATCACCTTTATGTGGACCGACGGTTGTGTATCCATATTGGAAATCACGAGACTGCTTTAGCTTTAATGATTCTTCAAGCGGCATACCTTTATCCCAACCGCTATTATACCTGAGTTCTATCTTGAACTCAGGTATAAATTGACTATAAAGTGCAACAACTTCAGCATTTATCGCCTCCAAATAGGTCTTTCTAGCCTCCGAAACCGAATTGCCATACCTGCTAAGGGATTCGCTCCAATAGTTGAACTGTTGGACGTCTATCGCTCTTCCGGTATTTAAGTGCGCTCTTAATAATGCGTTCCGCTGACTAAGTGTTTTTGTATAAGCGGACATTAAATCCGAGTAACCATGTTTCACGTGAAACAATGCCCAATCGACAAAACGCCGTCTAAGCATGGGTTGCCCTATTATCAGATCACTGCTTTGTGGAGTGAAAATCTGCATAGGAATTTTACGAACGACATCTGCCAGTTTTTTCGTTCTCTCGCCGTTGATACTAAATTCGAACCCATCTGACTTATGTCTTGTACAGCCAATTTTTTGTTCCGCACCTTCTTCATCTATAAGCCGACTAAAAACAGTTGCTTTATCAGTATTATGCTTCACAACAGAATTTTGACGATTTGTTCTGAATGAACGACCGAACCCAAGTAAATGAATTGCTTCTAAGATCGAGGACTTCCCAGCGCCATTAGCACCGTGAATTATATTAAGAGATTTACAAGGGGAAAAGGCAACTTGCTCAAAGTTTCGAAATTGAGCAAGTTGCACTAGAGATAAATGCATAAAGGCTAAGAGTTGCCCTTAACTTTGATTATAGACGCATCGGCATGATGACATACAATGCTGACTCATCACCTTCGGCATGGATCAATGCACTCGCATTTGCATCAGACAAGTTAATAATAACATTATCCGAATTAAGTACATTTAGCACATCAATTAGGTACGCTACGTTAAAACCAATTTCCAACTCTTCACCTTCATAGTTTACGTCAACGACTTCTTCAGCCTGTTCTTGCTCTGGGTTGTTCGCTGTTATCTTCAACTCGCCTGAAGCAAGATTCAAACGCACACCTTTGAATTTCTCATTTGAAAGAATCATTGCTCTAGAAAACGCAGCCTTTAGTAACTCGCGTGAAGACCAAACCGCCTTATCGGAACCCTTCGGTAGTACTCTTCTATAATCCGGGAAACGACCATCAACCAACTTACTGGTGAAAATAAAAGACGCAGAAAAAATTCTTATGTGGTTGCTACCTATTTGAACCTTCACCATTGTATCGTTGTATTCAATTAGCCTAATTATTTCCATGACACCTTTACGAGGAATAATCACTTGGCGATGCGGTAATGTAGAAGCTTCGTATTCAAGCGTTGAAAGTGCAAGACGGTGACCGTCTGTCGCAACAGTTCGAATAGTATGTTCTTCCGTTTCCAAGCTCATACCATTCAGGTAGTAACGCACATCTTGCTGAGCCATTGAAAAATGCGTTTTCTCAATCAGTCCTTTTAGGTCTGATTGCTTAACTTCGAACTCGACCTCACCTTCCCAATCCTCAAGATTAGGATAATCACTTGCAGACAATGTTGATAATGTATACTTACCACGGCCCGACTTAATAATGGCTTTGTTCTCTTCAACTTCAAAGATGATATTACTTTCACCATTAATACCGCGAATAATATCTAACAACTTTTTAGCTGGAACAGTAATTTCACCGTCAGTGAAACTACCAGATAGCTTCACGCTTGACATCAATTCGACTTCTAAATCAGTACCTGTTAGCCAGAGTGTTCCCTCACTAACCTTTATTAATACATTCGACAGTATGGGCAGTGTGTGACGTCGTTCAACTGCACCAGAAACTAGTTGAAGCGGTTGTAATAAACCTTCACGGCTAATGGTAAATTTCATTTATGTCTTCTCGTTAAAATTATTATGAAGAAAGCGTTCTTATTAAGTTTTTATAGTCTTCTTTTATATCATGACTTTCGTTACGAAGTTGAACAACTTTTCTCACAGCGTGAATGACCGTTGTATGATCTCGTCCACCAAAGGCATTACCTATTTCCGGTAAACTGTGATTCGTTAGTTCTTTGGCCAAGGCCATCGCGACTTGCCTAGGACGAGCTACACTTCTGCTTCGTCTTTTAGATAGTATATCAGCAACTTTAATTTTATAATAATCAGCCACTGTTTTCTGTATGTTCTCAATAGTAACTAACTTGTCCTGTAAGGCAAGTAAATCCCGCAACGCATCGCGAACAAAATCAATTGTAATCGGTCTACCTGAAAAATTAGCATTCGCGACCACCCTGTTTAACGCCCCTTCCAACTCCCGCACATTCGAACGCAAACGTTTCGCCATGAAAAAAGCAACCTCAGTTGGAAGCCTAACATTGCACTCGTGGGCCTTCCTATTCAAAATCGCAACACGCGTCTCTAACTCAGGCGGTTCTATTATAACGGTTAAGCCCCAGCCGAATCGAGATTTGAGCCGATCCTCTACGCCATCGATCTCTTTTGGGTAACGATCGGACGTTAGTATTATTTGTTGGTTACCTTCTAACAACGCATTAAAGGTATGAAAAAACTCTTCTTGTGACCGATCTTTATTTGCGAAAAATTGAATGTCATCGATTAACAACGCATCGACCGAGCGATAGAAACGTTTAAATTCTTCTATCGCGTTATTCTGCAATGCTTTTACCATATCTTGAACGAACCGCTCAGAGTGCATGTAAACAATTTTCGCATCTGGCTTATTAGCCAATATTCCGTTACCCACTGCATGCGTTAAATGAGTTTTACCGAGACCGGTACCACCGTATAAAAATAATGGGTTATATGACTTACCAGGATTATTAGCTACCTGAATTGCCGCAGCACGCGCATATTGGTTTGACTTACCTTCTACAAAATTCTCAAATGTGTATTCCGGGTTTACATTACTCTTATGCACGTTGACTGCCGGGCTAGCGGGTTTGCCAAACCGAGCCGCTTGATTCATTCCCGTATCGCCATTTTGCCCGGTGTACTGCTGATATTGATTTCGCTGCGAATCAGACTGGTTGTTTCGATTATGATTGACTAGGTTGATATCGATACCACCACCCACTTTAGGAGAAGCAGGCTGTATAATTTGTTTGTTTAAAAACGGATTTTGATTATTAACATCAGCGCCAACAGATTGAAAACCAGCTTGGGAAGAGTTATTATTTTGTGCTGGTCGGTCATGCGAGGACCCACTTATGTGATCACCTACACTCACCTTTCTGCGCTCTAAATTGACACCTTCTTTATAATCACCGTTACCTTGGCCATCAAGCGAACCATTATTTCCTGATCTACGGTCTCCAACCTCACCCTGAACGTTCTCACGTGTTCTATCATATCCAGCGTTTGGACGATCATTGTAGTTTTGATTATTATTAATAGGAGATGATTGGTCCACTAATCCATTATTAACCGGATGACTCACTGCGTGCTGCTGTGGTATCGGGCTTTGTTGAGCAATACTGCGCACTGTTATTATTAAATTAGGCGCATCTTGCCCATATAAAGAACGCAGACTTTCTGTAATCATCCCGTGGTACTTGTCTCTGACCCAATCGAGAATAAAATGATTGGTTGCAAATAAATGGAGGGATTCACCATTAAATTCGGATCGAAGCGGTTTTAGCCACATATTGAATTGTTCGGACGGAAGTTCTTCTTTTAGCAATTCGAGACAGTGATCCCAACTTATACTCAACTGACTTTCTCCATTCTAGGTCTACCAAAACTAACTGCGTCCGTGCACTAAATTAACCAGATTACGATACAACTCTGTAAAGTATAAGTACGCAAAGTTTGCACGCACTAACCTGTCTTTAAAAATAACTTGATTGCAAAATAATGTTAACCCTAAACCGGACAAACATTCTTTATTGTAATAAAGAGCACGCTTACGTTGTTAGCCTTTTAAAAAAGGGCGATAAGAATAGGGGATTTGCGCCTATTTATCCACAGATAATTAGCAAATCTTTTAGTACAATTACCTCTAAGCAACCTTAAACACCTAAACTATTGTTATATATAGGCTTTTTCTGGGGATAACCTCCTGAATTAACTCACTTAATTGGCTTGCTTACAGCGTATCGTCCACTAATTAAGCATAAATCCTGCCAAATTAGGCTTTAAACCTCAATGGGGCCGTGACTAATGTGGATAAAAATGACGAGTGCACAATATTTATGCACAATTTAAATAAACATCCCTTTCGCGCTTATAAACATTGACAATGCACTCATACATCCCTATCATTCTGCGTCCATTTCCAAGCAAGGTTTCATAAAAGTTGAAACTCATGCTTCAACGTTACATTGAAACAAGTAGAGATTAGGTCATGAAAAGAACTTTTCAACCAAGTAATTTAAAGCGCAAACGCTCACACGGTTTTCGTGCTCGCATGGCCACTAAGAATGGTCGTAAAATTCTTGCAAATCGTAGAGCAAAAGGAAGAGCGAAATTATCAGCTTAATGTGTAAGTAAAGCATATTAAACCGGTGAATCACTCATTTCCCAGGGAGTCACGTTTGTTGACTCCCAAAAACTTCTCCTTCGTATTTGAACAAGCTATTCCCGCGGTATCAAATCACATCACTATATTAGCAAGGCACAACGGCCTTGAAACAGCCCGTTTAGGTATTACTGTGCCTAAGAAAAAAGTCAAAAATGCCACTGATCGAAACACGATAAAAAGAATTATTAGAGAAAGCTTCCGATTACAAAGACATCAGCTGCCAAATGTTGATATTATCGTGATCGCGAAACAAGGTATTGGTCAAATGGAAAACGAAGCACTGGCTACTCAATTAGAGAAATTATGGCGAAAGATGACTCTTCGATGCAATCAACCGGCAAAATAACACCAGAAACAGTGGCTTCAAAGCCTATTTCTATGTTTACACTGCCATTTAGATTATTGATAAAAGTTTACCAAACTATTATATCTCCGATGCTCGGTCAAAATTGTCGTTTTCATCCGACTTGCTCTTCTTACGCTCATCAAGCTTTAGAACAACACGGATTAGTGAAAGGTATTTGGCTTTCTGTAAAACGAATAGTGAAATGTAACCCAATGCACCCGGGTGGGTTTGACTACGTGCCCGGATCAAATGACAATGAAGCGACTCGTTCAGACTGCACTGAAACAGTAGCAACAACGTCAACAGCACCACCTAAAAATAAACTTTAAAATGAGAAAAATATGGAATCCCAAAGAAGTCTCTTAGTTATTGGCTTATTGTTAGTCAGTTATCTATTATGGGTTGAGTATCAGGACGCATACGGCCCAAAGCCAGCAACGATGCCTGTTCAACAAACCACTGCAAGCCAAGGTGTCCCTAGTGTTTCTGCAGCCAATGGAGAAATACCGACTAGTTCGTCTGTTCCTACTATCGGTAATAGCACTGCGTCTGACATACCATTAGAACAATCAATTGTGCCTCAAGTTGGCGCTTTGGAAACCAACAGCGACCGGTTCATTACTGTTAGCACAGACACGCTTGACCTTACTATTGATTTAGTTGGCGGCGATGTCGTCCGGGCTGACTTATTTAAGTATCCGGTTACTCAAGGTGCCGATGATTCTTATCAGTTATTGAAACCCGATATTGCACGGCTTCATATTGCTCAAAGTGGACTAGTTGGAAAAGCAGGCCCTGACTCTAATGCTAAAGGACGACCTTTATATAGCACCTCTAAAGCTGATTTTATAATGGACGGCGATACCTTAAATGTTCCGTTAACCTGGTCTTCCGCAGACGGTCTTAGCGTCACCAAAACATTTGTATTCCAGCGTGACCAACATGTTGTTAAAGTTAACTATGATGTAAAAAATAACACCAATGCCCCTGCCTCTATGGCTCAGTTTGCACAACTAAAACAAACTACGGCAGATCAGCCCGGTGGCAGTATGTTTATGCCTATTTATCGCGGTGGCGCTTACTCTACCCAAGAAGATAAATACGAAAAATTTGGTTTCGGTGATTTTGAAGACGAAAAACTGAATGTCGCCACTATTGGTGGCTGGACCGGAATGATTGAGCATTATTTTGTTACTGCTTGGGTACCACCGCAGTTACAAACCAATACTATTACTAGCCGCATTGTTGACAGTAATTTTGCCATCATTGGCTATACCGGAGAACCGGTGACAATCGCAGTAAACGGTGAGCGAACCATTTCAAGCCAGTTATACATGGGTCCAAAAACGCAAAGTGTTTTAGCTACTCTTTCACCAGGACTAGACCTTACCGTTGATTACGGATTTCTTTGGATGATTTCACAACCATTATTCTCATTATTAATATGGATACAAGGCATTGTTATCAATTGGGGATTAGCCATTATTTGTGTCACTATTGTTGTCAAAGGTGCCATGTATTGGTTAACCAAGAAGCAGTACGAATCAATGGCCAAGATGCGTAATTTACAACCTAAAATGGCGCAATTAAAAGAACGCTTTGGGGATGACCGCCAAAAGATGTCTGCCGCCATGATGGAAATGTATAAGAAAGAAAAAGTAAATCCAATGGGTGGTTGCTTCCCTCTCCTACTGCAAATGCCAATATTTTTAGCCCTATATTGGGTGTTATTAGAAAGTGTTGAACTTCGTCACGCAGACTTCATATTCTGGATAACAGATCTATCAGTCGCTGATCCATATTATGTATTGCCTATTTTAACTGGCGCTAGCATGTTCTTGTTGCAACGTTTACAGCCGATGACTATCACTGACCCCTTGCAGCAAAAAATAATGACTTATATGCCTGTTGCTATGAGTATTTTCTTCTTCTTCTTCCCTGCTGGTTTGGTTTTGTACTGGTTAGTAAGTAACGTTATTACGCTAATTCAAGCAAAAATCATCTATGCATCGATGGAGAAAAGAGGAATTAGTAGTAAAGGGTAAATGGAAATAAACTATTAAAACTTATATTCGATTTTACTAAACTCTTTTTGAAAAGCCTGCTTACTGCAGGCTTTTTTGTCAACAAAATTAAGATTTGCTAAACACTGCAGTAGTTACAAGATACACTAGCTAAATTAACACGCAAAAATACCTTTGGGAGAAAGCACATGCCTACATTTGATATTGTTTCTGAATTAAACGAAGAAGAAGTCAAGAATGCGACTGAAAACGCAAACCGTGAATTAGCAACTCGATTTGATTTCAGAAACGTAGATGCTTCATTCGAATTCAAAGACTCAACAGTAATAATGAGTGCTCAGGACGATTTTCAGCTCAAACAAATGCTGGATATACTTCGCAGCGCTTTAGTAAAGCGTGGTGTAAACACCTCATCCATGGACCGCAATGATAGTAATCACACTGGCAGAACTCACCGTCAAACGATTGGATTCAAACAGGGTATTGACCAACCACTAGCGAAAAAAATAGTTAAACTAATTAAAGATAAAAAGCTCAAAGTCCAAGCAGCTATTCAGGGCGAGCAGCTCCGTGTTACAGGCAAAAAACGTGACGATTTACAAGACGTCATGGCATTGTTGAAACAAGAAGACTTAGGCCAACCATTGCAATTTAATAACTTTCGAGACTAAACAGTATGGTCTCAGGTTATTGGTCAGAATAGGTTATTGATTAAAAATGTTTTTGAATAAAGAAACCATTGTTGCACAAGCTACTGCCCCAGGTCGCGGTGGTGTTGGTATTGTGCGTGTGTCTGGCCCTAAAGCAACGGCAGTGGCTTTACGTTTATTGGGTGAATGCCCGCCAGTGCGTAAAGCAACCTACCTACAATTTAAAGACCAACACAACAACGTCATCGACCAAGGAATTGCGTTGTATTTTAAAGCTCCACATTCTTTTACCGGTGAAGATGTATTGGAGTTGCAAGGCCATGGCGGTCAGATCGTTATGGAACTATTAATCGACGCTTGTGTTGCCAGCGCTGATATCCGTTTAGCCCGACCAGGCGAATTCAGTGAACAGGCATTTATAAACGATAAAATGGACTTAACTCAAGCTGAAGCCATTGCCGACCTCATTGATGCAACTTCCAAACAAGCTGCTAAAAGTGCACTTCGTTCACTACAAGGTGAATTTTCCCAACAAATTAATATGTTGGTTGAACAAGTAATTCATTTGCGCATGTATGTTGAGGCTGCTATTGATTTTCCCGAAGAAGAAATTGATTTCTTAGGAGATGGTAAGATACAGGGTGATTTACTAAAAATTTGTGCTCAGCTCGACAGCATTAAACATCAAGCCAAGCAAGGCAGCTTAATACGCGATGGTATGTCAGTGGTAATTGTTGGTAGACCAAATGCAGGCAAATCAAGCTTACTCAATGCACTTTCTGGTAAAGAGTCTGCTATTGTTACCCACATTGCCGGTACTACTCGTGATGTATTAAAAGAACATATTCATATTGATGGGATGCCACTGCATATTATCGATACAGCGGGACTCCGCGAAAGCACTGACGAAGTTGAAAAGATCGGCATCGAACGAGCCTGGACTGAAATTGAGAAAGCTGACCGAATTTTGTTTATGGTCGACAGTAACGACGAAAAAGCAGATCAACCCAGCGATATCTGGCCAGATTTTTATGCTCGCTTACCTGCTAATGCTAATATTACCGTTATACGCAATAAGTGTGACGAAAGCGGCGAAACCGTCGGTTTATCGACAGGCGCTACGTACCCCGTATTGCGCATTTCAGCCAAGCAGCAACAAGGTATAAATGAACTTCGAGATCATTTAAAAGAATGCATGGGCTTTGAGCAAGCAGGCGAAGGCCAAGTCATTGCGCGCCAACGCCATATTATTGCATTACAACAAGCGGACGAGCACATCAATTTAGGTAAATCGCAACTTGAAGACAATATGGCAGGTGAGTTACTTGCTGAAGAATTACGTATTGCACAGCAGTATTTAAACGAGATTACTGGCGAATTTAGTTCTGACGATCTATTAGGTAAGATATTTTCATCATTTTGTATTGGCAAATAGAAAGCAGACAGATAACCCAATTTACTCAATGTGACCACATTATTGTTCGTATTATTTCAATGCTAATGAATATCCGTGGTGAGTAAAATGCTTTATTGGATTTCCATTGCGATCAATAAACTAGACGACAACGTTCTTAATTTAAGGTAATTATATGCACTTCGACATCATGGTAGGTTCTGTTCTGGGCGCCTCAGAATATGTTGCAGAGGCAATATTGGTGAGTATTATAGAAGCTGGTCATACGGGTGACTGTCACTTTGAACCCAACGTGTCTACGTTAAATAAAGACAACATATTATTGATTTGTACATCTACACATGGCGCTGGTGACTTACCAGACAATATAGAACCCTATGCAAAAGCGCTGCAAAGCAAAGACTTGAAGGGGTTTAATGCTATGATTATTGGACTCGGCGATAGCAGTTACGATACGTATTGCGGTGCTGCGATGAATATGGAAACCCTGCTGCTTAATAGAGGAGTCACTTTATTAAGCGAACCCTTGCACATAGACGTCCTGAATCACCCTATCCCTGAGGATATCGCAGTGGAATGGTTTATAGCACAATTAGACAAAGTGTCAGGTAAATAGACATCTTTATGAATAGCTTAGAATTAGACGCCCTTCAATTATCTATGAGCAATCATGCTAGAGCGCTCTACAGCGTATATTTAGCATCAAAAGGTAATTTAACAAAGGGTAACGTTACTCTTTCCTACAAAGACATTATGCAGTTTTTAAACGGTAAAGAAGAAATTGTAACGTTGGGACGACAGGTTAATTCGCTACTTAAAGAACTAGATAACGTAGGGCTAATTAAAATTAACAGTGAGCAATCATACAAACGAAGTTTAAATAACCAAATTATTTATTTACCCTTAAGTGTTAGTCCAGAAATTTCTGATATAACCACCGACAAACACCAGAGTTTTGTTAAGATGAATGTGAACTGGCGACCAAATGCTGAGTTATTTGAGCAGATTTGTCAGCTTGTTGGCGTAATCGATAAAGGGTATTCTGCTGATGAGTTGGGAGAATACATTGCTTATTGGTTAGGTTATCCTGAAAAACAGTTTACTGATTATCAGTGGACACAGAAATTTGTGTTAAATATAAAACAGCGCCGTCAACGACTACCGGTGAATAAAGAACAAACTAAAGTCGGCCACCAATGGATAACTCCACAAGCAGGTCTTGAAATAGACGACAACGTTAAACAATTAGTTGAAAAATACAGCGGGAAATCATGAAAAGTCTAAACGATAGAATTAATGAATTGGCAAGGTCTTTGGGAAAAGATCCGGAACCTGAAGCACAATTTAACTATAAAGAACGTCGTGAAGAATTTGACCGTTTAGCTAATCAAGATGTCCAAAAATTACAACAGGAAACACGCCATCAACGTGTCCAAAAAATACATGGTAAGTCAGAACTCGATCCAAAGTGGACTTTTCATAACTTAGTTGAAGATGCACAAGATGTGGTTGAAGCCATTAATATTGCAAAGTCATTTATTGCAGCCCATGCTGATGCTAGTTGGCGAAATAGTGGTGCCCATATGATGATTTTTTATGGTGACTATGGTCGCGGTAAGTCACATATAGCGGGTGCTATTGCTCATCAATTAATTGACCAATACGAAACAACCGTAATGTATCGTCAACTTCAATCACTATTAGAAATGCGTTTCTCGTCTTATGATTTTCAATCTGCTGACAGTGCCCCTGAAAAATTTCGTCAAATAAATAAACAACTACAAGAAGTTGATTTACTTATATTGGACGAAGTTTGTGTTAATGAAACTATGCTAAAAAAGACGACCCAAAGCTGGTTAGGTAGTTTGTTAAGACAGCGTCTTATTGATAATAAAAACTGCATCCTTATTACTAATCATAACTTAAAAGACCTCGAAACAGCTTTAGGTCGATACTGTTTTGAGTCGATTAAAGAATATGATACCTATAAGGTGCGATTCCAAGGTCCTAGCCGGCGCAAACAAGTTGTTCCTGACTATGCAGAACCAAGCAGCGGCAATCAGTATCAACCTAATCAGGTCCGCTAACTTACTTTAAGTCAGTCCAATGATCCCTGCATTATTTGATTACTCCTCATTATTGCTGGTTTTAGCGCAGCTATCCTAAATACGGTAGCTGGGACTGACAGCTTCATTACACGTACCGCATTAACTCTCCTTGGTATCAAGCCCTATAGTGTCGTTACCGCAGTACTTCCAGTTTATATAGCTGTTGTGTGACGTTTGAGCCACTGCATGAAAGCATCACATGCACTGCCATTGCTATACTTATTCAACCAAATCATAAAGTACAGCACCATTTATCCCATTCACTCCTGTTAGGCAGTGATTCACAATCTAAAATTATCATTAATAGGTTAATTTTAGATGCCAACCTGCTCTTTTTTTTAAATATAAACCCACAAAATACACGACAAAAAGTAAACCCTCCCTCAGTTCAGTTGTCTCTAACCGCATTTTCTTTATTATTTGTATATACCGTGACTACTTTATCGCGGTACTGCCATCATTTTACTAATAAAAATCGGACTTTTAGGTCTTAATAATCGAATATAAAATAATGGAATAACAAATATCCCGTCTGAAATACTCACTATTATTGGTTATTTCGTCAATATTATAGGTGTCATACTAGAGGAGATGGCTATGCTAGTAATAAGTATTTAAGGTACCACTGAGGTTATATAGGAGCAGGTATTTCCTCTTAAATCGACGATAAGTGAGTAATTATTGTTATTATAGGTACCGGTTTTATTTCATTTATTCAGTTTATATAAAGAGATCCATTATCTATTCATTTCATTATCTTTAATTATTGTGCATAAGTGACCTAACTATTAATTACATTAATAATCCACTTGATAAAAAGTAAGTATATAAGCTACTTACCTTAAATAAGAAGAGTTACATATTCATTCAATATACAAGTTATACACAATATTCACACCAGTTACTAAGTATTGTGGATAAGATCGATCCAAAACTGTACGAAAGTTATGATCAGTCACTGGACAATTTTGACAAATATTTTGCCTGTGGATAAAAGGCCTACTTATACAGAGCATATACATATATTACACCGTCATGATCACAGGGTTTCAACTGTATTAACTAGTTGATTGTATTAAAAAAAAAGTGCTTATTAACAGAAAATTGCTTCCCTAATAGTAATAATAATAAACTATATATCTAAGATCTCTATTTTAACTACGCAAATTAAAAAGCTGAAAATCGCTTTTTCTTAATACCGTACAAAAACACTTTTTTTCATCAGAATTTTATAAGCTTTACCACGTTTAAAAAATTGTACAATTTTAAGTTTCAATGACATATTTAAAAACTAAAATATGCTTAAAAAAAAGTAATTTGAAATATTATTTTAAAAAACGCGCTTAAAAATACCTGACTAAACTCAATTTCATGTTCAAACGATAAGCATTCCAAATACCGTAAAACTCGTATACCATGTGAACCCCGTTTTTTACGGGATGCTTTAAGTAATACTTGTTGTCGTTCAAATCTACAATTTGTAGTAGATATTCGTTTATCAATTATTATCAACTTGGCAATAATTTGTTTTATAGTGTTTTAAATTGAGGCAGTTACAAATGTTTTATCAGCAAGATTTCGATGTCATTGTTGTCGGTGGTGGGCATGCAGGTACAGAGGCAGCTACTGCAGCTGCTCGTATGGGCGCTAATACACTTTTGCTTACGCATAGCATAGAAACACTTGGCCAAATGTCATGTAATCCAGCTATAGGTGGGATTGGCAAAGGACATTTAGTAAAAGAAATTGATGCCCTTGGTGGTGTTATGGCTAAAGCAACCGATAAAGCTGGTATTCAATTTAGAACATTAAATTCAAGTAAGGGACCTGCAGTGCGTGCTACTCGTGCGCAAGCTGATAGAAGTTTATATCGAATGGCGGTTCGTGAGGTACTTGAAAATCAACCTAATTTGACGCTTTTTCAGCAGTCTTGTGATGATTTAATCGTTGAAAATGATCGGGTTGTTGGGGTTGTAACTCAGATGGGCTTGAAATTTAGAGCCAAAACGGTCGTGATCACTGTTGGGACTTTCCTTGGTGGCACTATCCACATTGGTATGGAAAATTACAAAGGCGGAAGAGCTGGCGATCCGCCGTCAAATGCATTAGCGCAACGACTCCGCGCCTTGCCGTTTAGGGTGGGTAGACTAAAAACAGGAACTCCTGCGCGACTGGATACTCGCTCATTAGATTATTCAAAAATGCAGGCGCAGCCTGGTGATACGCCTCTTCCTGTATTTTCGTTCACAGGTAGCGTTGGGGATCATCCTCGTCAGATACCTTGTTATATCACTCATACTAACGAAAAAACGCACGATATTGTTCGCTCAGGATTAGACAGATCTCCTATGTACACCGGTGTAATTGAAGGTGTAGGTCCAAGATATTGTCCGTCGATCGAAGACAAAGTCATGCGTTTTGCAGATAAGACGTCGCACCAAATATTTGTTGAACCTGAAGGATTAACTAGCGTTGAAGTTTATCCAAATGGGATATCAACGAGCCTACCTTTCGATATTCAAATGGCTATGGTTCGTTCAATTAATGGTTTTGAAAATGCACATATTATTCGCCCAGGTTACGCGATTGAATATGATTTTTTTGATCCACGCGACTTAAAACAGACGCTTGAAACTAAGTTTATCAGCGGACTATTTTTTGCTGGGCAAATTAATGGCACTACCGGCTATGAAGAGGCCGGCGCACAAGGTTTAGTGGCTGGTGCTAACGCAGCACTGCAATGCCAAGGAAAAGAAGGTTTTGAGTTGCGTCGCGATGAGGCTTACATGGGTGTGCTTATTGATGATTTAGCTACCATGGGTACAAAAGAACCATACCGAATGTTTACCAGTCGAGCTGAGTATCGATTATTGTTGCGTGAAGACAATGCAGATGTCCGTTTGACCGAAAAAGGCAGAGAATTAGGGCTAGTTGGTGATGAGCAATGGGCTTACTTCCAAGAAAAAATGAACAGTGTTGAACTTGAGAGACAGCGCCTGAAATCACAATGGGTGCATACAAAACATGAGTCACTAGATGAACTCAACAGTATGTTAAAAACAGACATTAGCCGCGAGCATTCATTAGAGGAATTAATCAGACGCCCGGAAATGACATACGCAAAACTCACTAGTATTAAAAGTTTAGGACCGAGTATCTCAGATCCTAAAGCGGCTGAACAAGTTGAAATTCAGATCAAATATGCAGGTTATATTGAGCGTCAGAAAGATGAAGTGGCGAAATCGCTGCGTCATGAAAATACGCTTCTTCCGAGAGATTTTGATTTTTCTCAAATTTCAGGCTTATCCAATGAAGTTGTCGCTAAGCTGACGGATGCAAGGCCTGAAACTCTCGGTAAAGCATCGCGTATTTCTGGCATTACACCGGCTGCTATTTCGTTACTACTAGTGTATTTAAAGAAACACAGTATGTCGTTTAAATCTGAGAAAAAAACAGCCTGATGAGTTTATCAAATAACACATCTCCAATGTTTGATGCGTTGTCAGCTTCGTTTGATAACCTTGCGGTAAATTTAGATTTTCCAGTGTCACAGTTACAGAAACAGCAGTTAATCAATTATATATTGCTGATGAATAAATGGAATAAAGCTTACAATTTAACGTCGGTTAGGGACCCGCAAGATATGTTGATAAAACATATTTTTGATTCGATTGTTATTTCTCCACACTTGCAAGGCAGTCACTTTGCCGATGTTGGTACCGGCGCCGGATTACCCGGTATCCCATTGGCTATAATGAATCCAGATAAAACGTTTTTATTAATAGACAGTTTAGGCAAGCGAATTCGCTTCATAAAGCAAAGCTTGTATGAGTTAAAAATTAGTAACGTAACCGCCATGCAAACTCGGGTTGAAGACGTTGTACTAGATAAACCACTAGATGGTGTTCTGAGTAGAGCCTTTGCATCCTTAAAAGATATGCTCCATTGGTGCCAGTATCTAACCGATGAAAATGGCTTATTTTTAGCATTAAAAGGTCAAGTTAATCAACTTGAACTTGACGAAATTCCTACAGGCTTTACAGTAGTGGATTGTGTTAACCTTGCGATACCAAATTTTCAAGGCGAACGACATTTAATTAAAGTGAAAAAAACCCAGTAGCTTGTTAGATTGCACATCAGTTGCGCAACGATATGTTCGCTCAACAGCACTTAGGTGACAACAATCAATAATGAAATGTGAAGTAATCACAACAGTTTTCAACTCATAATAAATGGAATGTATTGTGGCGAAAGTCATCTCGATCGCGAATCAAAAAGGTGGTGTTGGTAAAACAACAACTGCGGTAAACGTTGCTGCGTCAATGGCTGCAACCAAACGTCGAGTATTGCTTATTGATCTTGACCCTCAAGGTAATGCCACTATGGGCAGTGGAGTTGATAAGTATAACGTTGATAATACTTGTTACGAATTGCTCATTGAGGATGTCCCTGCCAAAGAAGTTATCATTAAGAATACCGCTGGAAAATATGACCTAATTGCGGGTAACTCTGATATAACAGCGGCCGAAATCAAATTAATGGAAGTATTTGCGCGTGAACTTAGATTGCGCAGAGCGCTGGAAAGTGTCCAGGCTGATTACGATTATATTTTTATTGATTGTCCACCGTCATTAAATCAACTAACCGTAAACGCAATGGCGGCTTCAGATTCAGTGCTTGTTCCTATGCAATGTGAATATTATGCATTGGAAGGATTAACAGCATTAATGGACACCATTCACAAATTAGCGTCGGTAGTGAACCCAGATTTAAAAATTGAGGGTGTACTCAGAACAATGTATGACCCTCGCAATAGATTGGCAAACGACGTATCAGAACAATTGAAACGTCATTTTGGTGATCAAGTGTACCGTACCGTTATTCCACGTAATGTTAGGTTGGCAGAGGCACCAAGTTTTGGTACGCCCGCAATGTATTACGATAAATCATCAACCGGTGCAAAGGCATATTTGGCGCTAGCTGGCGAAATTTTACGTCGGCGCGTTACTAAATAGTCCTATTTATTCAAGTAAGCGCTTACTATAGTTAAAAACGTTTATTAATAAACAATGAGTAGAAATTAATAGCTCATAAAGACAGATCAGAGGTTAGGATGTCACCAAAAAATAAAGGCTTAGGCAGAGGTTTAGACGCATTACTAGCTACTAGTCGCAGTCACGCAGATAAACAAAAGCAAGCTGCAGAGAGCGATGCCGGTGACCAAAGCGACCTAAAAAATATTCCTATTGAGTTTATGCAACCAGGCAAGTATCAGCCTAGAAAAGACATGTCACCTGAAGCGCTTGAAGAACTAGCCGCTTCGATTCGGGCGCAAGGTGTTATTCAGCCTATTATTGTGCGTCAAACTGATAACAACAAATATGAAATTATTGCCGGTGAACGCAGATGGCGAGCAGCACAGTTAGCTAAACTCGATGTTATTCCTTGTTTAATTAAGGACGTCCCAGATAAAGCTGCAGTTGCGATTGCACTGATTGAAAATATTCAACGTGAAGATCTTAATGCAATGGAAGAAGCACAAGCATTAGACCGACTAATGATTGAATTCAACTTAACACATCAGCAAGTTGCAGATGCTGTGGGTAAGTCCCGCACAACGGTAACCAACTTGTTGCGTTTGAATAGTTTACAAGACGATGTTAAGCGTTTGCTTGAGTACGGTGACATTGATATGGGTCATGCCCGCGCATTATTGGCCCTTGATGGAGAGGTCCAATCAAATACGGCTAAGTTGGTTGCTGATAAAGGCTTAACGGTACGAGAAACAGAAAATTTGGTGAAAAAAACACAGTCAGATATTACTAACCCAGAGCCAGAAAAAGAAGCCAAGGAAGAAACCGTAGATCCAGACGTCAAGCAGTTGGAAACATCGCTGTCAGAGAACTTCGGTACTCCTGTGCAAATAGCCCACAACCGCAAGGGGAAGGGAAAGTTAGTTATCAATTTTAGTGATTTGGAGCAACTGGATGGCATTTTACAGAAGATGGTATTAACCGATCGGTAAAAACTGACAAGTACGTCGGCTTTTTTTTAATAGCAAGTTCAACCAGATCATTTTGGTGCTTAAAGTGCACCAGTAAAGGGAAAAAATTTCTAAGTAGTTGAATTTTTCTGTTATACAAGTATACTTCCCGCGCCTTCATTTAGGTATGTATTTTGGGATAGACCAACGCCTGCGAGAATGCCCTTGAATTTGGCCAATAATGGACAACAATTAGCCAAAAAAGGGATTTTAGCGCAATGTATCTCGTCACTAGTACTTATAGTGGCCGTTTTAGTATTAAAACCAGAGTATACAGTTGCAGTAATTTTCGGCTCGCTGTCCTTCATCATACCGCATAGTTTTTTTGCGTATTGGTCATTCCGATACGCAGGTGCAACGAAAAGTAAACTCGTTGTGCAGAGTTTTAGCCAAGGTTTAAAGATAAAATTGGTTTTAACTGTCATATTTTTTGCTATCGCATTTTCTCAACTTAATGCACCCCCTTTTCCTTTGATGGGTGCTTATGTGTTAGCAATGGTGAGCCAATGGTTTGCCATGTATCGTCTACGCTAAATGTCTTACAGACATGCGCACGATATAATGTAACAATTTTTAAATTACATAATTTGGGTTAATAATGGCTTCTGAATATACTACTACAGAATATATCCAACACCATTTGACGAATGCGACGATGTGCAATACTGACACTGGTATTGCCTTCAACAAGGCATGTGCTGACGCTGGCTTTTGGGCTATACACGTCGACACAATGGCTTGGTCGATTGGTCTTGGTGTTCTTTTTCTTTACTTCTTTCGTCGTATCGCTAAAAAAGTAACTACTGGCGTACCTACAAAATCTCAGGCATTTGTTGAGCTAGTTGTTGGTTTTGTGAATGACAACGTTGTTAGTACCTTCCATGGCAGAAGCGCATTAATAGCACCGCTAGCACTGACCATCTTCGTGTGGATATTACTGATGAACCTGATGGATCTCGTTCCCGTTGATGTATTGCCAACCATTGCTGGCTGGGTAGGTCAATATGGTTTCGGTATGGACCCGCATGATGTCTACATGAAAGCAGTGCCGACTACTGACTTAAACTTGACTCTCGCTTTGGCGTTAGGTGTGTTTGCACTTATTATCTTTTACTCAATTAAAATGAAGGGTGTCTTAGGTTTTGCCAAAGAGCTTAGCTTTACACCATTCAATCATTGGGCGTTTATCCCGGTTAACTTAATACTCGAATTAGTAACCTTGTTTGCACGTCCCCTTTCACTCGCACTTCGTTTGTTCGGAAACTTATATGCCAGTGAATTGATATTTATTTTGATCGCTACCATTGGTCTATGGCAATTGCCATTGCACTTTATGTGGGCGGTATTCCATATTCTAGTTCTTCCATTACAAGCCTTTATATTCATGATGTTAACGATTGTATATTTAAGTTTGGCAAGTGAAGACCACTAGAAACTAAGTTTAATAACATTTTATTTTTTAACTTTAAACATTAACTAAAAATCGGAGATACACAATGATTGCAATTGCAGTTGCTCTACTAATCGGTATGGGTGCCCTAGGTACCGCTATTGGTTTCGGAATTCTTGGTGGTAAATTTCTAGAATCTGCTGCTCGTCAGCCAGAACTAGCACCTCAACTACAGGTCAAAATGTTCATCGTAGCAGGTCTAATCGATGCAATCGCAATGATCGGTGTTGGTATCGCTCTATATCTATTATTCGCTGTTGGCTTAGGCTAATTAATACTAATTTTAGTTTAGCGAATTTAATAGAGGAGGAGTCGAAATGAACATGAATTCTACTCTTATAGGTCAGTTAATCGCTTTTGCTGTTTTCGTATGGTTCTGCATGAAGTATGTGTGGCCACCATTAATGGCAGCAATTGAAGAACGCCAAAAAATCATCGCTGATGGTTTGGCTGCTTCTGAACGAGCGACTAAAGATCTAGAACTGGCTCAAGCGAAAGCAACGGACCAGTTGAAAGAGGCGAAAGCACAGGCTGCTGAAATCTTAGACCAAGCAAAGAAGCGCGCTAATCAACTTGTTGATGAAGAAACACAGCGTGGACATGCCGAGCGTGAGAAAATTATCGCTCAAGGTTATGCTGAGATAGAAGCTGAACGTAATCGCGTTAAAGAAGATTTACGCAAACAGGTTGCTGCTTTAGCAATATCTGGTGCAGAAAAAATTCTCGGACGTGAAATCGATGCACAGGCACAGAACGACATTGTTGAAAAACTTGTCGCTGAGCTATAAGGGAGATGAGCCATGTCTGAATTGACAACCGTAGCTCGCCCTTACGCCAAAGCCGCATTTGATTTCGCGGTTGAGAACGCCGACATTGCAAATTGGCAAGAAATGTTAGTATTTGCTGGGGAAGTCGCTAATAACGACGAAATCCGCAATATATTATCAAGCGCATTAGCCGCTGAAAATCTTGCTGAATTATTTGTTGGTGTGTGTGGTGAACAGCTCAACACTCATGGCCAAAACTTTATACATGTTTTGGCTCACAGTAATCGTTTATCTGCCTTGCCTGATATATCGAAACAGTTCGACGCTTTTAAAGCGGATTATGACAAAGAAGTTGATGTAGATGTAACGTCTGCTATTAAATTGTCAAAAGAACAGCTAGATAAGATGAGTGCGGCGCTAGAAAAGCGTTTATCACGTAAAGTGAAGCTTATATGTAACGTGGATCCTGGATTGGTCGCTGGTCTCATTATTAAGGCCGGTGATACAGTAATAGATGGTTCCGTAAATTCTAAATTGAACCGTCTTTCAGACGCGTTGCAAGCATAAAGGGGATAAAGAGCATGCAACTTAATTCCACTGAAATTGCAGAACTGATCAAGAAACGTATTGAACAGTTTAGTGTAGTAAGTGAAGCTCGAAATGAAGGAACTATCGTTAGTGTCGCTGATGGTATCATCCGTGTACACGGCCTAGCAGATGTTATGCAAGGCGAAATGATAGAACTTCCTGGTAGCCGTTACGCCATCGCATTGAACCTCGAACGAGATTCTGTTGGTGCTGTTGTAATGGGTCCATTCGCTGATTTACAAGAAGGTATGAAAGTACAGTCTTCAGGTCGTATCTTAGAAGTACCAGTAGGCCCCGGTCTATTAGGTCGTGTAGTAAACACACTAGGTGCACCAATCGATGGTAAAGGCGCAATTGAAGCTGCTGGTTATGAACCAGTTGAGAAAATTGCACCTGGCGTTATCGAACGTCAGTCGGTCGATCAACCAGTACAAACGGGTTATAAGTCTGTTGACGCTATGATCCCAATCGGTCGTGGCCAACGTGAGTTGGTTATCGGTGACCGTCAGACAGGTAAAACTGCACTTGCGATTGATGCCATCATCAATCAGAAAGGTACAGGTATTAAGTGTGTGTATGTCGCTATCGGTCAGAAAGCTTCTACTATCGCTAACGTAGTTCGTAAGCTTGAAGAGCACGGCGCAATGGCTCATACCATTATCGTTGCAGCCTCGGCTTCTGAATCTGCGGCATTACAATACTTGGCTCCTTACGCAGGTTGTACAATGGGTGAATATTTCCGCGACCGCGGTGAAGATGCACTTATCGTATATGATGACTTGTCAAAGCAAGCTGTAGCGTACCGTCAGGTATCACTATTATTGAAACGTCCACCAGGCCGTGAAGCTTATCCAGGTGACGTATTCTATTTGCACTCAAGATTGTTAGAGCGCGCTGCACGTGTAAACAGCAACTATGTTGAAAAATACACTAACGGCGAAGTGAAAGGTAAAACAGGTTCATTAACTGCTATACCAATCATTGAAACCCAAGCGGGTGACGTTTCTGCATTCGTACCAACAAACGTAATCTCAATTACCGATGGTCAGATTTTCTTGGAAAGTGACTTGTTTAACGCGGGTATTCGCCCAGCTGTTAACGCCGGTATTTCAGTATCTCGAGTTGGTGGTGCTGCACAAACCAAAATCATTAAAAAGCTAGGCGGTGGTATTCGTTTAGCACTTGCACAGTACCGTGAATTAGCGGCGTTCTCTCAGTTTGCATCTGATCTTGATGATGCGACTCGTGAACAGCTAGAACATGGTGAACGTGTAATGGAGCTTATGAAGCAGCACCAGTATGCACCGTTATCGGTTGCAGAAATGGCTATATCATTGTTCTCAGCTGAAAAGGGTTTCTTGAAAGATATAGAACTTAACAAAGTTCTTGATTTTGAGGCGGCTCTTCACTCGTATATGAATAATGAACAAACCGAGCTCATGAACTCAATTAATGAAACTGGTAACTACAACGATGATATTGAATCACAGTTGAAAAAAGCGTTTGAAACGTTTAAATCAACACAAACGTGGTAATCAATTTGCCTCAGCGGGTTTTAATAAACCACTGTCGGGGCACATCGTTTAGTAATTGGAGAGAGTGTCATGGCTAGCGGAAAAGAGATAAAAGGTAAGATTGGGAGTATTAAAAATACTCAAAAGATTACCAGTGCTATGGAAATGGTTGCCGCTTCGAAAATGAAGAGGGCCCAAGAACGTATGGCCTCTGGCCGTCCATATGCGCAAAATATGCTAAAAGTGATTGGTCACATCGCTAACGGTAGCTTGGAATATCGCCATCCATATTTGGAAGAGCGTGAAGTCAAGAACGTAGGATATGTTGTTATTTCTACAGACCGTGGCTTATGTGGTGGGTTAAATACCAACGAATTTAAATTGGTCGCAAAAGACGCTAAGAAATGGAAAGAACAAGAAGTTGGAATCCATTTTGCAGCGTTAGGTGCTAAAGCCTGTGCCTTTTTCGGTCGTTTTGGCGGAAACGTCATGGCTGCTGAATCAGGTCTAGGTGATAAGCCAAGTGTTCAAGATGTCGTAGGTATTGTGCGTGTTATGTTAAATGCATATGACGAAGGAAAATTAGACCGGGTCTACCTTGTCTACAATGACTTCGTTAACACCATGAACCAAGAACCCGTGGTCAATCAATTGTTGCCTTTGCCTAAATCAGAAGATAAAGCACTAAAGCATCGTTGGGACTACATTTACGAACCTGATCCAAAGCAGATTTTGGAGCAATTAATGGTTCGTTATATTGAATCTCAGGTCTATCAAGGTGTTGTTGAGAACGTAGCTTCAGAGCAAGCTGCGCGAATGGTAGCGATGAAAGCCGCTACTGACAACGCTGGAGATCTAATTGATGATTTGCAATTGGTATACAACAAGGCTCGCCAAGCGGCGATTACACAAGAAATAAGTGAAATCGTCTCAGGTGCCGCTGCTGTTTAAGCGCATTGTGAGCTATTTAGGTAAAGCACAAATTTTAGGAATTAAGAGGACTAATTATGAGTCAAGGTAAGGTCGTCCAAATCATTGGTGCTGTCGTGGATATCGAATTTCCACAAGATTCAGTTCCAAGAGTATATGACGCACTAAAAGTAACCGAAGGTGACTTAGTGGGTTTAACTCTCGAAGTACAACAACAATTGGGTGGTGGCGTAGTACGTACCATTGCAATGGGTAGTACTGACGGTTTACGTCGTAATTTAGCGGTAGAGAACAGCGGTGAAGGGATCAAAGTGCCTGTAGGTATAGCTACTTTGGGTCGCATCATGGATGTACTTGGTAACCCTATTGATGAAGCTGGTCCGATCGGTGAAGAAGAGCGTATGTCTATTCACCGTGAAGCACCGAGTTATGAAGACCAATCAAGTTCTATTGAACTACTAGAGACTGGTATCAAAGTAATCGACCTTGTTTGTCCATTCGCTAAGGGTGGTAAAGTAGGTTTGTTCGGTGGTGCTGGTGTTGGTAAAACAGTAAACATGATGGAACTTATTCGTAACATTGCTATCGAGCACAGTGGTTTTTCTGTATTCGCTGGTGTTGGTGAGCGTACTCGTGAAGGTAACGATTTCTATCACGAAATGAACGAATCAAACGTACTTGATAAAGTATCGCTTGTTTACGGTCAGATGAATGAGCCTCCAGGTAACCGTTTACGTGTTGCGTTGACAGGCTTAACAATGGCTGAGAAGTTCCGTGACGAAGGTCGTGACGTACTTTTCTTCGTTGATAACATCTATCGTTATACACTAGCCGGTACTGAAGTATCTGCACTACTTGGTCGTATGCCATCAGCTGTTGGTTATCAACCGACGCTAGCTGAAGAAATGGGTGTATTACAAGAGCGTATTACTTCAACAAAGACAGGTTCAATCACTTCTATCCAAGCGGTATACGTACCTGCTGATGATTTGACGGATCCATCACCTGCAACAACCTTTGCTCACTTAGATGCAACAGTTGTACTGTCTCGTGATATAGCGTCTTTGGGTATTTACCCTGCTGTTGATCCATTAGATTCTACATCTCGTCAACTTGACCCGTTAGTTATCGGTCAAGAACATTATGACGTTGCTCGTGGTGTTCAAACGGTACTTCAACGTTATAAAGAACTTAAAGACATCATTGCTATCCTAGGTATGGATGAGTTATCTGAGGAAGACAGACAAGTAGTATCACGCGCTCGTAAGATTCAGCGTTTCTTGTCACAGCCTTTCTTCGTAGCAGAAGTCTTTACTGGTTCTCCTGGTAAGTATGTTTCATTGAAAGAAACCATTATAGGCTTTAAAGGTATCTTGGATGGCGAGCACGATAGCCTCCCAGAGCAAGCTTTCTATATGGTTGGTACAATCGACGAAGCAATTGCAAAAGCAAAGAAGTAATTTTCTAGCTTAATACTTATAGTGCAGCGAAAGCTGCCTTAAAGGAGACCCCATGGCAATGACAGTACAGTTGGACGTAGTAAGCGCAGAAGTAGAGATTTTCTCTGGTCTCGTTGAAACTGTTCAAGTCACAGGTAGCGAAGGTGAGCTAGGTATTCATCCTGGTCACGCGCCCTTGATCACTGGTTTACAACCTGGCATGGTTAGAGTAGTTAAGCAGTTTGGCGAAGAAGAACTTATTTATGTAGCTGGCGGCATTTTAGAAGTGCAACCAGGTAGCATTATAGTTCTAGCTGATACCGCTGTTCGTGCAGAAGATCTGGACGAAGCAGCAGCTGAAGCATCGAAAAAACATGCGGAAGAAACCATCGCGAAAGGCGGTGCAGACTTCGACTACGCTGAAGCTGCTATTGAGCTAGCCGAAGCCATTGCACAATTGAGATTGATTCAAAAATTGCGCAAGTAAGTTAGTAATAAAAAAACCAAAAACCCAGCTCACTCTGTTAAAGGTAGCTGGATTTTTTTTGTCCAAAAATTGGGCATAAAATGCTTTGCCCAACTCCATTAGCTACCTTCAGTGGCCCAGCGACATAACCATACTCAATTAGTGGCCATTATTGCCTGTTTCATGTGAAACGTTTTGCTAGTAAATTCACTGGGTACTACTATATAACACTAGAACGGAGCAGCCCGTTGGTTGAACGTGCATTATTGCTACAATAAATTATTTTGTGGGTTAATTACTGCAATTCCAGCTTGTTATGATGTATTTGCATAAATATTGGTCCTTCTTAATACACCCAAAATAGACATGGTCGACGTCGCCACGTAAAATGATGGTTGTATTCGTCTAGGCAATACGTTTCAAATAGGTGATAATGATTTCAGCGTCCGACTGAGTGCACTCGTCAATTAACAACCAATGCGGATGCCACGACGCCGACAGCCTCAGATATTTCACAGTATCCAATTATGCTTAGCTCAACAGTCAAAATAACCAAATTAGAGCGCATTTGGATTCAAGGTGTGGTCTGCTCTACATAATGGTTGAACAAAATGTCGCTGACTTTCCTTATCGTCTTGATATTTCAAATAGCCCAACCAACCAAGTTCTTATGAAATTCTCTGAGATCTTTAAATCAGAGCTCGAGGGTTGTCGTTAGCCAATTAAGCTTCAAACTCCTCTTTTGGGAAACCGAGGTTGGTAAAGTTATCAAAACCTATATGTTAAATTAGAAACACCTAGTCTACCTTGCGATTACACTATTTTTTCAGGAATCCTTAGTGGGTATGACTATTGTTTTTAGTAGAATCGCCCGACATTGGGTTTCCCTGAGTATCATAAAATCCTGAGGCTCCATGCTCGATGAACCCCAAATTCATCATTTTTGTTAAAAATGGATCGGTATGGTCATCACCAATGTCCGCGTAGTCGGTTGCGTAATAGGCGTACCGTGATTTAAAAAAGGGCGTTATTTGTTTATTAGACAATGTTAAGCTCTTCAAAGACCATGACTCTAATATGCGAGGAGAGTCTTTCTCTTTAATAATAAAGCTACTTACTAAGTGCAACTCAGAAAACCATGTGACGTCCATAGATAGCCTGTTATCGCTGAATTGTTTTGTTTCGATGCGATTGCATCCCTCATTAGTCACGTTGGTAGTGGTAAACTTTTTAAGTAGCGAATCACTTATTAATTGATTGCGATAGGACCAGTCGGATTCTGTCTTGCCGTGCACTTTTTCACCGGGTTGATATTCAATAGCGCGCTCGTGGAGGTCGAAAAATCGAGTGCTTTTTATTTGTTTCGCCTGATTCAATTGCCAAGATTCAGTGATCCCAGTTTGCGGATATTGATGCGCAACTTCGTTACCGTTTCTGATTAAGGTAACCTGCAATTTTTGCTCTAATCTATTACTGGAGTTAGCGCTCTTTGCAATTTCATACACAGCAATAAGCTTGCTTGCTGGTGAAACTGGGTTTGAACATTGTTCATTCGAAACCATCAACTCGCTTGGTTTTATGAAATCACTTGTATCAATATTGTAAGGACTATTAGCGAATGCGCCAAACGCGGTAACACTTGCGATAAAAAGACCTAGTCTCTTGATGTTCTTCATCGAATTTACTGTAATTTCTATTAAAAACTTCATAAAGGGTACTTATCCGTTTTAATTTTGTGGTTTTATAATATCCTTTCATGCTTTCATTGCATGCTAGGTCATGCTTTTCCAATTATCACTATTAGCCTAAACAGAGAGAAGCGGATGAATCAACATCCGCTTTATATTAAGACCAGTTTAGTAAGACGATAAACTATTGAGTATTATTTACGCCACCGCTCAAATCAGACGCAAAGTCCATGACGTGGTAAATTATGTTTTGCTCATTGGTACCGTTTAATAAAAAAGCACCCGGTCCTTTTGCATAAATTCCTACATCCTCTCCTGAATGCGTCTCACTCGACAACGGCACCAAGGCTTCTTGATGAAAGCCGGCTGATACAGTATCGACGTCCGTCAAGTTTTGGCGTCCTGCAGCAATTGGCATAGAATAAGAAGCGTCAGCATCAGTAACTTCATTTCCTAAATTTTGGAAACCCCTGCCATTAGTGTAACCCAATGTTGTGTATGGTTGTCCATCAGCAGCTAATGAGACTTCTGTTTGACCGACGCTAACCACTTTGCCTAGTATTGGATTGCCACGCTTAGGGTATCCAGCAATTGTAAATACATGACCATGATCGGCGGTTACGATAATTAATGTATCCTCATCATTGGTCATCTCATCGGCCATGGCAACGGCATCAGAGAACGCAATGGTATCAGTTAGAGCGCCAAAGGCACTGCCTGCATGGTGGCTATGATCGATTCGACCGGATTCAATGGATAGGAAAAAGCCCAATGGATTGTTATCCAAAATTGCAATTGCCTTAGCTGTCATTTCTGCGATGCTCGGCTCACCCGCAATATCATTGGCTCTGTCAGCTTCATACTGCATGTGTGACTCATTGAACAGACCAAATACATGAGTCGTGGTTTCAGTATCAATTGCATTGAACCCTATTTGGTCAAATATATAAGAACCTGCAGGATACGTTAGCGACCATTCTGCCGTTAAGTCGCGGCCATCTGTACGATCTCCCTCTACTGCACTAGCCGCATCCGAGCTATTAAATGCTGCGTCTCTAGGTAAAAAATGTCTTCTACCGCCACCAAAAACGACTTCCAGTCCATTCACATTGCTACCTTCAAAACGCATTTCTAAATTTGCTTTAAAATTAACAAGTTGTTCTGCTATATCTCTGCAACCCGCTGTAACTGCGGATTCTGGCATATCAGAGATATCTTCCCAATTACGATCAGCTGATTTTGCATACGTTGCCGCGGGTGTTGCGTGCGTGATCCTAGCTGTGGATATAATACCTGTCGACTTACCTGCTAACTCGGCAAGTTCTAGCGCGGTAACAAGTTCATTTCCCGCGACCGTTGAGCAATTACCTCGTTCAATATTTTCGTCTACGCCAATAACACCGACATCCGTTTTAACACCGCTTACCATTGCGGTCATGGTGCCAGCTGAGTCAGGTGTTTGTGCATCAACATTGTAGGTTTTTGCTAAGCCTGCAAATGGAAAGCGGTCAAAGGAAAGACTGTTTTCTTCGCCGAATTGACCATTCATCTGGCCTTCTAATATGCGTGAGGCTGTAACCGTTGAAACTCCCATCCCATCACCAACAAACAAGATAATATTCTTAGCAGAACCTTTTAGTTGCTCAATTAAGGCTGCTTGCTGAGCTGGACTGTTAGTTTCATATGACGTAACTTGTTGCTCAATGTTGGTATTGCCGTTAGTGCTTTGCGCGCCTGCCCCACTAGTGGCGGTTAGCCATGTATTTTTGTTTTGTGAAACGAGCGCTGCACCATCTATAAACCATTGGTTATTTAAGCTGGTGAGCAATTGCGTTGAGCTCACTTCGGTAATGCCAGGAGCGCATACGTAATTTGTGCTTGTGATTTCACTTGGTTCTAACGTACCATTAGTGTCAACGTCAATCCCAGAATCAAATCTCACACCACTATTCGGACAGTTTATGTCGCCAATAATTAAATTGGTTTGCAATAGTAGGCTGGTGTTTCCGGCCGAACCATCTTGGCCATTAGTACCATTTTGTCCTGTAACTCCATTAATACCGTTAGTACCATTGGTGCCATCATCACCTTCTACAAAACAACCATTTAGTCCAATTACGGCAATTGCGATAAGACTGAGTTTTATATTTTTCATTCTAATTCTCCCTAATTATTGGTTGATAAGATCAAGTGCTTGATTAATGACGTGAAATAAAGCGCTTTGCTCAATAACACCTTGTACTAACTGCGCACCTGGACCATTTGCGTGTAATGCTACGTCTTCACCGCTATGGGTTTCGGAGCTTAGTGGTACCAACGCTTCTTGGTGAAAGCCTGATGATTCAGTGTCAATGGCAGATATGTCTTTGCGACCTGCATTTATAGGCATTGCGTATGAGGCATCGGCATCTGTTTCATTACCCAAATCCATCATTCCGCGGCCATTGGTATAGCCTAGCGTTGTGTAGGGTAGGCCATCGGCATCTTGAGTTGGCGTATCTGAATTAACCCCTATCACTTTGCCTAGAATAGGGTTACCGCGTTTCGGATACCCTGCAATCGTGAATACATGACCGTGGTCAGCGGTAACGAGAATTAGGGTGTCTTCACTGTTGGTCATGTCATAGGCTTTTTTAACTGCATTGGATAGTTCAATGGCATCAGTAAGTGCGTTATATGCGCTACCAGCGTGATGGCCATGATCGATGCGGCCAGATTCAACCATCAAGAAGAAACCTTTTTCTTGATTATCTAATATATCGATCGCTTTTTCGGTCATCTGCGTCAAGCTAGGTTCGCCTGCGATATCATTGCTACGGTCAGCTTCATATTGCATATGAGACTCGTTGAATAGACCAAACACCTTCGAAGTCGTTGCCGCATCAATTGCGTCAAATCCTGTTTGGTCAAAAACGTAATTTCCAAGCGGGTATTTTGCTTTCCATTCTGCAGTAAGGTCTCGCCCATCCGTGCGATCACCTTCAACTGCGCTAGCTGCATCGGCGCTATTGAATGCTGCATCTCTAGGGAGAAAGTGACGGCGTCCGCCACCAAAAGCGACGTCAATTCCGTCTACATCAACTCCGGTATAACGCTTTTCCAAATAGTTTTCAAAATTGACTAACTGATCAGCAATATCCTTACAACCTCCAGTTATTGCCGCTTCAGGCATATCAGATATGTCTTCCCAGTTTCTATCTGCAGATTTAGCATACGTTGCCGCTGGAGTAGCGTGAGTAATGCGTGCGGTTGAAATAATACCTGTGGCTAGGCCTTTAATTTCAGCCAGTTCGAGTGCAGTGATAACTTCATTCCCAGCAACGGTAGAGCAATCACCACGACTAATATCTTCATCAACGCCAATAACGCCCACGTCAGTTTTCAAGCCTGACATCATTGCGGTCATTGTGCCGGCAGAGTCGGGTGTCTGTGCATTAACGTTATAAGTCTTGACCAGCGCTGTGTGAGGAAATGATTCAAAACTCAGGTAACCTTCTTCACCTAGTTGGTCATTTAACTGTCCTTGTAAAATTCGAGCAGATGTTAGTGTTGAAATACCCATTCCATCACCAATAAATACAATGACATTTTTAGCTTTAAAGCGGTTATTAGTTTGCAGTTTTTCCATCAATTTAGTCTGAGCTTCGGTGTACCAAGCATTTGATGTTTGGTGCTCAGGCAGCGGTGTTGCACCAGCAGCCGCACTAAGGCCTGCTGTAAGTGATAAAATAGCTATCTTTCTGATTAAATTCATAATTTTTCCTAGAAAATCCAAGTCAAGTTAATCGATTGAGGGCGAACTGATGAAAATAAGGTTTCATCGAACTGATGCATATTAGAAATTAATTATGACAATTTCGGGACATAAAAATGAACAATTAGTGTATAAAAAGTGACAGTAATTTTACGTTTTCATGACAAGGAGCGGGATGAGTAACTTACAGCATATTAGAAAACAGACGAGTTGGAGAACAATACTCTAAAGTAAAAGAATAAGTGTAAGCATAAGCATAACGTTGAGGTTATTGAAAAGCGTTATCTATTAGAAACAAGTTTTGGGCGATGGTTGTGTTCGTGTATAAGTAAACGAATGTCATTTAGCTGTCGAATTTCTCGAGACACTTTGTTAGAGGAAATATAACCAAAACAAACGAGGTTTAAGATGTGTAGAAGACGTTTCAGTTCCAAATCCTAATATTCTTAAAGTCAAAATCGATATCTTGAGTATGCAGCCGCAACCACTCCATTAAGCGCAATTGATTGTGTGATCTTCGCTGATTAACATGAGTTGTTGTTTTGGATTCAAACGAGTATTGTTTTACTTAAATGGCTAACGCAAGGAGACATGGATTGTTGTATCAAAACCGCAGTAAATTCAAAGTGCATAACAAACGCATTACTTTACTCCCTTTGGTTGCTGGGACAACTTTACGTACGCATTTCGCGTTGCTCAAAAGCTGCACCCATCAACTTACCCTTTATGCGGGGCGTTGTCTCTCAGTTAGATTTATATCCAATGAATATTAGAGAAATAGATGAGTCAGAATTTGAAGCTATATGGCCGATTTTTAGACCAATAGCTAGGGCGGGGGAAACCTACGCTTTTTCAAAGGGTATTTCGGAAAGTGAAGCTAAGAAAGTTTGGGTTGATACGCCACGCAAAACCTTTATTGCTGAAGATGATGGGCAGATTCTAGGAACCTACTACCTTAAAACTAACCAAGCAGGTCCCGGAATGCATGTTTGTAATTGTGGTTACATGGTTTCATCTTCGGCACAAGGCAAAGGAGTGGCGACTGCCATGTGCATTCATTCTCAGCAAGTAGCAAAAAATCTAGGATATGAAGCAATGCAATTTAACTATGTTGCATCAAGTAACGAAGGTGCTATTCGGCTATGGTTAAAGCTCGGTTTTGATATAGTAGGACGTTTACCACGAGCTTTTAATCATCCAACAAAAGGGTACATAGATGCGTTGGTTATGTACAAATGGCTTGAGACATAACAAAAACACTAACCGGACATTGGACAGAGCGCCCAAGGCCCCTTATGTATGGTGTTATGTGGTGTCTATTAAAGGAATTATATGAACAAAAAAATTGAAAGACTTGAAGAAAAAACCAAACGTTATGACCTACAATTATTAATTATTTTGGGGTTCGCGAGCGCATAATATTTGATTCCTACTGGACAGCATCGGTTGCTGTATAGACACTAAACGAGTATTGCTTTACCAAAATGGTTAACTCAAGGAAACAGGGAATGTTTGGTCAAATCGCATTGAATTCTGGCTACCTAACAAACGCATTAGCTCACTCCATTCGGTCGCTGGAACAAGTTTACGGGCGCATTTCGCGTTGCCCAAAAGCTGCCCCCATAAACTTGCCCGATATGCGTGGTGTTATAACTACAAGGAATACTGAGTGAAAGTCTTTACCGTACTAATTGTTCTACTTTGTCTTTTTGGTTGTGATGTTAATACTGTAAAAGTGAAAAGGTAGGGCTCTATAGATAATGATTTCGTTGAAGATCCGATGCCCGATGATTATAAAAAGGTCATTCTCACCTCCAATTTAATAATAGACTTGTTAAAAAAGAGTGACTTTAAAACTATAAATACTCATTTTGTTCACGAAACTGCACGTGAAACGATCACAGAATCCGAATTGGCTAATATTTTTGACCAACTAGAAAAGCAAATTGGTACAATTGATATTTACTTAACAAGCCAATGGGGTATTCGACCAAAATCGAGAGACGGAGTGCTTTATACATACTCTGTCAAAATTGTTAAGCATCAAAACGCTTATATGAATTATTTTTTTGTGTTCGACCTAGCTTTGTCCGACAGTGAGATAGTAGGATTGTATTTTAAGGAAAAAAATGGCGTTCGTTCAGCCAGTGAGTTGTAGATATAACAAATCTATTAACCGGACATTGGCAAGAGCAGCCAACGCCGGTTATGGAAAGTGTTATGTCAGAGTGGATTATTAAGCCGCAAATAAAGCGCAAACATCCTGAAATTTATATATAGGAAAATGGTTTTGAAACGAATTATATTGCTTTTATCTTTTTTTGTATGCATACAAGGTTGTCAGGCAAACTATGGTTTAACTGATAAGCACAGGACTGATGGCGCTCACCCGAGGGTTGAATTTGGAGCTACTTGCAATCTAAATTACAACAACGAATCTCGGGTTAGTACTTGCCCAATAGGCGGCCAAGATCTATTAGGAACGACTTGCTCATGTAACACTGAAAATGGCATCCAATATGGGGTTGTGGGTAGATGACGTAAAGGGCGAGAATGGATAAAACTCGTTATTTCAAGAGTTAACCTCACCTATTTTTAATGCCCCATTTTCGCGTTATTCAAAAGCAACACAAATAAACTTGCCCTCTATGCGGGCTGTTAGGACTCACTCAATTATCACATATCGCTTACAAATCATCCTATTGATTGTCCTTGTGACCGTCAGCTC
The DNA here is from genome assembly GCF_937770335.1 of uncultured Glaciecola sp. Classification (GTDB taxonomy): domain Bacteria; phylum Pseudomonadota; class Gammaproteobacteria; order Enterobacterales; family Alteromonadaceae; genus Glaciecola. The sequence continues at coordinate 250,817 of NZ_CALJHY010000005.1, forward strand.
GATAGTAGCGGCTCAAACAGGTCGTGTCGCCTTGGATCAAGCAATTTATGGATTCGAAAAAGCCCTTCCTCAAGGCTGGAAAATCATAGAGCGGCAATTGGATACCGTCCCATATGGCCATCACTTCTGCGACGACTATAGGGGGCCGAAAGGTACAAAACTCATCGTTATCGGACCAGAGCCCGTCCAAGTTGTATGGACGTCTCTCTCGGGAGAGACAATATCAACAACTCTCGCAAAGGAATCGTTAGAACTTTGGTTTATGCCCCCGAATTATCGAGACAGTCAGACGGCTTGGCTATGTTTACATCGTCCAATTCAGCCAGTCGCAATTCTTGAGGATCCATCAATTGTCGTCTTTGGGCGTCCAAGTCATCAACTTAATTCAAAAACAGCATGGCTTGAATTGCTCACTAAAGCCCAAGCAATAAGTTGGCCGGAATCGCCGGCGAATGACCGTTCCAAAATCTCTTGGTCTAACTGGCAGCAGGATATCCGTATCGCCGTGCAAAAATGGCTGCAAAAGTGAGGCCTAATCTCCAGTCAACCCAGATATGCCAATGCGCGCTGGTTACTGGGAGCGTTAATTGCCGAGGGCAATAACGCTAACAGGTTCGATATATCAATAAGGCTTAACCATAAAAGCATAGGAACAAGATCGAATGGAAGTGAGTGGTCTTTCATGATATTACTTGAAGCATTGTTTAGGCAGTTCAAGTATCAGCACAAACAGCGCGGCTGCGATAAACACTCAGTGGTCTTCGCTAATTAACACCAGTTGTTGTTTCAACTTCAAACGAGTATATTTTTACCTAAATGGATAACGCAAGGAGACAAGGAATGTTTAGTCAAAACCGTATTAAATTCCGGCTACCTAATAAAAGCATCAGCTCATTCCCTGCGGTCGCTGGGACAATTTTACGAGCGCATTTCGCTTCGCTCAGGAACTGCAACGATAAACTTGCCCCTATGCGGGGTGTTATACAAAAAGAGAGGACACAAATGAAGTTCTATACGGTTTTAGTTTTATGTTTTTTTGCATTTAGTGCTGTTGCAAGTAAAAAAGCGATTACGGATGAAGGTGATGTTGTAGTTTTAAATGACGATGGAACCTGGATATATGAAAACGAAAAGGCTGAAAATGAAATTAAACTGGATATGAATCCATTAGCTTTCTCTAAGAATTCTGACTCTAAATTTATGCTAAAAAGTGGAAAAACCAACAATGCTTTTTGGATAAATCCCAAAAAATGGACATTCAAAAAAAATGATAATGAACATGAGGCTGCAGAATATACATTCGATGTTAAAGGGAGTGACCTATATGGAATGGTTATTTCTGAACAGTTAGAAATTAAACTTGAAACTCTTGTAGAGCTAGCATTCGATAATGCAAAAAGTGCTGCGCCGGATATGAAAGTTGTAAAAAAAGAATATCGTATGGTGAATAATCAGAAGGTTATCTACATGGAAATGAAAGGAACAATTCAAAGTATGAAAATCACATATTTAGGTTACTACTTTTCTGATCCATCAGGTTCAACTCAATACTTAACTTATACAGGTACTAATTTAGTTAAAAAATATAGAAAAGATATAAATGATTTTTTAAATGGTTTCGTAAGTCAATTGTAATTTTGTACAACAACTTGTTTAAACGGAATAATAACAGTTGGCCATCACTTCGCGATTATAGCAAACCATTATTTTCCGCTTAGCAAGTCGTTCTGTGCAAGATGGAGGTGCAACATGAAAGTACATTCAAGACCGTTAAATGTCGCTGATTTTGAACAGATGAGAAAAATCTTATTCCGAGATGGCTTAAATGAATGGAATTACATTACAGATGAAAGCATCGATCTGCAGTTTCAGCTAATACGAGATGGAAAAGCGATTGCTATTTTAGCCGAAGCGAGTGAAATCACAGGGTTAGCGATTTTAATTTTTAAAGATGCATGTCCTTCAAATCTACGTCAATACTCCACTTTATCAACAATGGCATATATTAATGATGTGGTAGTTAATATGAACTATAGTGGCAAAGGAATTGGAAGCACGTTACTACAAAAGGCAATTGAGTTGGCTCAAAAAGAGCAATGTGAACATGTATATATTGAACGCCACGAAGAAAATTTAGCATCCGTAGGGATGATGAGAAAGGCATCGTTTAAAATTGTTGATACGTTTTATGATCCAAACAAACGAACAACAGGCTCAAGAAATACATCATTGCTAGTACATAGTAAATAGTAAGTCATTTAAAAGGACTAAATACAGCATACTGTTGGCTTAGCTCCATTTTAGACCGATAAATTTAGCCGCTTGATGAGGCGTCATGTTCATAATCGCCATCTGCTAACTAAATAGGTAAATTTATGCTGATATACTTACATATCATCATGGGAGCATTTGCTCTGATCTCAGGAATAACTGCATTTTCTGCTAAGAAGGGAGCCTCCCTACATAAAAAGAGTGGGCTGATTTTTGTTGTCACTATGTTAATCATGTCTAGTACAGGCGCATTTCTCGCTGCTTTAAACGGAGAAAAGTTGAATATTGTGGCAGGCTGTCTCACTTTTTATCTTGTGGCAACAGCTTACTTAGTCGTTCACTCATTGAAAAAAATGATCGCCTTTACAACACGCTATTAATGGTCTTTGGGCTTATGGCGGCTTATATTTCCGACACTCATTTGCTTCTTAGAAGGCTGAGGTATCGAGCAAGAATATGCGGTACATCATAAAAAAGCCGATTCACAGAATCGGCTTTAAGCGATGACTTTATGATGGTTATTTTATAACTGGCTAGCTAGTCGAGTTCCTTGACCAATCGCCCGTTTGGCATCCAATTCTGTTGCCACATCCGCTCCTCCAATTAAATGATGAGGTTTAGTCAAGCCATCTACTAATTCCCTAAGAGGCTCCTGACCAGCGCAAACGATAATGTTATCGACATCTAATACCTGCAACTTATCGTTCACCTTAATATGCAAACCAGCATCATCAATTTTTAAGTATTCAACACCAGCCAGCATGTTTACACCCTTACTGAGCAGACCTGCTCTATGTGCCCAGCCACTTGTTTTACCTAAACCTTTACCTACTCTTGTTGATTTACGCTGTAACAAATAGATTTCTCTAGGTGAAGGTGTAGGACAAGGTTTCATACCTTCAATACCGGATCGAGACCCAAACGTCATATCTATTCCCCATTCTTTCATAAAAGCAGGAATATTTTGACTAGTAGATTCGCCTGCATGAGACAGATATTCCGAGACATCAAAACCAATACCCCCAGCTCCTATGATGGCAACCTTCTTACCAACCGGTTTTTTATTTACAATTACATCGATGTAACTCATCACTTTACTATGATTAATTCCTTCAATGGGGGGTGTGCGTGGAGCAATTCCGGTAGCAATAATCACGTCATCAAAATCGCTGCTATTTAGGGTTGTTGCATCCACACGGGTGTTGAGTTTTACGGTGACATTATGCAATTCCATTTGGCGTGTATAATAACGAAGTGTTTCAGAAAACTCTTCTTTACCAGGGATTTGCTTAGCAATATTGAATTGCCCACCAAGCTCACTAGCAGAATCAAAAATGGTAACCTTATGACCACGCATAGCCGCCGTAGTAGCCGCTGCTAAACCAGCTGGTCCAGCACCTACTACCGCTATGTTTTTGACTGTTGTGGCTGGCTCAATAACCAATTCTGTTTCATGACAAGCACGGGGGTTAACCAAACAGCTACTGGTTTTGCCATCAAATACATGGTCTAAACAAGCTTGGTTACACCCTATGCAGGTATTAATTTCGTCTGAACGATTTTCCATTGCCTTTATTACAAAGTCAGGGTCAGCCAAAAAGGGTCTCGCCATTGACACCATATCGGCATCACCGCGGGCTAATACCTCTTCTGCGACTTCTGGTGTATTGATGCGATTTGAGGTGATAACAGGGATAGACAACGCTTTTTTAAATTTGGCGGTTACCCAAGTGAAGGCAGCACGTGGGACTTTAGTGATAATAGTAGGGATGCGTGCTTCGTGCCAACCAATACCGGTATTAATAATAGTGGCGCCTGCTTTTTCAATAGCTTGGCCTAACTCAACCACCTCTTCATAAGTCGAACCTCCTTCGACTAAATCCAACATCGATAAACGATAGATGATAATAAATTTCTCACCCACAGCTTCGCGTACTCGACGAACCACTTCTAACGGCAAGCGAATACGATTTTGATATGAACCGCCCCATTCATCTTCTCTATGATTAGTGCGCGCTGCGATAAATTGGTTTAGAAAATACCCTTCAGAGCCCATTATTTCTACACCGTCGTAACCCGCTTTTTGCGCTTGTATTGATGTATCAATAAAGTCTTGTATTTGCTTTTCTATGCCTTGTGCATCTAAAGCCTTAGGCATAAAAGGGTTAATTGGTGCTTGCACCGCTGATGGGGCAACAGATGCTGGATTATAGGCATAACGCCCTGTGTGCAATATCTGCATACAGATTTTGCAGTCATGTGCATGCACTGCATCGGTAATAGTTTTATGCTCGGCAATGGCTTTATCAGTATCTAAGCGTTTAGTATCTTTATGGGTAGCGCCTTCATCATTTGGCCCGATCCCACCAGTAACAATTAATCCGACCCCACCTTTTGCCCTCTCGGCAAAATAAGCAGCCATACGCACATGACCATTGGGCGCTTCTTCTAAGCCTGTGTGCATCGATCCCATAAGCACGCGATTTTTTAGTTGAGTAAAACCCAAATCCAGAGGTTTAAGTAAATTTGGATATTTTTCCAAGCCTTGTTCTAACGCGATACTGTTTGTCATTTGATTGTTGATCCTATAAGTCATTTATTGAATGATCGGTCTTACATACCCGAAGATTTTTTATGTAGCTCAGCATAAACAGGCAGACGCTGCGCCTTTCCCGCGGCCATCGCTTCCTGCACATCGGGCATTTGGAACATGCCGCTTTGCCATGTGGCCATGTAGGTCAGACTATCTGAGACATTATGATCACGGGTGTAGTTAATCATTTCTTTACAACCGGCCACAGCCATAGGTGAATGCATGGCAATTTTGACTGCTATTTTCATTACACCTTCTAGCATCGCTTTTTGATCTTCAAACACTTGATTAACAAAGCCACACTCTTTGGCTTCACTGCTTGGCATGTTGCGCCCCGTGTAGGCCAATTCACGGACCAAACCTTGTGGCATTAGATGAGGTAAACGTTGCAGCGTGCCCACATCAGCAGTCATACCTAACTCTGTCTCTTTAATAGTGAAATAAGCATCCTGAGTGCAATAACGACTATCTGCAGCACAGATCATATCCACAGCACCACCTATCACTCCACCCTGAACGGCGACCAATACAGGCATACGTATTTCTTCGAGTGCATTAAAGCTATCTTGTAATTCAAGTACTAATCTGCGAGTTCGTTCTGCACGTCGTGCGGGCTCACCTTGAAAGTCTTTTGCCATATTAGTAAATACAGACAAATCCATTCCGGCACTAAAATGTTTACCCTGGGAGGAGATCACAATCACCCGCGCTTGCGACTCTGCATCGATTTGTCTAACCACCGCAGGTAGCTCTCGCCAAAAAGCAGGCACCATACTATTAAGTGCTTCTGGCCGGCACAATTGGATATGAGCAATATGATTTTCGATGCTCACCGACAACGTTTCCAGTGCAGATAAATCTATATTAGGCACAATTTTTCTCCTTAGGGTAGCTATCCGTTTAAGACTTAAAGTCAGTGGATAAAGCCTACACGGTTAACAAAAAATTAAACTAGACAGCGTCAAGATAAAAGCATATGTTGATGCTGTCAAGATAACAAACATCAAATTTATTAATAGACGTTTATGAGTCATCAAGCAGAACCAAAAGAAAATAAGCCGAATTATCATCATGGTGACTTGCGAAGCACTCTTCTCAGTGCCGCCAATGTACTTTTAAAAGAAACGGGCATTGAAGGGTTATCGCTACGTAAATTAGCCGACAAGGTAGGGGTGTCTCGCACCGCTCCCTATCATCACTTTAAAGATAAAAATCAATTGCTTTGCGCTATAGCTGAACAGGGTTTTGTCCACTGGCAACAAGACGCTGAATTTATTTTTAACCAAACTGAGTTACTTCCCAAAGAAAAATATCGGCAGTTTTTTCATCGTTATATTAGCTACGCAGCAGATAATCCAGAATTGTACGACTTGATGTTTGGCCGCACCATTTGGAAACAAAATAGTGCCACTAATGCATTACGAAATGTCGCTTACCCGAGCTTTTATCACCAGGTAGAAATGACCAGGAAATGGCAAGAACAAGGATTAATGTCCAGCGCTGAAGATACCTTGCGTTTATCGCAAGTTACATGGGGCACTATGCACGGCATAGCGCGGTTATTAATTGATGGCATTTATGCTGACCGAAGCCATATTGATGAAATGTGTGATTGCGCGATTAATTTATTTACACAATAAATAACATAAGCTGAGGAATGAACTGACGAGTGGCGATACATTATAATATTTTGCCTTTTTCGCTATCCGGTATTGTCGCAATTGAACAACACCTAAAAACTCCATTACGGTTCTTGAGCGCTAGCTCTATAGCGTCTACAATAGCACAATATTATCTACTTCAGGTTACCAATATGAATGACTCTACATCACTACCATCTTTACCGGATCGCCTTTCGGGGAATTCTCGCAGCCCACATTACGTGGAAGAAATTTTTCAGCATAAAATAGGTATTTTGCTTAACGGCAAAGAGCGTAACAATGTCGAGGAATATTGCATAAGTGAAGGTTGGGTAAAAATACCGTCTCCAAAAGCGTTGGACCGTCGAGGAGAACCGCTGCTAGTTACTCTAAAGGGAACCGTGGAAGCATTTTATAGTTAACTAGTTAGGTCCTTGAGGGGCAGATGCGTGTGTAAAAAGCGCATCAACTTACTCAGTTCATTTTCGTTGAGGAGGTCTAATGGGCGCTTGGGTGACCATAACGTTTCGCTTGTTACTTAGTAGATTATACAACTAAGGAAAATTAGGTATGAAACTAACCATTATCTCTTTATTTTTACTCGGCTGCGCAAGCCCAGATAGTAGGCGTTTATGAGCTTAGTTTATACCTATAGGCTGTTGTTCCTATCAACCCTTCTTTTCGCCGTTATTCTCCCTTATTTTTGGGCATACAATTTTTCATTGATACGCGAAGTTGATTATGCACAAGGTATTTCACATTTTTTCCCAGAAATAGTTTTTTCAGTTTTGGGTCTGCTCGGGTTACTTGGCATCTGGCAAAGGTTTAAACATGCTGTCGCATTCTCACTATTATCGTGTCTGCTTATATTTCCAATTTTAAAAGTGTTTATCGGAAGTCCGGCAATGGACGGTTGGTTTGTAAGTTCAATCCTGATGGTTGCGCTGTGTGTTTCGAGTATTCAACTAAAGGAAAAACATGATGATACGCAACCAATGTAGTGACTCACTCTTTGCCTTCGTGACCGCCTTTTTATCGGCGGCCTGCGATCCGCGTTTATCTTTTATATAGGGCCGAAGTCTTTATGCGTAAATCTAAACTTGAGCGTGTTTTCAATTATTTCAAAGCCATCACTTTTGGTAACTTGGCCGGCGGCTTAGTGACTTTCATCGCAGCATTAATTATATTTTTCTTATGGAAGAATCAAGCATCTAATGCGCAACAATCTGTCTTTGATGATGCGTTAAACGTCAGTATATTTTTATTTCCTGTGGGTTTAATGTATAGCCTTATCGTTATTAGCCCGATTACTCTTTTGTTACAAAATCGACCACGAGCATTTCAAATTTGTTGTCTGGTTGCTGTCGTTTTACCTGGGCTATTACTGCTAGGAAGTGGTTACTGGGGTTTGCTTGCACTGAGTTATGGATTATCAACAATGCTCATCTTTTTGAAGTTGTATTCAATAGATTCAAACTAACAAAAATGCCAGTTATGCCGGGTGTTAGGTCTTTTAAAAAGTGCCTTTTTATAGAAGGGTTTTAAAAATGAAATTTGTTTTGTGTGGCTTGTTTGCGCTGGCGTTAATGACTGGCTGCGTAGTAGTGCCAACTGATGATATATCAGCAGTAAATAAATGCGAAATATCAAGCGATCGTAAAACGCTAAAGATGATCAATGGTTTTGAAGACACCAACACATACTATTCGGTTAGCGGGTTGATATTAGTGCCTATTTCAGGAGTAGTGTCGGGAGTGTATGTTGCCATCAACAATATTTATCATATTGGTGAAGAGATTATTGTTTGTGGTACAGGCAAAAAACAGCGATAAACGTCAGGTTTTGTAGGTGTTACCGGTGAGATTCTTTCTTTGATTAAAGTAATCCTCAGGATTATACTTATTTTGTGCGAACCACAGTAACTGATCTAACAGAATACATTACGCATGCTGATAGTCTGCTAACTGGATGTAAGCGAAATGAGTAAGTAGATTAATTTGTTTATCCACTATTTGTTATATTATTTATTGTAGAGGAAAGGTAATTAGTAATGATTAATACTAAAATATATAAGACCGTTTATAAACTATCTGAAAAGTTAATGGACGCTGCCAATGAAGAAAACAGGGAAGCATTTGACACGCTCTATGCAGAATTAGAGTCTATTTGTATCGATAATGAAAATACGCCTAAAGACCATCCTGAACAATGGGAAACGCTGGCTGATTTTACAGAAGAGTTAGAGGACGCAATTCTAGGTTATGCAAAAGCGCTTGAAAAAGCCGTTGCAGTTAATTCCAAAGATCACTTGTCGTCGATTGCATTTTCTATGGCTAAATTGCAACTTGAATTAGGTCAGACCGACGCCGCTATTAAAAATCTCGAAGATGCAAAAGTCAGCGCTAATAAAATCGCAGATAGAGAACTTAAAGAAGAAATTGATGAACTACTGGAAAAGCTATCAGTAGATTAATGACAAAGGGGGGAGTAAAAAATGGCTGAAGCAGTATTGAACAATGGTTCATATTTTGTCGGTTGGGGAACATTAGCATTAATAAATGCAGGGCTAGCACAAGGTAAAGGACGAGGAGGGTTTAATTGGTTCTTAATATCGTTACTGTTAGGGCCTATTGCTACATTTCTCTTAGTCGTAATGCCGGATATGCGCTGGCAGTCTTAATTAAAAAGTCGATTGTGCTGCTCGCCAACTAACAATAGAGGTGGGCATTGTAAAAGCGCAGTATGTTAATTTTTACCTTACAAGACCACTGCATTTTAATGTGGCAGACGTTAGTCGAGTTATAATGAATCAAATAAACCCCAAAAAATTACTCAAAAGTAAGTGGACGGCAGTGACACCAGTGAACAAAGAAAAACACTTTATTATTTCTGAAATCGAGTTTGATGAAGAAGATACTGTTGTTGCTTGCTGTATAGAACCAGTCATGTCAAGACGCACCATACAGATTAACTGGCTCGACTTAAAAGATGACAGTATTTGGATACATGGTTGGAAATAGCGGGCCAAGTGGTTAATTTTAAAAAAATTATCGAGTGAGGGATAAATGAGTTTTTTTACTTTATTAAGAAAAAAATTAACCGAATTTAAATATCATTATTATGGACTCTTTATTATCCAAGAAGTCCGAGCTGACCGATTTCATTCCATCATTTTACAGTACATAGAACGCGGTTGGGAACTCAGCGGAGACTATAACGAAATAGAAGACGCAATTTCGCAGTGGTCATGCAAACTCAGAAAAGGCACAAGTACACTGGTTTGTGAATGGGATGAAAACATACAAGGTAGCTTTATTGGGCCAGAAAGAATCGTTTGTGGCTTAGGACAAGAATTTTGTTTTACTGCAAATAATGCACCTCAATAACCGGCTAGCGTCGAAAATATTTTTGTAGGGAAGTTAAATGCACTTTATTTTAGGGATACTCTCCACCGCAATTACAATTCTTGTGTTAATAAATCGCTTGAGGCAAACCGGTATTGATTTTGGTTGGCTTAACCCATTTAGTTGGGCGCGGCGACGTCGGTTTCGTAAAGAATACGAAATGCACCCTGCATACACACTAGAGTCTCCTATGGATGTGGCTGCGTTATTGATGGTCGCTGTAGCAAAAAGTGATGACGATATGACAAAGGGTCAAAGAGAAAAAATTCTTTCGCTATTTGCTACTGAATTTACTCTTAACAATGCTAAATCGATAGCGTTGTTGGGTTCGAGTGTGCATATTTTTGGTCGTGGTGACGACGTACTTGATAATCCAAGTCGAGTTTTATCCCGCACTATGGATAGGTTTACTGCTACCCAAGTTGCTTCGGTCTTGTCTATGCTTAAACAGGTCGCAAATGCTGAAGGTGAGCCGAGTATCTCACAGCAAAAACTGATCAAAAAAATCGCATTAGCGATGCCGAATTCAAAGCAATGAGTGAGCTGTTCGCGGCCTAACACCTGATCGATTGGTGCTTTTTAGAGGGAAGTTTTTGCATGACGGAAATGTTATTCTTGCTACAAGTGCAAACTGGTACCTAGATCACTATTTGAAAGCCATGCTCAGTAGATAATAGTTTGCACAACTATTAAAAAGCGTTTTACATGAACCTAATTAGCTATTTTAGAGAATAAATAATACACCCAAGTGTTGGCTTACAATCGCGATGTATCAACCTTTGCTTGTATTGATAATTTTACCAATAACCAGCGGCATTAATAACAAGAGAGAACATATTGCAAATAACTGATAAAGGAAAGCTGTCGTTGAGCGTCCGTATTATTGTGGGTGTACTCTCCCTACCATCATTATTTCTCGCTTTTATGCTTATTTCAGAAGCCCTTAAGGGCAATTTTGATGGTATCGGTGCATTTGAGATTATTTATGCTTTAGTCGGTTTCTTTGCGATTTATATTGCCCTTACAGGAAAGAAATTTTTCTAGAATGGCTAGTGATCGATACATTGAGTAAATCAGGAGTATGACTAATCTGGGTATTAATTAGATTACCAAGTAGGCTGAACATACAATGGAATTAGCAGTAAATGTAATTATAATCATACTGATAGGTATTGGCGCAGCCTTGTTCTTTGTGGGCTCACTGATTGTTGTTGTAACCGCATTTGGGCACAAACAATATGCTTATGGTGTGCTTTCGTTACTGTTTTTCCCCTTAAGTGTTGCCTACTGTTTGCAATACAGAAAGGAAGGCGCTTATGCATCAAAGTTTCTTATTAGCGGTACACTTTTGGTTGCAATGACCTTTGGTTTAGCTAATCTATTTTATAAATTGTAATGCCCTTTTTGTTATAACCTCTCTACACTACCTTAGTGCTTGAATTACTCATCAGAGGCTCGCTAATAAAAAGTAACACTTTCTGATAGAATTATAAAAAGCATCAATTTTTATTCGGATAATCTCCTCATGAATATACGCTTCATCAATAGCGCGTTATTTCTTTTAATAGGTGCCTTTTCTGCATCACTCAAAGCCGAATGGTATTCGGACAGTGCTGGCATTATGGGTACGAATATATACGTTGAAGTTTGGGCTGAAACACCAGTTCAGGGTGAGCTGGCGTTGCGAACCGTTATGGCAGAAATGGAGCGTATTAACCAACTAATGAGCCCTTATATTGACACTAGCGAATTGAGTGTTATCAACGCAAAAGCTGGCCAACAGCCGGTGGTGATCAGTGATGAAATGTTTGAGTTGATCGACAAATCAGTGAAAATTTCAAAGCTTACAAAAGGCGCGTTTGATATCACCTTTGCCAGTGTGGGTTATATGTATAATTACAAACAAAGCGAACGCCCAGACGAGGCAATGATTGCCTCGTTACTCGACGCAATTAACTACAAACATATCAAACTGAATACAGAAAATAAAACCGTTGCTTTCACACATAAGAAAGTAAAAATTGACTTAGGTGGAATTGCTAAGGGTCATGCCGTCGATAATTCTATCTCATTATTGCAGCGCATGGGCATTATGCATGGCCTGGTAACTGCTGGTGGCGATACGCGGTTAATTGGCGATCGGCGCGGTAAGCCTTGGATTGTCGGCATACGTGATCCAAGAAACAAAGACAAACAAGCCGTAGTTATGCCATTACAAGACTCAGCTATGTCAACCTCAGGTGACTATGAACGTTACTTTGAAGAAGACGGCAAACGTTATCATCATATATTGTCGCCTAAAACAGGTAAGTCGACTTACGATGTGCAGTCAGTATCGATTATTGGCCCAAGTAGCACATTCAATGATGCGCTGTCGACGGCCGTTTTTGTAATGGGTTTACGAGAAGGGCTGGGTATGATCAATCGCATTGACGGTTATGATGCGGTGGTAATGGATAATCAGCGCAAAATGCATTATTCGACTGGCCTGCAACAATAAGACGTTGTAGGTGATGGACTATTATTAATAAGTTTTCGATGCCCCTATCCATCTCTCTACGGAACATAATAAATTCATAATTGAATTTTCTATACCAAGTGGTAATATTGGTCGGGTAAAGTAAAGAAGTTGATATAATTTCAGGAGTATATACGTTGACTAGTGGCCGTAAGCGCGAGTTTGATTATGACATAGCACTTGATGCCGCAATGCATGTATTTTGGCTGAAGGGCTATGCTGGTGCTTCATTTAGCGACCTCATTGAAAAAATGAATATCAATAAACCCAGTATATATCGAGCGTTTGGTAATAAAGAAGATCTTTTTATTAAAGCTACTCAGCGCTACCTCGACACCAAAATGAAGACTCATATGGCATTGTTATTTGAGGAAGGTGTTGCGCTAAAAACTAGATTTAAACAACATATGATGTCGATTGTTGATATGCAATGCAGCACTACTAATGCAAAAGGCTGTTATTTGGCCTTATGTCAATCAGAGTTGATTGGCGGTGGTATACCTTTGCAAGCTGAGTTAATGCTAAAAGAGACTGATGGAATTCTAACAAAATGTTATGAAGAGATTTTTAGCAATGATCCTGAAGCCATTTTGTTAGGGTTAGACAAAAATGCTAAATCCAATAGCTTATCTCTTTATACAATATTGAAAGGTACGGCCTCTATGGCTCGGTCTGGCGCGGTAAAATCGGAATTGGAATATTCTGTAGATACTATTCTTGCTGGAATTGGGCTTCATTAAAACTGGCTAGCTATATCCAGCGTGAGAGCTCTTTATTGAATTATTGCATCGCACTGTGAGTTTAATGTCAAACCATGCTACGGGTAAAGTCGTCGCCCCAAGGGTCACATAATTTGGCCCTGCTCAGGCCGATTTTGAGTATTGTTAAATGCCTATTTGTTCGAAGATTAGTTAGGATCTGGGGATTATGCTATATCCTTTTTATCATGATAAGCCTAACCATCTAGGCAAACAGCTAGAGATTTTGAATGCGCACAGGGCTAACCCTCTGCCGGTAATGTTATAGGGCTCGCTGGTCAATGAAAGTGTTCACCAAACGATGACCGATAGTATCTTCATATTAGTGATTAAAACGATACACAATAATGTTACTTTGAACGGCTAACAATGGGTTAAAAAAGTAAAATTTTAAAACCGATCAAAATTAAGACAACACCGCCTAATAGCCTCGCTTTGCTCTCTAGATAAGGACCGTTTTTTGCGCCGATTAACAGAAGTTTGGACGAACACCTCATAGTAAGCGCGACAATTAAAATTGAATGAGCCTCATACTTTTAATCCTTGCTCAAGTTGCTCTTTAATATGACGATTAGGTGATTCTCTAACATTTTCATGTGTAATACCGGTGTTATTGCGCGTTGCGATAAACCTATAATGCGCTATCAGTTCTCGGTAGCGAGCAGTGAAATCCTCAGCCGAGACACTGCTTTTATAGGCTGCACTTAAACTATCCGAGCGCACTTCTGTCGGTGCACCATTGCTTTTGGTAAACGCATTTTGTAACCCGTCAGAGAAGGCTGCGAAGCTCTCGCCACCATACGTTAATTGCGTGTATACGCATTCCCAAGAACGACTAAGTGAGGTTGCAGCCCAACTAAATGAACGCCCAAGGAAAACATTGAAATTTAAAATACCATCACATATGATTGAAACGAGTGTTGCGCTGTTAGCTTGAATCCTCATCGGCGTTTTTCGCAAAGGAAATGAAATAAAGTATTCATTTATAACAAGTTTAGGTAGGCAGTAACTAGTAGCTATGTCATGTAAAGTGATGTGCGTTAGCAAATCTGCTTACTATGCTTAGCGAAAGCGCCCCGTGATGATTATTAGTGCACGAACACTGAATTTACACCGCAGGGCGAAGGCCCTTTTTACAGCAAGTCGCGAGAGCTTGGGTAGTCGTGAGTTGGGTAAAAAGCGTCGTAAAGAGGGTTTTGATATTACGCGGTATCGTGTCATCAGATTGATGGAATGCTTGGGCCTCGTTGTTACGCAGCGCATTGCTTATAAAGTCACAATCAAGCGCAAGCACCGTGATGCTGTCTCTGGCAATTTGTTGAACATGAATCTTAATCCGCCAGGTCCAAATCAAGTGTGGGCAGACGGTGTGAACTATATGAAAACGGGCGAAGGCTGGCAATATTTAGCTATCGTGATGGATTTATTTGGTCGCCGTATTGTTGGCCGGCACACATCGAAACGTATGACGACTGACTTGATTGCACAAGCATTTTTGAAAGCGCATCGTCTACGCCAACCGCCAAAGGGGTTAGTATTTTACAGTGATAGAGACTCGCAATACACGAGTAAACGCTTAAAAAGATTATTAAAGGGGCTTAATTGTCGCGCTAGCATGGGTGATGTAGGTGCTGGTTGTGACAACGCGGTGGTTGAAAGGTTTTTTTTGGCAGTTTAGAATATGATTGGTTGTTCAAAGTAGCGCAACCAACCCGAGAGCATATTACGCAAGATGTTGCTGCATATGTAAAATATTACAATCTGGAGCGATTGCATTCGTCGAACGACGATCAATCACCCATTGAGTATGAAAATTCCTTTAGGAAAGTGTCCGGTTCGACTTGACCAGAACAGTCAGTGGTGCGCTAAATTTTTGGGAATCCACATCCACGTTTAAATTGGTTAACACATCCTTACCATCTACCCCAATTTTAGGGTATAGGGGTAGATGTGTAATCATCACTTAAATAAGAATCACCTCGATAGGTTTTTTGATTTACATTATTTTTAATAGCGTAATGTGTTCTCTTTTTTAAAACGTATCAAACCATTATTAACTCTGATGTGCTTACGAGAAAAGGTCCTAAAAAACTTTGACGAAACGGACATTAAGCCTGTCATCCTCAAAAAATCCGTTATGAACATCAATGCTACGGCCATACTCAATCATCACCTGAACATCAGGTTGGATGAAGTGACTTAACGTGATGTTGAAACTACTATTATTTAGTTCATCGTTTTGTTTAACATTGTTCAGACTCGTCTCACCACCAAAATCATGGTAATAACTCAGCGAAGCACTTGTTGTTGGGGTGAAATTTTTGGTTAAATGTACTTGTATACCATACTGATCATCTTGATCTTTGGTGACTGTATTGAAATCATCATTTTCACCAAAAAAAGTGTATTCAGCGATAAGGGTTAAGGAATACACCTCTGTTAGTGGAGTGGTATAGGCGGCTTGTGTGATAAGTTTCCACCTATTCTCACCTATATTAACGGGACCTCTACTCCCTTTATATTCACCTACAGGAATAGAAACAAGACCAGTTAAGCCAAATGCTTTTTTTGTTTTTGTATCGTTGTAAATCCACATTGTGGCACCGATGAGAGGATCACCTACACCGCTACTGCTTGTTGTTCCTCCAGTAGTATCGAGAGACACCTCTCCAAAAGGAATTATAATTTGTGGATCAACTATATAGCCGCCAAGATCAATATAATGCACCCAGCGGAATACGCCAATGTCAGTCGTTAATTTATCAATACCTGCAGCATCTGAAACTTCCTTACCTGAAGAATAAAAATCTTCATGTTCTGTGTGCTGTAAATAAAAGATCGCTAAATCTAGTCCCGCAGGTAAAGGTTTATAATCACCAGGATCGGTTGTAACTTGTGCGGATAACACTGACATTGAAAGGAGAGAGAGAATACCAGTAAGCGTATAAGTTTTTTTATTCATTATTAATTTCACTTTTTATTATTGAGTATTAATTTTATTTAGCCTTAATTAAAACCATTGAAATATTTGAAGTCCCAATGGTCTTTTAACTTAACCGATCAATATATCAGCCATACGTTCACCTATAATAATGGTTGGCGCCATTGTATTCCCAGTAGATACTCGTGGCATTATTGAAGCGTCTGCTATGGATAACCCCTGAACGCCATAAACTGAGAGTTTACTATTCACTACGGACATTTCATCACGACCCATTTTACATGTGCAGCTTTCATGAAAATAGGTTCCTGTGGCATTACGTGCAAAATTTTCTAATTCTTTTGCTTTTAATGGGCCAGGCATGATTTCACGTTTTACAAACTCTTTCATCGGGCCCGAATTTCCAATTTCTCGACATAATTCTATTCCCCGAAGCAGCGCTGTTAGGTCCTCGGGCTCTTTCAAGAAGCCGCCATCGATAAAAACATTATCAGCGGGATTTGATGATCTTAAACTCACACTGCCTCGACTTTTAGGACGGACTAATCCAGGTGCCATCGTCCAAGCTCCTGGAACAACATCATATTGAGCTCCAGTACTTTCTGTAACATAGGGGACTTCGATTTGAAAAGGTTGTAAATCTGGTGTATCTAACTTACTGTCACTTTTCCAGAAAAATGTCGCTTCAGCGGCATTGTTATGTGGCGGTAATGGCTTTTTATATTCCCAAACACAACCTGCAGCAAGAATATGATCTTGGAAATTTTTACCCACGCCAGGCAAATTCACTTTTGATTTGATACCGTGGGCTGCTAGTTCATCCGCCGCACCGATACCTGATAGCATCAATATTTTGGGGGTATTGATTGCGCCTGCTGCCAAAATAATACGAGTGGTTGCACTGATATTATGAACCTTGCCATCTTTAATGAAATTGACGCCTGTGGCTTTTGTTCCTTCCATAATCAGCTTGTTAACTGTTGCCCCTGTCAGTAAAGTAATATTTGGTTTCGCTAGTACATCGTAGAGGTAATCAGAAGGTAAGTTTTTACGTCGGCCATTTTTAATTCGAAGGTTAGCTATAGCTGCTCCGCCATCACCTTCCATCATTTTACCGTTTTGATCTTCAAATGCTGGAATTCCTACAGATTCTGCTGCAGACAACATAGCAGGGGCTATTGGATTCGGGTTTTTCGCAGGTTCAACCCAAAGTCGCCCGCCTTTACCTCTGCGTTTATCATCAGGTATTCCTTGCCAATCCTCAATTCGTTGGTAAATTTTTAGTACGTTTTCATAATTCCAGGCGCTGTCACCAGCTTCTTCAGCCCACATATTAAAATCATTTTTGTGTCCGCGAGAATAAGCAGAAGCATTAATGGATGAACCACCGCCAACAACCTTGCCCATTGGTAAGATTAAGGAACGACCGTTAACTGTAGGACTTGGTTCTGCTTTATAACCCCAATCACGCTCACTCATTATATTGGTTGGCCACAGACCTGGTATCTGCACCGCGTCGACCTGATCGCTTCCACCTGCTTCTAATAGCAAAACTTGTGCATCAGTTTCAGCTGCTAGCCGACCAGCAACTACAGCACCGCCTGTGCCACTGCCAATAACAATATAATCATATGAAGATTTTAATGCTTGTGAGTTATAAAGTTGATTTATTGCGACAGCCTCACCTTGCTTTGCAATAACACTAGCAGCAGCAAGACTGACTCCAGTAGCCACAGCCATCTTTATAAACTCTCTACGGCCAATCTTTCCTCGAAAAAGTGCAGACTCAAGTAAATTTAAGTGATCGCCAGAAGTAAGATCACCAGTAATTATGGCTTTCATTGTAATTTCCTCTATTGTTAAATTTTTATTGTTATAAATGAGTTATTAAGCGTTAGGCTTTAACTTAGGCCCAAATTCACTCAGAAAAAAAGAGATTGTACGCCATTAAATTAAAAAGTATTTCAACCGTAAATAACTGATAATTATTATATTTCCATTTTAAAAAGGGTATGCACGTTTTACTTGTTGAGTAGATATCCAACGTTGCGCTGTAAATGCTTCTATTGCACCAGTGCCTCCCCATTTACCTATACCTCCCGAATCTTTCATACCACCGAAGGGACAGTGAGGCTCATCGTGAACAGTTGAATCATTAATGTGCACCATGCCTGAATCAATCTTTAGTGCCATTATTGAGGCATGGTGTGTATCACCACTAACAATTGCCGCGGTTAAGCCGTAAGGCGTATCATTAGCTATGTTGATGGCTTCTTCTTCACTGTCTACGGGGATTATTAGAGCTACAGGACCAAATATTTCATCACGATAAATTTCCATATCAGGGGTAATATCAGTTATTACTGTAGGTTGATAAAAAGGACCTTCTATATTTCCTCCCGTTTGTATGACTGCCCCATCTTTTTTAGCTTCACTGACAAGGTAATGAATGCGCTTTAGTTGGCGATCATTAATAATAGGACCTATGACGGCATATTCACTATGCGGATCCATTGGGCTGAAGTTTCGTACTTTTGAAGTGAATTTTTCTACGAATAAAGCGTATAGACTGCGGGGTACAATAATTTTGTCAGCAGACATACATATTTGACCTTGATGCAAAAATGCACCGAAAAAGGCCACATCAACCGCATAATTTAGATCTGCATCCGCTAAAATAATGATAGGATTTTTTCCACCCATCTCAAGCATTACACGCTTGAACCTTTGTGCACATGCGATTGAGATTTGCCGGCCCACTGCCGTTGAGCCCGTAAAGCTTATGCAATCAATACGAGGGTCTTCAATCATTTGATCTGCTAGCCTTTTTACATTGTCTCGGCTGCAAGTGATAACATTTATAACCCCTCTTGGAAATCCAGCATCTTCTAACAATTCCGCTATCATTAATCCGCCTGTTAACGGTGAGTCTTCTGAAGGCTTCAGGAGAGCGGTATTACCAAGCGCTATTGCATAAATGAAACTGCGTAAGGATAGATATAATGGAAAATTCCAAGGAGATATAGCACCAACGACTCCCAGCGGTTGTCGAATGATAGTATTGACTTTTCCCGGTACATTAGAAGGGAGTATTTCTCCATTAGGACGTGTAGTTAAGGCTGCAGCTTCACAGAAGGCTAAAGGGATAATGCTGCACTCATACATTGCCTTGCCAAGCGTTGATCCCGTTTCTTCTATAAGTGTGTTAACAAAATGTTCTTCACGGAGCTTAAATAGTTCTGCTGCTTTGTAAAAAAAATCTGCACGAGTGGTTGGTGGTAATGCGGCCCATGCTTCTTGCGCCTTGCTTGCAGCAGTAATAGCATCGTTTACGTCAGTACCGGTCGCATCTGCTATTGAGCGAAAGGTTTTCTGAGATGTTGGATTTATGTTGTTAAAATACTGATCCAACTCAGGTTCTACCCATTTTCCGTCTATAAAGAGTTTGCTTGAATTTAATTTGTTTTTCATTGTTAGTCTCCTTTACTTTTAGTAAATGCTAACAACTTTTATATATCTCTAGCATGATGAAACTATCAATATATGGTACAAAAATATCAAAATTAACGTTTTAAATTTTTATTATTCTGTTTATCGACCTCTAAATTGACTGGGTGTTTCACCGGTGATTTGACGAAAAACCCGATCAAAATGACTGCTGTCAACAAATCCAAGTTCATGGGATAAAATTGAAATCATTGTTTCCTTTTTCTTAAGCGCTTTCTTGGCTAGGTCAATACGATTTTGATTGGCGAAACGTGTAGGAGTGACACCAAAATGTGTTCGAAACTTTCGAAAAAAACTGGATGAACTCATACAAGCTATTTTTGATAATACTTCTGTAGAAAACCGAGAGTGAGGAGTTCTAATAATATGATCTGAAGCTGCAAGGATACCCTTACTCGGCACTGTCGTTATGCGTTTGACTAAGACGTTATGTGATTGTGACTGCAGTAAGCGTGTGAAAAGACCATTTAATTTTGATTCAACTAATACCTCCCGAAATTCTGTGCTTTTTTCAGAAAAAAGTGAAAGTAGACGATCTAGTTGAAAGTCAAATTCATTATCATCTGAAAATATAAGGAATCGACTCCAGTCAATGTGAATTTCCCCACTGATAGCTTGGTGAATACGAGCCTGATTTATACTGTTAATAATGCTGTCAATCCTGTTTCTTCCTATTTCAATACACACACATTCTGTTGGGTTTCTGATACTGGTATCAGGAAAAAGAATAGAAAGTTTCATTCCGGGAGGTAAAAACATAGTTTGGCCAGGTAACAATTGGAATGGTATTGAATCGTCAACTCTAATGATTTTTCGGCCAGACTCCATTCGGAACAAAATTAGATTTGAGAAGCAGAGGTCGACACTTACTTGCTGGTTAGTTATGTAAGTTGAAACTTCTGAACCTGAGCTATAATGCACTGTTCTATACTCTATTAGTTTTTCAGCATTCATAAATAGAAACTCCTAAATTATTACTTGCGATGTATTTTTTATATCTCTTGGATTTATCTCATATATGAATAGCTTGGATAAATAACATGAATGTCGTAATTAAGACTCAATAAGTAAAATAAATGCCTTTATTGTCGATTCAATGGCCATTTATCAAAGAATGTATTAAAAAGTAATATACACATTAAAAAGGAAAATTGGCCAGCAAGGACCCCTAATGATGTAACACCCATGCCTATGTCATTAGATCCAATTGGTAATAAGTGGTATGTTTTCAACCATATAATACCAAAAATCGCACCCCCTACAAACCATATAGCTATTCTACACCATATTCTTAACGTATCATTTTGAACTAACTCTTTGCTTGGATAGTCATCAAATAAATGATGCCATGCGAGCATAAAAACAATAACGGAAAGTTCCAGAGAAGCCACTAACACATCAATGGGTAGCCCAGGTACCAAATTGTAAGGTTCTATAATACCTCTAATAAGAGGTGGCAATGTAAAACCACCTATTAGAGCAATAACAAAACCAATAATACCCATTCGGGGTTGTTTTTTAGCAAAAAACTTCATGGGATACATTTCAGCACCCTCTACGGGCATAATCGCGAAAATCACATATGCTTGGCAAAAAGCAACAAATGCAGGCCAATTACCAAAGGGTTTATTAAAGACATCGTGACCGTTAATTGTAAAATGCATCAAACTAGGCACAATTAAAGTCATCCAAACCATCCACGTAATGGCAATACCGAGTAATAAAACACTTAAATGGTCGCTTAAATTGTCTACTTTTTTAGTAAAAGGCCATTTATGAAATAACGCAATTAACGGTATCTGGGTAATAATTACAGCTAATGCAAAAAAATTACTTGCTTCCCAAGCTTCAATAGCAATATGCACTTCTTCAACAGATTGAGGGGTAAACATTATCGAGAGGCTAAAAGGATGCCACCAAATCCCTAGTAAACTAATTAGGATTAAAAAGGCGCCTATCCCTAAAGCACAACTGACCAGAGTATAATATAGACCTGCAAAAGGTTGCTTGGTAGTGAATGTCGTTTTACCGAAAGTTCCTAAAACAATAGATAACCAAATCCAGCCATTAATAATCATCCAAAAAAAAGTACCTTCGGAAAAAGCTTTTAATAAATGATGCTGTTGATCAAGAGACGCAACAGTCATACCAACTTTCGCAATGCTAATATATATAGCTTGTGACGCTAATGACCATATTGGCCAAAGAATACAAGCCGCAATGAAACTCAATATCAGAGCAACTGTTCCTGTAATCAGTGGACTACTAAACATTCTTTTATGTTCGACTACCAGCATAAATACCTCTTATTAAACCAAGACTATTCGTAGAATATATAACTAAATATTAAAGCAAAAAAACAGCCAGTTAACTCTTCAGTTAGCTGGCTAGAAGTACTACATATTTAGAATCTATATTTTGCTGATAATGACCATTCGCGTCCACGTGCAAATACGACTTCTGAATATGATGATGATTCATTTAGTGCCGTGTTACCTGCTACTTTGAATAGCTCATCTGATAAATTAGTCACACCAAAAGTTACGCTATATATATATTCAGGAGAGACCCAATTAACAGACGCATTAATAAGATTATATCCATCCTGACTAATTTCAGGTGAATTTAGTGAATCAAAGAAAACATCATCACGATATGCCCAATCTACTCTGGGTGTAATTATTCCTCCTCCTGATATTTCATACGTGTATACTAAACCTAAACTCGAATTTAGCTCGGGTACATGAGGCATTTTATTACTCAGTTTAACCCCTGCATCCTGAATATCTTGACTTAAATCTGTATATTCAGCATCTACATAACCTAAGCTACTAACTACTTCTAGATTTTCGCTTGCCAACCATGTAACTTCAAGTTCTAGCCCTCTAATTTCAGCTTCACCTGCGTTAAACACAATTGGTGCAAAGTCTTCTCTGATTACAAATTGAAGTTCTGTATATGCAGTACTAAATATCGCACCATTGACTCGTAATCTGTTTTCTAGCAAGTCGGCCTTAAAACCAAATTCAAATGTTGCAGCCTTTTCTGGTTCAAACGTCCTAACTACTGGGCCTGGTTTAATATTACGTGCATTATAGCCACCGCTTTTAAAGCCTTCTGAATAACCAAAATAAACCATGGTTTTATCATTTATTTGATACGATAAATTAAACATAGGCGTAGTATCGGAGTATTGTTCTTCATTCCAATCTAAAGGGAAAAACAAGGTTCCTTCAGGAACAACTGCAACATTACCGCCCCCTACCGTAGGATAAATATTACCGTCAAACGGATGAATATAACCACCGTCCCCATCCTGCTCTTCACCAGCAATAGGGAATAAATAGGTGCTTTCAGTAAATTGTATTGGGAAGAATCCTTTATTTTCTTCTGTCCACCTTGCACCTACAGTCAACGATAACTGTTTTGTAAAATCATAGGTTAGCTGTCCAAATGCTGCGATAGAATCATTTTCAACTAAGCCACCGGTATTAAAAATACCCACAGCAGTAGGGACATAATAATCATCAGTTGCCTCTTCATTAAAATAATAAACTCCCGTTAACCAGTTAAACGCTCCATCGTAAGCATCACCTGTTAATTGAATCTCTTGGCTGAATTGATTTTGAGTATCGTCATTTCGAGTATGCAATATAACCAAAGGTGTATTATCGGCATCTCTGGCACTAGACCACTCCATTTCTCTATAGGAAGTAATAGATTTTAGAGAGAAATTAGTGAAATCAGCAGTTACTATTAAACTCGTACCCCAACTTTCAAACGTTGACTCCACTTCGCCAGTACCATAATTAGCATACGGCCCCGCATCCCAATCGCTATTTTCACAACGTGTTCTCAAGTCGCCTTCATCAAATGTTGCACTAGCGCAACCAGTATCAGGATTAGCTTTTGCCAATCGAGTAAAGAGCCCTTCACCTAATCCATTAAACGCTATAGGTGAGCCTGTTTCGTTCTCATCTATATAATCGGTTGTCCAGTAAACATTCAAATTATCTGATGGTAACCAGTTAACAGCAAAACGACCACCTTGACTATTATCATCACCTAATTTTGTACCATCAAGTAAACGTGTAACGTAGCCATCTCGCGTACGTGAACCTAATGATAAGGAGGTTAAAAGCTCATCATTTATTGGCATGTCGAGTGATAACTTTAATTCTTGACGGTTATCAGAGCCGACTTTAGCGTCCACATAGCCTTCAAATTCGTCCCTAGGACGACGTGTTGTTAAACTTATCGCGCCACCAATTGTGTTCCGTCCAAAAAGGGTGCCTTGGGGGCCGCGCAGTATTTCTATTTGCTGTAAATCAACAAAGTCTAATGTTGCTCCAACTGAACGGGCCATGTAGACCTCGTCTATATATAAACCTACCCCCGGATCTGTTGTTGGTAAAAATTCGGTTTGGCCAATACCTCTTATAAATATTTGAGAAGAAGCATTATTACCAGAAGATGGTGCATTTGAGGAGAAAGATAAATTAGGTGTAATTTGAGTTAATTGATCAGAAGAGTCTATTTGTCTACTTTCTAATTCATCAGCACTGAAGGATGTTATTGATATGGGCGTCTCTTGTAAGTTTTCAGTTCTCTTGCGAGTAGTAACAATGATCTTTTCTAAACCTTCAAATTTTTCTGGATCGGCTTTTTTTTCTTCGTCAGCGGCATATGTTGGTGTGATACCTAAAATGGCGGTTAACACGGCAATTGAAAGCGCACTGATTTTTACTTTACTGGTTCCTGATTGTATACTCTGATTCATTTAACTATCCCCTTTAATAAACTAATAAACTACTAAACTACTAAACTACTAAATTGCTAAATTATTGTGTATATTACAACTGATGCAACGAGCTAGCATAACAATGTCCCGCCCTAATATGCAGGATGTCTCATTGGAACTAGCACACCTTCTTATTTGCTTATATCACAATAAAATTGCCGCGAATGGAATTGTTAGGCATGGCCCTTGGCGTCATCGACAACTTATAACTTTCGAATTGTCTGTATTTGAATAATAAAAGTGCTAATTTTTTCAATTAATATCATGTTAAATAATTGTTGCTGTATGGTTAACGTTTGATTAACTTAATGACTATTTACATCAATAACCAATATCAAATTAGTCGGTAGCGATACCTTGGAGGTATGATGGAATTACGGCACTTAAGGTATTTTTGCGTGGTAGCGGAAGAGCTAAATCTGACTAAAGCTGCGGAAAAGCTATACATTTCACAACCTCCCTTAACAAGGCAAATCAAGCAGTTAGAGGAAGATATTGGTGCGGTTTTGTTTATTCGCCAAGCACGAGGGTTGGCACTGACTCAGGCAGGCCAGTACTTTTGGCGACACGCGAAACAAATTTTAGCCAAAGTAACGGTAACTGTCGAAGAAACCCGCCGAGTTGCTGAACATGGTAAAGATTTATTCAGAATCGGCTTTGTGCCGTCGGTATTTTACGGTCAGTTACCTTCTCTTGTGAGACGGTTACGGCAAAATACGAATGCTGAAATAGTGTTGCATGAGTTGAAAACAGGGGAGCAACTTGAGGCTTTAAAAATCGGAGAAATTGATATTGGATTTGGTCGCCTGCATATTGAGGATCCTGAAATCGAGCAAACCATTTTATTTCAGGAAACAATGTTGGCTGCGCTGCCTAAAGGCCATAGTCTCGCTGTCCAGTCACCTTCAATGGCAGAGCTGGCGAAACTACCTATGATTCTATACGCTGCGGGACAAGGTCTAACATTTGCAGATATCTGCATGGGGCTATTTACCCGCAGTGGCCTGCGTGTAAATGTTGCTCAGCAAGTGAATGACATTCAAACTGCACTAGGACTAGTGGCGTCAGAGATGGGTTTTACACTCGTGCCCGAACAAATGAAAAGGCTTAACCGCGACGATGTTGCGTTTGTGTCCTTGCAGGACAAATCCATTACAAGTCCGGTTATTTGCTCTCGCAGAAAAGAGCCCTACAGCGATATAATGATAATAGCGTCTGAGATCTTAGATGAGTTGGTCGAAAACCGGTTAACCGGTCGATACCCATAAAGAAATAGCATTGCATTATATTTAATTGTAAGAAGGTTTTTATCTGGTGTGCTCAATAATTTTTTTGGCTGCTTCCTGCAGATCAATCAAATAATCGTCGACAAGCTGTGCCAAACTTACACGTAATGCATTAGTACTGATATTAATGGCACCCAGTAACTTGCCGTGATAGTTAAAAAGGGGAACGGCTAATGAACGTAAACCCAGTTCTAGCTCCTGATCGACAATACAATATCCTTGATGTTTAACCTCTTTTAGCATTTCAATAAACTTGGATTTATCTACGATACTTTTTGTGGTGTGTGAATTTAATACAAGAGATTCAATCCACTGATGCTGTTCCGATTCAGCAAGTTGAGTTATTAAAATCCTACCCATTGACGTATATGCTGCAGGCAATCGGGTTCCGGGTGTTAGATTAATCGACATCAGTCGGTGAGCAGCACTTGAGCGTACCAAATAAACAATTTCTTGATTATTAAGCACTGCCAGCGAACAGGATTCGCCGAGCTTAGTTGTAATCTCTTCAAGGTAGTGCTTCACGACATCGAGATGGTTATTTGTAGCGGTATAGGCATATCCCAACTGCAGTACTTTAGGAGAGAGCATAAACTCTCTGCCATCTTTCTGGATATAGCCCAATGAATGCAGGGTTAATAAAAAACGCCTAGCTTTAGCTCTGTCCATCCCAGTTCGTTCTGCTACTTCAGACAAAGTCATTTGCTTGTGCTGAGTATCGAATGCTCCAATAACTTCAAGTCCCGATGCTAGGGCACCAACATAATCTCGATGGGCGGGGTACAATTTCTCATCATTCACGGATAAAGCCTCTTTAATCTACGATGTTTAAATTATTTTAGGTCTACTCTTAAGGTCCTAGTATAACTATTTGTTTATCATGGAGTTAATAATAAACACTAGGGCTCTTTCATGATCTAACTTGACTATCCGTTAAGTATAGATTAAGTTGTTCGCATAGTAAATTTAAATTCGCTATGCGAACACAAGAGGTGTTATGGCTACTTTCATGTCACTTGCCCAAGCAATAGAGGCAGGAGTAAAAAATGGTAATTCTGTTGCGATGGAGGGGTTTACTCACCTTATACCCTTCGCTGCTGGTCACGAAATAATTCGTCAGAAAAAGCAAAATTTAACTCTTATCCGTATGACACCAGACTTAATTTATGATCAACTGGTGGGTGCGGGCTGCGTTAAAACGTTAGTCTTTTCTTGGGGGGGTAATCCTGGTGTAGGATCCCTACACCGTGTGCGAGATGCTATTCAGAATGGATTCCCCAAGGATTTAGAAACGGTTGAGCACAGCCATGCTGCAATGGCTAACGCCTATGAAGCTGGTGCCGCAGGTTTACCTATGGCGGTTTTTCGTGGCTATATTGGCAGTGAATTATCAGATGTAAACGACCAGATAAAGTTCATAACCTGTCCATTTACGTCTGAAAAACTGGCCTGTGTACCAGCGATTAAACCCGATGTTGGTATTATACATGCGCAAAAAGCTGATCGCCAAGGTAATGTATTAATTGAAGGTATTATTGGTGTACAGAAAGAAGTGGTGCTGTCAGCTAAACACAGCATTGTAACTGTTGAAGAAGTTGTCGATAAGCTTGACGCACATCCTAATTCCTGCGTATTACCTGCTTGGACCGTTGATAGTATTGTCGTGGCCAAAGGCGGTGCACATCCTTCTTATGCCCATGGCTACTATATGCGCGACAACCAATATTATAAAAATTGGGACGCAATAAGTCGCGACCGGGAAAGTTTCAGTCAATGGTTGCAAAGCGAAGTCTTGCAAGCGGGAGGACAATAATATGGCTACAAATTATACTTCGACTGAAATGATGACCATTACAGCTGCTCGGTCTTTGAGTAGTCACATGACTTGTTTTGTTGGTATCGGTCTACCCAGTGAAGCGGCTAATGTTGCGCGAATGACGCACGCGCCAGATATTACCCTTATTTATGAGTCTGGCACTATCCAGACTCAACCAAAAATTTTACCTCTTTCCATAGGTGATGGCGAACTATGTGAATCGGCGCTGACCACCGTCTCAGTGCCTGAAATGTTTCGTTATTGGTTGCAAGGAGGTCATGTCGATGTTGGTTTTTTAGGGACGGCACAAATTGATAAATATGCAAATCTTAACACTACAGTAATCGCTACGAAGTATGATAAAAATGGCAAAAATGGCAAACAAAGTTACGCTCATCCTCGCGTAAGGTTACCAGGCGGTGGTGGGGCGCCAGAAATATCTACTAATGCTAAAGAGGTATTCATCACAGTTAAACATTCAACTCGTACTTTTGTAGAAGAAGTCGACTTTGTCACTACAGTTGGTTTTGGCCGTGATGGTAAAGCTCGTGATAACCTTCCCCAGGTAGGACTTGGACCAACCGCAGTCATTACTGATTTATGCATTTTAAAACCACACCCTCAAACCAAAGAACTTATAGTTGTTAGTCTCCATCCATGTGTCTCCCGAGATCAGGTTATTGAAGCAACAGGTTGGCAAATTAAGTTTGCCGATACCCTTTCTACAACAAAAGCCCCTAGCGATATTGAACTAGAAATTTTACGAGATCTAAAAGCTAGAACTGAAAAAGCGCATAACCAACAGGAGGATCAATAATGTCAGTGTATCTTTGTTCGCCTAGGCGCTCTGCTATTGGTCGCTACGGCGGTGCTTTAGCTAATGTTCGCCCTGATGATATGCTGGCACAGGTTATTCGTGCCGTGATTGCCGATGCGAGCAAACTTGATGTTAGTCAAATTGATGATGCAATTTTTGGTTGCGCCAACCAGGCTGGGGAAGATAACCGTAACGTTGCTCGTATGGCAACTCTTCTCGCGGGATTGCCATTTGGGGTTCCCGCGACGACGATCAATCGTTTATGTGGTTCTGGTATGGACGCAATAGGCACCGCGTTTAGAGCCATCGTTGCATCAGAGGCCAGTTTGTTGCTTGCAGGTGGGGTTGAATCAATGTCACGAGCGCCATTTGTCTTAGGCAAAGCCGGTGGACCATACGATCGTACTCAACATATGGAAGACACCACTATGGGTTGGCGTTTTGTTAATCCAGCTCTCGACGCCCTTTACGGAACAGAAACGATGCCAGAGACAGCGGAAAATATCGCCGAACGGTATAATATTTCACGTCAAGATCAGGACAAATTTGCTTTAATGTCGCAAAAGAAAGCGCATCAAGCGCAGCGTGCTGGGCGGTTTAGCAAAGAAATAACGCCGATCAACTTTCAACCTCGACGAGGAGATGCGGTAGTGATTACCGAGGATGAGCACCTTCGTCCACAGACTACGCTTAAGGCGCTGGCTAGTTTAACGCCCTCGTTTCGTAAAAATGGCAGTATTACAGCAGGTAATGCCTCTGGGATTAACGATGGCGCGGCAGCGATGTTGATTGCCAGTGAGCAGGCAGTGGTTCGTTATGAATTAACACCACTGGTGCGGATAGTAGGTATGGCTACCGCAGGCGTTGAACCTGCCTATATGGGAATTGGCCCCGTTCCAGCCGTGCGTAAACTACTTGACCGTACCAATGTGAAACTTGCGGATATTGCTGTAATTGAATTAAATGAAGCTTTTGCGGCTCAAGGCTTGGCCTGTATGAGAGAATTAGGCTTGGCAGATGATGACCCTCGTGTCAATCCAAATGGTGGGGCAATAGCCTTAGGTCATCCATTAGGCATGTCGGGTGCGCGCTTAGTGCAAACCGCTGCCATCGAACTGCAACAGATACGAGGACGTTATGCACTATGCGCTATGTGTATTGGTGTAGGGCAAGGTATCGCAATGTTAATTGAACGAGTTTAAGGCTTATTATGCATCAATATCACCCATCTATAAACGCAGTCGTAAACGGCGACAATAAACATCCTGCTTTAGTCTTGGGGCATCCTTTAGGGATGAGCTTGCGGGCCTGGGAAGATGTTGCTATAGCGCTATCTGAATATTATTTCGTTGTGCGCTGGGATTTGCCGGGCCATGGTCAAAGTAACCCTGTAGCGAAAAGTACGCAACAATTGAATGAACTTGAATTGGTTAACCAGATTATTGAAATTTGTGCTGCTCTAGACATCAAGCAGTTTCATTATGCAGGTACGTCAATTGGTGGAATTATAGGTCAGCAACTTGCAATATACCATCCAGATAAATTGTTAAGTCTTACACTGACCAATACAGGGGCCAAAATTGGTACCAACGAAGCTTGGTTGCAGCGCAAAAAAGATGTTGATCAAAAAGGACTTGCAACCATGAGCGAAGCCATAGTTGCACGCTGGTTTAGCCCAAAAATTATTAGTACCAACCCACAAATTAAAATTGACTGGCAGCGACAGTTGTCTAATACGGATGATCATTCGTATGGTTTGTTATGCGCTTGGTTAGGTGAACAAGATTACTGCAATGTATTAAAACCTAGCTCATTACCCATGAATTTTGTAGCTGGGGAAGATGATGTAGCCACGCCGCCAGATTTGGTTCGTGAGTTAGCTTATTTACTGGGGAATAATGATGTTATCCAATTGAGCGGCGTGGGTCATGTACCCGGTGTTGAAGCGCCTGCAAGTATGATTAACATACTACAACACTCTAAAAATAGAAATTGAAAATATGGGGCAACATATAATGTCATTTTATGAAAAATGACGTTTTTATCTTTCTAATAGTCAGATAAAGATCTCCGCGTGCAGGTTCGCAGGTGTTTTCAAACGGTCATACTGTAGTAAAAGAATAATCAGGGAAAACGGCTCATGCCCCACAATAAATTGAAAACTATTTTTGCATCCTCTACCGACCTCTCATCCGGCTACTCACTCCGAGATGCATTCAATTTTAAGTCTGTCAGTGGAGGGGTAACTGCTGCGCTATTCGGCTGTTCTGGGCCGGCGTTGATAATCATTAGCGCAGCCAAAGCGGGCCATTTGAGTGATGGCCAGACGGTTTCCTGGCTATTTGCCATTTACGTGCTTAGTGGACTGATCAGCATAGGCATGGCGCTCCGTTACCGTCAGCCAATCTGCGGCGCTTTTTCGATAACTGGGGCGGTTATCATGGTCACGGCGCTCGACGGGCTGGACTTCCGTGCGGCGGTCGGTGCTTTCATCATGAGCGGTGTGTTGGTCTTGTTGCTCGGCTTGAGCGGGGTGGTTAACAAGCTGATGCGCTGGATGCCGATGCCTATCGTTATGGCAATGATCGTCGGGGCGATGATTCGATTTGCTGTCAGCGCCGTAGAAGCAGTCGACAGCTTTCCTCTAATGGCCGGTCTGGCTGCGCTGACCTACTTTATATTCATGCGTTTTTTCAAAGCCGTGCCGCCGGTGCTGGCAGCCGGAGTGGTGGGGTTCGCCGTGGCATTGGCTTTGGGACTACTGAATCCGACGGATGTGGATATTGCCTTCGTTATGCCAGCTTTTACCACTCCTATGTTCACCTTTGCCACTTTCTTCGCTATATCGGTACCGCTGGCAGCGCTGATAATCGGTGCTGACAATGCCCAGGCCACCGGCGTTTTGATGGTCGAGGGTTATAAGCCACCGGTCAATGCGATGACGGTTGTGTGCGGTTTGGGTGGTATTTTTTCTGGGATTTTAGGTGGGCATAGCATCATTATCGCCGGACCGATGACGGCGATTTGCGGTTCTGCGCAGTCCGGAGACGATCCACGTCAACGATACGGGGCGGCTTTGGTGAATGGAGTGCTGTTTACCCTATTCGGTGTTTTTGCCGGCCTCGCCGTACCATTCCTCCTCGCCTTGCCGCGCGAGTTGATCATGGTAATTGCTGGACTAGCGATGATCGGAGTTTTGCTTAGCGCACTGCAGCAGGCGTTTCGCAAAGAAACTGGCTTCCAGATTGGTGCATTCGTCGCCTTAGTCGTAGCTATGAGCAAATTCAGCCTGTTCGGTATTAGCGCACCGTTTTGGGCGCTGGTGATCGGCATAGCACTTGCTTGGTTGCTCGGCGAGTTCCGCCGTGAGCATGCTGACTAGAGGCGATTTACTACTGGCCTGCACTGACAAACCGCACATTTTCAAAGGCGTTATCCAACCGGATTTTCCAAATTCGTAGCTTAATCAAACTGCACATCAATAAGGGTAAACTACCCTAGATGATTGATTATACCAGTATGTTGCTCTGGCTACATAATTTGCCTTATTAAGGGCGGTTGTGGAATGAATCATTTTTCAACCGTTTTAATTAGATTTAGCTTTCCAGCTACTACCCAAAAAACTTTAATTACCATAGTTTTATCATACCTCCAAGGTATCGCTGCCGACTAATTCGATATTGGTTATTGAAGTAAATAATCATTAAGTTAAGGGGACGTTAACTATATGGTAACAGTTATTTAACATGATAAAGATTGAAAAAATCAGCACCTTTATTATTGATATACCGACAATTCGACCTCACAAATTATCAATGACGTCAATGGCAATACAATCTATGGTGATTGTGCGGATCCGTGATTCACAAGGTTTAGAAGGCATCGGTGAAGGCACCACAATTGGCGGTTTGGCATACGGCCCAGAAAGCCCAGAAAGTATTAAAACCAATCTTGATACTTATTTTATCCCACTACTTTGTAATAAACCCCTGGACAGTATAAAAGAACTAATGAACATGCTGAACAGGTCCATTCGCGGTAATTTTATTGCAAAATCAGCCATTGAAACGGCCCTGCTTGACCTAAAAGGTAAACAACTTGGTGTGCCTATTTCAACATTGTTAGGTGGTAGTTGTCAGAACCACATCTCTTGCTTATGGGTCTTAGCATCAGGAGATACATCTAAAGACATAGCCGAAGCAAAAGAAATGCTAGCGCAAAATCGTCATTGTAATTTCAAATTGAAGATTGGCGCCAACTCTTTGCAACAGGATATTACTCACGCAACGGCAGTGAAAGCCGCACTGGGGAATGAAGTGAGTATTCGTGTTGATGTTAATCAGGCATGGAATGAATCCACTGCAATAAAAGGTATGGCTGCGCTTCAAGAAGCTGGAATTGATTTAGTTGAGCAACCAACACCAGCTAAAGACTTTGCTTCTTTGGTGAGATTATCCAAAAAATTCAACATACCAATATTGGCTGATGAATCCATTTTAGATAAGCGTGATGCGTTCTTATTAAGTCGGCAAGGATTCAGTGGCTCGGTGGCACTCAAAATTGCAAAAGCCGGGGGCTTAACCGCAGCCCTTGATGTTGCGGTTGTATGTGCTGCCGCCGGTGTCGATGTATATGGTGGAACGTTATTGGAGGGTTCTATTGGCACCGCAGCTGCACTGCATGCCTGGTCAACAATACCATCGATGCAGTGGGGCACGGAAATGTTCGGCCCTCTTTTACTTCAGGACGATTTCGTCAAAACCCCGCTTAATTATCAGAATAATGGCGTCGACGTACCAACCCTACCCGGGCTCGGACTCGAGATAGATGAACAAAAATTTACTAAATATATGCGTAAATAAAGCGCAGGAGACTCTTATGTTATTTAAAGTTGAGATGACTGTTAATCCCCCAAAAGACATGTCACCCGAGCAGTTTGATTCAATTAAATTGGTGGAAAAAGAATACTCAGAAGAACTACAGCGACAAGGTATCTGGTGTCATATTTGGCGTGTTGTTGGCCAATACGCCAACGTCAGTATTTTTGATGTTACTGACAATAGCCACCTCCACGAGATACTGATGAAGCTTCCATTATATCCCTACATGGATGTGGTCGTGACACCACTATGTGCTCATCCATCATCTATTAAATAACAACAAACCTATTGGTTGTACAAAGAACTGGAGAATAAAAATGACTGTTAAAACAATGCAAACAAACGCTGTTAAAACTTTATTAGAAAAAGCAGCGGGACTTGATAATGCAGAAGGCAACCCGAGAATGAAAGAAATTATTCACAGGCTGCTGTCTGATATATATCAGATGATAGAAGATTTGGACATCACCCCGGAAGAGTTTTGGAAGGGTGCGAACTATATAAATGAAGTTGGTACAAACATGGAAGCTATGCTACTGGCTCCGGGGTTAGGGTTTGACCATTATTTAGATATTCGACAAGACGCTAGAGATGAGCTGGCCGGTATCGCCGGAGGCACTCCGCGGACAATTGAAGGGCCACTCTATGTAGCCGGTGCACCTATTTCAAACACCGAAGCCCGCATGGATGATGGTGAAACCCCTGGACAAGGTATGTTACTGCATGGTCAGATTTTAGATGAAGAAGGTAATGCTATAGCGGGGGCACTCGTTGATGTCTGGCATGCAGATACCGACGGTAATTACTCACACTTTCAGACTACCCATAGTGAGTTTAATCTACGCCGTCGTATTTTGGCGGATGAGAATGGCTTTTTCACAGCCCGCTCAATTGTACCTAATGGTTATGGCTGCCCTCCTGGCGGATCAACCTTACAAGTTTTAGATCAGCTAGGCCGTCACGGCAATCGTCCTGCGCATATCCATTTCTTTGTTTCCAAACCAGAGTTCAAACATCTTACCTCACAAATTAATTTGGCAGGTGATGAATACACCTATGACGACTTCGCATTTGGTACTCGTGAGGAGCTTGTGGTTGATGCCAACCCAATCAGCGATGAAGCGTTAATTAAACAACATGGCTTCAGCGGTGAATTTCTTGATGTCCACTTTGATATAACCTTGGTTAGAACTGCAGATTCTTCCATCCAAGAAGCGCATCCCCGAGCACGTTGCACATTAGAGCAGGCTTAAGCCCACTTTACTCCTTAAATTTTGAATACGTCACCGGAGATAGTTTATGACGAATCAACTAGACAAACTCGAAGCTAAAATTAAAGGTGCGGTTGAAATAGATCCTGAAAAAGGTCATTACCGCTACGACCGTAAAATTTTTACAGATGAACAAATATTTGATCTCGAGATGAAACATATATTTGAAGGTAACTGGGTATACCTCGCCCACGAAAATCAAATACAAGAAATCGGTGATTACTTTACTACGACCGTTGGTCGTCAGCCGGTTCTTATTACGCGAAGCAAAGACGGTGAGTTGAATGCAATTTTAAATACTTGCTCACATCGTGGGGCAACTCTATGTCGTAAAAAACGCGGAAATAAAACCTCAATGACTTGTCCATTTCATGGCTGGACATTCGAAAATACTGGGAAACTTTTAAAAGCAAGAGATCAGAAAAAAGGTGGTTATCCAGATAATTTTAATACTGACGGATCACACGATCTGAAAAAGCTACCAAAGTTTGAATCCTATAGAGGCTTCCTATTTGGTAGCCTTAGCGAAGATGTTTTACCACTTAAAGAACATCTTGGTGAGACCACCAAAATCATCGATAACATAGTTGATCAGGCTCCTGATGGTATTGAAATATTACGCGGCAGTTCAACGTATACATATGGGGGTAACTGGAAAATGACCGCCGAAAATGGCGCTGACGGTTACCACGTGGGTAGCGTTCATTGGAACTATTTATCCACTATGGGTCGCAGAAATTATGATGAAGGTGGAACTGAAGCTGTTGATGCTAAAAGTTGGTCAGCAGAAGGCGGTTATTACTCTTTTAAAAATGGACACATGATGTTGTGGACAAGACTTTTAAACCCGACGGTCAGACCAATTTACGATCGTAAGGATGCACTGATTGCCGAAGTAGGAGAGGTTAGAGCAGACACTATTCTTAATCAGACTCGAAATTTATGCCTGTATCCAAATGTATATTTGATGGATCAATTCTCAACTCAAATTCGCGTATTACATCCTGTCTCAGTAGATCGCACCGAAGTTACGATTTACTGTTTTGCGCCTAAAGGTGAGTCAGCGGGAAACCGTACAAAGCGTTTACGCCAGTATGAAGACTTCTTCAACGCTAGTGGCCTTGGAACACCGGACGATTTAGAAGAGTTCAGAGCATGCCAACGTGGTTATGAAGCAAGTGCAATGAAATGGAACGATATGAGCCGAGGAGCCAAGCACTGGTTAGAAGGCGGAGATCATTACGCAGACGAAATAGGGTTAAAGCCTATATCTACAGGTGTTAAACCTGAAGATGAAGGCCTTTATATTTACCATCATCAACACTGGATAGAAGAAATGCTTAAAGCCGTTAATAAAGAGCGCGCTAACCTCATTCCAGTTGTACAGCAATAAGTGTGGAGTAGCATATTATGACTTATCAACAAATCCAGGCCTTTATTTTTCGTGAAGCTCGACTACTTGATGATCGAAAATGGGAAGAGTGGCTAGCGTGTTACCACAAAAGTGTCATCTACTGGATGCCAGCGTGGGATGATGATGATTTATTAACTGAAGACCCACTGTCAGAAATTTCGCTGATCTTTTATCCGAATAAAAATGGCCTAGAAGATCGCGTTTATCGCCTTAAAACAGAGCGTTCAGGTGCGAGTATGCCAGAGCCAAGAACCACACATCAATCGTCTAACTTGGAGATACTCAAACAGGATGAAAGAACGGTAGAGCTGCGGTTTAATTTTAATACATTGAGCCATCGATATCGTGAAACATCACAGTTCTTTGGAACAAATTACTACACTCTGGATATCAGCGGTGATCAGCCGCTTATTATCAATAAGCGGATTGTCCTAAATAATGATTACATTAATCAGGTTGTTGATGTCTATCATCTGTAATAAAAGGAAAAACGGCGATGACATTTAGCGTAGCCTTAAACTTTGAAGACGGCGTAACCCGGGTGATCACCACCAATGACGGAGAAACCGTACTGGATGCAGCTTATAGGCACCAAATCAACTTGCCAATGGATTGTTCCGACGGTGTTTGCGGTACCTGTAAAGGTACCTGTTTGCAGGGTAAGTATGATTTAGGTGACGAGTATATGGATGATGCTCTCACGGATGAAGAAGCTGAAGATGGTAGAGTATTAACCTGTCAAATGGTGCCTGAGAGCGATATCATTTTGGCTATACCTGCTACATCATCCATGTGTAAAACAGGCACTATTTCTGTTTCTGGCTCTATAGAAAAGGTCGAAACGCTATCTGAAACTAGCATCGAACTTGTGATCCAACTTTCGGTACCCATGATATTTTTACCCGGCCAGTATGTAAATCTAGAAGTCCCTGGCACTACTGAAACCCGTGCATACTCATTTAGTTCTATATCTGGATCGGATTCGGCTACTTTCCTGATTCGTAATGTGCCTGGCGGTCTCATGAGCACCTATTTATCTGAAAATGCCACAATAGGCGATTCAATATCAGTCAATGGGCCTATAGGTAGCTTTTATTTACGTGAAGTACTTCGCCCAATTTTAATGCTTGCCGGTGGCACAGGGCTAGCGCCATTGTTGTCCATGTTAGAGAGCCTCAAAAAGTCCTCTTCTAAACAATGTATTTATATGTTGTATGGTGTAACCAATAAAAATGATTTGGTTAAATTAAACGTATTAAAGAAATTTAAGGATGATATTGAAAATTTCACATTTGATACTGTTGTTGTTACTAGCGATGATGACGAACAACGCCAAGGGTTTGTAACCAACCATATGGATGCAGTGCCGTTTGAAGTATCTAGTGCAGATGTGTACTCATGTGGGCCACCACCAATGGTAGATGCGGTATTAGGCTTTTTTAAGTCATCGGGAATCGAACCACAATCATTTCACTATGAAAAGTTTAATGCTAGCACTCCTACAAATGAGCAGAAAGCCTAATGGGTCGGTTCGTCAAGCAAGTATTTGTTATTACTGGCGCAGCTCAGGGAATCGGTCTTGCGGTCGCTCAACGAGCTGCTCGAGAGGGCGGTCAATTACTATTGGTTGACCAGGCCGAGCAGGTACTCGCTATTGCCAAGGAAATGCGTGAAGATGGCTATGATGTTGTTGCAATTACTGCAGACTTAGAAACCTTCGAAGGAGCTCAAAGTGCCATCGATAAAGCGTTAGAGAAGTTTGGGCGTGTTGATAAACTCATTAATAATGTTGGTGGAACTATTTGGGTTCAGCCCTATCATAAATATGAGCCTGCACAAATACAAAAGGAGGTGCAACGTTCATTATTTCCCACAATGTGGTGTTGCCGAGCAGTATTACCAGCAATGTTAAAAAGTGGTGGTGGCGCAATAGTAAATGTATCTTCGGTTGCTACTCGAGGTATTAACCGAGCACCTTATGCTGCGGCAAAAGGTGGTGTGAATGCGTTAACTGTTGCATTAGCATTTGAATACGCCGAATTTAATATTCGGGTAAATGCTACGGCACCAGGAGGCACGGAAGCTCCACCCAGGGTAACACCAAGAAATTCGGAAAAGTCCTCTGTGCAACAAGATAAATGGTATAAACAGATTGTTGATCAAACCAAACAAACTAGCTTTATGCATCGTTACGGCACACTGGATGAGCAAGCATCTGCAATATTATATCTCGCGTCCGATGATGCAAGCTATATTACTGGTACCATTTTACCAGTTGCGGGTGGCGATTGCGGTTAATCTTGTAGTCTTTCTTTTCACATATAGTCGTGTACCAGTTCACCAGGCTACACAGATTAGTTGTCTCCTTTGGGTTAATCAAGAAACCGCTTAGTTATCTCGACACCAAAATGAAGACTCATATGGCATTGTTATTTGAGGAAGGTGTTGCGCTAAAAACTAGATTTAAACAACATATGATGTCGATTGTTGATATGCAATGCAGCACTACTAATGCAAAAGGCTGTTATTTGGCCTTATGTCAATCAGAGTTGATTGGCGGTGGTATACCTTTGCAAGCTGAGTTAATGCTAAAAGAGACTGATGGAATTCTAACAAAATGTTATGAAGAGATTTTTAGCAATGATCCTGAAGCCATTTTGTTAGGGTTAGACAAAAATGCTAAATCCAATAGCCTATCTCTTTATACAATATTGAAAGGTACGGCCTCTATGGCTCGGTCTGGCGCGGTAAAGTCGGAATTGGAATATTCTGTAGATACTATCCTTGCTGGAATTGGGCTTCATTAAAACTGGCCCAGTTATCTTATCTGTCAGATCTGCCTTCTTTTCGTTTTATTTTCCTGAATGCTTAACCTCATGGTATTAAGTATTACCCCCCTAAGCCTAATTTTTCATTTTATTTATCCTCACAGAATACTATCACCAAGTAATTGGTTTGCTTGTAAATAAGATGCTGCCAAGGCGCAGATGATTATACTGACGCTCCAATATGGGGTATTAATGGAGATTTTATCGCACTATCACGGCAATCCATGGCTGTATTTGATTAAGCCCATTGACATTAGCGTACCAATCGGTACAATTCCTTCGAGTTATTTATACCAACCGGTATAAAATACTGACGGCACAGATTTACATAAGGTATTTCAGTCCAATTATCGCAATACAGAAAGGTCGATCAGATTTTCCTACCCATGAAATTAGGCGATTGATTGGCGCTTTTATAGAAATTGCGGTGATAGGGGTTTTTCTATGAATCCATTCATCAGCAAATTTGGTGACCGTCAAATGTAAACGCAAAATTAAGTTGAAGTAACTTTTCATTTAAAGGAAACGCAATGACATCATTAAAAATTCACACAATTGAATCAGCACCCGAAGCAAGCAAGCTATTATTAGAAGGCTCTCAAAAAGCGTTTGGTATGATACCTAACCTGCACGGCATTTTAGCTGCCTCGCCACAAGCACTTGAGGGATATCAAAAATTACACGAATTATTTTCTAATTCGTCATTCAATGCTGAAGAACTGACCGTAGTTTGGCAGGGCATCAACGTTGAACATGAATGTCACTATTGTGTTCCTGCCCACACTGGTATCGCACACTCGATGAAAGTCGATGCTGCATTGACGGACGCACTGCGCAATGAACAGCCGATGCCTACGCCTAAATTACAAGCTCTGCTAGACACGACGTTGATTATTGTGCGTAATCGCGGCCACATTACCCAGGAACAATTAGATACCTTTTATGCTGCTGGCTATGGTGAACAGCAGCTGTTGGATATTATTTTAGGTTTGTCACAAAAGGTGATTAGTAATTATACCAACCATATCGGTAATACACCGATAGACAAGCCATTCGAAGAATTTGTCTGGACAAAAGCTAAGTAAGAAAGCTTAGGATAGTAAAAGAGGCAGAAATCATGTTGATACGGGTTTTTGCCTCTATTTACTCATTCAGATTTGACGTAATAGCTTACGTACAACATAGGTTCGAAGAAGTTAACATTCCTGTCTTGCCTGTCATCCATGACGAGCCCTCGCATTCTGAAGTCGTTACCCTCAAGAGCCTACTGTAGGCTCAAGTTTCTTCATATTGCTAAGCCCCAATCACACCAGTTACTATAGGTTCAAATGCAGTCAGTGAATCCATTAAGGCAGCATTACCTAAGCCCGTTAGTGGAAATAAGGTACGCATTTGTCCTTGTTCACCGTGCAAAGCAAGGTAGTTTAAGATAACCGTTTCAACCAACAAGTTGACGTTGTTCGCAGCCGGTGTTGCTGACGTTTCAACGGAGCCATCGCGACGCATATAACCAATTTGTTGGCTAACTGCTTGTTCTTCTGGCGTACCACCGATTAATTGCGGTGTGCCATTAGGATTGTAAACCATGAAAAAGGAAGCAGCGGTGGACGAGTTGTCTCCCGTCCACACACCTTTACCGCGACCGTTTTCAGAGTCGTCTATCATACCGTTACTAAATACTGAGCCATCACTGACTACGTACATCATGACAGGAACACCTACGCGAGCGGCATATTCCAATACCGCACCCATGCATTTGCCAGCGCGCAAATCTCTTACTTCACCCGTTGACCGATTGCCAGTGTGATAATCGTAGCCGCCCATCGCGATGGTGCCGGCGCCAGCGAAACCGTTCATTACCAACTTCATTACTGACGCTGTTTTTTGAAATTCACGATCACTGTCAAATTCTGCTTGAGTGAAAATGCCGCTATCGCCCACAATATTAGGGTCAAGTTCAGGGTTAAGTGAGGATGGGTCGCCAAATCTATCGGCGATATCTGCACTCTTAACATAACCGCAGCGCACGAGTTCTTTTAGATTTTCGTCGCTACTAATTTTTGTATTAACGCGATTAAGCTTCATGTCACTAATGCGTTGAACTGACTCCATTACCGAAACCGCATCTTCTTGACTTAACAAGCCAACAAGATCGCCGGTATCCACTAAGCCGGTTACGTCGGAAGCTCGGTCTACCTTTGTTGGGCGTTTACCAGGATCGATTAATGCTGCCGGAGCCATGGAGCTGCCGCCACTGTCGGAGTTTCTTGAACCAATTAAGGTTAATAATGAACCGTCTGAACCCGCACGGTTAATTCCGTACATTGGATTGTGCGGATTATTTCCTGTGTCGTTTTCTGAGCGGGCTGGGATAACAGCCCCATTCACATTCGCGCGATTGCCAACAGCTAGTTTCTCTTGAATTCCGCGTAAAAATCCACTGTCAGCATGAAACGCCAAGCCTAATTCATTATTGATAAAGTCAGATAAACCGACGATGGGATTGGCAATACTCGGGAGCATGTCACCAGGCAAGCCCTGACGGCTATAGCCTTGCGTACTTAAAAAGTCCATTTGCCCGCCACGACCGCCAATTAATACATTTGACCCTGCAATATTTGCACCGCCAGCTAAATCAAATACGATAAAAGGTATCTTGCCAGCACCTTGAGTTGCAATACCACAGCCTGCTTTTAATGCTTCTAAATCAGGCGACAAACTGGCACGTGCTTTGCCCGAACCTCCCAACATACTTAATACTGAACCGCCTACAACTGCACCAATACCAGCTGTAAAGCCTTGAGCTAGAAAATCACGACGTGTTACTGGTTTGCTATGGTTTTGATGGAATAGAGGCGCGTCTGGATCTGAGCCCTTTTTACCCCCCATGCCTCCGTGATCTGTTTTAGCGTTAGCGCCGACAGAATACTTTTTTGAAAATGTACGTGTTATTTTTTTCATTTTAATCACCTATTCGCAGCGGCTATTGCAGAACAACAGCAGCACTGCCTAGAACGGCTGCGCATGTTGCTTTTGCTACTGTGGATGTCGTTTGCGCTGAACAAGAATTGTTATTTGAACAAGTCGTTAAGCGGTCGATTAAGTTATTTAATTCAGTTGCTACATCAGTCGATGCTGGCTGGCTATTTAAGCCGTTTCCAATCATGCGGTCAATCAGCGGATTAATAAGTGCCGACCTGTCTGCAGAGCTGAATCCAGAATTTGCGGACTGATTAAAATCAGAATTTGGGAAATACTCAGCTCTAATGTCGTCACTTTCAATCAATACATCACAATAGCGTATTGCCATTTGCGTTATTGCCATTTGATTTGACGCTAAGAAGCTTTGTATTTCAGTTACGCTTGGCAGTTGTTGACGTAACTGCTGATAGGTACTGTTTACATCAGGGTGTGAGGATATTACTCCGGTAAGTGCGGCCATACTTGCATTGACTTCAGCAAAGTTACGCATACCTATGTCGGATTGCGGAGCCAAGTCCACGGGTTGCACCATTACTGGAGCTTGCGCAGTTGGCCGCAAAGAAACCGCATCACCTAGCACTTCGAAAGTAAGAAAAAATTCGTCCTGAACAGGTCCTTTTTGTACTGGAATAATGGTACCTTGTGGAGAAAGTTGCTGGCCTAATTCATTACTAGCAGCTTGTACACCATCAACCGTTAAGTTCAAGGTTGCAAAAACTTGACCGCCTTTTGATTCACGTCCATTAACGCCAATACGAATAGCGGTTAACGTAATACCGTCAAGATTTGCATTGGCATCGAGGCTTATTATTGAGGGCTCGGTAAATAAGTAGCTATATGAATCAAACTGACTTACTTCAAATACAATATAGCTTTGCGGCACGTTAATGATTTCTGAGACACCAAAGAGTAGGAAAAATTTCTCACCGACTCCGGCATCAAAGTTTTTCACGATTTGCTCAGAGCTCAATACGCGGTTATGCATTGCGGCCATTCTGATTGTTCCTCCCCAAGGCACATCACCTGAAACTTCGTTACCAAGGACAAATGCAAAGCTATCATCCCAGTCACTTAAGCCTGCGGCTTCAATATCGTCTTGATCATCTGTAAATTCACCATTTACATAAATTTGACGACCGCCAACACCGTCGTAGTTAACGACAACATGTTGAAGAGCGGCTTGTAAGTC
This sequence comes from uncultured Glaciecola sp., assembly GCF_937770335.1. Lineage (GTDB taxonomy): Bacteria > Pseudomonadota > Gammaproteobacteria > Enterobacterales > Alteromonadaceae > Glaciecola. The sequence goes on from NZ_CALJHY010000005.1 coordinate 293,733, forward strand.
TTCATCGGCATCACGAGTACTGAGTGCAGGCATACCATTTGTATCAGTATTTTCATGGCGTAATAGCATATCGTAGTTGTAAAGAGTTTGACCCAAAGTGAAATTACGTTTGTCGCGACCACCTGAATAGCTAACAATACGCGCGGGCCCCTCTTGGGTTACGTTTGCGGGGGCAATCCAAGCTTCGATAGCAAATTCGCCAGTGGAGACGATTAAGTCATGAATTTTTTTACTATCAGCAGTTGAACCCTGTGCCTTACCATCAGTTAACTGAATACCATTACCACCAACCCACTCGTAAGCGCCGCTTAATGTAAGGTTGAGTGCTGGCTCAACACCGCTGGTATCAAAAGCAATATTGCCCGCTGCTGTCTTGAATTCCCATTTTGCAATAAGGTTAGACTCAAAACGACCACCGCCTGTTGCTAGCGTGCCATCAAATAAAGTAAGCGCATGTGAGCTAACTAAGTTTGCATCTAATTGGGTTACGTCAATAGCATCTGCCATTGCTTGAATAGCGTCTGCTAGTGTTTGGCTATCCCTGCGACAGTTGTCAGTCCAGCAGTTATGGAACTCATCTCGTAATCTTGCCACTATCCTTGAGTCTTCAGGTAAATCTAAGTTCATCTTTGAGGTTGATGCAGCATATGCTTCAGCAATATCTGATGATGCTAGATATGGCGAGATGGGAATGGCTGCACTTGATTGGTGGCAGTCAACACAATGCTCACGTAATAAAGGATAAACATTTGATCCGAACAAACCAGAATCAGCTGGGAAGTTTTTATTGGCACCCGGAATTTTAACCAAAGGGACATTTAATTCTATGTTGGTAGTCAGTTCTTCGGTGGTTACCCAATTGCCAATCCAAGTAGTAAGGATATCAGCACAAGCCGATGCATCACTTAACCAACAATTATGTCCGCCCGCTACTTTAGTGACAAGTTCAGATTCGGCGATACGCGAGCTATTAATAAGACGATTAACTTCAGCATAAGCAAGGTTAATATCATCGAAACGCGCAAAGTGTGGTGATTGCTGTTCTTGCACATGACAAGCGCCACAACGATCCGGCTTGGCAATGTTATCCCAAAGGGCTAACTTAAAGTTTTGAACGTCGGTGGTTGCTGGCACTGGGCCTATATAATTTAAGGAAGGTTGCTGCGCCGGAGGTGGCAAAGGCATTGGCTCTACCTCGGTCGTGCTACCCCCGCCGCAACTTGCCAGTAGCAATATAGCGATGCTGGCTGCGCCAATGTGGCGAACAGCACGAACCGTTTGAGAAAAACCTGAGGTATTGCTGATGCGATGTTCGCCTAGCACAGTTTGCAAATTAGAGTTTGGAGTTGAGTTAAACATGTTCTATTCCCCCTTGCAGTAGTCTGCAGTAGCGGCAAACACGTTTTTAATGTTGTAGTTGTTACCCATAAATTCAGTTTGAATTTGAGTAATTGCTGTGCGGTCAGCTTCGTCTTGAGGTGCGCGCAAGCAGACGTTTTTGAATACCTTTTTAACTTGGCAATTTGCGAAAGTTTGACTATTCGCAAGCTCTTCGCCCATCGACTTTGCACCACTACCAGTGCCGGGAAGTGCGTCAGACCAACCAATGGTTTGGTTTTGGCCTTGGCGCCAATAGTTGTCCCAGTTATCATTCATCGTGACATAACCAAAAGGGAAGTTATTTGAGTTTATCCAATATTTAGCTTGCACCCTAAGTTGTGTTTCAGTATCGAGTTGACCTTGAGCGTTATAAACAATGCGTCCATTTTCGCCATCAGGGTCAGCTTCCACGTTATAGTCGTAATTATAATAGGCAAACGCCTGCGCGAGAGGGTCCATACCGGAATGACAACCTGAGCATGAGTTAGTGAATATGCGGCTATCGCCACCTGGGCTGCGACTCAAATCTTGACGAATTCTGTCTGGCGGACGGCTAGTATCTTTAAATGCCTCGAGGTCGGCGCACATATGATTCATGAGGGTAAAACGGAACATGGCTCGGTTTGTACCATCTTTAAAGAAAGATTTGGCAGCGCCTCTGGTTGTCATTATCCCTGCGGTCGCTTGTGCTGGAATACCCGTCAATGAGGACTGAGTGGTTGCAACCAAAACAGTAGATAAGTCTGCACCCGAATTTTCTAGGGCCTCGTAATGTGCATTATTATTATTGCTGTAAGAAGGTGCGCCAGTGCTAGAATCTGCTATATAAAGAATGTCGCCGGTTAACACCTGGCGAAAATCAATTTCATCCCTGACCATGCCAATAACCGTTGCGGTGTAGTCATTCAGCGGTGCGAAAACGTCAAACTCTTCATTCGTCCATGGTGTAACCCAATTCTTAATTGTGACATTATAAAAGCTAGGTGACTGCATCGCTATTTGTGCTGCGCCTGGAGCATCACCAGCCTCTATTAAATCAGCCATTTGCTGGATTATTATTGATGTGCCTGGGACGCCAGCTAAACGGTCATGCATACGTTTAGCTTGTTCTGATGGTCCGGCAGATACCAATGCACTTGCGAAAATGAGCGGTGCAGATAAACAGAGCAACTTCAGCGACTGCTTTGCCTTCGTACATACGTTACTAATTGGGTTGTTTGATTCTTTTGCTGACAAATACATCGAATCAACTCCTTTTTTGAATGTGAATATTGTTATACCCGCCTTTTAGGTATCGTTAGTTATTCTCTGGTAACAATAAGTGTTTATCTGTATACCGATTAATCATTAAGTCGGTGACTGTACAATAAACAAACGGGATTTAAGACGCCATTTTTGCCTCTCATCAATATCTATGCCGTACCTTCTAACAAGCTGTTTTATATGGGTTTAATTTTATATTCACCCTTTTTTTTAGTTGTTTAATGTAATCAAAGCAGAACAAGGTGTTACCAATACACAACGGTTGATAGGTATTCTTTTTAATTACTTCGCTTGGTTAACTCTGTGATAACGGTAGGCATTCTTGTTTTTACTGGCCTAGAGGGAGGATTTTTAATTATTGGTAGCATTAATGTGCTTTTGATATTTGCCGACAACAACTTAACAGCTGAAAAACATATATATCAATTTGGAATTAAAACTAAATAAAATAATTTTTTTTGTTATTAATTGTCGCAATTGTGGGGTAAGAAAACATACCTAAACTGACAGTATAAAAATTAATCCTTACATATGGAAACCAAGATTGTCCTGCAGACTCCATGGTGTAAGGCTGTCACTTTCAGGTGAAAGTGCGTAGCGCGAGCGTTTAAATATATATACCTTTCAGGTCAAGTAAATAAAGGCGTTGCACTTTAGTGACAGTATAAATACGTAAGGTAGGCCAGTATCATAATGGTGCCGTTTTATCTTCACAATGAGCAGAGTAATATGATAACTCGTAACCCAACAACCGATTATTTGTTAAAGAAATCACTAGCAACGGTGATGTTTTGCTCATGCTTATTTGTACTTTCAGCATGTGGTGGTGAAACTCTTACAAACCAAGAACAAGCTCCTGATCCCGTTGTGATAGACGTACCGATTGCTGTTATTAAGCGTGATTTGAGTATTGAAGGTGCGGACATGCAACGCTCTATTACTGCCCCTGCTCTCTTTATTCCGGGTGCATCTCTTATTTTTAAAGCGCGGGCTAACGCAACTGCCGTCGAAGTAGATATTACACAAAGCGTATTTGAAGACCGAACCGATGCAGACGGTAATCGTCTACCTATTGATATCAAAGATCTAGAAAGCTCATATGATGGCTCGCGCCTTATTTTCAGCATGCGTGCGCCAGAAGACGAAAATGCGGACGAGAATGAACAGCCGACATGGAACATTTGGGAATACGTTGTTGCAACACAAGAGTTACGCCGAGTTATTTCTTCTGACATCGTGGCACAAACTGGCGAAGATACCGGGCCGGTGTATTTAGCTGACGGTCGTATTTTATTTAGTTCAACTCGTCAACGTGGTAATCAGGCCCGTCTGCTCGATGAAGGAAAACCGCAGTATGCCGGTTTGGAAGAAAGTCGCGAAGTTCACGCTTCCGTTTTGCATATTATGGACGAGAATGGCGAAAATATTGACCAAATTTCATATAATCAAAGCCATGATTTAGATCCATTGGTGATGCCCAGTGGAAAAATTATATTTAGTCGCTGGGATCAATTTGGTGGTAGTAAAGGTGTGCACCTTTATCAAATGAATCCGGATGGTAGCGATCTAGAAATTTTATATGGTCGTCATAGCCATACCGATTCTGCAGGTAATAATGCAGATATTCATTTTACACAAACTCGCGTGACTCCAGATGGCCGTATTCTTGTTGCGTTAACGCCTTTTGAAAAAGCAGAGCTAGGCACCGATTTTGTTGCAATTGATGTGACCAATTATATTGATAATTACACGCCAATTGCATCCGCAACCTCGCTAACCGGTCCTGCGCAAGAACAGGCTTTGTTTGACAGTATCGATATAGAGGCCGAGATTTCTCCTGGTGGCTATATTGCCGCTTTATATCCGTTATTTGATGGCAGCGATCGTCAATTATTTAGTTGGAGTCAATGTCGTCTCTTAGCTCCATTACCTGACGATGCTGCAGATGATGCTGTGCGTTCAGTATTGCCTTGCACAGCAGAAACGTTACTTGATCCAGCTTACGAAAAAGCACCTCCATTATATGGATTATGGATGTTTGACCCAGCCCAAGGAACACAGCTACCCTTGGTCGTACCGCAAGAAGGCGTAACGTATTCGGAAGTCGTTGCAGTTGAAAGTCGTCCATTTCCAGTGGATCCTTCATCAACCATTGATACTAGCGAAACTGCGTTAATTGATGCCAATATGGGTATTATTCATATTCGCAGCGTATATGATTTTGCGGGTGAGGACTTAAGTCCACAAGGGATTGTGAATATGGCAAACCCAACTGTGGTTGCCCCTGATCAAAGACCTGCTCGTTTTCTTCGAATTATTAAAAGTGTGTCTATCCCTGATGAAGACACGCTTGATATCGATAATAGTGCATTTGGGCGTTCCAGAAACCAATTAATGCGCGAGGTTCTCGGCTATACGCCTATTCAACCTGACGGCTCAGTTAAAGTTGCAGTGCCGGCTAAAGTCCCTTTCGGTATTAGTATTGTTGATGCCCAAGGTAAACGTATTTCTGCACGCCACCAAAACTGGCTACAAGTAGCACCGGGTGAAACTAAAACTTGCAGTGGATGTCATGATGGTAACAATAATTCCGATATTACGTTGCGTCCGCATGGCAGAGCTGATGCCGAGTCGCCTTCTATTAATAATGGCGCACCGAGCACTGGCGTGCCGTTCCCTAACACTAATCCTGCACTGTTTGCCGATTTAGGTGAAAGCATGGCTGAAACCTTTACTCGAATTAATGGTGTTCCTGATTTAACGCCTGATATTTTATTTGAAGATGTGTGGGCAGACCCAGCTGTACAATCGCCTGCCGTTAATATTGCATACCGTTATGCTGACTTGCAAACACCGCTACCTATCACTCAAAGTTGCGCGCAAACGTGGACTTCAATTTGCCGCGCTGTAATTAATTTTCCAGATCACATTCAGCCATTATTTGATCTTGATCGTTCGGTCGTTGATGGTTTGGTGGTGACCGATGATACATGCGTTGCTTGCCATAATCGTTTTGATGCCGATAACCAATTGCAAGTGCCGTTAGGACAACTAGAATTAACTGGTAATCCGTCGCCAGTCGATGCAGAATTACTAACCAGTTACCGTGAACTCATGTTTAATGATGTCGAACTGGAATTAGTAGACGGTGCGCTTTTACCGCGTTTGATACCTGTTTTTGATAATAACGGCGACCCCGTATTTGAGTTAGATGAAGATGGTGAGCCTATTCTTGATGCCGAGGGCAATCCCATTCAGGTAACACAGCAAGTTGGTGTGGGTAGTGCGATGCGAGTCAATGGTGCTCTTAATAGCAGTACGTTTTTTGCGCCATTTGAAACAGGTAGTCACCAAGGTTGGTTGAGTCCAGCTGAATTAAAAATGATAAGCGAATGGCTCGATGTTGGAGGCCAAAACTACAATAACCCATTTGATGCGCCAACAAATTAATGAAATTAAATCGACACTTTCTATTCGTCATTATTATTGCTTCTGCTTTTTTTAGCTTTTCAGTCAAAGCCGATGATCTAGTTGTTAGTATCGTTGAGCCCTATGTCGACTTTCGCACTGGGCCCGCTAGCGAGTACCCGATTTTTCACGTTGCTGAGCAAGGTGAAAGTATCACCATATTGAAAAAGAAAACCGGTTGGTACAAAGCAATCACCAATAAAGGCCAAGAAGGCTGGGTGTCAGCTGAGCAACTCGGTAAAACCTTAAAACCCAATGGTGAACAACTTTATGTGCCAACGGGTAGCTTCGAAGACTACACCAACCGCACTTTTGAATTTAGCGCATTTGGTGGCATCTTAGAAAGTGTCACGGCAATGTCAGTTGCTACAGCTTGGAACGTAACGGGTAACTTAGTTGTTGAGGGAACCTATACGCAAGCCCTTGGTGATTTCTCTGAAAACACATTGTGGTCAATTAGATTACAGCATCATACATTCCCTGAATGGAAAGTAAGCCCTTACTTAACGATCGGTGCTGGTGGCATAAATACTCGTCCGCGCTCCAATTTAGTGCAAAGCGGAGACGAGGTTCGAAACAGTGATTTTTATGAAGTAGGTGCAGGTTTACGTTATTACTTTGCGCGAAACATGGTCATAAAGTTTGAATATCGAAATATCATTGCCCTAACCGATCGCGACGATCAAGAACGTATTGAAGAATTCAAGCTGGGTTTTTCGGTGTTTTTTTAACCGATAAACCATTAAAATATGCAGTAAGTAGATAGCTGATGATAGTCAATATTGTATTAGCATTAAACTCATAGCATGGTGAAATGAATGAAATTTAGTAAAAATGTAGTACTGAGCGCCGTTATCATATTGAGTATTGCTTTGTTCAATGGACACGTGTTTGCGCAAACTTCATCAGTAAAAAGTGCAGCGCGTATGATGCAGGAAAATACACAGCAACCCCCAGCATTGATCGATCCAAATATCGAACGTCGTGAAATTAATGAGTCTGATATTGATACCGAAGACCTCGAAATAGGTATTTTTGGTGGGTTTATTAGCATTGAGGATTTTGAGTCTAGTGAGGTTGTTGGCGTTTCTCTTGCGTATCATATTAACGAGAATTTATTCCTTGAAGCTCGCTATGCAAAAGCAACTGCAGGGCAAACTAGTTTTGAGAAATTGTCGGGAGGTGCGCCCTTTTTAACCGAAGAAGAACGGGACTATACGTATTATAACTTATCATTAGGTTACAACATCAATGGTGAAACCTTCTTCACAGATAACTTAGTCTTCAATTCGGACGTTTATTTTACATTTGGGGCAGGGAGCACCGAATTTGGTGGTGACGAGCGCTTTACGATAAGTGCTGGCGCCGGATATCGACTACTATTTACTGATTTTTGGGCATTAAAAGTAGACGTGCGTGATCATGTATTTACCAGCGACATTATTGGCATAGAAAAGGACGTTCATAATTTTGCTATTACGCTAAGCACAACGTTCTTCTTTTAACTGACGGGAGCAAACAAATGACCAATATGAATAGGGCGTTAATAACATTAATAGCGCTGAATAATGTATCAGGCGTTAGCTTGCGTCAGTGGATTATGACTAGCGCTGTAGCATTAGCATTAATCTTCGCCAGCATAGGCGCAATAGCAAAACCGACATCAGGCGAGCTATCACCTGACTTTACCCTGAAGAGTAGGGATGGCGGTAACATTAAACTGTCTGAACAAAGAGGCAATATTGTATTAGTTAATTTCTGGGCTTCTTGGTGCGGTCCATGCCGTGAAGAACTTCCAGCATTTGAGAAATTATACCAAGAATACCAAGATTTAGGCGTAGAAATACTCGCGGTAAATGTGGATTCCGAAGCTGAAAAAGCTAATGTTTTGTTAGATGATATTGAAGTGAGTTTTCCGGTGCTGTTCGATACATCAGGCGAAGTAAGCCAATTGTATGACGTAAGTGCAATGCCAACGACGGTGCTAGTTGATCGCGATGGCAACGTACGGTTGTTGCACCCTGGATACCGTAAGGGTGATGAAAAGAAATATGAAAAAGCGATTAAAATGCTAATGAGGGAGTAATGCACATGAGATTACTAAACAAAGCGTCTATCCGATTAATAATTGTGGCTTGCGTTGCAACACTAGGTAGTGGCTGTGCAAGTACGTTTGAGGGCATCAATCCATTGGCGGATCTGGAGCCTTGGGTAAAGCCTTATGAGCGTAGCAACCTGGCTGACCCTATTATGAGTATGAATCGTAATCCGGTGGCTTTAGCGTATGCAAAGCACGTTTTTGAATCTCGCGAAGGTGCGCGTGGTGCCGATGGCGGCGCAGGTGGTGGTTGTGGCTGTAACTAAAAAACAAACGGCGAAGGCAATTCGTCGAAATCTGAATAGGATTAAGATTGCTATCGCTTTCTTGGGTCTGCTCTTTAGTATGTTATTTATTGGCTCGGCTAACGCTGCAGTACTTCCTATTGAGCGCGCGGATGTGCTTTATCATTCTTATGAAGGCGATGGCGTGACCATTGATGGCCCCTCCGTATTGTTGCGTAAAAGTATTGCCGGGAAAGTGTCGGTGTCTGCAAACTATTATGTTGATACTGTGTCAGGTGCATCAATTGATGTGCGTGCAACGGCAAGTCCTTATGAAGAAGTGCGCGAGGAAAAAACAGTTGGACTTGATTACCTCAACGAGAAGACGCTGTTAAGTACCAGTTTCACCAACAGCAGTGAAAACGATTTTGAAGCTAATTCGGTCTATGTGGGTATCAGCCAAGACTTTTTTGGTGACTTAAGCACAATATCGCTCAGTTATTCAAAAGGTTGGGATGTTGTTGGTCGTCGCGGTGATGAAAGTTTTGAAGAAGAAGCAGACCGTCAGAAGTATGGATTAGGCTTTAGCCAAGTGGCGACCAAGAGTTTAATTGTTGGTTTTAATATTGAACATATCTCAGACGAAGGTTATTTGAATAACCCGTATCGTTCTGTACGTTTTCTTGATTCAACAACCGACCGCGGCTTTAGTTTCGCAACAGAAAAATACCCGAATACTCGCTCAAGTACCGCCTATTCAATTAATGCTAACTTTTATCTTCCCTACCGCGCGGCTATTTATGGTGACGCCAGAATATACAATGATACATGGGGCATAAAAGCGCAAAACGTTAAATTAGGCTATATCCATCCGATTGAAGATGATTGGATCTTTGAAGTATTTTTACGTCACTATAAACAAGATAAGGCCGATTTCTATCAAGATTTATTCAGTCGTCCTGATGAGTTTAATTTTATGGCTCGCGATAAAGAAATGAGCACCTATACAGGCTTAACCGCTGGCATTAGTGTGTCCTACGAATGGCAATTCTCTCAAACCGCTATTTTCAAAAAGAGCGCGGTGCACTTTGAATGGGATTACATGAAATTCGATTACGATGACTTCCGAGATGCCACGGCACAAGCACCTGTAGGTGAAGAACCATTGTTTGGCTTCTCAGCAAATGTGTTACGCATATTTGCATCAATTTGGTACTAGAAATGATTATTATAAATGCATCAAACCCAAAATTAACAAGCCTGCGAACCCGCGGTTTGCTAGCGAATGTGCGCATTGTCGCAATGCAATTAATTAAGAATGTATTATTACAAGCATGTTTAGCGATTGCGTTGTTAATTATAGCGGCATTGTGGAGCAATAACGCAAATGCGCAGGAGGCCACAAGCGATACCCAAACGCCTATATTAGCTAACGTCAAAAGTCAGACGCCGATCCCTGATAGTGATTTAGCGGCGGAAATGGAAACACTGAAGCAAGCATTAGTGAATTTAAATCGTGATTTATTTATTTTGGAAGAGGACTTGTTGTTTCCGTCGAGTACACAAGTTGCGGTGTATTTATCCATGGACGTGGGGGAGTATTTTAAACTCGATGCTGTTGAGTTAAAGATAGACGGTAAATTAGCAACCTACTATTTGTATACCGAACGTCAGGTTAATGCGCTATACAAGGGCGGTGTTCAGCGTTTATTCGTTGGCAATATTAATCAAGGTAGCAGAGAAATATCGGCATTTTTTATTGGCACAGGACCTGAAAATAGACCTTATAAACGGGCGGTTACGCTGACGTTTGACAAAGACGATGAAGCCGCCACTGTAGAACTTAAAATTGTTGATTCGACGTCAAAGCAACAACCTACTTTTTCAGCCATATTACTTTAGGTCGACTTACTTTTGTTTTTGACTCACTTCAAGGCCATTAAATTTGGATGTGTTACCCTCGTTTCGGTAGCACTCAACGGCTGTTTTTCCACACCAAAAATGCCTGTTCCTATCGAAGAAACACGCAGCCCAGCCCAGATTTTGGCGCAAAAACGCCAAGATGTCGCTTTTGGTCAGGTCGTTTACAGCTACTTTCAAGACGCACCGGATCAAACGTTGTTGCAAGGGGCTCTTGCGCGCACTAACGAATTGGCAGCACAAACACCTTACGCGATTGAAGACCAAGACCGGCTCGACCTAATGAGAGGGGCTGTGAGTTTGCAGCTAGGTATGACGCAGCAAGCAGAAAGTATTTTTAATCGCTTATTAGCCCAATCAGCTGACCCTTATATTCAAGCCAATACGTGGTTTTGGTTAGCCAAGTCAAGCTTTGCGCAGAAACGTATGGGTGTTAGTGAGCGTGCTTATACCGCGATTATCGATAGTGATTTGGAAGACGAGTTAAGCCCTGAGCATAGGGAAGAACTGATTTATCAAGTTAGCCATGAACGCATGAATAATGACGCTGATTGGAAAACACTTGCAGAGAAGCTAAGTAGCGACTCCATTTATCAAACTTACCTTATTGCCAATCAAGCTGTGTTAGAACACAACAATCAAGACTACGAAGCGTCAAGTGAGGCCTTTATGGCCGCGAAATTGCTGTTAAACGCCACACCCGTTGCCAACTCGATACAAGAAGGAAACGAAAGTTCAAGTTGGTGGTCCTGGTTTAATTGGTTTGGTAACGGCTTGACAGAGAGTCAAGAAACTCGAGCATTTCAAGAGCGAAACGCATTATTTGACCGCTTAAATTATGGTTTAGGTATTACCTTACTTGAGCAAAAAGACTTCGCCAACGCACTTATCGCACTCAAATTAATTGGCCGTGAATCACTGCAGGCTGAACAAGCGATGTTGACGTATGGTTGGACATTAGCGCAAGAAAACCGATGGCCTTTGGCAATGGCAGCTTGGCAATATTTACGTGACAATAGTCAGGGTATTTATGCATTACAGGCTAGTCATGGCCTAGCATACGGCTATGAACAACAAGGTGCGCTAGCAGAAGCTTTTAGTTCACTGCGCGATTCATCTCGCCAATTAGATTCAGCAATGGCATCGTTGAGCGAGTTTGATCAACAAATACAGCAAGCTGATTTTTTTGACACTATAGCGAATGGTAATTGGCCCATAGAGCATCGCGACTTGCAAATTCTATTACTTAGCGGTGACAGCGATTTTAACAGTGCATACCTGATTGAAGTTCGTCGCCAAGCGAAGCAATTATTGAATACACTCGATCAAAATCTAGCACAAATAGACGGTATGTACCGTTTACTTACGGAACGCGAGTTAGCGTTTGCGAGTCGTAGCAAATCTTTGTCGTTAACAGATGCTCAAGAAATACTGGATCGCGCGAAGAAGCGAATTGCGGCGTTTGAATCGGCTCTTAATGCAGACCAAATATCAGATCAGCTACTGGCAACCAATGTGCAAGTTTCAGCGCTTCAACGTTTAGAAAATGCTGAGGCAAGAATAGTGCGCATTAATACTGAGCGTGAACGTCAATTATCTAAAAAATACGCATTACGTGTTGCTCGCTTGAAAGGCGTGCTGAAGTGGGAATTATCAGAAGCCTATCCCGCAACCCGCTGGCAACACCAAAAACAACTTAATATATTAAAAGTAGCCTATGTTGATGCCAGTGGACAGTATCAGCAACTTAAGCAGTTGCAGAGGGATACTAAAATCATTGATGAACAACGTTCGCGGGTTGATGCGATGGCGTTGAGCGCACAAAACGACTATACCCGTACTAAAATTTTAGTTGATTCATTGACCCAGCGCTTAACTCGGTTTTTACAAGCGAATATGGCTGTAAGAATGCAAGCGTTGGCGGATCAACAAGTCGCAACAAGGCTTGCAATTATTCGCATACAAGATTTAGCGCAGCCCGGACGAGGACTATAAGATGAATAAAATGCTTATTCTCTCTCTTTGTATGTTGCTGGCAAGTTGCAGTATGTTTAGTGCTGAGGAAGAAGCGTCACTGATCAATGAAGGAATAAGTAACCGTCCAACATTAGCTGAACTAGACCTTCAGCCTTTAAAGGTCGAGCCGTCTATTGCGCCAAGGTTATCGTTGCAAGAAACTCGAGACGAATATGCGGCATTGTTACCCTTACTAAAAGATGAAAAACAACGTCAGCAGGTCGCCTTTCGTTTAGCTGATATTGAAATGCAGCTCGCAGAAAAAGCACAAGAAGATGGCATTCCACTAGAAGCTTTGCAAGCGAGTCAGTCCAAAGCTCAAAGCAGCTCGGATTCTATCAGTCGTCCAAATTCACTGAGCGTTAATGCAGATGTGGGCATTGGGCAACTGCTGCCGGCAAGTTACTTTAATCAAGCAATTTCACGTTATCGAGAAGCTTTAGAGCAGCAAGCTCAATTGGTTGCGCAAGCTGATTTGCGGTCTGATGATCCTGCAAAGTTGAGCGAAGCTAAGCGCTCAGAAATAAAATACATGGACGCAATGTACCAACTGTCTCGCGCACTCGATTTAGATGGTAAGTCGGACGATTCAGTTGCCGTAGCTCAGCGTTTTTTAACAACATTTCCAGCCCAAGAAAGTGCGGTGACTAACTATCATATTGAATTGTATTTCCGCATTGGCGAGTACTATTTTAATCGCCAAAAGTACGATAATGCGGTAGTCAATTATGCTCAAGTCCTCGCATTATCTGAAAATTCAGCCCATATTTCTGCCAACAACTTCTATGGTATTTCGGCCTATATGCTTGGTTGGAGTTACTTCAAGCAAGAGGCGCATGCTAATGCACTTGTGTCATTTTCGAAAATGCTAGATGAAACCTTAGTGCAAAATAGCTACACACAAACTCATATAAAAATTAATACATTACCATTAGGACAGCAGAAGCTAGTGCAAGACACGCTTCGTATTATGGCCCTACTGTTCTCGTATCAAGGTAATGGCGAAGCAATCAAACGCTTTTTTATTGCCAATGGAGAGCGTGCTTATGAGAACCTTATTTATGCAGAACTAGCCCAGCAACACTTAAACGATGATCGCTTTAAAGACAGTGCTGATACACTTTTAGTGTTTGCTAATACCTATCCTTTGCATGAGCGCGCTATTGAATTCTACGTCAAGCACATTGATGCTTATATATTGGGCAAATTTCCAGCGTTAGTGCTTGAAGGTAAGCAGGGCTTTGTCGCAGCGTATGGACTTGATGGGCCACATTATTTTGGCCTACAGAGTATTATTGGTCGCCAAACGAGTGCTTATTTGCGTCAGTACATAAAAGAGTTGGCACAGAATGAACATAGCATAGCGCAAACAGTTGAGAGTATGCTGGCAGCAAATACACAATTGGCTGGTGGTGAAAGAGCCGAAAGTGCATTTGTGGGATCGTCAATATCCCAAGCGCAGAGTGCGTCTTGGAGCGGCGCTTCAATTGATGATTTGAGCAAAGTTAAGCAAGATGCCTTTGTAAATGCTGCCGGATATTATGACCAATTTATTCGCACTTTCTCACCCGACGATGAAGTGCCACAAATGCGTTTCTATCTTGGCGAAGCATTAAGCTCTGCAAATAAACTGAATTTAGCGATTGAGAGCTTTGAAGTTTATGCTTATCAAGATTCGCCTAATCCTTTGGCCAGCGATGCTGCTTATGCCGCATTGTTACTATTTAATCAACTAACTGAACGTATGGTTTTGCGCGATGGTGATTTTAAGCAGAAACTCGAAGCGCAAAAGATGATCAGTCAGGGCTTGTTTGTCGACACGTTTGCAACCGACTCTAGAACGGTGAATGTGGTGCAGTCTCTAATGCAGCGGTTGTTCGAACAACAAAAGTACCTAGATGCGATGCGCTGGAGCGATTGGTTATTATCAGGCGACAGACTAAATGGTGAGGCCTATGCGAAAGCAAATTTACCTCCAGCGAGTTTGCTCGACAAGCATATTGCGGCACACGATATCAATGCGGAAAGCCTAATTTCAGCACGCCTTGTAGTAGCGCACGGTCACTTCGCTCTGGAAAACTACCAAGTCGCACAAGCTGGTTATGAAACACTATTAAATATACTGCCATCAGAAGATGAACGTGTGAAAGAACTTACCAATCGCTTAGCCGCTACTTTCTTTCAGCAATCAGAACAGCTGTTAGCTTCAGCTAACGTGAAGGATACGTTGGCAGCTCCATTATCCGAAGATAGCGATTTTGCGCCACTGAGTGAAACTCAACGACTTGCTTTGATTGACAGTGTCGCCCTACTTCAACGTATTATGCAAGAGACTCCAGATTCAACTTTTAGAGCGGCGGCCCAATATGATGCAGCTACGTACCTACTAGCTCTCGAAAAATATCCGCAAGCTGTGTCTATGCTGATTGATTTTCAAACTCGCTTTGAGAAAAGTGAGTTAGTGCTAACAATTCCTAGCAAGTTATTAGTTGCCTATGAAAAGTCTGAGCAATGGAAGCCTGCCGCTGCATTATTGATAACACAATATAAAGCACAGCCTGACACTCAATTAGGCAGAGAGTCATTGTATGTTGCTGCTGATTACTTCTTAAGAGCAGGTGATAGAGAAGGATCGTTGAATGCCTACAGAAGCTATGCACATCAATATCCGTCGCCTTTAACAGATGCCAACGAAGCGCGTTTGAAAATGACCGAATTTTATGCCGAGACTGGCGAAGAGTCGAAGCGTCGCTTCTGGTTAAACAAGCTTATTGCTGCTGACCAAAAAGCCGGTGCCGAGCGAACAGGGCGTTCACGTTATTTAGCCGCTATGGCGTCAATGGTGTTCGCTACTGATGCCGATATTGTCTACAAAAAGATTAAGTTGACGTTGCCGTTAAATAAGAGTTTACAACGCAAGCAGAGTGCTCTAAAAAATGCGATCGCTCGTTACAATGGCGTGATGGCATATGCTATTGCTGAGTACACGACGCAAGCAAATTATTCACTGGCTAACTTATATTTAGTGTTAGCTACAGATTTAATGGAATCGAGTCGTCCAAATGGATTGTCTGCACTGGAGTTAAGCCAATACGAATTGCTACTAGAGGAGCAAGCATTCCCATTTGAAGAAACCGCTATTACTTTGCATGAAAATAATGCAAAGCGTGCTTACGGCGGTTTGTATGATGACTGGGTTAAGGAGAGTTTACAGACCCTCGAAAATCTATTACCTGTGCGTTATCGCAAACCAGAACAAATTCAGGAGTTGAGCGCTGATGATTTTGAATAGCCGTAAGTTGCGAATTTTGGCGTTGGTAGTAGCCTTTTCGGTGAGCTTGTCGGGTTGCTCAAGCATGCCGTCTTTACCGAATATTTCGGGCGCCGATACCAAAACCACACAAAGTACTGACAACACGCCAAATAACGCCGCGCAGTCAGCACAAACTGTGGTGAATGCTGATAGTGTTGCTGCAATACCCGCTCCCATTGAATTAACCCCGGAGGAATTAGAACAACAAGCACTTGCAATGAAAGTGCGTGGATTAATGGGCACTCTTAACGCCTTCAAATTGAACAAACAAAATCAACAAAAATTAAATTCGAGCCAGCTAAGGGATGTGCAAAGCGGGATAAACAACTTAGCCAATGGTAAAACCGATGAAGCCTTGCTTGCTGTGCAACGAGTTATTGACGACGCATATTTTATTGCAACGCCCAATACAGCAGTTTGGGTCTTACGTGGCGATATATATCGGGCCAAGGACCAAACTGAGAAGGCTGTAGGCGATTATAAGGCGGCGCTGGAATTAGTTGGCAGTAATTATCATGCGCACAATCGCCTTGCCTTTATTTATCGAGACGCAGGCGAGTTTGATTTAGCCGAAGCACACTACGCTCAGGCAATTAATGCATGGCCAGGCAATGCCGACAGTTATCGCAATCGAGGTATATTGTATGACCTGTACGTCGGCGATAAAGTTGCCGCATTAGAGGACTATAAATTATATAAAGCATTGCTCGATTTTCAAGTACAAAGTGTGGCATCGCCAGCAAAATCATTGCTGAAAGAACAGAAATTAATAAGTCAGTGGATATTGGATCTTCAACGCCAAATAGCTATCTTGCAGAGGGAGCAAGCGAATGGATAAAGTAAAAACATCTGTTACTCAGTCGCTGCATACTAGATTTGTAGTTACGTTGCTACTGTGTTTTCAGAGCAATGTATTTGCTCAAGCGGCAACACAAGAGACAGAGCAAAAAGCAGAGCCCCGCACGCTTCGAGCAGTAACACAGCAACAAGCGCCTTTAGACCTAACTGTTGCATATGACGGCAATGTCTCGTCAAGCAGTGATATATTGCGACTCGAAGAGACAATTCGTGGTAATAAAGAACAACCAAAGGTATTATCAATTGTACCTTGGCAGTTGCCTTTATATCAGCGAATTGATCGCAATGAACAGCGTTGGGCTCCTATAAAAACTAGGCTTAACTTATTGGAACGTAATAGTTTTTTAAAAGAAATAAAGCTTCTTGAAGAGATTAAAAACAGTCAATCTAGCGCTGTTGTAGATGCACAAAATAACTGATTGGGTATAAATTAAACAACAGATTGATGGTTCACAATACATAACATTAAAACGTATACGAATAGACTATAAGAAACTAACATTTTAGGCTCATGTGCTGTGTTCATGCCGAACTATTGAGACTAGGTTATTAAACGATCACTATATTAAAGAGGATATCATGGATACCATCGTTCGCTTTTTCCAAGAAGGGGGGGCTTTTATGTTCCCTATCTCAATTGTATTAGCTATTGGTTTAGCGATTGCGCTGGAACGTTATTGGTTTTTGGGTTTTGCAAAACGCACTAATAAAAAGGCGTTTCGTGAAATCGAGCCTCTGTTAGCCAACCAAAATTTTGATAAAATTATCCAAATAACGCAAAACAGTACTGCACCTATTGCTCGTGTCATTGGTGCTGGTATTACTCGTTTAGGTATTAGCCCAAGGCGTGAAGACATCGAATATGCGATGGAAGAAGGATTGATGGAAACCATTCCTCGCCTTGAGAAACGCACACAGTATTTAGGCATGCTCGCTAATATTTCGACACTTCTTGGTCTACTCGGTACCATCATTGGTTTAATAGCCGCATTCTCGGCGGTTGCCAATGCTGACCCTTCAGAGAAAGCGAGCTTGTTGTCACAAAGTATTTCAGTGGCGATGAACACGACTGCTTTTGGCCTAATTGCCGCAATTCCGCTGTTGCTATTGCACTCGTTGCTTAACACCAAGACTGCCGAAATTGTGGACAGCATGGAAATGGCAGGTGTGAAATGTTTAAACACGCTTATTGCCAAAGAGAATTTGAGCCCTAAAACTCGCCAGTCAGACTAGTAGGAAGCATTTTTATGTTTGGACGACGCCACGGGCGTAACGCCAAGAAAGAAGACGCTGAATTAGACATCACCTCTTTCATGAATCTGATGATTGTATTGGTGCCTGTTTTGTTAATGATGATGGTGTTCTCAAGAATTACCGTTGTGGAGTTAATACTCCCAGGCATTGAGGCACTTGGAGCGGATGAACCGATTGAGGATCAACGCTTGGAGGTTTTAGTTTCTGATGACTCATTAAATATCTTTTTTCCACAAGGCTACTTGGTAAAGACCATTACCAAAATACCCGCTGTGGATGAAGACGGCGAACCTCTTGTATCCGCTGACGCAGAACCTGCAATGCAACACGATTTTACTGGGTTACAGAATACCCTAAAGTTAGTGAAGCAAACGTTATTAGACAAGGCGGTAGATAAAAAAGATATTATCTTAATGCTGCCTGATAGTACCGATTATCAAACCATTATTAGCTTGATTGATGCAACGCGCTCATACAAAGAGGTATTGGTCACATCTGTTGTTGATGCGGAACTCTTTCCAGAGGTATCGCTCGCCGAAGCACCAGCAAGATACGAGTTAAAAAATGCGGGAGGTGCTCAATGAAGATGTCAGCTCGAGCTAAACGCATGTCTCGTAACCATAAACGAGGCACAACTAAGCTTAGCCTAGTATCTCTGATGGATATATTTACCATATTGGTCTTTTTCCTGATGCTCAACGCGTCAGATGTACAAGTATTGCAGCGTGACGACTCAGTTGAATTGCCAAAATCGACAGTAAAAACCCCAGCCAAAGAAACCTTATTGTTAATGATAAATGCGAACAATATTATGTTACAGGGTAAGCCTATTGCAAAAACAGCAGACTTATATGAGCAGCAAGATTACATAATTTTGGCGTTGAAAGAAGAGCTATTTTACCAAGCGTCTCGCACTGTTAGAGCCCCGGTAGATGCAAGTGACCCTAATGCACAAGAGGACCCTGGTTTATCAATTACTATTATGGGTGATAAGTCGGTTCCTTATAAGATTTTGAAGAAAATCATGCAAACCAGTGCTGAAGCGGGTTACACCAACATTGCACTGGCGGTCGAAAATCAACTCGAGGTAAGCAGCGACGACGACCCTACTGATGCAGAAGCTGAGGTTGGTGTTGAAGGTGATGGCTCATGAGTACTGCAAACCTATCTTCAGTATATTTTCATTCTCTACTTCCTTGGGAAAGTAGTGATAAAGAAAACTCGACGTTTACTGGCATCACAATTGTCCTTCTGGCACTAACGTTAGCGCTTGCGATGTATGTTCAAATGACCGAGTTACCGGAAGTGCCCAGAGCCGAGCGCGAGAAGTTACCAGCGCAACTGGCTAAATTAATAAAAGCGAAGGAGCCACCTCCTCCGCCTAAAGTGATTGAACCAGAGGTAAAACCGGACCCTGAGCCCTTGCCGGAAAAGCCGAAGGAAGAACCAAAGCCAGAACCAAAACCTGAGCCGAAGCCCGAGCCAAAACCAAAACCGAAAGAGCCAACTTTAGAAGAAAAAACTAAGCAGGCTCGTGAGTCGGCAAAAAGTAAAGGTGTACTCGCTTTGCAGGATCAGCTTGCAAGCATGCGAGATACAGTGAATCTGACTAATTTGGCCAACACTCAACAGACCCAAGGTGGTGGACAAACAGACACGTCTCAGCGCAAAATTCTGGGCAGAGAAACCAACAAAACGAGTGGCGGTATCAAGCTAGGGAGTTTGAGTTCAGACGTTGGCGCGGCAGGTCAATTAGAAGGTCGCAGAAATACTGAGTTTGTTGCTAGTGAAATGGGCGAAGCTTCATTAGCGACTCAACAACGCATTGAAGAAACCCAAGACGTTATAGGTAGTCGTGATCTGGACAGCATTAGACAAATCCTAGACGCCAACAAAGGCGCTGTATATTCGTTGTATCGTCGAGCGTTGCGTCAGGACCCATCAATTGAAGGCAAGCTGACAGTGCGATTAACCATAGAGCCTGATGGGTCGTTATCATCAATTAGATTGGTGAATAGCGAGTTAGAAGCGCCTGAGTTAGTTGAGAAGTTAATAAGCCGAATAGGACTAATTAACTTTGGGACTCAAAATGTCACCACAACTGAGTTAGAATACGCGTTCAATTTCTTACCTTTTTAATTAACGCTAGGCTGTGAGCTGATATGAGTGATAAAACATCAAAGACTGAAGCAAATAAAACATCAGTCTTTCCGACTTCCCCTGAAACGAATAGTGAGCTTGTTCATACTCCTGCTAACGCCAACCGTGATGCTGAGAGTGTTGAAGTTAACATTACTGGTTCTGAACACGCTGAAGTAAACAGCATTGAAGAACCGCGTACTGAAATTAACGATACCGAGACTGAGAGTGTCGCAGTCAATAGCACTGAAGATGCTGACTCAAAGGGTAAAAACAATAAAGCTGATAACACTCAATCTAATAACCCTTTACATGGCGTTAAACTACAAACGATTCTCGAAGATTTAGAAGAACAGTATGGCTGGGATGGACTTGCCTACCGCATAAATATCAATTGCTTTAAATCCGACCCTTCGATTAAAAGCAGCCTGAAATTTTTGCGCAGAACCCCATGGGCACGAGATAAAGTGGAAAGGCTATACCTAAAAACGTTCCATAAAAAGTATCGTCCAGAGAGTTATTAAACGGCTAATCCCTATAAAGTAAACTTTTAAATTAGTCGACGCTTAATTTTTTCGTTGTAGGGTTTTAATGGGAAGCTAGAATGCACACGTTTTTTTCACCAATGATAAAAGTAACGTTAATACTCATATCAGCACTGATTCTTTTTGCTTGCGGGTCAACAGGCAATCAAGCTGGAACTGGCGAAACCTCCTTAGCGGAAAAAAATAAGCAAGCAGCCCAAGCAAAAGAAAAACAGCGTAAAATAAAGCAATCAATACTGAATTACACTAAAGCAGATGATGACTACAAAGCATTCGTCGCCAAATTCTTGCGTGAAGAGGCTCACCCAAGCGATTTCGACGCAATCGTACGTGTATATCCATTAACGAGTAAATATAGCCCCTACGGAAACACTGAGAAAGCCCAAAAGTTAGCAGCATTCGAAAGCATGGAACAAGAAAATTGGGGAGCCTGTTTACAGGCGACTAACATCATTCTCGATGAGAACTATACGAGCCTCACGGGCCACTACGGTGCGATGGTGTGTCATTACGAATCAGGTGAACGTTTAGTTGGTGAATATCACCACACCCTACTGGATGGCTTTATAGATGCTATTTTACGGTCAGGGGATGGCCAAACACCGAGCACTGCATTCTATATCACCAGTACCAATGACTTGAACGCTTTCGTTCAACTTAACGGTATGCTTGCAACTGGTCAGTCATTGGTCTATCACGAAGAAAGACCGATGGAAGTAATTGAAGTGCAAGACCCTGAAACTAAGCAAGAAAGCACATGGTACTTTGACGTGACTGCGCAGTTTAGACGAGGTGTTTTTGATGATATAGAAAGCCGCAGGTAGCACACTCTTAGCGTTTACGTGTAGGCTTGTATTGGGTTGAACAATAACCTCGACTAACATCCGGACTGCGTAACTTAAGATGCTTTGTTTTGCGCCCGGTAACTCTAGCGCGCCAATTATTGAATGTTTTGCGCTTAATATTACGGCGCATAATTTCGATTACCTGAGGCTCAGATACACCAAACAAGCGCTCTATAGCTTCAAATGGCGTGCGGTCTTCCCACGCCATCTCAATAATACGAGAGGTTTCTTCTTCGCTGAATTGATTCATTTTTTGTTTAAAACTTGTTTTCATGCCATTTTTACTGATTTTCTTGAGGTTTGGATTACTTGTTAATGTAAGTAATATAACGGTGCTTCGGTGTAATTACCGGCCTATCTATTTCTTCTATAAAGGACTAAGAACGCAAACTAGCCTATTGTTAAACGTTTTTCATTCACCATGTTTAACAATTCACCAGCAGCAATAGCGTCTGACATGGCCCTGTGATGACGCTGCATATCAATATTGAAATGTTTAGTGAGATTGGCCAACGAATAGGACGGCAGCCCCTTATAATGTTTCCGCATCTCTCTGACAGTGCAGAGTTTCGGTCGCCGAAAGTTGCGCTCTAAGCGATTAAACTCCTCCTTGATGAAACCGTAATCGAAATTAACATTGTGGGCAACAAATACACATCCCTCGGTAAATGCATCAATATCATCAGCTACCTCAGCAAACAACGGAGCTTGCGCCACCATGTCGTTATCAATGCCTGTTAACGACGTGATGTTTTGCGGAATGCGGCGCTGAGGATTAATCAATGATTGCCACTTGGCGACGACTTCACCGCCAATCATTTTAACAATACCTACCTCTGTAATACGATGATGCTGCGCGCTGCCGCCGGTCGTCTCAATATCAATAACGGCGTATGGCTGCATCGGGTCGATGATCCAATTTACATTAGTAATGCGGACATCAAAACCTAAATTTTGCAGTTTTTGAATGCTAAGAAGCTGGTTACGACGCAATTGGTCACCTTCTGATTTCACTTCTTCAAACCGAAGTGCCTCATTCTCAATAAGCATTAAATCAGGAAAGCCATCACTTAAGTTTTTCCAGTCTTGAGTCATCGCCTTTAACAGTGACAATAAGGCGTCCAATTTACTGTGATTAATAAGCAGAATAAGGCGTTCTAAGACGTTTTTGCGCCACTTGAAAACGACATTACCTTGACCATAGTATTTTACAGCAGCCAAGGAAAGTTGTTGAACCAATTTGGCCTTGGTATCCGTGCTTTTTAGGCGCGTTTCAATTTGCTCTGAAGCGAATTCATAGAACTGGTTGGTTTTAAGAGACGTAGGCAAGTGATCAAATTCGTTGGTTAATCCTAATCCGTCTAACTCATATATTTCATGCCAGAAATACAGTCCAAATAAAGCCCGCCACAGTTCATTTTCGGTTCGCATTGCTGTGCAGCCGCGTCTTTCATAGTAGGCTACGACACCGCGTTCAACTCCGCCTTTATGCATTTCATCAATGAGAATAGTTTGACTGTTTTCACGCAACATATCAGTTAATATGCTGGTACGTTTCTTATGATATTTACGCGCTAAAAAGTCTTCTGCAAAGGCCAATAAGTCTTCAGATAATGGTGCATCTATTATGCGATCTAGTTCAGTTTCGACGTCGACTTTGAAGCCCAGCTTGTATGCTTCCCGCACCCACTTCTCTTGAGCAATGTCAGTATTTATGGTTTTTAACACTAAGCATGCGTAACTAGCATCTTCTTTTAGTAGTTCGCAAGCAAGCAAAAATTGTACTTTTGTATCCAATTCTATGGCTTTAGCACCGACAGGGTTAGGTAAGTTCTCAAGATGATTGAGGATCCTTAAGCGGTTTAATAAAGGTAACTGTGTGCGTATTTCATTCAGTAGTGAATGCATTACGAAAGCCGACTTAGCACTGTCAATGTCGGCAAATCTTGCCATCACTTGTGCTTGCTCCTTACGAGTGCGCATAACCCCTAAGTCGCGCATAGAAAACTGATTTAATTTAGAGCTAAAATTACCGAAGTACACATACAGAAAATAGCTAATATGTGGTTCAAAGTTGCCTTGCCAGTAAGCACTTGAAACCTTAGTTTTGCAAATTTCATTAGGCTTCGCACCACTTAAAATAACGTCAACTAATGTGGCTTTTGCTTGTGATTTTTTATATACCAATGTGGGGGTATCATTAATACACGAAGCGTTAATTTCATCCATAATTTGAATGATTTCATCTTTGGTTAGATGCGCGATAAATGCAGAAGTATTTTTCGATTCAATAGCGGTAAACCAACCTTCTTGATGCAAATAATCCAAATTACAGGAAATATTTTCAATTTCTTCATAAGCATAAGAGCTTGCTTTTACGAAGATAGACTTACGATTAATAAAACGCACGACGAGACACTGTTGTGATTTCGTCAGTGAATTGAAGCGTTGAATGAATTGTTTGTCATTACTATCTAATAAAGCCTCACATGGGCCCGTCACAAACTTTAGAAATTCATGAAAATGGCTCAAATAATAGTAAGTAGGTAAAGATCGCAATATTTATGTGCCCGAGTTAAATGCTGTATGGGTTTGCTTGGTCAAAGCTCTGTAAAGGAATTAGCATACTAAATAACTGTCTGCATATACAGTATTTTATTGTGTTATAACACGCTGTCTACTAGACTTGGCTTTTGCTTAGCCATTTAACCGCAGTGGTAATGAGGCTGTGCTAGTGTCGGTTCAGATTCAATCAACTTGTGATTGTTGAGTTTTTTGACCCTTAATGCGTCCAACTGAGCATTTTATTCGTAGTTATATTGTAAATAACGATTATAAATGGCATAACGCACTCGGTGGTCTGCACGGCGCGTTGTGTATAAAAAGTGTAATGTATTCTAAGTATAGTATTTACAATATTCACTTTTACAAGGTAATAAAATGAGTTTGAGTAGAACTGAAAATTTTGAATGCCCTTATTGTATGACTTACAACGATTTGGAAATTGATGAAGCGAATGATATTGGACAGCAACAAATAGTCGATTGTCAGATTTGTTGCTCTCCTATCGAGCTTAGTATTATTGACAATGGCTTTGGTATTGAAATTATAGCTAAACGGGATGATGACTAATCATGAGTAATAAACCGTTTAATCCGACTCCCCAATATTTTAACGCAAGTGACATTGATAATATGGCGCAACGCGTTAGAGCCAACTTCATCAATTCATTGTCAGGTTTTAAAAGTGGCAACCTGATCGGTACGCGTTCTGCCAGCAGCAAAGATGGTACCAAGGGTATTGATAACCTTGCCGTTGTGAGTTCCGTTTTTCATATCGGAGCACATCCGCCTTTATTGGGCATGATAATGCGACCACATACAGTGCGTCGGGATACGCTGCAAAACATTAAAGATACGGGTGAATACACGATTAACCATATTTGTTCGACAATCGTTGAAAAGGCGCATTGGACGTCAGCGAATTACGATCAGCAGCTTAGTGAGTTTGCCGAAATAGGGTTAACACCGCAAACAACGGATCAAGTAAAGGCACCTTATGTACTAGAGTCACGAATTAAGCTTGGTATGCAGGTGCAGGATATACAAGTGTTAGCAATCAACCAAACAGAACTCGTGATTGGCCAAGTGGTAGAAGTGATTATTGAGCCTCAATGGCTAAGTGAAGATGGTTACGTTGATATTGAAGCGGCTGACTCGGTAGCAATTTCGTGTTTGGACTCTTATCATTCAACTCATCGAATTGCTCGACTAGGATATGCTAAGGCTAATCAGAAGCCCTTCACTATTCCAGTAAAAAAGGCATAGTGGAGCGCAATATGATTCCAAATTTAGATCAGTTACTGTTAGTTTGTGGTGTTGCTATTGGTGTTGTAGCGCTGATTGTCTGGCTGTTAGTCAAACTGCCGATTGAGAAAGGCTCCGAAGATGACGACTGAGTACATTGTTTTCTGTCATCATATAAGTTTAACGAATTAAATAAAAAGTCATCGTATTTATTTAATTTTGCTGGAAGGATCCAAATTTTTTCTGTATAAGTATAAGTAGTAGCAAACATAACTTTGCTAGACTCAAGAACTCGCCATTGCTGGCGAGTTTTTGCATTTTAGGTCTAGTGTAAAAGCGAATCATTTCTATTTTCGTCTACAAATTGGGATACGCACTATGAACAATGTTAATCGTCGTGACTTTATAAAATTATCAGGCTCAACTATTATCGGTCTAACTTTGGGTGGCGTCGCACTGCGCGCTAACGCACAAGAGCAGGTTAAATTAGATGATCCAACTGCCCTTGCACTAAAATATGTCCACGAGTCAAAAGTGGAAGGTGCTAACTGTGCAAACTGCCAATATATACAAGGTGAAGACGGCCAAGAATGGCGTCCTTGCGGTATCTTCCCGGGCAAAGTAGTGAACGCGAAAGGTTGGTGTTCAGCTTGGATGAAGAAAGCAGGTTAATTTGCGTTAAGCAAAAGTTAAACTGACATATAAAAAAAGCTGCTTTGTAATAGCAGCTTTTTTATGTGTTTTTGACAAGCTTTCTGCTATTTCACAGCGACAGCCTTGTTATTAAGCAGCGATTAATTTTTCTTCAAAGGTCGCATCGCTTCTTTAAAATACGAGGTTTCATAAGCGCTGTTTGCAAAACTAGGTTTGATTATCGCTTTGCTTTCTTTCTCAAACTGATAGGCTAAATTTAACAGTAGCGATTCGTCCCAGGCTTTGCCTATAAAACTAAGGTTAATAGGTAGCCCTTTCATGCTGCCCATGGGAACGCTCACCTGTGGATAACCTGAAATTGCAGCCAGCCAACCTGCGCCAGCATTACCTCCAGCGAAGCTGTCGCCATAAACGGGGTCGATTAAAAATGCAGGAGTCTGACTAGGCATTATGATCGCATCGACTTTGTACTTTGCGAGTAATAAATCAATGCCTTCTTCTCTAGTCGCGTTCTGCAAAAATGCGACCGTTTCGAGGTAGCCTTCATCATACCCGGTCGTCGCTTGCGACTGCTCAAACAGGCTTTGGTCAAACAAGACCATTTCACGCGCATTGGTTTTATTGAATTCTATTAAGTCGGCCAATGTTCGCGCTTTTACTGCAGGTGCCGCTTGTTTCAAATATAAGTTTAATTCATGTTTAAATTCAATCAATAAAAGGTCAAGTGCCTTATCCCAAAATCCTTGAGGCGCCTCAAATTCGTCGATAGTGACCAGCTCTGCACCTAGGTCTTGCATGGTTTGTGCTGAAGACTTAAAGGCACTAATAATTGCTGGATGTTCGCCTTGAACCGCAGTGAAAACGCCTATTCGCTTGCCTTTAAGTG
>NZ_CALJHY010000006.1 GCF_937770335.1 uncultured Glaciecola sp.
TGTCAACTAATTTTATTAACTTTCTTTCAAATTAATCTTCTTAGCAAACTTACATTTAGAATAGACATATACGCTACAAATAAATGTAAACTTTCTTAACATTGTGCTGCCGTACCAGCCCTGCGAACGACGTTATCTTGAAAGCGACGCGCATTGTAGCTATTTATACGATTAGGTCAATAGAAATACTTAAAATAGTTGTAATAATTTTCAGTTAAGCGTATTTTAACATTCCTGTTACAAACTCTTGTTGTACCGATAAGATTTAACCGGAAGAGGAAAACCCATGAAACTTTCAGTACTAGCGCTTAGTGTGTTAATGATAAGCAGTGGAAGCGCCATTGCCCAAATAGAAGACACTATTGAACTAGACAAAACCTCTATGCAATCCAGTCATTTTCTTAAGCAACAAGTACGCAGTAGTAATTCAGTTGGCAGGGCAATAAGAACTGTTTTAGCTCGCTACCCAGAAAATACCCCTGAATTAGTTGAAATAGCATTAGATGCTTACCCAGACAAGTACCGTGAAATTGTATCTGCGGCTGTTTCTTCACAGCCTGCATACGTTGACGATATCCTAGAGCTTGCGATTGAAAGAGATTTTGCGCCTGCAACAGAACTCGTAACGTTAGCTATTAATGCTGAACCAAGCTATGCCGAATATGCTACCGAGGCTGCTTGTAAGTTCTCTCCGGAGCAATTTAACGAAATTGTTAAAACGGCTGTAACCATGGAGCCGGACTCCGCGGACCAAATAGCAAAGCGACTAGCAAAGATATACCCAAATAAAACGTTGGAAGTTCTAGTAACCACTATTCAAGAAGTTCCCTTGGTTGGAAAGTACGTTATTGAAGCATTACTAGCCCTATTTCCGGTTGATTCCTCAGAATCTGAATCAATGATAATAATATCGGTCGAGCAATTAGCCCAACATCCAGAAGCACTAGAGCGCTTAGTAGAATTAGCCGAACGCCGTGGTATTGAACAATACTTAATTAGTGCGAGTGCAATGAGAGGCGGTTTAACTAACGCTCAGGCGAAGTTATACGTGGATAGACACTACCTAAACGAACCTATTGATTAATCGCTGTTAAATAACCAATAAATTTACAAGTTCATATGACACAAAAAACCCGGCAAAAGCCGGGTTTTTTAATTTCACTCTCTAAGAAGAGACTGACTATTACTCCGCTATTTCAACTACTTCTTCAGCAGTTTCAACAACAGGACGGTCAACTAATTCAACGTAAGCCATTGGAGCTTTGTCACCTGTACGGAAACCACACTTCAATATACGACTATAACCACCTGGACGCGCTACATAACGCGGACCAAGTTCGTTAAACAATTTACCTACCACTTCTTTATCACCCGTTCTTGCAAAAGCAAGACGACGATTAGCAACACTATCTTGCTTTGCTAATGTGATTAGCGGCTCAATTACTCGACGTAGTTCTTTCGCTTTAGGCAACGTAGTCTTAATAACTTCGTGCTTTACCAAAGAACCCGCCATGTTTTTAAACATTGCTTGTCTGTGGCTACTATTGCGATTTAACTGTCTACCACTCTTGCGATGGCGCATAGCTATATCCTTTTTTACAAATCAGTTTATCTAAAATCTGATTAATCTTTTTCAGCGATTGATTCTGGAGGCCAGTTTTCTAGGCGCATACCTAGTGACAGACCACGAGAAGCAAGTACATCTTTAATTTCTGTAAGCGACTTCTTACCTAAGTTAGGCGTTTTAAGAAGTTCAACTTCAGTACGCTGTACCAGGTCACCAATATATTGGATAGCCTCCGCTTTCAAACAGTTAGCAGAACGAACCGTTAACTCTAGATCATCAACTGGACGAAGTAGAATTGGATCGAATTCTGGCTTTTCTTCTTTTTCAACAGGCTCTGAGATGTCACGTAACTCTACGAACGCATCTAATTGCTCAGCTAAAATAGTAGCAGCACGACGAATCGCCTCTTCTGGGTCTAATGTACCGTTAGTTTCCATATCGATAATTAGCTTGTCTAAGTCAGTGCGTTGTTCAACACGGGCTGACTCTACAGAATATGCAATACGTTCTACTGGGCTGAATGAAGCATCAACTAATAAACGACCAATAGGACGATCATCATCTTCAGAGGAACGACGAGTTGAAGCTGGAACATAACCTCGGCCCATTTCTACTTTGATGCGCATGCTAAACTCAGCTTCGCCAGTCAAAGTACAAATAACGTGCTCTGGATTTACGATCTCAACGTCACCATCGTGCTGGATATCACCTGCAACAACTACACCTGCACCAGATTTAACTAATGTCAGAGTTGCCTCGGTTTTACCTTCAAGACGAACTGCTAGTCCTTTAAGGTTTAGCAAAACTTCAATTACGTCTTCTTGAACACCTTCTTTAGTGCTGTACTCATGTAATACACCATCGATTTCAACTTCAGTCACTGCACAACCTGGCATAGACGAAAGTAAAATACGGCGAAGTGCATTACCAAGAGTATGGCCAAAGCCTCGCTCTAAAGGCTCTAGTGTTACTTTTGCACGAGTAGGTGAAACATTTTCAATTTCAACTAGTCTTGGCTTTAGGAATTCGGTCACTGAACCCACAATGTATCCTCTTTAGTTAATCTTTACTTAGAGTAAAGTTCGACAATCAACTGTTCGTTAATGTCCGCAGACAAATCCGTTCTTTCTGGAACGCGTTTAAAAACACCTTCCATCTTCGTATTGTCAACTTCCAACCAAGTTGGTTTCTCGCGTTGGTCTGCTAATTCTAGTGCAGAAACAATACGGGCCTGTTTTTTCGCTTTTTCGCGAACAGCAACCATGTCTTCAGCTTTTACATTGAATGATGGAATGTTCACTACTTTGCCATTAACTACGACAGCTTTGTGGCTGACTAGTTGGCGGGCTTCAGCACGTGTGCTTGCAAAACCCATGCGATATACAACGTTATCTAGACGCTGTTCAAGAAGTTGCAACAAGTTTTCACCTGTGTTGCCTTTAAGGCGTGCTGCTTCTTTATAATAGTTTCTAAACTGTTTTTCTAATACGCCATACATGCGACGTACTTTTTGCTTTTCACGCAATTGAACACCGTAATCAGACAAACGACCGCGACGGGCGCCGTGCTGACCAGGAGGAGTGTCGATTTTACACTTACTTTCAATTGCTCTTACGCCGCTTTTAAGGAACAAATCTGTTCCTTCACGACGACTTAGTTTGAGTTTTGGACCCAAATATCTAGCCATGTTCTTTCTCCAACTGTCCGTCGATTAAACGCGACGTTTTTTCGGTGGACGACAACCGTTGTGAGGTATAGGCGTCACATCGGTAATATTTGTGATCTTGTAACCAGCGCCATTTAATGCACGGATTGCAGATTCACGACCTGGACCTGGGCCCTTAACGAACACTTCAATGTTCTTTAAGCCGTATTCCTGAGCAGCAATTCCAGCTCTTTCAGCAGCAACCTGTGCAGCGAAAGGAGTTGACTTGCGTGAACCACGGAAACCAGATCCACCAGAAGTTGCCCATGATAGAGCATTACCCTGACGATCAGTGATTGTCACAATTGTATTGTTGAAAGAAGCATGGATATGAGCCATACCATCTGCAACTTGACGTTTTACGCGCTTGCGGGCGCGAGTAGGAGCTTTAGCCATTGTAACCCTCGCTTACTTTTTAATAGGTTTGCGAGGACCTTTACGGGTACGCGCGTTAGTTTTAGTGCGCTGACCACGTAGAGGTAAGCTACGACGGTGGCGAATACCACGGAAGCAACCTAGGTCCATCAAACGTTTAATGCTCATTGATACTTCACGGCGAAGGTCACCCTCAACTGTAAATTTAGCAACTTCTTCACGAAGTTTATCAATGGTCGTTTCATCAAGATCTTTCATCTTGGTTGATTCTGATACACCTGCACCAACACAAATAGCTTTCGCTCGTGTTGCGCCTATACCGAAAATTGCTTGGATAGCAATTACAGCATGTTTGTGATCAGGAATGTTAATGCCAGCGATACGGGCCATTAACAGCACTCCTCTAATTTAGTGTTACTAGCCTAAAAAGCCCGATAGGATACTTACCCAGTAACAAAAATGCAAATAAAGGTTTTAAGGCTCGGGCGCTAGTACAGCAGCCCGATATTAAAAACCATGTTTATACTCTAATTTATAAGAGCTTGGATTAACCTTGCCTTTGCTTATGCTTAGGCTCTACACAGATCACTCTAACAACGCCGTTACGTTTTATGACCTTGCAGTTACGGCAAATCCGCTTAACGGATGCACGAACTTTCATCACATCACTCCGTAAATAGCTAACTTAAAAAGCTAGGCACAATGCCTAACCTTTAAGATTCGCTTTCTTAAGAACATCCCCATATTGATGTGACATCAAATGGGTCTGCACCTGAGCCATAAAGTCCATTACCACTACACATATTATGAGTAGTGATGTACCACCAAAGTAAAACGGAACGTTAAACCATAGTAGTAAGAACTCGGGCACCAAACAAACAAAGGTAATATAGAGAGCACCGGCTAATGTTAAACGAGTCATCACCTTATCGATATATCGAGAGGTTTGCTCACCTGGACGAATGCCAGGAACAAAAGCACCAGATTTCTTTAGATTATCAGCTGTTTCGCGAGGATTAAAAACCAATGCCGTATAAAAGAAGCAAAAGAAAATAATCGTTCCAGCATATAGCATAACGTATAAAGGCTGACCCGGAGACAGTGCAAGAGATACATCAGTCAAGAAAGAGAATGTCTCATTCTGACCAACCATACCAGCAAGCGTCCCTGGGAAAAGGATAATGCTTGACGCGAAGATGGGTGGAATAACACCCGCCATATTCACCTTTAAGGGTAAATGTGAACTTTGCGCAGCAAAAACCTTGCGACCTTGTTGGCGTTTTGCGTAGTTTACAACAATGCGACGTTGCGCACGTTCTACGAAAACAACCAAGTATGTCAACGCTACAATAATGGCACCGATAACAAGCAAGAATAGGAGATTAATTTCACCTAATCTTGCTTGTTCAGCAGTTTGACCAATCGCTGTTGGTAAACCCGCCACGATACCAGCGAAAATGAGTATCGAGATACCATTTCCGATGCCGCGTTCTGTAATTTGTTCACCTAACCACATTAAAAACATGGTGCCGGTAACCAAACTCACGATAGCTGTAAAATAGAAACCAATGCCAGGGTTTACTACTAAACCTTGCACCAAATTTGGCAGACCAGTAGCAATACCGACAGACTGAAAAATAGCTAATATCAAAGTAAGATACCTTGTGTATTGACTAATTTTCCGTTTACCTGCTTCACCTTCTTTTTTCAGCTCCATCAATGGAGGGTACATATGCGAAAGCAATTGCACAATAATAGAAGCTGTAATGTAAGGCATAATCCCTAACGCTAGTACTGAAGCACGCTCAAGAGCACCACCAGAGAACATGTTCATCATCTCTACAATAGTGCCTTTCTGTTGTTCAAATAATTGAGCCAACACGTTGCCATCAATACCAGGGATAGGCACATAAGAACCCAGCCTAAACACGATGATTGCTCCAAGAACAAACAGCAAGCGAGATTTAAGTTCGCTTAGTCCGCCTTTTGCTCCTGAATCTTGTCCTGGTTTTGCCATTTAGCTTATTCCTCTACTTTACCGCCAGCCGCGTTAATCGCTTCGAGTGCACCTTTGCTAACTCGGATACCGCTTAAAGTAACAGAACGCTTGATTTCACCACTCTTCATAACTTTTACAAACAGGATTTCTTTTTTAATAAGACCCGCTGCTTTCAAAGTTTCAAGATTAACGATATCGCCTTCTACTTTAGCAATTTCACTGAGAGTAACTTGGTCAGTTACGAACGATTTACGTGACGTAAAACCGAATTTCGGTAAACGACGTTGAAGAGGCATTTGACCACCTTCAAAACCAGGTCTAACAGTACCGCCTGAACGAGACTTTTGACCTTTATGACCGCGACCACCTGTCTTGCCTAAGCCAGAACCGATACCGCGACCTGCGCGCTTACTTGCTTTATTTGCTCCTTCGGCAGGAGCGAGAGTATTAAGTCTCATAAATTACTCCTCTACTATCTCAACCATGTATTGAACACGGTTGATCATGCCACGAACTGACGGAGTATCTTCCAACTCACGTACTTGTCCGATTTTACGTAATCCTAAACCAACTAACGTTGCTTTATGCTTAGGAAGACGCCCGATTGAGCTTTTAGTTTGCTTTATTTTAATCATCTTAGACATGTTCGATTACCCCAAAATATCTTTGACTGACAAACCACGTTTTGCAGCAATCTTCTCTGGTGAATTCATTTCCACTAGAGCATTGACTGTTGCACGTACAACGTTTATTGGGTTTGTAGAACCGTAGCATTTTGAAAGCACGTTCTGAACACCAGCTACTTCAAGTACTGCACGCATCGCACCACCGGCAATAATACCGGTACCTTCAGATGCAGGCTGCATGTAAACTTTAGAGCCAGAATGACGACCTTTAATTGGATGCTGTAATGTATTGCCGTTCAGATCGACGTCAACTAAGTTGCGACGAGCCTTTTCCATTGCTTTTTGGATTGCAGCAGGTACTTCACGTGCCTTACCATAACCAAAACCAACACGACCATTGCCATCACCAACCACTGTCAAAGCTGTAAAACTAAAGATGCGACCACCTTTAACAACTTTTGATACACGGTTAACGGCGATTAGCTTTTCTAACAGATCACCCTGTTGTTGAACTTCTTGCTTAGCCATTTTAAACTCCTAGAACTGAAGGCCCGCTTCACGAGCGGCATCAGCCAGTGCTTTCACACGACCATGATATTTAAATCCACTTCTATCGAAGGCGACTTTCTTTATGCCTTTTTCGATAGCACGTTCTGCGATCGCTTTACCAATTGCCGCTGCTGCCTCTGCGTTGCCTGTAGATTTTAAAGAACCCTGAAGTTCTTTTTCTACAGTAGAAGCTGCTGCCAATACTTCAGAACCGCTTGGAGCGATTAACTGAGCATAGATGTGGCGAGGTGTGCGGTTAATAACCAAGCGATGTGCACCTAACTCACTAATTTTCTTACGGGCGCGAGTAGCGCGACGTAAGCGAGCTGATTTCTTATCCATCGTATTACCTACCTACTTTTTCTTAGCTTCTTTACGACGCACAGTTTCATCTGCGTAACGAACACCCTTGCCTTTATAAGGCTCTGGTGGACGGTATGCGCGGATATTCGCTGCAACCTGACCTACAACCTGCTTATCAATGCCTTTAACAATGATTTCAGTTTGTGTAGGGGTTTCTACGGTAATGCCTTCAGGCATTTCGTAGCCGACAGGGTGTGAAAAGCCCAACGTAAGGTTTAGTTTGCTACCTTGTGCATTTGCACGGTAACCAACACCATTAAGTTCGAGTTTCTTTTCAAAACCATCGGTAACACCAACAATCATCTGTTCTAATAATGCGCGAGCAGTACCAGCTTGAGCCCAGTGGTTAGCAAACGCTTCACGAGGAAGTGCTTTCAACTGATTCTCTACTTGGACTACTTCAACTGCCTTATTAAAGAGGCGAGTCAATGTACCTTTACTTCCTTTAACTGTGACTTCTTGGCCAGCGATACTAATTTCTACGCCAGCTCGGATGTCTACAGGTGCTTTTGCTATACGTGACATAATTATTCCCCTGTTATGCTACATAACCGATGATCTCACCACCCATGCCCGCTTTACGCGCTGCACGGTCAGTCATCACACCTTTTGAGGTAGACACGATAGCAACCCCAAGTCCGCCCATCACTTTTGGTAACTCATCTTTTTTCTTATAGATGCGTAAACCAGGACGGCTGACTCGTTCGATTGTATCAATTACTTTTTTACCATCGAAATACTTCAAAGTAACTTGTAATACAGGCTTTACGCCTTCAGTTACCGAAGAACCTTCGACATAACCTTCAGCTTCTAGTACTTTTGCAATAGCAACACGTACTTTAGAAGAAGGCATAGAAACCGCAACTTTTGAAGCCATTTGGCCGTTACGAATTCGGGTAAACATATCTGCGATAGGATCTTGCATGCTCATAGTCTGCTCTCCTTACCAGCTGGCTTTTTTAAGGCCAGGGACTTCACCACGCATAGCAGCTTCACGAAGCTTTATACGGGAAAGACCAAATTTGCGTAGGAACCCATGTGGACGGCCCGTGATACGACAACGATTATGTTGGCGCGACGGAGACGAGTCACGTGGAAGTTTTTGCAGTTTTAGAACAGCATCCCAGCGCTCTTCTTCAGAAGAGTTTACGTCACTGATCACCGCTTTAATCGCTGAACGTTTCGTTGCATACTGTTTAACCAGCTTGGCACGTTTTACTTCACGCGCTTTCATTGATTCTTTTGCCATAACCCTACACCTTATTTTCTAAACGGGAAGCTGAACGAACTCAATAGAGCGTGCGCTTCGTCGTTAGTCTGTGCACTGGTAGTGATAGTAATATCCATACCGCGTACTTTATCCACTTTATCGAATTCGATTTCAGGGAAGATGATTTGTTCACGAACACCCATGCTATAGTTGCCTCGACCGTCAAATGATTTCGGGTTAAGACCACGGAAGTCACGGATACGTGGAATTGTAATTGAGACTAATCTCTCAAGGAATTCCCACATACGTTCGCCACGCAAGGTTACTTTGCAGCCAATCGGATAACCTTCACGGATTTTAAAACCCGCAACAGATTTTCTAGCGACAGTAACAATTGGTTTTTGACCGGCAATCGCTGCCATTTCAGCTTGCGCTGATTCAAGAACTTTCTTGTCTGCTACCGCTTCACCTAAACCCATGTTTAGAGTGATTTTCTCAATCCGAGGGACTTGCATGACGCTTTTGTACCCGAACTGCTTCGCAAGTTCAGCTACTACTGTTTCTTTATAGAAATCATGCAGTTTCGCCATCGTACTCTCCATTTATTATACTAGGTCGCCGTTAGATTTAAAGAAACGAACTTTCTTCTCATCTTCAACACGGAAACCAACGCGATCAGCTTTACCCGTTGCTGGGTTAACTAACGCTACATTAGACACATGAATGGTTGCTTCTTTTTCAATAATACCGCCCGGCTGTTCAATCTGTGGATTGGCCTTCTGATGTTTCTTGACGATGCTAACACCTTCAACTACTAAACGGTTATCTGACGAAAGTACTTTCAAGACTTTGCCTTGCTTTCCTTTGTCTTTACCCGCTAACACGACTACTTCATCATCACGACGAATTTTATTAGCCATTATCGTGACTCCTTATAGTACCTCTGGGGCCAATGAGATGATCTTCATGAATGAATTTCCACGAAGCTCACGAGTGACCGGGCCAAAGATACGCGTACCAATCGGTTGCTTGTTTGCGTTAAGCAAAACAGCTGCGTTGTTATCGAAACGGATGGTTGAACCATCTGCACGACGAACGCCTTTTCTAGTACGCACCACCACTGCATTCAGAACATCACCTTTCTTTACTTTACCGCGAGGAATTGCTTCCTTGACAGTAACTTTGATGATGTCACCAATATGTGCATAACGGCGATGCGAGCCACCAAGAACCTTAATACACTGAACCCTGCGAGCTCCCGAGTTATCGGCAACATCCAGGTTAGATTGCATTTGGATCATGTTTAGTGCTCCGCTGTTAAATATTATGACTCTCTCGAGCCTCTTAGCTACTATTTAGCCCTTGATTTCAAAAGAAATTTTAGAAAAAATAGACTACACCCCTACAAAAAGGGCGCGAAACTATAACAGAAAATAAGACTGAGCGGTAGTTTAATTTGAGAATCAAGCAAGTTTATTCGTTTATTATTCAGCGCTTTCTTAGCCGCATAAATAAGTGAGCTGAGAAGGTGTATAGAAACTTTACAGTTGCAGGAGTTGGCATCCCCTGCAACAAGACATAGTCGCTCATGGCGAGCGCTATAGAAGCTTATATCTGACGTTGCCTAACAATTTCATACAAACAAACACCAGTGGCAACTGACACATTCAAGCTACTGACTGATCCAGCCATAGGTAACTTAATCAGCTCATCGCAGTTTTCGCGGGTAAGCCTGCGCATACCTTTATCTTCAGCGCCCATTACTAAGGCAGTTGGACCAATCAATTTACATGCATAAATTGATTGTTCAGCTTCACCAGCTGTACCCACAATCCAAACCCCTGCATCTTGCATTGCTTTTAAAGTACGTGACAAATTGGTGACCTGAATTAGAGGAATGGCTTCAGCTGCGCCGCAAGCTACTTTGCGAACAGTTGGTGACAATGTCGCCGATTTGTCTTTAGGAACAATGACTGCATGAACCCCTGCCGCGTCCGCCGTACGCAGGCACGCGCCTAGGTTATGCGGATCAGTAACCCCATCTAATACCAATAAAAATGGAGATGATTGATTTTTAAGAATATTATCTAAGTCGTGTTCGTCTAGCACTTTGCCGGGTTTGGCACGAGCAACAACGCCCTGATGCTGTTCACCGTTACACTTGTCATCTAGAGTTTTACGCTGACAAAACTGAATACCAATGTCATGCCGCCTGGCTTCATTAATAATATAAGCGAGTCTTTCATCTTCGCGGCCTTTCAGAACAAACAATTCAATCAAACGCTCCGGTTCGCGATCGATGACTGCTGTCATCGCATGCAACCCATATATCAATTCTTGTTGAGCCATACCTATGTCCGTTTTTTATTTTTTGATGACTTACTGGCTTTAGATGCAGGCCCTGGTTTTTTTCTTCCTGCCGGTTTGCTCTTTCCGGCTGGCTTATCATTCACAGAAGGTTCACCTTTAGATGCTTTACCTTTAGGTTTTTTGGCAGCCTTAGCGGAGCCGTCTTTAGCGCGTTCTTTACCGACGTCTGCGCCTGATTTTGCGCCTTTTTTGGCTGATTTTGCACCGCGTTTGCGTGGCGTATTTACTTTTCCACGAGTGCTGGTAACACCATCAATCAATAAATCAATTTTGCGCTCATCAAGATTAACACCAGCAACTTTTATCTTCACTTCGTCACCTAGCCTAAATACGACCCCCGAGCCTTCACCAACTAAACACTGTTTCTGATCATCATAATGATAATAATCACTTGCTAATGACGTAATGTGAACCAGTCCATCGATTTGAAATTCAGTAATTCGGACAAATAAGCCAAAGTTGGTGACAGAAGCAATAATACCGTCAAACACATCACCAACATGATCTTGCATAAACTCACACTTCAGCCAATCAGAAACATCTCTTGTAGCATCGTCTGCGCGACGTTCTGCCATTGAACACTGTTCACCAAGTTGCTCGACTTCCTCCGCTGAATAGGACTTTCCACCCGTTCTTGATTTACGCGTATGCTGTTTATCAACAATCGCCTTTATCGCTCTATGTACGACTAAGTCGGGATAACGACGAATAGGAGATGTGAAATGCGCATAAGCCTCAAGTGCTAATCCAAAGTGCCCTACGTTGTCTGGCGAGTAAACCGCTTGTTTCATTGAACGCAGCAGCATAGTCTGGATAAGTTCCTTATCTGGTCTATGTTGAATTTGTTTCATCACACTTTTAAAATCAGCTGGCGTTGGCACTTCATTTACGGTGAATGGAATACCAATCTCCGCAAGATATGTCTTGAACGTTACTAAACGGTCTTCGTCAGGCTTATCATGGATTCGAAACAAACCTTCTGCTTTATTCTTTGTTAAGAACTCTGCTGCACATACGTTCGCCATAATCATACACTCTTCAATTAGCATATGTGCTTCGTTGCGTTCTACTGTAATGATGTGCGAAATTTTTCGTTGTGCGTTAAATACAAACTTACTTTCAATCGTTTCAAATTCGATAGCGCCGCGAGCTTGTCGAGACTTCTTTAATGCTTTGAACACATGATTGAGATTGTTTAAGTGCGGTACATGTTTCTCATAGCGAGTAATTAAGGTCTCATCCCCTTTAAGAATACCCCACACTTTATTATAGGTGAGACGCGCATGAGATCGCATCACGGCCTCGTAAAATTGATATTCGCCTAACTTGCCATCAGTTGAAATGGTCATTTCACAAACAAGACACAGCCTATCAACATCTGGGTTGAGTGAGCATAGGCCGTTAGACAAAATTTCAGGCAACATTGGTATAACTTTTTCGGGAAAATAGACTGACGTAGCACGATTTTGAGCTTCGCTATCCAAAGCAGTACCGGTCTTCACATACGAACTTACATCAGCAATAGCCACCCATAACTGCCACGAACCATCGTCATTCGGCTGACAATATACCGCGTCATCAAAATCTCTCGCATCTTCACCATCAATTGTCATTAAAGGTAAGTGACGTAAATCGATACGGCCTTCTTTCGACTGTTCAGGAACCTCTTCAGACAAACCTTCAACTTGCTTTAAAACGCCTTTTGGCCAATTATGTGGAATATCAAAAGTGCGTAATGCCATTTCAATTTCCATACCCGGCGCCATGTGCTCGCCCAATATTTCTAGTATTTTACCAATAGCGTTTACTTGCCGGCGCGGGCGTTGTGTTATTTCAACGACAACAACATGACCTTGTCTTGCGCCATTTCTACCTTCCGGTGGAATAATGATTTCATGAGAAATACGGTTGTCATCAGGAATAACGATCGAGACACCTTCTTCCATAAAAAAACGACCTACAATGGGTTCTTTTCTTGGTTCTAGTACTCTGTTGAGGCGAAACTCTGCTCGTCCTCGTCTATCGGCGCTGCTACAAACACCTTCCACGATATCGTCGTGCAATAGCGTTTGCATTTGACCTTGATGTATAAATAAGTCTTTCTCTGTATCGGAGTGCTTTAAAAAACCAAAACCATCGCGATGGCCAATAACTCGGCCTCTGATAAGTGCTTCAGCTTTTTGTACTTCATATTTTTTATCACGAGTAAAAGCGACTTGCCCTTCACGCTCCATAGCACGTAATCGTCGCTGAACACCAATTTTGGCGTCTTCATTTTTAGCATTGACAATAGTGCAGATTTCTAAAAAGGAGAGTGATTCGTTAGCGTTGGAAAGTGTTTCGAGTAGAAATTCACGGCTTGCTACCGGATTTTCGTATTTTTCTTTTTCTCTTGAGTAATGCGGATCTTCTGACATTCATTCTTTTCGTTGTTAAATTCACCGATATTATACCAAGCTTTTTGTTACAAGTCTGTGACAATTATTGCTGCTCATCAATTGAACAATAAATGAGCTTGTTTTGCTTTTAGCCCAACACAAAATATTGCTTACTTTAACGAGTTCTAATTAACCATAGGTTTACGCGCATTTCTAACTGCTTTGGGATGCATAAGTGATTCAAGCTCGCCCATATAGCTTGCTATGCGTTGATGCATTCGCCGGTCATCAGTAATCGCGTTATATAACCAATGATACAAGTCTTCGAAGTCGTATGGACTGCCATATCCATCAATAAATAATTCTGCTAATTGTAATTGTGCTTTTAAATTCCCCAGAGCTGATGCTTCACGCAAGTAAATAACGGCACGCTTTTTATCTTCTTGAACTAACTTGCCAACCGAATGATAGCGGCCTAATTGCTCTAACGCTGCTGCCAAGCCCTGTGCAGCAGCCTCTTTCATATAATATACGCCACGCTCTGGCTCAGCATCTACACACACTCCCCAAGCGAGCATGTCGCCCCACAAAAATTGATATGCCGGCACTCTGAGTACTTCAGCCCTTGCTTCAATATCTTGAACTAGTTGGCAGCGGTCAGCGACTACACGTTCCAAATGTTTATTGTTATTAATCATTTTTATCAAGTCATCTTGGCTATAGACTTGCACCGCTTCTAATTGCTGAGCTTGGCTACTACCAACGAAAACGATAAGAAAAGTAATAATAATAGAAAACTTGAACACATACACTCCTGACATTGCTATATTTTGGCTACTAGTTAACTATCGGCAAGAATAACAAAAAGTGAAAAATAATTTCATTCTGGGACTTGCTCAATACATATAGTTATAAAGTGATAACATCACTTTATAAATAGGAAGAATGAATTATCAGCTTGTGCTATTTTTTGTTAAACTGCGCCGCTACAGGTACTATTAGTAGTGAATATTAGCAAACTCAGCCTTTATGATTAATCGTCTCCATTTCTCTTGCTCATTAATGTTTTCTGCAAAGAGTTAAAATAAATGTAGGAACCTTACAACATAAGCATATATTAATAGGGATAACGAGATCCCGAAAATATAAAACGCGTGGTGAAAAATGCATAGTCACTTCTTCGGTAATTCATGTAAACAACATTTGTGATAGGCTGTGGCGAAGAGTTAAAGGTAATAAGTTGGAACGAGTATTCTATCTAATGAAACAGTCTGTTAACGAAAATGAACTTGCACAGTTTGAAATAGCTAGAAAAGATAAACCACCTATAAAATAAGTTAATAAAGGACATTGATGAGAGTGATTAACTGCAAGGTTGAGTCAATTGAAGCACAAACTGCAATTGTGCATAAAGTCGTATTACTACCCGAGTTCCCTATTGAATTTATAGCGGGTCAATACCTTCAAGTAGTCATGGGTGAAAAAGACAAACGTCCATTTTCCATTGCTAGTGCGCCAAGCAGCCCTAATAAAATAGAACTTCATATTGGGGCAGATCCTGCTAATAAATATGCATTTGAAGTACTAACGAAATGCAAAACTGAAGGTAACTTAGTTGTTGAAGCCCCTTTAGGAAACGCTTTCTTAAGAAGTTCGCACCTTCCAGCAATAATAGTTGCAGGCGGAACGGGTTATTCTTATGCAAAATCAATTGTTTTAGATTGCATTGAAAACCAACCTGAAAGGGAAGTAAAGCTGTATTGGGGAGCAAAGACAATTGATGATTTGTATGAATACGCTGAGTTAGAGGCGATGAGCTTCACACATCCCAACTTCAGCTTCTTCCCTGTGGTCGAGCACCCAAATGATGATTGGCTTGGACATATTGGTTGGGTTCATAAAGCCGTTATGCGAGACATCGCTGACTTCTCGGGTAAACAAGTGTACACCGCGGGCCGGTTTGAAATGTCAGCCACAATAAGGGATGAATTCTGTGCCATAGGACTCAGCACAACCGAATTATTTGGCGATGCCTATGCGTTCATCTAAATTCTCTTAAGGACCAATAGCTGAGCGAACACGCCGTAGTTTGCTCCGTTTATAGTTTAATAAAGCATTAATTTACAGTTATTTTCAAGGATATTTTATGCGTAATTCATTTTATTCGCCAAAAAAATTAAGTACCACTCTGGCCTGTGGCATGCTAGTTTTTTCGTCTTCATTATTAGTTAATAGTAACATCGCGCATGCTCAACAAACACCTCCTTCCTCCCTTAGCTACACGGACAGTGTGCTGTTGCATGACATAGCAAAAGATATCTCAGCTGACAGAATAGAGCAGGATATTCGAACTTTAGTTAGCTTTGGTACCCGACATACTCTCTCAGAAACGGAATCTGAAACTCGTGGTATCGGCGCTGCAAGACGCTGGATTAAAGAAGAGTTTGAAAAAATATCGACTGAATGCGGTGGTTGTTTGGAAGTGTTTTTTCAATCTAAGGTTATCTCTGGCGAGAGTCGTATTCCAAATGCCACCGAAGTTGTAAGCGTTATCGCAATTCAAAAAGGTGCAACAGATCCAAATCGCTACGTAATGATGAGCGGTGATATTGATTCACGTGTTAGTGATGTAATGGACAGTGTATCTGATTCGCCAGGCGCAAATGACAATGCGTCAGGTGTCGCTGGTACCCTAGAGGCAGCGAGGGTGCTGAGCAAACACAAATTCGAAGGCAGTATCGTTTACGCTGCACTTGCAGGAGAAGAACAAGGTCTGTTCGGTGGAAAAATATTAGCTGAATATGCAAAAGCCAATAATTGGCGTTTAAAAGCGGTGTTAAACAATGACATGATTGGTAACATCGCAGGCATAAATGGTGTAATAAATAATACAACTGCCCGTATATTCGCAGAAGGAACACGAAATACCGAAACAGCTGATGAGGCAACATACCGCCGGTTCACGGGTGGCGAAGTTGATAGCCCAAGTAGAAATTTAGCTCGCTACATTGATTTAATGGCCGACCGCTATATAGAAAACTTAGATACCATGGTTGTTTATCGTTTAGACCGATTCAGACGCGGTGGACACCATCGCCCATTCAATGATGTAGGCTTCCCTGGCGTACGTATAATGGAAACCAACGAACATTATCAAAGACAACATCAGGACTTGAGAACTGAAAACGGCATTGTATATGGTGATACCATCGACGGTGTTAATTTTGAATATGCCGCTAAACTAACAGCACTTAACGCTGTTTCTCTTGCTGGAATGGCTAACGCGCCAAATCCACCAGCTGACGTCACAATCACAGGCGCAGTGCAGCCTTCAA
This sequence comes from uncultured Glaciecola sp., assembly GCF_937770335.1. Lineage (GTDB taxonomy): Bacteria > Pseudomonadota > Gammaproteobacteria > Enterobacterales > Alteromonadaceae > Glaciecola. Next base: position 16,478 of record NZ_CALJHY010000006.1, read on the forward strand.
CAACGCTGACCTGGAAAGCTCATGATGACACATTAACACCACCAAACAATCCGCAGTTAAAAGGATACAAGATATATTGGCGGTTAACTGATGCTCCACAATGGCAGTACAGCAAGTATGTCGGCAATGTAACGACTGCAACACTTAAGAATGTCGTTATAGATAACTACTTCTTTGGTGTTGCTAGTATTAGCCAAGACGGCTTTGAAAGTCCCGTGGTATTTCCTGGCGCTGCTGGTGCATTTGGAGAGTAGTCCAAAAGCGACTGAATACTCGTACTAACAGTAACGATGTTTTAAAGGTAGTAAAATGAGCAATAGATTGTCAGTGCGAACGAACAGGTTAACTAGCGTAGTTAGCCTGCTTACTTGTAGCAGCCAAATGAGTAAAAAAATTAAAATGATTAGAAAAAGTACCTTACTCTTAATCTCAATTGGGTTGCTAGTATCAGCCACTATCCAAGCGCAAACAGTCAACCTGGTTGGCAACAAAGCGGCGACTTATATTGACGAGCATGAGTTACCGGCTCGTCAAATGGACCTCGTTAGAGCTGCTCTGAGTGAAGAGTGGCCCGCGAATATAACAGCAACCACCCAAGCTTGGTCTGGAAGTGGTTTAAGGTCGGGCAAATTTGCTGGCTACATCGATCATTATTCGCTTAATGACACTAAAGACAATTACATCTACTCAAAACCATATATGCAAGTTAACTTGCACGCAGTCTCTCGCTATCAAAGAGCTGAGGATATTGTTCGCCTTGAGCAACTTTACAAAGAGCGGGTTGGGATTGAAAATCGTTTCGCTAATACCGATCAATTGCGCGGCGAACGTGACGTTCGTTGGGCTCGTTCACCTTCTTTTTTCGACAACATAGAGCAACTGGCTGAAGACCGCGTTGATTTTCTGCTAATCGACAAGGCAATGGCGGATGAAATCAACCTACTACTCAAAAGTGTCGGTGAGACACCTATTTATGTGTCCAAAACTCCAGTGATAATAGTGAATGTATCGCTAGCAATGAATCGCAATCATGCCGACTCAGAGGCTGTTATTGTGGCCTTTGATAAAGGAATTAAAAGATTAAAAGCGGATGGTAAATATGCAGCTTTAATTAAACAAGACCTTAATCGAGAGAGTCTTCTTGACCGCCGAATTTACAATAACATGCTGGTCAAATGGTAGGTTTTGTATGAGTTTTCGGGCAGACCTGGACTTATTGCATAATCGAAGTTAAGTTTGAAGGTCTGCTAATAAATAAAATGGCACTAGTAAACTGCTGACTGAAAGCAGTTATTTGCGGGAACGATCAGGTTTATTGTCGTCATTTCTGCTTTAAATTTCAAACATTGATGCACTAGCGCACTTAAACTAATTTTTATCCATTCGGTTAATTAATTTAACTATTTCTGGCGAATTCATTTTAGCTTTAGCAAACAACATAGCACCATCTTGAGCGGGTCGCTGCATCAACTGTATTTCCTGTCCCAACTTCTTTTCTAACAATGCTTGATAACTTTTTGCTAACCCACCAGTCATGAATAATTCAGATCCGCAGTGAAGAGAGTTAGATAATAAGATTGAATACAAATAATCTACACCTTGGCTAACCAGTGCACTTGCTGTTGCATTTCCAATTTGTTGCAGCCGAATAATAACTGGCGCAAGCTGGGCATAGTCTGAAGCAAGCTTTGATTTGAAATGAGATAGGATGCAGTCAACGCTGGTATTGTTATCAACACCCTTGCTTTTGTAATTCAAATCTAAGGCTTTTGATATTGCACTGCAGAATTGTTGGTCTTGAAGCAGATTATCAGCACTTTTCAACCATAATTGTATCGCGTTTAAGCCTAACCAAGCCCCACTCGCCTCGTCACCATGAATAAACCCGTGACCGCCATATTGAGTGACATGCCCATTATGGTAATGTGCAATCGAGGAACCTGTTCCTGTAATCATAATCACACAATCTCGACCACTATTAGCGGCTAAGCAACTTGCGTGAAGATCACTCGTCATAAAAAAGTGCCTATACGGGGAGTTCCATTGTTCGAGATTTTGTTGCGCTTGTTGTGTTTGACCACCAGCACAACCAGCACCAACAATAAGCAATTTTTTGTCAAGCGAGAGCATTGAGTTGATAATAGCTAGGTCGATTGCCAAGTTAATTTGTTGCATCGCAGAAACGAAATCGCTAAATACATTAGCACCGCCCGCATTGCCTATGCTTATCGTATTTCCAATGTGATCATACAAGGAAGCACGGCAATGCGTACCTCCGGCATCTACACCAATAAAGTAGGGCATTACAGAAACTTCCTAGGCACTCTTTTTGAAACACGGGTCATTAACTCATAGCCAATTGTGCCTGCATGCTTAGCAATCTCATTAATAGGGAGGTTTTTACCCCATAGCTCTACTTTTGTGCCAATTTCAACGTTTTCAATATGTGTCACATCAAACGTCAACATATCCATCGAAACTCGGCCCACGAGTTCCCCCGCAATACCATCAAATAAGGCTGGAGTGCCAATTGGCGCATGTCGCGGATAGCCGTCGGCATAGCCTATCGCTACGGTGGCAATAACAGAGGGTTTACTTGCCGTCCACGTTGCTCCGTATCCCACTGACTCACCACTCGCTATTTCTCTTAAAGCGATGACTTCGCTATTTAATTGCATAACTGGTTCAAGGGAAACCGACACTTCGCCGTTTTCAAAGGGTGTACTTCCGTACAAGGAAATCCCCATTCTATTCCATGTGTTAGCAGATTCAGGTAAACAGATATTGGCGGCCGAGTTAGCAATAGACAAACAACTATGCCTATCGACCATCACATTCAGAAATTGATGAATTGCGGTTAAAGACGCTTTGTTCTCAGGCTCATCTGCAGTTGCTAGATGAGTTACAACGACCGTTTTAGGATGAAATATATGCGCATAATCTTCGTGCAAACGAGTATAATCTTCAAGCATAAAACCTAAACGATGCATGCCGGTATCAAACTTAACCCAATGATGCATATTACTTAGCTCGTTGTTTTTTATACGTTTATTTATCCAATTTAACTGCTGTTCAACATGTAACATCCAAACTATATTCAATGTATTAGTGAGTTCACACTCTTGCTCTTGATGTGGACCTTGGAGAACAAGAATTGGCTGCGTTATGCCAGCCTCTCTTAATTCAAAGACTTCATCGATAAAAGCAACGGCAAACATATCAACGTGGTTTTGCAAGCATTTCGCAACAGCAACAGCCCCATTCCCATAGGCATCGGCCTTCACAACAACAACTTGTTTGCTGTTTGGCGAGCAACGACTCATGGTCATAAAATTATGTTTAAGTGCATCAAGGTCGATTGTTGCGTGGGTATATCTAGCCAAAACTAAGTTTCCTGTAAATAAGTATAACGATAGTAAACTAGTGAAACTTGTTTTTCATCATGATTAATGGGTTAATGACAAGATAAAGCAAACGAATGGGGGAAAATGCCGACTTCTCTATTTTTATAGGCAAACACTCCCTTTAAAATAACTATAAGAGCGTTATGATTGATCAATTTTCCACTATCGATTGGCTAATTTTTGGAGGCTATGGGCTTCTATTGATTGTAAGTGGTTGGCTATATAATCGCCAAGCTTCTACCTCAAATGATTACTTCCTCGGTGGCAAGTCCATGCCAATGTGGGTGGTCGCGATATCAGTATTAGCCACATCGCAAAGCGCGGCTACTTTTCTCGGGGGACCTGACCAAGGCTACCGAGGAGATCTAACGTACTTGGCAACCAATATCGCCGGATTTATTGCTGCATTTTTTGTTGCTACTTTTTTACTCCCAAAGTTTTACAAGTTTAAAGTATTTACCGTTTATGAGCTTTTAGCGCAGCGCTTTGGCGAACAAGCAAAGTATCAAGCTGGGACCGTTTATTTAGTTGGGCGCCTCTTTGCAAGTGGCGCCAGACTCTATATGGCAGCCATTGCCATTGCCATGATCTTGTTTGGTAATATAGAAGCTTCAAGTGTCATAATTTCAATTGCATTAATCGCGACAATAGGCCTCCTATATACCGTTTATGGTGGTATTCGTACCATTATTTATAGCGATGTTATTCAATGTTTTGTTTATATCTCCGCAGCTATATTAGTGCTGGGTTACCTACTTTATAGTATCCCTGCTGACTTCAGTACGATCATCAATGCGTTGCAAGTACCAACGGATGGTTCTCAATCTAAGCTGACACTCCTTGATTTCTCCTTAGATTTTTCGCCATCCGGCGTTTTTGGGTTTTGGTCTGTAATTACTGGGTTTGTATTGTTAAATATCGCCGCATTTGGCATGGATCAAGACGTGACACAGCGCATGTTAACTTGCAAAGATGCCAAAGAAGCAACCAAAGCGCTGACCTCTTCCATATTGATGGGCATTCCAGTTGTTTTGATTTTCGTCGTTATCGGTATGCTGCTCTATATTTATTACCAGCGCCCTGACTTAATGAGTCAGAGTATCGCAAATGGCGATGTACCAACTCCAGAATTTGTTGGCCAAACCGTAACTATTTTTATGTATTACGTTCTCACCGATTTACCGAATGGAATAAAAGCGGTGGTGACCATTGGCATTATTGCAGCCGCATTGTCTACTCTAAATTCTGGACTTAATTCCATGTCTTCGGTTGCTGTGCAGGATATCTATCGCGGAATTCTGCTTAACAAAGGCAAAACGCTTTCTGAACGACACATGGTCAAAGCGGGAAGAATTAGTATGATTATTGTTGCGATTGCACTGAGTATAATGGCGGCCTTGTGTTTTTACTGGCAACAACATAGCGATATGCCCTTGTTGGCCTTTGCGCTAAGCGTGATGATTTTCTCTTACAGCGGCTTGCTTGGTGTTTATTTTACAGCCCTCTTTAGCAGTCGAGGCTCACCGCTCTCTATTTTGGCAGCATTAATCATTGGCTTCCTTATCCCTGTGCTAATGCAACCTTACATCATGGCTTTATATTTACCCACTGAGTATCAATTTAGTCTTGGATTTTCATGGCAATTAGTGATCGCCACATTTGTTGCAACCGCAGTGTGTTTGCTTGGTAACAATAATTTAATCAGGACTAAAATATGACTACTACACAGCAAATACTAGACGAATTAAATCACATACCATCAGAGGGCATTAATCCAACTAGCGAACACATTGACTTGATGACAACGACCGAAGCCTTGCAGTGTATTAATCAACAGGACAGCCTTGTTACCAACGCTGTGGCACAAGCAATCCCAGAAATAGCCCAAGCGGTTAATGCTGCAGTTGTATGCTTAAACCAAGGTGGACGCTTAGTATATATTGGGGCTGGCACTAGTGGAAGGCTAGGTATTTTAGATGCGGTTGAATGTAGACCGACATTTAGCGTGCCTAGCAATGTTGTTGTCGGTATTATTGCTGGCGGTGAAACAGCGCTAGTAAATGCTGTTGAAGGTGCAGAAGATGATATTAGTGCGGCTCAACAAGACCTCGAAAACATACAATTTAACCAGCAAGACATGTTGATTGGTATCGCTGCCAGCGGCCGCACACCTTACGTTATTGGAGCACTAAATTACGCAAAATCGATTAATGCCGCAACCGCTTGTATTGTTTGCAATCCGAATGCACCTCTTATAGAAATAGCTGATATTGGTATTTGTGCGAACGTCGGTCCCGAAGTGTTGACTGGTTCAACCAGAATGAAATCGGGGACCGCCCAAAAGTTGATTTTGAATATGATAAGTACTACCAGCATGATTCAGTTAGGCAAAACTTATAAGAATTTAATGGTCGATGTGAATGCGACCAATCAAAAGTTGGTCGCTCGAGCAATACGTATTGTCATGCAAGCGACTGATTGCGAAAAACAGGTTGCGATGGATGCATTGTCAATTGCAAACAATAGTGCAAAGCTTGCTATACTTAAAATTCTTACTAATAGTGACGTAACTACATGTGAAAATTTATTGGCCGGCAATGGCGGCTTTTTGCGTAAAGCTTTAGACGCCGTTTAGTTTTAATTTAAGTAGACGAAAATAAAGTCCCCCTTTTTATTACTGCACTCTGAACGCTTGATTTTTCTCGACAGATTCGATCAAACGCGATAAATACCCTATAGTAAAATATTGCTCTATAAACTGATGATTTATTGATGGACATACTTTTATCCGACGAGCTTAAAACACTCTATGAACATCGAGTAATTAACCTCGATAAACAGCAATTAATGCCTGCTGATATCAGTGCAATCATTGACGATTTTGCTAGCCTTGATGGCATAAGAAACACTATTATCGGCCACTCTTTTTGTGGTCAGCCAATTAGTTGCTTAAGCATGGGGAATGGCCCTAAAAAAATCCTTATGTGGACTCAAATGCACGGTGACGAGTCAACCGCGACGGCTGCCGTATTGGATATTATTCAGCTTGTTACTGCCAAGTTGAGCCCATCTTTAAGTGCAAACTGGTTCGAATTGCTGACAATATACATAATCCCTATGCTAAACCCAGATGGCGCAGTTGCGGGTACACGAGAAAATGCCCAAGGTATTGATATCAATCGAGATGCGATGGCGTTACAAACACCGGAAGGTCAAGCACTGGATGCATTCGTCAATAAAGTTAATCCCGACTTTGCTTTTAATTTGCATGACCAGCATGACTACTATCGTTGTGGTAAGGATGGCAAATCTTCCACTTTGGCATTTCTCGCTCCGGCCTTTGATGCTAAAAAAACAATTGATCCGGCGCGACAAAAAGCAATGGCATTGATTGCCCTCATGCACGCGCAAGCAGACTCTTTACTACCAGAGGGAATTGCACGCTATGATGATGAGTTTTCTGCTCGCTCATTCGGTGATCGAATAGCTCTACGTGGGATTAGTACAATATTAATTGAATCGGGCCACTATCCAAATGCGCATTATCGTCAGGTTGCGCGAACAATGAATGTGTTTGTGTTGCTGCACGCATTAGCGATGCTTTGCGACGAATCGGATTGGGCTAGCGATGAAACACGTAAAAAACTTGAAATGGAATATTGGAAAATTCCAGAAAACCAAGAGCACAAACTATGCGATCTGCTCATCAAAGGCTTAAGTTTCGCTGGGAGCTCCTATACAACGGATATTGCGATACGCAAAAAGTCTCGTTTCGAACCATTTGCTATTATCGCGGATATTGGTGACTTACATGAACAACACGGGCTTAGTACTGTTGACGCTTTGGGTTATACATACGATCCGGGACGCCCCTATTTATTGCAAAAAGCATTATATTTAACCAATGAAAGCTATATTGGTCTGCTTCAACAAGGCTTTAGTCACTTTGCAGGGAACGTCGGCTTGATAACGAATGACTCCGATTATAAGGTCATCGAAAATCCCCAGTATTGGCATGACGATAAAAAAATGATTAAAGGCGTCACACCCGCGGGCTTCTTATGCAAAAACGGTGAACGTAAGTATGCGCTAGTGATGGGAGAAATATTATCTCTCTAATCAAAAAGTCAGCTCACGCCTATGACATTTATCTGCACATCAAGGATGTTCAACTCACATTGATTATTAGGTGTTGCATATAAAGTGCGCAATTACCGAATAGTTTAAAACAAACGACAATTTTATCACTGTATAGAGTTGTCTTGCGCACTTTGCCTTGCTAGATTTAGTTAATACAAAATTACACTAGGCATGCTCAATTTTTGATGTATATTTTACGCATCTGAGTTACTTATCGGGTTAATACACAAAGTACAGCTTGATGAACGCAAGTCAACTCCATCAAATAAAACAAAGACGTTTGTAAAGGAAAAAGAATGCCATATTGGACAAGACTAGCTCAAACCTCGCTTTTGGTTAGTGCTGTTTTTTTAGTGAGTTGCTCGAATACGTCAGATATTGAAGCGATGCCGTCCAAAAACTTTAGTTATCGAGTCAAGTCGTTAGTAATGCATTTTACTGCCGTCAATTATCAAGAGTCAGTTGATGCACTGGTTGAAGAAGGCAATGTCAGCTCGCATTATTTAATTCCTAAAGCGGATGACCCAAGCTATCCCTTTAATGACATTAGAGTATTTCAATTAGTAGATGAAAACCAACGAGCGTGGCACGCTGGCATTAGTTATTGGCAAGGCCGCTCAGGCCTTAACGATCACAGTATTGGCATTGAAGTGGTTAACACTCCTTTTTGTCAAGAAGATAACCTTCTACCCCAAGTTATGCCCAGCATCATGGGCGCTGAAAAAAATCGTGACTTATGTGTTTTCCCTGATTTTGAAGAAAAACAAATACAGTTATTGATTAAATTAAGTAAAGAAATACTGGCAAGAAATCCAGATATTGAACCTACTGCTGTTGTCGGCCATGCGGATATTGCACCTTCACGGAAGAATGATCCGGGCCCAAAATTCCCTTGGTATCGATTATACCAAGAGGGAATTGGTGCTTGGTATGACAACCAAAATTTAACCCAGCATTGGTTAGCATTTAATCAAACATTGCCTAGCGTTGCTCTCGTTCAAAAAGGGCTAGATGCGTATGGCTACGATCTAGTGCCAACGGGCAGAATGGATCAACAAACCATCGACACATTGGCTGCGTTTCAAATGCACTTTGTGCCTTGGAAAGTTACTGGAGAGGTAGATAATCAGACTGCTGCTGCAGTCTTCGCTTTAGTGCAAAAATACTTCCCAGAGAAATATGAGAAATTGAATGAAATTTATCAATCCGAGGTATTAACAGCCCAGACCAAAAAGCAAAAATTCGACGACAACGCACACCAATTTCAGTTGTCGACAGTGTTTACCGAATTGCAGCCCCTCGCAGCCGATAACACGCTAAACAAGGCTATATTCAAAGCTTATAAGGGCAGCGGTGAGCTTATTATTGAAACCAATAACACGGCATCTGCTGATATATATATTAACGGAATGAAACTGAATTTAGCCGCATTCGAGGCCTCCGAGGTGCGAGAAGTCTCTATATATAGACGCACCATTGATGGGTTAAATAGCTTACGCGTCGAGAACATTAGACCGCAAGGGGCTAGTATAGCGATTAATATTCCATATCCGACCCTTGATTACGCACTTCCCCCTAATAACTCGCTATTTGATTCGGTCGACCAATTAATAAAAGAGGAAGTAAAAAATGGCTTCCCAGGCGCTGCGATTGCTGTTGTTTACAAAGGTAAAGTAATTAAGAGAGCGAGTTATGGTCATGCAAAAAAACACACTGCCAAAGGCGATTTATTAGCCCCATTTGAGCCGATGACGCCGGAACATATTTTTGACCTTGACTCAAACACAGAGGTATTCGCCACCAGCTTAGCCCTTATGCAACTGGTGAGTGCGGGCCAAATCGATATATTTAAACCGATTCAGTATTACCTTCCCGAATACCGAGGCAATGGACGAGAGCTTATATTAATAAAAGATTTGCTTTCACATTCGTCAGGTTACGCTGATAACGTCAATTTTTATCGACCAGATAATAAGTATGGTGACTATTTTTATTCTCAAAATAAACTTAAAACGAGTCGCTTGTTACTTACCGCGTTGCCTTTTGAATCAATCAGTGGTAGCACTCAGCAATTCAGTGCGATTAATTTCATGCTACTCGGCCTCTTGGTAGAGAGAGTCGCGGGGATGCCATTGGACCAATACAGTCGAGAGAAAATATACGCGCCAATGGGTCTCGAAAACACCTTATTTAAGCCATTACAAACAGGTTTCACGGCAGATAAATTTGCTGCGACCACAGTTGAGGGTAATAGCCTAATTGCTTACACTGGCATTCCTAATGCTAGAGAAAATACGCTACAAGGAGAAGTTCTGGATGCCAATACATTCTATTCCATGGAGGGAGTTTCAGGTCATGCAGGACTTTTTTCAACTATCGACGATCTAGCCATACTCAGTCAAATGATGCTAAATGGCGGTGGCTACGGTGATGTAAAGCTATTTAATCAGGCGACCATAGCACGCTTTTCAAATCCCGTTGGTTCATCGAATAGTATCGGTCTAGGCTGGCAACTTCCTGATGAAAAAAGCAGGAAAACACTGTTTGGACCTTTTGCGAGCGCTTCAGCATACGGTCACAATAGCAGAGTCGGGACTGCGGTGGTTATTGACCCAGATTATGATTTAGCGATTGTTTTATTAACTAATAAACTTCATACAAAGGTAACGAAAACTGAAGATAATGTTGAACTTGCAACCGATACTTCTGAAACTAACCGAAACGCCCTTATTATTAGCATGATTTATCAAAATCTGATTGAATTCGAAGCACAAAATCTACTTCAAAATAAAAACTAGGAAATAATTTATGGAATGGCTTACTGTCCTCCCGCCCGTTATTGCAATTGCTGTTGTTATCTGGAAAAAGGAAGTCATTCTTGCTTTGTTTTTGGCCATATTAAGCTCAGAGCTACTATTAGTAGTAACAGGTGCATCTGGGAATTTATTTATTACGCCTATCAATACTATTGAACGTATCGTCGGGACGGCGGCCTCTGATGGTACAACGAGGATACTGATTTTTAGTTTGCTCGTTGGTGCCCTACTTGCTTTTATTCGTGATTCTGGAGGTGTTAGCGCAACCGTTAACCGAGTGATCAGCAGTGGACTCATCAATTCGAAAAAACGCGTTGGTGGTATCACTATGTTCACCGGCATCGTGATTTTTATTGAATCTAATTTAAGTGTTTTAACAGCTGGTATTTTTGCGCGAGGATTATTCGATAAATATAAAATGAGCCGCGCAAGATTAGCATACATCATCGATTCAACATGTGCTCCTATTTGTATACTCATACTTTTAAATGGGTGGGGAGCTTATGTACTAGCGCTAATCAGCACATATGATTTAGGTAAAGACCCTCTCGCTGTCTTGTGGGGTACATTGCCGTTCAATATCTATGCATGGTTAACCCTCGTAGTCGCAGCGTACACCATCTTCTTTGACAAAGTGCACGGTCCAATGAAAGAAGCTGAAAAATCACTAGAGTCGGTTGAAACATCTCTTAACTCGAGTCCAGCGACTAAATCCCGATTTATGCTTGTCCCCCTCCTCGTCATGATTATTGGCATGTTTAGCTTCATGTTTATGACGGGCGAAGGTGATATCACTCAAGGGAGCGGAAGCAAATCAGTATTGTATGCTACTTTTTTAGCTTGTATTGTCGCCTACGGTCAATTGCTTTGGCATAAGCGTTTTACACATCAACAGTCTATTAAAATTGGCTTTAGTGGGATGGGTGAGCTACTGCCATTAGTTACTATCGTCTTGCTATCTATTGCTTTAGGTACAAGTCTAAAAGAGCTCGGAACAGGTATATTTGTTTCTGGCTTAGTCGGCGATAATTTACCCCTAATATTTGTCGTCCCCATGTTATTTATTGCCGGCGCGATAATGTCTTTTACTACAGGAACCTCTTGGGGAACCTTTGCCATTCTGATTCCGATTGGAATGCCGCTAGTCGCCACACTAGGCTTGCCACCGTCATTAGTCTTAGCGGCTATTTTAGGTGGCGGTATTTTTGGAGATCATTGTTCTCCTATTTCAGATACGACAGCGATTTCATCCCTTGCAGCAGGCTGTGATCTATTAACTCACGTAAAAACCCAAATGCCCTATGCTTTATTTGTCGGTGGGATAACTATCGTGGCATATATATTATTGAGCTTGCAGATACTGTTCTAGGGCTTATATAGGCTACGTTTGCCGTTATTTCGCAAATATCTGAGAATCGTCTGCAAAGCCTTTGAACTCGAGTGCATTACCCGCAGGGTCGAGTAGAAAGAAGGTTCCTTGTTCGCCTACTTTCCCTGCAAACCTAATATAGGGCTCAATCACAAAGGTTTGCTTAGCAGCCACCAGCTTTTGGGCAAGGGCTTTCCATTCATTCATGCTCAAAACGACACCGAAATGAGGGACTGGAACAGCTTTCGAGTCCACTTCGTTAGGTTCTGGTAGTATCGGCATTGTTGCCACTAGGTGAGTAACAAGTTGATGACCAAAGAAATTCCAGTCTATCCACTGTTCAGAACTTCGTCCTCGCTCGCAGCCCATAACTGCACCATAAAATGCGTCTGCTTGTGCTAGGTTTGTCACTGGGATGGCTAAATGAAAAGGTGAGGGCATATTTTTATCCTATTAAAACTTTTTGAGTAACATCAGTTTAAACTGACTAAAAGGTGCATATCGTATTGCGGCATCAAACTTAAAACTGCGTTTCATAACCGACTTAGTGTGGCTAAAAGTATCAAATCCAGATTTACCGTGATATTGCCCCATTCCACTTGTTCCGACTCCACCAAAAGGCAAGTCATGATTTGCTAAGAAAATATTTGTGTCGTTTATACATATTGACCCCGCGCTGACTTGCTCAATAAATTCAGCTTCAAATTGAGCATTAGAGGTAAATACATAAGCGGCTAAGGGCTTTGATTTAGTGTTAATAAAATGGAGCATTTGCTGCTTATTGTTAAACGTCATAATCGGTAAAATCGGGCCGAATATCTCTTCCTTCATTAACGCTGAATTAGCTGAAGGTTGAACCACAACAGTCGGCTCTAGGAACTTATTGTCTAGATCGTGTTTGCCGCCATAAATGATATTTTCGCCTTCTAAATAATTGATTAAACGAGAACAGTGTCGCTGGTTAATTATTCGACCATAATCTTTATTTTGTGAAGGGTCTTTACCGTATTGTTTTTTAATTTCAGCAATCAAACGTTGACTGAATTCGGCAAGGTACGCTTCTTCAATCAGAATATAATCAGGTGCAACGCAAGTTTGTCCCGCGTTCATCCATTTTCCCCAAACAATCCGTCTTACAGTAACATCTAAGTTAGTATCTCCATCAACAACACATGGGCTTTTACCACCGAGTTCCAATGTTACGGGTGATAAATGTTGGGCAGCCGCCGCCATAACGATTCGACCTACTTGATCTCCCCCAGTATAAAAATACTTGTCGAAGGGTTGCGCTAGTAATGCGGTAGTTTCCTCTTTTCCGCCTTCAACTACCTTAAACGCCGCGGTATCAAGATATTTAGGCACCATTTTAGCAATGAGGGCTGAGGTTGCCTCAGATAACTCCGAGGGCTTAATCACAGCGCAATTACCTGCCGCTATAGCAGCAATAAGAGGCGTAATAACTAATTGGAAAGGGTAATTCCATGCGCCAATAATCAACGCAACACCGAGCGGCTCGCTAATAGTGTAGCATTTGCCTGGTTGCGTTATCATCGGCGTACTAATTTTAGTCGGTTTCATCCAAGTTTTGAGGCGTTTTAAATTGCCTTTTATATCAGTTACAGAATAACCAATTTCAGCTAACCAAGATTCAGTCTCACATTTACCTAAATCGGTGTGTAATGCACAAATAATTGCTTTGCTATTCTCTTCGATTAGCAGTTTCAAGGCCGTTAATTGCTCAACTCGCCATTGATATGACTTAGTTTGGCCTGTAGCGAAAGTTCGTTTTAACTCATCTATATTTGTCGCGTTGGAAGACGGGAAATTAGCTTGATGAAATGGGGTTGAGACTTCTGACATTGGACACGCTCGCAATAATTATAGGACTCAATTACATCCTAGCAAAGGTATTTAGTAAAGCAAATAATGTAAACACTTTACACATCATTTATTGATCTACTCTTGCCCCCTCACACTTAAGATTCAAATCAATAGACAAAAAAAATGCCAACATACGTCAGCATTTTTCTCATTTTTTCGACTGAATCAGTAGTCAATTTTTACGGCTACTGGTTCACATAGATTACTCTGCGAATGGATTACGCAAGATCATCGTGTCTTTGCGGTCAGGACCCGTTGAAATAATATCAATCGAGACACCTGTTAGCTCTTCAAGACGCTTAACGTAGTTTTGAGCAGCAACCGGGAGGCCATCATAAGTTGTCACGCCATACGTATTGTCGGACCAACCAGGCATGTCTTCGTAAACAGGAGTCACTAAATCATAACCCTCTGCAGCTAGTGGTGGTATTTTACTAACGTTACCATCTGCGTCTTTATAACCAATGCAAATGCGTAATGTTTTCAAACCATCTAAAACATCTAGCTTTGTTAAACATAAACCAGAAATAGAATTTAATTGAACAGCGCGGCGCATCGCAACAGCGTCAAACCAACCGGTGCGACGTTTACGCCCCGTAGTTGCGCCAAACTCATGGCCTTTAACGCCAAGATGCTGACCAACTTCACAATCTAGCTCGGTCGGGAAAGGACCCGAACCAACGCGAGTAGTGTATGCTTTTACTATGCCTAACACGTAATCCAGATTGAGCGGACCAAAACCTGCGCCAGTGCAAACTCCACCGACAGTTGTATTCGATGAAGTGACGTATGGGTAAGTACCATGGTCAATATCAAGCAACGTACCTTGAGCACCTTCAAACATAATCGACTGGTTATTCTGTCTTGCTGTTTCAAGCAAGTCAGTTACGTCTACTACCATTGATTTTAATAAGTCAGCAACCGAAAGCGCTTGCTCTAAAACCTTATCATAATCAACCGCTTCAACTTTGTAATATTCAGTGAGCATAAAGTTATGATAGCTGAGTACTTCTTTTAACTTAATAGCGAAGTCTGCTGGGTTGAAGAGGTCACCAACCCTCAAACCGCGGCGCGATACTTTATCTTCGTAGGCTGGACCGATACCGCGTCCCGTAGTCCCTATCGCTTTATTACCGCGTGCTTTCTCTCTTGCCACGTCTAATGCAATGTGAAAAGGCAAAATTAGCGGACAAGCTTCACTGATCACCAAGCGTTCTTTAACCGGCACGCCACGCTCTTCCAACATTGCCATTTCTGTTAGCAAGGCTTCAGGGCTTAACACAACGCCATTTCCAATCACGCATTTCACGTTTTCACGCAAGATCCCTGAAGGAATTAGATGAAGTACGGTTTTTTCGCCATCAATAACGAGCGTATGCCCAGCATTGTGTCCGCCTTGATAGCGCACAACAAAAGCAGCTTTCTCAGTAAGAAGGTCAACGACCTTACCCTTTCCTTCGTCACCCCATTGGGTGCCGAGTACTACAACATTTTTAGCCATGAGAGGTATATTTCAGAAAATTAGGCGGAGATATTAGCAAAAATATGGGGTAAAAATCACCCCATATTTACAATTTATGTATTCATTATTAAGAAATAAGCACTTATGCCACCGATAACTACCAAAATACCACCCATTCGGCGCAAAGATTCACTAGGCTGTAACGCCATTTGCATCAAAAACTGCTTCCATTTGTCTGGCATTAGCAAAGGCATCAATCCTTCAACAACTAATACAAAACAAATAGCCAAAAGAATAGTATTTAACATCTAAACGTCATGCCTAATATAATAAACTGTAAATTTTACGACGATATTGTGATTTTAGCGGGTCGCCATCAGGAAGCGCATTTATTACGTCTAACGTAATTTTTTTCGCATCACCAAAACCTAATTCTTCTCTTAACACGGATAATAATAACGCCAAGGCTTCTTCAGTGCGATGTCCTTGATGCAATTGCACCGCAAGTTTGACTTTAATCTCCTTATTTTCTGGGTCGGCTTCAAGATCAGTTTGTAATTGTTGTATTTCTGGCGAATCCGCGGCTTGTTCCGACAATTCAATTTTGCCAAGAATAGCGTGATACTTGCCGTCTTGATCCACTAACTTTACTTGCTCAACTAATTGTTTAGCCAGTTCGGCTTGACCTACCTCAACATAACAATCAGCCATCATTAAACGAATATCGGCACGTTCATTGTTCAATTCAAACGCCTGCTTAGCGAAGCTAAAAGCGTCCTTATAGTTGCCCTGTAAAACTAATTCCATTGCCGAATGTAGCAAGCCATCTTCCGCTTTCGGTAGATGTTTATCTAACATTTCACGAATTTTATTTTCTTCTTGAGGGCCCGCAAAGCCGTCTAAAGGTTGACCGTCTTTAACAAGAATAACGGTAGGTAAACCTTTTACGCCAAATTGTCCGGCAATTTCCTGTTGTTCATCACAATTTACTCGTGCATACAATAAAACATGTTGATATTCTACAGCCATATGCTGAAGCACGGGTGCTAATTCTGCGCAAGGCTCACTCCATGGGGCCCAAAACTGGATCATCACAACCTTACTTTTTGATTCTTCCAAAATAACATGTTGGAAGTTCTCTAACGTTATATCAATCTGGTTTACATTTATTTCTGGCAGCATAATTCCACTTTCTTATTTAATTCAATACAGTTTATTATTGGGTTTTATTCATAGAAAGCAACCTGTTTTGAGTATACAGAGCCCAATTGTTTCTTGGTAATGATGTGCTAATATCAAGTTAAATTACAATAAAAGAGGTTGTCCTACATGGAACAAAAATATACGAGCTTTAGTGAATTTTATCCCTATTACTTGTCAGAGCATGCAAATAGCACCTGCCGTCTTTTGCATTTCATTGGCTCTTGGCTTGTCTTATTCCTTATTGGCTATGCTGTAATGACAAGTCAGTTTGCTTTGTTCTGGTTCATTCCCGCTATTGGTTATGGGTTTGCTTGGGTAGGACACTTTTTCTATGAGCATAACAAACCGGCTACATTTCAGTATCCATTCTATAGCCTGATGGGCGATTGGGTTATGTTTAAAGATATATTGATTGGTAGGGTATCATTGAACAATTGAACAATTGAACGGCATTGTATTTAGCATGACGTGATGAATATGAAGCTTTGCAATACTAATGGAAAACACGGCTAGTTTGATAACTAGCCGATTTATTTACTTGGCTTTTGATGTTTAGCCTTTTGTTAACCTTAATACTTTACCGTTAACTTCGTCCGTTAGGACGTAAATACTGCCATCTGGGGCCTGTTTTACATCGCGAACACGCTCATTGCGGTCACTCAGTAGGGCTTCTTGCTCAACTACTTTTTCACCGTCCATAACCATTCTGTTTAGGTATCTAAACTTTAAAGAACCGACAAACAAGTTACCTTTCCATTCCGGAAACTCTTCACCCGTGTAGAAGGCCATTCCGCTTGGAGCGATAGAGGGAACCCAGTAAGTTAGTGGCTGACGCATCGTATCCATTTCAGTAACATCGGTAATTGAGCTACCATCGTAATTTACGCCATAGGTAATTGTAGGCCAGCCATAGTTATCGCCATTCTCTAAAATATTAACTTCATCACCGCCTTTAGGTCCATGTTCATGCGTCCAAACCTGACCGCTAGTGGGATGCAATGCCATTCCTTGCACGTTACGATGACCATAACTGAATATTTCAGGCGCCTTACCGTCTAAAAATGGATTATCCGTTGGCACAGATCCATCATCATTTACTCTAACCACAACACCAAAATGATTACTGGTTAGTTGTGCATCATCTTTTTTTGTTCTATCGCCCAATGAAATGAATAACTTTTCATCGTTATCAAAAGCAAGTCTGCAACCAAAATGATGAGCTGTATCTATTTTTGGCTTGGCAACAAAAATTTGTTTTACGTTTTGCAGTTTATTACCGGCTAATTTACCACGATAAACCTCACTGCCTCTTACTTCACCGTTTGCTATCGATAAGCAAACATACACCCACTTATTTCCCTCAAAGTCCGGATGCAGAGCCACGCCTAGCATACCCCCTTGTCCAACGACTGAGGCCTCAGGCAAACCGCTAATGGCCGAACTCAATTCACCACTTTTTGAAAGTAAGCGCAAACCACCAGCACGTTCAGTTACTAATGCATCGCCATTTTTCATGAAAGCGATACTCCAAGGGTTTTTCAGTCCACTAGCAAGTTCTTCAACTTTAATTTCGGTCGCCATTGCAACGGGTGAAATAGCAGTAAAAATTATCGCAGTAATTAGCGTTCTAAACATAAATGTTATCTCATTTTAAATAAAGCTGAATTGATACAATCACATTGTATCAATTCAGCACATTCAACCGGCTTATTCGCACTTCACGATAAGCAATACTTTTAATTAATTCGGTGGGTGATTTTAAAGCGTTGCACGCAGCATCCAAGCGGTCTTTTCATGCGCTCGCATACGATCGCCAATTAAAGATGCACTTGATTCATCATCAGCCTGCTGAGCAATTTTTAACACGGCTCTGGAAGTACGAACTACCGTTTCATGTGCTTGCATTAAAATATTAACCATCTCAGTGGCTTCCGGCACACCATCAACTTCTTTTACACTGCTTAATTCAGCAAAGGCTCTGTAAGTAGCTGGTGCAGCAAAACCTAGCGTTCTAATTCGCTCAGCAATTTCATCAACCGCCAGTGCAAGTTCAGTATAATGTTCTTCAAACATCAAATGTAATTCACGAAATTGTGGACCTGTTACATTCCAATGAAAGTTGTGTGTTTGCAAGTACAGCGTATACGAGTCGGCTAACAACTTCTTCAAACCCTGAGCAATTTCTTCTCTGCTAATTTCGCTTATACCTATATCTATTTGACTCATTTCATTTTCTCCAATGTGGTTGATATTTATCGAGCATCTTTTACTTCAATCGGAACTCGCATTACTTTGTTGTTTTCAAATTTCAAAGACAATACAAATTTCTCACCTGCCAACAGGGGCTTTTCGAGACCTAGCAACATAATATGCTTCCCACCAGGCAAAAATTCAAGGCTAGAGCCTACAGGAATTTCAAAACCATCCTCAGCTTCGCGCATCAGCATCATTTCATCTTGCATTAATGTTTCATGCAACTGAGCCTCACTTGCAACAGAAGAATCAACGCTGACCGATAACAGCTTGATGTGGTTTTTACTTTGATTCTCTATACTCAAATAAACGGCACCTGTTTGTGCTAACGCAAACGTGGCTCGTGCCCATGTATTCTCTACGGTCACTTTACCTTTTGCTTGTTTCTGTTCGTGCGCAAAGAGGTTGGTTGAGTTAGCTAGAGTAATCACGCTGATAAAAAAAACAAATAATATTTTATTGAACTGAAACATGGAGACATCCTTTTACTATTCGTTATTTTAGTATTGAAAATAAAACCTAGAGTTCACTTATACTGGCAATCCGATGATATCTGTTCGTATTAATGCTTGCGAGCCCGCGTCGCGATTTGCCATATGCATCAATAGCGTGTGATTACCAACAATAATAACAGAAAAATAAGTGAACAAGTTAAACGCTTAATTCCCGCTACTATGCACAGGCATATGTTACGTTCACACTTGGCGTAGTGGTTTTAAGCGTCCAGCACATTGCATAGATCAGCGATAGCGTCTATTCTTTCTGCATTCTAGAACTAGTCTTTAACTAGCATTATTTAACAGGTAAATACTATGATCGAATTTTTATTAAACGGTAAAAAAATCACATCCGATGCAGAGGCAGATACGCCATTGCTGTGGGTCATTCGCGACGAATTCGGTTTGAAAGGAACAAAGTTTGGCTGCGGTATCGCTATGTGTGGCGCATGCACAGTGCACTTAAACGGTTCTCCCGTGCGATCGTGTTCGCTTCCGGTTAGCGTCGTCGCTAACGCAGATATCCGCACAATTGAAGGGTTAGAAGATCAACATCCATTGCAAAAAGCGTGGATCGAGCATCAAGTGCCGCAATGTGGTTACTGCCAATCAGGCCAAATTATGCAAGCATCTGCGCTGCTCGCAACCAATGCAAACCCAAGCGAAGATGAAATCGTTGCTTATATGAGCGGTAACTTATGTCGCTGTATGACATATTCACGCATAAAGGCAGCCATCCAAGATGTCGCAACACAATCAGACTCAGTGGTTCAAATTTACAACCCGAAAACAGAAGCAAAACGCACTCAGGGAGTAAGCTAATATGACTAAATTTAGTAAAGACACTTTTGAGAAAAGCCGCCGTAGTTTTTTAATTGGTTCGATTGGGGGAGGCTTAATGATGGCATTTGCCCCTAGCATCAATGCACTGGAAGTTGCTTCAGGTGGCGCAGTAAAACAGCTTACTGATAAGTTATTTAGTCCAACAGTGTGGTTTGAAATTGATACCAATGGAATGATTTTGGTCAATATCGCACGCGCAGAAATGGGTCAACATGTGGGTACGGCGATAGCCCGTATCGTTGCTGATGAACTAGGCGCCGATTGGCAGAATGTCGAAATTAAGCATGTTGATACTGACCCTAAATGGGGCTACATGGTAACAGGTGGCTCTTGGTCTGTGTTTCAAACCTATGTACCTATGTCTCAAGCCGGCGCCGCAGGGCGAACTGCACTAATCGAGGCTGGAGCCAAATTACTCGGCGTCAATCCTCAAGACTGCAAGACAGAAAACAGTATGGTCGTTGCCGGCAATAAATCAGTTAGTTTTGCCGATGTAGTCAAAAACGGCAAAATCGACCGCGTATTTAGCGCAGATGAATTGGCAAAATTCCAACCCAAGAATCCCGAAAGCCGTCAATTAATAGCCAAGCCTAGCAAAGCGTTAGACATTCCAGCTAAAACCAATGGTAGTGCAAAATACGGAATCGATGTTGAATTAGAAAACATGGTTTATGCACGTCCTATAATACCGCCGACTCGGCATGGCTGCGTAGTCAGGAGCGTAGACGACAGTGCTGCGAAAAAAGTAAAGGGTTATCAGGGTTACAAAATACTTAAGGATCCTAGTGACACAGTGCAAGGTTGGGTGAGCGTATTAGCCGATAGTTATTATGGCGCCGTTAAAGCAGGTAACGCACTTCAGGTTGATTACGACCTAGGCGAAACAGCTAATGTTAGCGAGCAAGATATTATTGCCGTAGGAGAGACACTCGCTAAAGATAAGACATCAGGCACGTTGGTGGTTGACGAGGGTAATGTAGCAAAGGCTGCAGAGTCGGCAAAAACATCGCTTGAATCTATATATCGTACTTCGTCTGTATTACATTTTGCACTTGAGCCGGTTAATGCAGCGGTAGAGATCATAGACGGAGTGTGTCACGTGCATTGCGGTAATCAGTGGCAGTCGTTATTTTTACCTGTAGTTGCTAAGGCGATGGGTATGGCTGAAGACAAAATTATTATCCATCAGTATTATTTAGGTGGCGGTTTCGGTCGTCGCTTAATGGGCGATTACATGATACCTGCGGCCTTAACTGCTCAGGCTATTGGTAAGCCAGTTAAACTCGTATTTACGCGTGAAGATGATTCACGTTTTGATTCTGTACGTTCTCCTTCTGTACAACAGATGAATGCTTACTGGGACGCTGACGAAAAGCTACTAGGTATAGAACACGGCGCAGCTGCGGGTTGGCCTACCCTAGCAGTAGCACCAGGATTTATGCCCGAAGGTGTCGATAAAAAAGGAAAGTATGACCCGTTTTCGATTTCCGGTGCAAACCATTGGTACACATTAGAAAACCATAGAGTGCGTGCTATTAACAATCCACTCGCACAAAAAACCTTTGTCCCTGGCTTTCTGAGAGCTGTAGGCCCGGGTTGGACAGGCTGGGCGGTTGAGTCTTTCATGGACGAGATAGCACACAAGCAAAATGTTGACCCAATTGATTTCCGCTTATCTCTACTCGATGCTAGCGGCAAAAATGCCGGTGCATCGCCAGTTTCTGTTGGCGGCGCCAAACGTTTAGCCAAGGTATTAGCAGAAATTCGTGAGAAAGCCGATTGGGGTCGTACACTGCCGAAAAATCAAGGCTTGGGCATTGCAATCTCAGCTGGACAAGAACGTGACATGCCCACTTGGGGTGCCTGTGTTGCTCACGTTGAAGTCGATCCAGAGACAGGCGCAGTGAAGGTACACAAGTTGACTGGCCTTTTAGATTGCGGAACGGTAGTGCATCCAGACGGCGCACTATCTCAAACCGAAGGATCTATGTTGTGGGGAATGAGTTTAGCCTTATTTGAAGGTACCGCCTTTGAAAAAGGTCAAGTAAAAGACAATAACCTAAATACCTACACGCCTCTTAGAATGAATAACTTACCTATATTGGATATCAATTTTGTGCAAAACACAGAATTTCCAACTGGGTTAGGTGAGCCAGGCCTGATTGCAGTCGCACCTGCGATTGCCAACGCAATCTTTAATGCCGTTGGTGCAAGAGTCAGAGACTTACCTATCCGTCCTAAAGCTATATTAGCCGCTATGCCGACCTAAGCTTGGTAGTGGCGCTTTATCCATCAGGGTAAGCGCCACTAACATCATTTATTTAAGCAAGTTAGCCAACATCTCGGCGACATTAACACTATCAACTTAGTTAAAAGGAATGCGGTTGTAAAACCGTATTCTCTTTAGTGATACATTTTTTTAAGGATTTCAACATGAAGAGACTTCTTTTAGCCACAACCTACAGTATTTTACTACTCAGCGGTGCGGCAGCATTTGCCGATAATAGCGACCTGAAAACGATAGCTACCTTCGATGCACAGCACCCACCGGGCAATATTGCTATAACCCCATCGGGCAGAAAATTTTTATCGATACATGGTTTTTTTGGGCAAAAGCAAAAAATTATGGAGCTTTTGACCGACGGTACAACAATTCCATACCCTAATAAAGAGTGGGCTTTTGCTTACAATAAAGGTAAAGGTTTTTATGGTGTACTAGGAATTAATGTATCCGCAGAAGGTATTTTATGGATGCTCGATACATCAGGTCCTGATCATGCAGGGCGATTAGTAGGATGGGATACTAATAACGAGCAGTTGCATAAAATCATTTATTTAGCTAAGCCTACTATTACTGACACCTCATTTTTAAATGACTTAGTTATTGATAATAAACACGGGTATATCTATATAGCCGATACAGCACAGGGCAGCCAAGCCGCAATTATTAGTGTCAATCTTAAAACGGGTGCTGCGCGCAGAGTACTGCAAGATAACAGCTACACTGCAGCCGAAAACATCGACATAGTTATAGATGGACGCGCTATGGAAATAGGCGGTCAACCTGCGCGTTTAGGAGTTAATCCAATTACTCTTGAGCCAAATGAAGATTGGTTATACTTTGGCTCTATGTCCGGGACATCTGTTTATCGTATTGCCACTAGCGCGATTATTAACGACGGTTTGTCCAGCAAAGAACTTGAGCAAAACGTGCAGCGTTATGGCTCGAAGCCAATTTCTGATGGCATTATTGTCGATGGTGGAGGTAACGTATATGTAACGGATATTACTAATGGGGCCATTGGTGTGGTGAGGCCAAGCGGCGATTATGAAGTCTTATTTAAAGATGAGCGCCTTGTGTGGCCTGATGGTTTTAGTTATGGAGCCGATCACAAAATTTACGTCACTGTTAATGAACTTCACCGCTCTCCACCTCTGAATAATGGTAAAGACGCCAGCCAAGGTAAATTTAGTGTACTTTCCTTTACCCCCTTAGTGAAAGGCAAAGTAGGCCGTTAAATTCAACCACAACGAGCTGCCCTGACCGTATGTTGGGGCGTTTTTATTTAATTAGTTGAGAAATACTAACCGCCGGAAGCAGGTATTGGATTTATGAAAACTATACCAAAGACAAGTTCATTCACTAAACACTGAAAAAATTGATTTTGCACTTAACGTTACGAACAACGCAAATGCATAGGCTTCGGTAATATGCCAGTTGCTCAACTTATCTAGGTGGCTCGACTTAGCCTGGAACGGAGGCGGAGCTATTTTTAGCCTCAGCTTTTTTGACCACCATAAACTGCTTATAACCATCGGTCATAGCTCTTGCACAATCTCTGGGTGTTTCCCGAATAGGCAGATTGCGACTTTTCTGATGTGGCAGCAGCTCCAAGCCTTGCCCCAACTGCACTGTCTGATTCATTTACCGCTGCATTGTTAAGAACCTCAAATGATTTAACGGCAGCAAAAGCGCCACCGACTTCAACCTTCGAAAGTTCTTTGGCTTCGAGTGTTTTAGCAAAAACATCTTGGAACTTAGAGATGTCTTTCGAAACCTGGCCCGAGAGCTCAGTTACTGACGCTGATACCTGCAAAACCGATGCTGCTTGACTTCCTACTATCTGGTTTACGAATGATCGTGAATCACTAATACGAGCACCCCATTTGCCAAAGGACCTCGCGCTAACAGGGAATCCAGGAACTACATCCATTAAAGGTATTGGGCTTGGGGTACCCCATTTTAAATCCCGCTTCACAGTAGTGTTTACAAACCAGACTTCAGCGCTAAAAGGCGTATCGCCTCCAAAAGGAAGGTTGATTAACTTATCGATAAGAGGGATGTTGCAAGTCACCAAAGTATGAGTACTAGGGTCAAAGCAATCTAGCGCCTGCCCTCCCTCCCTCGTGTAACGTTTTAACGAATGTCGTTTGTAAGGTAAAAGCGCAAGTAATGAAAGTAAACCGGACCACCCATTATTTACTAATAGGCGTCGTTCGTGTATCAATCAGCGAACCATGTTATTGCGGAAAGCGGACTGTCGATAAAACTGATTCTAGGTCAGCTATGAACTTATAGCTGATAGTCCGAATATTTACAGTATGTTAGTTTAATGTGAGTAATATCACAGTTTTTTTAAAATAAGACGCTGAGATACTTAGCAGCACATACATAAAAAAGTAGCTATACTTTAATGTATTACGATTTATTCCTTCGAATTAAGCTGTACTTTTTAATTTATCGAGTATATTGTTCGACTGCCCGGATTGGCATAAAAATTAAAATTTAATGGAAATAAAATGAACAAAATATTACTCAGTATTGGTCTATTATTACTAGCCTGTAATTCATTTGCTAAGCATCACGAAACGGACAAAAAAGTAGCGAAAACGGCTCACGGATATCACTTTTCGGACAATGGCGTTAAGCTCGAAATCTTACCAGGAGATGTTTCTATGATCGATATCGTTGTCAATTATGCTAATGCCCACAACGATAGAGATACTGAAACAATCAAAAATGCTATTACAGAAGACTTTAAGGCTAAGTTGTCAAATGGTGTTATTATTGACGGCGCCGAAGCACACGCTAAATTTTTGAAGGACCTTTTCGCTACATCAAATCAAAAATGGGAGTATCAGTGGGCTACTTCCAATAATGTTATAGTTGAAGATGGCAGCATCGAACAATGGGTCAATGTTGGTTTTAGAACGAGTTACATCATTGACGGTAAGGAAATCAGCCAGTACGAACAACACAATGTGTATATCGAAAACGATAAAATTAGATATATAGCAATTGCTAGTAGACCGATTATAGAAGAGTAATAATTGAGCTAATACAGGTAAGTTTATAGTTAACTAAACTTTTTCAAATGAAAGCCTCTCGATTACCGAGGGGCTTTTTTGTGTTTGAGGCGCGCGTTTAGTGGTTTGTTTAAGTTTAGTATTTTAAGGAATATAAAAACGGTAATAAACTCAAGAATTAACAGTCAAGCAATCCTAATATTTATCACGTTGAGTCTTTTTTGTACTAGTTCACAATCTAATACCAAAGATATTGAAGAAAGCAGTATTAATCATAAACGTGATCTCGTACTCGGTCTTCCATTTGATACTCCGTTTGAGGGCAATTGTGCGGACCGTTAAAAACGTAAAATATTGATCTGTGTAACGTGCCAAAGTGAGGTGTGCAACTAATTGCGGAAACGTCCCCTGAATCGATCGGCGCAGCCTGCCAAAATAGCCAATGGCCCAAGGGTTATCAACAAAGATAATAGGCTGGGCGGGTATTTCGTGACGTTCATAAAGTCAAGGATCGTGGTTAGTATCCCTTGTTCTTGGATCCGCCAAAGGTTGCTTTCACCATAGAGGCCGTTCGCTCTTATCAAGAGGAAGGTGATGATAAAAATACTCCCGACTGATATCAGCATTCGGTTGCGTTTGCTGGCTTATTACTGAAAAATGCACGCTGAACCAAACTCCATTAACATCACTCCAAACCAAGCAAGGGATAAAGTTGCAAGATAAAAAAGTGTTTTAGAATGAATGAACCCTGATAAAAAAGGAACGCCCAAAGGGAGTAGTCTCCGCTGCTCAAATCGGGCGATGGCCATAACGGATCGAACAAGTTGTGGCCTAGGAGAATTAATTCCCCTAAGAAACAACCTTTTTTTTAGCTCGCGGGCGTCTGCAGGTCATGGTTATTTAATGCAGACTTTCGTATTCGTTGAATATCGGTGGTACCAATAAGGACATCTTCGATAAAATCTGTCTTAAGGGGGCACATTTCTTCCGAAAGTGCTGTAATACAATGAGTCGAAAGCATTGCTCACTCTAAGGTCTTTTGTTTCATTGTGTCAGTGGCTTCCAATAATTTATGGATGCCTACTCTGCCACGATAAACAGTATATTCACTCTGGTCGCAGGCTATGACACGGTATACGGTGCATTTATCATCATCCAAAGTAAGCTAAAAGCGGAAATGTGAAATTCTTACTTAGTTGTAAGTCTTAGCTAGCCCCTTGGATTAGAAGTAAGTTAATGAAAAGAAAAAAATATGTTTATGGTTTAGTGGAAAAAACCTGAAAATAAAATCAAGACCTAATTAATAACTAAAAATTCAAATCAATATTTTACAACAAGTTTTTCTATTTGGTATTTAATATTCAAAGCTAATGTTATGCTATAAAAAAACCTCTATTCAGAGGTTTTTTTTCAATTAAATTTAATTAAACGTATAGATCGTTTTTGTTAAGTAGGTATTAATGAGCTCAACCTCTCCACGCTCTTCTATAAAAATTTGATATGCTTGTGTCTTTTGAATCTCTCTTTCAAGTAGAATAATATCGTTTAAACCATTACCACTCAACCAAGACCTATGAGTGCCACCATTACCGCCAAGATCTATAGACTCAACTACAGTAATATGATCACCTAAAACATTATCTATAGCTTTAATAAACTTATCATATGCTTTTAAAAACTTTTCGGGTTCTTTAATTTTCATTTCCCAATTTTTTGCGACTTTGTTTTTTTCTCTATCAGCATTTTTCCATCTTAGATTTGTCATGACAACTGAAGGACCAGCGCTGTTTTGTAATCTTCGCATTTTACCTATAAAGGCATCCCATTCAGATGTTGTTTTTTTTATCTTAACACCCCAATTAGCAGCGTCTCCTGTAAAAACGGCTCTATGAGTTACATCTTTTAAATAATAAACTTTTTGTAAATGAGCACCACCAGATTTTCTTTCTACACTGTGGTAATCCGCAAATAGTCTGGCAACTTCTTCTTCAGCACCCCGTTTAATATCAAAATCGACAATTCTAATAGATGTCTGAGCGAATGAAGTATAGGCTAATAATAATAGACTCATACCGAGTAATATTTTTTTCATTTTATTTCCATTAAATGTTATTATTTTTACCAATCTTGGCAACTGAACAATATAATAAATTAATTACAAAATACATCTAAATTTAAAGGAAAAGCATCGTACTACATTAAACTAATATATAACGGAAGAACTTCAAACATTAGCCCTACTAAACTAACAGTTCTAAACCGACATACTGCAAACAACACTGACTGTCACAGCTATAAGCTATAGCTGACCTAGAATCAGTTTTATCGACAGTCCACTTTCCGCAATAACACGGTTCGCTGATTGATACACGAGGAGACTTTGCGGCTGTTTGGAATTTAAAAAGTGAGAACTAGGTCCAGAAGCATTCGGTTTAATATAGTACGAACCAAGTATTAAACCGCCTTCCTTTAGTAGTGCAAACAAGACTTAAATCATGAGGTGACGATTGAAATAGATGAAAACTATGAGAGCGTTTACCGGCGGCTGGGTCGAAATTTCTCAGCTTGTTACACAGACATGCAGGTTCACATATCTAAAGAAAATTACCCGTCATAGCAACAAGCAGAAATTACTGTTTCGGCTAATTATGGACTATTATGGCTTGTTGAGATTAATAGCCTGAAAGCAAGAAAACGAGAGTCAAAGGATATTTTGATTCTGCTTTTCTAGATCACACTCATTTTTTGTACGGCTGGTTGAACGGTAAGCGTTCGGGATGTTAATTTAATATTGGGGAAATACATAAAAAATACGTATAGCCCCAATTTTCGGTATCTATTTAATTCATATTATTAAGAGAATAATATGAAATTATATTCGTGCCCTACCCCCTAAATAATTTTCAATGGAGTTCCCGTGCAGGCACCATGTGGCCTTTAGATAATAACCTGTACTCATATAGACGATTAAACCTACCTACATACCTGCCATTAAATCACTAAAAAGCCTATAATTGCTGCATAGATGGCTAACTCATAAACGACAAGTGGAAAAGCTAGATAGTGTATCAGTCGTTTAACAAACGAAGTTTTAACAGGAAATAGGATGTTTAGCTCAACAAACCAGCCAGCAAACACTGGCAGACCCATCGGTAGCAGGAACAAGCGTGGTCAGTTTGACAGTGAGTTGACTACTAAGGCGTTAGAGCAGTAATCAGAGGCGGTCAATCGTGGTCAGGCTTAGGCAGTCTTAAAGAACCAATTTTTATCAGAAAACAAGTCTACAAATGTGCTTTTTGTCTATAAAGGAGTCGAGTCACCAGAATTTTAATATAGCTTTACCTCAACCAATAGGTTATCGCGGTTTGTCGAGGATGTATATCTGAAGGCGTGCTATGCGGCCATATGCTGTTCAGAGTTCTGCGGGAGGCTTTTGTCATTTTCCGACGTTGGCAACTGTTGTAACCGATGTTGCAGCAACCAAGAATTTAGGATCAGAAGGGATTTATTTTTGGGCTGGAGCTTTTAACACTCACTTCCTTATTGATCCAAAAGAAAAGATCGTTGCTATTTTTATGACACAATCAGAAGGCTCCAGTATGGAGTATCATAATGAAATGCAACAGATGGTATACCAAGCTATCGTTGATTGAAAACGGCTGAATTAATTAGTTCTTAAGACATTCGTTGGCTGTTAGGTAGGGTTCAAAGAAACCTGCCTTGCAAGCATTTAAATACAAGTAAAATGGTGCCGACTACCGGAATCGAACTGGTGACCTACTGATTACAAGTCAGTTGCTCTACCAACTGAGCTAAGTCGGCACATTAAACCTAGGCTCATTCAGATGCATGAGCGATGCGTATTCTATGGATACAGCGTTGATTGTCAAGCCAATATTACTAGTTTCAGCTTTTTTCCAAGCGAATCGCTTCACCTTCCAATTTTGGAAAATGCTCAACGGGTACGAATTCGATTAGTTGCTTCAGTTTCGCACCCAACTTCGCGTGTGAACTTGCAATAACATTAATATGGCCCATCTTACGTTTAATCCGAACTTCTTTGCCGTACCAATGCAAATGTGTATTTGGAATACCTATTAAGTCGCGATTAATTGTCGAACAGCCAATTACATTAACCATTGCACTCACGCCAATAAGTTCGGTACTGCCCAAAGGCAAACCCAGAACCGCTCTAATATGTTGTTCAAATTGACTTGTAGCACAACCTTGTTGAGTCCAATGACCTGAGTTATGCACTCGTGGTGCTATTTCGTTAACGTACAGCTCGTCACCACACTGAAACAATTCAACCGCTAACACGCCAACATAGTCCATTGAGGTTGCCAGCGTTTCAAAAATATCATTGGCTTTTTGCTGTAAAGCATCGGTGAGGTTCGTGATAGGGGCAACTGACACATGCAATTGTCCTTCGTGATGTAAATTTTCAGCTAGACTAAAACAAGCGACTTGTCCGTCTTTACTTCTCGCGCCGACCAAGGATATTTCGCGGTCGAATTGCATCATTCTTTCTGCAATCAACGGAACTTTTTCTAAGTCGAGTAATGAAAATTCTTCACGTAAAGCCGATAATTCTGAGGCTGAACCAATCCTCCACTGGCCATAACCATCATAACCATCGCGACTTGCTTTAAATATGACTTTCTCGCCCAAGCGCGCAACCACGTCATTCAATTGGTCAACATGACTAATAATCAAATAGTCGCAGTTGGGGATATTATTCTTGCTCAGGAGCGCTTTTTCTCTGACGCGATCCGCACCAGCTAAAATAGACGCTATATTAGGGTAAAGTTTGTCGCTTTTTTGTGCATCTAATAATAGGTGTTCAGGCACATGTTCGAATTCAACAGTGATTGCATTTGCTTCTTGTATCGCATCGCGCAACGAAACCCCAGTTGCTTTTTTTGAAAGTGGATTAACTACGGTTTCGGTAACAACATCAACTGCACTGACGATTATACCGAGTGGTGCCGCAGCCAAATACATCATTTGTGCAAGTTGGCCAGAACCGTAAACTAAAACTCTCAAACGTCTAATTCCAATGTTTGATTATTCATAACGGTGTCAGTTTGTTTTTGTCTAAATGCAATAATCGCAGCTCTCACTGTCGGCTCTTGCAATGCAATAACCTGGGCAGCGAGCAAACCCGCATTAGCAGCACCTGCCTCGCCAATTGCTAGCGTTCCGACTGCAACACCTTTAGGCATTTGCACGATAGAAAGAAGTGAGTCTAAACCGTTGAGTTGACTAGAACGAACAGGACAACCAAAAACAGGGAGATGAGTGTGAGCGGCAATCATACCAGGCAAGTGAGCTGCGCCACCGGCGCCAGCAATAATTACTTGTACGCCTTTATCTGCTGCACTTTCAGCAAATTCGACTAATAAATTGGGGGTACGATGAGCTGAAACTACTTTTGCTTCATATGAAACACCTAGCTCTTTTAGCATAAGTGCTGCTTTTTGCATTGTAGGCCAATCGGATTTTGACCCCATTATAATTGCAACTTGCGCCATTTTAATTACCACTTCAATCGGTTAAGGCTATCAAATCAATTTGATATTTTTTCTAGCCATTAAAAAAGCACGATATTATACGCAATATCGTGCTTTTTTATATAAAAACTTTCCGCTTATTTTGCGCTATTCATATAATCCAGCGTCATGTTAGTTAGCAACTTAACGCCTAACTTCATGCCGCTGTCATCTACAAAGAATTCTGGCGTGTGGTGCGCCGGAGAATCTTCTTCAGATACGTCCAATGGCTTGCCACCTATCCATAAATAAACGCCAGGTATTTCTTGCTGAAAGAAAGAGAAATCTTCAGCGCCGGTTGCCGCTTTTGAGTTAATCACGTTTTCTTGACCCGCGGTGCGAACTAACGTAGGCAATACTTGGTCCATAAGCGCATGGTCATTAAATGTAATTGGGTAGCTATAATCCAATGGTAATATGACTTCAACCTCTGCTCTCATGCTATCAGCAATACCTTTCGCTTTTCGCGGTATTGCTTCGTACATATGTTCACGAGCTTCTTTGCTCAATGTACGAATAGTGCCAACTAAAACAACCTCATTTGGAATGATATTCGAACGGTTTCCACCGTGAATAGAGCCAATAGTTACTACTGCGGCGTCATCAACCAACTTGATTTCTCGGCTAACAACGGTTTGTAGTGCCATGATGATTTGAGCAGAGGTGGTAATTGGATCTACACTCTTCCACGGATACGCGCCATGAGCCTGCTTTCCTCTAACAATAATTTTAAATGGGTCAACAGCAGCCATAATGCCACCGTGCTTATACAGTACTTTGCCCACATCTGTGTTCGCGTTTATGTGCAAACCAAAAATCACATCGACATCAGGGTTCTTTAGCACACCCTCTTTCACCATCATCTCAGCTCCGCCTGTCTCTCCTGCTGGAGCACCCTCTTCCGCTGGCTGAAAGATGAACTTAACCTTACCGCGTAATTCTCCCTTCATTTCTGTTAGGATTTTTGCCGCTCCCATTAGCATTGCCATGTGGGTATCATGCCCACATGCATGCATAACCGGCACTTCATTTCCTTCTAACATACCTTTTACTGTGGATTTAAAAGGTAAATCGTTCTGCTCTGGCACTGGTAAAGCGTCCATATCAGCTCGCAATGCTATGGTAGGACCAGGCTTCCCTGAGTCTAAAACAGCAACAACGCCGGTATACGCTACACCAGTGGTGACATCTAATCCTAATCCTCGCAAATATTTTTCAACATATTTTGCAGTTTCAAATTCGCGATTAGATAATTCTGGGTATTGGTGAAAATGATGACGCCATTGGATCACGTCAGCCTCGATTTTATCAGCCATCATGGCCACAGTGTCATTTTGTTGAGCACTCGCAATACTAGCAAGCGCAGTTAACGAGATGGCGGTAAATAAAGGGAGTAAGCGTTTCATATATATGGTTTACCTTGGTTTTTATTATTGTTTGATAGCTCGATTTGGTTGAGCGCATCTATCTTGCGCGAACTACTTAGTAAAACATTAGCGTAAAACAGACAAAATTACGAGCATTACGAATATATATAGAATTCAAATTACGATATTCATGTTTATTCCAATTACGACTAGATCTATTTGCAACGAATACCTTGATTAACAGTAGCGTTACCAAACGTGAAGGAGAAATATCGTCCTTTTGCCCCTCTAATTTATCCAGCAACACTTTTTATTAAGCAAAAAAAACCGCGACATCAACATATCGCGGTTTCAATTGAATACAAATTAATAAGTGATATTAACTTATGCTAGAAAAAATTAACTTTTCTGGCGTTTCATTGATTCAAAAAACTCATCATTTGTTTTTGTCATCGCTAATCGCCCAATTAAGAATTCTATTGCATCTATTTCACTCATTTCATGAACAATTTTGCGTAGAATCCACATTTTCTGTAATTCGTCTTTCGAGGTTAATAGTTCTTCACGACGAGTACCGGACCGGTTTAAGTCGATCGCAGGGAATACACGCTTTTCAGCAATCTTACGATTTAGATGTAATTCCATGTTACCCGTCCCTTTAAATTCTTCGTAGATTACCTCATCCATCTTAGAACCGGTATCGATTAAGGCTGTTGCAATAATAGTTAAACTGCCACCTTCCTCAACATTTCGAGCTGCACCAAAGAATCGCTTTGGCTTGTGCAGTGCATTCGCATCAACACCACCGGTAAGTACTTTACCTGAGGATGGAATGACCGTGTTATAAGCGCGCGCGAGACGAGTAAGCGAATCAAGTAGAATCACGACGTCTTTTTTATGTTCAACTAAGCGTTTAGCCTTCTCGATCACCATCTCAGCAACCTGAACATGGCGACTTGCTGGCTCATCAAAAGTTGAAGCAATAACTTCACCTTGCACCAAACGCTGCATCTCAGTTACTTCTTCTGGGCGCTCATCAATTAGCAGAACCATTAACTGCGCTTCTGGATGATTAGCTGCAATTGATTGTGCGATATTTTGCAGTAAGAGTGTTTTACCTGCTTTTGGTGGCGCAACAATCAAACCACGCTGACCACGCCCAATCGGCGATGCCAAATCAAGTACGCGCGCAGTAATATCTTCAGTACTACCATTTCCGCGCTCTAGTCTGAAGCGTTCATTGGCATGTAAGGGAGTTAAGTTTTCGAAAAGGATTTTGTTGCGAGAATTTTCAGGTTTATCAAAGTTCACTTCACGTATTTTCAGCAATGCAAAATAACGTTCGCTGTCTTTTGGCGGTCGAATTTTCCCTGCAATAGTGTCACCAGTGCGCAAGTTAAAGCGTCGAATTTGACTAGGCGATACGTAAATATCATCGGGGCCTGCTAAATAGGAACAATCACCGGATCGCAAAAAACCGAAGCCATCTTGAAGTATTTCAAGAACGCCGCCGCCAAAAATGTCTTCGCCGCCTTTTGCATGGGATTTTAATATTGAAAATATAATGTCTTGTTTTCTAGCTCGAGCCAGATTTTCCAACCCCATCTCCTCAGATAAGGCTACTAGTTCACTAATGGGTTTGTCTTTTAATTCGGTTAAATTCATATTGGTAGGTCTTTATGTTTAGGCTGCGTAATAAAGCACAAATTAGTTGTTCTTTTTAACTATGCCCTATCAAAAGTAGTCTCTGGTTAAATAATCAGTTATTGAAGTTTGATTTTATGTTTTCTCTCAATGCAACCGATGCAAGTTGTCTGGCCACAACACGTAACAACAAACTGTTGATGTGGTTGGAGTCAGTTAACCGTCTACACAGTTACTATTAGCAATCGTTAAATTGCAGCCACCTAAAAAAGGGGTAACACAATAGCAGTTGGCACTGAAGGAATATAAAAAAGGGTGTATTCGGATGAACACCCAACTAATTTAGCACTAAATAAAGTGATCGTCCAGTTTTACAAAAAAATAACTTTCAAATAAAAAAGGCCATCAAATTTGATGGCCTTTTTCGCTTATCCAGCAGTAAT
This sequence comes from uncultured Glaciecola sp., assembly GCF_937770335.1. Classification (GTDB taxonomy): domain Bacteria; phylum Pseudomonadota; class Gammaproteobacteria; order Enterobacterales; family Alteromonadaceae; genus Glaciecola. The sequence continues at coordinate 50,659 of NZ_CALJHY010000006.1, forward strand.
AAATACCAAACAATAAACTAGATGTTTTCGTTTAAAAATTCAACTAGTTGAGTTTTTGACAGGGCACCTACTTTGGTTGCAGCTACTGCACCGTTTTTGAAGAGCAACAATGTAGGGATACCACGAATACCATATTTAGGTGGTGTATCGTTATTTTCATCGACATTAAGCTTGCCAACTGTTACCTTGCCTTCAAACTCGTCGGCAATCTCAGATAAGATTGGGGCGATCATTTTACAAGGGCCGCACCATTCTGCCCAGAAATCAACTAAAACAGGACCGTTAGCATTGATTACATCTGCTTCGAATTTTTCGTCACTCAACGAGATAATTTTGTCGCTCATTCTTTTCTCCAAATTTGGTAATTCGCTGAGACTTTCAGCCTTGCCCTATAGTGTTAATAGAAATTGTCGTTAATGCAAGCAATGATAAGCTATAAGCTATGCCACAAACACATTTAACAAATACGTCTTTTTCCGATCTTCCGATCCATCCGCTAATTTTAAAAGCGCTTGAGGAAGCCAATTTCACAAAATGCACGCCTATTCAGTCAATGGCAGTTCCTCAACTTCTCGAAGGAAACGACATTGCAGGTCAGGCACAAACCGGGACTGGTAAAACTATTGCTTTTTTGGTGGCTACTTTTCACCACCTGCTAAACAACCCGAAGCCTGACAATGAGCCAAATAAACCGAGTCCAAGAGCCATCATTATGGCGCCGACCCGTGAGCTTGCTGTGCAAATCTATAACGATGCGGAGCTGCTTAGTAAGCATTCCGGACTGTCACTTGGTTTGATATATGGGGGTGAAGGTTACGAAAGTCAACGGGATCGATTAACGAAAGGTGTAGATATTATTATCGGCACCACTGGCCGTATCATCGATTACTACAAGCAAGATATTTTTTCTCTAAAAAATATACAAGTAGCAGTGCTTGATGAAGCCGATCGCATGTTTGACTTAGGTTTCATAAAAGACATTCGATATTTATTCAGACGCATGCCTGAACCGACTGAGCGCTTGAGTATGTTATTTTCTGCTACGTTAAGTTTCCGTGTTCAAGAACTTGCATATGAACATATGAATAACCCGACTCATGTGCAAATCGAGCCTGAAAAGAAAACGGCAACAAGAGTGTCTGAAGAATTGTTTTATCCATCGGATAAAGATAAGCCGCTACTTTTACTAACATTGTTTGAAAACGAGTGGCCAGACAAAGCTATCGTCTTTGCCAACACTAAATTTGGTTGTGAAACAGTTTCTGCTTGGTTGCAAGCTGACGGACACCGAGTTGGAATGTTGAGTGGCGACGTGCCGCAAAAGAAACGGTTAAGTATTCTTGAAGACTTCACCAGCGGTGCAATAGATATACTGGTAGCTACAGACGTAGCGGCTCGTGGATTACACATTCCAAAAGTCACACATGTGTTCAACTATGACTTGCCCGATGACGCAGAAGATTACGTTCACCGAATTGGCCGCACTGGTCGTGCAGGCGAAAGTGGGATTGCAATTAGCTTCGCTTGCGAAAAATATGCATTGAATTTACCTGCTATTGAAATGTATATTGATCACCAAATTGCGGTAACTGACTACGATCCAAATGAGTTACTGAAAGACGTAAAAGCACCGGTATTCAATCGTAAACCAAGAGGCCGGACCGATGGTCGACCGGGTAATCGCGGTGGTCGTAATGGCGGGCAACGCCCAAGTGGCCCAAAAAGGAACCACCAAGGAAGAAACTAGAGGTAGTGACGTTTGATTCAAGAGTTACCTAATACTGTTATTCAGGACGAATATTACGCTGCCGTTGATTTAGGCTCAAACAGCTTTCACATGGTAATAGTGAGAGTACTCAGCGGTAGTGTTCAGATAGTCAGTAAAAATAAGCGTAAAGTAAGGCTCGCTGCAGGTCTTGATGGGGATTTAAATCTGTCCGAAGAGAGTATTCAGCGTGGTCTTGACTGTTTAAAAACCTTCCGCGAAAAACTAGACGACTTGCCCAGGGCTAATATAAAAGTGGTTGCTACAGCAACCTTGCGTATGGCGACTAACGCAACCGACTTTATCACCCGTGGCGAACGCATTCTTAACCAAAAAATTAATATCATATCGGGTGAGGAAGAAGCGCGCCAAATCTATTTAGGTGTTGCTTACACATCTGCAAATCAGGGTAATACCTTAGTTGTTGATATTGGCGGTGCAAGTACGGAAGTGATTGTTGGCCGCGATATGCAGGCACTCCACTTAAACAGCGTTAATATGGGCTGTGTCACTTTCATGGAAAGATATTTTGAGGGTGGCATAATCAATGATGAAAATTTTGACAATGCACTCGCTGCTGCCGAAGAAATGCTCGCTCCCTATGCACCTACGTTTAAATGTTTCGATTGGCAACAATGTTTAGGTGCGTCCGGCACACCACAAGCTGTCGTAAGCATATTGGTTAAACAAGGCATTAACGACGCTATCCGCTTAGATTATTTATACCAATTACGTGACCAAGCCATTGCTTGTAAAAGTATTGAAAACTTAAATATTGACGGACTCGCCGACTCACGCAGGCTCGTTTTCCCAAGTGGCTTAGCCATTTTAATAGCACTATTTAAGCAATTGAATTTAAAAAACATGCAAATTTCAGGTGGTGCACTGAGGGAAGGTATTATTTACGGCATGTTGGATAATTATCAAAGGGCAGATCGCAGAACCCAAGGTGTTAACCAGCTGGTTTCCCGCTTTCACATAGATACAGCGCAAAGTGAGCGGGTACGAAAAGTGGCGATGGGTTTAAGTCGTCAGATGTGCGAACAGAGTAAATTTTGTGATTTTGACACCGAAGCACTTATTTCTTCTGCCGCTGCGCTACACGAGCTTGGCCTGCACATCGGTTACAAGAAATTTCACGAACATGGTGCCTATATACTAACGCATGTTGAATTAACTGGATTTACTACTCTTCAGCGCATGTTTATTAGAGATTTGGTTGGCATGCATCGTCAGGAAATTGATTTGGTGGTGTTTAACAACTATCAAGAAGAGTTTAAAGAAATGCTCCTTAACGCTCTGCGTATTGTGAGGATTTCCGTCATTTTATGTACTCGAAGACGAGATGATACCATTCCTAATGCTAACCTTACGGTGTCTGGCGACGAATGGCATTTACAATTTGGAGAAGGAATTTTACCCTCTTCGCCCCTCGTGCATGCCGAGCTAATACATGAGACTTGGTTACAACACAAAGCTGGCTGGAAACTGATTTGTGAATAACCCTTGCTCTAGCGTTACTCACAACTTTCGTCGATAAGAATTAACTATTCATGAATCGATTGTTACTGTTAGTGGGAATATGAACTGGTATATCCTCAACAAATTAGCACTTAGCAGCGCATTTATAAAAACACGCTGCCACTGCATTCACTTATTATTGATTGCTCAATCGCTTCCCAAACGAAATTGCATATGCTGGTGAGCGCATTCTTAAAATGGGATCTGCGCTTGGTGTAAATCCAGCAGACATCACATTTGGGTCGAAGTTAGTAGTCTTACAGGCGTCACCACCATTCGCGGTTACCGTAACCGTACCTAATGCAACTTGAGGACGGGTATCTGGCCATTGTTGTGACGGGTCGATTTCGCTATCTTCTGGTTCGCCTAAACTTGCCATAATTGTGAAGCTAACAATACCGTCTTTGAGTTGCTTCGCAAAAGTATCAACCAAGAATTCTTCAGGCATTTTCGCAGCTTCGTCTTTATCTAAAGTTTTGACACCTAAACTTGGCTGAATATCCCAACGAAATTTCGTTCTCTCACCATTAGCTTGGTTGAAATGAAACGTATGAAGACCAAAAAAGCCAGTATTTGCCCAAGAAGCCGGTGTTTGGGCTTGCTGGTTCCACATCGCATTTGCTTGCACTGAAGGATTTGCCTTTATGAAAGCCATCGTTTTAGCTGGGTCAGTGTTACCATTTTCATCAGGAAGTAATGTAGATAAGAAACCAAAGAATGTCTTTGGATCTTTACCTGCAAAAACAGGAAAGTTATTCCCGGTAAATGTGTGGAGTGAGCCATTTGGTAATTTAATTTGCATGCCTAAACCACGAGTTCCAGGTGCCCTTTCATCACTATTTGGGTTTGCACCGCCTAGAGAAAAACGCATAGAAACAGGCAATTCGCCATTTACCAATAAAGCAGCACCTTTAAAATGTTCGTTAGGAGCAGGTACAAAAGTCCCTGATGCACACATCCCTTTGGCATGCGCTTTTCTGAATCCAGGGTGTTTGCCACCTAGTTTTTCAAAAATATCAACTAAGTCTGTTGCCTGAACTTCTTTGTCGCTGGCTAATCCGCTTGATGGTGCTGTTGCCCCAACAATGAATAGACAGGCTGCAATGCTTGATGCGATAAATGTATGCTTCATATATATCCTTTATTTTTGTTAATTACGTTACTACTAATCTTGAGCTGTAACGAATATAAGAATTCAACTAATTCAACTAATTCACTTTAAAATCAAATCGGTAGTTAAGAAAGCTTGCGCCATGACATTAACCAGCAAATAGCACCCAAGAAACCCAAACCAAAACTACACCATATTGGCTTGTCAAAAAGGTATATCAACACTGCAATGACCGAAAACGCGGCAGCAAGGTGACTATAAAAACGAGCTTTTTGGGTACTCTTAATAGCTTCAATATGCAGTTCGTGATGTTTCTGTTGCTCGATTGGAATGCGTTTTAATTGTTTCATACCGTCATATACAAGATCAGGCATCTCCGGCAACTTTTCATTCCAGAAAGGTAAATTCTCATACACCTTTTTAAACATCGCTTTGGGACCTACCTGTTCTTTCATCCAGTTTTCTAAGAAAGGCTTTGCTGTTTTCCAAAGATCTAATTGCGGATAAAGCTGACGACCAAGACCTTCAACATATAACAATGTCTTTTGCAAAAGCACAAGCTGTGGCTGAACCACCATATTAAAGCGACGAGCTGTGTTAAATAGTTGTAGTAAGATGTTACCGAAACTGATGTCCTCGAGTGGTTTTTGAAAAATAGGTTCACAAACTGTACGGATACCCATTTCAAAATCAGCAATATTAGTGTCGGCAGGAACCCAGCCTGAATCAACATGGAGTTCCGCTACCTTTCGGTAATCCCGATTGAAAAAAGCGATGAAATTTTCTGCCAAATAACGCTTATCTTCTTTAGTTAATGTGCCAACAATACCGTAGTCTATGCCAATATAAAGTGGGTTTTCGGGGTGTTCTCGGCTGACAAAAATATTCCCCGGATGCATATCAGCATGAAAAAAACTATCTCTAAATACCTGCGTAAAGAAGACTTCGACGCCGCGTTCAGCAAGCAGTTGCATATTGGTATTTTGCGCTCTCAATGCTACAACATTAGATACTGGAATACCAAAAATACGCTCCATTACGATGACGTCTTTACGGCAATGTTCGCTGTAAAAATAAGGGACATACAACGATTCAGAGTCTTGAAAACTGCGTTTGATTTGTATTCCATTGGCCGCCTCTCTCAACAAGTCTAGCTCATCAAGAATGGTACGCCTGTACTCTTCAACCACTTCAACTGGACGCAAACGTTTGCCATCAGGAAGCCATTGTTTTAAAACGCGAGCGATACTGATTAGCAAGTCAACGTCAGCTTCAATAGTTTGTCGAATGTTAGGGCGCAATACTTTGATAACGACTTTTTTATTGTCACTTTTTAATGTTGCGGTATGCACTTGGGCAATTGAAGCAGAGGCCAACGGTTTAGCGGAAAAGTCGGAGAAAAGTACAGACAAATCGGTAATATCTAAAGACCGTTTGATCATTTCTTGAGCTATCTCAGGATCGAATGGCGCCACATTGTCTTGCAACATACTTAATTCTGTTGCGATATCATTACTTAACAAATCACGACGCGTTGATAGCATTTGTCCAAATTTGATATAAACAGGCCCTAAGGTTTCAAGCGCCAGACGCAGTCGACGCCCTTCAGACTCACTCTTGTGCTTATTGGGTAGCCAAAACACACAACGACGAGCGAAGCGCACATACCATGGCTTAAAACGCGCTGGTATAATTTCGTCTAGTCCGAACTGTAACAACACTTTGCCTATGTCATAAAAGCGTCTAATTTGCACGTTAACGGCCCTGCTTATAGTTGTTGTGAAACTGGTTTACACTGTCTAAGTACAGAACACTAACCATTTTGTTAGCATCGACGGAGTTGTAATAATAGGTATATTCACCGACAGCGGTTCTTTGTTCAATTCTCATTACTCTTTTTTCCTCGCTTTATTCTCAAGGATCGTCAAACGAGCTTCTAATCGAGCTGCAGTGTCCCGTACCTCAGACACTTCTTGTATATAGTTTTCTACCATAATTGGCCTAACACCAATTGGTTTTTTATCTAGTAATATATTGCTTAGGACGTCCATTGCAAGCTTATGATTACGTTGAATTAAGGTGCTAAAGGACTGTGCGCTCTGAATAGTGCTGTGTGCTGCAATATCGCCGATACGTGTTGAAAGCAATTCTTCGATATCAATATTCAAGCCCGCAAATAGTTCACTCATATTCTGGGCTATTTGTAAGTTGCCATCAAAATCGAGTTTATTCTCTCGAATAAGTCGCGTGATATTACTCGTGTCCTTAAGCTCATTGATTATGAACACAGACAAGCTTATAGCACACCTACTGTAATTTGTTGATTGCTTTGGTTGTGCCGCCATATCTACGTTAATATCACTGACAACGGAGCTAACCTCAACGCCTTTCGCGTGAAAGTTAAACACTATTGGAAAGGGCAATTCGTGCAGCTGTATTTCGCATTGCTTGGAAATTAGCGGCTGCAACAGTAAATGGCTATCCTCATCAAGAGACAATATTTTATTGATAGCAACTTCAACGGCAGCGGTGATGACTTGAGCTTGATGCATTTAGAATTTAAACCCTCTATGCAGCGCTACAATACCGCCCGTTAAGTTGGTATAACTGGTTTGCTCGAAGCCCACGTCTTTCATCATAGCTTTCAAGCGTTTCCTGGTCGGGATGCATGCGGATAGATTCAGCTAAGTATTGATAACTCTCAGC
>NZ_CALJHY010000007.1 GCF_937770335.1 uncultured Glaciecola sp.
GGTTTGTTTGAAACGGGTGCGGGTGGGTCAGCGCCGAAGCATGTTCAGCAGTTCGAAAAAGAAAACCACTTACGTTGGGATTCGTTGGGGGAGTTCTTAGCATTAGCGGCTTCATTAGAGCACTTAAGTGTGAACACTGATAAACCTAAAGCAAAAGTATTAGCGGATACATTAGACCGAGCAACAGCGAAGTTCTTACAAGAGAATAAATCGCCATCACGCAAAGTAAATGAATTAGATAATCGTGGTTCACATTTTTATCTTGCGACTTACTGGGCTCAAGAACTTGCAGCACAATCTGGTGACGCTGAATTGAAAGCGCAGTTTACCCCTATAGCCGAAAAACTAACGGCACAAGAAGCAACAATTGTTAATGAGTTGAACAGTGCTCAGGGCGTAGCTATGAATGTAAATGGTTATTATTTTGCTGATGATAACTTAGTAGTTGAAGCGATGCGTCCAAGTATGACATTGAACGAAATATTAGCGTCAGTTTAAATAAGTTGAAGTGTTAACTTTACGTAGAGTTAGCATATTTTAGCAAACGTAAACTTATCCTAAAATAAAAAAGCTAGATGAAACATCATCTAGCTTTTTTTATTTTTAAAATTAATAAAAATACGACACTCTTTTTGGTTTGTTCTAATCGACTAAAACCCAGTAACCTGTATTTATCAAGTTTGTGACGACGTCGACGAATTCCGGATTATCTAATACGTCTTCCTCGATATCGATACCAAAAGAGACCTCTTTATTATTCAGTAAAATGTCGAAAGCGCTATTAAGCTTAATATTTACTTTAAATGCGTTGCCATCAATAAAAAACACAAAATTTTCTGATGTTTGCTGTTCCGCATATACTGGCTTAACACCTGTCATTCTGGCTAGTGACACACCTTCTAACAATTCATTACGAACCTCTTCAACACTGTAGTCTGCTTTTAGTGATTCATCATTTGGTAAGCTCTGACGGCTCAGTAACTGCAACAGCGCATTTTCTGCTTGCTCGGAATTAATTAGTTGGCTGATATGCTGCTTTATCTTAGCTAGTTCCGATGAATTAATAGCAGCGCTTTTTGTATCAATGGTTCTCAGGCTAAGTAATTCAGGATCTGTATAGCGCACGGATACTGCAGAATCGATTCTGTTTTCATCAATTAAACCGCCTAGTAATTCGAGTGAACTGGGCGCTCTAAAGCCGATACTGTAATTCATACAATCAGAGAGAGCGACACCATTATGAGGATGTTTTGGGGGAATGTAGACAACATCACCAGGCAATAACACTTCATCAATAATGGCCTTAAAACCATCAATCTGTTTTAGTAAAGGGTGGGGAATAGATTCGGTGTAATCGCCGGGCAAACCAACTTGCCAGCGTCTAGAGCCTTTTCCTTGTATAATAAATACGTCATATTCATCACTATGTGGACCAACGCCAGCACCTTCGTTGGAAAAGCTGATCATCACATCGTCAAGCCGCCAGTTGGGGATGAAATTTACCAATTGTGTCAGTTCGTCAACATCGTCAATGTAACGGTCAACGCCCTGAACAAGCAAAGACCAAGCGCCAATACAGACATCTTCAAATGTCTCAAAAGGGCCCTGAGAAGCGGTCCATTTGCCGTTTGAATAAGCCACAATTCTGCTGTCTATTTCATCCTCTTGTGCTAAGCCCGCTAATTCATGTTCATCAATCGGGTCTGTGAATGACTCAACGAAGCCTCTAATAATACACGGCTTTTTTTGCCAGTATTCATTTAAGAAGTGAGTTTTGTCGAATTTAGTAATGATCATTTTGCACCTAACAACTTATATACGATAACTTGTCCTAGGCCTTTCAATGGTAAGACCAACCCAGAACAAAATTGATAATTTTGCATACTATACAGCATGCTTTGTTGGCAGACTTGAATTTCGCTATTAGTCGCTGATGATTCTAGTCTAGAAGCAAGATTCATCGTGTTACCCCAGACATCAAACGTGGGTTTCGTTTGTCCAATAATACCGGAAATAGCATTACCTGATGCAATGCCCATTTTAATTCCGATGTTTACATCAGCTTCAAGTGCAAACTTTCTGCTAATAGCGAGCGCAAATTCGCAGCAGCGCTGACTAGTCTCGTAAGCGCTTAACGATCGATTTTCAAGACCAACAGCTGCTATATATTGGTCACCATTGGTTTTTATTTTGGTTATCTGATGCTCCTCAGCGATAGTGTCGAATATAGAATAGATACGATGTAAAAACATCACCAAATTTTTATCTGAAGTTTGCCGGCTGTAAGGAGTGAATTGGGTGAAATCGATGAATATAATGCTAGTAAATGAATGCTCGGAAATATAGCTGTCTATATTTAAATGCGGAGCTGACATTAGGTAGCTTGCAATATGACTAGGGATAACCTTTTGTAATAGTTGCCTAGTCTTTTGCTCTGTCATTTGCATGTGTCGCCAGCTGCGGCTCATCTGTTCACGGATCCATATGGCAAGTAAAAAACAAGAAATCGAGAGTGTCCATGTATTCACATTTATTAAGCCAACTTGCCAGCCTTCAGCGGCCCTAGAAACAAAAACTTCATTCTGGAAGTATATAAATAATCCACAAAATACCCACAACGTTATCCACACCTGTTTAGTTTCGTGTTGATGAAAAAAATAGAGAGAAGTAAACATGCCTAGTAAAAAATAGAATTGAATATTAAGGTTTATTTTCCATAGCAAAATAGCAGTAATAAGGTAGCTAATATAGGTCAGGATTAATAACCATCTGGCTAATATAAAAAAACCTAATTTGCTTAGGAAAAATGCAGACGAAAAAAAGCCAACATGTAACAGCATATTGATTACGTGTATTTGGATATTGGGGATACCCGAGAAACATAATAATTTAACTGATTGAACAAACAAAACTAAACACAGAAAAATACAAACACCGCCTAATATATCGGCTCTTTTGTTCGCTTTTGAGATATTGGTTGGGGGAGTGGTATTTAGTCGCTTAAAATACTGTTTAAGCATAAGCAAAGAGCTAAACATGACACACATCCTTGTGAGTCGTTAATTTAGTTTCTATTTTGTCAGAGTATTAGTCAGCAAGTAACTGATCAACAAGCCTGATTGCATCTCCGATATAGTTAGCTGGCGTCAGTTTCTTTAATTCCACTTTAACGTCGGCTGGCAATTCTAAATTATCGATGAATTCAGCCATAACTGCCGCATTTACTTTTTTACCGCGAGTTAATTCTTTTAACTTTTCATAAGGCTTTTCGATACCGTAACGACGCATTACTGTCTGAATCGGCTCTGCTAATAATTCCCAGTTATTGTCGAGTTCTGCAAGCAGGCTTGCCTCGTTCAATTGTAACTTACTGATCCCTTTTAATGTCGATTGATAAGCAATGACGGCATAACCTAAACCCACACCCAAATTTCGTAAAACAGTTGAGTCAGTTAGATCTCGTTGCCAGCGGCTAACCGGCAATTTGGTTGCTAAATGGCCTAAGATTGCATTCGCAATGCCTAAATTACCCTCCGAGTTTTCAAAGTCGATTGGATTAACTTTATGTGGCATCGTTGAAGAACCAATTTCACCAGGAATAGTTCTCTGCTTGAAATGGCCTAATGCTATATAACCCCATGCATCGCGATCAAAATCGATGAGTATTGTATTGAAACGAGCAATAGCATCATATAATTCAGCAATATAATCATGTGGCTCAATTTGGGTCGTAAATGGATTCCATGTAATGCCGAGGCCGTTCACAAATTCGCCAGCGAATGTGTGCCAGTCGGTATCTGGATAAGCACTTAAGTGCGCATTGTAGTTACCCACTGCACCGTTGATTTTTCCAAGTAGTTCGACATTTGCAATTTGTTCTCTTTGGCGCTTCAGACGCATGGCCACATTAGCCATTTCTTTACCCATTGTTGTAGGTGAAGCTGGTTGCCCATGAGTTCTCGCCATCATTGGGACACTTCGATATTCTTTTGCTAAACGAGTCAGTTCGGAAATTAGTTGGTCGCAATAGGGCAGTAAAACGTCATCACGACCGCCTTTGAGCATCAAAGCATGCGAGAGGTTATTGATATCCTCTGATGTACAAGCGAAGTGGATAAATTCGTTAATGGCTTGCAGCTCGGTATTATCCGCTACTTTTTCTTTTAAGAAGTATTCCACCGCTTTAACATCGTGGTTTGTGGTCGCTTCAATATCTTTAACGCGTTGAGCGTCAGCTTCACAAAATTGGTCAACGATGTTGTTGAGTACTTGGTTTGCTTCTTTACTAAAAACAGGAACTTCTGTGATGTCTTGATGTTTAGATAAAGCTTGTAGCCAGCGAACTTCAACAATAACACGTTGTTTAATCAAACCGTATTCGCTGAAATATTCTCTTAACTCCTTTGTTTTAGAGCCATAACGGCCATCCACAGGGGAGAGAGCAGTGAGTGCGGATAGGTTCATTGTGTGTCCTTAATAAATATAAATTGCGAATTAAATATGAATTTTTAAATTTGAGTCGCTATGCATTGTCTAAATTTCTGTTTTAAGAAATAACCCGAACAGCTTGTTTAGCGGCTTTCAAAATCTGATTTTTGTTGAGTAATATTTGTCTTCTCTTGCCGCCCATTTGGCGCCAAAGCACGGCAGAACGAACACCCGCTAGCAGAAGTGCGCGTACCTTGTGCTGATTCGTCTCTATACTCAGATATTGCTGATTCCCCGCGATCTGAATTTTAGGCGCGAGGGGACTGACGACATCGGTATAGATGCTTGCTAAAGATGACATTATTTGGCTATGCTCAAAATCAATATGTCCCAACTGACGTTGTACATGTGATATTCGCTCGCCTAAATTGTTCAACGCCGTAGGATGTTTGCTGAGTTTTCGTTCCAAACTTAAGAGCGATGCGACATAACGGGTTATTTCGGCATCTTTGTGGCGGCTTTCATTGTCTAGTTGCGCGACCAGTGTCTTAAATCCTACTGTTAAATTCGGTAGGGAACCATATACTTGTTGTGGATTGTCAGGAGCAGTGACCAAAATGCTTGAGATGCTCGCCTCAATGGCCTGCGCATCAGCACTACCTTTGCGACCTACACTTTGCACTAAGGCTGCCGCTTGGCATACTCCTGCAAGCGCTATGTGACGTTCTATATCCGGGCTAATCATTTATTATCTACCCTTCTGCTTTAGCAAAATTTGCTGGAAATGTTTTAACTTCATTATCAACTAAATAGCCTTCTATAATACCACCGCCCAAACACGTGTCTTCGATGTAAAAGACAGCCGATTGGCCCGGTGTGACCGCTTTTTGGGGCTCATCAAAAATAACTGTTAAGTTGCCGCCGTTATCAGGCGTAACAATACAGGGTATATCATCCTGGCGATAACGGGTTTTGACCATCATTTTCGTTGCTTCGAGTGGACCCTGTTTATCAACCCAATGCAACTGATTAGCAATTAAACCGTCTGAGAAAAGACGAGGGTGGTTAGCGCCCTGACCAATAACTAACACATTACGCAATACGTCTTTATCAACAACATACCAAGGTGCATCGCCATGTTCTTTCTTACCGCCAATGAGTAAACCTTTTCGCTGTCCCAGGGTATGGTACATAAGACCATCATGGTGACCAATTTCTTCGCCTTCAGTCGTTTCAATGATCCCAGGTTTAGCCGGTAAATATTGTCCTAGGAAATCTTTGAATTTCCGTTCACCGATGAAACAAATGCCAGTACTGTCTTTTTTATTATGTGTTATCAGACCCTGTTGTTGAGCAATTTCGCGTACTTTGGGTTTTGCGATATCACCGACGGGGAAGAGTGTTTTAGCAAGATGTTCATGATTAAGAGTATACAAAAAGTAACTTTGATCTTTGTTACTATCATAGCCACGTACCATCTTCCATTTACCATTTTCAAACTGGCGCTGAACATAGTGGCCCGTGGCTATATAATCGGCACCTAAGTCTTCTGCTGCAAATTCTAAAAATGCCTTGAATTTGATTTCCTTGTTACACATTATATCCGGATTAGGCGTCCTGCCTGCTTTATATTCTTCAAGGAAATATTCAAATACATTATCCCAATACTCTGCGGCAAAATTAATTTGATGAAGATGAATACCTAACTTATCGGCAACGGCTTGAGCATCAGCTAAATCTTCGGCAGCTGCACAATATTCGTCATTGTCATCTTCTTCCCAGTTTTTCATAAACAAACCCTCAACCTGATAACCTTCCTGCTGAAGCAGATAAGCAGAAACTGAAGAGTCAACGCCGCCTGACATACCTACGATTACCTTAGTCTCAGAGTTTGGTTTTGAAGTACGTGGTGTATTATTGTCAGTCAACGAACGGCTACCTTTTATGTTTGTACGAATTACTGGATAGTTAGGTTGCATATAATAGCAATTTTTAGCGCGGGTTTATAGTTTCTGATAGTGCAAAATCAACTAATTTCGTTAGCTTTTTGTTGAATCCAATTCAACATATTCACCATTAGCTATATTGTCTAACGTCCAATGGCCAATACTGTAACGAATGAGTCGTAACGTAGGAAATCCTATATGAGCTGTCATACGACGAACTTGCCTATTGCGGCCTTCCGTAATAGAAATTGACAACCAAGTGGTGGGTATATTCGCTCTGAATCGGACTGGCGGTGTTCTTTCCCATAACGGGGGCGTTTGCATTTGTTCAACTTTAGCTGCAAGTGTTGGTCCATCGTTTAGAGTGACACCATTGCGAAGTTTGTCTAAATCGGCTTCGCCAGGCTGTCCTTCGACTTGCACCCAGTAGGTTTTGCTTGTTTTATTTTTTGGTGACGAAATTTTATTCGCAAGCTTACCATCATTAGTCAATACCAAAAGACCTTCACTGTCACGATCAAGACGACCCGCGGCATACACATTCGGTATAGGAATAAAATCTTTGAGTGTTTTGCGGTCTTCTTGATCAGTAAATTGCGTGAGTACCATGTAGGGTTTGTTAAAAAGCACCGTCTTTTTTGGCTCGTCCGGCTTGTTGTCTTGTTTTTTTCTACGCTGACTAAAATACGTTGATTGTGAGTTTTTCACGACAATTTACTACCTGAATTTTATTTTCAGTATTTGATGCAAATAATTATGCCACGAAGTCGGGTTTATCGTAAGTTTCTTTTTACGTTTACGCACATTTGAAGCTGGGTTAGTGAGCACTTAATCAATATAGTAACGAAAAATCAGCCGTGTTTTGGCTTGTTTGTTGAGCAACTATTAATGACTGAAGCGTCATTTTCAGGCACAAAAAAGCAGGACAATATCCCGCTTTTTATGTCTATTTAAAGGCTACTCATGAATTTTAGGCTATCTTTCTGGCTCTTCGCCAAATAAACCGATGTTCTCCGCATGAAGGCCTTTTGGACCTTGTTGGACTTCATAAGTCACTTCCTGCCCAGCTTTCAGAGAACGGTATCCATCCATCTTTATAGTCGAATAATGCGCGAAAATATCGTCGCCGCCATCTTCTGGTACGATGAACCCAAACCCCTTAGCATTGTTGAACCACTTCACTTTGCCGACTGCCATACTACTTCCTTTTCTTGAACCTTGAATTACAGCAAATTTGTCCCCACTATATAGAAGACAACGGGTGATACTTAAAAAAACCGTATCACAAGTTTAAAATGTATATTTTTTGACCAGTAATTGTCAAGTATAAATTAATTATTATGGCGATTTGTTAAAAAAACTGGTCTTGTTCTCACCTTTGACACTATTATATTGACTATGACAAAAGAAAATACCACTAGCATTGACGGCGAAAAACAAATTGATACCGTTAAGAAGAAAGTTGAGCCGCCACCGATGTATAAAGTGATCCTCAACAACGACGACTATACGCCAATGGATTTCGTAATTGAGGTACTGACTACTTTCTTTAACATAGATTCGGAAAAAGCAAACCAAGTTATGCTTGCTATACATTATCAAGGTAAGGCTGTTTGTGGCACATATACTGCGGAGATTGCAGAGACCAAAGTGATGCAAGTGAACCAGTATTCACGGAAATACCAACATCCATTGATGTGTACAATGGAACCTGCGCAATAGAATCTGCGCATTAGTAAGGGGAAGAAATGTTAAATAAAGATTTAGAACAAACATTAAACGAAGCCTTTGTCTTCGCGCGCCAGCATCGTCATGAATTTATGACTGTAGAGCATTTGTTACTTATGTTGCTCGACAATTCTGCTGCCCAAGAGGCTTTGAAAGCATGCGGTGCAAGTATTGAAGCGTTGCGCTCTGAATTAACTGATTTCGTCAATGAAACGACTCCGTTGATGACCGAACAGCAAAGCACTGAGCGTGAGACACAACCTACATTAGGTTTTCAACGTGTGTTACAACGTGCCGTTTTTCACGTGCAATCATCGGGCAAAGGTGAAGTGACCGGAGCAAACGTGCTGGTCGCTATTTTTAGTGAGCAAGAATCACAGGCCGTTTATATTCTTAAAAAAGCTGATGTCACTCGTTTAGATGTTGTGAATTACATTTCGCATGGCGTAAGCAAAACTGATGAAGAATCGGATAGACCAGAAGAAGTGCAGGAAGAGGGGGCTGAAAACGAAGAAAATCAGTCAATGCTTTCGAAATATACGACTAACCTTAATGTTTCCGCAAAAGAAGGCAAAATAGATCCGCTGATTGGCCGCGACCAGGAATTAGAAAGAAGTATTCAGATTTTATGCCGTCGTCGCAAAAACAATCCGCTATTGGTTGGTGAAGCTGGTGTCGGTAAAACCGCCATTGCAGAAGGTTTAGCATATAGAATTGTGCAAGAAGATGTACCAGATGTTATCGCATCATCTACTGTTTACTCACTCGATCTAGGTGCTCTGTTGGCAGGTACAAAATACCGCGGAGACTTTGAAAAACGATTGAAAGGTATTTTAAAGGAGTTAAGTGCTGACCCCGATGCGATTCTTTTCATTGATGAAATACATACTATCATTGGGGCTGGTGCAGCATCCGGCGGAGTCATGGATGCTTCAAACTTGTTGAAGCCTAAATTGAGCAGTGGTGAGTTACGCTGCATTGGAGCAACGACCTATCAAGAGTACCAAAGTATTTTTGAAAAAGATCGTGCACTCGCTCGTCGCTTCCAGAAAGTTGATGTTGCGGAGCCAAGTGTTGCTGACACTACAAAAATTTTAATGGGCTTGAAGTCTCGTTATGAAGAACACCATAGTGTTCGATTTACGCAAAAGGCCCTCGCTGCGGCGGCGGAGCTTTCGGCTAAATACATTAACGAACGTCATTTGCCGGACAAAGCGATTGATGTGATGGATGAAGCCGGTGCGAGTCAGCGATTGTTGCCAGCATCAAAACGCAAAAAGACGATTAACGTCAGCGACATTGAACAGATAATTGCCAAAATAGCACGTATTCCTGAAAAGTCAGTGTCAACCTCTGACAGGGAAGTTCTTAAGAATCTTGGGCGTAACCTTAAAATGGTTGTGTTTGGCCAAGACGAGGCTATTGACATACTCTCAGACGCGATTAAATTATCTCGCTCGGGTTTAGGAAATGAGTCAAAACCGATTGGTAATTTCCTATTTGCAGGTCCAACAGGCGTTGGTAAAACAGAAGTTACGCAGCAACTTGCAAAAGTAATGGGGGTTGAGTTGGCGCGTTTCGATATGTCAGAGTACATGGAGCGTCATGCCGTTTCCCGTCTAATTGGAGCGCCACCAGGCTATGTGGGTTACGATCAAGGTGGCTTATTGACCGATGCGGTAATTAAAAACCCCTACTGCGTTGTTTTGTTAGATGAAATGGAAAAAGCACATACAGATATTTACAATATTCTGTTGCAGGTAATGGATCATGGCACACTAACCGACAATAATGGCCGCAAGGTCGATTTCAGAAATGTTGTGTTAGTAATGACGACTAATGCGGGCGTTCAACAAACAATGCGTAAGTCAATTGGTTTTAAAGAGCAAGACCATAGTCATGACGCAATGGCTGAGATCAATAAGACGTTCTCACCTGAGTTTAGAAACCGACTCGACGCTATTGTTTGGTTCAACCATTTAGATGAGCAAGTTATCTTGCAGGTTGTTGATAAGTTTATCATTGAGTTACAAGCTCAGCTCGATCAAAAAGGTGTGTCGTTAGAAGTGTCAGAGTTAGCACGGGATTGGTTAGCCAAGAAAGGTTATGACAAAACAATGGGTGCAAGGCCTATGTCTCGAATTATTCAAGAGAAGCTTAAAAAAGAACTCGCTGCAGAATTATTGTTTGGAAAACTAAGCAATGGTGGTGAAGTGAAAGTTGATCTAAAGAAAGACGAGCTGACTTTTGAATATGTACCAGTTACAAAAGCAAAGACCGAGGCTTAATGTTTTATACGTTCAAGCTTAGCAGCCAATAAGAGAAAATAAAAAACCGCCGGGAGGCGGTTTTTTTTTGAAACTTTTACGCTTGTTAATTAAATGACTAGTGTCATAACAAGCTAGCGGGGTTTAAGTCGAAGCGTTTTAATCAACAGAAATATATCCACTGACTCAACGTCTCAGTCTGACTATTAACGCGCTCTGTAGATGATACGGCCTTTACTAAGGTCGTATGGAGTCATCTCAACGGTAACTTTATCACCTGTTAATATACGAATGTAATTTTTACGCATTTTACCTGATATATGCGCAGTCACTACGTGACCATTTTCCAATTCAACTCGGAACATGGTGTTTGGAAGTGTATCTAACACCGTACCTTCCATTTCAATACAATCTTCTTTTGCCATCTAAAGCAACAACCTCAATATGTTAGTCAATATTTTGCCGCGCATAAGTTAACCTAAGCGCACTAGTTTGTAAAGTAATTCATGGGTTTTTTACAGATAAATGCCACTTATCTTCAAAGAAACGTTCATGCGGATAGAAGTTCTGTTTGTAATTCATTTTTTTACATGCATCAACTTGATAGCCTAAATATAGGTAGGGCAGATTTTGGTTTGCGGTCAATTGAATCTGCTGCAGTATAAAAAATATGCCAAGCGAACGTTTGCTCATACTTGGTTCTAAAAAGGTATATAGCGCAGAGTAGCCATGCCTCAGTTTGTCAGTAACGGCAACTCCAATAAGTTTACCATCCAAAAGAGCCTCAATAAAAATGGGAGATTGCCATTCACAATTAATAAACCCATAGTATTGTGCTTCAGATGCGGGGAACATACTGCCATCCGAATGCACGTTGTTTACGTATTTTTCATATAGTGAATAATATTCAGGTTTATTTTCGTTACTGATTTTTATCTGTAAATCTTTGTTCTTAGAAAGAACACGTTTCTGGCTTTTACTAATAGTAAAGGAGCGAGCTAACACTCGGATAGACTGACATTGATTACACTGCAAACACTGCGGCCGGTATATTTGTTCTCCGCTGCGCCTAAAACCAGATTCCGTCAGGTCTGAAAAAACATGTTGCAGTATAGCGGGTGGCTCTACACAAACAAGTAACTGTTCTTTGCGGTCTGGCAGATAATTGCAGTCAAATTGTTGAGTGATCCCAAATTTCAAATCAGTTTTCCTAACGTTTGAGAACGCCAAATTTCAGGGGCGATTTCACTATCTTTACACTGTCCTAAACGCTCAAGGAAGTGTTCTCTAGAGACTGTTTCACAGCCTAGTGTAGCTAGATGAGGCGTTTCCATTTGGCAATCTATAAAGCCCATGTTAAATTTCTTCATGTGCTGAACGAGTGCATAAAATCCGACTTTTGAAGCATCTGTTCTAGAGTGAAACATAGATTCACCGCAAAAGACACCACCGACAGAGACACCGTATAGCCCGCCAACCATATCTTCTTTATACCAAATTTCAATTGAATGAGCATATCCCGCTTCATGTAATTTGATATACGCATTGAGCATATCTTCAGTGATCCAAGTTTGTGCGCTGGTGTCGCTCATTTGACCCACTCCAGAGGTTTTTCTTGGAATTTTTGAACAGCGATTAATAACACCTAAAAAGTCATTATTTAGCGTAACTTGGTATTCAGCTTTTTTTAACGATTTGCGTAAACTCTTTGAGACATGAAATTTGTCTAACTCTAAAATACCTCGAGGATCCGGTGACCACCAAAGGTAAGGCTCTCCATCACCAAACCATGGAAATATTCCCGATTGATAAGCATGTATTAATCGGTTAACTGAAAGGTCGCCGCCAAATGCAAGCAAGCCATTAGGCTCACCTAGTGCAAAATCGACGGCTGGGAAATGATTTGTATGATCGAGTTTAAACAGTTCAATCATGCGGCTTCCCAAGAGGAATTACCGCACGTTCTGAATATATAAAACGACTACTGAGCATCCAAGAACTTTTCAGCATCAAGGGCAGCCATACAGCCAGTGCCGGCCGATGTAATCGCTTGTCTGTAGACATGATCGCTCACGTCGCCTGCAGCAAACACACCTTCAACGCTAGTTTGCGTTGCATTACCTTCTAAGCCACTTTTTACTTTGATATAGCCATCTTTCATTTCTAATTGACCATCAAAGATGCTGGTATTAGGTGAGTGACCAATGGCTATGAACACGCCCATAACATCTATTTTAGAAATGTCACTGCTTTGCGTATCTTTAATATTGATGCCGGTAACGCCCATATTATCACCAAGTATTTCATCAAGTTCTTTGTTTAAGTGTAATACAACATTGCCGTTTTTTGCCTTCTCCATTAAACGGTCTGCCAGTATTTTTTCACTACGAAAGCTTTCTCTGCGATGCACAACATGCACTTCTGAAGCAATATTAGATAAGTAAAGAGCTTCTTCTACAGCTGTGTTTCCGCCGCCAACAACCGCTACTTTTTGATTTTTATAAAAGAAACCATCACAGGTTGCGCATGCTGAAACACCCTTACCCATAAATTCTGTCTCAGATGGCAAACCTAGATACTTAGCCGATGCGCCCGTTGATATAATAAGTGCGTCACAAGTGTAGACGCCCTGATCGCCAGTTAGCGTAAATGGACGTTTAGATAGGTCCGTTTTATTAATATGATCAAAGATGATTTCAGTATCGAACTTTTCTGCATGCTTTTGCATACGATCCATTAGATCAGGCCCTGTTAAGCCTTCAGGATCACCTGGCCAGTTTTCAACGTCAGTCGTGGTGGTCAATTGACCGCCCTGTTGAATGCCAGTTAACAATACCGGGTTTAAATTTGCTCTTGCTGCATATACAGCGGCTGAATAGCCTGCTGGTCCAGACCCTAATATAAGCAAGGGTACGTGTCTGGTTTGTGACATGTAAATCTCCAAAAACTACGTGATAATCTAAAATGGATATTGGGATGATTATTTTCAATTCAATATTGATCTTAGCGTGTATGCGCGAAAGTATAAACTACTTTAGGAAAGGCTCTAAACTTAATGACTATATCTGCAATTGTTTTGGCATAATGGATAATTTTTGTTTCTTTTTTGTGCTAATATAAAGCCAATTGAGATTTAGTTTTGAGTCGGTGAAAGTATATGACTAATCAACTACCGAAAGTAATTCAGCAAGGTCAAAGCTATATGGAGGCTTGGCCAATGCAAAAGCAACTTTATGGCCTTTTTCCAGAATGCCGAATTGTCGCTGCGACTAAGTTTTGCTTCAAAGTAATGCCCGCTCTAGCGGTGTTGACCGTTGCGGTGCAGTTTCACTTTATGGGCATGTCGCAACTTCCTCAGGCATTAACATTGGCTATTTTCTTTTTGAGCTTGCCGGTTCAGGGCCTTATTTGGCTTGGTTTCCGTTCTCAGAAAGTACTCCCACCTGCAATTAATGCGTGGTACCAAGACATTTATCTTAAGATGCAAAATCAGGGATGCGCTTTAGATCATCAGAAATCTCAACCAAGATTTCATGAACTAGCCTGTTTGCTGCGCACTGCATTTACTGAATTGGATAAAGCGTTTACCAAGCACCTCTTTTAAATTAATAGTCCTTTGGCCATGGCTTGGTCATCAGAACATGATGATAATTCATTTTTCTCAACGTGTTCATTAATCGAAGTAACCGTTATTCTGTTACTTCAATAATTCATGGTCAGCAGGTAATCGATTACTAATCCACATGACTAAGCGATGTTTTAAACTAGCTAGATCCTCTTTGTCCTCAGGCAGGGGAGGGATTAATTTGTCATGCACTAAAAGTCGATACAGGCTTTCAATTTTTTGTTTTGCTGAATCATTGGGAGAAAACGCTTTGTAGCCTCTTTTTATGGCATACTCTTCAGCAATTTTAAGCGCTTTTTTTAGAAGCGCACCTTCATTCTTTATTTTTTTCATTTATTACCACTTTGATAAACGCTGATAGAATTGCCAGCTGTTTAATTGACCTCAATATTAAGAGCATTATTATTTTTTGTATCACTAGTATCACTGAAATCTGGCCCTGATTTTTCCATAAATAGGGTTTGACGGATTTTTAAAAAAAATGTAAATACTGCCGAGCCGTTAGTCATAATTAAGCGCAAGGTGACGATAAAGAAAAACATTAATCTACGTTATACAATAAACGTCCATTTATGCTTTTAAACATGGCGGTCAGTTTCATCGGTCAACCCATCGGAAAATATTAATATGCCATCATCTAGGGGATCTTCATTTAAGGACTGCTTGTCTTGTTTATAAGTCTGGTGATTCAGCCAAGGCGCTTTATCTCCCTGTTTGGGAAATGAATGCATGGCTCTTTTCATGTAGTTTGATGAAAAATTATCTACCATGTCACGCTTTGGCATATTGAAATCTACTTCGGGTAACGTAGGCATCATTTTCGTGGTCTTTGTATTATCCATATGGTTTATTAGTTTACAGATATACTCTGCAATTAAGTCCGCTCTGAGGGTCCAAGACGCGTTGATGTAACCGAAGGTATTAAACAGGTTTGGTACACCCGAATACATAACCCCTTTGTAAATATAAGTATCAGCCATATCAATCGGCTTATTGTCTACAACGACGTCGATTCCACCGAGTCGCAGTAAATTCAAGCCAGTCGCTGTTACCACAATATCAGCCTCCAATATTTCCCCAGAAGTAAGCTGAATACCATCTTCCGTAAATGTTTGTATATTGTCAGTGACAACCGATAACTTGCTTTTATTAATAGCATTAAACAGATCGTCGTCTGGAACAAGACATATGCGCTGATCCCAAGGATTATAAGATGGTGTAAAATGTTTTGCTACATACTCATCAGAAAGATGTTTGGAGGCCAGTTTTATGAGTTTCTTTTTGAGCTTATCGGGATTTCGACGAGACAATGAATATAAGAACTGTTGCATAAAGGTATTTTTCGATCTGACAAGAGAATAAGCGATCTTCTCTGGCAATACCTTATTTAATACATTAGCTATCTTATCTTCTGAAGGCTTGGATACCACGTAGGTGGGCGAACGCTGCAGCATTGTTACGTGTTTAGCTTCATTTGACAAAACCGGTGCTAACGTCATTGCGGTGGCTCCGGAGCCAATAATGACTACTTTTTTATCTTTGTAATCCAAATCCGTGGGCCATTTCTGTGGATGCACAACTTTACCTTTGAATACATCAATATCTGTAAACTCAGGTGTAAAACCTTGGTCATAATTATAGTAACCACAACACATTGAAATAACATTACAGGTAACTGTAGAAACTGCATTATCACCATTAGCTTGTTGGCTGCCCACCATTTCCAACGTCCATGTTTGCGTTTGTGTTGACCAAGAAACCTTATTAACTCGTGTGTTAAATTGAATGTGGCTAGTTATGTTATTTTCATCTGCGGTTTCTTGTATATATGACAAGATACTAGGACCATCGGCGATAACCTTTTTTTGACGCCAGGGTTTGAAGTTATAGCCTAATGTATGCATATCACTGTCGGAACGAATGCCGGGGTATTTGAACAAATCCCAGGTACCTCCCAGACTAGCTCTACCTTCGAGTATTACGTAGGTTTTATTTGGGCATTTTTGTTGTAAGTGATAAGCGGCTCCGATGCCAGACAATCCCGCGCCAACAATTACTACATCAACATGTTTTCCCGTCATTTACGCATCCTCCAATGAATATTTAATTAACAAGCGCTGTTGCTCCGCTGCGTGCAAAAGTCACTAAACTGGCACGGGCACGTTTGGCATCTTCAAAGTGATGCGCAATAGTTTGAAAAACATGAAATTGCGCATCAAACACTTCAATAGTTGTCGCGATACCACCAGCCTTGGTGCGTTCTGCAAACTCAATAATCTGATCAAAAAATACCTCACCGCTAGCCACTTGTATATGCACTGGTGGAAGCCTATCAAGTGGCGCTTGTGTGAAATTGACTCTGGTATCCATTGGGTCGGCTCCTTGCATATGCTGAGCATAACTATCGGCTAATATATCTAAGGTGAACATGTCATTGGATAAGTTACTCTCCATGGTGCCCGATGTTGAACATGGATCAACCCAAGGTGAAATCAAGCCTAGTCCAGCGATCCTCGAGCGCAACGCGTCATCACCATGTAAGCATGCAGAAATACAGAGGCCGCCGCCAGCAGAGTCGCCCATCAATACGAGCTGATGTTCCGGGTGTAGCTTCGTAATTGCATGTATTGCGGTGTAGCAGTCTTCCTGTGGTATGGGGAATGGATGCTCTGGACTTAACCGATAGTCTACTGAGTAAGTAAGCAGATTACTTTGGTCAGCAAGGCGTGCTACAAAGGCTAAGTATGCTTTAGCGCTGCCGGTTAGATATCCACCCCCGTGTATGAAAACAATTATTCGCAGCACTTCTGAGTTAACTGATTGTGGTGTTATTTTTTGCGTAGACACATGAGCTAGTTTAATCTCTTCAACGTTAATACGTTGTGTGACCGAGCTTTTTGATGTGACCGATTCTAAAACCTTGCGAGACCATTGTGGGCCATATTGATTGGCAGCCAGAAAGAATCGTTTAAACAAGCGCGCGTGAAATTCAGTTTGCCAATCGCTACCGGGCATACGTTTACTTGAAATCAGCATTGATACTAAGGTCATAAAACTTAAATACAGCATCTTCATAGGCTTTCCCAAATTATTTTTTTAAGTAAACCATTAATCTTCTATGAGTTTGTGATTCTAGAATCTCCAACTGCACTGGTTTAGGTGGAATACGCAAATCTACCCAAGGCGACATTTCCGCGACTTCAATGCCTTCTTCTCCGTTAAATATTAACTGAGCAACAATTTGCTGAACCCAAGTTGTGCCCGACTTAGGATAAGTAGATATAACAATATCATCATCTCTGAAGTTAATATCATTCCAAATTGTAGAGTCGAAGTGATGGTTATGAAGCTCTCGTGTTTTTGTTGGCATATTAGCATTACTCATAGATGCAGCGTCCTTGTGACATCAAATAGACAAAATTTAACACTTATCTATCTGAATAAACCCTAACCAGAATAAACAATGTCCTTTGTCTATTCAATAGGCACTCTATTTTGGGTGCAAGGTTTTTAACTGGGTGGTACTGGTCTTAGAAATAATTTTCTGGCAAGCGCGCGCCATATCAGTGCAATAGGTTAATAAAATATTCGACTATTCTTAATTTCCTAAGTGAAGTTGTGTCTGTTAAAGGTGCAAATTGTATTTTAAGGTGCAATATCTTTTGTGAACACATAATTGAAATTAATATAGTTGTCTATATATCGCTGATTTATAAAGAAATTAAATAAAACAAAAAAGTTGGCAAACATAATGCTGTAGTTCAAGTGTCCGTGTCCTAGGTTGTTGCGCATCTATAAGTCAGATAATTTCTGTGATTTAAAGCAATAGCATGGATGATACGAATCGAGCCCTGATAGAAATAACATTATTACTTGAATACACAAAATGCAAAGACCATTGGCTTGGCATTTTGCAATCGCATAGCTTATTACCTCGATAAATGGAGAGAAAACGTGATAATACAGTCTCACAAAAAAGATAACTTTAAGAAAAAGAGCAAAATCGCTTTAGCGATTTCAGTCGCATTGTTGGCTACATTACCAATTCAAGCATTGGCACAAGAAGAAAGTACCATCGAGAAAGTAATCGTGACAGGAACCAGGATGATGGACCGTTCCGCGGCTGATTCACCTGTCCCTGTAGATATAATCAGTGGGGATGAATTGCGTCAGAACTCGTCATCGGACATTCAGGATATGTTACGCACCGCAGTGCCTTCTTTTGACATTAATACTCAACCAATCAGCGATGCTGCAACGATTGTGAGACCTGCAAATTTGCGCGGGCTTTCTCCTGATAACGTCTTGGTATTAGTGAATGGAAAACGTCGTCACAGAGGTTCTATAATTTCATTCCTTGGTGGCGGTATTTCTGATGGAGCTCAAGGGGTCGATATTTCTGCAATCCCATCAATGGCATTAAAACAGGTTGAAGTTTTACGAGACGGTGCATCTTCACAGTATGGGTCAGATGCTATCGCGGGTGTACTTAACTTTATCCTAAAAGATAATTCTGAAGGCTTTGAAGTAGTAGCACGCTATGGTTCTACTTATGAAGGTGACGGTAATAATTATACAATAGCTGCAAACGCCGGACTACCACTAGGTGATTCTGGTTTTGTAAACTTAACGGCTGAAATAAAAGACGTTGAAGGTACAATACGGTCAGTTGTACGAGACGATGTTGCCGGTATGGTTTCTGCTGGTTACACGCCAGCTTTTGACTTCCAAGGGATTAATAATTATACAGGAGATGTCCCACAATACTGGGGACAACCGGATGTTGAAGGTGACGTAAAGTTATTTATTAACTCAGCATTCGAGATTAGTGACGCCGCAGAAATCTACTTGTTTGGTAATTATGGAGAGAGAGAAGTCACCGGTGGTTTCTTTTACCGTAACCCCGTGACAGAGGGGAATCAGCGAGGAGGCGTTTACCGAGGACCAAGAGTTGATCCATTGACTGGCCTTGCTGATCCTGATGGAGTTCACTCTGTGTTAGTTGGCGACCTTGATGGTGTTGGTGTTGGTGGTTCATGTATTGCGGGCATACCTATTGGTGGCACCGGAAATGTTTTTCCTGACCCAAATTTCCTTGCTCAGGTGGCTGCTGACCCAAATTGTTTCTCATTTATCAACACTATTCCAGGCGGATTTGTGCCTAGATTCGGTGGTACCAATGAAGATACTGCTATTGCTGTAGGTATTCGTGGCGAACTTAAAATAGGCACAGGTTTGTTTTATGACGCTAGTGCTCAGCGTGGCTCGAACAGGACTGATTTCTTTATTCGTAATACCATCAACGCCTCTTTAGGCCCTGCAACGCCAAGAGATTTCGTACCAGGTGGTCAGGAGCAAACTGAAACCCAGTTTAATCTCGACTTTGTATATAGAGTTGATGCTGGTTTAGAATCTGATTTAAACATAGCTTTTGGTACAGAATATAGAGAAGAAGAGTTTGATCTTTTTGCTGGTGACGAAGCCTCTTATGCACTTGGCCCATTAGCTAGTCAGGGCTTCTCATCGAGTTCAAATGGTTTTGGTGGTTTCCCCGCAGATACCTCTGCATCTCAAGACAGTACTGCTTTTTATATCGATGTTGAAGCTGATCTTACCGAAAAATTAACGCTTCAAGCTGCTGTTAGAGCTGAAGATTTTAGTGAATTTGGAAATACTACGGACTATAAGATTGCAGGCATTTATCATGTAAGTGATGACGTTCGAATT
The DNA here is from genome assembly GCF_937770335.1 of uncultured Glaciecola sp. GTDB lineage: Bacteria > Pseudomonadota > Gammaproteobacteria > Enterobacterales > Alteromonadaceae > Glaciecola. Next base: position 19,722 of record NZ_CALJHY010000007.1, read on the forward strand.
CGTGGCGCTATCTCTACTGGATTCCATGCTCCTACAGCGGGTCAAGCCAACATAACAAATGTAACAACGCAAAATGTGCAGGGTGCGCTTGTCGATCAAGGTACTTTGCCACTTTCCTCTGCAGCAGGACAGCTAGCTTCTAACTTTATAGAGAGTTTAGGGAATGGTCGACCCGAACTTGGCCCAGAGGATGCTAAAAACTTTTCAATTGGTGTTGGTTTTACTCTCGCAGGTTCAAGTTGGACAGTTGATTACTACAATATTGAGTTAACAGATCGAGTTGCTCTTGGTGCTAATGTCGATTTTCTTGAAGCACTTACATTCGCCGCTCCTTCGGGATCTAACTTCGCAACAGTCTCCGAGGCTTTAACGAGTTTAGATGCGCAAGGTGTTATCGATCGTCAGCAATTCGTTGGACTGGACGATTTATCACAATTTAGATTTTTCTCTAATAGTTTCGATACAACTACGACTGGCATAGATGTTGTTGGTAATATCTCATTTGATTTGTGGGGTGGTGAGTCTCGGGTCACCGTTGCGGCCAACTATAACAAGACCGAAGTAGATAGTGTTGGGACCGTAAACCCTATTGGCGACGGACGTGTTGCAGCAATCGAGGATTTGTTGCCAAATACGCGAGCGAACGTATCGTGGACGCATACGGAAGGGAATATCCGGACCCTGTTACGTGCAAATTATTATGGAGGATGGGATGATACCGGCAATGGCGTTTCTGGAATCGGTGCCGAAGTACTAATTGATGCGCAAGTTGCATATCAATATAGTGACCAGCTCGAGTTTGTCATAGGTGCTGATAATCTTCTTGATGCCTATCCTGAAAAGAACCCTGGGGCAGGAGGTTCCGGTCAGTTATATTCAGAGTCAAGTCCGTTTGGTTTTAATGGCGGAACTTGGTATTTGCAGGCTCGATCCACTTTCTAATATTCAGTTTCTATGGCAAGGATCCACTCGTATAAAAACGAGTGGACTTTTTTTTAGCTCCCGCAACGTTGGCAAACTCCCCACGTTGAAATAAACCGAATCTCTTGATTTCTGCTTTGACTTTAGCTTTTTAATCAGTTGTTATTATCGCTTGGCTTGCCTAGAAGAGACAAAAATGTCAACAAAGTTAACGCCTCACACCGCGGGACCCTATTCAGTAGGTTCGACTAATCTGCAAGTGTTACCAAAATTCGCTAATATTGGTGATGAAACCATGCATCAATACTTGTTAGGCAGTTCCGCATCAGCGCAACATGCACGTTATATAGCTGACCTGCTGCAATTTCCTGAGTTAGCTTGGGTAACTCATATTAAGGTTCCACAGCAAAAGACTCTATATGGCCCTGCCAGCGGTAAAAACCTGCCTGTCGTTAGCTTCTTGACTTATCCTACGGTGAATAAACCATTCCCTAATAGTTATGCTTTTCCCTATCATGACTCTGCTTATGGTGTCTTTGAACATATGCTAGCCAATGATGAAAGTCCGGATTTTGCTGAGCATGGTTACCGTTATCCATTGATTGTTCTTGCCCATGGAGCTGCGGCGCATGGTATTTATGAAATAGAACATGCGCACAAGCTTGCTAGCCAAGGTTATATCGTTGCCGTAATTTTTTATGGGGATGAACGCCATGTTAATGCTGATAACTCGTACGCGAATGCTGGGTTTCTTAGGCCTTTAATTACTCAGGCCGTGCTCGACTCGATCTTACAAAGTGATACTTTCGGTCCGCATATAGACGTTGATAATATTGGGATTTCTGGCCATAGCTTTGGTGGTTTTACTTCACTTGCGCTAGCTGGAGGAAAAATTCAAGAGCAAGCGGAGTCAGTCAGTGATCCTCGGTTCACTGCTGCAGTTATTGCAGCACCTTATGTGGGACATTATGATCAAGGCAAAGAAGTGTTTGCTTTTGGTTCCAATAATATTGGCTTAACGTCAGTAAAAATACCAGTATTAACCCTATTTGGTAGTAAAGATGAGTCAACCTTAGCTTCGTTTATTTTACCTGCAACTGAGCAATTATCAGGCCCAACTTTTGTCATAGAACTAGTTGACCAAGCACATATTTTTGAACCAAGATCATGGCAAGATAAAGAGAACTGGGAAATGCTATTTTTCAGCGCTTATTTAAAACATGACAAACCGGCACAGGAAAGATTAAAGTATTGCTTATCTATGTATGGCGGTAACGAAAATCTGCAACGACTGGAGTTTCAACGTGCGCAGGGTAGGGTAAGGTAAGGTAAGTACTCAGGCATTGCTGGCAGAGTTAAATTTATTAAACTTAAGATACCGCTGTTTTATTTCGAGTATCTCCCGTTTCTTTAGAACGACTATTGCTTACAATATTGATGTCATTAACGAAGGTAAAATGCACTAGAAGCTCGTTTTAGCTGTCTTCGTAGATATTCGTTTTCTTCGTTCTGGGCGAAACATTCTTGGTTTATAATGGATAACTCGAGTGCACGTTTATTTTTCTCTTTTTCGGCATCGCGTTTGTCTTGCTCAAATTGTCTTGTCTCGGTGATATCTTGGATTACACCGATAATAAAGTAGTTACCATTCGAGTCTACAAACCGATTTTTCCTTATTGTTATTACCTTGGTTTGCAATCCATTAGGTGAAAGTAATTCCTCGCATAAAATCTGTACTCCTTGTTTTAGAACTTGTTTATCAATAGATACAGAACTCTCAAGCTCATGAGGTGACAATTTTTCGGTCAGTGTCTTACCGATTATTTTATTTTTAGGTAAACCCAAAAACTCGCAGAAAGCATCGTTGATAAGAACAAACTTTGATTCTTCGTCTTTTACGAATATAGGGTCATTTATATTATTGAAAACGGCATTAAAATACATCTCAATATTAGACGACTTTTCATCAAATTGGTTTATCTGCGGTGTGTCTTTGTTTTGCTCACACATTATATGAAAAAAATCCTTTAGAAATTTTTGTTAAAAAAGTTGTAATAGTGCTGGAGCACCTTGAGGTTATTTATGATCTTGAGCTTTTAGTTAATATATACGAGTTACTCAAATTACCCTAATTTTATTGTACAATAAATTAAAGGTTATTGTTGGTTTTTTGTACTGTTTTTTAATTGAAGTTGGGAAGGACGATTAAGGCGCTTTCTTGTTAACCGATGTTCGTTCAATAAAAGTATTGGCGCCGCAAATTTACGCTGGTGTTAACAAGGACTTGCATTTCTGGCAACGATAACGTTGCTTGCCGCGCGTCACTTTATTATGACGGACGATGCTCAACATGATTAAGTTATCGCAGTCGCATCGATATGCAAAGTCCTGCATACCAACGTCGGCGACATCAAATTTGTGAGTGACGTGTGCATCTAAATTGAATAGAGAGCGCATAATACTCTGCCATTCTATGCCATGTGGTTTTACTTTTCCAAATTTTTGATAGCAAATTATATGCGCCACTTCATGTGGAATTACCTGATGCAAAAAATCGTCGAAGTTCTGTTGAAAGAGGGTCTTATTTAATTTGATCTCATTTTTGTGTAAATATGCACTTCCCGCAATTTTACCTCGCTGATTTAAGATAACAGAGGGGACTTTGAAGCTTGTTGAAAAGTAAGCTTCAGCAAGTTGACAGCTTTTTTCAATTGCCGTTTTTGCATTGTCGATAAGGTTGGTATCATTCATTGTTGTATTTTACTGCAGGCATAAAAAACTGGACAGTCGAAACTGTCCAGTTTTATGTTTATAGCCAATTGCACTATGTTAATCACTACATAGTGAGTAAATAACAACGACTAGTCAACTTGACATTCAATGCACATTGCATAGGTTGCTAACGGGTCATTTAATTGCGTGAATTGCTTTAAGTCTGCATCTACTTTAGCCAATATTTCTTGGAAAGCGCTTGTTTTTGGTTCAACATCTAAACCAGAAAATATCGCTGCTGTTCCTGTTAAAAAACTCTGCCAGAATAATTCTTTGTCAGACATTTTTCTAGCAATATACTTGGTATCATAGTCTTCTAATTCAGCTAATCCAGCGGCTGCTTCTATCGCATCCTGCAAGTTCCCTAATTTATCTACTAAACCAAGCTCTAATGCTTGTGTACCAATCCATACTCGACCTTGGGCGATTTGGTCAACGGCCTGCGTTGTCATACCGCGTTCAGTCGCAACGAGGTTAATAAAGCGTTCGTAGCCACGTTCGATGTTCATCTGGATAATTTGCTTGATGCCAGGAGAAAGTCCTCGTGTTGGGCTCATGCCAGCTAATTCTGTCGTACCTACGCCATCGGTTCTTACACCAACATATTCCAAGGTTCTTTCAAACGTAGTCATCATCCCGAAAATACCGATAGATCCGGTTACGGTACTTGGTTCAGCGAAAATTTCGTCAGCACTTGCCGATATCCAATAACCGCCAGATGCTGCATATGTTGCCATTGAAGCAACTACGGGTTTACCTGCAGCCTTGATTAAGTCGATTTCTTTGCGGATAACTTCAGACGCAAATGCACTGCCGCCGCCAGAATCTACTTGTAGTACAACGGCTTTTACTTTCTCGTCTAAACGCGCTTCTCTTAATAATGCTGCAGTACTGTCACCACCTATAGTGCCTGGCTTTTGGTTACCATCTAAAATAGTTCCTTTAGCAATAACAATGGCCACTTTATCCTTGGATGATTCAGGCAATGCAATTTTTGGTGTGATTAGGCCTAAATACTTCTCGTAGTCAACAGTGTCAAAACCTTCTTTTGTATCCGCTTCACCCAGCAAAGCAACCATTTCTTCGCGGAACTCATTACGCGATCTTAAACCATCCACCCATCCATTTTGTAGGGCATATTCAGCAAAGTCGCCGTTAACAGATTCAAATTTTGGAATCAATTGGTCCATCTTTTCATCAAAGTTACTTACATCCATATTTCTTGCGATCGCAACATCTGATTTGTACTGTGACCAGAGTTCGTTCATCCACGCTTCGTTTGCAAGTCGCGCTTCCGCAGACATATCATCGCGCAGATAGGGTTCTACTGCAGATTTAAATTTACCGACCTTGAATACGTGGACAGAGGCCCGCAGTTTTTCTAAGCCTTCTTTATAATACATCCTATAACGGCCATAACCTTCAATAATCATTGCACCCATGGGATTCAAGTAAAGCTTGTCTGCATGTGCGGCTAGATAATATTGATTTTGTCCGTAATAATCACCCATTGCATAAACAGGTTTGCCGGACGTTTTAAAATCAGTCAGTGCTTCAGCTACTAGACGCATTTTGTCTAAACCGCCGCCACCAAGTCCACCTAATTGCAAGACTAGGGTTTTAATACGCTTATCTTCCTTAGCGTTATTAATAACCTTAACTAAATCTCTTACCAGTATTTCTGGATTATCAGTACCTTGACCAAATGCTTCGGCTGCAAATTTTTCAGCTGGGTCCACATATTGCTGCTCAATTACTAGATTGCCAGTGAGGTTTAGTACCAGTGCGCTGCTTTTAGGTACTGTTGTTTTACCACCGCCTGAATTGCTAATCCCTACAAGAATGGCAATGAGTATGATGAAAAATATAAGGTTCAACACGAACTTTCTCGTAAAGTTGATCACGTTCCAAGAACCAATGAAAAACGACTTGGTCCAGCTTTTTTTCTCTGACATTTTGTTAATTTACCTTTTAGTTTCCTTCATGGACGATGTTATCGAATCGACATGAAAAACGAAAATATTTAAATGTAATTGTTTGTTACGGTTTAGTCTGTTGCTCACCTAACCAAGCTTGAATTATTTGCGCTATCACTTTGTGATCTTTACTCGCGTAGGTCATTAACAGATCGCTTTGACGTTTTTGTATATGCGGTGCCTTAGCATGCTTGCGCATTATGTTTTGAAGCGGTCTTCGTTTTTTTTGTTGCTGCATAATAACTTCACGAGTTGTGCTTTCTTTTGCGTACCACCTTACATTACACTAGAGTATACCAAACCATGCTATATGCCTACGTTGGTTTGCAGAATAATACCTTTGGCTATCTATGCAATCTTAGTTAGGTCATATAATTTATACATCATTTTTTTTGGAGTCGAATGTGCAAGCGTTAGATCTATTGCTAAACCGAAGTTCTCAACCCAGATTGACCGCACCAGCGCCGGAAGGAGTTGTCCTTGAAAATATAATGCAAGCAGCTTTGCGAGCGCCTGACCATAGATGTTTAACCCCTTGGCAGTTTATCGTTTGCAAGGGGAAAGGACTTATTAAATTAGGCGAAATATTTGAGGCGTCAGCAATAAGTTCGGGCGCAGAGCAAGCTATTATCGACAGAGCGACACAGCTTCCACTGCGAGCACCAATGGTGATAGTGGCTATTTGTAAATACAAAGAAGACGACAAGGTCCCATGGGTGGAGCAGGTCGCTTCGACTGCTTGTGCTGTTCACAGTATGCAAATGGCGGCATTAGCTCAGGGATTTCAAGGCGTTTGGCGATCGGGTAGCTACGCGCAAGACAAGATTGTAAAAGACGCGTTCGATTGTTTTGAACATGATGAGATACTTGGTTTTTTGTATGTTGGAAGTAGTAAGTTAAAAACCATGCCTAAACCACAGCGAGAAAGCGCTAAGTATTTTGATATTTGGGAATAATTACCGTGCACATTTTAAAAGTAATTTGAACTGTTCTAAATTAATGCCTAGATATACTTTGCTTTGTAAAATAACGTATCCATTTAAAATACGGCGTTAAACAGTCTGCATTATTAAAAGGCCTTTGCGCAAGCAATGGCCTTTTAAATGCTCTTATAAAAGCTCTTGAAGTATTACGTGGTGTCGCAACTAATAAATGAAGCGCGCACCCATTATGTGTTCTACGCTTCTATCTTGAAAATAAGTCCTGCATTGTCTTGTAAACGTTTTATTAACGCATTACCTAATGCTGGAGCGGCTGTATAAAACCCACCATCAATATTTTCATAATGTTCAACTAAACATAATGCGCTTTCTGCAATCATTCGGCACGTTGAGCCATAGCCAGGGTCAAGAGTACCTGCAACGCTTGCTATATGCGTTTTACCATTACTGTCTTGACCAACAAACATAAGGTCATAGAAACCGTTATCTCGTTCTTCCTGCGAAGGACCTTCGCCTGGCTTAGGACCGTCATCACCACCCAACGATTTATCGTTGGCCACTGCGTTTGCTGCTGCTTCTCCGCGCTCGCCGGGACCTGTCAACATCATTTCATCATATTTGAAATTATGTCCATACTGATAGTCCAATAACATATTTGAACGGTGCACGTTGCGCGTGTTAATTGCCGCCATAATAAACGGTGCAACCCAACTTCCTAAAGCTTCATCGAAATAGGGTTTGTCACCATTCGGTTGCTCTACTGGATTGGTTGTTGAGGCCAAAGAATAGGGGTTTTTTAGCACTTTCATCACACTAGGATCAGCAAATGCTGCTTTCATTGTGGCTTTTAAACTAGCTGCAGTGCCACCTGAGAATTTGCCTTGCATTTTGCGCACTCTACCTTTGATATACTCAAGCGGTGAACCCGTTTCGGCAATTACCTTTTGCTGTAAATGGTATACCCCAAGATCAAAAGGAATAGAGTCAAAACCGCATGAAAATATAATCTTTGCCCCACTGTTTTGCGCTTGCGTTTGGTATTTCGCAATCATCTCGTGCATCCAGGTTGGTTCCCCACAAAGGTCAACATAACCAGTACCGGAAGCGGCGCATGCGCGGACTAAATTTTCACCGTATATTTGATAAGGGCCTACCGTTGTTAATACAACAGCAGTTTGCTCGACTAATTTGGCAATGCTATCTACATCATTTCCGTTAGCTTCGATTAATGGTGTGTTGGCTGGGGCATTTAATTGATCTCGGACTTCAGCTAGTTTTTCGAGGTTTCTTCCTGCCATTGCCCAGCTAATTTGTTTATTACCTGCGTATTGACTCAGAAAATATTCGACGACTAGTTTGCCTGTAAAACCAGTGGCGCCGAAAATTACAACATCATATTTTTTATTTGCGGTATTTAGCATGCATATCTCTTTAGTAAAATATTGTCGACTTAGGCCATAACTATACGACTGATGTTTAGTCGACAATATTTTTTTAGATTATTTATGCTTATCACTCAAACTTGTTTTAAGAGATAGTCACAATTTTACATGCATTCGTAGCACCTACCGTTTCCATACGGTCGCCGTAAGTTAAAATAACTTGGTCGCCAATTTGCAATAAACCTGATTCTTTTAGCGCCTCTATAACATCAAATGTTAACGCACCAGGCAGGCTCTTTGTTGAATCGAAATATAAGGGGATTACACCGCGGTAAAGTGCCATCATATTCAATGTTGCAATATGTCTCGACATTGCGATTATAGGTAAAGATGTTGTGATCCTGGACATTAACTTAGGCGTTGTGCCACTCTCGGTGAGACCAATAATCGCCTTAATTGTAGATAAGTGATTAGCTGCATATACCGCCGACATTGCTGTGGTTTCGCTTACATCTGTGAAAAATTCATCTAACCTGTGTTTAGATATTTGAACGCTGGGGTGTAATTCAGCACCATCACACACACGGGCCATTGCTTTGACTGTTTCTACTGGGTATTTACCAGCAGCAGTCTCAGCAGAGAGCATTACTGCATCTGTTCCGTCTAGCACTGCGTTGGCTACATCCATTACTTCAGCGCGCGTTGGCATCGGGCTTTCAATCATTGATTCCATCATTTGCGTCGCGGTAATCACAACACGGTTTAACTGCCTTGAGCGTGCAATTAATTTCTTTTGGACACCGACAAGTTCAGCGTCACCAATTTCCACACCTAAATCGCCACGTGCAACCATGACGGCATCGGATGCCAGAATAATATCATCCATCGCGGCCTCGCTAGCAACGGTTTCTGCGCGTTCAACCTTGGCACAAATTTTAGCGTTGGAGCCTGCTTGTAATGCAAGTTCACGCGCATAATTTAGGTCAGCGCCTGAGCGAGGAAAAGAGACTGCTAAATAATCAACACCAATTTCGGCAGCGGTAAGAATGTCACGCTTGTCTTTTTCTGTTAGGGCGTCGGCCGTCAATCCACCGCCTTGACGGTTGATACCCTTATTATTTGATAATTTGCCGCCGACAGTGACCGTGGTAATCACTTTTCGGCCATCAACACGGGTGACCATAAGCTGAATTCGACCGTCATCTAGTAATAATAAATCACCTTCGCTTACATCATCGGGTAGTGCTTTGTAATCAATACCAACGATTTGATTTGTGCCTGCATTGACGTCTAACTCGGCATCTAGCGTAAATGTTTGGCCGATATCTAATTGCACAACTGAGTCAATGAAGCGGGAAACACGTATTTTAGGACCTTGGAGGTCGCCTAAAATAGCCACATATCTGTTTAATTTTTTTGCCGCAATCCGCACTTTATTCGCGCGCTCAATATGGTCTTGAGCATTACCATGCGAGAAATTCATTCTAACCACGTTTACACCTGCTGCAATGATGGCTTCAATCATTTCTTGGGTATCAGTTGCAGGGCCTAGAGTGGCTAGTATTTTTGTTCTACGCGACATATGGTTACTCAATTTATGTTGTGGTTTCGGGAGTGTGTATTACTTTATTTGCAAACGGTGACTGTTTTAATTTAAAACTGAAATAAGCTTACAATTAATTTTCTGTTTTATTAAAACGACTGCCTCGTAAGGTGTCTTTGACTCTTTTTAAATTCTCTCTGAACTTGGTACCGCGACGCAGCGTAAAACCAGTTGCTAAGACATCAATTAATGTTAACTGCGCAATACGCGATGCCATCGGCATATAGAGGTCAGTATCTTCAGGAACCGCCAGCGAAAGCACGTAATTACATTCTTTGCTCAATGGACTGTCAGCAGAAGTAATGCCGACCACAACTGCATCGTTTGATCTCGCTATTTGCGCGATTTCAACCAAGCTTTTCGTTCTGCCTGTGTGAGATATTAAAACCACGACATCTTCTTCGGTGCAATTCATGCAACTCATACGTTGCATTAACGTATCTTCAAAATAGACGACGGGTACATTGAATCTAAAAAATTTATTGAGCGCATCATGAGCAACCGAAGAAGATGCTCCCATGCCAAAAAATGAAATCTTTTTGGCTTGCGTTAATAGATCCACCACCCGATTTACAGTAGCTATATCAATAGACTGACGAGCTACCTCTAATGACGCCATTGTAGACTCGAATATTTTATTGGTGTATTCGGTTGGACCGTCAAATTCGTCAACATGACGATTCACATATGGCGTGCCATTGGCAAGACTTTGCGCTAGATGCAATTTAAAGTCAGGGTATCCTTTCGTGTCTAATCGTCTACAAAACCGATTGACCGTTGGTTCACTAACATTCGACATCTTAGCTAATGTTGCAATGGAAGAATGAATAGCCACTTGTGGATTAGCAAGAATGACTTCTGCTACTTTTTTCTCTGACTTACTGAAATCAGCTTTTTGTCGTGTGATTTGTTCGAGTATATTCATTATTATTATCTCGCTAAAGAGGCTTTTATTCACTCTCTTTGTTATTTTTAGCGTGCTCCAAGTAAATTCGAAAATTCTATTGGCTGCTCACGAACAGTTAAACTGTAATAATACTACGATTATTTTTAGCGTTTGTCATTTTTGTTGTAACTTTTTGACAAAACTAATTAACATTTAAATGCCTTTTGACCTAAATATTACATCTTATGATGCGAATATATAACGGATGTCTGGTCAGAAATATCGATGTTTATGGTTAGTATAGGTACTATAAATAATGAATTGTATGATTTATATGGTGACGGCGACTTTGGTATTTTAAAAAACCAAATGCAGGTCTTAGTTTTTGTTAAAGAGTTTGGTGTTTTACGCTTGTAATAGTTGTAATATTACTACATTTGTTGTTTACTATACGCAAGAAATACTTGTCAATAATTAAAATGTTGCATGAAAATGGTGCACAGAGGCTACTATGATTAAAGATACTGAGGCAATCAATTCTGGTTACGAACCCATTGATTTTGTCTTATTCGGCACCCTTGGTGACTTAGCAAGTCGCAAACTACTTCCTTCTCTCTATCAGCTTGAAAAAGCCAACCTGTTAAATAGCGACACCAATATCATCGGTGTCGCACGTCAAGATATGCCGCAAGCAGATTATGTTGCGAAAGTGAAAGAAAATATCGCCAAATTTTTAGGTGAAACTTTCTGCGCTGAAACATGGCAACGATTTGAACAGCGTCTCGATTACGTTCAAATTGACATGAAGAATGCGGAAGATTATTCAAAGCTTTGTGAACATGTAGATGTTTCGCGCACTATGGTTTGTTATTTCGCGACCCCTCCCTCTATCTATGGCGATATTTGTAAAGGAATGAATGCGGCTAAGGTAATTGATCTTAGCGTAAGAGTGGTGTTAGAGAAGCCCATTGGTCATGACTTAGCGTCGTCAAAAGTGATTAATGAGCAAGTTGCGGAGTATTTCACAGAAAGACAAATTTACCGTATTGATCATTATCTCGGTAAAGAAACGGTATTGAATTTGATCGCATTACGCTTCGCAAACAGTATTTTTGCAACTAACTGGGATCATAATTGTATTGATCACGTGCAAATAAGCGTCGCTGAATCGGTCGGTATTGAAGGACGGTGGGGTTACTTTGATGACGCGGGTCAAATGCGCGATATGGTACAAAACCACCTTTTACAAATTCTCTCTCTTGTAGCTATGGAGCCCCCTACGACTTTAGATGCCGATAGCATCCGTGATGAAAAGCTAAAAGTACTCAAAGCGCTGCGCCCAATCAATTCAACGAATGTCGCTGAAAAAACGGTTAGAGGCCAATATGTCGCTGGATTCGTGCGCGGTGAAGAAGTGCCTGGGTATCTAGAAGAACCAGATGCTAATGAAAAAAGTAAGACTGAAACCTTTGTTGCCATAAAGGCTGAAATTGACAACTGGCGCTGGGCGGGTGTCCCTTTTTACTTGAGGACAGGCAAACGCCTACCCAATAAAACGAGTGAAGTTGTTATTTATTTTAAGCGTCAACCGCATAATTTGTTCAGTGATAGCTTTAATACGCTACCTCAAAATAAGTTAGTGATCCGGCTACAACCAGATGAAGGTGTTGAAATAACGGTTATGAATAAAGTGCCTGGTTTGACAAGTTCTCGTTCTATGGATTTGCAGAAGTCTAAACTCAACTTAAGCTTTTCAGAAGCCTTTGAGGCCGAGCGCATTCCTGATGCATATGAAAAACTGTTGTTGGAAGTCATGATTGGTAACCAAGCGCTATTTGTGCGCCGAGACGAAATAGAACAAGCCTGGACGTGGGTTGACTCTATTAAAGCTGCTTGGGATAAAAGTAATGAGCCTGCCGAAAGCTACCAAGCTGGCACATGGGGACCCGTATCTTCTATCGCACTGCTAGCGAAAGAAGGGCGGTCTTGGTATGAAAGCAAAATGAAGCGAAGTAAATAGGAGCTTAGCATGAGTTTAAAAACAACCACGTTTAGTTCAGCAAGCGAATTAGTGACTGTATTCAGTCAACGTATTGCAGATATATTAAAGCAAGCAATTAGTGAAAAAGGTAAGGCCAGTTTAGTGGTTAGCGGTGGCAGTACACCGTTGCCTTTATTCAAAGCTCTGTCTATTCGGGCTGTTGATTGGTCTAAGGTAACTATAACTCTGGCTGACGAACGCTGGGTAGATTCAACTGATGCCGCAAGCAACGAAAAGCTGGTAAGACAAAACCTGTTACAAGACAAAGCGGCTGCCGCTAATTTCATTCCATTAAAAACGGCGCATGCAAATGCTGAAGATGCAGTGGAACAACTAACCGCTACTTTTAATAAAGTTGGCCTGCCATTCGACGTCGTTATTTTAGGTATGGGGGAGGACGGGCATACTGCCTCGTTGTTTCCATGTTCGGCACAAATTGAAGCGGGTATTGATGTAAATTTACCTGCGATGCTGATAGCAACACAACCGACCACCGCTCCGCATCAGCGCATGTCATTTACGTTGCGCGCTTTAGTGAGCAGTGCTCACGTGTTTTTGCACCTAACGGGTCAGAAAAAACGAGACGTATTAAATCATGCATTAGAGAACTCAACTGATGTGGAGAAGCCAATAAAGGCTGTTTGTGATAAGACCACCGTCGAATTAATGTGGGCCCCATAGGAGAAAAGCATGAACTCAATTATTCAGGAAGTAACTCAGCGCATTATTGAGAGAAGCAAGGACACACGCCAAGCTTACTTAAACAAAATTGCCAAAGCGCGCAAACAGGGGCCTTTGAGAGGTGCATTGTCTTGCGGTAATTTAGCGCATGGGTTTGCTGCTTGTGGAAAAGAAGAAAAATCTGATTTACGCAGCATGGTAAAAGCCAATGTGGCGATTATTTCGTCATACAATGATATGTTGTCGGCGCATCAGCCATACGAAGACTATCCTCAAAAAATTAAGCAGGCAATTAGGGAGGTAGGCAGTGTTGCGCAATTTGCAGGCGGTGTTCCAGCTATGTGTGACGGTGTCACTCAGGGCAATCCTGGCATGGAATTAAGTTTGATGAGTCGCGATAATATCGCTATGGGCGCAGCCATTGCTTTGTCACACAATATGTTCGACGCGACTATTATGATGGGCATTTGTGACAAAATAGTGCCCGGTCTATTGCTTGGTGGTTTGAGCTTCGGTCATCTACCAACGGTATTTGTGCCAGCAGGTCCGATGCCATCCGGTTTACCAAACAAAGAAAAAGCTCGCATTCGTCAAGCTTATGCAGAAGGTAAAGTGGGTCGTGAGGAACTGCTTGAAGCCGAATCTCAATCATATCACTCTGCTGGTACTTGTACGTTTTATGGTACGGCAAACAGTAACCAGATGGTAGTTGAAGTTATGGGACTACATTTGCCTGGGGCTTCATTTGTTAATCCGGGCACGCCATTGCGCGAAGCCCTTACAAAAGCAGCTTCTGTGCAGGCAACTCGTATCACTGATTTAGGCGAGAATTATATGCCAATTGGCCATATCATTGATGCCAAGGCAATGGTCAATGGTATTGTTGCATTGTTAGCAACCGGGGGTTCTACCAATCACACTATGCACTTAGTTGCAGTTGCGCGCGCCGCTGGCTTGATTGTGAATTGGGATGATTTTTCTGACCTATCCAAAGCAACACCTTTGCTTACCCGGATCTATCCTAACGGTTCTGCCGACATAAATCATTTTACTGCCGCTGGCGGCACAGGTCTGTTGTTTAAAGAACTTTTAGACGCGGGTCTACTGCACAACGATGTAAATACGATTTGTGGCAGAGGGCTAGAGCAATATACGAAAGAGCCTATTTTGCGTGACGGCGAATTATTATGGGTTGATGGTCCAAAAGAATCACTTGATAAAGCGGTCTTAACGACCATTGGTGCAGCATTCAAACCCGATGGTGGTTTGTCGGTACTAAAAGGTAATATTGGTCGTGCTGTTATGAAAACATCAGCACTGCGTGAACCCAATTGTCATATTAAAGCGCCTGCGGTTGTTTTTGAAGATCAATATGCTTTCGATAAAGCATTTAACGACGGTGACTTAAACAAAGACTGCGTTGTTGTTGTCCGATTCCAAGGTCCTGCAGCAATCGGGATGCCTGAATTACACCGTTTAACACCACCATTAGGTGTTTTGCAAGACAATGGTTTTAAGGTAGCACTCGTCACTGATGGACGTATGTCAGGTGCTTCTGGCAAGGTACCTGCAGCTATTCATCTAACACCTGAAGCGTATAAAGGTGGCTTAATAGCAAAGGTAAAGAATGGTGATGTGATTGAGCTAAACACGGCAACAGGCGAATGTATCCTGCATGTTGACGAAGCAGAATTAACCTCACGTGAGCCAGCCACGGTCGATTTAACAGACAGCCATATAGGTATGGGTAGAGAGATGTTTGCTAGCATGCGTGCGTCTCTTTCAGGTGCCGAAGAAGGTGCTTGTTCATTATTCTTTAAACAAGAGTAATCAGTATGAGTAAGATGTTCGTGGCTGATGTAGGTGGAACAAATATACGTTTAGCATTAGTGGAAAATGGTGCTTTGCAACAAATTAACAAATATTTGTGTAGGCAATTCGACACAATTACCGACGCAATTAAGCAATTTTCGATTGATATAAATGTTGACGGTTTCGAGAGTGGTTGTATCGCTATTGCGTGTCCAGTAAATAATGATTTTGTAACGATGACGAATCATACCTGGGCATTTTCGAAACGTGTATTGCAAAATGAATTGAGTTTACAGCGCCTGTTTGTCATTAATGACTTTTCGGCTGTTGCCTTCTCGTTACCTACATTATCGAATCAACAAGTCATTCAAATTGGCCCTGGTGCGCCCGTTGATAAAGGTAATATTGCTGTTTTTGGGCCGGGTACAGGTTTGGGTGTTGAGCATCTTACTTGGACTGACAGCGGTTGGCAGACTCTTGATGGTGAGGGAGGTCACGTTGACTTTGCACCAAACGATGAACAAGACCTTATCGTTTGGCGCTATATCAAAGCAAAATTAGGCCGAGTAGCGGCTGAAGAACTTCTCTCCGGAAGGGGCCTTGTTAATATTTATGCCGCACTTGCGGGCCATAGTGGTCTTGAAGTTAAGTATAATGATCCTGCCGATATTTCGCAGCATGCGCTCGCTAATACCGATAAGCAATGCGTAGAAGCGGTTCAACAGTTTTGCCGCGTTATGGGAAGTTTTGCTGGTAATTTAGCATTGAACCTTTGCACCACAGGGGGTGTTTTTATCGGTGGTGGTATAGCCCCTCGTTTAGTCAAGTTTTTTGCTGATAGTGAATTTCGTCAAAAATTTGAAGATAAAGGCAATTTGGCTGGCTATGTCAAAAATATTCCTACCTACTTAATTAATGAACCTGACCATGGATTATTGGGCGCATTAGCTTATTTACTACAACAAACCAAAGAGAAGTATTGATAATGAATAACTGGACCTTTTCCTCAGAAGAAATTTTTAACCAAGGACCGGTTGTACCTGTTCTAGTGATTGAAAATGTGGAAGATGCTGTGCCTATAGCAAAAGCGCTTATAGCGGGCGGTATCAATGTATTAGAAGTAACGCTGCGCACAGAAGCTGCAATGGATGTTATTCGTGCGATTGCTAAAGCGCTGCCTGATGTATATATCGGCGCAGGTACAGTGACTAATCGTGAACAATTAAAAGCGGTGACTGAAGCGGGTGCTAAATTCGCCATTAGCCCTGGCTTGACTGCAGATCTACTGCAGGCCGGGAAAGAAGGCACAATCCCCCTTATTCCTGGCGTCTCAAATATTTCAGATTTAATGAAAGCGAAAGATGCAGGTTATAACCATTTGAAATTTTTTCCTGCAGAAGCTGCGGGTGGTGTAAACGCGCTAAAATCAATTGGTGGACCATTTCCCGACATCAAATTTTGTCCTACTGGTGGCATTAGCCCAAGCAATTATAAGGCCTATTTGGCGTTGCCGAATGTTAAATGCTGCGGTGGTTCATGGTTAGCGCCAGCCGATGTGATTGAGAATAAGCAATGGTCGAAAATCACTGAACTTGCTAAACAAGCGGTCAAAATTTAATTAACGCATTAGATGGAGTGCGGTTTTTTTTAGCACTCCATCTATAACAGCTGAGTTGGTTAGTATGTTGTTTGTTGCACTTTTTTATATATCCGCTCTGTGTTCGTATACTCCTTATTAGCCAATGATCTGTACTAACTCATGTCGCTCTTGCGCAGCCAATACGGTTCCTTGAGTTATTGACGCTTCAATACAAAGCATATCGAGATAGCCATTCTCTTGCATATCAGCCATCGATTTGCTTTTTTCTTGCCACGGATTCCATATAACAACGGAATCATGTCCATGTTGCTCTATGCTAATTTTATCGTGTTGCGAGTTCACCTGAATAAATTCAAACAGATTGTCTTCGTCCTGTAGATGGATCCTATCCGTCTCACTGCTAATTAAATAGGGTAATGGCTGCTCGAATATACCGCTCTCTCTGGTCTTATCAATATATCTTCCTTCAACACCCAATATTTTGGTGTGATGAATATCAGTTACATTAAAATAAGTATGCAGTGCTGCGGTAATTTTTACCGGTTGCTCACTCTTATTTTTAGTAATTAGCTTGATGCTACATTTTTCTGAGAAGGTGACTTCAACATACGTTAACAGGTTGTCAGAAAAGCCGAACAAACCAAGTTGAGTAGGGCTTAAGGTGATGACCGTCGACTCGGGGGTCTCTTCAATTCCGATAACTCGCCAATCTTGGGTGCGCACAAAACCATGAGCGGGTAATTCGCTAACTTGGTTTGTTGCGAAGTCAGGATAAATACCTCCAAACCATGGCCAGCATATAGGTACGCCACCACGTATCGGTTTACTTTTATCGAATATCGCAGTGTCGCTTAACCACAATCGCTCTTTGCCATCAGAGTTTGGTATAAAACTGAGTAGATGAGCCCCGAAAAGAGCTATTTCCGCTTTGCAATGTCTATTAACAACTTTCAATGTAGGCAACTGCTCTCGGTTTCCGGTCGATACTGTGGAATATTGTGTATTCATATGGGTATATATGCAGTTTCTCGAATTGCTAAAAGTAAAAAGACGGCTTATAGCCGTCTTTTATGTGTTTCGCTTGAAGCAACTTACTGACTAAGTCGCTTTACAACATTACGCTACTAAAGCGTAAACTACCTTATTTAGAAATATGTGCAACCAAATCTAACACACGGTTCGAATAGCCAACTTCATTGTCATACCAAGCTACGATTTTTACAAACGAATCGTTAAGTGAAATGCCTGCAGTCGCATCAAAAACGCTGGATAAGGTATTGCCGATGAAGTCTTGTGATACAACTGCATCTTCAGTGTAACCAAGTATTCCTTTTAATGGACCTTCAGAGGCTGCTTTCATCACTTCACATATTTTTGCATAGCTAGCAGGCTTGTCCAAGTTAACGGTTAGGTCAACTACAGAAACGTTTGCAGTAGGCACTCTAAATGCCATCCCTGTTAGTTTACCATTCAGTTCAGGAATTACTTTACCAACCGCTTTTGCAGCACCAGTCGATGATGGAATGATGTTTTGAGAAGCCCCACGGCCACCACGCCAATCTTTGGTTGAAGGTCCATCTACTGTTTTTTGAGTCGCTGTTGTCGCATGCACCGTAGTCATCAAACCGTCTTTGATACCAAATGCATCATTCAGTACTTTTGCGATAGGAGCTAAGCAGTTAGTTGTGCAAGACGCATTAGAAACGATGGTTTCACCCGCATATTTAGTATGATTAACGCCCATAACAAACATGGGAGTATCGTCTTTCGACGGCGCTGATAGAACGACTTTCTTTGCGCCTGCAGCAATATGCTTTTCTGCTGTTTCTTTGGTTAAAAATAATCCGGTCGCTTCAATCACAACATCAGCATTGACGGCGTCCCAAGCTAAGTCTTCTGGGTTTCTTTCTGACGTAACTCTGATCTCTTTACCATTAACAACCAACTTACCGTTTTTGACTTCCACCGTACCGTTAAATCTGCCGTGCGTTGAATCATATTTAAACAGATAAGCGATATAGTCTATGTCTAACAGATCATTTATTGCTACAACATTAATATCATCGCGGGTCGCTGCTGCACGCAATGCTAAACGACCAATCCTACCGAAACCATTTATACCGACATTAATAGTCATTGAAAACCTCTTGTAAAATGAAAAATCATTATTTGAAATAATATTACATAAATTATTGATCAGAATCGTATATATTGCAAAATTATATGAATAATTGTTGTTTAATTACGGGTTTTTTAGCGTAATGTAAGTTTGTAGATGTATTCAATACCCAATTCAGCTGATTTGTTGAATAATGGTCACTTAACATTATGTTATAAAAGCCCTAGCAACTATCTTTGGTGCATCAAAAAAGTTGAGACCAAACAAGATTAGGATAAATTATATGAGCGAAATAATTGAACATTTAGTGACGTCACGAGGGATCGAATCGGCATTCGTTGATGCCTGGGGAGTTCCTGCAACGGTAAAGGATGAAACCAAAGTAAAGCTTCTTCAAGCCATGGGATATAAAGTCGACGATGAAGCGGGACTTGAGCAACAAGTTGAAGATGAGTTTGTTAAGCAGTGGATGAGCGCAGTGAATCCAGTGCAAGTCATAAAATACGATGAATCCTTTGTGTTTCCTATGCGTTTGTCTATCGAAATGGCTGCACAAAAACTCAATTTGCTAGTGCAACTTGAGGATGGCACTACAGAAATTCGTGAAATAGAAGCGGTTGATCATCAGTTAATTAACGTGGTTGAAATCGAAGATGAAGAGTTTCATGAATATGCAATTTCATTAGATATTGATTTGCCAATGGGATATCACAAGCTGAGTGTGCAATTAGGAGACTTAGAACTTGCATCTTCATCCATCATAAAAGTGCCCCAGCGATGCTTTATTACTGATGATATTAAGAAAGGAAAAAAGATATGGGGTCTTAGTGTGCAACTTTATTGTGTGCGCAGTCGTCGGAATTGGGGCATTGGTGACTTTAGCGATTTGATCATGCTGGTAAAACAGGCTGCTTCTCAAGGGGCTGATTTTGTTGGACTAAATCCAATCCATGAATTATATCCAGCGAATCCCGATGTCTGTAGTCCTTATGGACCTAGTTCTCGTCGCTGGCTCAATTATTTGTATATCGATGTGGAACAAGTCCCTGAGTTTGGAAGTGAAGCCGTTCAAGCTTGGTTCAATAGCAACGATATGGGCGAACAATTAGCGACCTTACGGGCTGACGATTATGTGGATTATAGCGGCGTCGCTGCGGTTAAGTTAGCCGCTTTGAATGAGATTTTTACGCATTATAATAAAAAATATCTTACAAAAAATACAAAACAGAATAAAGCGTTCAAAGCATTTATTGCCCAAGGTGGTGAAAGCTTACAAACGCTTGCTGTTTTTGAAGCATTACAAGAAAACTTAAAAGCCGAAGGAAAAGCGTGTTGGGGATGGCCTGTTTTCCCTGATGAATTTAAAGCATACGACATGCCTAGTGTTGCAAAATTTGCAAAGAAAAATAAGAAACGTGTTCATTTCTATCTTTTTTTACAGTGGCATGCAGCGCTGCAATTTGAGGCAGCAAGCAAAGCGGCTAGCGAAGCAGGAATGTTGATAGGTTTATATCGTGATCTTGCTGTCGGGGTCAGCGAGGGGGGGGCTGAAATATGGGGCAATAAAGACCTATATTGTGTCGATGCTAGCATTGGTGCCCCGCCAGATGTATTGGGACCGCTTGGGCAAACGTGGGGATTACCACCCATGGACCCAATTAAGTTATACGAACAAGCTTATCAACCGATTATCGATTTGTTTTCATCTAATATGCATGCGTCCGGGGCATTACGGATCGACCATGTTATGGCGCTATTGCGCTTATGGTGGGTATACAAAGGTGATCATGCGAGTCAAGGTGGTTATGTTTGTTACCCAGTTGAAGATTTATTAGGCATATTAGCGCTAGAAAGTCAGCGCAATCAAAGTTTAGTGATTGGCGAAGACTTAGGTACAGTGCCTGAAGAAATACGTTCGACGTTAGCTGAAAATGGTATGTACTCATATCGCGTTTTCCTCTTTGAACAAGCTGAAGATGGCGGATTTTACGCTCCTGAACACTACCCAGAACAGTCTATGGCAACGTTAACGACGCATGACATGCCTACTTTGATTGGCTATTGGCATTGTAATGACCTTGCTTTAGGTAAGAAAGTAGGGCTCTACCCAGATGCTGATGTTTTAGCGACACTTTATGATGCTAGGCATGACAACAAACAGCACATATTAAATACGCTGCATGGGCATCATTCAATTTCTAATAGCATTAGTCACAATGTAAACGATGTAGGTATGACAACCGAGCTTAATTATGGAATGCAAACCCATATGGCATCAAGTTCTAGTGCTTTGTTAAGTTTGCAGTTGGAAGATTGGTTGCAAATGGAACAGCCAGTAAATATTCCAGGAACGTTTAATGAATATCCAAATTGGAAACGAAAATTGTCGCGTAATTTAGAGGACATTTTTGAAGATGATGCTATTGTATCGTTAACTAAAACCTTGACTAATCGACGGTCAGTTACCAGTAAAACATAATAAAAAATGGAGCGAGTATGGCGAATTATTCAGAATTAACGCATGGAAATTGTGCGCTACCCTTTGATTTATTAGGGCCTAAGCAAGTAAAAACAAAGACCATCGTTACTCTCTGGATACCAGAGGCCAAAAAAGCGACGCTTTACTGTGCAAAGCATAATAAAAAAATAGCGCAATTAAAGTTGACCCCTGAAGGTGTATTTGTTGGTGAATTCAAAACGCCGAGTGAAGACGACTTCATCTATGAAGTTGTTGCTGAATATGCTTCGGGAGAACACCGCTTTATTGATCCTTATCAGTTTCAAGCTGAGGCTTACCATGCCGTTCATTTTGTTGATCATCAGCCAGAAAACTTATACAAGCAAATTGGCGCACAATTGGCAGAATCAAAAGGCGTGTCAGGTGTTCGTTTTGCTGTTTTTTGCGCCAAATGCCTCCGCTGTATCGGTTACTGGTGATTTTAATATTTGGAATCGCTTGTCGCACCCAATGCAAAAAACTGATTTGGGATATTGGGTATTGTTTATTCCCGGCCTGAAAGCAGGTCAGCACTATAAATATTCTCTTAAAGACAGTTCTGGACATCAACTGCCAGACAAAGCAGATCCTTTGGGGTTTCATCATCATCAGCATCCGTCGCACTGTTCAGTCATTTATGATCAAACTGCTTACGAATGGAAAGATAACGATTGGTTGACTCGAAAAAATATCAATCATTATAAAAAGCCAATGAGTATTTACGAAGTACATCTGGGTTCATGGCGCAAGCCTGGAAATATCGAACAACGTTATTTAACCTATGAAGAACTCGCCAAAGAGTTAGTCGATTATGTGAAAGATATGGGCTTTACGCACATAGAAGTATTACCCGTATCAGAATTTCCATTTGACGGTTCTTGGGGCTATCAACCTATTGGTTTATTTGCACCAACAAGCCGTTTTGGCGATCCCGATAGTTTTAAGTTTTTTGTTGATACGTGTCATCAGCAAAATATTGGCGTTATTGTCGATTGGGTGCCTGCACATTTTCCTGAAGATGGTCATGGCTTGGCGCGATTTGATGGTTCTAATTTATATGAATATGAGGATCCTCGCAAAGGATGGCATCCAGATTGGAATTCATGTATCTACGATTTCGGTAAACAAACAGTACGCCAATTTTTAGTGGCAAATGCGTTATTCTGGTTTGATAAATATCATGTGGATGGCATTCGAGTAGATGCAGTTGCATCGATGCTATATCTAGATTACTCGCGCAATGACGGTGAGTGGATCCCAAATGTCGATGGTGGGAATCATAATTATGAAGCCATCAGTTTGTTGCAATGGATGAATACAGAAGTGTATGCAAAATATCCAGGGGCGATGACTATTGCCGAAGAGTCAACTTCATTTTCCGGCGTGTCTAGGCCTGTAGACGCGGGTGGGCTTGGTTTTGGTTTTAAGTGGAATATGGGGTGGATGCACGATTCATTGCATTACATTGCTAAGGATCCTGCTTATAGGCGGTTCCATCATTCAGAACTGACCTTTAGTATGGTTTATGGCTTTGATGAAAACTTTGTACTCCCTATTTCTCATGACGAAGTGGTGCATGGCAAAGGCTCAATGTTGCAAAAAATGCCAGGCGATGAATGGCAGCAAGCTGCTAATTTGCGTGCATACTATGGTTTTATGTTCGCTCACCCCGGTAAAAAGTTACAGTTTATGGGTAATGAGTTTGCACAGGACCGTGAATGGAACCATGATATTTCGCTCGACTGGCATTTGTTAGAGCAACCAATCCATTTAGGTATCAATAAGCTATACAAAACCTTAAACCAAACGTATCAATCAACACCTGCACTGTATGAATGCGATCACGACCCCGCAGGTTTTCGATGGATAGATCATACTAATGCAGAACAATCGGTAGTCTCCTTGCTTCGTCGCAACGCAAGTAACACCGAACAAATTGTGGCAATTGCAAACTTTACGCCTATTCCAAGAGACAAATTTCGTGTTGGTGTAGAGCAAAAAGGGAATTATTCGCTTATTTTGAATACTGACAATGTTGAATTTGGCGGTAGTGGCTATCTTTCATCAACGAATGCTGTATGCAAGAGTGAAAACAAGCCATGGAATGATTGTCCTTATTCTGTGTTAGTAACGTTGCCGCCACTGAGCGTACTTATGTTGAAATGGAATAAATCCTAATTATGTTTGAAATTATTGTCGAGTCACGATTTTAGCTTATTACCTGGTCAAGTCTCTCCATTTGGTGCGACTTTACAGAGCGATGGTTGCAACTTTTCAATTTACTGCCCTGATGCTCAAGATGTCTACCTGTGCATGTTCGATGAAACTGATATTGAAGTGGCGCAAATAAAGCTTGAACAGCGTATGCAGTCAAAATGGTTTGGCTTTATTACAAACATCAAAAAAGGGCAAAAATACGCTTACAGAGTGAATTCAAAACCGTATTGTAAAGTCAATTCGGATATGGATTTAGGGCGCTTACTTGTTGACCCCTATGCAAAGCAATTAAGCCATGCATTGAATTGGGACCGGGAGGCTTACTTAGGCGAAGCTAAGGTCTATTTTAGGCCAGTCTGTTATGGACAATCAAGCCTTCATTCCAAAGTCAATTGTGACTGCCTGCGCCGCTACCATGGAGGCTTTCTGAAAACCATTCTGTCCAGCTTGCGTAACCTTGTCAATAATGAGCATAAAAGCAGTACCCAGCAAGATAGGATCATATATGAAGCACACATCAAAGGGCTCACACAATTACATCCCGATGTGCCTGATGAACACAAAGGCACGTACTTAGGTGCGTGCCATCCCAGTATTTTGGCGTTATTTAAGGAATTGGGCGTTACTTGTATTCAGTTTTTACCTGTTTTTGCCTTTATGCCAGAACCTTTTATTACTGAAAAGGGATTAACTAATTATTGGGGGTATAACCCGATTAACTTTTTTAGTCCGGATCCTAGATATTGCGTGAAGGATGCACTGACTGAATGTAAGCATATGGTGAGTGAATATCAAAAAGCAGGTTTTGAAGTCATATTGGATGTTGTTTATAATCACACGGCTGAAAGTGGCGAGCCTGGCAATATATTATCTTTTAAAGGCTTTTGTCACAAACACGCATACTTACAAACTAAAAATGACGAGTTAAACACGTCAACTTATATCAATTACTCAGGCTGCGGTAATACGGTAAACTCTGCAAATACCTACATGATGACCCTCATTATAGATTCACTGCGATATTGGGTAACTGAAATCGGGGGTTAGCGGCTTTAGGTTTGATCTGGCGGCCTCTTTAGGTCGTGAACCACTCAATTTTCATGCAGATGCTGCGGTATTTAAAATACTCAGACAAGACCCTATTCTAAAAAATGTAGTTATGATAGCTGAGCCTTGGGACATTGGGCCTGGCGGTTATCAACTGGGTCAATTTCCAGATTACTGGCTTGAAGTTAATGATAAATATAGAGATTCAGTGCGAGGATTTTGGCGCTCAGATACGGGGCTAAAAGCCAGTTTTGCTACTCGCTTTATGGGCTCTAGAGACGTTTTTCCAAAAGGCGTTAGGCCGATGCAAACTAGTGTTAACAATATAACTTATCATGACGGTTTCACGTTGCATGATCTGGTTAGCTATTCACAAAAGCATAACCTCGCAAACTTAGAAGACAATCATGACGGCCACAATCATAACCAGAGTGATAATTACGGTGTAGAAGGGGAAAACAACCGACATTGCTATTTTGTCTTTACGGGAAAAGCAAAAACGTAACTTGTTTACCACTCTAATTCTATCTCAAGGCACCCCACATATATTAGGTGGTGATGAGTTGAGCCGAACCCAAAAAGGCAACAACAATGCTTATTGTCAGGACAACGAACTGAATTGGTTAAATTGGCAACTAGATGAAACGCAGTCAGCATTTCTCGCGTTTAGGCCAATACGTGATTGCGCTGCGAAAAAACAATCCATTGTTAAGCCGAATGATGTTTGAAGATGATCAGTTTTGATAATGAAGTTAATATTGAAACGACTGACTGGTACCGAGTAGATGGTACATTTAAGCGAGATCAAGACTGGACTAATGATAGCCATCATTGTTTTGCATTGCACTTAGTGGGCGATACTAGCTCATTAGGCGACCCGTCTGATGTCGTCTTTCAAGAGTGGCTTTACGTTGTTAATAGCTCTAAAGAAAATGTTGAATTTAATTTACCGTTATTGTTGAACACTCAAGATTGGAAATGTGTGCTGTGATACAGCACAGAGTGATGTCGCACAATATAGCGCACATCAGGTCAGTCCGCTGTTCATGATGAAATCGCGTAGTTTTTGTTTGTTAAAACTGAATGACTGAGGCTGCGTTGAATGCAGTTTAAGTTTATTCGGATATAAAAGAAATCGTTAAAGCTGTTTATCCAGTTGTACTTTGAGTGGTATGATCTTGTTTCGATTAACAGTTAAGAGAGCCATGCATGAGTGCATCATCCGCAAATCCCGAAAAAAATGAAGAATCAACCTTATGTGATATAGGGTTTATAGGATTGGGAGTGATGGGAAAAAAACCTCACGCTTAATTTAGTTGATAACGGCTATAAAGTGGCTTGTTTCGACCTCGATCAGAGTAAAATAGACGCGATCTTAAGTCAGGACGAGCTAGAGCGAAAAACGCCTGAACCACGCGTTGTTGGCTGTCGTTCATATACCGAATTGTTAAAAAACCTAAAAGCGCCTCATACTATTATAGTTTCTGTTCCCGCTGGTGAACCCGGTTGACCATGTTTGTCATCACTTAATTGATGCAGGTGTTCAAGCCGACGATATTGTTGTAGACACCGGAAATAGCCTTTGGACCGACTCGGTCGAGCGTGAGGCCAAATACAAAGGCAAGTTCATATTCTTTTCTACCGCTGTTTCTGGCGGTGAGGTTGGTGCTCGTTTTGGACCCTTCACTTATGCCATCGGGTGATCCATATGCATGGACTCGTATTGAGCCTATTTGGAAAGCGATAGCCGCGAAAGTTGACCCTAAGACAAGCTTGCCTATTGAGTCTTATGAGCCAGGTAAGCCAGTCACAGAGGGCGAACCATGCACCACTTACATCGGTCCTGTTGGCGCTGGGCATTATGTGAAGATGGTTCACAATGGCATCGAGTATGCTGATATGCAGCTTATTTGTGAGGCTTATCACATTATGCGTAATGGGCTTGATATGAGTCCTAAAGAAATTGCGCAAACATATCGAGAATGGAATAAGGGTGAATTAAATAGTTATCTTATTGAAATAAGTGCAGAAGTGTTAGACCAGGTTGATCCTGAAACGGGTGCGGCACTTGTTGACGTGATTATGGACAAAGCTGGGCAAAAAGGAACTGGTTTATGGACAGCTGTTAGTGCTTTGCAAGTAGGAAGTCCGGCGCAAACTATTACACAGGCTGTTTTTGCTAGAAGCTTGTCTGCTTTCAAGGAAGAACGTGTTATTGCTAGTCAAAAGCTGTCAGGTCCGGATCCTTCAATGACCCAAATTGAGTCTAAAGAAACGGTCATAAAACAGTTACATGATGCTCTTTATTGTTCGAAAATATGTGCTTATGCTCAAGGTTTTCAGCTAATGAATATTGCTGCTAAAGAACACGGTTGGAAATTAGATTTTGCTGAAATTGCTAAAATTTGGCGTGCTGGTTGTATAATACGTGCTGTTTTTCTGCAATCTATTACTAAAGCTTATGAAAATGACGAACACTTAGAAAATTTGTTATTGGATCCATTCTTTATCGAGCAAATAAAGAAATATCAATCAAATTGGCGCAAAGCGATAGCGTCTGCAACAATTGCTGGTATACCTTGCCCAGCGATGTCTTCATCTTTAAGTTACTATGATTCATACCGCTGCGATGTATTGCCTGCTAATCTATTGCAAGGTCAACGTGATTTTTTTGGTGCTCATACTTTTTCACGTGTTGATAAACCAGAAAGTAAAAAATACCATATAGAATGGAATAGCCCTGACAGACCTCAAGTTATCATTAAAAGGTAAGCAAAATGAGTGATCCTTGTTTGACTCCGGATGCGGTTGGCCTTCATTTTTTGAACAGAGTGAAGATGCTAATGTGCTTTATCGTCCTGATAATTCTATAGGAATGCAACGAACTGAAATTGTATGCAAAAATTGTGATGCGCATTTAGGTCACGTGTTCGACGATGGTCCAAAACCAAATGGACAGAGATATTGCGTAAATTCAATATCGTTGAGTTTTAAAAACCAAGCAGATTAAGTGAAATTAATTTAATTACGCTTTTTTTGATGTAAGTTTGTTACATCTGATTTTTTTACTTCGTGGGCACTACTCAAAGTGCCCATTTACCTCTTAGTCCTATTAATTTTAACAATAGTGATTTGTAATCAGTTGGTTACGCTCCCACTTTTATAATTAATCCAATTTTTTTTATCTTCTTTGAATAATCCAATCTTTTTTAGCTTCTTTTATAAGCACCTACTTTCTTAAAAATATCAATTCTATGCGGTGTTTGTAGACAAATTACAAACATAATCACGTTGATCTTAAGATATTCTAAAAATGTGAAATTTATCAACAATTTGGCATAACTCAATGGATTGCATAGAATGCGCACAGCAATTCGAGCATTGCCGTTTATGACGCGCGATATTGGACAGTTAATAGCAACATTTAAACTATGTTTAGAGGGCACTTTGCATGAATCAGCAGTTCGAACAGGAATTATTATCTAGTTGGCAAGAAAGACAGGAATTTGCCGAGAAAATGCTACCTATCATTGGTCGTCTTTATCGTAACCATTGTGTGGAAATTACAGTATATGGTCGCACATTGCTGAATGCTAGCGCCATTGATGTCATTAAGGCACATCGCACAGTGCGGCGCCATGAAGGCGAAAAGCTGCGTTTAAGAGAAAGTTGGCCTATACTCGAAGCTGTTAGTAAAATGCAATTGGCTCCGGTAGAAATTGATATAGGTAAGCTAG
This sequence comes from uncultured Glaciecola sp., assembly GCF_937770335.1. Taxonomy (GTDB): domain Bacteria; phylum Pseudomonadota; class Gammaproteobacteria; order Enterobacterales; family Alteromonadaceae; genus Glaciecola. The sequence goes on from NZ_CALJHY010000007.1 coordinate 47,954, forward strand.
CGTTTGATTTCTATTATGCTGATAAAACAGGCAAAGCGAATGATGGGAAAAACAGAACGGATTTGCAAGCTTATCTAAATGAAGAGCTAAAAGAAGTTCATAACGCTGCTGATAATCATCAGGCTACCGATGTGGTTTTATACGGTTTTGGTCGTATTGGACGCTTATTGGCTAGACTGCTCATTGAACGTCAAGGTAAGAATAATAAACTCAGACTGCGTGCCATTGTTGTGCGTGGTGGTAGAGAAGGCGATTTGGAAAAACGAGCAAGCTTATTGCGCCGTGACTCGGTGCATGGCCCCTTTAATGGGAGCATTACGATTGATGAAGAACGTAAAGCGATTAAAGCCAACGGCTCTTATATTCAAGTCATATATGCGAACAGTCCTGATGAAATTGATTACACCCAGTATGGTATCAACAACGCAATTATCGTAGATAATACGGGGATGTGGCGTGATGAAGAAGGTTTGGGTCTGCACCTGAAGTCAAAGGGTGTGGCTAAAGTATTGTTAACAGCACCGGGTAAAGGCGATATAAAGAATATCGTACATGGCGTTAATGATAACGACATATTGGCTACAGACAAAATATTGTCGGCAGCGAGTTGCACCACTAATGCAATCACTCCTGTGTTAAAGGCATTGGACGAAAAGTATGGCATTGAAAATGGACATGTTGAAACTGTTCATTCATTTACCAATGATCAGAACTTGATCGACAATTATCACAAGGCTGATAGACGAGGTCGCAGTGCATCATTGAATATGGTGATTACTGAAACAGGTGCAGCCAAAGCCGTTGCGAAAGCTTATCCGCAGCTTGCTGGCAAATTAACGGGTAACGCGATAAGAGTTCCGACACCGAATGTATCTATGGCGATTTTAAACTTAAACTTAAAATCAGTAACAGATAAGGAAAGTATCAACAACTATCTGCAAACAGTCAGTTTATTCTCTGACTTGCAACACCAGATCGACTTCACTGCATCAAAAGAAATCGTGTCAACAGATTTAGTGGGTACAAGAGCTGCTGGTGTTGTTGATTCGCTAGCTACTATTGTTGCCGAAAATCGTGCAACATTATATGTATGGTATGACAACGAGTTCGGCTATAGCTGTCAGGTTATGCGAGTAGTAAGAGACATGGCTGGATTAAAGTATCCACTGGTCCCTCAAGTTAATATAGTGGGAGCTTGATTCAAGTCGGTTGAAATTTTTGGTAACGTTGCCGTGTCTTATTAAGATACGGCGACAAGCCATTATTTACATCGGTTACGACCGGTAATAACACTTGGAAAAAACTTGGATATTAAATCGTTTTTAAAAAAAAGCTCATGGACTCGAGACATCCTCATCGGTGTAATTATTATCACCGGCTTTATGGCATATCAAAATCGTAACCTTTTAGAGGATGACGGTTCTATTCAAATTTCTGCACAAAACTTTATTCAGCTAAATGGTGAAATGTATTCTCTTGAGCCCAGTGATAAAAAAACACTGCTCTACTTTTTTGCGCCTTGGTGCACTGTTTGTAAAATGAGCATCGGCAATTTAGATGTTGTAGACACTGACGACTTTAATGTTGTCCGAGTTGCCTTGGATTATCAATCAGTAGAAGAAATACATGCTTTTGCAAAAGACGCGGGTGTGCAGGGTACTGTTTTACTTGGTGGAGAGCCGCACAAGAAACGTTTTAATATCAGCGGATATCCAACGTACTACATATTAAATGAAAACTTACAGGTGATTAAACATGATATGGGTTACAGCACATCATTGGGTCTAAAATTAAGAACTGAAACTCTGTAAATATCTCAATTAGTGTTTTTTTGAAATAAAATTTGACTACTGAGCTAATTAAACGATAGAAATGCGCTTAACTTTATTACCGAATAAAATTGCGTATGGTAAAGTAGGCCAAAAGTAGGAATAGAGCCTTAAAATGATAATAACTAGCCAATTCGACAGCGGTAATATTCGAGTTATTCAAGCCACAGATCCTCAAAATATTAAGTTAGCCATAAATCCTGATAACGGTTCAGCATTTTATCAATGGTTTCACTTTAAATTACAATCAACTAAATTTGTAGAACATAAAATAGTTATTACTGACTTAGATAAGTCTGCTTACCCTGACGGATGGCCCGGTTATCAAGCAGTGGCGTCTTATGACCGTGAAGAATGGTTTAGAGTTGATACGGAATTCGACGGTAACAACCTGACTTTTGACTTTGTGCCTGAATATGACTCCGTATACTTTGCATATTTTACGCCTTATAGCTATGAGCGTCATCAAGACTTCATTTCAGCTGCGCAAATGTCGTTTGATTGTGAGCTAAGACATATTGGTTTTACATTAGATAAACGTGACATGTCCTTGTTAGTAATAGGCGAGGAAGCGGCGGGGAAAAATAAAATTTGGGTAACGGCAAGACAACACCCCGGTGAGTCTATGGCTGAGTGGTTAGTTGAAGGTTTGGTCCGCCGTTTATTGGATGAGGACGATGGTGTTGCAAAACAGTTACTCGAAGACAACGTTTTTTATGTAATCCCTAATATGAATCCAGATGGGTCAGCACGTGGTCACCTGCGCACTAATGCCATTGGTACTAATTTAAATAGAGAATGGGAGCATCCTAGCGCAGAAAAAAGTCCGGAAGTATTGTACACACTGCAAGCGATGGATAAATATGGCGTTGATATGTTTTTAGATATCCATGGGGACGAATCATTACCCTATAATTTTGTTGCTGGATGCGAAGGTAATACGAATTATAACGAGCGCTTAAAAATGCTCGAGAATCGTTTCAAAGAAGCATTAATGTTAGCGACGCCAGAATTTCAAGATGTTCATGGATATGACAAGGACGAACCGGGCACAGGAAATATTACCATTGCTTGTAATGCAGTTGGGCACCGTTACGATTGCCTTTCATACACACTAGAAATGCCGTTTAAAGATAATAATAATTTGCCAGATCCAACTTATGGATGGTCTGCGCCGCGCTGTCAGCAGTTAGGTGAAGATTTATTGATTGCAGTAAGAGCCGTGAGTAGCACACTGCGGTAATTTACCAAGTAGCTAACAAATTATGCTAATGTTGTTAACGCTTAAACAAAATTAACCGTAAAAATAAAAATAAAAACAAGAGGATATAATTTTGGAAGGATTATTAGGTTTTTTTAATCTGCTCGATGGATTTTTGGGCAGTGCTTTTTGGTTTCCTTATGCGCTCTTAGGTGTAGGTGCATTCTTCACTATTTATCTTAAATTTCCGCAAATAAGATTTTTTAAGCACGCTTGGTTAGTCGTTACCGGTAAATATGATAAAGCCGATGAACCAGGCGATACGACCCATTTTAGGGCCTTAACGACTGCGCTCTCTGGTACCGTTGGTACTGGTAATATTAGTGGTGTTGCTTTTGCTATTTTCCTTGGTGGTCCAGCCGCATTGTTTTGGATGTGGGCAACTGCATTTTTAGGAATGACGACAAAATTTGTAGAAGTAACACTTTCACATAAATACCGTGTTAAAACTGAAGATGGCACAATGGCCGGTGGTCCAATGTATTATATGGATCGAAGACTGAACATGAAATGGTTGGCTGTTGCCTTCGCTGTTGCAACCGTAATCAGTTCTTTTGGCACGGGTAACTTGCCTCAAAGTAATGGTATTGCAACTAGTATGGAAGCAACATTTGGTTTCTCCCCCGTGGTTGTTGGTGCGATATTATCGATTTTACTTGGCCTTGTCATTTTAGGCGGTATCACGCGTATCGCTGCGGTAACAAGTCGAATTGTTCCGATTATGGCACTTATTTATATCATTGGTGCATTTGCTGTTATTTTCGCTAATATAGAAAATGTTGGTCCTGCTTTTACGTCAGTAATCAGCGATGCATTTACTGGTTCTGCTGCTGCAGGTGGTTTTTTAGGCGCAACGCTTGCCTATGCTTTTAACCGCGGCGTAAACAGAGGTTTGTTTAGTAATGAAGCCGGTCAGGGTTCTGCTCCTATTGCACACGCAGCCGCCAAAACCAAAGAACCTGTCTCTGAAGGAATGGTGTCTATTTTAGAGCCGTTCATCGATACTATTATTATTTGTACGCTCACAGGCTTAGTTATTTTGTCTTCTGGTGTATGGAAAGAGAAGCATCAAAATATATTTGATCGCTCTGATATGACCTTTATGGCTGGTCAATATGATGAGTCTAATAGTGATGATACGAATAAACTTTTCTTGCATTTAAATAACGAGGAAGGTGAGGAAGTAACTAATTTTACAGGTGAAATTCAGGTATTAAATGGTACTGCTACGACAGGTGGTTTCACGCTGCTTAACAGTCGTTCATTTGCAGAAAATGTGACTTATAGCGTTGGATCTACAGAAGACCCATTCACCGGGATACTGAAAGTTGATGATGGTGCCTTAGTTAAACAGACTATAATTGTAGAAGGTAAATCATTGGTTCACTCTGCCAACCTAACGGCAATTGCGTTTACGCGAGGCTACTTTGGTGAGTTTGGCAAGTATATAGTGTCTATAGGCTTATTGTTATTTGCGTTTTCAACCGCAATTGCTTGGTCCTATTATGGCGACAGAGCGATGACATACTTGCTTGGACCACGCTCAGTCATGCCATATCGGGTTATTTACTGTGCTGGCTTTTTCTGGGCTGCCATATCAGATACAACATTAGTTTGGGCGCTGTCAGCCGTTGCTATTGTGGTTATGACATTACCAAACTTGATCGGTATCATGATGCTGAGAAAAGAAATGAAAGAATCAATGAATGAATACTGGGATAAACACAAAAAATAAAAGGTAACTCAATATTAGAAAAAAAGGTTATTCGAATGGTCGATTAACCTTTTTTTACGTACTAGGTAAGTCAAATTAGTCCTTAGAACCAAATTTAAATGGAGACACGTATGGCTATTACAGCATGCCCATCTTGTTCAAAACCTATTTCTGACAAAGCAAAGTCATGCAGTCATTGCGAATTTAATATTGGCAATGCAACGTTAGAAGATATGGAAAGAAAAGCAAAATTTGCACGTTATCAAGCGATGCAAAAGTTACAAAATCAATCAATGATCGCAATATTGATGTTTATAATCGGTTTCGGCCTTATATATTGGGGTGGATCTGAGCCCGGTGAAATTCAATATAACTTATCAATAGCTACCACCATCGTTGGTTTTGTTTGGTATACCGTAAATCGCGTCAGGCTTGCATTGGGAAAAAGGAAATAAACGTGAATATTCAGCAACTAGTTGAGGCGATGACACCGCAAATCTATGAAAATTTGCGGACTGCTGTTGAAATTGGTAAATGGCCTGATGGCAATCCGTTATCAGCAGAGCAAAAGAGCAATTCATTGCAAGCGGTATTAATGTACCAAGCCAGAGTTGAACAATCAGAAGAGCACATGACGATTGGTAAAAATGGTGAAGTAGTACAAAAAAGCCGCTCAGAACTCAAAAAAGAGTTTGATAAAGCACTAGGTAAAAATACTAAACAAGAAACTGCAGAACAAAGCAGTACTCATGACTTAAATACGATTGCGCGGTTTAAACAAGATGATATTTGATCGATTTTTTAAAGCAAAACACCTCAATTCAGACCCTGAAGTGCGCTTGGCAGCAATTGCAAATTTGTCACTCGATAAACCAGCAGACAAACAAGCGCTGCACGAACTTGCATTTAACGATAGCCAGGCGAACGTTAGTCTAGCGGCATTAGACAAGCTTAATTCATTTTCATTATGGCTAAAGGCATCGGAAACAGCTGAAAATGCAAGAGTAAAAAAACTAGCTCACGAAAGAGTATTGGCTGAGGTCAATAATCCTAATTCAACGATGTTAAGCAAAACAGACTTTAATTCATTTGTTGTCGAGTCTAAAAACATGGTGTTACTTGAGCAAATGTTGCTTAGTAATCAACGTTTACAAAATAATGATGTGTTAGCACTTGCTGTATTATTGAAGATAAATAAACAAAATACGAATCGTCTGTATTTTAAAGATCACGCCAACTTAGCTCAGCAACAAGTTATTGTGACTCGCACAGACGATATTAATGAATTGAGTAAGATGCTTAAATTCGCTAACGATAATGTAGTGAAAAACGCCATTGATGTAAAAATTGAAACACTGAGAGAGTTAGCTGCATTACCGATAAAATTGAAGCAAGAGGCGACATTAGTTATTTCTAAACTTCTGGCGTTAAAAGATAATGGAGATTACGAACAAATATATGAAAACAAGGAGCAATTTTGTCAAGAGTTCGAGCAATACAAAGCACAATTTAACGTATTGGATGAGGAAACTGCGTTGCTGCTGGCAGAAAAATATTTACGTGTCAACGAGTCTGTAGAAAAACGCTTATCTATATTGAAAGAAGAATGGCAGAGCGCCAACGAGCTAAAACGGACAACCAACGCCTTGTCTGAAATAGATGAACGTTTTAAACAAGTGAAGCAGCAAATAGATGCTATTTTAGCGTCAATTGACGACCCGAGTTTACTCGCTCAGTCTAAAATCCTGAGCAATGCACTAGCTGATGTCAGTATGGACATTGAAGATGCTGCTAAACGTCCGCAAACTGTTGCGCATAAGCGCTCGATAAAGTCATTGTCGTTGAGTATAGATAAGTACCAAGGCTTCTTAAAGCAACTCCCCAATGCGCGTGATACGCACGACAGCGCGAAAGCACTCGTTGCACAGTTACAAGCAGTGTCTGAAGAGTTAACAGATGATGAACTTGCCGTTGTATTAAAACAGCTGAAAAATGAATGGAAGCAGCTGATGACGAAAGTTACTCTGCCACTGCCTGATTCAATTACAGTCGCTTGGCATGAGACTGAAAAGAAATATCGAAATAAAATTTCAGCGGTTCAGGAGGAACTTAAACAGCAAGAAAAAAAGATATTAGGTAAGCTTAAAACTGTTCAGAGAATGATTGATCAGGGTAGTTTTAAACCTGCGTTAGCCACCTTTAAATATGCGCAGAAGATGTATGAAGCTTTGCCCGGGAAAAGTCACAAAGGGCTTTTAAAGCTATATACAGAATTGAATGAAAAAGCGATAGAGTTACAAGAACTCCAAGCATTTATTGCTGGACCACGAAAACCAGCGTTGCTTGATGAGTTGAATACCTTGGCATCGCAACAAAATGTTGAAAGCATCCCTGGCAGAGTGCATAGCGTGAAAATGTTCCGAGCTCAATGGAATGAGCTCGGAAAGTTAGGTACTGATGAAGATGATGCACTGAATAAAACATTCGAAGAAGCGATAGAGAAAGCGTTTTTGCCATGCCGAGAATACTATGGTGAACAAGATAAAGCTCGAGCTGCGAATGCGCAATTCGCGCAAATAATTATTGATGAATTAAGCGCCTTGAGCGCGCATGAAAATACCGCCAGTTTGGGGCGTTTATTAAGCGCTATTAATAAGAAATGGCGTGCGTTGGGAAGCCTAGAGCAAGTTGATCGTCGTAAGTTGCAAAAAGTCTATCAAAGAGCGTTAAAGCCAATTCAACTGCGTTTAGATGGATTTTATTCTGAAAATTTACAACGCAAACAAATGTTGTTGAAAAAAGCGCAGGAACTCGATGCTATTGATGATGTTAGTAGTGCAGCTGAAACGGCAAAACAATATCAGCAACAATGGAAAGAGATTGGATTTTCTGGCAAACAGAACGATGATGAGTTGTGGTTGGAATTTCGCAAAGCGAATGATGCCGTATTCGCAAAAATCAATGAGAAAAGAAATTCAGATGCGTCAGAACTTGCTCAAGTCAAAACTGAATTTCACGAGTTAGCAGCTACCTTAAACGAGCAACTTAATGCCGCCAGTGAAATGAAGGATTTATCTGACTTTAAGGCTAATATAGATGCGCTGAGTCAAAAGCTTCGTGATATTCCAAGTCGACAATCAAAAAAAGAGCAAGATAAATTAGCACTGCTTTCACAACAACATCAAGTTAAGCAAGTTGAATTTGAAGAGCAAAAAAATGCAGCGCAGTGGCAAACATTATTTGATACTTTAGCCGCTTGGACAGGCGACACTTTGCCAGAAAATATAGATGAATTACCCAACAAGTATCAACAGGTCATGAAGTCGTCAGCCGACAAAAAGGCTGATGGCAAACGTAAAGAGTTAACTATTCAATCGGAAATTGTCGCTAATTTACCTAGTAATAAGTCGGACGATGTTGAACGCAAACAGCTGCAACTGCAGCTAATGGCAGCTAAATTGCAGGGTAGTGATGTACCGACTAAAAATGAATTACTAAGCGAATGGATCAGTTGCGGTCCTTTGCAAAAAACAGATCAAGCATTGCTGAAACGATTAAAAAAAGTCATGTTGGTATAAGGCAAGATCTATGCGTAAACATATTTATGTAGCCTATACAGGCGGAACGATTGGTATGAAGCCTTCGAGTAATGGGTTTGTACCTGCTGCTGGCTATCTAAGTGAAACCTTACTTAACATGCCGGAATTTCACCGCAGTGAAATGCCGGCATTCACTATTCATGAATATGACCACCTGATTGACTCAAGCGATATGTCTCCGTCTGATTGGCAGTTAATAGCGGACGATATTGCGGAGCATTACGCAGATTACGATGGCTTTATCATTTTGCATGGCACCGATACTATGGCATATACGTCATCGGCGCTGTCATTTATGCTCGAGGATTTGGGTAAACCAGTTATTGTGACAGGATCTCAAATACCATTAGCAGAATTGAGATCTGATGGACAAACTAATTTATTAAATGCGCTCTATATTGCCGCGAATTACCCCATTCCAGAAGTAACCTTATTCTTCAACAACAAACTATATCGTGGAAATAGGGTGCGTAAAGTGGATGCTGATGGATTTGATGCATTTGATTCACCCAACTTTCCTGTGTTGTTGGAAGCAGGTATTAATATTGAGGTAAATCACGATGTTGTCAGCGTATTTGATAGTGTTTTTGAGGAAGAACAAAGCCAAGAGAACACCTTGCTGCCTGACCAAAGTGCAGCGAACCCTTTTAATGTGCGCACATTAAAAGTGAGTCCAGTAACTCCGCAACCTATCGGTTTAGTTAGCCTATATCCTGGTATTTCCGCTGATGTAGTCAAAAATATTATTCAGCAACCGGTTAATGCCCTTATCCTATTAAGTTATGGCGTGGGTAATGCTCCGCAAAACAAAGCGTTATTGGGGCAATTGGTTGAAGCGCAAGAGAAAGGTGTAATTGTTGTCAACTGTACTCAGTGTTTTAGAGGTACAGTTAACATGACTGGCTACGCAAATGGGCATTTTTTACAAGATACCGGATTAATTTCGGGGGGTGATATGACACCAGAGGCAACGTTAGCAAAATTGCACTACTTGCTGAGTAAACCGGAGTTGAGCACAGAAGAACGCAAGCGTTTGATGAAACGCAACCTACGCGGAGAGCTAACTCGCCGTTAGCTTGAGTTTAGAACCCTTTAAGGACTATACAAAGAGTCCTTAAAGGCTATCCAACGCGGTCAGTACGTCATTAATTAGGTCATCGTGGCGTTCACAACCCACGCTAAATCTAATCATGCCTTGTGCTATTTGGTCTGTTCCCCAACGCGCACGGCGCTCAGCGATACTATGTACACCGCCAAAACTGGTGGCTACATAAACGAGTTTACATGCTGCGAGGAATTTATCTGCAGCATCCTTGTTCTCTAGTTCAAAGCTGATAATGAAACCGAACAGGTGTTGCTGTTGTTTAGCGATAACATGCGACGGGTCGGACGTAAGTCCAGGATAACGAACCGATAATACTTTAGCATGATTGTTCAATTCATTTGCTAATAGCAGTGCAGTGTCACACATGCGCTGCAGTCTAACATCCAATGTAGATAGACTTCTGTGAACAAGCCAAGTTTCCATAGGCCCTGGAATATTGCCTGACGCTTTACGCCAGTCTCTGATTTTGTCACTAATCGACTGATCTATGCTAGAGACGTGGCCAAATACAACATCACTGTGACCATTAACAGCCTTAGTATCGGCACTCATCGAAATATCAGCCCCCAAAGCCAACGGCTGCTGCCCTAGAAATGTTAGTGTGGTGTTGTCGATAGCTAAAAGACCGCCTTGTTGATGTATTTTGTTCGCTGCCTTGCGTATGTCAAAAGTGTCGAGCATTGGATTGCTTGGTGTTTCTAATAATGCGAGGGCGATGTCTTTAAAATCAAAATTATCGATTTCACGAGTGGCAATTGTTTTCAGTTTTATACCAAATCGAACTAAATATTGTTCGGTATAGTAACGAACAGGCGCATAGCCATCGCTGGGCAGTAAGACAGTATCACCCGGGTTCAAAAGGCTGGTTAATATTGCGCTTGCAGCTGACATACCTGAGGGGAATATAACCGTGTCACCGCCTTCTAATTCTGCTAAACCGGACTCTAGACTGGTCCAAGTTGGTTGACCAAAACGTCCATATTGGTACATTTCTGGGTCTACATCACCTGATAAATGAAAGGTGCTCGCGAATTCTGGACCGTGCCGGAAAGCACGCCCATTCTTTGCTTTAGGAGCACCAGCATTAATGCTTAGAGAGGCTAGGGAGGTTTTGCGAGTCATAGGCTGATCTCAGTAATAAGGTTAGTAAACCAATGCGTTAGCACCTTGCTGTGAGACGTAAAGTGAATTCAGGCTCGGTGCTGACCGTTAGTATTGTGGATTGCTAATTTTGACTTGTTTCTAACTATTTTGTAGCTTATCAGCAAGATATTTTGCCATCTCTAACATGGCGAATTGTCCTGTTACTTTTTCGGCGTCTGAATTGTAATTAGTATTGGTGTTTACATCATACGCATAGCTATTCCCATTTGAGTCTTGAATTGCTTCAATAGCTGCGATTTGAATATTGTTGTCTCTAAGGAATACTTCATAACGGTCAATAAACGAGGGGCGATAATTCTCAAGTATCTCAAATTTCGCTTTTACGGTCGTTTTAACATCATCGGTAGGACAAAACATATCTTCAATAGAGCAAGCATCTGCAGGGCATAACTCAAATCCTTGGGATGTGTCCACCTTCACGCCATAAAGAAACTTGCCACCAATGAACTCATGTCGAATAATAAACGATTCTGGCGATTCAATATATTGCTGGATAAGAGTGATACCGTCTACAGGTTCATCAAAATTTGGACCGTCAACGTAGTCTTGTAGTGCTTGAACGGAGTGAAATAGTTGAACTCCTTGGCCTTTACCCGCACGGTTATGCTTGGTAATAAAAGACGGCATATTCAGCAAATTAGCAGCCTCAATAATTTGTTTTTTACCAACAGCAGCAAGTGTTTTAGGTGTCTCAATGCCACTATTGTTAAGCGCCATATACTGATTCACTTTACTTACTTCCAACCTTAATGCTCTTGTGCCATTGATCACTGTTCGACCATGATACTCTAACCAAGCAATGACGGCTTCTGCAAACTCAGGAGCGAAACGATGGCCTCGAGTGTGTGATGATGCACTGATTCGGTTATAAAAAACGCCCTGGGGCGGCTCACCAGACAAATCGATGAGTCCTTCATCGAGATGCCATAACTCATAGGGTAGGCGCAATTCATCTAGTCGATGTTGCAAGTGGATCGTCCACTCGCTGTTTTCGTGCAGTACATAAATTTTATTCATATTGGCTATTTAACTTCTACACCGGCTGCTTGTTTGTCGGCGTGATAGCTAGAACGGACCATTGGGCCACATTCAGCATGCGCGAAACCGATAGAGTCGGCGTATTCGCCCAAAGCATCAAACTCCGCTGGCGGCACATAGCGCTTCACTGGAAAGTGATGTTTACTTGGCTGCAAATACTGTCCAAGTGTTAGCATGTTTACATTGTGCGTGCGAAGGTCATCCAATACTTTTTTCATCTCGTCTGACTCTTCGCCCAAACCCATCATTAAGCCTGATTTTGTCGGTATAGTAGGATGCTGCTCTTTAAATTTACGCAAAAGGTCCAGAGACCATTGGTAGTTGGCACCAGGGCGACATTCCCGATATAAGCGAGGAACGGTTTCTAGGTTGTGGTTGAATACGTCGGGCACACCACTTTTAAATATTTCTAAAGCACGATCCATACGACCTCTGAAGTCAGGTACTAATACTTCAATTCTGGTGTTTGGAGCATGTTCACGTATTGCATTGATACAATCAACGAAATGCTGAGCACCGCCGTCTCGAAGGTCATCGCGGTCAACCGAAGTGATAACCACATAGTTTAATCCCATTTCTGCAATGGTTTTAGCTAGTTTTACTGGTTCTTCAGCACTTGGTGGTAATGGTTTACCGTGCGCTACATCGCAGAATGGGCAACGACGAGTGCATACATCACCCAAAATCATAAAGGTAGCCGTTCCGTTATTAAAACATTCAGCTAAGTTAGGGCAGCTAGCCTCTTCACATACCGAATGTAATTTATTTTTGCGCAATGTCGCTTTTATATGGTCTATGCGATCTGTTGTACGAGGCAGTTTTATCTTAATCCACGATGGCTTACGCAGCATTTGTTCCTTTTCAGTTGGAACAATAGTGATTGGAATATGTCTTACTTTCTCATCATCGCGAAGTTTTACACCCGCTTCTGGACGTGGATTATTCATCGAAACCTTCTCTATATTCTTTTTGCTTGATACTCAATAGTGAACAAAAGTGATCAACTATTTTAGGGCCAGCGATAGCTAATGATTCTGGCCCACCTAATGCTGCACAATCTACCATTTCCATGCCAGCATAGCCACACGGGTTTATGCGGCCAAACGGACTTAAATCCATATTAACGTTCAGTGCTAAGCCATGAAACGAGCACCCTTTTCTAATTCTCAAGCCGACCGAACATAGCTTTTGTTCGTTGACATAAACACCAGGTGCATCCTTTTTGGCGTAGGCTTCAATTCCGTAATCAGCCATTAGGCCTACGATACAGTTTTCTAAACCATTAACTAAATGGCGAACGCCAAGTTTATTTCGGCGTACGTCAATTAGAATGTACATCATTTGTTGCCCAGGCCCGTGATAGGTGACTTGTCCGCCGCGATCCACCTGTACTACTGGAATATCACCAGGAGCAAGCACATGCTCAGCTTTACCTGCTTGTCCTTGTGTGAATACGGGCGTGTGTTCTACTAACCATATCTCATCTGGTGTGTTGGGCGTTCTATGATCTGTAAAATCTTGCATTTTTTGCCAAATTGGGCGATATGATTGTGAGCCTAATTGTCGAATAATGGTTGATTGCATAAAAATTAAAGTACAAACCTTACTAGCTCGAGACTAGAAATTTCAGTATATATAGTTTCCATCTGGTCTTTGCTAGTGACTTTCACTTTCAACGAAAGTGAATGATAATTTCCTTTGCTACTTGGCTTAATAGTCGGTGAGTAATCGCCAGGAGCATGCTTTTGTAAGCAGGAAATAACGATCTCTGGAAGACTTGGATCAGCAACCCCCATGACTTTAAATGTTTGATAACAAGGGAATTCTAGAATCTCGTCAAATTTTGTATCTAATGTCATGATTAGTTTTCAAATCCCAATTTTAGAGAAACCCAATCCATTGCTTTATCAATTAATCCACCTTCTTGAACTTCATGTAAGGTTACCAATGGGTAAGTGGCGATATTGTCACCTTCTAATTGTAAAAACAATTTACCGACAACTTGTCCTTTCTCAACCGGCGCTTCGAGGTTTTCAGTTAGTTCGTAATGTGCTTTCAGCTTGCTTGATTGTCCACGCGGTATTGTAATTGGTGTTGATTGATTTAAGCCAAGTTCAACTGTTTCACGGTCACCCATGTAAATACGATGAGCCACAAAGCTATCACCTGCTTGATAAGGCGTTACTGACTCGAAGAAACGAAAACCATAACGAAGTAGTTTCTTGTTTTCAACTTTACGAGAACGCTCACTGTCGGTACCCATAACAACGGACACTAAACGCATGTCGCCCTGAGTTGCTGATGTAATTAGGCTGTAACCGGCGTCTGATGTATGGCCCGTTTTAATACCATCCACATTTAGGCTCTTGTCCCATAAAAGACTGTTACGGTTAAATTGTTTTATCCCATTATAAGTAAATTCTTTAATGCTATATAGCGCGTAAGCCTCAGGCAATTCAGCAATTAAAGCTGAAGATAAGGTCGCCATGTCACGCGGGGATGTATAGTGATCTGCGTCGTGCAAACCATGACTATTAATGAAGTTACTTGCGGTCATACCGAGGTTTTGCGCATGTGCATTCATCATGCTAGCAAATGCTTCCTCGCTGCCTGCAATATGCTCAGCCATTGCGACGCAGGCATCGTTGCCTGATTGCACTACAATACCCATTAGCAAATCTTCAACCGAGACTTGTGTGCCAACTTCAATAAACATTTTTGATGAATCAGGGAAGTTTTTTGCCCATGCATTTTCAGATATGGTCACCATATCGGTTAAACTAATATTGCCTGCTTTGATTTCTTTACCGATGACATAGATGGTCATTATTTTGGTCAAACTGGCTGGCGCAAGTCGCATATCAATATTTTTTTCTGCAATGATATGACCCGTGTTGTGGTCTACCAGCAGAAAGCCGCCTGCCGAAACGTTCGGAGGGGGTGGAATAACGACAGCCGCTGTTGCTAAAAAGCAAGAAGCAGCAAGGAGTAATGTGGAAACTATTTTTAAGCGCATTTATTCAGCCATTCTTTTGAGGTTTTTATCACTGTGCTTCTACCTTCGAACATATTTCACCGACCTATTCGGCTCTCTCGAGGTGCTTTCGTAATGAGCATGCAATCACGTGATCTATTGAATGTGGATTTTATATCAATCCACCTATGAACCGCTAGTTATTCAGCGGATTCTTTTACTTATTTTTCGTTTACCGTTTCAGCCTCCCATAATTATAGATTCAGATTAAAACGTGTTTGTTATTTTGATTAATCGGCGGGTGCTATTAACGCAAAAGCACTGTCGAAACCGATACTCTTCAAATCTTGGATTAACTTTTCAGCCTTTTGTTCATTTTTTAAAGGCCCAAGCCTCAACTTATAAATATTATCGATTAAAGGAGCGTCCGCAGAAACTTGATATAATCTAGCTAAACCTGCAGATAATTCAAGTACCGTTTCTGGATTAGAAAAAGCGGCTACTTGAACAAATATTTGATCTTTTTTTCTGTCGTTTACCACAGCTGCCGCCAAAGCGTCAGAAATAGGTGGTGATGCAGATTCGAGTTCTACTCTGTCTTCCAACGTCGTTTTAGTCGCAGACATAGCGATCATTACGGCTGAATTATCGGGCTGAGCTAACGATGGTGGTACTTCTGGTTGTTGCGGTTTACCCGCACCAACGGTCATGACACCATCTTCATCGATATGCACTACTTCAACTTTTACATTTGCCACACCAGTAGACAACACATCTAATTTTTTTGCTGCGGCGTAAGACAAATCGATCACTCGACCAGGGTGAAACGGGCCTCTGTCGTTAACCCGAACAATGGTCATTTTTTGATTATCTAGGTTAGTGACTTTAACAAACGAAGGAAGAGGTAAGGTTTTGTGCGCCGCCGTCATAGAAAACATATCGTATATTTCACCGTTAGAGGTTAAATGGCCGTGAAATTTCTGTCCATACCATGATGCTTGCCCGTATTCTTCAAAACCTTTAGCTGAGAGCATAGGCGTATAATACTTGCCAAGCACAGTGTAAGGGCGAAAATTCGCTGGTGCATATGATTCATATCTTGGCGTCGCATCGGCAAGTTCAAGTTCACCGTAATGATATTCAGGTGGACTATCTTGTTTTTGTGAATATCGACTATTATTAATACTACAAGCACTTAAGCTAGTAATAGCCACTATCAATATTATGTAATTATTCAGCGTATTCATTCCATTGTCACTTTCAAGATTGTTATTATTTTATCGCGACATCATTCGCTTCTGCGTGCTAATCGACATCAGAATACCAAAACCAGCCAACAACGTCACCATTGATGTTCCTCCATAACTTACCAGCGGGAGGGGAACCCCAACAACGGGTAGTAGACCAGAAACCATGCCCATATTAACAAAAACATAGACAAAAAAGGTTAGTGTTAAACTTCCGGCGAGTAATTTACTAAACGCATCTTGGGCATTATTTGTAATCATCAGGCCGCGAATAATAATGCACATATAGATAAATAATAGGCCGATAACACCAATTAGCCCAAACTCCTCACTAAAAACGGCGAAAATAAAGTCGGTATGCCTTTCTGGTAAAAACTCGAGCTGTGATTGAGTTCCTTGCAACCATCCCTTACCGCTGACACCACCTGAACCGATAGCAATTTTTGATTGAATTATATGATAACCAGAACCTAGTGGGTCACTTTCTGGATTCAAAAAAGTGAGAACTCGTTGTTTTTGATAACCTTGCATCAAGAAAAACCACATTATAGGCGCAAACGCTCCACCTAATGCACTGATGAAACCAATTAAGCGCCAAGTCATCCCTGACAAAAATAGTGCAAATATACCCGAGCTCGCAACTAATAGACTGGTACCTAAATCAGGTTGCTTGGCAATAAGAATAGTAGGAATAAAAACAAATACAAAGCCAATTGCGATGTTACGAGAAGGGGGAGGTAAATTAAATTTGCTAATGTACCAAGCTACCATTAGTGGCACTGCCAATTTCATCACTTCCGAAGGTTGAAAACGAATTAATCCTAAATCCAACCAGCGCTGAGCTCCTTTACCAACAACTCCAACAAGTAGCACGAGAATTAGCATAATCAGTCCAAAGCTATAGAAATACACAGCCAAACGTCGGTAAGCCATCGGTGGGATTTGGGCCAAAATAAACATCACGATCAAAGCAATTCCCAAACGTGTTAGTTGCCTGTTGACCAAATCCCAATCTTGTCCCCCAGAACTATAAATCGTCACCAAACCGACACCCATGAGGCACAGTAGTGCAAACAATAGAAAACCATCAATATGCAGACGTTCTAGCATTGTCGTTTTTATCGTTGTAAATTTGGCTTCAGCCACCGCTAGTCTCCATTGTAATTGTCTCTACGGTGCTTAAAGAGGCTTGCGCAGGACCAGTAATAGCGGCATCATTTTTTTTGGTTTTTAAAGTAATGCCTTTAGGCTTTATTTCGCTGAAGTAATAATCCATTACGATCCTTGCTGCGGGCGCCGCATTTGAGCTACCACCGCCAGCGTTTTCGATCACCACTGAAATACTAATTTCAGGGTTGTCATAGGGTGCATAACCAACATACATGGCATTGTCTTTTAATCTAGCGGACACATTTTCTTCTTCGTACTCAGCATCTTGAGCAACTGAGAAAAGTTGCGCCGTTCCCGTTTTTCCTGCTGAAATATAATCGGTGTCTTTAAATGCTCCACGCGCAGTGCCATGACTGCGGTTTACAGTGCCGTATAACGCATCAAGCACGATATCCCAATTATGTTCATTTACGATGGGAATAGGCGACTGCATTTCAACCGGCAAGACATCTATCGCTCCTTCAACCATGTAACCTTTTATAATGCGAGGAGTGTGGCGTTGGCCTTTATTAATTAAAAAATTCAGGGATTGCGCTAATTGTAACGGAGTAGCGTTCCAATAACTTTGACCAATTCCAACCGGGATCGTATCCCCGATATACCATGGTTCATTAAATCGAGCTCTTTTCCAGCCTCTACTAGGCATGTTAGCACTGGACTCTTCTAATAAATCGATTCCGGTGCGTTTGCCAAAGCCAAATAATTGCATAGAACTGCTGATCCGATCGATACCCAACTTATAGGCTAAATCGTAATAAAAAATATCACAGGATACTTCAATTGATTTAGTAACATTGACGGTCCCATGGCCATATTTTTTCCAGTCGCGCCAAACATGATTTACGTTTTTCAGCCGATAGGTGCCACGGTCGTGTATTTCAGTTGTTTCATCAATCAGACCTTCTTCGAGACCGACTAGAGCTAGCAGCGGTTTAATGGTCGACGCTGGCGGATAACGTCCTTGGGTTGCTCTGTTGAGTAATGGACTGTTTTTGGAGGCAAGCAGTTTATTATATTCTTTTTGACTTATGCCGTGCACAAACAAATTGGGGTCGTAGCTAGGACTACTATAAAGCGCTAAAACGCCTCCATCTATAGGACTGGTTATGACAACAGAACCTCTTCTTCCAGCTAAGACTTCTTGTGCTTTTTTCTGTAAATTAATATCGATATTAAGGACAATATCTCGACCAGGCAGAGGCGGCTCAAAACTTAATACCCGAATAATCCTGCCTTGATTATTAACTTCAACTTGCTGATAGCCAACTTCGCCATGAAGTGTCCGTTCATGGAATCTTTCAACCCCTTGCTTGCCCATGTCATGGGTGGCGGCATAGTTTGCAAGTTGTTCATCTTCTTCAAGTTTAACTAACTCTCTTTTATTTATTTTGGCGACGTAACCCAGCATGTGCGTTAATGTGTCTTTGTAGGGGTAATATCTCGATAATCTGGCCTCAATACTGACTCCTGGGTACTGGTGCTGTTTAGCGGAGAAAAGAGCGACATCGTCCTGTGACAATTGCTGGCGAATAGACACTGGCTTGAAGCGCCTTTGGCGTCTAATGCTGCTTTTAAAGTCGTTGACTTCATCAGTAGTAAGCGACATGAGTGCAGCCAAACGTTCAATTGTACTATCAAGGTCATCAACATCTTCGGGCGTTATTTCTAAACTAAAGACGGGTCTGTTTTCCGCAAGGATCTCACCATTTCGATCATAAATAAGACCTCGATTTGGCGCTACAGGCAGTACTTTAATTCGATTACCGTTGGAACGTGTCTGATAGTCTTCATGTTGAGTAACTTGTAACTGATACAAGTTAGCGATAATAACGGCCATAAGCAGGCAAACAAATACGATAGAAACAAAGGTGCGTCTGGCAACCAGATTAGCTTCTGCTGTATGATCTCTTATCGTTTGTCGCTTTGGTGGCATAAAATATTCTTACTCTACAACCTGCTTATTCTCGATGGTATGGATGATTTTGAGTTACTGACCACGCTCGATAAATACTTTCAGCTACAATGACTCTGACCATAGGATGAGGTAACGTCAGTTTCGACAGTGACCACTTTTGCTCAGACGCTTGTTGGCATTCTTCTGACAGGCCTTCTGGACCACCAATTAAGAGGCTAATGTCACGTCCATCCATTTTCCATTTGTCTAACTGTTCTGCGAGTTTTGGCGTACTCCAGCTTTGCCCTAATACTTCAAGCGTAACAATCTTGTTTCCTTTCGGGACTTGCTGTAAACAACGTTGACCCTCGTCAACAAGGATGCGTTTTAGGTCGGCATTCTTGCCTCTTTTACCTGGCGCAACCTCCGTAAAATACAATTGGCAATCCACCGGAAATCGTCGAACATACTCGTGAGTACCTTCGACAACCCATTTAGGCATTTTGTTCCCGACCGCGATAACTTGTATTCGCATCTTTACGACACCAAAACTGAAAAGCTGATGTTTAAGGCTATTGCCAAAGCTTCTCTAATTGATAGAAGTCGCGGGTTTCGTCTTGCATTACATGCACAACAACGTTACCTAAATCGACTAATACCCATTCACCTGTTTCTTTACCCTCAACGCTTAATGGCGGTATGTCTGCAGATTTCATTTCAACGACAAGGTTCTCCGCAATAGATGAAACATGTTTTTTGGAGTTTCCTGAGCATACTATTAGCATGTCGGTCACGGTTGATTTACCTTCAACATTTACTTGTACAATGTCTCTGGCTTTCATGTCTTCAAGTTTGTCTATGACAAATTGAACGAATTCACTTTGATTCAATGTTATTCCTATGATTTGTTTTGTTCGTATAATTGATGTTGTTTAATATATCTAAACACCTCTAAAGGCAATATTTCACCCGTTTCCAATAGTTGGTAATCTTTCTTTTCGAGTTTTTCTCGAATTAGAGTTGAAGAAACCGGAACTGCCGGAAAATGGCAGGACACTACAACGCCGTTATTTGTTGTTAATGCCTGTTTATCTGCTAAGGATACAGCATGATGAGGCCCACATGAAATATATTGCGTCACTTCCTTCAATTTATTTAACGGCTGGTTGTTTCTATTCAACACGACAATATTACAGAGCTGCAATATTTCCTGCCATCTATACCACGTTTTGAGAGATTGGAACGAGTCTGAGCCCATAACAAAAAAGATCGATTGGTGATTTTTTTGTTTAAGTTTTTTTAAGGTGTTGACGGTGTAGCTTACCTCGTTACTGTTTAATTCCATGCTTTCGACATACAAGGATGAATCTAGCTTGCAGAGGATTTTTAGCATTTCCAGTCTATGTTTATTACTTGTTTTTAGTGTTTGTTTGTGCGGTGGAATATTACACGGAAGCAACCCCACGCTGACAATATCCAGAGCCTGCATCGCTTGTTTTAATGGTCTAATATGACCCCAGTGCGGCGGATTAAATGATCCACCAAAAAGTGTAATAGGTTGAGAATTAGTCATCGTTTAATTTAAAGGCAGATTTTGCAATGGTGCTGGTAAAAACAGCAATGCCAAATGGCACAGTAGGATATACGGCCTCGGAGTTGTCTCACTTTTCAGTATTAGGTCAGCCTGTTGCATATGAGCGTTCATTAAGCTGATATGGCCAGGTGTCAGTCGTCGCAATGCATTTTGATATAAGGATTGCTTATTTTGCCATATACGTAGCTTGTTAAAGTTAATGTTACCCTCGAGGCTTTGCATTGTTTGACACTCAGCCAATGTTTGTGCTTCTTTTATTAAATTCCAGAGTATAATATTGGGTTCGACACCCTCGCTTTCTAAACGATATAAAATTTTAATCGCTTTTTGAATGTCACCAGCAAGCAAGTCATCGACAAATTGAAATACAGTGAATCGAGACTGATCAACCATTCCTGCAGCTAGTATTTTTTCATCGACGTGTTGTCCGCTATCCGCGTACATTAGCGCTAGTTTTTCAATTTCTTGTTTTGCGGCAAGGAGGTTACCCTCGCAAAAATCGGCTAATAAATTTATGCCCGCAGGGCTGATGTTCACTTGTGAACTGCGGCAACGTTGTTCAATCCATTGCACTAGCTGCTTGCCTTCGAGAGGATAACAAATTGAGAATATCCCTTTTGAATCAAGTGCTTTAAACCACTTCGCTTTTTGAACATCTTTAGCTATCTTTGGACCCTGTATTAGTATCAGCGTGTGTGCAGAGGGGTTTTCAGCAATTGCACTCAGTACTTTACTACCTTCAGTGCCAGGCTTACCGGTAGGCAGCGTTAGCTCAATGTACTGCTTGTCAGAAAATAATGACATCGATTGGGTCGCTTCGATAAGTTGTGACCATGAAAAATCAGCATCCGCAATCAATGTTTGACGTTCGTCGAAGCCTTGCGATTTAGCCACAGCACGAATGTTGTCGATCATATCTAATTTCTGCTGAGGTTCGTCACCAAACACCAATATAAATGGCGCTAAGCCTTGCTGTTGAATATGCTGCTTAAATCGATTTGGATACACTTGCATTAGCGATTATTCGCTTCAATCTTTACCGCATTTCTGATTTTTCTTGCTTCAATAGAGGCTAATGCTTCTGTGTATTGACTAGAGAGTAATCGAATTATTCGGTCAGCCGATTCCGCTCTCATTTCATCTAATACCAGTTCTAGCTCACGTGACTTAGCGAGCACTTGGTCTGGATCGTCTTGATATTCTCTAGCTACGGTCAAAGACGCACTAATTGGCTCTGCAAAAGGAAAGATAATGTCATAATTAACAGAATAAATAAGTTCGTATTCAGCCACTTGACCCGTTGAAAATACCGATAGCAAACGACGTTCAAGCTCTTCTGGTTGTAACTTTATAATTACAACAGTTGTCGGCTCAATGCCTTCAGGAATCGTTTTTTCGCCAACAATACTTTCTAGTTGATATACGGGAAGTCTCTTGTCCAGTGCTCTGGATAGTGGTAAATAATCAAATTGAGAAAGAATAACGACGTTATTTAAATAGCTTGGCAATGCTTGAGAACCGCGTAATTTAAAACCGCATCCTTGCAAAGCGACGACTATTATTGCAATGATAAAAGCCAATTTTGACTTTCTAATTGTTGCGCAAATAGTTAGACCCAATTTGGGGCGATTTGCGATAACGGTGCTCAATAGGCTTATCAAGATGTTACTCCATTAAAATGGCAAAATTCGATACAGAATGTCGCTAAATAACTAGTTGGCTACAATGTTTACTAGCTTACCTGCGATGTAGATTACTTTTCGTACTGTTTTACCTTCAATGAAGGGTTGTACGTTTTCTTGTGCCAAGGCTTCTTGTTGGGCTTGCTCGCTACTAATGTCAGCAGAAACTGTCATTTTAGCGCGTACTTTGCCATTAACTTGCACAACAATCAGTTTTTCATCTTCAACTAATGCTGAGGAATCGACGAGTGGCCAAGCTGAGGTTTGTAATTCGCCCTCACCACCGAGTAATGACCACAACTCTTCGCAAATATGGGGCGTAATAGGATTAAGTAACTGAACCATTGCCATCAATCCTTCTTGAAGAAGCGCTATATCCTGATCATCATTCATTTCAGCTTTCTGTAAGCTATTTAATAGCTCCATAACTTTAGCGACTGCGGTGTTAAATGTTTGTCTGCGACCCAAATCATCAGTGACTTTCTCAATGGTTTGATGAATCTCTCGACGCAATGCTTTTTGCGACTTATTTAACGAGGAAGGGGCTAGCGTTGGCACACCGTCTTTACTTTCGCATAATTGGGAATGTTCATTAGCCAATCGCCAGAAACGTCTCAAGAAACGATTTGAGCCCTCAACACCTGAATCAATCCACTCTAATGTTTGCTCTGGCGGCGCAGCGAACATGGTAAATAATCTAACCGTGTCGGCGCCATAAATATCGATAACTGCTTGTGGGTCGATGCCATTATTTTTTGACTTACCCATTTTTATCATACCAGCGTGCTGAACTACAGTGCCATCCGCTAATGTTGCTTTGGCAATACGGCCCTTATCGTCTTTTTCAACGGTGACGTCGCTCGGTGCATGCCATATTTCTTTGCCTTTCTCGTCCTTTGTAAAAAAGGCGTCAGCTAACACCATGCCTTGGCATAACAGTTTTTTGAACGGCTCGTCACTATTGACCAGACCTTCATCACGCAAAAGTTTGTGGAAAAAGCGTGCGTATAATAAATGTAAGATAGCGTGTTCAATGCCGCCAATATATTGATCAACCGGAAGCCAGTAGTTAGCTTCTTTCGGATCAAGCATGGCATCAGATGGTGCTGATGCATAACGAGCGTAATACCATGAGGACTCCATGAAAGTATCAAAGGTATCTGTTTCTCGTGTTACTGGATCGCCATTGTGAGTTGTTTTCGCCCATTCTGGGTCGGCTTTGATTGGCGAATTCACGCCATCCATCACAACGTCTTCAGGCAATACAACCGGCAAGTCTTCTGGGTTAACTGCAAAAGATTCACCTTTGTCGTTAGTGACGACAGGAATTGGTGCTCCCCAATAACGTTGGCGGGAGACACCCCAGTCGCGAAGACGATAATTGACCGACTTTTTACCTTTACCTAATAAAGCTAGTTGGTCAGCGATGGCATCGAAGCCATCTTTAAACGACAATCCACTGTATTGAGCAGAATTCATGAGTGTGTGTTTCTCTGCATATGCTGCCTGACTAATGTCAGCCGTTTCTTGATCGTCAGCCGTGAACTCAACGACTTGCAAAATGGGAAGTTGGTATTTGGTCGCAAATTCCCAATCTCGCTGATCATGAGCAGGAACCGACATTACTGCCCCAGAGCCATAACTCATTAATACAAAGTTTGCGATCCAGATAGGAATTGTTTTGCCAGTTAATGGATGCAGAGCTGTTAAGCCTGTTGGCATTCCTTTCTTTTCCATTGTCGCCATGTCGGCTTCAGTGGTTTTGGTGTTTTTGCACTCGTCTATGAATGCGCTCATATCTGCGTTCTCTTTTGCCATTTCTAGGGCAAGAGGATGTTGTGCTGCAACCGCTAGGTAAGTTGCACCAAAAAGCGTATCTGGTCGAGTTGTATAGACTTCTATCTGATTGATACCCGCTGTTTCAGTGCTCAAATCAAACGCAACGTCGACACCTTCAGAGCGACCAATCCAATTACGTTGTGCGGTAACAACTTGTTGCGGCCAATCACTCAATTTATCTAAATCCGCTAATAATTGCTCAGCGTAATCCGTTATTTTAATAAACCACTGGGGTATCTCTTTTTGCTCAACTAAGGCGCCAGAGCGCCAGCCGCGACCGTCAATGACCTGTTCATTGGCCAATACAGTTTGGTCAATTGGATCCCAGTTCACGGTTGCGTTCTTTTTATAGACCAAGCCTTTATCGAATAAACGAGTAAAAAACCATTGTTCCCAACGGTAGTAATCCTGTTTACACGTGGCTAGTTCACGACTCCAATCATAGCCAAACCCAAGTGAATTAAGTTGGGTTTTCATATAACTGATATTTTCATAAGTCCATTTAGCGGGTGCTGATTTGTTATTAATGGCCGCGTTTTCCGCGGGCAAACCAAATGCGTCCCAACCCATAGGTTGCAGAACATTTTTTCCCTGCATGCGATGAAAACGACTGACAACATCACCAATAGTATAATTACGAACATGACCCATATGCAGACGACCACTAGGGTAAGGAAACATAGACAAGCAATAGAATTTTTCTCTATTGTCATCTTGTTTCGCTGCAAAAATTTGGGTGTCGTCCCAGTGCCTTTGTGCTGATTTTTCAACGGCTTGTGGGTTATATTGATTTTCGTTTTGGTCTGTATTGGCCATTTATATGTGTATCTCTGGGCATTTTGTTATCTCATTCTGTATAGAATACCTTGTCGGAGGGGCATGCGACAATAGAGGAAATGGATAAAGCGGCTCAAAAGCGAGTCATCAGCTGTTATTTTTTATAATTAGCTAACAATGATTATTTTTTTGTCGTTAAAATACGCAATGATTAATGGAAACAGGAGTAAAAACTATAAATAGACACAAAATTACAGCAATCTTCCAGCACATCAATTACCATGGAAAATACGAGCAAAGACACATGTGCGTAAATTAATATAAATCGAAATGTTGTTTGTGTATTGCATCGGCTGGCATAAACACATTATTTGTGGTGTTCCATGGCTGTTGAAATATCAAATTTAGTTTTTTAAATAAGCAGAACCGCTGTATAGAAACGCTCAAAATAATATTCATAAATTGAAAAGAGAGAAGAAAAAGACACGTATGGTTGCAAAACTCACTTCAGTCCAAAATATCACTCAAAAACTGAGCATTGCAGCAGCAGATCTAAGTGCTGGTGTAAATAATGATATGTTCGATACAGCGATGCAAAGCCAAGCTGGTGAAACGGCGTTGATTGGACAAAATCGAGCAAAAGAAGCTTTGAGTTTTGGTTTGGGCGTAAATTCTACCGGGTACAATTTGTACGTCATGGGTGAGCAGGCTACTGGCCGCTATACCTTGGTGCATAATTTCATTAACCAGCGGGCTTATCAGCAACCAACGCCTAATGATTGGTGTTATTTGAATAATTTTGATGATGAACGTCAGCCTATCGCTCTGCAACTGCCAACGAGTCAAAGTAAAGCCTTTGTCGAAGACATAGAGAGTTTGCTTGATGAGTTAATGGATACGTTTCCAGCGGTCTTCGAGAATCCAAGTTACCAACGACGAAAAGCGGCTATTACGCGAGCCAATGAACAGCGCTACGACAAAGCGATTGATGCAGTCGAAAAAGTAGCCCTTAGTAAAGGTATTGCATTAATTGAAGATGCCGGCAGTATCAGCTTCTCTCCTATTATCGATGGAAAACCGATTACTGATGCCGACTTTGCACAACATGGTGATGATGAAAGACAGGTTTATTATGACCTTATTGATGAACTTGAAGAATGTTTAAGCGAAGCACTTATCGAAGTTCCATTATGGCAGCGCAAATGCGCTGAACAGTTGCGCAAACTGAAGCGTGAAACAGCAGAGCAGGGTATCCGTCCGCTATTAAAAGAACTGGAACACAAACATGCGGCAGATATTGCAATATTAAAGCATTTAAAACAGCTAAAGCCGCATTTAATAGATACCGTAACGGAGTTGTTAACCCCAGATACCAAAGAAGATAAGCAAGACGATTTTGATACACGCGCTATTTTGGTTGATACCTATGTCCCAAATGTGCTCATAAGACATGCGATTGATGCTGGTGCGCCGATTATTTATGAAGCTAGTCCAACGCATCAAAATTTGTTTGGTAAAATTGAGTACACAAGCGTTCAGGGCAGTGTATATACTAACTATAGAATGATAACCCCAGGAGCGTTGCATAAAGCTAATGGGGGGTATTTACTGCTCGATGCGGATAAATTAGTCGATCAACCCTACGTATGGGAATCATTGAAGCTGGCATTAAAGTTCGGTCAATTAAAAATGGAATTGCCACAGCAAGATGTGGGAATGGTAAATTCGATTACGCAAACCCCGCAAGTGATTCCGCTAAAAGTAAAAGTTATATTGTTGGGTTCTCGAGAGCTCTATTATGCATTGCAAGACTTTGATGATGAATTCAAAGAGTTGTTTAGGGTCTTAGTCGACTTCGATCATGAAATTCCACTTAATCAACAAAATTTAAATGATTTTGTTGCGAGAGTAAAAGGACATGTTCAACATATTGGTTTGAAAAATATCGATGCTGAAGCGATGCGCAGGCTTCTTGAACATAGTTTGCGCCTTGCCGAGCATCAATCAAAACTGAGCGCAAGATTTGCTGATGTGATTGAGTTAATAAATGAAGCCCATTATTTTTGTTTACAACAGCTACAAACCGAGCTGCAAGCAATCCATATTGAGGCTGCGTTAGCTGCCAAGAAAAATCGTACTGGTCGCGTTTGTGAATCATTATTAGAAGATATTAGAGAGGGCCATGTTCTAATCAATACCGATGGACAGGCCGTTGGTAAAGTGAATGGTTTGACAGTACTTGAAGTTGGCGATACTGCGTTTGGCACTCCAGCACGCATAACCTCAACTGTTTATGCTGGTTCCAGTGGTGTTATCGATATCGAGCGTGAAGTAGAGTTGGGTCAGTCGATACACTCAAAAGGAGTCATGTTACTTACTGGGTTCCTAGGGCATAAATATGCGCAATTTTTTCCTCTTACGTTATCTGCGAACATCGCATTAGAACAATCATACGGTTATATTGATGGGGACAGTGCGTCGTTGGGGGAATTAGTCGCGCTTATTTCTGCATTGACAGAATTGCCAGTTGACCAAGGTTTAGCGGTAACAGGATCAATTAATCAATACGGTGAAGTGCAAGCTGTTGGTGGTGTAAACGAAAAAATAGAAGGTTACTTTTCATTATGCTTACAACGCGGGTTGAACGGCAAACAAGGTGTGATTATTCCAAAATCAAATGCATTGAATTTAGTCTTGGACAATGAAATTATTGATGCTGTTAGTCAGGGCTTGTTTCACGTTTATGCGGTAAGTTCAGTTGATGAAACCTTGTGTTTATTGATGAAGAAAGAAGCGGGTGAGTTAAATATGAAAGGACGCTATCCGAAGAATAGCATCCATTACCAGGCGGTTAATCGTCTGTATAACATTGCGAACATTGTGAATGGCGGCGAAGATGAATAGCCCATACAACATATGAGCTTTGCGTAGTTAAACTGATTCTTACTTAGGCGGCATTCTCAACGCGCCGTCTAAACGAACTGTTTCGCCATTTAAGTATGCATTGCTTGCCATATGCAATACCAACTTCCCAAATTCGTTGGGTAAACCTAAACGTTTTGGAAATTGTACATTGTGTACTAATGCTTCTTGAACTTTTTCTGGCATAGCAAGCAACATTGGCGTGCCCATGACGCCTGGGGCGATGGTGTTAACTCGAATGCCGAGCGGCGCTAAATCTCTTGCCATTGGCAGACACAAAGCAATAATGCCACCTTTGCTTGCTGCATAAGCTGTTTGTCCTATTTGACCTTCATAACCAGCGACTGAAGCGGTGTTAACAATCAATCCGCGTTCATTTTCCTCGCCCAATGGTTCGTTTTTAGCCATAGCACTCGCCGCGACACGAGCCACGTTAAACGTGCCAATTAAATTAATATCAATCACGGACTTAAAGTTTGCCAATGGCATTGCTTCGCCTTCTCGATCAAGCGTACGTTTGGCCGGTGCAACACCGGCGCAATTGACACACAACCGAATATCTAGAGGGCCTTCAGCCACTTTAGACATTGCGCTCTCAACACTATCATCATTGGTAACGTCTACTTTATAAAACTGACAAAACTCTGCACCAAATTCGCTAACTCTTTGTTGGCCCATCTCTTCATTTAAATCAAAAATGGCGAGGTGATAACCGGCCTCGCGCAAAACAACAGCGGTGGCATGTCCAAGTCCTGAGCAACCACCTGTTACAATGGCAATGCTGTTTGGGTTTATTGTCGTCATATATGTCCCTCATTATTATTTTTGGATGAGTTTATTCACTCAGGCTCTGTCTCCTGAGTGTTTATAAAGATAATAGGTTACTTTAGAATAAGGTGATTAGCGCTTAGGAATACTGATTTTCTTCTCGTCGCTCTGACGATACATTACTAATACATGACCAATAGCCTGTACTTGTATTGCTTTTGTTTCGCCAATAATAGCTTCCATAATGAGCTGTTTTTCTTCCTTGTCATCACTTGGTACTTTTACTTTGATCAACTCGTGAAAACTAAGTGCATTTTCAATTTCGGCTAAAACGCCTTCAGTCAAACCGTTGTTTCCTAATTGGACAACCGGTTTTAGTGGGTGTGCGAGGCCTTTTAAATACTGTATTTGTTTATTTGATAAATTCATTTATTGTCTTTTGTAACGATTAGTTTGTGTTAAACACCTTGAAAAAATGTATTCTACCTTTATATATAGAACATTCCTAATCTCATTAGTCATTGTTAATAAAAAAAGCAATGCAGAGAAACCAGTAAACAAGGATGATAAGTGCTTTTTGGGATTATTAAGGCATCATAAAAATATATAAAGCCGGTCGTTAATGGCTGCGTATGAAGGAAAAGGATGCTGAATACGCTGTTAACATAAGTTGACGATAGTACCTTTTTTCCGTTTTGCTGCAGAATGGACCTAAACAATAAGTAGTAATTCATTGGTAGAACAAGGTGGATCAAAGCATTGATGTAAACTAGCATTAGGTATAAGTCATCAGGTGGTTTAACTTTGGGGATGTGATGTAACGACAGCAGATTCATCCCAAACAAGATAATCTGCGGTGGATCTTGTAGCGAAGGGTTTTAAATTATAGTAATCTCGAAGTCATCTATTCCTTCTTTATTCGCGTATAGATGACTAACAAGCAATTCCAGATTCATTTTATTAGAGGTAAGTAGCGTTGAGCGACATGGCAAAGAATCTCATTTTATGGCTCGTCATAGCAGTTGTGCTAATGATGGTGTTCCAAAATATATCGGGCTCAGAGAACACAACGAATAAGCTCGCTTATTCTACATTCTTGGAGCAAGTCAAACGTGGTGACATCAAAGAAGTCACGATTGACCAATCAACTAATGAAATACGTGGTGTGCGTTCTAACAACGATACATTTGTTACGCAAATTCCTTACTTAGATATGAAGTTAATGGATGAGCTGCTATCTGACGGCAATGTGATGGTCTCTGGTAAGAAACCAGAGGAGCAATCATTCCTTGCATCAATTTTAATTAACTGGTTCCCAATGCTTCTGCTTATCGGTGTTTGGATATTTTTCATGCGAAAAATGCAGGGCGGTGGTGGTGGCGGCGCAATGTCGTTTGGTAAAAGTAAAGCAAAATTGCTTGGCGAAGACCAAATTAAAACGACTTTTGCTGATGTTGCAGGTTGTGACGAAGCAAAAGAAGATGTCTCCGAACTTGTCGATTTTTTGCGTGACCCAACCAAATTTCAAAAACTCGGTGGTAAAATACCCAGAGGCGTTCTTATGGTAGGGCCTCCAGGAACAGGTAAAACATTGTTAGCTAAAGCAATTGCCGGTGAAGCAAAAGTGCCGTTCTTTAGTATTTCAGGTTCCGATTTCGTTGAAATGTTTGTCGGTGTCGGTGCATCGCGGGTGCGTGACATGTTTGAGCAAGCGAAGAAAGCCTCACCTTGCATTATTTTCATTGACGAAATTGATGCTGTCGGCCGCAAGCGTGGTGCAGGCATAGGTGGTGGTAATGATGAGCGCGAACAAACATTGAACCAGATGCTGGTTGAAATGGATGGCTTTGAAGGAAACGAAGGCATTATTGTTATTGCGGCAACTAACCGCCCTGACGTGCTAGACCCTGCGTTACTGCGTCCAGGACGTTTTGACCGTCAAGTAATGGTCGGTTTACCTGATATTCGTGGACGTGAGCAAATTTTAAAAGTACATATGCGTAAGGTTCCTTTAGGCGACAACGTAGAAGCATCATTGATTGCTCGGGGTACGCCAGGTTTTTCTGGAGCGGATTTAGCAAACTTGGTAAACGAAGCTGCGCTTTTCGCTGCTCGAACCAACAAGCGTGTAGTCAGCATGGAAGAGTTTGACAAGGCCAAAGACAAAATTATGATGGGCTCTGAGCGTAAGAGCATGGTTATGTCTGAAGAAGAGAAAACGAACACGGCATATCACGAAGCAGGTCATGCGATTGTAGGGCGTTTAGTTCCTAAGCATGATCCGGTATATAAAGTGTCGATAATTCCTCGTGGTAATGCACTAGGTGTAACTATGTACCTTCCTGAACAGGATAAGTACAGCAATTCGAGAGAAGAGTTAGAGTCGCGCATCGCGACGCTGTTTGGAGGCAGAATTGCAGAGGAAATTACTTTGGGTGCAGCGGGCGTTACAACAGGCGCATCTAACGACATAGAACGAGCAACTAACATCGCTCGTAAGATGGTTACATCTTGGGGCCTATCAACTAAAATGGGTCCAATTAATTACGAAGACGATGAGAATGAAATGTACATGGGTGGTGGCGGCAAGGCAAAATCAGCTGAAACTGTTCGTGACATCGATGCGGAAATACGATTACTGATTGACCGTAACTATGGATTGGCTGAGCAAATTCTGAAAGATAATATGGACGTGCTTGAAGCAATGAAAGATGCGCTCATAATGTATGAGACGATTGATGCTAAACAAATTGACGATTTAATGAATCGTGTTGCAGTTCGTCCTCCGGCTGATTGGGGGCAAGACGCAAAGTCTGATTCTGATAAGTCTTCTGGCGGTGCGTCGATCAATGCCGGCGGTGAAGCAAAAGACACACCGGATGCTGATCCGAGTGATGTAACTCACTAATAGTAACTTAGTACTTTACGACAAAAAACGCTGGTTAATACCGGCGTTTTTTTATTTTAAAATTTATTACTGAAACATAATTCGAATGTTTCCCACTCAATACATTCAAGAGGTTAAGTTAACTTTGACTCGTATACACATGATGAAATTTAGAGACCGTGAGGTTAAATTTGATAGCCCCAAAGTAATGGGTATTCTAAACGTTACACCGGATTCGTTTTCGGATGGAGGACAGTTTAGTACTGTCGATTCAGCAATGCGAGAAGCTGAGTCCATGGTAAATGCGGGTGCAACGTTTATTGATGTTGGCGGCGAGTCGACGCGCCCTGGCGCAAAAGCAGTTTCATTACAAGAAGAACTTGATCGCGTTATTCCGGTAATTGAAAGCATAAGTAAACATCTGGATGTCGTCGTGTCAGTTGATACAAGCAAAGCCCAAGTAATGACCCAAGCAGTGGAATGCGGTGCCGGTCTTATTAATGACGTAAGAGCGTTGAGAAGTGACGGTGCATTAATTGCCGCAATTCATGCTGCTAACAACTTTAACGTATCTGTTTGTCTAATGCATATGCAGGGAGAGCCACAAAATATGCAACATCGACCGCGTTATGATGGCGTGGTGGGAGAAGTGATTAGCTTTTTTGAACAACGCATAAAAGAGTGCACAGATACAGGACTGAATTATCAGCGTATCTTGATTGACCCTGGTTTTGGCTTTGGTAAAACGCTGGACCATAATTACCAAATTTTGAAATGCCTACACGAATTTAATCAATTTGATGCGCCCTTGTTGGTCGGAATGTCGAGAAAATCGATGATTGGGGAATTATTGCAAAGAGATGTGAATCAAAGGTTGGCAGGAAATATTGCCACTGCTACTATTGCCGCCCTTGCGGGAGTTGGAATTATTAGAGTACACGATGTTAATGAGACTATGGACGCCATTAAAATCGTGAATAAACTCCAAAGCATATAATAAAAGAATTAAGGAAGTTGTATGACCACACGAAAATACTTTGGTACCGATGGTATTAGGGGAAAGGTTGGCGAAAGTGCCATTAACCCCGAGTTTGTCATGAGATTGGGTTACGCTGCTGGTAAAGTATTAGCTGGGCAGGGCACCAACAAAGTCCTTATTGGCAAAGACACTCGAATTTCTGGTTATATGCTTGAATCTGCTCTGGAGGCCGGTCTTTCAGCTGCGGGGATTAATATTGGCCTTTTGGGTCCTATGCCGACACCAGCTGTCTCTTATTTGACGAAAACCTTTCGTTCAGAAGCTGGGATCGTGATTAGCGCCTCGCACAACCCTTATTATGATAACGGTATAAAATTTTTCGCGTCAACCGGGCATAAATTAGACGACGCCATTGAGTTGGCCATTGAAGCACAGCTAGAGAAACCGATGGTTTGTGTTGAATCAGACAAGCTAGGTAAAGTGACCCGGATTAATGACGCAGCTGGGCGCTATATTGAATATTGCAAGGGCACCTTCCCCTCAGAGTTATCGCTCAAAGGCCTAAAAATTGTGGTCGATTGCGCGCATGGCGCAACTTACCATATTGCACCTGATGTGTTATCTGAACTTGGAGCTGAAGTTATAGAGATTGGAACTTCACCCAATGGTACAAACATAAACCACCAGGTAGGCGCAACATCTATGCGTGCAACCGTTGAAGCGGTCAAAGAGCACAAGGCTGACATTGGCTTTGCCTTAGATGGTGATGGTGACCGTATCATGATGGTAGATGAGAATGGGAAGGTTATTGATGGTGACGAAATAATTTTTATTATAGCACGTGAAGCACTAAGAAATGGTCAGCTGCAAGGTGGCGTCGTAGGCACTAAAATGTCTAATTTAGGCATGGAAGTGGCGTTAGAAAAATTAGGTGTTCCTTTCGCTCGAGCCGATGTCGGTGATCGCTATGTAATGGAAATGCTACTAGCTAAAAATTGGAAAATTGGTGGTGAAAACTCTGGTCATGTCCTCAACTTAAATTTAGCTCCTACTGGTGATGGCATTGTTGCTGGACTCCAAGTTATTGCTGCTATGCTGCGATCGGATATGAAGTTGAGTGTGTTAAATTCAGGTTTTACCCGATTCCCGCAACGACTTATTAACGTTAAATTTGCAGATCCTAGCAAAAACCCGCTTGAATCTGATGAAGTTAACGCCATTGTTAAAAAAGCTGAAGAGGAAATGGGTGATAATGGTCGTGTTTTGTTACGAAAGAGTGGCACCGAGCCGTTACTAAGAGTCATGGTTGAAGCTATTGATAAGAGCCTAAGTGACTTTTGGGCTGAAAAAATCGCTGATGTGGTCAAAAAAGCATCATAAACATAAAACTTACTCGCTATTTATCACTCTGATACTTGTATAATTGTGAGTGGTTAGTTAATATCACGCCCGCTTTGCAGTGGGCTCTGGAGAAAGCATGATAAATTCTCAAAGAAAACCGTTTGTAGCAGGTAATTGGAAAATGAATGGAAGTAACGAGTTGGTTGAGTCCTTCTGTTCTAATTTAGCCTCGAGCCCAGCAGTTGATGTCGTGATATGTCCTCCAGCGGTTTATTTATCAAAATTCAGCCACGCTGAGTTTGCAGTTGGTGCACAAAATGCGAGCGAGTTTGCTGCAGGTGCACATACCGGTGAGATTTCATTGAGTATGATTGCAGAGGCAGGTTGTAAATATGTTATTCTAGGCCACTCTGAGCGTAGAGAAGGACATAATGAATCAAACGAAGTTGTTGCTAGAAAAGTAAAAGCAACAATAGCTGCAGGTCTTACGCCGATATTATGTATTGGTGAGCCTCTTGAAGTAAGAGAAAGTGGCGGTGTGTTTGATTTTGTTAAAGCGCAATTAGATGCAATTGCGAATGAGTGTGGCGTGAATTACATAAAGAATTCAGTGGTTGCTTATGAGCCTATTTGGGCAATTGGAACAGGTAAAACAGCGAGCCCGGAGCAAGCGCAAGAAGTCCATGCGTTTATTCGAAAAGAATTAGCCGCACTAGATGCTAGTGCAGCGGCAAATGTTAGAATTTTGTACGGTGGTAGCGTTAATGCCGCAAATGCGAGCGAGTTGTTTGCAAAGACAGATATAGACGGTGGCCTTATTGGTGGCGCCAGCTTAAAAATAGAAGATTTTACAACAATTTGCCAAGCGGCAAGTTAACGAGGAAAGAATGTTAGAACAAGTATTAATTGTATGTTATTTGGTCGTTGCACTATTGTTGATCGGGTTTGTGTTAATCCAACAAGGTAAAGGCGCAGATATGGGGGCGTCGTTCGGTGCTGGCGGTTCCAACACAGTATTTGGGTCCTCGGGTTCGGGAAATTTCATGACCAAAATAACGGCTGTTTTAGCTACCTGTTTTTTCGTTATTAGCTTACTTTTGGGCACTATAGCGGCTAACAAAAATGAAAAAGTAGACGAGTTTGATAACCTCGAAGTACCTATTGTCGTAGAGGCTACTAGTTCAGAGATTCCAACGTTAGGTAGTGAGTTACCTGCCGCATCTGATGTACCAGCGTCTGATATGCAAGTACCGGTAGTAACTGAAGAAGAAAACAAAGAAGAAGACGTTCCAAACTAGTTGGACGTTTGAGTAGAAAAATGCGGAAGTGGTGGAATTGGTAGACACGCCACCTTGAGGGGGTGGTGGCTTAGGCCGTGAGAGTTCGAGTCTCTTCTTCCGCACCATATTAATAAAGGGTTTTGCAGTTAATAGCTGCTAACCCTTTTTTATTGTTCAAAGAAACGCAAACGTAACGCAAACATTACAGTAATTAAAAGCCGATTTAATTAATACTCATTTTTCCTTGCTATACAGCGCTCTCAGCAGTATCCAAAATTATTTTATATACATTGTTTAAAGTCCAGTCTCCATCTGATAGTGTGACCCAAACACAATACAAGGATCGTTTAAATGAAAGCCTTATTAATAGCATCGGTTTTACTCATCACTTCTTTTTCTTCTCAGGCGGGTTTTAAAACTGGTAATCATTTGTATGTTGATTATAAAGCATATAATGACTCAGAATCTGGTCGAGAAATAATGTCCACTCTTCGCGCAGGAGCCTATGTAGGTTATGTTACCGCGACTTTAGAATCAGTAGAATGGCTTGAGTTGGCATGTATGCCACCTAACTTTTCCACCAAACAATTATATGACATGGTCGGAACGTTTCTTAAAGAAAACCCTGAGTTAAGACATAAACAAGCCTTAGAAATAATAATGAATATATTGGTTGCCAATTTCCCCTGCGA
This sequence comes from uncultured Glaciecola sp., assembly GCF_937770335.1. GTDB lineage: Bacteria > Pseudomonadota > Gammaproteobacteria > Enterobacterales > Alteromonadaceae > Glaciecola. The sequence continues at coordinate 83,710 of NZ_CALJHY010000007.1, forward strand.
AGAATAGCCAAAACAAGGAACGTTTAAATGAAAGCATTATTAATAGCATCGGTTTTACTTATTATTTCTTTTTCTTCTCATGCAATGACTGGTAATGAATTGTTCGAAAAATATCGAGAATATCAAAAACTGCATGAATCAAGACATGAATATAGCGCCGTAGGTGCTGGCTTTTATCAGGGGTTTGTACGAGGAGTTGTCGTAACCTATCTCCAAGCTGGTCTAATTTGTTTGGACGGCTCGATAACTTTTGGGCAGGTTGATGACATAGTAGGAAAGGAACTTACAGACAACCCTTCAAATAGAAATCAAATCGCTACAGAAATCATAGCCGAGCTTATGATTAAATCTTTTCCCTGCGAAGAATAGAATAATTTAAAATCTAAAAAAATGCCCACGGCTATCTGTAGTTTACCGTGGGCTGACAGTGTTTTCTGGAAAGAGAGCACGTTCTGTCAAAACTCCCGCCATACTTATTACCCGTTAAGATACCCGCTATGGCTACGGAAGATTACCCAGCATTACACTGGGCTAGCTTTATTAAATCGGCTCAGTACCAAGTACCAACGCCTTTATTGCTTCTGGGTTTGTCAATGCACCGCCAATACGACGACGAACATAATATTTAACCCATCCTGGTTTAGTCACAGCGTCGCGCTGAACAGTGTAACCAGTTCGATCCGCAATCGTGTATCCATCGCCAAAATTACCAAACAAAGCACCTACAACATCAGCCGCCAATGTTGGCATATCCTCAGCAAGGTAAACCGGATAGCCTAGCAATCTATCAGGTACGTTTGCATCAATGGACGGTTGCAACATATAACGGTCTTGCGTGTCTTTTAGCTTTCGGATCTTGTTTCTAAACGCTCTAGTCATCATCCAAGATGAACGCGGCAAATAAGCTGCTTTAACGCTATCTACAAGGTCAAACAACACATCAGGGTTGGTAATATCACCGTCTACGCCTGTATATTGTGCGCCTAATTGATACGCGGAAGGGGTTGCACCCCAAGTGAAACTCTCTTCTTTAACCGTGCCATAGTTCAATAGACCTTTAGGCTTGCCAATACCATCACCATTCACAAACGCGCTGGCTTCTTGTCGAGCAAAACGCATTGAAACCTGACCTTGCAGCCAGTCCTCTACATTAAACTCAGAATCTTCCATCATCTGCAAAGTGATTGACGGATAAGCATAATGCTCATCAACTGGTATTTTGTGGCGGGTCATAAAGTCCGTAGTCGTATCTGCGCGAGCATCTAACTCACCAATCCAAACAGACTCAGGTTCGCCACGATTGACTAAAATTTCAACCTCATTGCTGTCTGTGTTCATAATCTTAGCTACCTGTCGCACAGGGCTAGTTTCATAAACTAGAGTCGCTGTTTCGTTTGTCCAGTCACTACGAACTGATACACCTTGTCCATCAGTAGTCACACTAAGTGATTTTGATTCGCTAGGCATAGCGCCTTTGGTTAGAAATTGGCTAAATTCAGGATCGTTTTTAGTTTCAAATTCACCACCAAAATAGTGTTTTGTGCCTTTGGTTTGTAATTTAGCCAATTCTGTATCCATAAGGTTGAAGTTGCTTTCTAATCCGCTGATACGGGTTTTAATGTTTTCAGACGCTTCATTTAGCTGGTCTGCAAGCTGTTTAATTTCGATAGACATATTAATAACTCTTCTAATTTAATAGTTAATGTAAAAATCGAAAACTGAGCTGTGTAAGTGGGCAGACCGGCTTACAAAATTCTATGATAGTGAAAAATTCGGCTATCAAGCTTTCAAATAAAGCCATGACGTTATCAAGCAAAAATGAATAGCGGGGCAGGCTTGCATAACAAGTCCAACGCTCCGGCTACTGCGTTGATTAGGTCGTCATGACCGCTAGGTGGATGATCAATCGAGTCTCGACCACCGCGCGCTGTTCTGCGCTCAAGTGATACCAATTCATTGACCATCTTTTCGTTGTCGAGTAATTCCACGTTGCCACTGTTTAACAATGGCAATAAATCACGGTATAACTCAGACTTACTTTTCTTACTTGGCAGATAAACAACACCGCGTTTATAAAACTGTTCTCGGGGCCACTCACCCGCGTACCTATCGCCCGTTACGGTTCTAATGCCGTAACTAAGTAGCAATACACAAAAGTCATCTACAACGTTTTCAGGGCTAAATGGTGGCGTTATTGCGCGTATTGCATCCACTATTAAAACGTTCTTTTCTTTGTGTGATATGGACAGCGTGAACGCATCTTTTGAACCACCAGACGGATCAACAAATGCAAAGTATTTGTTCTCTGATAAATAGGGTAATTCATAACGACCTAGACATACGAGCGCGTCAACAACCTCGCGATTCACAAAGGTTTCAACGTCAGTTCTAAACTCTGCACCGTATTCTGCTTTAGCACTGGCTGGATCATCCTGATAAGCCTGTTCTACAACATGAGTAGGTAACAATGAATTCATAAGCAAGCTAGGTGCTTGAGCTACCAATACACGCTTACTTTGTTCCTTGCCAAAATAACGCTTATAGTTGTCCCACAACACACCTTTTCGGGCGTATGGGGATGATAGAGCAATGATCTTACCGTTAAGCGTTGCTAGGCTAGGGCGTATTGCTGTTATGATTTCTTTGTCAGGGTTTGCACCACCGTCAGACCAAAACGCCACTTCATCAAGAATGGCACAGGCTACCGAATAACCGCGAATACCTTTAAAACCAGCCGTCATGATTTCAATCACACAACGGTTAGATAGCTCGATACACTCTTGGCTATCCTTCACTACCATTGACTGTAATAGGGGCGTTGCCTCGATTAATCCGCGTATATAACGCATCACTGAACGCGCTTGTTTGCGGTCTGCAGCTATAACAAAAACTGTTGCTACTTCGCCGGGTGCTAACGTGTCACTGTAATCGCTAAAAAAGGCTTCATAAACAGCCAGTAGCGCACTTATATTAGACTTGCCACCTCTGCGACCTACACAAAGCCATAGCTCGTTAAACGCGTGATTAGGGGCTGTTCTTTTAGTTAAACGCTCAAACTGTTTGCGTTCATCTTTTGATTGTTTCAAGCCATAGAAACCAGCGAGAAGAACGCGCCAGTATTGCCAGCTATCACCACCGAATTGGTTAAAAAATAGCTTAGGATCGTTTATGGCTTGAATAATATTCATTAACTGGCCTGTTTCACATACTGAGATAGAGAGGTAACTTCTTTAACCTGTCTATTGAGTCCCAGCTTTGCAAATAGACCTGATAGCGCGTTACATGCCTGAACCCATTTGCCACTGTCAAAGTCTGCGCCAGTCGCTAGTATTAGCTCTTGCTGTTGTAGGTGAAACTCTAGGAATATAGCGCGGTCAATCATTGCGCGTTGCTGATAGCTTAGGGATGGATAGCCGCCAAGATCATCACACAGATTTGAGTGGCGTTGTCTCAACTCTTGAGCTACCGCTGTGCGACCATCAAGGTTCTGCATCCAGTTGGTGCTATACTTTTCTATTGGTGCTGATTGCTTGATCATTGTCTCGCTAATCCACTTATATATTGGCCTTATCTATGCTGTTAAGTATACCTAATGTTTGTGTTTGTTTGCGTTTTACGTTATTTCAAATAATATCATAATTAAAACAATGCTTTAAAAAATAGGCACTCTACCTATCTAGGGTAGGTGTTATCGGTTTTTAGTGTGATTTTATAGGGTAGGGGGTGTGAAAATTCAGATTTTTATGCCTGTACCGTCACCGATAAAAAAGCCCCAACATACGGTCAGGGCTTAGTATCAAGCGGTCATTGCAATACGTTATAGCCGAAAGACAGTTCTATAATAACGACTAGCCGTTTCTTGTGTAACTGTACTAAGGGCTAGATTATTTTTACGTTTTTTACGTTTTTACGACACACTCCTGCGAAAAGAAGAAGAAGTATGTGTGTAGTATGTAAAAGTGTGTTATTTATATTAAAAACACTCTAAAGCCCTCTACTTTAAAGGCGTGCATCCTTTTTACAACACCGTAAAAAAATGTAAAAAAAAGCCCAACACACAGTCAGGCTAATAATTACTTAAGAGTTCTAGTTTTCATATATGCCAGAGAAAATCATCTTTGGGTTATCTTTTACAGGACGTATTATTCCATTGTCTTGAAGCGACCTTAATACCGCTTGTTGTTCTGGAACGCTCAATGCTGCGTACTTTCTGCTTTTTGCTCTCAATGCAGATTTATACAAAAACTCATTTTTTCTCAAAAGAGTTTCAACCTGCGCCATTGCTTCACCAGTTTTATGCATACCGCTCAAGCTGCCTTCATGGGCTACAAGTGCTCTAGTTCTTTCGTATAATCCGACACGAATTGAGAATGCTATTTGCAGGTCTTTAGGTTCGATCTGCGTCCTTTGGTCTGATATTGCGATTATTGCGGCTAGTTTGATTGCCTGCTCTGATAAGCGACCGCCCAATACTCCGTCTTTTCGTTTTACAGGTTCTGCAATGTCATTATCTAGCTTTATGTATTCCTCAAACCCAGCAGAAGAAAATTTAATAACGGTTTTTTTCATCAACAATACTTCAGATATAAATTCTACTAGCTCTTTTTCGGGTTTATAAACTAGGCCTTTATATCGTTTCTGTGGAAGATCTTGTTCACCGACAAACATTATCCACCTATTGTATGCACCTGAGTCAGCTTGTTCTCGTGTCATTGTAGATAGTATCGCTTCCGATGTGCTGGTTGCCAATATTCCGACACGTGGATTAGTGACTTGTTCGTATTTGTGCGATGCTGCGTGTCCAGGCTCAATAACACCTAGTGCCTTTGTATATATTTGCATCAAATAACCTAAGGCTGCTTGCTTATGGCTGTCTGAGTGGCTTAATCTTAGCCATTCTGCGAATTCATCAGATAAGAAGAACGTTGATCGACTATTTTCTAAAATTTGATGTAAACCTTGTGGACTGGATGGTGCGGCAAAACTTAACTTTAATGTGTTTTCTTTAATAATTGATGAAACGCCATCTATGCTGCGAGCTTCTTTTAATAATACTTGAATAGGATTTCGTAGATCCTCCTTTCCAAAACCAGTTGGGGCTAAAATCATATACTGCTCGTTTAATCCTAGCCCATCTCGCGAATCTATAGTTATATTGGTCTGTGCAAATGCTGTCAATGTTGCTAGTGCTGCGATGCCTGCTGTTGCCGCTGATGGGTAGGTCATTCGGTTATAGATAAATGTTTGAATTTCTCCTAGCTGGTAAGGCAATGATAAAAGGTCGTCTGGATAAGATGGCAACACAAAAGCGTTAAAAGTTTCATTCTTAATTTCTGCGCTGTTTAATTGCTCTTGGCTTATTTCATTTTCACTTTCCATGTGTTGACGTTGGCGTTCTTTCTGTCCTTCTTGATCAAGTTCATTGGCATAGTGTTTTATTGCCGCTGAAACGTCCCCTGAATGGTTCAAACAGCACAACACATCAAATGTGTCTAACGCATGACCGTCATGGTTTAAGCTTGATAGGGGGTCACTCTCGCCATGATGCGAATATAGCTTGTCGTCCAATATAATTACACCAGCTAAACCTGATTCACTAAAAGGGGATAAATACTTTTTGCCTTGTTTCTTATAGCCAGCCGCTAAAATAACCGATTCAAGATCATAAGCATCATTCACAAGTCCAATAATACTGTTGTTATTAATACTTACATCTTTTGGTCTGCTTGCGGCTTTGCTAGCTATTTTTTGCTTATCTTGTTCGTGTTCCTTATACGCGCTAAGTGCTCTCTCCATTAACTCGCTTGTTTTATTTTCAACATCAAAATTTATAGCATCTAAATTAACTATATAATCATACGGTGCTTGCTCTGATATCTTGTTAGGTGCAAAAAACACTTGCTGAGTTCTAACTTGTGCTAAATCGGCTTTCATTAGTAGAGTAATGCCCAGTGATACAGCGCAAAATACCTTTTGATTAATAGGATCAGCTAAAGGGATAACAACTTTCCAACGGTTGCCAATTACGCCTTTTTTATCTTGCAGGTGTGAGCTGGTTGAAAACGCAATATAGTTAATATTGAAATGGTCATACTTGGCACGTAACTGCTCTTTGGTTAGGTCATCGTCATCGTGGTCAACGATAATTGCGTGATATTGCGCATTGATAGCATCTTGCTTTTGTTTGCCGTTTGCATTGTAAGGTGTGAGTGCTGCAGCATTTTGCTTATCACTAATAGACGGACTTTTAACCATAGCTAAAAAGTCATCTATTCCAATTAGCTTTTCTGGTGTAACGTCCTCTATTTTTCGATAAAATGGTAAATTACATAAGTTAGGTTTATAATTGTGTTGCTGAATGTCTTGCGTTTGCGCGTTTGATTTTAGCTTCTCGGTAGCTGTTAGAGCAGCTACTGAGGCACTTTCTTTATTGTTGCTCATGATTCACCTCTTTTCGTATTAGCAGGCTTTTTATCTGAGTCGTTAACAGATTTGCGTCTCAACATAAAATATATGCGTCTGTATCGTTGTGAAGCTCGGTTTAAAGCCATGATTATTCTCCCTTGCTCGCTAGCCAATCATCAATGTCAGTCTTTAGATAACCAACGCAACGACTATTCATTCGGATTTTCTTGGGGAAATTAGGATCTTGTTCGCCCATTCTCCAAAGTGTAGGTAGGCTAATTTGCAGATAATATGCGACCTCTTTCAGTCGCATTATTGCAGGGGATGAAACGGTGGTGTGTTCGTTAGATTGATACATTTTTTAATAACTCGTTGATTCGTGAAACATCATTATAGAAGATAATATAATTGTTTAAAATCAATGAGTTAGTCAAAACGCTAGCGTTCTGACGTTTAATTTTAATTAGACGTTTTTTTGGGGGTTAGGCCAGCCTCTTTTAAGTAACTTTTTACTGTGTTTGTGCTGATTTTTACTTCCTGTCCGTTTTCATCTTTTAGGTGATTTGTTATATTTGAGACTCTATGACGTTCGTCTGTCTCTTGATCTTCTAACTCATGCCACTTTTTAATAACAAGTTCTTTTTTCTCTTTTGTCTTTTCTGCTACTATTTCGTTTGCTATTGCTGCGCCGACTTGGCGTTCTTTTTTTGTTTTTTCTAGTGAATCTTGTTGTGTAACCATTTGATCGAAGTTTAGTATTGCTTGTTTAGTTAATGGCAGACTATTGATTCGCTCGATTAGCTCGCCTATTTCAAGCGTTAACATACAAGCATTTGCGGGATCTGCATTTAATTCAATTCGTTTTATACGATCATTAACCTGTAAAGCCAAGTGCCATAAATTAGAAGGCCAACCGAGCTTAATATCATATTTAATCCGAGATATTTTAGTCACAACTTCTTCAATATAGTTAAGTTGCGCGGCTAGTTTTTCCGCTGCTGTTAATGAAATATATTCACCGTGATAAAGACCACCAATTTTATATCCCTTAAACAAATTGTTTGATTGAACTGTCAGCTTCTTAACCATGCTTAATTTCCTTTTTAGAATCGTTAAAGTCACTAGCAACTAGTGCTAAGGGGTTAATGCTTGCGTCTGGTGCTAAATGTCCGTAATGATCCTCAATCATGCGTGTGCTTTTATGACCAGCTAAACGCGCGACCGTAAACATTGGAATGCCAGAGGTAACCATTTTACTTATGAAATGGTGTCGCAAGCTGTAAAAGTCTAATCTATAATCAATGCCGCCCAATTTTAATAATCGCTTCCAATGTTTACGGTGTGCTTGGCGCTCGTATTGCTCTCCAGTAAATAGTTGGGGGAATACTAAGCCGTTTTCCGGCTTCCCTTGCTTGCCATGCCATTTCTTCATAAGTTCTAGAATGGTTTCGTCAAGCATTAAAGTAATTTGAATAGGATCGCGGTGGTGCAATGTTTTGTTAGGAGTTTTGTTAATTCGTTTGAAGTTGAGGTTTAATTCAATCCAGTTGAGAGAATATAAATCACCGACGCGCATACCTGTATACGCAGCCAATCGGAAAAAATAGTAAAACCAAATTGGTACTTTTGGATAATTACTAGAAATTTTATCTTCACAATCCGACTTGAATAATTCAGCACCGTTTCTAATTTGCTCCAATTCAAAATTAGTGAGTAAACGACGGTTTTGTTTTTCTGAACCGTCAAATTTTTTCATCTTTTCTTCATGTGTTGGGGCTTGAAGTTTAAAGTTTTTAAGTGGGTAATCTTCCAATACTTCTTTTGTGATAGCGTGGCGAAGTAACGTTCTCAAAGCCCCGTAAGCGCGTCGAATCGTTTCATAAGAGTTTCCGATTTGCTCTCTTTTGGCTTGCCAATCTTCAAGCATATCCTTTGTTATTGCGTACATTGGTAAATCAAACAAGTGAGTAAAGTTTGTGCGGATGGTAGTTAGAGTATGTTTACCTCCATTCTTTTTTCGGCTTTGGTGTTGTGTGTAAATACCATCAAGGTACGCGCCCAAGGTGTTTGATTGATCCTTTATAAACTTAGCTTTGTTGTGTTGCTTTTGTTTTTCGATCTCGGCTATTGGATCTGAACCTTGGTCTATTTTTGCGCGATAGGAGATAGCTAATTCGGCTGCCTCTAGTCGGTCTTTTTTGCCGTCTACATATTTACCAAGATTTATGATCTTTGCTTTATTGGTTAAGTCTCTGTACCTGAAACGCCACGTTGATGCCGTTTTCATTCGCTGTAAATGAAAGCCAACAATTTTTGAACATGATAGTTCAGCTCTAAACGGGGCTTTTTTAACATACTCTAGAGCACCATTTTCAGTAATTGAGGTTTTTGATTGTTTTGCCATGATTTCACCTTTTCGTGTTTGCGCGCAAACATAATCAGGTAAATCGGCTGAAATTGCAAGATACAGACTGAAATAACAAGAGTTACATAAAAGTCTATTTAAAACAGTGGCTTATTGATTTTTAATAGTTAAATCAGGGAGTTGTATAATTCTATAAATGTGTAATTTTCGCCCTTGAGGGGGTGGTGGCTTAGGCCGTGAGAGTTCGAGTCTCTTCTTCCGCACCATATAGTAAAATGACTAATAATTAAAATTGTTAGTCATTTTTTTTTGCTTATTGGAATTTAATTGTGTCCATTCATTACATTGCGACTGTTTTCTCATAAAACATCTGCAATAAAGGCAAATGTAAAATGGATTGTAAAAATATACATTATCGCGGAAATATTGTTTGCTTATAAACGCTTCTTCTCTAATTATCTGTATTCAATTGTCCACCATTAGCGTGGTGAAACGACATTTTCTACGTATTTTGATTCCGGCAGTTGCTTGAGATAATGTGGCCTGTATTCAATTTGGTATAAAAAATCATATGAAATGCGCTAGTGATGATGCGGGTTGTGAATTATATCCATTAAATGCTAGGGAAAGCATAGTTTTATATACGCTTCTGGATGTCTATATTGTAGTTGTTGTTATGTGTCTGCTAGTTACATGATAAGAAAAAGAACACTAAAAATAGTTGTCATAACTAGTTTAAAAAGCTAGCGTACCGATTGAATAATTTAAGAAGTTAACGCTCAAAGGAATGTTTTTTGTTTTAAGAATAAGAACTTAATAAATAAAAACGTTAATAAATAAAAAGTTAAAACGACAAGGAAAGAATATGAAAAAGTGGATAATCAGTGCTGCTGCACTGGCACTTAGCGCACCATTTAGTTTAGCACTAGCCGATGAAGGCATGTGGCAACCACATCAACTCCCCGATATAAAAGAACAACTTGTCGCTGCTGGATTAAAACTAAATCCAGATGACATGTCGGACTTATCAAAATTTCCAATGAACGCTATTATTAGCCTAGGTGGGTGTACTGCAAGTTTCATTTCCGATCAAGGCTTAGTTGTTACTAATCATCATTGTGCTTATGGTTCAATACAACATAATAGTTCAGAGAAAAACAACTTACTTGCCAACGGTTTTGTAGCTAAAACAAAGCAAGAAGAGTTGGCTGCCGCTCCCGGTAGTCGGGTTTATATTACTGAATCACTAACGGATGTTACCGCTGAAGTTACTGGTGGGATCTCTGCAAAATTGACTGGCAACGATTATTATCAAGCAATAGAAAATAACCGAAAGGCATTAGTCGCTGACTGTGAAATTGACGATGATTATCGGTGTTCTGTCTCGAGCTTTCATAGTGGTGCGAGTTATGTATTAATCAAATTGCTCACTATCCGAGATGTGCGTTTGGCGTACGCTCCGCCCTCGAGTATTGGTAAATTTGGTGGTGACACAGATAATTGGCAATGGCCTCGTCAAACGGGTGATTGGGCATTTTATCGTGCGTATGTAGGCAAGGATGGTAAACCAGCAGATTACAACACAGACAATGTTCCTTACAGTAACAAAGCCTTTTTAAAAGTTAACGCTGCTGGTGTTGATGAAGGTGATTATGTCATGGTGTTAGGCTACCCAGGCAGCACCAATCGCTATCGCACTGCCGTAGAAGTTGAAAATAACTTCACTTGGGCCTATCCAAAAGCTAAATTGTATCGTGAAGAATATATCGATGTGATCAAGCAAAATTCAGAGCCGGGAAGCGACCAGCGGATTAAATACGCGAGCAATATTGCGAGTTTAGCGAATTACGCGAAAAACTATGGCTCAATGGTAGAGAGTTATAATAAAGGCGATATGTTGGTTCGAAAGCAGCAGCTAGAATCTGATTTGGTAAATTGGCTAGCTACAGATGCTGATATGAATGCTCAATATGGTGGGACGTTAGTCACGCTAAATAAGTTAATCGAACAATCTGATGAGACTAAAGAACGTGATTTATTGCTGAGTTACATGGGTAGGACAACCATGATGTCAGTTGCGGAAGGTCTACTGCGCTTATCCCATGAACAAGCAAAACCTGATGCTCAGCGTGAACCAGGTTATCAAGAGCGAGATTTAAAGCGCTACGAACAATCAATAACATCAGTAAATTCGCGCTACGTTGCTGATATCGATAAGGCCCTTATTAAACACTTTTTGGCTAAGTACGTTTATCTTCCGATGGAACAACGCGTTGCTACGTTTGATAAGTTTTTCAATATAACAGGCAAAGACTTAAGCAAAGCCAACGCAAAAATCGACCAAATGTATGCGAATACTGAACTGGGAGAGTTAGACACACGTCTCGCGATGATGAAAATGTCCGAAAAAGAGATGCGAGCAAGTTCAGATCCTTTTGTTCAATACGCAGTGAGTCAATTTGATTATAATATGGCAGAAGAAAAACGAAGTAAGTCGTTGTCAGGGCAATTACAGCAAGTGCGTCCCGAATATATGAGCGCTGTAATTGCATTCAAAAAATCACGTGAAGAAGCGGTATATGCTGATGCTAACAGCACGTTGCGAATTACCTTTGGTAATGTAAAAGGCTATAGTCCGAGAGATGGCTTAATTGCAAAACCGTTCACTACCACTGAGGGCATGTTGGCAAAGTATATTCCGGATGATGATGAATTCGATTTGCCTTTAAAACTGCGTGAAGCTATAAAAGAAAAACGGTATGGAAGTTATGCTAATGCAAAACTGAATTCGGTTCCTGTAAACTATTTGAGCACGTTAGATATCACGGGTGGTAATTCCGGTTCACCTACACTAAATGCAAAAGGCGAATTTGTAGGGCTAGTTTTTGATGGTGTTTACGAATCCATTATTGGTGATTGGGACTATGATCCAAAGTACAAACGAGCTATTCATGTAAGCAGTCCATTTATGTTGTGGGTTATGGATGAGGTAGACGGTGCCGAAAATCTAATAAAAGAAATGGAAATTGTAAGGTAACTTAACGTTAAGTATCAAATGACCCAACCCAAAGGTCATTTGGTACTTTTTCGTATTAAAAAATACACACTTCGCTTTGCTGTTAAAGTCATTGGCAATATTGCCGTTATGATGCCCGTTGTCAAAAACGCGATATTTTAATGATTGTTCAATCAACGCGCTATTTGTTAATCGAGTATGTCGGTATAAACTGCCTTTTATTATTGCGACGCACTCTATCTAATTGACGCTTTGCTCTGCTAATGGAGTTGTAAAATGCATCCTCAACCGTGGTGGCTGTATTTGATGTTGTAGCAAAACCATCGGGAATTAGGTCAATAACGACTGAACATTGAATGATTTTTTGACCAAATTGATCAATGTCGTTTTTGAAACAAGTATTAACTATTTCAATGAGTTGCGTGTATCTACCCAATTGCATGCGCAGCGTTTCATTCAAGCACTTAACTTGATTTTCACTTATTTTTACATCAAATTGCACAATTTTGAGTTGCATGACTACACTTATGAAAGATTTTCCTGTCGATGAGATAAGGTTATCAACTTAAAGTGAACGAATATATTCGTTTAAATGTATAAATAAGGTTCGAAAAAACTGACGTTCTTTTATGTTTAGGATTAACAAATTCAATGGCTGAAAATTTAAATTATAAACACCTTCATTATTTTTGGGTTGTTGCAACCGAAGGCAGTATTGCAAAAGCGGCAGAAAAGTTGTTCATTACACCACAGACAATTAGTGGTCAGTTAAGTATGCTAGAAGAGAGGATCGGTCAGCCACTCTTTGATCGTGTTGGGCGCCGATTACGGTTAACTGAAACAGGCCGTTTAGTTTTACGTTATTCGGATGAAATATTTGAATTAGGGAAAGAGCTCAGCGATGTTTTGCGCGGCGCGCCATTGGTGGGTACATCCGAATTTATTATTAGCGCAGCCAGTGCATTGCCCAAAACAATCGTTTACAAAATTATCGAGCCTGCGCTCAATCTGTCGAAAGAAGTCAGCTTAGTGTGCAAGGAAGGACCAGTTGCAACTATACTTGCGGAGTTGGCTATTCATGAAGTTGATATGGTCTTGACTGATACGCCGCTGTCTAGCAACTTTAGTGTGCGGGCTTACAATCACTATTTGGGACAATCAGGGCTATCGTTTTTTGCGACTAGCAAAGTGAAACAACAGTTAAGCGGTCAATTTCCGCAGTGCCTTCACCAAGCTCCAGTTTTGCTACCGACCAAACAGTACGCTATTCGCCAATTATTTGATAAATGGTCGAACGATAACGGTGTTTTCCCAATAATAAGAGGCCAATATGATGACAGTGCATTGATGAAAGCATTTGGTCAGGCAGGTTTTGGTGTTTTCTTTATGCCAACTATTATTGAAGAAGAAGTTTGTGAAAGCTTTAAGGTAGAAGTTGTTGGACGTATGCAGAACATTAAACAAAAGTTTTACGCAATATCAGCAGAAAGAAAAGTCACTCATCCCGCAGTGGCCGCAGTATGCAATTCGGCAAGAGATATAATTTTTAGATAGCAATCAGTGCGTTTCATCGCTATACTATGCACCGCATTAATAAGCATAAAATACAAATAAACTAAAGGATAGAGTGTGACTCCTATTACTAAAACATTTCAGTATGGTCAGCATACTGTCACCCTAGAAACGGGTGTAATCGCAAGACAAGCAACAGCAGCAGTAATGGCAAGCATGGACGATACATGTGTGTTAGTTTCAGTTGTTGGTAAGAAAGAAGCTAAAGCAGACCAAGGCTTCTTCCCATTAACCGTTAATTATCAAGAAAAAGCATACGCAGCGGGTAAAATTCCTGGCGGCTTTTTCAAACGTGAAGGGCGCCCATCAGAGAGCGAAACCCTAATTGCTCGTTTAATAGATCGTCCAATTCGTCCATTATTTCCGAACGGATTTAAAAACGAAGTTCAAATTATCATTACTGTTGTTTCTGCAAATCCAGAAATCCCAACAGATATCATTTCATTAATCGGCACTTCTGCTGCTCTAGCTATTTCTGGTATGCCATTTAATGGTCCAATCGGTGCGGCTCGTGTTGGTTACAAGGATGGCGGTTATATCTTAAATACACGTTCTTCTGAACAAGAAGAAAGCCAACTTAACCTTGTTGTTGCTGGTACGAAAAGTGCGGTATTAATGGTTGAGTCTGAAGCTGATATTTTATCTGAAGATGTGATGCTAGGTGCTGTTGTATATGGCCATGAGCAGTCACAAACAGTTATCAATGCAATCAGTGAATTTTCTGCTGAAGTTAATACAGAATCTTGGAATTGGCAAGCAGAAGCAGAAAATACTGGTTTGAAAGCGCAAGTTAAAGAACTAGCAGAAGCTGGTATGACTGAAGCTTATCAGATTTCTGACAAAATGGTTCGTAAAGACGCTATCACTGCAGTAACAGATAAAGCGATTGCAGCTATTCTTGAAGCTAATCCAGAACAAGACCGTAAAGAAGCGAGCGAGTTATTGCACCACCTAGAAAGTGACGTTGTACGTTCACGTATTCTAGCTGGCGAAAAACGTATCGATGGTCGTGATCCAGACACAATTCGTGCACTTAATGTTGCAACTGGTTTGTTGCCGAGAACTCATGGTTCTGCATTATTTACACGTGGTGAAACTCAGGCTATCGTTGCTGCTACATTAGGTACAGAACGCGATGCACAGATGATTGACGAACTAGGCGGTATGGCTAGTAGTCGCTTCATGTTGCATTATAACTTCCCTCCATACTGTGTTGGTGAAACTGGCTTTGTTGGTTCTCCTAAACGTCGTGAAATTGGTCATGGCCGTTTAGCAAAACGCGGCATGCAAGCCGTTATGCCATCAGCTGAAGAATTCCCGTATGTAGTTCGTGTCGTTTCTGAAATTACTGAGTCGAACGGTTCATCTTCAATGGCATCGGTTTGTGGTACATCATTAGCGCTTATGGATGCCGGTGTTCCAATCAAGGCTTCTGTTGCTGGTATAGCTATGGGCCTAGTCAAATCTGACGAAAATTTTGTTATTCTATCTGATATCCTCGGTGATGAAGATCATCTTGGTGACATGGACTTTAAAGTTGCTGGTACTACTAACGGTATTACTGCACTTCAAATGGACATTAAAATTGAAGGTATTACGCAAGAAATCATGCAGTTAGCATTGAAGCAAGCGAAAGAAGCTCGCTTGCATATTCTTGAAGTAATGGATTCGGCAATTTCTGGTCCACGTGATGAAATGTCTGAGTACGCTCCGCGCATTTACACGATGAAAGTTGATCAAGATAAAATTAGAGATGTTATTGGTAAAGGCGGCGCTATGATCAGAGCGATCACTGAAGCTTCTGATACTAACATTGAAATTGAAGATGACGGAACTATCAAAATTTTCGCTACTGAAAAAGCGAAAGCGGACGTAGCAATTGACCGTATTAAAGCAGTAACAGCTAACATCGAAGTAGGCACTGTCTACAACGGTAAAGTAATGCGTATTGTTGATTTCGGCGCGTTTGTTGAAGTGTTACCAGGTAAAGAAGGCCTTGTACACATCAGTCAAATTGCTCATGACCGCGTAGCCAAAGTAACTGACTTCCTAAAAGAAGGCCAAATGGTTGACGTGAAAGTTATGGAAATTGATCGTCAAAACCGTGTACGTTTAAGTATCAAAGAGTTGTTAGAGAAACCGACAGCTTCAAGCGAAGGCGAATAATTCAGAGTGAATTACATGGTTTAGGCCATATTCATTATTGATAAGTAAAAGAGGAGCTTCGGCTCCTTTTTTTATTAGTTTATACAGGAGAAATAGAATGAACGAACAGCAACGAACTGAAGTCGAAGCGGCAGCGTTTAGACGACTGATTGACCATTTAGATAAAAATAAACAAGTGCAGAACATTGAACTGATGTTGTTGGCTGACTTTTGCAGAAACTGTTTGTCTAAATGGTATTTAGCAGAGGCCCAAGAACGCGATATTAGTTTAACTGACGACGAAGCTCGTGAAGCAATCTATAAAATGCCATACAGTGATTGGAAATCCAATCATCAGCTACCTGCAACCGAAGAGCAAGTGGCGGCATTTGATGCTAAAAGAGCGGCTAAGCAGCAAAAATAAGTGCATGCTATACTTTGGCAAAAGAGTCAGTGACGGCATGCGCAGAGTCGGTGTTAAAACGACGGGGATTACACTTTGGTAAATAAGGAATCTTGTGAAAGTGAATAGAAAACGCTTAGGTATTTGTGCGACGATAGGGCTAGTTCTTTTGCTGTCGGGCTGCACAATACAAAGTAACAACGCTTATGGGCCAATGGGTAATTTGCTATTGGCTGAACCAGAGCCAGTCAATACGCGCTCACAAATGGCGATTGCTCGCTACAACCACATACTTACACAAGCTCCATTAAAGGATGAGGAGCGCGCTGAACTTCTGTTTCAGCGAGGTATGCTTTATGACAGCGTGGGTTTATCTGGTTTAGCACGATATGATTTTATGCAGGCACTGGAATTAAAGCCAGATATGGCAGAGGCGCATAATTCAATCGGGATTCACCATATACAGCAAATGGACTTTATAATGGCTTATGAGTCCTTTGACTCAACATTAGACATCAATCCTGACTATGATTTTGCGATCCTCAACAGAGGTATCGCTCTTTATTATGGAGGCAGATCAGAATTAGCCCTTACCGATTTAAATCGCTTTTATGAGAAAGACAAACAGGACCCATATCGTGTCCTTTGGTCATTTATCGTTGAACAGAAAGTAGATAGAAAAAGAGCATTAGCAAATTTAGCGATGTATAGAAAAGAATTAGCTGATGAAAACTGGGCAACTAGTATCGTCGACTTTTACCTAGGCAAGGTTGATGAAACTGCTGTTATTGCAGACCTAGTTGATGATGTTAAAAGTCAAAAGCAATTGAATGATCGCTTATGTGAAGCTTATTTTTACTTAGGTAAGTACCATAGCGACCTTGGCAACAAAGTAAAAGCAGCGAATTACTTTAAGCTTTCTTTAAGCACCAACGTATTTGAGTATGTCGAATATAGGTTCGCCAGAGTTGAGTTAGCTAGATTGCGAGAGAAAAGGAAAGAAGCAAGTGATTCAGATGATGGAAGTGCAGAGCTTACTCGATAGCGGAATGCTTTATAGTTATTGTCAAAGTCGCGTACAAATCATTAAAACTGATATCCAAGAGTTGGAATGCAAACTGGTGAGCGTTTGAAATTAGTCATTAATTACCTCAAAGTATTACTTAGTGTTGTTGGCATCTGCTTTTTTTTACAAGCCGATAATTGTCACTCACCGGCGAGAGTATTGTCGCAACATCTAACGCTAGAAAACTCGCAATCAGGCTATCTTCTTTATCCATTAGTTAAACGAGGGAATTCCGACGCCATGTCGGCATTAACTAAGCTAGCAATTGATTCAGGTGACCAATATTGGTTAGCGTTAGCGGGTAAAATGGGCAGTAGTGGTGCTCTTTACTATGCGGCTATGCGCAGTCAAAATCCCACGCAAATAAAGACATGGTTAAAGACATCAGCAACATTAGGGCATGCTCAAAGCCAGTTTGAGTTCGCGCTATTACAAACCTCAAATGATGAAAAAAGAATGTGGATGCAGCAATCAGCTGAAGCAGGCTATGAACCTGCAATTATCTCGATGGCGAAGTTCATTTTTGAGTCAGAAGATAATTCGGAGGCAATTATTTGGTTAAAGAAAGCAGCGGAATTTGATGCATCGAGTGCGTTTAAGTTAGCTAACTTGTATTGGAACGAAGGCAAAACCGAAAGTGCCGAAATATACTTTGATAAGGCTGCTAAACAAGACTTTGCTTCTGCGAAAATTGCATTACAAGTCATTCGACAGCATAAAATGGAGCCTCTACTGTCGTTATTAACTGTTCCTGTACAAGGACCAAATTGTGCTCAAACAATCCAATTTGTGGCCACAACGCTGGTTTCGTTTATTCAAGCTTCAGCGTTTCAAGACCAGTTTGAGAAAGATAAAAGATTAGCCGACCTACCATTATGCGTTCTGCCTCCGATCTGGCTGCAAAAGGACAGTTTGGCGTGCAGTAATAATTTTAAGAATGAAGCTAGGTTGGGCTGCGATCTATATCCATTGAGTCAATTAAAAACGCCATTAAGCTTTACCCATATGATTATTTTTGCAGAGCAGGGTAAAGCTAACGTTAATAACGGAGTGATGTTTTTAGACCAATCTGACAAGTATTCCGTTTTTGTGCATGAACTAGCTCATTTTGCTGGGTTTGTTGACGAATATGCATTGCCTGATGATTTGGCTAATTATCATTGTGGTAAAAATGCCGCACCTAATTTGTTGTTATTACCATTGCCAGAAGTGCTTCTCAAAAGAGGGGGGGCACTAGATCGCGAGGGTGAAATTAAAACACAAAATACGTTGGCAGTGAGTAAACTTAGCATTAATGAAGAAACGCAACTGAGCGCGACAAAAGCCATTAAGTCACGCTATTTACCATCAGCAAGAGAGAATAATTGGCAAAGGGCTTTAGATGCGCACAATGAGCTACAAGTGCTGGAAAGTAACACGCCGGTTTTACATCACATTGCGCGCTCAAGGACATGTAAGAACACGGAATACGAGTCCTTCAAACCGACCCAGCAAATGACATTTCTGGAATACCATGATGTTCCTAATATTCCTAAGGTGTATCGAACTTTATGGCGCCAGTCTTTATTAAAGAAAGCTAATTACCCTGCGCTCAATGATAATTTGGCTATTTCTGCATTTGCCAATAATGACAACGAAGCCGGTTTATTTTGGTCTGCGCTATAAGCGTTTTTCGGTAAATTCGTCGACCCATAGTGACGTTGCTCCACAAATAGCAACCGGCATTACCAAGAAGTTCATGATTGGGATAAGTGAGAAAATATTTACCATGATGCCAAAACTAAAGCATTTACCTTTATGTTGGCTCAAGTCATATCGCATTTGTTTAAACGCAACTTTGTGATTATCGAAAGGGTAGTCACAATATTGTATCGCCATCATCCAAGCCGTAAATAAAAACCACAGAATTTGACCTATCACAGGTAATAAGAAAAATAGAATTAAGAAACCCACAGCGCGGGGAAAAAAATATAGTACTTTTGAAAACTCGCGGCCCAAGGTTCTAGGTACGTCTTTTATTGCGCTAAATAACCCTTCGTTTCCCATATCTTGTCCCGTTAAGTAGCGCTCTACTTTTTCACTTAATAGACCATTGAATGGCGCGGCTATCCAGTTAGCTAACGTACCAAAGATAAGCGCAAAAATGAGCAGTACAGTGATAACAGCAATCGGCCAGAGCACATAAATTAAAGCTGTTTTTAGCCATCCAAGAAAATCAGGAATCAAGTTGACCAAATAATCTATGCCAATTTCTAACTGCGGCCAAAGGAAATAAAATGCCATTGAAAACAATAATAAATTAATAAATAAGGGGACAAAAACAAACCGTTTAAGTCCTTTTGTTTTAATCAGTGAAAACCCTTCAAAAAAATAACTAGCACCACTTCTACTATTCATGTTTGTCCTTTGTAATTCTTGCTGGCAACGACTACTAGTATATCGTGCTAATGAAAGTGATGTAATGAGCAATTGTTACCAAGTTTTACTTTTGTTACATTTGTATTACTATTAATGACACTTACATTGGTTGCTATCGAGACAGAGGAGATAGATAGATAAAAAAAAGAGTTAAAAGATAATTAGATGTCGTAGTAGTTTATTTATTAGGATCCAGCCTTTGCTTCACACTTATTTTATATTGTATGCGCTTAAAAAAGATTAAATTAGTAGGATTTAAGTCATTTGTAGACTCTACCACGATACCATTTCCAGGTGAGATGACGGCAGTGGTGGGACCAAACGGCTGTGGGAAATCTAATGTCATTGATGCTGTGCGCTGGGTGTTAGGTGAAAGCTCAGCTAAAAATTTACGCGGTGATGCGATGACAGATGTAATTTTCAATGGCTCTACTGCGCGCAAAGCTGTTTCACAATGCACTGTTGAATTGGTCTTTGATAATTCGTCAGGACGAATTGCTGGCGAATATGCAAATTACAATGAGTTGTCGGTTAAGCGCATTGTTACTAGAGATGCGGTTTCTAGCTACTTACTAAATGGCACTAAATGTCGTAAACGAGATATCACTGATTTATTTCTAGGAACTGGGCTCGGTCCCCGCAGCTACGCCATCATCGAGCAAGGTATGATTTCTAAGTTGATAGAAAGTAGGCCCCAAGAATTACGTGTGTTTGTGGAAGAGGCTGCTGGTATATCGAAATATAAAGAGCGTCGCCGCGAAACTGAAAATAGAATAAAACACACTAAAGAAAACGTAGAACGCCTCGATGATGTGAGGGGTGAACTAGGAGAACAGTTGCATAAACTTGAGCGTCAAGCTCTAGCAGCGACAAAATACAAAGCGCTAAAAGCCGCTGAACGAGAACTTAAAGCACAACTAGCGGTTATTCGTTGGTTACAAAAAAATAATTTGATTAATCAGGCTGAAGCTAAAATTTCAGTAAAAGAAATAGAGCTTGAAAAAGTTATTTCTCAAAAACGGGCTGACGAAAATAGTGTTACTCAATATCGTGAAAAACAAGAAAATTGCAAAATTCAAATCAGTGACGTCCAGCAAGAAATTTTCAAAGTCAGCACCAGTATTACCAAAATAGAACAATCACAGCTATTTTCAAAAAAACGTAAGCAACAAATTAAAATGGAATTACAACAGCTGCAAACTCAGGCTCAAAAAACAGCGGCTTTATTTGCAGATACAGCCGAAGAATTACTTATTGTGCAAGATAAATTGATCGATTTAGAACCAAAAAAAATGATATTCGAAGAAACAATTCAGACTGTGCAAGCATCGCTGTCCGAGGCTGAAGAAGTGCTTCTTCAATTTAACGAGAAAAATAGAGAGGGAGAAATTCATTATCATTCACTCAAGCAAAAGTTACAAACTTGCCATGGCCAAATCCAAAACACGATGAGCATGCAGCTTCGGACTGAATCTCGAATTAAAGAACTCAAACACGAATTAGCCGAACTTGGACAACAAGACGTAAAACAACGATCTGAATATATTCAGAGTGAATTATTACTCGCAAATGAAGGCTTAGAGCAAGCCAGAGAAGACTTGTCATTTCACCAAGAGCGTCACCGAGACGCCTCGTTAGAGCACAGTGCAAAAAAAGCAGAGGTAGAAAAGCACAATGGATTGATTATTAATTTGCGTGCTCGCAAAGATGCTCTTCAAAATATTCATAAAAAAGGTATGACTAATGAGCGTCTTCTGGGCGTTAATAATAACCAATATGAGTTTGAATCTACATCAGAAGAATTGTCTTCATATTTAGATATTACTCCGGGCTACGAAGTATTATGCGACATTGTTTTTTCACATATCGCGAGCCCAAAAGTGTTGCCAATAGTGTCCAGTGCGCAAATAGAGCAAGCGTTTTTTGATAACAAACACGGGCAAGCTCTGTTGTTCGAAAAGCATATGACTAACCAAAAAACGTTGGGTAGTCTCGCTGAAAAAATTAATAATCCAGTAGTGCCT
This sequence comes from uncultured Glaciecola sp., assembly GCF_937770335.1. Classification (GTDB taxonomy): domain Bacteria; phylum Pseudomonadota; class Gammaproteobacteria; order Enterobacterales; family Alteromonadaceae; genus Glaciecola. The sequence goes on from NZ_CALJHY010000007.1 coordinate 105,124, forward strand.
CAGTTTTTAAATATGATCAGTTTGGTTAATGATGTTCAATCTGCATTAGCTTTGCAAAGGTCTCTCCAACCAGGACATTCGCTGCTAACGCCATGCGGCCTATGGCTATTCAGTGATATGTTAATTAATGGTGCAGGTAAACAAGTTGACGCAAGTTTAAGTCGAGCGACCGAAATAGCATCGTTAACAACTCAAATAGTTGCGCAAAGCCAAACTTTAGAAAAGGCTGAGCACCTGTCCGAATTAGCAACGTCAGCACTGAATGAAGTGTCAGAACTCATTGATGATGTAAAATCGAGTTGCACTGATTACATAGAAATGCTATTTAAATTAAATACGCAATTAAGTCAATTTCAGCAACAAATGAGTCAGCAAAAAATACGCCACGAACGCTGCCGTTTAGAACTAGAACGCGAACAACTTAGCGCGGAAGAAGAGCTAGAAACACTTGTAATATTGAACGACCAAGTCGAAAGTTATGCCGTTGATTTCGCGCAATTTGAAGATGTAATGGTCAAGCAATTCGCACATACAGAGTCATTGCAGTCGAATGTGGAATCGACGCGTGCACAAGCAGAGCAATTGATTTTGCGTATTCATGAATTAGCTATGCAAGTTCAGCAAACTAAAAACAAATACAACTTATTAAAAGATAAACAAACAAGCCGTGAAGAACAGATAAACCAAAATAATGAAAAAATAGCGATGCTGCAAGAAGAGGCGGACGAATTATCTATGCCGTTTGAAGAGCAGCAAGAAAGATTACAGGCATTGTTAGATAATAAGATGTCTTCGCAAAAACGTCAGCAAGAGATTAAACTGACCTTAACTGCGGTTGATAAAAAGCTGTTAGAGGCTGAAAAAGGGCAGTCAGGTATCAATCAGGCCGCTGACACGATAAAATCTGAAATAGACAGCGCGAGGTTGCAATGTGAAGGGAATAAGGTACGTGCGCAGTCATACTTAGAGCAATTGCAAGATATGCAACAACCGTTGAAATCTATTCTGGAGAACTTACCAGATGATATCGAAGAGGTACGGTGGCAACAGGAACTTGAAAAAACCACGTCGTCTTTATCTAGTTTAGGAGCTGTTAATTTGGCCGCAGTTGACGAATTTGCATCACAATCGATAAAGAAACGGTATTTAGATGAGCAAAATGAGGATTTAATACAAGCTCTAGAGACTCTAGAAACGGCAATCAAAAAAATTGATAAAGAGACTCGAACACGCTTCAAAGCGACGTTTGATGAGATCAACAGTAGCTTAAAAATGTTGTTTCCTAAAGTATTTGGTGGCGGTAGTGCTCACCTTGCGTTAACAGAAGATGATATGCTCGACGCCGGTGTCACAATTATGGCGCGACCGCCGGGTAAGAAAAATAGTACTATTCACCTTCTTTCCGGTGGAGAAAAAGCATTAACCGCACTATCATTAGTTTTTGCTATATTTAGATTAAATCCGGCGCCGTTTTGTTTACTGGATGAAGTAGATGCGCCTTTAGATGATGCAAATGTGGAACGTTTCTGTAAATTGGTCTCAGAAATGTCAAAAACCGTACAATTTATTTACATCACACATAACAAAGTGGCAATGGAAATGGCAAGTCATTTAACTGGTGTTACAATGGCTGAACCAGGTGTGTCGAGGGTGGTCGCAGTTGATGTAGAAGAAGCTTTAGCTATCGCAGAATAATAATAAGTAGAGTAGTTTAAAATGGAAAATTTGCGCTTAACATTTTTGATTTTTGGTATTGTTGCCATAGTCGCTATCCTGGTTCACGGTTTGTGGACTATTAGGAAAAACGCCAAGAGCAATGAGAAAAGAAAATCTGAATCTAGAAACTGGCAGAACAAAAGTGACCCGTTGTTGGACGACGATGAGCAATTCGATACTAATGGTATAGGTAGTGTCAGAGTTGTTTCGTCAAATAAAACGGTTGCCAATCTTGCTGACGAACAAGATGATACTGAAAGGAACTCGGATGAGGCTGAATACGACGAAGAGCGACTCTCGGCCACTCATAAAGGTACAGCGGCTATTAAACACGCGGAAGATCAAGACGGTATTGATGGCATCATTACTAATACTGAGATACAACGCAATGTTGAATCTGCGTCAAGTCTGGGTTCGGAAGATACCGCAAACATAAATAAAAAAGCACAAATTGATGGCAGCGAAGTACAAAATTTAGATGATTTGGCGTTGGATGATGATCTATCATTAGAGCGCAGTGAAATGGATTTTGCCAAGCTTGCAGAAGAACATGAGCAAGTGGCGCCAAAACTATATGGTAGTGTTGTAACTCAACCTAAACCTAGCTTACAGCGTTCTGCAAAAGTAACGGAAAGTCCGAATCGACAATCGCAAAATCAGGATAATACTTATATTCCGGAGCCCCCGCCGTTTTTATTGAAGTCGAGTGCAGCGAGTCCTGAAGTGAATCCTGAAGCAAACCAAATTGCGGATATTGAACCTCAAATACAACCTGCTATACAACCGGAAATTATAGCTGAAAAGAACATTGATTCTAGAGGTCGAGTTGAACCCGAATTTAAGCTGGATGCAATAGAGCCGGCAGTAGAATCTGCACAACCAATTAGTCTAGCAGCTCAAGCTCGAAAGTTAGTTTCCCGCCGCAAAAAGAGTGTCGCCGACGTTATTCGCAAAGAACCAGGGCTGCGTGCAGCGGATAAACTCAATGAAGAACAAATGCGTATCGACTTTTCTAATGAAGAGCCTTCAGCTTATAAAGAGCCTTCAGCTTATAAAGAGCCTTCAGCTAATAAAGAGCCTTCAGCTAATAAAGAGCCTTCAGCGAATAAAGAGCCTTCACAAGGCACTTTAACTGCTACGCAGCAGTCTGCATCGACCCAACAAGACTCGAGTTCAGCAAAGGCTGCCATTGGCCAACCAAGTGAACAACCAACGGACGTGCTGGTGATTAATATAAGAGCTCCTGAGGATCGTGAAATATCAGGTGCAGCGCTGCTACCAATGTTACTTACGCTTGGGTTAAAATTTGGAGAACAGGATATCTTCCATCGCCACGTTAATACCAATGGCAAAGGTCCCGTATTGTTTTCACTTGCAAATCTGTTTAAGCCTGGTGTTTTCGATATTGATAATATCGAAACCTTTAGCACGCGCGGTTTATCGTTGTTTATGATGTTGCCCATTGACGGCGACGCTCAACAAGTCTTTAATATGATGCACAACGCAGCACGAAAATTAGCCGAGGAATTCAGTTGTCAAATTCTCGATGGTGGTCGCGGTTTATTGACCAAACAAGGTCTGCAAAAATATTCAGAACGTATTCGCGAATTCGAACGTAAACGTATTAACTGATAGTAAAAATGACTGAAATAAATAAAGTAAAAGCGCACATTGATGCGCTTAAATCGCAGCTAGAGGAGCATAATTACCAATACTATGTGATGGACGCTCCCAGTATTCCTGACGCGCAATATGATCGTTTACTGATTGAGTTAATAGCTTTAGAAAAGCAGCACCCCCAGCTGCTTACTGTAGACTCACCAAGTCAAAAAGTCGGTGGTAAACCACTGTCGAAGTTCGACACGGTTGTGCATGAAGTCCCAATGCTGTCGCTCGACAATGGCTTTGATAAAGCTGACCTAACAATATTTGAAAAACGCTTGCAAGACAGGCTGATGTCATTCAATGACCTGCAATTTAGTTGCGAACCTAAACTAGATGGTTTGGCGGCGTCAATCCTTTATGAAAACGGCATACTCACAAGAGCGGCGACGAGAGGAGATGGCCAAGTTGGTGAAGACATTACACAAAATGTTAAAACTATTGCGAATGTGCCCATCAAATTACGTGGTAAAAACATTCCAAGCAGAGTCGAAGTACGTGGTGAAGTTTTCATGCCAAAGGCTGGGTTTGAGCAACTAAATGAGATGCAAAAAAAGGCGGGTAAAAAAGCATTCGTCAATCCAAGAAATGCTGCAGCAGGCAGTTTGCGACAACTTGACTCACGAATTACAGCCAAGCGACCATTATTATTTTATGCTTACAGTATGGGTGTTATTGAAGGTGAAAGTCTCACGGATCTGGCTTTGCACACACAGCGCTTAGCTGCATTAGGTGAATGGGGCATTCCGCTGTGCAAAGAGTCCTCGGTTGCTAATGGTTCTGACGAATGCATTGCCTACTTTGCAAAAATAGGCGAAATGCGTAATTCGCTATCCTATGACATTGACGGCGTTGTGTTCAAAGTCAATGACATTAGTTTACAGCAACGTTTGGGCTTCGTCTCTAAAGCACCGCGATGGGCTATTGCACAGAAATTTCCAGCCCAAGAAGAGCTTACTACTTTGTTAGATGTCGAATTTCAGGTTGGCCGCACCGGTGCCATTACGCCAGTAGCTCGATTAGAGCCTATCTTTGTGGGTGGTGTGACAGTATCAAACGCCACATTACATAACCAAGATGAAATTGCGCGTTTGGGCGTAAAAGTTGGCGATAAAGTAATAATTCGACGCGCAGGTGACGTCATCCCGCAAATTGTGTCAGTTGTGTTAGAACAACGTCCAGATGATGCGAGCGAGATTGTTTTTCCAACCCATTGCCCAGAGTGCAATTCACACATAGAGCGAATTGAGTCAGAAGCAACAGCAAGATGCACCGGTGGACTAGTTTGTGGTGCGCAACGCAAAGAGGCGATCAAGCACTTTGCTTCCCGTAAAGCGTTGGATATTGATGGCTTAGGTGACAAAATAGTTGAACAATTGGTTGATGCTCGTCTGATTGAAAATCCAGCTGATTTATTTCGCTTGAATATGCCAAAACTGATTTCACTGGAAAGAATGGGTGAAAAATCGGCGGTCAATTTACTTAACGCACTCGATAAATCGCGCGAGACAACATTAGCGAAATTCCTTTATTCCTTGGGCATAAGAGAGGTTGGGGAGTCTACAGCGCGTAATCTTGCATTGCACTACATGACACTTGAAGAGATCATGCAAGCAGATAAAGCGTCATTGATAGAAGTGCAAGATGTAGGCAGTATCGTGGCAGAGCATATATTTCACTTTATGCATGAACCGTTAAATATTGAAATTATAAACGATTTAGCTGAACTAGGCGTTCATTGGCCAGCAATTTTGCAAGCATCAGAGGATGAGCAGCCATTTACTGGAAAAACGGTTGTTCTAACAGGTACTTTGACGCAAATGGGGCGCAGTGAGGCTAAGGCTAAATTGCAAGATCTCGGTGCAAAAGTATCCGGTAGTGTGTCTGCTAAAACTGATCTTTTAATTGCTGGTGAAAAGGCAGGTTCGAAATTAAGTAAAGCTGAATCGTTAAATGTAGAAGTTTGGGATGAAGCTCAGATGGTGGCTTTTTTCGCTCAACATTAAAGCCACCACCAGCTAATTAGTTACACACTCGCCTATTTATTATTCGGTTTGCGTGCCTTCCAGGCGCGCATAACCGAGACTCTCCAAACCCAATCTAAGCCAAAGTAACCCAACACACCAAAAAAAACCGAACATATTGCACAGCCTAAGATAAATGCTGGGCCTATGGTGGAAAGGCTTTCAACTAACCATGACCAACTCAGCTCAAACGCAAAATGGTCAACTTCAGTCCCAAGTACAGTACTCCCAAGTAAATAAGCACCGTAGAATATAGGCGGCATTGTAAATGGATTGGTCAACCAAACTGTTGCGATGGAGAGTGGTAAATTCACTCTAAAAATAATGGCGGCAGCTGTTGAAAAGACCATTTGAAAAGGTACGGGCCAAAATGCAAAAAATAGTCCAATACCAAAGGCTCCGCTAGCGGAACGTCGGTTAAGATGCCATAAATTTGGGTCATGCAAAAGTGTACCAAAAATACGTAAATATTTACTTTCTCTAATCGTAATATGGTTAGGTAAAAAGCGTCTTATAAATTTCTTTGGCATTTATCTAATCTCTTGAGGAAACAAGTTGAGTAAGCTACATAAATCAATGTTTGCATTCATTATTGTATTCCTCAGTAACCTATTTTGGCCTGCGCTACCTTCAATTCAGATTGTGGCAACTTTGGTGATAGCCCTTATTGTCTTGTCATGCCTGCGCTTTCAAATAAAAACGTGGATGTTTGGAGCAATACTTGGATTCGTCTGGGCGAGCAGTGTAGGGCATTGGTATTCGTCTTGGCAACTACCAAATCGATATTTTAATGAAAATGTAATTATAGAGGGCACAGTTAAAACGTTACAAATTCAACGAAGAAACGCGACTCAAATCGATATTCTCAAAAATACGCATTTATATGTTCAATCTAAGAAGCAGCACTTCGAACATAAAAGCGTAATACTGCAACTAAGTAAGATAGGTAAAACAGCCCTTTATCATTCGCCTAGGGTAAGACTTTCTTGGTTTGAGCCTGATATGGAGTTTCAACAGGGTGATAATGTTAGATTATTGGTCAGCATCAAAAGACCTCATGCTCTAGCCAATGAATTTGGCTTTAACCGACAAAAATGGCTGGTTAGCCAAAATATTGTGGGTGTAGGCAGCATCAGGGCCAGTCCAACTAATTCATTGTTGCGAGCCAATACTTCACTGAGACAAAAACTGGCCAACCGCTTATTGCTATATTCGAGCAAATATAATCTTCAACATATAAATTGGATCCTGGCATTATCAATTGGCGAAAGAAGTTTATTTAGCAGCGCTGATTGGGAGTTATTGCAAACGACAGGAACGGCCCACCTATTTGCTATTTCAGGATTACATGTGGGCATAGTGAGTTTGTTATTTTTTCATCTTACTAAAATAATACTATTTTTCGCTATCAAGGTAATGAATCGTAATCAACAAGCCAATATTGCGCCCTGGGCTGTCGTCGCGAGTATCCCATTTTGTTTTTTTTACGCTTATATAAGTGGTTTTCAGATACCTGTAATACGCTCAATAATTGCTCTTTTGTTGGTGGCCTACTTGATGTTTTATCAACTACATTGGAGACCCATTGCTATTTTTTTTAATCTCCTTGTTTGTTTCTTTCTACTATTCCCATTATCAATTATTGGAATGAGCTTTTGGTTTAGTTTTGGTGCTATTTTTGCGATTTGTTTTTTTATGTGGCGTTATCCTCGCATTGATAACTCTATCTGGCAGGCGACAAAGCAAACCATTATGCTGCAACTGTTTTTATCTCTAATAATGCTGCCGCTCGTTGCTATCTATTTCGGTGTTTTCTCGACCGTCTCTGCACTGGTAAACTTAGTCGTTATGCCAGTGGTAGGTTTATTGCTCGTACCTTTGTGTTTATTGTTGGTCATGCTGACGCTGCTCAATATAAATCTGTTTCTAAAACCCCTCCTGCAAGTATTAGACGGGTGTTTTGAACAGCTTCTGTTGTTTTTGCAAGCATTTAATAATGCGCAACATGCGAACTTAGAAGTCCAAGGGATACCTCTAGTAACATGGTTCATTATGCTAATTTCATTGCTACTCATATTTTTGCCTCATTGGCCGCATCGCAAAAAAGTTATAGGCACACTAAGTCTTGCGATGTTAAGTCAAAGCGCACCGAAACAAGCTGATAGTGGAAATTGGTCGGTAAGGGTTTTCGATATAGGGCAAGGATTAAGTGTGCTTGTGCGTCAAAACAACCAGTATTTACTGTATGACACAGGGCAGTCTTTTATCAATGGCGGAAGCTTTGCTAAAACAGTGATTGCACCATACTTTATGGCACAAACCCAAGTCATGATGCCTGTTTCTAAAACTAACTTAAACATTCCGACGATCGATTATTTAATCAATAGCCATATGGATAATGATCATGCTGGCGGTAATGAGTTTGTTTTTTCGCATTACAACGTTAACCAATGGCTCACGCCCGCTAACGGATGCATTGCGGATGACAGTTTTTCATGGGGAGAATTAACATTAACGATTTTGTGGCCCGATACAAACGAATCGGGGAATGATAACAATCATTCTTGTGTAATAAAAATAGCCGGTAGAGGCGCCAGTGTGCTGTTAACCGGGGATATTGAAAAAGAAGCGGAGCAAGCGCTCGTTAGTATGAATACAGGTAGCTCAAAATTAAAGTCGAATATGCTAGTGGCTGCACACCACGGTAGCAAAACATCCTCAATTCGGTCCTTCATTCAGGCTGTATCGCCTGAATATGTTGTGATTAGTAGTAGTTACTATAATCAATGGCGATTTCCGCATGCCAGCGTTTTGGCAAACTTTAACGAGCTGAATGCGACAGTATTTAATACGGCTTATGATGGTGAAGTTGTTTTTGAATTTTCGAATGGTAAGGTGAAATCTAAAGCCTATCGACAGCGCTGGTTCTCGCCATGGTACATGCAAATAAAATAAGTAAATGACTACTCGCCAGCAAAGCTTTGTGAATTCGAGGGCTTACGGTAGAATACTGGACGCAAAAAGTTCAAACTGAATAAACAGCTAACCGAATTAGTAAATAGAAGAAAGGAGCAGAATGACTGCGAGTATCGAAAATGAGCCTAAAGTTGTCAAACGATTCCTGACCTACTTAGCGCCGTTTAAATTTCCGTTTTTCATCGCTATACTAGGTATGCTCGGCTATGCCGGCATAGATGCTTATGTGATTTCGCAATTACAGCCCATGATTGATGTCGGCTTAAAAGACACTAGTTCAGATTTTTTAAGAATTGCTGCACTTGCCATCGTTCCACTCTTCATCATACGTGGTCTGTTTAATTTTATGGGAAGTTACACGTTAAGCTGGATAAGTTCTCAAGTTGTCATGAAAATGCGCCAGCAATTGTTTGATAAGTATATTCACTTGCCCGTTGAATTCCATGATCATCAGTCTGCGGGCACGCTCATTTCCAAAGTAACGTTTGATACTGAACAGGTGGCTAATGCGGCAGGAAAAGCTTTCTTAATACTTATCCGTGAGGGGGCATTTGTTATTGGTTTACTTGTAGTCATGTTCATTAACTCGTGGCAATTGTCGTTAATTTTTCTGCTTATAGGACCTGTTGTTGGTATTATTGTGAGTGTTGTCAGTAAGCGCTTCAGGAAAATCAGTAAAGAGATACAAAAGGCAATGGGATCGTTAACAACTGGTGTTGAACAAGTGGTCAAAGGCCATAAAGTAGTATTGATGTTTGGCGGTCAAAAATTAGAGTCAGATAAGTTTCAACAGACTAACAATAACAATCGTCAGCAAACGATGAAGTTGGCCACAACGCAAATATTAAGCGTTTCTACTATTCAGGTGATCGCCTCGATCGCATTAGCATTCGTCCTATATCTTGCAAGCACGCCAACCATGCTAAATGAGTTAAGCCCAGGCGTATTTGTTGCCGTTGTGCTATCTATGATGGCATTGTTAAAACCGCTAAAACAAATTACGACGGTAAATAATGAGTTTCAAAAAGGCATGGCAGCCTGTGCAAGCATATTTGAATTACTAGACCAAGATATTGAAACGGATACAGGCAACAAAACGTTGACTCGTGCACAAGGCAACGTAGAGTTTAAAGACGTAACGTTTACCTACCCGAGTAAAAGCCAGCCTGCACTACGTAATGTTTCATTTGTTATTAATGCTGGGCAGACCGTCGCGCTAGTAGGGCGTTCGGGCAGTGGTAAGTCTACATTGTCGAGTTTACTAACCCGCTTTTATCAACCTGAATCGGGTGAGATATCTATTGATGGTATTGCGCTTAATGACGTTACATTAACCTCATTGCGAAGACAATTTGCGTTGGTTTCACAACAAGTCACCTTGTTTAACGACACGATAGCAAACAACATCGCTTACGGTTGCGCTGATAAGGTGACCAGAGAGCAAATAATGCAAGCAGCTAAAGCAGCTCATGTATCTGAATTTGTAGCACAACAAGAAAACGGATTTGAAACGATTATCGGTGAAAATGGAGTCGCCCTCTCGGGTGGGCAACGACAGCGTATCGCCATCGCAAGAGCAATCCTTGCGGATTCTCCTATTCTAATACTCGATGAAGCAACCTCTGCTCTGGATACTGAGTCTGAGAAACTTATACAGCACGCACTGGAAGAATTACAAAAAAGCCGCACCAATATTGTTATTGCACATCGCCTTTCAACCATCGAAAGTGCAGACCTGATATTGGTAATAGAGCAGGGCGAAGTTGTTGAACGAGGCACCCACAGCGAGTTACTTGTTCAAGATGGTATGTACGCGCAGTTACATAAAATGCAATTTACTCAAGGTTAATAATGGCTTTACATAATGCTTGGTATGAAGACAAAAAATGGGTGTGGGTATTATTGCCCATCACTATTCTGTTTTTCACTCTAAGTAAACTTCGTAAATTACTCTTTAAGGTGGGCCTGTTTTCATCCTCTAAACCCAAGGCTTTCGTTATTATTGTTGGTAATATATCGGTAGGTGGCAATGGTAAGACCCCGACTGTGATTGCCGTTGCTGAATATCTTCTGGGGCAGGGCTATCGCTGCGGTGTGTTGTCACGTGGCTATGCTGGTTCACAAACACAGTTCCCACATCTGGTAGAAGACAACGATGAGCCAAGCCTTGTGGGTGATGAACCGACACTTATGCAATACCGTCTTTCTTGTCCGGTAGTAATCGACCCTAAACGCGTGCGTGGTGCCAATTTCTTAGTTGAAAGTCATCATTGTGATGTCATTATTTGTGATGATGGTTTACAGCATTATGCATTACAGAGGGATTTTGAAATCGTGGTAATGGATGGTAGAGGTGTTGGAAATGGTTTTCTAATGCCGATGGGTCCGCTAAGAGAATCAGTATCGAGACTCCACAGTGTCGATGCAGTGGTTTTTAATGGTCAAGCAAATAATGATATTTTTGCAGTAGCAGATAAGTCTGCAAGCATGATCTTGGAACCCGATCAGTGGGTTAATGTAAAAACGGGTGAAATTAAGACTTCATTGTCAGTTCAAGCTGCAACAGCAATTGCAGGAATTGGCGATCCGAATCGTTTTTTCTCGACGTTAGCTGGTATGGGAATTAGGTGCGAAAAAAACATTGGATTTGCAGATCACTACGCGTATAAATCGTCAGATATTCCGAAGGGAATGGTACTGATGACAGAAAAAGACGCAGTAAAATGTAAATCATTTGCGCATGGTAATTGCTGGTATTTGCAGGTCAGTGGTAATATGTCAGAAAACATATATAAGCTCATTGATAACAAGTTAAAAATGTACCAACAATAGGTTTAAATCAGATTATATTGAGTCAGGGTTATGCAGCCCAATCTACTATGAAAATTTAAGGACACACATGGCTTTTGATAAGCAATTGTTAGATATTTTGGCTTGCCCTGTTTGCAAGGGTAAGTTGTTGCTCCCGGTTGAAAGAAACGAACTGATTTGTCGCTTTGACCGCTTGGCCTATCCTATAAAGGATAACATACCCGTATTACTCGATACTGAGGCGCGAGAGTTATCCTCAGAAGAGTTGGAAGCATTAAAGCAAAAAGGTAGCTAGTTTGAATTTTATAGTCGTTATTCCAGCGCGATATGGGTCAACTCGTTTCCCAGGCAAACCGCTCGCTTTGATTAAAGGCAAGCCGATGATCCAACACGTTGTTGAACGAGCCAATGAAGCCGGAGCACAAAAAGTGATTGTTGCTACTGATGATGACCGCATAGCAACAGTGGTCAGGTCATTTGGTGCTGAGGTTTGTATGACTCGCAGTGATCATGATTCAGGTACCACGCGAATTGCAGAGGTTTTAGCTAGCTTAGAATATGCAGACGATACGATCGTGGTGAATGTTCAAGGTGATGAGCCTTTTATACCAGCAATAAACATCCAGCAAGTTGCACAAAATTTACACGATAATTCGCAAATACCCATGGCAACATTAGGCTACCCCATAAGCGATGTGCTAGATATTTTCAACCCAAACGTAGTGAAAGTAGTGACTAATAGTAGTAAGCATGCAATGTATTTTTCACGTGCTCCAATGCCGTTCGACCGTGATGAGTTTTCAAATAAGGCAGTCGATAAGATTAATATGAGTGATTTGAGCTCAGTGTATTTGCGACATATTGGTATTTATGGATATAGAGCGGGTTTTGTTAAGCAGTATGAGAATATGGCTGCGACGCAATTAGAAAAGACTGAGTCTTTGGAGCAATTAAGGGTGCTTTGGCATGGGCATGTAATTCACGTTGATGTGGCAAAACATGCACCACCACACGGTGTGGATACACCAGAAGACTTACAAAAATTTCAATAAGCCTTAGTGAGCTTTGTTATTACATTTTGACCCTAAGTACAAATGATTAAGTTATGTAAAGTGCTATAGGTCAGTTATTGCAGGCAATGCCGTGAATGCGCCTTTTTTCTGACAGGTAAATGCACCGCATTTAGCACCAAAAAGAACAGCGGTAGTAACGTGTTCACGTTGCTCAATGACATCAAATAATGCTTTTTGGTTTTCATTATATTTAACTGATTGAGCTAGTGAAAATAGAAAACCTGAAATAAAGCTATCACCCGCGCCAGTGGTGTCAATAGGAGACACTTTAGGTACGTCAAGTACTGCTGAAAAACTAGCACAAGTCACTTGAACCGCATTTTCGCCATCAGTGATTACGATGAGTTTAGCGCCTAGTGATAGTAAATAGCGTATATAACCTTCGATAGTTACTTGCCTAATGTTTGCTAAATAGTTAGCTTCGTCTCTACTTAATTTTATAATATCGCTTTTTTTAACGCAGGCTTCAACTCGTTCAGGTAATAAAGCTAAGCTGTGCCAAAGTTGCTGGCGCAAATTAACATCAAAACTGATCAAAACATTATTAACTTTTGCGCTTTCTATAGCGTAAAGCGTGTCTCTGTGCATAGATTCGTTCGTTAGTGTGTTCGAGCAATAATGAAAAATACCAATATTTTGCCAATCTATGTCATCAACCTGTGTTCTTCCATAATGCATGTCGGCTGTATTATGGCGATAGAAATTAAATGTTCTTTCACCTGAGCTGTCTAAGCTAACTAGTACTAATGCTGTATTTACATCTTGTACTCTTTTTACAAAGGTCGTATTAACACCTTCATTTTCTAGTTGTTGCATTAGCATATTACCAAAATTGTCTTCGCTAATGCCGCCAGCAAAATAACCTGTTCCACCTAGTTTAGTATAGGCCACCGCAACATTTGCAGGAGCACCTCCCGCTAACGGAGTATAACTTGGGCTATGTGCTGAGCTGGGTAAAAAGTCGACCAAAACTTCGCCATAACTGAGTAAAGAAAGCATAAATTTACCTTTGAAAAAAAAGCCCATATAAAATGGGCTTGTTATTACTTGAACATTACTTTAAAAACTTATCGATTAAAATTCGTATTTAAGCGTCAGCGTCGTTGAACGACCTTGTATTGATCTTGCACGAACAATAGTATTAGGCGTTGCCGCCGTAGCTTCTTCTGCTTCAGTAAGACCAACAGCTTCAAACACGTTATTAACATTTAAAGAAACGCTAAACGCATCTGAAAGGTTGTATTGAGCAAATGCATTAACTTGCACATACCCATCTAAGATAAGAGCTGTAGGATCGCTTTGGTCAAAGTTATCTTGAGCAAATGAGTCCGTAGTGCCAATCACGTTAAGGCCAGCGGAAGCTTCGTCGAAGTTATAACGAGCGGTTATTGAGTAAACAACATCAGCTTGTCTTCTTGGTGTGTTACCAACATGATTTGGATTAATGACATCTTTAGTTATTTCAGAGTCAGTCCAAGTTAAGTTAGCTCGTACATCAAAATTACCAATGTAGTAAGTAGATTCTAGTTCAATCCCTTTTGACTCATATTCACGGTCAAAAAATCTTTGGCTAGTGGCTTCAAAGTTTTGCTCTTGAGTTTGTGCAAAGAACGCTGTAGCAAATATTGATAGTTCATCTTGACGGAATTTTACACCCAGTTCTAATTGATCTACTTCATCGTAGATGTCTTCATCTTTGGCAACACCAGCAGAATCTATTTTACCAAAAGCTAAGCGGTCAGCATTAGCTGTAGCACCTTTACTGATACGAGCAAAAGCAGCTAAATCGTCATTGATTTTGATGTTACCACCTAGTGAATAGGACACGTAGCTGTAATCGTAATTTACATTATTAGCAGCAGCGTTGTTTACATTTGAAACGCTTGTTTCTATCTGATGTATGATACCGTCACCGTTGATGTCAACTGTTGATTGAGCTGCACCTGAGAAAGTACCTGTTGCCGTCCCGCTATCAAAACGAACACTACCGTCAATATTTATGTTATCAAAGCTTGTGCTAAACGCGGCGTATGGAGCTTGTATCGTGTATGCTAAGTCGTAATTACGTGTACAACAGTTACCCCAAGCTGGAACACCATAAGCAATAACACCATTCTCAGAGAATTCTGTACCATCAGCGGCGGTTACATCAACAAGGGCAGCATCTTGGCCTTTGACTTCGTATAAATAAGAGTTCCATAACCAAGACTGTTCGATGTTTTGAGATGAGTTATATAAACCAAAAGTAAAGCTTGTATCATCCAAAGTTTTGGTTACTTTGAAATCGTTAACCATAAAATCTAAGTCAGTCATTTCAACATCGAATGAATGAATACGCATTAGGTTGGTAGCAGTATAAGCATTGCCTGCTTCAGGGCCATTTGCGTAAGTTAATGTTGCACCTGCACCTGCTATACTATCAGCAAGGCCTTGGCTTTCTTGAATACTTTCAGGGAATGGACCAGTGAAACTTCCTGATGTGCGAGAAATTCTCACTCTATTTTCAACAGACCAGTCATTGCCTAAATCAAATACGGCTTCAAAACCAAGCGCATTAACTTCCGGACTCATGCCATTACGCATGTCAGCAAGACGTCCGTTACCAGCACCATCGGTTGTAATCATCGAGGTATGATACGGAGTGTGGGGAGTTCCAGTAGATACATCAAATCCTTCTACTGAAGAGCCATCAGCATTAACTGGCATCGGTAAGTATGCTGTAGTAGTGTCATCTAAATGTTTGAAATAAAGCCTAATGTAACCATCATTGAATTCTTTAGTTATATTAGCTTTAATTTGGCCGCCTTTATTACCAGTATAACCAGTATCACGCACGCCTTCACCTTGACGGTAGAAACCCCCAACATGGAAATAGGTAGAATCGTTAATCTCGCCGCCAAATTCAAAATCTGTGCGTGTAGAGTCGTAATCTAAACCGATTGTTGTCGCTACACTGCCACTTTCACCTTCACCTGTTTTACTGATGATGTTAATGATGCCGCCTGGAGCGTTTGTAGCAAGTGTTGACGCAGAGCCACCTCGGATAGCATCAATAGATGCCATTGTGCTATCTATACGTAAGAAAATATCAGTGTTACCAAAAGCGATGTCACCAAATTGTAGAATTGGTAAACCGTCTTCTTGAATTTGTATGAATTTAGCACCGCCAGCTGCAACAGGGAGGCCGCGCACAGCTATGTTAGCGTTACCGTCACCGCCTGATGCTTCTGCACGAATACCTGGAATGTTTCTGAATGCTTCAGCACTGGATCGTGGTGCAGCTATTTCAATTTGATCTGCAGAGATACTGCTTACTGATACACTTGATTCCATAACCGTTATGCCTTTACCAACGGCACCCGTCACTATGATTCGCTCAAAATCAAGACCTTTATTTTTTACTTCTTCTGTGGTGTTCTTTTCTGCTGCACTTAAACCAGAACATATAGCCATAGCTAATGTGCTCAGTAATAATTTTTTATATGTGATTGGTTTCATTTTCTTTACACCCTGTGCTTAATTGAATGATTTACTTTAATTGCTAAGTTAGCTATATGTCAAAACTGGGACTTAATCGATTAAGTTAATTATTTGTTAAATGACTTTGCTTTGCAAGTTATTTTTTTGTATAAATTAAAGTTTTTATTAACGCATTGATAAGTATTGTTATTTAGGGGAAATATTTATATAAGGTTTGATAGGCTATAAAGTCAAAAATTGCACCTAAAACAAGAAGGGCAGAGAAATATATCTCAACATATTACTAATACCCCACAAGAAGGTAAGATGTTGCTTTGAAAAATAAAATAACACCAGTAGCACTAATACCGAAAGTTGGTTTGTTAAGAAACACGTAAAGTGCACGACTACATTTTTAATCATGCACTTTACGTTATTAACAATGCGCTAAATTAAGTGCGGCGTTCAGCTAAATCAGTTTCAACTTGCGTTAATTGATTGCGGTCTATCTTATAAAAAAGTATCAACACAGCACCAGCCAAAAAGAAAACTGCTGGCAATATATTAAACATATAACGTATCCCTTCGATTGATTCAGGCGTTTGGTTTTGATTTGCAATAAAGCCAAAATAAGCAAGGATAAAACCCGGTAATGCTCCTCCTACAGCAGATCCAAACTTCAATGAAAACATAGAAGCAGACACGGTTAAACCCGCACTATTACTCCCCGTTTTCCACTCGCCGTACTCTACGCAATCGGTATACATTGTGAATAATAAAGTAATTGTAATGCCAAAAGTAATAATACCTAAAGTGTGAACAATCGTTGTTAACGCAAGATTATCTGGAGAGATAGTGAAGGCGAAGAACAATAATATTGCATGTAAAAAATTAACAGAAAACATTAATTTATGTTTCTCAAAGCGAGCGACTAGTATCGGGGTAATAAGTGCGCCAAATAACTGCCCTAGCAAGCCACATGAAATTATAAGCGTTGTTTCGTCCATCCATAAGAAGATATTCGTGCCATCGTCACCCATATAGTATTTTGTGTAATAGGCGATTGATGCAAAACGTGCAACCAAGCCAACTACAACTAAAATCCCTGTGACAACAAGTATTAACCAAGACTTATTTTCTAACAATGTAGCCATGTCGTCTTTGATGCTAGACTCGTGCTTCTTAGGAATCACTCTTTCTCTTGTTACCGCAAACGTGTACCAAAAAACAGCCACTGAAAGAACAGCAAATAAGATAATGGTTAAACGAAAACCGAGTAATTCATCACCGCCACCAAGCAACTCAACCAAAGGCCTAGCTGAAGCACCAACAACTAAAGAGCCGATTGAAGCAAAAATAAATCTGAATTGAGCCGCTTTTGTACGTTCACCTGATTCGGGGTGAATAACCGCCATTAAACCTGAATAAGGAACATTAATAGCCGTATAAGCCAACATAACCAACGAATAAGAGATATAAGCAAAGATTAGTTTTCCGGTGTCGCCAAATTCGGGACCTAAAAATAAAAGATAACCTAGCAATGCATAAGGAATAGCCATCCAAAGCAAGTATGGACGATATTTACCCCATTTAGTTGCTGTCCGATCAGCAAGCAAGCCCATCGCTGGATCACTAATGGCATCGATGAACTTTGTCACCAATAACATAGTTGCAGCAGCGGCGGCAGAAATCCCATATACATCAGTGTAATAATAAAGAAGAAACAGTGCAAAGAACCCCATATAGAAGTTCGAAGCCATATCTCCCATGCCATAACCCACTTTTTCCTTAAAGGATAATGGCGCTGTATTAGATTTCGTTGTCATTTGTATGATTCCTATTTGCTATATTCCCAACTACACATTACGCAAAGTAGTTAAGATTTTTTAGTCTATTCGACTCTTAATTTCTTAAAGAAAAATAAAATTATTCTTGATTTAAAACACATTGTGTATAAAGATAAGTCTTAATCGATTAAGATGCAACTTAAAATTAGATGGTAAACTGATGAAAAATAATGTTCAGCTAATGACCTATATTGATAGGCTAACTGGGGCCGACACCCAAACGTTAAGTAATATTTTAAATACTCAACTAGCAAATTTGTTTTCCGGTGTTCATTTGTTGCCATTTTATTATCCAATAGATGGCAGTGATGCAGGTTTTGATCCTATAGATCACACTCAGGTTGACAGCAGACTCGGCAACTGGACTGATGTAAAAGAATTGGGTGAGGGCTATGAATTGATGGCTGATCTTATTGTAAACCATATGTCAGCCCAGTCTAAAGAGTTTAAAGACGTAATAAAAAACGGTAAGGAGTCTCCTTATTGGGACCTGTTTTTAACGAAAGAAAAAGTGTTCCCTAACGGTTTAAGTTCAGATGAATGTGAAAAAATATATCGTCCTAGACCCGGAAGTTGTTTTACAAGTTTTGCCTTACCTAATAATGAAACTGCAGATTTTTGGACAACATTTACAGACAATCAAATAGATATAGATATTAAATCTGACATAGGTAAAGATTATTTATCACGCATCTTAAAGACGTTTTCTGAAAATAATATTAAAAGTATACGTTTAGACGCTGCTGGTTATGCGTTTAAGAAAGCAGGCACTAGCTGTTTTATGCTTGACGAAACTTTTGAATTTATTGATGAGTTAAGTAAGACAGCGAATGATTTGGGTATTGAAACACTTGTAGAAATTCATTCTTACTATCAAACTCAAATAGAAATTGCTAAACGCGTTGACCGAGTTTATGATTTTGCCTTACCTCCTCTAGTGTTACATAGTATTTTTACTAAAGATTTTACAGCGCTAGTTAAGTGGTTAAAAATTTCTCCACGCAACTGCATTACGGTGTTAGATACGCATGACGGTATTGGTATTATTGATGTAGGTCCAATGGACGGCAGAGCGGGTTTACTTAACAACACTGAAATTGACAACTTGGTTGAAAAAATTCATGTTCTTAGTGCTGGAGAAAGTAAAAAGGCAACGGGTGTAGCAGCAAGTAATGTTGATTTATATCAAGTAAATTGTACTTATTACGATGCACTTGGACAAAACGACTTCGACTATTTAGTTGCAAGAGCCATTCAGTTTTTCTCACCGGGTATACCGCAAGTTTATTATGTGGGTTTATTAGCTGAAAAAAATGCGATGGTATTATTATCACAATCAAATGTTGGTAGAGATATAAATCGTCCTTACGTTGATATTACTGGTATTAATAAAGCATTAGAAAAATCATTGACTAAAGCCTTAATGAAGCTCATTCAATTTCGTAACAGCTGCTCTGCATTTAATGGCGATTTTGAGGTCACTAATGAACAATCTACGTTGAAAATGTCATGGAAAAATAACCAAGTCAGCACAACGTTAGTGGTAGATTTGGTTGACAATGAGGCATTAATTGAAGTTAATGAAAATAGTAATCAAAGTATTATTAGTTTGAATAGCTTTTTAGATGAAGTTTAATTTACATTAACATATGGTGCTATCTTAATTTTCAATATTCATACGCTCTAGAGTAATGTTATTTAGAGAATAAATAGATTGAAAATCAACCATGTGATTTCTAAATATTTTAAAAATGATGATAATAGGTAGACATGACAGATAGAAAAGTTTGGACGCTTAAAAGTGTTGCTAAAGAACTCGGTGTTTCAAATGCAACAGTATCTAATGCATTTAACCGACCCGATCAACTATCTAAAAAGCGTCGAGAGGACATTCTTGAGTCATGTGAAAAAATAGGTTATTCAGGTCCAAATAAAGCAGCCCAATCGTTAAGAAAAGGCCACTCTAATATTGTTGCTTTAGTACTACCAGACAGCATTGAATATATGATCGCAGATCCCGTAGCAAGTGCCTTTGTTAAAGGAGTGTCATCAGTTTTAGAAAAAAGCAAAGTCAATTTATTATTATTTTCCGGAAACTCAGATCATATTAACGCTGTTGCTGACTTTGTTGACGGTTTTATTTGTTACGGTAGCCCACGCAATGCTCAATTGATTGAGCAATTAAGAACGACAACGAAAAAAGTTGTTACTGCCGATTTTGATATAGATAGAAAAGCATCTGTTGGTATTGATAATGAACAAGCTGCTTACGAAATAGCTAAAATTGCAATAAAATCGAAAGATGATGACATTGCTATTCTTGGTTTGAGATTACTCGAATCCAATGTAACTTGCCGTGTATACGACTTACCGAATGCAGACTTTCAATTTTCCA
The DNA here is from genome assembly GCF_937770335.1 of uncultured Glaciecola sp. Taxonomy (GTDB): domain Bacteria; phylum Pseudomonadota; class Gammaproteobacteria; order Enterobacterales; family Alteromonadaceae; genus Glaciecola. The sequence goes on from NZ_CALJHY010000007.1 coordinate 125,087, forward strand.
TTGCTCACCAACGTCTACGTGGGTACAACAGAGCAATTGAAGATTTAGAAGTGAATCTAAGAATAGATAGGGTATGGAATATACCTGAAAGTAAACTTCTCACTGCATTAATTGCTGTTAGAGAAGCGCTAACATCAACGCCTCGTCCAAATGTTTTGCTTTGCATGAGTGACCTTATTGCTTTAGCGGCCATAAAAGAAATAAACGCAATGGGACTTAAGATACCTGACGATATAAGGGTGGTTGGTTTTGACGGTATAGATGAGGCTCTCCATTCTAATCCGCCATTAACAACGGTACATCAAAATAGTGAGAAAAAGGGTATACAAGCTGCAGAATTCTTTATCAATAGATCGACTGAATCTGTGTTAATTCCTTTCCATATACAACATGGAGGGAGCGTTTAAACTCAAAGGAGTATTTTTACTTTTTAAACATTACAGGCCCGTGTTTTAACTGTAAAGTGACACAAGAGTACTGAGTAAAATTAGTGAGAAAATCATAAAGTACTACCGTTTTGGATACTACTTTATGATAATAAAAATTATTGTAAACTAAATCATTAATCCTATTAATCTTCTACTCTAACACCCCAAACATCATGCTCATCGGCATGAATTATTTGGACCCAAAGCAGATCGCCAGGCTCAGCATCAAAATCATCAGACAAATAGACTTTGCCGTCAACTTCTGGTGCATCCATATATGAACGCCCTACAATACCAAGATCATTCACTTCATCAACAAGAATGAGATACTCTAAACCGATGCGCGCTTGTAATTTAGCTGCACTGATTTTGGCTTGCACTGTCATAAATCGTTGTAGTCTGTCTTCCATGACTTCGTCTGATACATGATCGGGTAAGGTATTAGCGACAGCGCCTTCAACAGGCGAGTATTTAAAACAACCAACACGGTCTAATTGCGCGTCTTCTAAAAAGTCTAATAACTCTTCAAAGTCTTCCTCAGTTTCACCCGGAAAACCCACAATAAATGTTGAACGTATTACCAATTCGGGACAAATTTCACGCCATTTCGCAATACGCTCTAATACGCGGTCCGAGCTACCAGGGCGTTTCATTAATTTAAGAATGCGTTTATTGGCATGTTGAAAAGGAATATCTAAATACGGTAATATTTTACCTTCGGCCATCAACGGAATAATTTTGTCTACATGTGGATAGGGATACACATAGTGAAGGCGGATCCAAACACCCTGTTTCGCTAATTGTTCACATAACTGTTGCATGTGCGTTTTAACTGGCATGCCATCCCAAAAGTCTGTTTTGTGTTTAACATCAACACCATAAGCAGACGTATCTTGAGAAATAACGAGTAACTCTTTAACGCCTGCGTCAACTAAGCGTTTTGCTTCTCCTAAAACATCACCAACCGGACGTGAGTCTAAATCGCCGCGCATTGAGGGAATGATGCAGAACGTACATCGGTGATTACACCCTTCTGATATTTTTAAATACGCATAATGTTTAGGTGTTAACTTAACCCCTTGTGGAGGTATTAAATCAATAAATGGATTATGTTCTGGTTTAGCAACATGTTTGTGTACTTGTGTTAAAACTTCATCATAAGCATGAGGTCCAGTAACGCCTAAAACATTAGGGTGAAGTTCGATTATCTCGTCTTTCTTAACACCTAAACAACCGGTAACTAACACCTTACCATTGGCAGCCAGAGCCTCACCTATAGTATCAAGTGATTCTTGTACTGCTGAATCAATAAAACCACAGGTGTTTACAATAACTAACGCAGCATCCTCATAACTATTTGTTACATCGTAACCTTCAGTGCGGAGCTGTGTAAGAATACGCTCACTGTCGACTAGGTTTTTTGGACAGCCCAAGGATACAAAACCAATTTTGGTAGTTGGTGGAGCATTATCAAGCTGTTTCACCTGAATTGACTGCGCTTGAATAACCTGTTTGGGTCCATCCATGGTAGTGGTTTGTTTTGGGTTGAACTGTTTGACTGTCATTTAATTATGCCCTTGCACTTTATATTGTTCTTTGTTCTGTTGCTTTGTGTTTTATCAGATGAATTTTTGTTTGAGCTTTATTCGCTTAACCTAAAATTATTTACGCTACCGCACAATTTGGCGCGCATTATAACGGATTAATACAAGAACAAATAGTGCTATCAAGTAGCGAATATGAACAACAGCGGTGGTTGTTTAGGGATGTACTAGTATTGTGTAGAAGTAATATGCCGTTTTAGTTGTCTACACTACAATAACTTATTAGACTGGAGTCATTAACATCCTCTGATTAGCTTTGTTATGTATAAGTTTTTCAAGTTATTTTTACTCATTTATCTTCCGAAAATGATGAAATTCAGCACTAATTGTTGTTAGCATAGCAATCAGTTTATTAAAAGTTGACGTATTTTGAATATTAAAAGTTTATTATTTTTCCCCCTTGTTATTTGTGCACTAAGCGTAAATGCCCAAGAGCAAGGCGAAGTTGACCAATTTATTAAGGACGTTAAAGTAAAAACGTTTGATTGTCCAAGTGATGACATCATCCCGCAGTTAGACGACTATTTAGCTAGTAGGAATATTAGTAAATTTCAACGTTTTCAACTTCGACTTGAGAAAACCCATTGGCAAATTTGTAATGGCAACTTTAGTCAGGCTGAAGCAACAGTGGATTCAATAATAGCCGATCCTAATGCACAACAAACTGAAGAATATTACGCGCTTGCCGTATATCAAAAAGGATTTCTGTTTGATATCAGAGAAGATAATCGCCGTTGTGACTTTTATCGACAATCAAAAGAGCTGGCGGCCGACAAATTTGATGATATCAGTTTGAGTTCAGAGTTAGGCCTAATGACATACTGTGAAGCCTCTATTGATGAAGGTCAAAAGCTAAAGCGCTTATTTACTATATTGGAACTTTATTCCTCAAGGGGCGACGCGCCGACTATCGCCCATATTCATAATAATATTGGATTGATTTATGGTCGTATAGGCCAGCATGTTTTAGCCGCAGAGCAATTTCAAAAGACATATGATATTGGTCTACCTCACTATCAGGGCTCTAATAAGTATGCTTCTTTGATTAGTGTGTTTACTTCGTTACTCGCTAGTGGGCAATATTATGAAGCTGAACTCGTTATTAATGAATTGGATAATGCGCGCAGTCAGGTTGATGTGCCGCTTGTGCATGCTTGGTATTATTATGCGAAAGGAAGATTTTATCAGCGTTTAAATCGCGCTAATGAGTTACGTCAAACAGTTATCGATTGGCAACCTTATTTGGTCAACATGAAAAAGAGTATTTATGCTGGAATGCATCGTTGGTTTGGGACTGAAGTTTGCCTCAATGAGAGAGATCTTGAATGTATTCAGCGGTTCGTGCTTGAAGAGGAAAGTAACGGACCAAAAGCATTAAGCTTTTTAAGTGGTAATGTCGATTATTTAGCATTGAGAGCTAAAGCCTATTTGGAACTGGGCAACATTGAAAAATCGAGGGAATATTGGACAGAGTATACTACTGAACTGAGAGCCAAATTGGCGAGTAATCAAGCGTCTGGAAAAGTGTTGGGTGTTGCTAACATGTATAATAAAATTGGTGAACTAGAAAATAGCTTAATAAGGGAGCAACGCAATCGAGACAGGATGGCAATAGCGTCAATTGTTGTATTATTGTTAGCAATATTGTTAATTGTTGTAATGTGGCGCAAGAAACAGGCAGAAACGCGCTCTTATGACTCCGTAACAGCATTGTTAAATAGTCGTGCAGCCATTGGTAAAATTAGGAAGATAGTCGCTCCATCACAGGATAAAACTAACGCATTAGCCCTTTTTGACTTAGCAAACTTCAAAGAAGTGAATCGTTCTTTAGGTTCAATTAATGCAGATGATGCTATTCAAAAGATAGCACTGACCTTCAAAAACATTACAAGAGGAAGTGATGTCTTGGGTCGCTTTGGACCGGAACAGTTCATTTTATGCTTACCTGATATTGAAGAAGAAAGTGCAAAAGCACTTTTTGAACGCATTCGATTTACATTGGGAAATACTAACTTAGGCGCGCAAGAAGACATTAAAATTAACGTAAGAGCCAACATGAGTATTTATATTGGGAGTTCAACTTTCGAAGACTTAGATGAAGTATTGGATGACATGATGCTTTCTTTAAGTAAGAAGTCTGAAACAGCTTAATAATGCGAGTCCCAAAACCACCTGTATTAGAGACAACTGGATAGTAACGCTTAAGTCTTGCTAGTAACGAGGTGCTGTAATTAGCGTGTACTATGTAAAGAGCGGCGAAATGATTTCTATTGCACAAACCAATCCTTCAATCATATTAGCCCAAGATCAATTATTTTAGATGCTGCCAGTGGCCGATATTTAAGCAGTCGCTGGTTTATTTAATAGTAAAACTGTTTTTCCTTATTGGCTTAACGTACACTTTTCCTATCTATTATTTGTATTAAGGTCTGATGATTCGGCATTTGCCTACATTTCCTTGTCATGAAAATAAAACTTCCATTACATAAATACGACGAAGCAGGCCGAGTAAAACCGCCATGGCTGCTGTTTTTGTGCCTGTGCTTTCTAGCAAGAGGTATCGTTGTTTTTATTGCATCTTTGTCGTTTAGGCAAGATGGAGGGTTATTACTTAGTATATTTTATCCGCTTAAGTATCAGTTTTATCTCTCTTTATTGACGGCCATACCCGCAATAATGACGTTATTATTTTTGGGATTTCGAGAGAAAGTGTGGAAAGCGGATCGAGGAAGCTTTTATATAGCGTTACCTATTGTTTTAGGTTACTTGATTATTTCTGATGTTGTTATTCAGCTTTATATTTTGCGCGCACAATATTTCGCTTTCGCTTGGCCTAAAGCGTTAACGTTATTCTGCGTGTTATTATTTGCATGGTATTTAGTGACCAGCAAGCACATGAGGATCATGCTTGCAGATTGGCGTCTAAATTCTTAATATACCTTGCGCATCGGTTTTATTGTGTTGCACCGCCAATGGCTTCATTAAAGTAACTTTTTACACTAACTGTATTGTCATTAACTAAACGTTCATAGCAAATACCAGCAAAGGCAAAGGTTTTATCCTGATACATCAGCATAATCGATGGTGCGTCTTCGTCTTGCAAGTTATATTGCCACTGGCCACCAGCAAGCTTGCGAAACACTTCTCCAATGTAAGCCCCGTAAATATTACATATTGTGAAAACGGCTTTGTCTTCTAGAGCTTGACCACTATAGATATCTAAAAATTTAGAAATAATGGTATCAACTAATGAGATGCTCTTCGAAGAGAAGTCTAATTCTATACCAAACTCTTCTTTACTTGTTTTTATTGCATCATCTGCACTCTCGCGCATGAGCTGATTTAAAGCTTGTTGTTCCATATCTATTCAAAAACGCTTAATTTATTATTTGTATAATGAAGACGGTAAATCAATTTGTCGATGATGTAAAATCAGGCTCTCCAATAATTGTGTGCCAGGACCTTTATTATCAGGAGTAGGGCAGACCAAAAATGCAGTCAGTTGCTTAAATTGACTACCTTGTACCGGCAAACAAACGAGTTCATTTTTTTCTACTAACATTTTGACTTTATGTTGCGGTAACCAACAAAAGCCTAAATTCTGTTGCAGTAAATCAATTGCAGTGTCGAATTGACTTATCGTCCATCGGTTTTCCGATTTTAACCAACCTGATTTTTCTTCAGGGGATATAGATGAGTCTTTAATAACTAGCTGCAAGTGCTGCGCTAACTCATTTGGATCAATAGGGCGCGGCATTAAAGCAAGCGGATGCTCGGGGTGACAAACCAAAATAAATTCAATTGTGGCAATGGGCTCTCCCAAGAAACCTTTAGGGACGTAAGTGCTAATGACAAGGTCAGCCTTGTGCTGTTTAATAGCCTCTTCTGTTCCTGTTAATACGTGATCGATGATCTGTAACCGACTGCCCCGCGATAGCGGTAAGAATTGCCTTAACGCTGGATAAAGGAGCTCTCTAGGGTAGGCTAGATCAATTACAAGTTGAATTTCAGGTTCCCAATCTTGATTAATATTGATAGCTAGCGATTCAAGATCCTCAACATTTTGGGTTAAATAGCGAGAACGCCTTAACATGACATGGCCCGCTTCTGTTAAGAATGCTTTTCGGCCTATCACTTCAAGTAATTGCACGTCCAACATGCTCTGTAATTTTGCCACAGCATGATTGAGCGACGACTGTGACTTATTTAGCTTTTCAGCGGCTTGAGCGTATCCGCCATAGTCAACAACGGCTTGTAAAATACGCCACTGCTCTATAGTTGTTTTAGGCCTATACAACGGATATGTTTCCTTATCAGGGTTATGCTTTTTAAGTGTTAAATTGGGGTGTTTATGCTTTTCGGATTTTCTAAGTGACCCATTACTTAACTAGTCTATTCTATTTTCATTTTCGTGTTCAAATCACTTAAATATGAAAAACGATAATTAATTAGAATGATCAAAGTATCAAGCATAGCGTAAACTATGCATAAATCACTTTTTACTGGTAAATTATGAAATACGCAGCTTTCCTTCCCCTTTCAGCCCTAATAGCGCTGATACTTATCACTGTGTTGGTACATTTCAATATTATTCCACCTGGTATGAGTATTTTGGAATCGTTGGAAGGGAATATGCAGAACGGTTTCTTTTTGATTATTTTTGTTATCATTTTATTAGAGTCGATAATTTATGTTGGATTCTATTTTCCTGGCCAGTTTTTTGCTGTCATTCTTGTCGTAGGCGCCAAGCCAACAGCAATGGACGTAGTTTTTTTAACTCTGTGTATGGTTTTAGCGGCAACGCTTGGTTCTTTTATTAACTTCATGCTTGGCATGGCATCAGGCAAACGGGCACTGCAACAAGGGACTAAAGTGGAGCAAAAGAAGACTAAACTAAAACATCTAGCGCTCGCTATGATCCACATTAACTCCCTTGCCTTTTTTATGTTCTCACAAGGTAGTCAGCAAAAATCATGGAAGGTGATTGGTCTGGCAGGCTTCCTCAACTTACCTTACTATCTGCTATTAATTGCAGGCACCGCTGTGCTTAGCGAGCAAGTCATGGCGATGGCCGAGAACACAACTCTGTTGATCAGTATTGTGTGTGTTTGGTTAGCAATTGCGCTGATATATGATGTGAAGCAACATAAGAAAGATAACGTAGAGCTTGAAGCAAAGTATTAAATTTTTCGGTCAATTATAAACTGTATCGCTCTTGTTGCGGCGACGAGACCAAATGTGGCTGTAACGCCAACAAAGGCGCCAAAACCAGTGGCACAATCCATTTTTCCGGCGCCTTGTTGTTGGCTTTTTTCAAAACTCACGCTGCCATCGGCTTGTGGATAACGCAGTTGTTCGGTCGAGTAAACGCACTCTACACCAAAGTTTCGCTTGGGGTTTTTACTGAAATTATAAAAACGGCGTAATTCCGAGCGTAATTTTGCTGCCAGTGGATCCTGAATCGTTTTAGCCAAATCGTTGCATGTTACCTTTAATGGGTCGATTTGACCGCCTGCGCCGCCGACGGTGATCACTTTTATTTTGTTACGTTTACAAAAAGCAATCATTGCTGCTTTTGCTTTGACGCTGTCTATGGCGTCGATAATTACGTCAAATGAAGTTGAAATATAGTCTTGGAGTGTTTCAGTAGTAACAAAATCTTCTATCGCTGTTACGTTACATTCTGGATTAATATCAAGGATACGTTGTTTCATGACGTCGACTTTTGATCCTTCAATAGTCGATGAAAGCGCATGCAGTTGTCTATTTACATTGCTCAACGCGATATCATCAAGGTCAATTAACGTGATATTACCGACTGCTGTGCGCGCTAAAGCTTCAGCGCTCCAAGAACCAACGCCACCAATACCGACCACTGCTACATTAGCGTTCTGCAGTTTAATTAGGCCGTCGCTTGTGTAAAGTCGAACAAGTCCCGAAAAGCGATTATCGATGTTTGCTGTTGTCATAAGGTTTTTCTGTATTCCAGTCATATTGTGCAAAAATGTGTCAATTCTATTGTGATAAACGTTCTAAAAAATAGAATATAACCTCCTATTTTAAGCGAGTTACGTTCTATTAATTTAGTGCTTTAATGTCAACATCAACTTACAACGCTAAATATAAGGAATTTAACATGGGCTTATTAGTCAATGGTGTATGGCAAGACCAATGGTACGACACTAAAAAGAGTAATGGCAAATTTGTTCGCCAAGATTCTGCATTTATGAATACGATTTCGAGTGAAAATGGTGCCCAATTTAAGCCTGAATCAGGTCGCTATCATTTATTCGTTAGCTTAGCTTGTCCTTGGGCTCACAGGACATTGATTTTTAGAGCACTTAAAGGATTGGAATCACATATATCGGTTTCTGTAGTGAGCCCCGATATGCTTGAGAATGGATGGGAGTTTGGCGGATATGAAGGGGCAACAGAAGATGCCTTATTTGGATCTTCTTACATGCATCAAATTTATACCAAAGCACAACCGGATATTACTACACGGGTTACGGTCCCCGTTTTATGGGATAAGAAGACAAATCGTATTGTTAACAATGAGTCGGCACAAATCATCAGAATTTTTAATAGTGCGTTCAATGACATTACTGGTAACGATGATGATTATTATCCTAGCGCATTAAAAAATGACATTGATGAAGTAAATGAGTATGTTTACCACCGCATTAATAATGGTGTTTACAAGGCCGGCTTTGCAACAACTCAACAGGCGTATGAGGAAGCTCTGGTTGCCCTTTTTGACGGACTCGATGTGTTGGAAGAAAAGTTAAGTCATCAACGTTTTCTGCTTGGCCGTGAAATTACAGAAGCAGACTGGCGTTTATTTACAACCTTAGTGCGGTTTGATCCAGTTTACTTAGGTCATTTCAAATGTAACTTGCGCAGAATAGCCGACTACCCAGCATTATCAGGATATCTCAAAGAACTTTTTCAGGTTGCAGGAGTGAAAGAAACAACAAACTTTGAGCATATAAAAAGACATTACTATTTTAGCCATATGATGATTAACTCAACACAAATCGTCCCTGTAGGGCCAATAATGGACTTAGACTCCGCGCATGGTCGCGACGTTTTTTAAGCTAAGTTAAAAGGATAGAATCATGACAAATTTAAATGCGACGACAATTAAACAAATTGTACAAGGTATGCCAGCCTCTGATGGCGCAGGTGTAAAACTTAAGCGTGTTATTGGGCAACCCATGTTGAAAAATTTAGACCCGTTTCTAATGCTTGATGAGTTTGGCTCAGAAGATGCTCAAGACTATATTGCTGGTTTCCCAAAGCATCCACATCGGGGTTTCCAAACAGTCACCTATATGTTGAATGGCAAAATGGGGCATAAAGACTCAATTGGCAATGAAGGCATTATTGAAGATGGCGGTTTGCAGTGGATGAATGCAGGTAAAGGTATTATTCACGAAGAAATGCCAATGCAAATTGAGGGAAAAATGCGCGGTTTTCAACTGTGGGTTAATCTACCGTCAACAGAAAAAATGTCAGCGCCAGGATATCAAGACATTCCTACTGCTAATATACCTGAATTAAGGAGTGAGAAAGGATCAACAATAAGAGTCCTTGCCGGAGATTATAAAGGCCAGAAAGGAGCCGTAACGACTCAATCTGTAAAACCTCAGTTTTTGGACTTTCACTTAGTTGCCAACGAATCGCTCAATGTAGCCACTCAAAATACACATAATGGTTTTTTATATGTATATGAAGGTGAGATTGAAGTCGCCGGTAAAGTATTGAGCAAGGGGCAATTAGGTGTTTTAAACTTCGCCAATCACTTAGTGTTAGAGAGCAAAGCGTGTGCGCGGGCCATTTTTGTAAGCGGTGAGCCTATTAATGAGCCTGTTGTGCAATATGGACCGTTTGTGATGAATTCCCAAGAGGAAATCAACCAAGCTTTGCGTGATTTTCAACAAGGCGTCCTTGCATAGTCGTTGCTGCCTGGCCAAATTCGGTTCTCATTTACTTAATAAAACGATTGAAAATGGACGTTTGCATTGAATTAAATGCATTTATTCAATACCATCGAATTAGTTATGACTTAAAAGGAATGTAAATGAAGCCTGTTGTTCTTGCTGGTGGCACCGGAAGCCGATTATGGCCAAAATCACGCGCTGCATTACCCAAGCAGTTTTTAGCGTTAACGTCTGACAAGACGATGTTGCAAGATACTATTTTGCGTCTGCCTGCGGATAAAATGGAACTTCCTTTATTCATTTGTAATGAAGATCATCGTTTTATGGCTGCAGAGCAACTGCGTGTCGCGAATATAAATTACGACAGTATCATATTGGAACCGGTGGGGCGCAATACTGCTCCTGCAATTGCGCTAGCCGCTCTCAGAGCCGTTCAGCAGGGTGAAGACCCCGTATTATTGATATTGGCAGCAGATCACTTGATTTCTGATCATAGTGCATTTCATGCTGCCGTTGATAAAGCGACGGTGTTAGCGAATGAAGGCAAGTTAGTTACTTTTGGTGTGGTGCCTAGCGAGGCTCATACTGGTTATGGTTATATAAAGTCCGGCGAGTCAGTAAATGATATCGGTTTTGAAGTGGCTGAATTTGTCGAAAAGCCGGATTTAGCTACTGCGAAAGAATACCTTGCGAGTGGCAAGTATTACTGGAACAGCGGCATGTTCATGTTTAAAGCCAGTGTGTATTTGCGTGAGTTAAGCGAACATGCACCGGCGATTTTTGCTGCTTGCACTAGGGCAATGGAAAATACGGATAAAGACATGACATTTATTCGAGTTGATGCTGAGGCGTTTGCTAAATGTCCAGATGATTCAATCGATTACGCCGTCATGGAAAACACATCTGATGCTTGCATGGTACCTCTGGATGCTGGTTGGAATGACGTTGGCAGTTGGACATCATTGTGGGAAACATCAGAAAACAAAGATGCTTCTGGTAACGTTGTTATTGGTGATGCAATCCTTGACGGTGTAACAAATAGTTATGTTAATTCTGAACAACGTTTAATCGCTGTTATTGGGTTGGATGATATCGTAGTCGTTGAGACTAAAGACGCTATTTTGGTCGCTAATAAAAACAAAGTGCAGGACATTAAGAATGTGGTTAATCAATTAAAAGCGGAAAAACGTCCCGAATTTGAGTTTCACCGCGAAGTGTTCAGGCCATGGGGTAGTTACGATGCTATTGACAATGGCACTCGTTATCAGGTTAAACGCATCAGTGTGAAACCGGGTGAAAAACTGAGTGTGCAAATGCATCATCATCGCGCTGAACATTGGATTGTAGTGTCGGGAAGTGCCAATGTAACGGTAGGTGACAAAACAAAATTAGTGACAGAGAATGAATCTGTTTATATCCCGATTGGTCAAGTCCACGCATTGGAAAACCCGGGTAAAATTCTTTTAGAGCTTATTGAAGTTCAGTCTGGTAGTTACCTTGGAGAAGATGACATTGTTAGATTTTCAGACCGATATGGGCGAGTTGAAAGTAAAAAGTAATAGGTTAGAGAAAGGAGGGGGTGTTATGTCACTTCCTTCGTTTCCTTGTTTTTAAATTATAAATCAAAGACCAATAATAATGACTAAAATTACGTGTTTTAAAGCTTACGATATCCGTGGCGAACTAATCGAACAATTAACCGAATCTGTTGCATATCGAATTGGTAGAGCCTTTGCTGAAGAGCTGCACGCCCGAACTGTAGTCATTGGTGCAGATATAAGAAAGACATCTATTCCACTTAAGTTGGCTTTAGCCGCAGGTTTAATTGATGGTGGCGCTAAAGTGAGCGATTTAGGAATGTGTGGCACAGAAGAAATTTACTTTGCCACAAAACATCTCGGAGTTGATGGTGGTATTGAAGTAACCGCATCTCACAACCCGATTAATTACAACGGATTAAAATTGGTCAAAGCTGGCTCTATTCCGATTAGTGGTGATAGTGGCTTGTTTGCTATAAGAGATAGAGCTGAAAGTTACGATGAGATGAATGTTCAAGCTAGACTGCATGCTTTTAGTGGGGGTGAACTAGTAAGTGATGACGATTTTCTAAAGGGCATACCCTCAATTAAACAAAGAAAGCTGCTTGAAACTCAATATTATGAGCGTGTCAGCTGTGTAAATGACTATGTTCTGCACCTAGCAAGTTACATTAACTATAAAAAGTTATCTCCTCTAAAGCTAGTCGTCAATGCAGGTAATGGCTCAGCCGGTCCTGCACTTGATGCTATTGAGTTGTTTTTTCAGCATCAGAATGTTGCTGTTGAATTTATTAAAGTGCACCATGAAGCTAATGGCGACTTTCCGAATGGTATTCCTAATCCGTTGTTGCCAGAGAACCGAGCTGACACAGCAAATGCGGTGATCGCAAATAAGGCTAACATGGGGATTGCTTGGGACGGTGATTTTGATCGCTGTTTTTTATTCGATGAAAAAGGTCAATTTGTAGAAGGTTATTACATTGTCGGCTTATTAGCTCAGGCTTTTTTAGCCAAAGAAAAAGGTGCGAGTATTATTTATGATCCCCGTGTTTTTTGGAATACAGAAGAAATCATAAAAGCAGGTAAAGGAAAGGCGGTTAAATGCAAAACTGGGCACGCTTTTATCAAAGAAAGAATGCGTAAAGAAGATGCTATTTATGGTGGTGAAATGAGTGCTCATCATTACTTCCGCGACTTTGCTTATTGCGATTCAGGCATGATCCCGTGGATGCTGGTAGCAGAATTACTGAGTACGACGAAGCAACCATTGTCTGAATTAGTGAGAGAGCGTATTGAAGCATTTCCTTCGTCAGGTGAAATAAACTCAACGGTCGAAAACGCAGGCTTGACGATTAAGAAAGTCGTAGAGCATTACAGCGAACAAGCACAAACGATTGACAAGACTGACGGTGTTGGGATGGAGTTTGGTACTTGGCGTTTTAACTTAAGAAAGTCTAATACTGAACCGGTAATAAGATTAAACGTTGAGTCCAGAGGTGATATCACATTAATGCAAGAAAAAACTAAAGAGTTGATGGCGTTAATTACGGGCTAGTTGGACGCGGATATACAGATAGTGTGCGTCGTCTATATTTGTGAATAGACAAAGATTCTATAAAAAACCAACTAAGCGTTGGTTTTTTTTCGGTCTTTTTTAGGCGATTAATGCCATAGCTAAGTGACATAGGACGACAATCGTGGTCAGTGCCAAGCGCAGTATCGTGTATTCAATCACCTTTGATTTCTCCATCGTTAATGTATATTTATCATACATGAGCATACCAATAAATGCGCAAGACAAAACACCTAACAACAAATTGCCGTTAAGGAATACCAGGCCTAACCAACCCACAATGCTCGGCAACATTGCCACGTATAACTGGTGGTTGACGCGGTTATGTTGGAGTGCATCATACCAGTGAATACCACCAAAGAATGAAAGTATAATCGCTGAATATTGCACAAAGTGCTGAAAACTATAAAAATAGTTAGTCATGTCAGCCGCTACCAACAGTGGAATGCATATAAATGGAAGTAGTCCCGCGTAACCAAGTATTTTAAACTGTATTGGCATGTTAACTCTCTGATTCTTATATTTTATTTTGACAAAAAAGGCGCCGAAAGGGCGCCTTAATCTTATTGCTATCCAAGCGTAGCCTACTTAGTGAAACGAGTATACTTACGCTGTGTTTCGCCTGTATATAACTGACGAGGGCGGCCAATTTTTTGACCCGGCTGGCTTAGCATTTCATGCCAATGTGATATCCAGCCAACTGTTCTCGATAATGCGAATATACACGTGAACATATTGGTAGGAATACCGATTGCTTTAAGCACAATTCCTGAATAAAAGTCGACGTTAGGAAATAATTTCTTTTCTGCAAAATAGGGGTCGCTAAGTGCAATACGCTCTAGCTCCATTGCTACTTCAAGAAGTGGATCATCTAACTGCAATTCAGCCAAGACTTCATGACAACTCTCACGCATAACAGTTGCTCGAGGGTCGTGATTTTTGTAAACACGATGGCCAAAGCCCATTAGACGGAACGGGTCAGCTTTGTCTTTTGCTCTATCAATGAATTCAGGAATGCGGTCAACGGTTCCAATTTCTTCAAGCATTTCTAAGCAAGCTTCGTTAGCACCACCATGTGCAGGACCCCACAAAGAAGCAACACCAGCAGCAATACATGCATAAGGGTTTGCGCCTGAAGAGCCCGCTAATCGCACAGTAGACGTAGATGCGTTTTGCTCATGATCAGCATGCAATATAAATATTCTATCCATTGCACGCTCAACCGTTGGGCTAATTTTATATTCTTCCGCAGGTACTGAGAACATCATATTCAAGAAATTACCAGCGTAACTTAAGTCATTACGTGGATAGACAAAAGGTTGTCCAACGTTGTACTTGTAGCACATTGCAACAAGTGTGGGCATTTTCGCAATTAAGCGATGTGCACTGCGAAGACGCTGTTCTTCACTATTTACGTCTAAGTCACTATGGTAGAAAGACGACATTGCGCCAACGGTGCCGCAAAGCATCGCCATTGGATGCGCATCGTTTCTAAAACCATGAAAGAACATATTGATTTGTTCGTGTAATAAAGTGTGTCGAGTAATCGTGTCTTTAAAATTAATGTATTCTGCTTTCGTCGGAGCGTGCCCGTGCAAAAGCATATGACAGACTTCTAAGTAATCAGAATCGCGTGCTAGTTCATCAATCGGATAGCCTCTGTGAAGCAATACACCTTTGGCGCCGTCAATGAATGTAATTGAAGATTCACATGAACCTGTAGCCATGAAGCCTGGGTCGAAAGTAAAGTAACCATTGGCGCCCAACGCTCTGACATCAATTACAGGATGACCTGCAGTTCCAGTTAAAATTGGAAGTTCGATTTCTTTATCACCTACTTTTAAAATGGCTATATCATTTGCCATGCAATGTTCTCCTCGTTAATTTTCTACTATAACGTTGTAGTCGACAAATTTACGTTGTTACCGACAAAATTGTTCACATCGTTACGAAAAGTGGCGCTATTTGTACTGGTATTGTAATAATAAGTCAATTTAAATGCATATTCGATTAATAAATATTCCGTAGTAACAGAGCGTATAACGGGTAGTAATAATTGTTTACGACTAAAGGCTTAATATGCAACAAAAAATTGTAATTCACGGGTCAGATTGGTATATTCTAGTGCGCTAAATTGATAGGGCATGCTTTGTTCCAATTTAGTAATATTTAATTCACAAATCGTTAACAAAAATAGAGCGCTAGTACGCTCCAAGAAAGTAAAATACACAACTCAGGTAACGGTTAAATCATTGATTACCGTAAATACCTACGAACGACTACAGGCATATTATTGTGAAGAAAAAAAGACCAGTAAATTTAGACCTTAATACTATTAGTTTTCCTCCTGCAGCTATTGCATCAATTTTCCACCGCGTAACAGGCGTTGCGATGTTTTTTGCATTATTATTTGTCGTTTACGCATGGGCTACATCACTTGCGTCAATTGAAGGTTACAATTCAGTTATCAGCATGATGGATGCTTGGTACGGAAAAGTAATTTCAATAGGCACTTTATCTGTGTTGTCATACCACATTATTGGTGGCATAAGACATGTGATTATGGACATGGGCTATTGGGAAGAACTTGACTCTGGCAATATCAGCGCACAAATCGCGATGGGACTTTGGGTTGCGTTAACAATCGTATTAGGAGTTGCATTATGGTAACCAACGAAGCATCAATGAAAAGAAACGGTATTCAAGATTACGTTTCATTGCGCGCAACGGCAGCGGTTATAACTGCTTTTACGTTTTTTATGATTTACTTTTTCGTGACAACGTCGGTTGTTACATTTGAAGTATGGCAGGCTCTATTCGCCAATATTTATATGAAAGCATTTACGCTTGCTACATTGATCTCAATCATGATCCACGTTCGTATAGGATTGTGGCAGGTGTTAACAGATTACATCAAGCCAACTGGTTTACGCGCTGGTCTTCAATATATTCTTAACCTAATTGCATTTGCGTATGTTGCAATAGGTCTATTCGTTTTATGGGGTGTTTAATATGAGTTTACCCGTGCATGAGTTTGACGCGGTAGTTATTGGCGCTGGCGGCGCCGGCATGCGAGCTGCATTGCAAATTTCAGAGTCTGGTAAGTCGTGTGCTTTGTTATCAAAAGTGTTTCCGACCCGTTCACATACAGTTTCGGCACAAGGTGGTATTACCGTTGCATTGGGTAACACACATGAAGATAACTGGGAATGGCATATGTATGACACCGTAAAAGGGTCAGACTACATTGGCGACCAAGAAGCCATCGAATATATGTGCAAAACGGGTCCTGAAGCTATTATCGAAATGGAAAATATGGGCTTACCCTTTTCACGAACTGAAGAAGGTAAAATATACCAGCGTCCATTTGGCGGACAGTCTACCAACTTTGGTGGAGAACAGGCCGCAAGAACAGCAGCAGCGGCTGACAGAACTGGCCATGCGCTATTGCATTTGTTGTATCAGCAAAATGTAAAAAATCGTACCAACGTATTCAGTGAATGGTATGCATTAGATTTAGTTAAAAACCAACAGGGTCAAGTTGTAGGTTGTACAGCAATCGACATTGAAACTGGTGAGGTAGTGTACTTTAAATCGAAAGCCGTTGTTTTAGCGACTGGTGGTGCAGGGCGTATTTACGCTTCCACTACTAACGCTCACATCAACACAGGCGACGGTATTGGTATGGCAGTGAGAGCCGGTGTTCCATTGCAAGATATGGAAATGTGGCAGTTCCACCCGACAGGTATTGCAGGTGCTGGTACGCTCGTAACTGAAGGTTGTCGTGGCGAAGGCGGCTACTTATTAAATAAAGACGGCGAGCGTTTCATGGAACGTTATGCGCCGAACGCGAAAGACCTTGCAGGTCGTGACGTTGTTGCGCGTTCAATGATGACAGAAATTCGTGAAGGTCGAGGTTGTGATGGTCCTTGGGGTCCTCACCTGAAGCTGAAGCTGGATCATCTTGGAAAAGATGTTCTGGAGTCGCGTTTGCCAGGTATTCTAGAATTATCAAGAACGTTTGCACATGTTGACCCAGTCAAAGATCCGATTCCAGTTATACCAACGTGTCACTATATGATGGGTGGCATTCCCACTAACGTTAATGGGCAAGTTATCAATGTGGATATCGACGGCAAAGAATCAATAGTTGATGGTTTGTTTGCTTGTGGTGAGATTGCCTGCGTTTCTGTTCACGGCGCTAACCGCCTGGGTGGTAACTCGCTGTTAGACCTCGTTGTATTTGGTCGCGCTACTGGCTTACATCTTGGTAAGAGTTTAGACGAAATTGAAGTGAAGAGTGAGGCATCTGCTTCAGATATTGAAGCAACAATGGCGCGCTTTAATCGTTGGGAAAGTTCAGAGAAAGGCAAGGGTGAAGATCCAGTCCAAATTAAGAAAGACATGCAGCAGTGCATGCAACTTAACTTCTCTGTTTTCCGTGAAGGTGAAGCAATGGCCGAAGGTCTTGCGGAACTTAAAGACATTCGAGAGCGTTTACAAAACGCACGCCTGGATGATAAGAGTTCTGACTTTAATACACAACGTATCGAATGCTTAGAGTTAGACAATCTAATGGAAACTGCCTACAGCACAGCTGTTGCAGCTAACTTTAGAACAGAGAGTCGAGGCGCACACAGCCGTTTCGATTTCCCAGAAAGAGATGATGAAAATTGGTTGTGTCACAGCTTGTACTTGCCGGATTCTGATTCTATGCGCCGTCGTGATGTCAATATGACGCCGAAGCTTAGAGAAGCGTTTCCGCCAAAAGTACGTTCATATTAATAGGAGTAGTCATTATGATGTTAGATTTTTCGATTTATCGATACAACCCAGACGAAGATGATGCACCTAAGATGAAAGATTATCAGTTAGAGGTCGAAGAAGGCCAAGACATGATGGTGCTTGACGCTTTGATTGCATTAAAAGAAAAAGATCCAACGTTGTCGTTCCGTCGCTCTTGCCGTGAAGGTGTGTGTGGTTCTGATGGTATGAACATGAATGGCAAAAACGGCTTGGCGTGTATCACTCCATTATCGGCTTTAGGTAAGGGCAAAGTTATTGTTCGCCCTTTACCTGGTCTGCCAGTTGTGCGTGATTTAGTAGTGGATATGACCCAGTTTTATACTCAGTACGAAAAAATCAAGCCGTTTTTGATTAACGATGACAAACAACCGCCAGCGCGTGAGTTTATTCAATCACAAGAAGAACGGGCTAAATTAGACGGTCTTTATGAATGTATCTTGTGTGCATGTTGTTCATCGTCTTGCCCGTCATTTTGGTGGAATCCAGACAAATTTATCGGTCCAGCAGGTTTGTTGCATGCATATAGATTCTTAATAGACTCTCGTGACACCGCAACTGATGAACGTTTGAACAATTTAGACGATGCGTTTAGTGTTTTTCGTTGTCACGGTATCATGAACTGCGTTAGTGTTTGTCCAAAAGGGCTAAACCCAACAAAAGCGATTGGCCAGATTAAGTCAATGCTGTTACAACGGGCTGTTTAGTGCCTTTTTGCCTAGTAGATAGGTAAGTTTGAATGCTAAATAGCCGTCCTGAAAGGGGTGGCTATTTTTTTATCCAAACAAAATTATATTAAACATAATATGGTTAATAGAAGATAATGATTTAAATATTCAAGTTTTTCTATATTTGAGGTTAAATATATGGTGTCTTATACCATTATGGTCGTAGATATCCGCACAAATGCGTAATACTTAATTTACAAAAAGAATCTACTTAGAATACAATACACCCAACTTTTTATATCAAGGCTTAAGAATGCAAGATAGCGTGATGAAAGCATGGTGGGATTCGTCCCACATGGCGGGAGGTAATACCGCTTACATTGAAGAGATGTATGAAGCTTACCTTGAAGATCCACAAAGTATTCCAGAAAACTGGAAAGGTATATTTGACGCACTGCCGAAGGTAGACGGTGTAGAGGTCGAATCCAATCACACGCAAATCAAGGCTGACTTTAAACACATGGCCTCATTAGGTCCTGCTGCCCGTTTCACCTCTGGTGCTGCGGTAGCTCAAGGCGATGTTCAAAGTGATGAGCGACAGGTAAAAGTATTACAGCTAATTAATGCTTACCGGTTTCGTGGTCATCAGCACGCCAACTTAGATCCATTAAGCTTATGGATACAGCCAAAAGTTCGAGATTTGGAATTAAAACACCATAATTTATCAGAGAGCGATTTCGGTGCCATGTTTAATCTGGGCTCATACGCAATCAATGCTGATAAAATGGGCTTAGGTGATTTATTTAAGTCACTTAATCGCACCTATTGTGGTTCGATTGGTTCTGAATACATGCATATTACAGATACTGAACAGAAACGTTGGCTACAACAACGTATTGAATCAGTTGAAGCCAAACCAGTGATTGCCCGAGACGAAAAAGTAAACATTCTCAAAGGGCTAATTGCAGCAGATGGTATGGAAAAATACCTAGGCGCGAAATTTACCGGTGCCAAACGCTTTTCACTCGAGGGCGGTGACGCTTTAGTTCCAATGCTTAAAGGTTTGATTACCCAAGCTGGCGCATTTGGAACTAAAGAAGTAGTGATTGGTATGGCTCACAGAGGCCGCTTAAACGTGCTGGTTAACGTGTTAGGTAAAAATCCATCGGTTTTATTTGATGAATTTGCGGGTAAACATGATGATACCTTAGGCGCAGGCGATGTTAAGTACCATGCTGGTTTCTCATCAGACTTTGCAACATCAGGCGGTAACGTCCACTTAGCACTTGCGTTTAACCCGTCACATTTAGAAATTGTGAATCCAGTAGTAATGGGGTCGGTAAGAGCTCGATTACAAAGACGTAATTGCGAAGATGGTTCAGCTGTATTGCCTATCACGATCCATGGTGACGCGGCAATCGCCGGTCAGGGTGTTGTGCAAGAAACGTTTAATATGTCGCAAACCCGCGGTTTTAAAGTGGGTGGTACGGTTCGGATTGTTATCAACAACCAAGTTGGCTTTACGACATCGAATATCGAAGATGCCCGTTCAACTCAGTATTGTACTGATATTGCAAAAATGGTTCAGGCTCCAATTTTTCACGTAAATGCGGATGACCCTGAAGCTGTCATGTTTGTTACTAAGTTAGCTCTGGACTATAGAAATAAATTTAAACGCGACGTGGTTATAGACTTAGTTTGTTATCGTCGTCACGGTCACAATGAAGCAGACGAGCCAAGTGCTACGCAGCCACTCATGTACCGAAAAATTAAGAAACATCCAGTGGCTAGACAACTTTATGCAGATCAATTAATTGCTGAAGGCACAATTGAGAAACATGAAGTTGACAAGTTGATGGCGGAATATAGAGCTGCACTCGATCACGGCGCTTGCGTTGTCGAAGAGTGGCGACCTATGACCGAGCATTCTGTAGATTGGTCTCCCTATATTGGGCATGATTGGGATGTTGAATATGACGGTAGTTTAAGCCTTGATAAGATGAAAGAGCTGGGTCAAGCACTAATCAATTACCCTGAAAAACATCGGTTGCAATCGCGTGTAAATAAGCTGTACATTGACCGCAAAGCAATGGTTGATGGCGAGAAGATGCTTGATTGGGGCATGGCTGAAAACTTAGCTTATGCAAGTATTTTGGTAGATAAAACCAATATTCGTATAACCGGTCAAGACTCTGGGCGTGGAACATTCTTCCACCGCCATGCTGTATTGCACAATCAAGAAGATGGTTCTTCTTATCTCCCATTACAAAACATCTCAGATGATCAAGGCCGAATTGAAATATACGATTCGGTATTGTCAGAAGCAGCTGTTATGGCATTTGAATATGGATTTGCTACCGCAGAACCTTCTTATTTAACTATTTGGGAAGCCCAATTTGGGGATTTCGCAAACGGAGCTCAAGTTGTATTTGACCAATTCTTGTCGTCAGGTGAAGCAAAGTGGGGGCGCTTATGCGGTTTAACTATGTTGCTGCCACATGGTTATGAAGGTCAAGGTCCTGAGCATAGTTCAGCGCGCTTAGAACGCTGGTTGCAAATGTGTGCTGACCATAACTGGCAAGTGTGTGTGCCGTCTACACCTGCGCAAGTCTATAATATGTTGCGTCGTCAGGCAGTTCGACCTATGCGTCGGCCTTTGATTGTTATGTCTCCAAAATCATTACTTCGTCATCCACTCGCGGTTTCGTCTATGGAAGAATTAGCTGCTGGTGTATTCTATAACGTTATTGATGAAGTTGATGAGATAGATCCACAGCATGTTAAACGTGTCGTTATGTGTTCAGGTAAGGTGTATTACGACTTGCTCGACCAGCGTCGCAAAAATGAACAAAACGACGTTGCAATTATTCGTATAGAGCAATTGTATCCATTCCCTCAGGAAGAGTTCAAAGCCATTATGGCCAGATATGAACATGTGACTGACTGGGTTTGGTGTCAAGAAGAACCTCAGAATCAAGGTGCATGGTATTGTAGCCAACATCATTTCTGGCAATCAATTCCGCAAGGATCTAACTTAACTTATGCAGGTCGCAAAGCTTCGGCTTCTCCTGCAGTTGGCTATGTTTCTGTGCACAACCAACAACAAAAAGCGTTGGTTGAAGACGCTCTTACAATAAACTAAGGAACCCAGATGACAATTGAAATAAAAGTTCCCGTACTACCTGAATCAGTAGCAGATGCAACAATCGCAACTTGGCATGTTAAAGCTGGCGAAACTGTTACCAGAGACCAAAATCTGGTTGATATCGAGACTGACAAAGTAGTATTGGAAGTAGTAGCACCTGAAGACGGCGTCTTATCAGAAATTATACATGGTGAAGGTGATACCGTTTTAGGTGAGCAAGTCATCGGTAAAGTGGAAGCGGGAGGTTCTGCCAAGGCAGCTCCAGAATCACAAACACCGGCAGCGTCAGAATCAGCTGCTCCTGCTGCTTCAGGTGAAATTACTGCCATTAAAGTTCCTGTATTACCAGAATCTGTTGCCGATGCAACAATAGCTACTTGGCATGTTCAGCCAGGCCAAGCAGTAAAAAGAGATCAAAATCTTGTTGATATTGAAACCGATAAAGTGGTGCTAGAAGTAGTAGCACCAGCTGACGGCTCAATTTCTGAAATTTTAGCGCAAGAAGGTGAAACAGTGCTTGCAGAAGCCACTATTGCAAACTTTGTTGCCGGTGCTGCCACATCAGCACCAACTGCAACCGCAACAGCAACCGCTGAGCAAGATGAGGAAGGCGACTCTGATGCATTGAGTCCTTCTGTTCGCCGATTACTTGCTGAAAAAGGTGTTGATGCTAGTAAAGTTAGCGGAACCGGAAAAGGCGGTAGAATAACCAAAGACGATGTTGAAAAACATTTGAAAAGTGCCGTTCCGGCAGCTGCTGCTCCATCTGCCGCGTCAGCAACTGCAGTGCCTTCTGTAGCAGCGGGTGAACGTACTGAGAAACGTGTACCAATGACACGTTTACGTAAGACAATCGCTAATCGTTTGTTACAAGCAAAAAATACGACGGCAATGTTGACCACGTTTAACGAAGTTAACATGAAGCCAATCATGGATTTGCGGAAGCAATATCAAGAGAGTTTTGAAAAGCGTCATGGCATCCGTTTGGGTTTTATGTCTTTTTACGTTAAAGCAGTAACTGAAGCACTAAAACGTTTCCCAGAAGTTAATGCATCAATTGACGGCGATGACATTTGTTACCATAACTACTTTGACATCTCGATAGCAGTTTCTACACCTCGTGGCTTAGTAACACCTATTTTGCGTGATACTGACACTTTGGGTATGGCTGGTGTTGAAAAAGGAATTAAAGAATTAGCGCTTAAAGGTCGCGATGGCAAACTAGCTTTGTCTGATCTACAAGGCGGTAATTTCACTATTACCAATGGTGGTGTATTTGGTTCATTAATGTCTACGCCGATTATCAATCCGCCGCAAAGCGCAATTTTGGGAATGCATAAAATCCAAGATCGTCCAATGGCCGTGAATGGTAAAGTTGAGATATTACCAATGATGTATTTAGCATTATCTTACGATCATCGAATAGTCGACGGAAAAGAGTCGGTTGGCTTTTTGGTAACTGTTAAAGAAATGTTAGAAGACCCAACTCGTTTGTTACTTGATGTGTAAATATTAAGTTAATAGCGAGCTTTGAATCGAAAAACACAGTTGATAACACCGTTATCAACTGTGTTATAGCCAAGTTTGTGTTAGAATTTGGCGCAATTAAAACAAGTCGCCCACAGTGCGTTTCTAAGCAATCGCTGGCGGCTTTTCTATTAAATAAAATCGGATAAATCAACATGAATTTGCATGAATACCAGGGCAAACAGTTATTCAAAGAATACGGTTTGCCCGTATCTGAAGGATACGCTGCTGAGACTCCCCAAGCTGCTGTTGAAGCTGCAGACCGCATTGGCGGAACTGAATGGGTAGTTAAATGTCAAGTACACGCGGGCGGTCGCGGTAAAGCGGGCGGTGTAAAACTAGTTAAAGATAAGGCTGATATTAGAGCGTTTGCTGAAAACTGGCTTGGTAAAAACTTAGTTACGTACCAAACAGATGAGAAAGGTCAGCCGGTCAGTAAGATTCTTGTTGAAACATGTACTGACATTGCTCAAGAATTGTACTTAGGCGCTGTAGTTGATAGAACGTCACGTCGAATCATTTTCATGGCATCAACTGAAGGCGGCGTTGAAATTGAGACTGTTGCTGAAGAAACGCCAGAAAAAATTCTAAAAGCTGAAATTGATCCATTAGTCGGCGCTCAGCCATTTCAAGCAAGAGAAATTGCATTCAAATTAGGCCTAAAGGGTGTTCAGATCCGTCAGTTCACCACCATCTTTATGGGCTTGGCTAAGATGTTTGAAGAACTAGACTTAGCGATGATTGAAATCAACCCACTCGTTATCAAGGCAGATGGTGATCTACATTGCTTGGACGCTAAATTAGGTGTTGATGGTAATGCGTTATACCGTCAACCAAAAGTCCGTGACATGAACGATCCATCTCAAGAAGATGCTCGTGAAGCTCATGCGGCTAAATTTGAATTAAATTACGTTGCCCTAGACGGCAATGTTGGTTGTATGGTTAATGGCGCGGGCTTAGCAATGGGAACAATGGATATTGTTAACTTGCATGGCGGTAGTCCAGCTAACTTCCTTGATGTTGGGGGCGGTGCAACTAAAGAACGAGTTGCTGAAGCATTCAAGATTATTTTGTCAGACAGCAAAGTTAAAGCCGTATTGGTTAATATTTTCGGCGGCATCGTACGTTGCGATATGATTGCTGAAGGTATTATAGGTGCAGTTAAAGAAGTTGGTGTTAATGTGCCAGTAATTGTTCGTCTTGAAGGTACGAACGCAGAACTAGGTCGCGAAGTGCTTGCGGGTTCTGGTTTAGATATCATTGCTGCAGAATCATTAACGGATGCTGCGCTTAAAGTTGTTGCTGCTGCGGAGGGCAAATAATGTCAGTATTAATTAATAAAGACACCAAAGTTATCTGCCAAGGTTTTACTGGTGGTCAAGGTACTTTCCATTCTGAGCAAGCAATTGCTTATGGAACGCAAATGGTCGGCGGTGTAACTCCTGGTAAAGGTGGTTCAACACATTTAGGTCTTCCTGTATTCAATACAGTAAAAGAGGCAGTTGAAACAACAGGCGCTACGGCAACTGTTATTTATGTACCTGCACCATTTTGTAAAGATTCAATTATTGAGGCTGTAGATGCTGGTATCGAATTAGTGGTTTGTATCACTGAAGGTATTCCAACTATCGATATGCTTTATGTTAAAGAATACGTCGACCAAAAGGGCGCTCGTATGATTGGCCCTAACTGTCCGGGTGTCATCACTCCAGGCGAATGTAAGATTGGTATCATGCCAGGTCACATTCATAAGCCAGGTAAAGTCGGTATTGTTTCTCGTTCTGGTACATTAACGTACGAAGCGGTTAAGCAGACTACAGACGAAGGTTTTGGCCAGTCAACTTGTGTTGGTATTGGTGGCGATCCAATTCCTGGTTCTAACTTTATCGATATTTTGAAGTTGTTCCAAGAAGATCCTGCAACTGAAGCAATAGTGATGATTGGTGAGATTGGCGGAACTGCGGAAGAAGAAGCGGCAGAATACATTAAAGCACATGTAACTAAGCCTGTTGTTTCTTACATAGCGGGTGTAACAGCACCTGCAGGTAAGCGCATGGGACATGCTGGTGCAATCATTGCTGGCGGAAAAGGTACAGCGGATGAGAAGTTTAAAGCTTTAGAAGCGGCTGGCGTTAAAACTGTCCGTTCTCTTGCTGAGATCGGCAAAGGTTTACGGGAAATTACCGGTTGGTAATTTAGCGATGCAAGTTTGAGTTTAAAAACCTGCCATTTGGCAGGTTTTTTTTACCCCAAAATAATCTGATTGATTGCTCATTCTCCATTTTTATATACACATTAGTTTCGGGAAATAGTATGTTTATCACTCATAAAAGCAATAAAGTTAGCTTGCTAGGAATAGCATGTTTAGTTGTTCTGTTAGGTGCTTGCTCACCCTCAGACTCTCAACGTTTATCCTCGGACACGACTGGAGCAAAGACGATGGCAAGTCAGCAGCAATTAATCCTCGACTCTCATCCCCATGCAGCGCAAGGTCAAGGCAAGCCCGTGGTCTATCAAGTATTTACGCGTTTATTTGGCAATAAAAATAGTACTAACAAGCCCTGGGGCACGGTCGAAGAGAATGGTGTTGGTAAATTCAGTGATTTTGATGCCGTTGCATTACAAAGCATAAAATCCCTTGGCACCTCCTACGTATGGTATACCGGTATTCTTCATCATGCCGTTATAAATGATTATACAGAATTTGGTATCTCGTTAGACGATCCTGATGTGGTGAAAGGGCGAGCCGGTTCTCCGTATGCCGTAAAAGACTACTACACCGTTAACCCCGATTTAGCAGATGACCCCGCAAATAGACTTGCTGAATTTGAGGCACTAATCAACCGTACCCATGCTCAGCAGCTAAAAGTCATCATCGATATTGTGCCAAACCACGTGGCGCGAGATTATGCTTCGTTAAGTAAACCTAAAGGGGTTAACGATTTTGGTGAACGTGACAATACCGATGTTGAATATGCCCGTGATAATAACTTTTACTATGTGGTTGATGAAGCATTCAAAGTACCGGTAAGCGAGAACGGCTATGAACCATTAGGTGGTGAGAATCACCCGTTATCTGATGGCAAGTATACTGAAATACCAGCAAAATGGACGGGGAATGGCTCACGCGCCGTGCAACCAGAATTTAATGATTGGTACGAAACAGCAAAAATTAATTTCGGTGTGAAGCCAGACGGTAGCTTAGATTTTGATTCCTTACCTGAGGAATATGCAAATAAATCGATAGCAGAGCATGCTGCTTTTTGGAAAGATAAATCGGTGCCTGATTCATGGGTCAAGTTTGAGCAAATAGTGCATTATTGGCTTGATAAAGGAGTAGACGGGTTTCGTTATGATATGGCTGAAATGGTGCCTGTTGAATTCTGGTCTTATCTCAACTCTTCAATCAAAACAAAGAATCCGGATGCTTTCTTATTGGCTGAGGTGTATAACCCGAATTTGTATCGTGATTATATAAACTTGGGTAAGATGGATTACTTGTATGACAAAGTGGGTTTTTACGATTCACTTAAATTACTAATGCAAGGTAGAGGCGACGCTCAAGCATTAGAAGATATTCAATCCGCTATCTCCGATATTGATGTGTATATGCTACATTTTTTGGAAAATCATGATGAACAGCGGATTGCGAGTACTGATTTCGCCGGCAATGCAGAAAAAGGTAAGCCTGCAATGGTCGTATCGGCCTTGATTAGTAAGTCGCCTAGCATGTTGTATTTTGCACAAGAGGTGGGTGAGGACGGGTCAGAAGAGACGGGGTTTGGTAGCCCATCACGTACAACGATATTTGATTATGCTGGTGTGCCGGCGCATCAACGCTATATGAACAATGGTAAATTTGATGGCGGGCAGTCCACCGAACCCGAAAAACAGTTACGTGCTTTTTATGAGCGTCTAATGACAATTTCGGCGAAGCACCCAACTATGCTGGGAAAATACCAAAGTTTGCACTCATTGAACGTTAAAGTCGCTAAAAACAATAATGATAGTATCAATGGTTATTCTGAATCGCAGTTCTCATTCGTTAGGTGGAATAATGACAAAGCATTAATTGTAATTAGTAACTTTAGTGAAGATGCGCAATCAAGCATAACGGTTACTTTACCTATATCGTTGCTAACCCAATGGGAAGTGAACGAGGGGAGTTATACTGCGACTGATTTATTGAATGGTTTTGCTTACAAAATGCAAGTTGCTAGGAAGCGATCCGGTGCATCAGTGACTATTCAATTGGCCGCGTTACAGTCTGCAGTGCTTGAAATTAACTTAAATGAGCAAGCGAAGTGAATTGTTAGCGCAGCAGACCCGCTAAAATACAAAATTCTGGCTATTGTATTAGCTTCAAAGTGATATACTTCTGAAAAAATAGCCCTACCTAATTAAGGAACAAGTACACATGGCCGACACTGAGCATCGACCTTCCAATTTTATTAGACAAATTATCGATAAAGATTTGCAAAGTGGTTTACATTCAGCCGTGTCTACTCGCTTTCCGCCCGAGCCAAATGGTTACCTACATATTGGCCATGCTAAGTCTATTTGCCTAAATTTTGGAATCGCTCAGGATTATCAGGGCACTTGTAATTTGCGATTTGATGACACTAATCCGGAAAAAGAAGATCTCGATTTTGTAAATTCAATTAAACACGACGTTAGCTGGCTTGGTTTTGAGTGGAATGGTAAAGAACGTTATTCATCTAATTATTTTGACCAATTACATGACTATGCAGTTGAATTAATTGGAAAAGGGCTGGCGTACGTTGATTTTAGCTCACAAGAAAAAATGCGTGAATTACGTGGAACGTTAACGCAAGCTGGAACTAACAGTCCTTATAGAGAATCGAGTCCTGAAGATAATTTGGCGCTTTTTGCAAAAATGCGAGCCGGCGAATACAAAGAGGGTGAATGCAGTTTACGCGCTAAAATTGATATGACGTCGTCATTTATGTGTATGCGCGACCCTGTTATTTATCGTGTTAAATTTGCTCATCATCATCAAACGGGTGATAAGTGGTGCATTTATCCAATGTATGATTTTACGCATTGTATCTCGGATGCGATAGAAGGTATCAGTCATTCTTTATGTACCTTAGAGTTTCAAGATAATCGTCGATTATATGACTGGGTCATTGATAATATCTCGATCGATTGCAGACCAAGACAATATGAGTTTTCTCGCCTTAATTTAGAATACACGGTATTAAGTAAACGCAAACTAATTCAACTGGTTGAAGAAAATCATGTGACTGGTTGGGATGATCCTAGAATGCCAACAATCGCGGGTATTCGCAGAAGAGGTTATACATCTGCTTCTGTAAGAGAGTTTTGTGCGCGTATAGGTGTGACCAAAGTCGACAACATGGTTGAGATGAGCATGCTAGAGGCGTGTATTAGAGACGAACTAAACGCTAATGCACCGCGAAGAATGGCCGTATTAGACCCAATTAAAGTGATTATTGAAAACTATCCAGCAGACCAAATTGAATGGCTTGATGCACCTAACCATCCCGCTAATGAGGCAATGGGGACCCGCAAAGTGCCATTCAGCAAAGAGTTGTGGATTGAAAAAGAAGACTTCAAAGAGTCAGCTAATAAAAAATTCAAACGCTTAGTGCTAGAAAAAGAAGTGCGTTTACGTAATGCCTATTTTTTGCGTGCAGAGCGCTGTGACGTAGATGAAAATGGTGAAGTAACAACTGTATATTGTACTTATGATGCAACAACACTTGGCACAGACCCTGAAGACGGTCGAAAAGCAAAGGGTGTCATTCATTGGGTGAGTGCAGCCGAGGGCAAACAAGCGGAGGTTCGTTTGTACGATCGCCTGTTTACTTCGGTAAACCCAGCGTCTGAGGAAGATTTTACCTCAACAATCAACCTAGAATCATTAATCGTGAAAACGGGGGTCGTTGAACCCTCTCTAGCAACAGCTGAAGTTGGTGATACTTTTCAATTTGAAAGGACCGGGTATTTCTGCATCGACAAGGATAGCAAGACTGAGGCGTTGGTTATCAACAGAACGGTTGAGCTTCGGGATACTTGGGCCAAAGTAAATCAATAAAATAGATTAGTTACTAAAATATCCAGTTATCTTGTTTACAGCAACTAGGTTGCGCACGACAAACAAAAAGGGTAACCATTAAATTGGGTTTACCCTTTTTTCGTTGCAGCCTTTTCAACTCATGCAAATTTCGAGAAAATATCAGAGCCTTATTGTGGCTGACAATCCAACGATTGGCCATTTACGTCTTTGCTATCATCAGAGGCCAGATATAAATAAGTAGGCATGATATCTTCTGGCGTTTTTAATGAATCAGGCTTTTCACCCGGAAAGGCTTTTGCTCTCATCGTCGTTCTTGTTGCACCCGGATTGATACAGTTGAACCTAAGCCCTGAATTTTTATATTCATCGGCAAGTACTTGCATCATGCCTTCAGTCGCAAACTTAGAAATACTATATGTTCCCCAATATGCGCGACCTGTTCGACCGACCGACGACGTAGTGTAAATAACCGAGGCTAACTTATTTTTCTTTAACAACGGCAATAGCGCTTGGGTCATGAAAAACTGGCTACTAAGGTTAACCTGATTAACTTCTAAGAATTCAGCTTCTTTTATTTCTTCGAAAGGACACAAATTACCAAGAATGCTGGCGTTAAACAAAACAACATCAATTTTTTTGTACTGACCTTCGATACTAGCAACCATATCTTGGTAGTGTTTAGGCGTAGCACCTTTAAAGTCAATCGGTACGATTGTTGGAGTGATGCCACCATTTTCTATTATCGTATCATACGTACTTTCTAGCTTTGCGACGGTTCTACCCAGCAAGATAAGCTCAGCACCGTACTTTGCGAAAGTAATAGCAGCTTGCTTACCAATGCCATCACCTGCGCCAGTAATAATAATTGTTTTATTTTGTAATGCGTTTTCTGTAATTATGTATTCTAAGTGTGATTGCATAGTTGGACTGATTGTCGTTGGCTAATGGTTGAGAGCAGGGATGTTAACGCACTATATAGCCCGGCTAAAGCAGTTCGTGAATATTAATGCAAAATTATGTACAAAGTATTAACAAACCTTTGCAAAGTGAACTTAAAGTCAATACTATTACATTAATTACAACTGGTCATACTTGTTAGACTATCCGCATTACCAGCGCGTGGAAATGAAATGTGTTGGGAAAATATTATCTGTAAGCAAATGGGGAAAATGAATGAATAAATTATTAATTAGCACTGGTGTTTTGGCTGCGTTAGGCCTATCTGGTTGCGGCGGTGACACACTGGAAGAGATTAGAACTGAAGCGACGCCACAAACTCCTTTTTCGCGTATCGTTTTTGACCCTGCAAATGGTAATCTGAATATTCCAAATGACTTATTAATGCTTCCAGGAGCTGATGGATTTTTCGATTATACGCTTAATATTCCGGTTGCTGATCCTACCAACTTTGGTGATCCGCAAAACGCGTTGAATATTCTTGATGGGTGGTCTACTAACCAGCCTTTCGTGATTAACGTTGAAACGCCACC
Source organism: uncultured Glaciecola sp. (assembly GCF_937770335.1). Lineage (GTDB taxonomy): Bacteria > Pseudomonadota > Gammaproteobacteria > Enterobacterales > Alteromonadaceae > Glaciecola. The sequence continues at coordinate 155,870 of NZ_CALJHY010000007.1, forward strand.
AAATACTTCTCTTAATGCTGATACGCTGAGTGCTGGCGTACATTTATATGAAGCTACGCTAGGCCTAAATCAGCAAGATGCTGATTGTGCCGCTATCCCTATTCCTAGTGCGGGCTGTAAAGTTGGCGATAAATTGACGTTCGGTGTTGATTACGTGCTTGGTCTTGCTGACAGCAACACAATTACGGTCGTTCCCCTTAAGCCTTTGAAGGCTGCTCAAGGTTATTTGTTAGTAATGACAGAAGATCTTAAGGATTCATCAGGGAAGCCGGTGAAGGGCTCATCGACATGGGACTTAGTTGCTCAGGACATTGAGACTAAACCGTTGGCAACAGAGTCACAGCTAGGCCTACAAACATTGATAAACTTGCATTTAGGCTCATTGGATGATGCGGGTGTGCAAACTGATAACGTAACTTATGTTTCAGCATTTACGACACAGTCAGTAACTAACGTACTCGATACCGTCAAACAACTTATGATAGCAGAATTTGCAGGACGAGCGGCTGCAGGTGATCCAACGGCAGGACAAGCGTTACCGGCTATTGTCACCAGAGACGTTGAATCTGCAAGTAACTCGATGGAAGCATTGGGTCTGGTTTCAACACAGCTTGTTGCTGGTGCGGTTCAACAAGGTATTGCGGCCTTACCACCAGAAGCTGAAGATCTAATTGCTGCGATTAACGCCGCTGATTTTGCCTCGTTTACGACTTGTTCCGGCTTATTAGTTAGCGCAGGCGGTGGGTTTGGTAACGAAACTGCTGAAGTGAATGTTTTTGCTGCGGGGGTTTCTGTTGGTATTCTGGGCCAAGTTGGCCAATTCTGTGCGGCCAGTCGTTTTGAAGGTAATATTTCATTACCTTATTATTCAGCCATTCCTACGGCCGAAAACCCACTAGCGCCAATCAATAGCTTTTGGACATCGGCCTGTGACAGCGGTATCGTTTTAGCTAACGCCGGTGAAGTGTTAGCAGCTGCGACGGCTGGTCCAAACGCAGCATTGTGTAGCCAAGTTGGTTTGGCTGATGTAAGAATTAATGGTGAATTACTCGATCGCGATCGTAACTTAACGAAATTCAGCCCTGTCCCACAGCCGATGGGCTCAAATATGGGCTTTGAAACATTAGACGTGCAAGTAACTGTGCCTAATCCACAAGTTGCTACTGCTCTTGGTCTTACTCTTGAAAAGCCTGAGGGTGGCTGGCCTGTTGTCATCTTAGCGCATGGTATTACGTCGCAAAAAGAAGATATGCTAGCAGTTACCGGCGCTTTATCACTCGCAGGCTTTGCTACCTTTGCTATCGACCAACCTATCCACGGTTCACGTGGGTTTGACTTAAATGGCGATGGCGTTGATGAGTTAAATGCAACAACCGTTAGCGCTACACATTATTTAAATCTAGCTGTCCTGCCTGCAGGTAGAGATAACTTGCGTCAAAGTGTTTCGGATTTATTAGGCTTAAGATTAGGCTTAAATGCGGTTGTCGATACGACAGCATCACAATCAGTTGATATTGATACATCGAATGTATCTGTTTTTGGTGTATCTCTTGGTGCAATTACGGGCGGTAACTTTGCTTCGGTGGCTAATACGGGCTTTGAGGGTCCGTTGAGCGCTTTTGATAGTATGTTTGCGATCCAAGCTGCATCTTTGGAATCTCCAGGAGGCGGAACTGCAAACTTCTTATTAGAATCAGCAGCATTCGGCCCGCTGATTAAAGGCCTACTACTGTCGCAAGGTTCGCCAGAGTTTCAGGCTTTCTTGACTAGTACGTTTGGTACGGTTGATGTGTCAGAAGCACAATTAGTAGGTGCGGTGAATGGTTTTCTTGCCGCCTTATCGCCAGACCAGCTTGCAGGAGCAAACGCATTGTTTAATCAGTTCTCGTTTGCAGCGCAAACTATGATTGATTCAGCTGATCCAATAAACTACTTCACAGCTTTGGCAGATAATACGCCCGTGCACATGATGACTGTGATTGGCGATGGTGGTGATAATTTGCCTGACCAAGTTATTCCCGTAACCACAGCCTTACCTTTGGCTGGCCAACAAGCGTTAGCAGATATTATGGGCTTAGAGCAAATATCTGCTACCACAGCAAGCACTTCACCCGTAAGCGGTATCGTGAAATTTATTGAGGGCGCTCATGCAAGTAGTTTGAGTCCAGCTAGTAGTCCTGCGGTTACAGAAGAAATGCAGCGCCAAATAGCAAATTACTTTGGTTCAAGCGCAACCGCAATTGTGGTGACAAACGAAGCTGTTGTAGCTAATTAGTATTATGCGTAAAAAGCGTTAAACAGTCTGAGAAAGCCAGCAAATTTGCTGGCTTTTTTGTTTGCGAAACAAGCCGGAAGCATAGGTTATAGAATCCGGTTATTTAAACGAATATAACAAATGAGGGTCATGAATAATTAGATTGAATTTGTCTTTATTCTGACTTCATAATGTATTTGTATGGTATAAAATTCCCCATTGCATGAACATAGGCATAAATAAAGTATCGACAAAATAAATGAATAGCCCTCGGGTCCTTTTGTTTTTTGTTTTAGGCCCAACATAAGGCATAGTAAATAGGGTAAACAGGAGTTAAATTTGGAATTTTTATTTGGATATGGTTTGTTTTTGGCGAAGGCAATTACCATTGTTGTTGCCATCTTAGTCGTTGTCGGCTTAATTATTAGTATGGCAGTCAAACAGAAGCAATCAAGCGCAAGCGGTAACCTTGAATTTGAGTCTTTGTCAGAACATTTTGACGATATTAAAAGCGAAGCACAACTCGTAATCTTGGATAAAGATGAGTTGAAGAAGCTTGAGAAAGAAGAAAAGCAAAAACAGAAAAAGAACGCAAAGTCATCGAAGAAAGCCGACGAAAAGAAAAACAATATGTTCGTTTTGCATTTCAATGGTTCTATGAACGCGCAAGAAGTAGAGCAATTGCGCGAAGAAATTACAGCAATACTGTGTATTGCAACAAAAGATGATGAAGTGTTAGTCAACGTCGAGAGCGGCGGTGGCGTTGTCCACGGGTATGGCCTTGCTGCATCTCAATTACAACGAATTAAAGACAAAGGAATTAAGCTAACCGTTAGTGTGGATAAAGTGGCTGCGAGTGGTGGCTATATGATGGCTTGCGTAGCAGATCACATTATTAGTGCTCCTTTCGCTATTATTGGTTCGATTGGTGTTATCGCTCAACTACCTAATTTTAATAAAGTATTAAAGAAAAACGACATTGAGTTTGAACAACATACGGCTGGTAATTTTAAGCGTACGTTAACTATGTTTGGTGAGAATACAGATGAAGGTCGCACTAAATTTAAAGAAGAGATTGAAGATGTGCATGTTATGTTCAAAGACTTCGTTAAACAAAATCGTCCGGAACTTGACATTGATAAAGTAGCGACAGGTGAGTACTGGTATGGTCAGCGTGCTAAAGCATTAAATTTAGTGGATGAATTGAAAACATCAGATGACTTTTTAATGGATGCAAATAATCAGTATAGATTGTTTCATATTAAATATGCGACGAAGAAGACACTCGCTCAAAAGCTCGGCTTTTCAGCCTATCAAGCAATAGAGCAAACCTTTATGCGATTAGTAGATGCTGGTAACAAGTTATACCGTTAGTATAAAAAAGTAAAATGCAGATAATAAAAAAGCGGCTAGGCCGCTTTTTCAATTATTAACCTAAGCATAGGTTACGTTAAGCATAGGTCAGTGCCGCTATCTAGGTGCTTTGGCACCTGGATTAGTATCTTGAATTTGCTTAGTGTAAAAGTCTTTTACTGAAAAACTGGAAGCTGACTTTTTAGCCTTTGTCTTAGCTGGTGCTTTTGGTTTTGCCGCTTTCGGCTTCTCTATTTTAGCTTCTTTCGCAGGTTTTTCTGCTTTTGCCTTTTTAGGAGCAGGCGCCGAGCCCATGTTATCGGCCATTTCGTCTAGTTGTGCCAAACGAATGTTTTTACCACCATCGACACTGTACCAACCACCTTTAGCTTCGATTGTTGGTGCTTTACCGTTTGCCGCTTCGTAAGCCGCTGTGAATTTTGCTAAAACGCTGTCTTTGTCTAATTTGCTCATACTTCTTATGAACCCTTTTTATTATAGTAATGTTAATATACCTTTTTTATATCAAATGTCTAATTTGAGTGTTTTGGAGATATATTTTTTGTGAAAAGACATGAATTTATTACATTAATTGACGATTTACTGCTTCCAAACGCAATTAATGATTATTGTCCCAATGGGCTACAAGTGGAAGGCTCAGACCAGATTACAAAAGTAATTACGGGTGTTACAGCATCTCAAGCGTTGATTGATGAAGCAATCAAGCGCAATGCGGATTGTATTTTGGTACATCACGGTTATTTTTGGAAGGGTGAGTCACAGCCAATTACGGGCATAAAGATGCGCCGTATTAAATCACTTTTGACGCACAATATTAATTTACTCGCTTATCATTTACCCATTGATATACACCCAACACTCGGTAACAACGCGCAATTAGGTAATATATTAAATGTGAGTGATATCCGGTCTCATTCTTCTTTAAAGCCAAGTGGCATTGTTATGTTCGGAGAGTTGGCAGTTGAAATTGATGCGACAAGCTTTCAAAAACAAATAATGACAGCATTACATCGAGATGTATTACATGTGAGTGGAAGTTCCAATAAACTAATAAATCGAGTTGCTTGGTGCACAGGTGGAGGTCAAGGGTATATTGATGCTTGCGCAGAGTTAGGTATTGATGCTTTCATTTCTGGCGAAATATCAGAGCAAACTACGCATAGCGCGAGAGAGCTCGATATTCATTATTTTGCTGCGGGTCACCATGCTACTGAACGTTATGGTGTTAAAGCCTTAGGTGAGTATCTAAATGAGACATGTGGAATTGATGTTGAGTTTGTGGATATTCATAACCCAGCATAACGTCAGTGTTGAGGTGGCTATTGCACAATAGGTGTTTAACCCTTTGGTATTGTTTTGCAAGCATCGATAATAGTTTGCTAAAATTACGTTTCATAAAACCTTTATGTCGACAGTAGGCGTGCAAGATATAACATGAAAGAAAGAAAAATAGTTACGCCAACAGATACATTTTTCAATGGTATTGCCAATAAATTTGATAATAATATATATGGCACGACCAAAGGGCGTTTGCGTCATCAGGTATTACTGCATTATTTGTCAGGGTTAATTAATTCAAAAATACCTTGCGATGTATTAGATGCCGGGGGCGGGACAGGAATGATGTCACTAGAGTTCGCCAAAGCTGGCCATAACGTCACTCTTTGCGATGGCTCAGAAGAAGTGCTCGATATTGCTAAGCAACGCTTGGTAGATACAACAAATACGCGCATTGAAAAAATAGACATATTGTCACTCAACTATCCTCAAAAATTTGATCTCATACTTTGCCATGCAGTGCTCGAATGGGTGCAGGAACCCCTTGTAATTATCGATAAATTATTTACTCAATTGCGCAAGGATGGGCGATTATCGTTAAGTTTCTTTAATCGCGATGCCGCTTTATTTAATAACGCTATTTGGGGGAATTTTGACTATATTGACGCTGGCCTCAAGGCGCGTAATCAAGTCAGACTAAACCCTCATAACGCGCAACGTCCCAACGATATTATTCAATATATTAACGACAAGTATCCAACCTACACAATTGAGCATAAAGCAGGGGTGCGTTGTTTTCATGATTATTTGCAAGACCGCAATAAACAAGTCGTCGAGTATGACAAAATACTTGCATTAGAAATGAAATATGGGGCAACCGAGCCCTACATGTGGCTCGGTAAGTACTTTCATTTAATTATTCAGAAAGGCTAAATAAGCTGAGCCTGAAATAGGCTCATGCAAATTAGGCTGTTAACGCAGCAGTGATGTCGGCTTCAATCTGCTCAGGCTTAGTAGTTGGACTATAGCGTTTCAGAACCTTTCCTTGTTTGTTCACCAAAAATTTAGTGAAATTCCATTTGATTCTTTTACTACCTAAAACACCAGGTGCAGCGTCTTTTAATAGCTTGTAAATGGGTGCTGAGTTGTCGCCATTAACCTCTACTTTTTTAGAAAGAGGAAAGGATAGGTTGAATCGCATTTCGCAAAACTGTGCAATGTCGTTATCCGTACCCGGCTCTTGATGACCAAATTGGTCACAAGGAAAGCCAATGACCTCAAGCCCACTTTCTTTATGTTTTTTGTATAAAGCTTCCAAACCATCATACTGCGGTGTAAATCCGCATTTGCTTGCAGTGTTAACAATAAGGACTACTTTGCCTTCATACTGCTTAAATGGGACTGTGTCACCGTTATTAGCGACGTAATCTAAGTCATAAAATGTGTTAGCCATATTATTCTCTCAATAAAGTATTTTATGTATTGTAACAGCGAGTGAATAATAGTCAGTAACTTAGCGCTAATATAATGAATTTTTTTAAACAATATTTTCTGATAAATGCTCTGCGTAATTAGGCATGCTATACGCATCAGGAAAATCGTTTATCTTTTTCCTAATTAAGTTATAACGTTTGCGGTTGGACTTAGATAAATTTTTGTCCTTCAATTCGTCTACTAAGGCTAAGGTCTGTTGGTCTTTATATTCGGCCTTTTTAATATCACTTAAACACTGTAACAAATTAAGCGTAAAAGCCGGGACGCTAGCATTCAATTGGCGTGCTTTATAAAATAACTCTATAGCATCGTTTAGTTGATTGCCGAGATAGAAAACCATCCCCTGATCGTTAACACGTTTCGCCTTTTCTTCTGTCAGACCTAGAGACTTTTCTGTCTGTAAAATAAGACTATCTGCTAATAGCTGATCAATTTGGTCATCCTTAGCTGATAATTTTCGATCAACCTCACTCCAAATTTCACGTGCTTTGTCATCTTTACCCAATCCAAACCAAACTTTAATCGCATCTACCATGGTTGCTAGTTTTGCGCTTTTAGCATCTGCGACTGTTTTGTCTAAAATAATCCGTTCAGCTTTTTGTGTATCGCCTTCCAATATACAAGCGAAAGCAAGCATAAAGTCACGTTGATGTTGTGTTTGATTATCCAGAATGCTGCGACTAGCGTTTCCAATAAGGCATTTAGCGGCATGTAGTCTGGGTGCCCGCTCATTCATTGCAGAATTTTCAGCCAGTTGTAAATGATACCGAGCGAGTTCAATAGTGTACTCGTCAAAGCGTTCCTTTACGGTAAAGTTGCTTTGTCGTTTTTTTTCTAATAGCCTAATCGCTTCATCACTGCGGTCTTGCATTTTATAAGCTAGCACTTTCAGCTTAGTGGCTGGAATGGTGAGGTCATTTTCTTTTATATTGTCGAGAATTTTCTCTGCTAAACCATAGTTCTCTTTGCCAATTTCAACACAAGCCATCCATTCATAAGCTTTGTCTTTGGTTAATTGCTCGTTAATAAGGCTATCGAGCATGTTTTGGCAATGACGCCATTGTCCAGACAAAAATTCACTCTTTATGAGCCCCCAATGCGCCCATAAGACATTAGATGAACGTTCTAGTATGCTTTGATAGAGGGTTCGCGCTTCAGTGTAACGTTGCTCACCTATCAATAAGCGGCCCTTGAGCTTGATAAAGTCAGCGCGCTCGCGTTTACTCAATGTACCTTGAAGCGCATCCTCAATGAACTTAAGTGCTTTTGTCGGCTGTTCATTATCTAAATATTCGAGTGCTGGTTTTATTTTTAAGCGAACGCTTAGATAATGACTAATGGACGTGTGCAGTGTCTTTATAGTGTATGGCTTGATAATTAGGACGTCAGGATGAATATCTAAAATTTGACTAATTGTCTGGGGTAAGCGGTCTGATGTTAAAAATACAATACCCATCGAAGGTTTGAGCAGTTTTGCTTCTGTCAAATACTGTATCCATTCAACTCCATTTTTGTTTTGCCCTAAGTGAAAATCTATTACAATAAAATCAAAGTCTATTGTCCGTAAGCCATTTCTAAGTTCTTTGCCATTTGTATAACTTGCAATATCAAACTCACCCATAGACATTAAATGGCTGCGAAGGTTTAGGCGAGCAGTCGTGTTGTCCTCAACTATCGCTATTTTGATTTTATACTTTGTCATATCCACTTCCTATTTTGGATCATTACGACAGCTTATCAATTGGTGCCTAAAGTTGCATTCTTGTTGAGTGAATTTCACCCTGTTTTTGGGTATGTGATAAAATACATAGGTCTTTGGGTTTCTATAAATACTGTGATAGACAATCGTTTTGTAACAATAACTTTACAATAAAGAACCTGCTCGACTATACTTGACGTTTACGTAAAGGTAATGTCAGTTTACTGTACCTACATATCCACTTATCAAATCATCTGAAGGTTTATTATGAACAAGATAGCTCAATTAATTGATGGACAATTTGTCCAATCTACAACCACTGATTTTATTGAAGTGACGAACCCTGCGAACAACGAAATTATAGCTCATGCGCCTTGCGCAACGGTTGCTGAAATGGAACAAGCTGTATCCGCTGCAACCGCCGCTTTTAAGACTTGGAAAAAAGTACCCGTACCAGAGCGCGCGCGCCTGATGATGCGGTACCAGCATTTGCTTAAAGAAAACCATGATGAAATAGCGACTATTCTGGCAGGGGAAACAGGTAAAACTTTCGCTGATGCTAAAGGCGATGTTTGGCGTGGAATTGAAGTAGTCGAACAAGCGGCCAATATTTGTTCCATGATGATGGGAGAGACGGTAGAGAACGTTGCGACTAATATTGACACTTATAGCATGATACAACCGCTTGGTGTTTGCTTGGGTATTACCCCCTTCAACTTTCCAGCTATGATCCCATTATGGATGTTTCCAATGGCGATCGCCTGCGGAAATACATTTATTTTGAAGCCGTCTGAACAAGATCCTGGTACACCGATGAAGTTAGCCGAGCTTTTTCTTGAAGCTGGAGCACCCAAAGGTCTGCTAAATGTGCTTCATGGAGGTAAAGACCAAGTTAATTATTTGCTTGAGCATGATGCAATTCAAGCTGTCTCATTTGTCGGTAGTGTGCCGGTTGGCCAACATATTTATAAAACAGCAACCGACAATATGAAACGCGCACAATGCTTTGCTGGTGCCAAAAATCATTCTGTGATTATGCCTGATGCTAACAAAGAGTTTGTGTTGAATAACTTAGTTGGTGCGAGTGTTGGTGCAGCTGGACAGCGCTGTATGGCAATTTCAGTTGCTGTGTTTGTAGGTGATACTGCTGATTGGGTCCCTGAATTAGCAACAAAGATTGCGGCTGTTAAACCTGGATTGTGGAATGACAAAAATGCTGGGTACGGCCCACTGATAAGTCCGCAAGCTAAAGCTAAGGTACTGGCATTAATTAGAGAAGGTAAAGAACAAGGTGCTACATGTCTTGTAGATGGTTCTGATTTTACGTTAGAAGGATATGAAAATGGTAACTGGATTGGTCCTACTGTATTTTCTAATGTAACGACGGAAATGAGTATTTACCAACAAGAGATATTTGGTCCAGTGTTATGTTGCATGGTTGTCGACACACTTGAAGAAGCTATTGCGCTTGTGAATGCGAATCCATTCGGTAACGGTACATCAATATTTACTGCTAGTGGCGCAGCTGCACGTAAGTATCAGAGCGAAATTGAGGTAGGTCAGGTGGGTATCAATGTGCCTATTCCTGTTCCACTGCCATTTTTCTCATTTACGGGTTGGAAAAATTCTTTTTATGGAGATTTACATGCTTATGGTAAACAGGGTGTCCGCTTCTACACAGAGACAAAAACAATTACTGCTCGCTGGTTAGATGACGATATTCCTTCAGGTCCAAATATGACCATTGAATTAAAGTAATAAAATATCGTTTCATATGCTATTGCTAGGCCTAGCAATAGCAATTTAACTGAACCCCAGCCTAGCTGTTGATTAAAAGTGATTAAAAAGAGCGAGCAATATATGAATTTTGAGTTAAATGAAGATCAAACCGCCTTCGCCGCAACAGCGAGACAATTTGCTGATCAAGAACTAGCCCCTTTTGCTGCAAAATGGGATCGCGAACATTACTTTCCTGTTGAAGCTATTCAAAAAGCCGGTGAACTCGGGTTTTGTGGTTTATATACGCCAGAGGATGAAGGCGGTTTAGGATTAACTCGACTAGATTCTTCGATTATATTCGAACAGCTCGCTATGGGCTGCACAACAACGACTGCAATGCTAACCATCCATAATATGGCAACTTGGATGATTGCAACTTGGGGTTCATCACAAGTTAAAGAAACATGGATGCCAACGTTGGTAACAGGTGAAACGATTGCGAGTTATTGCTTAACCGAACCGGGTTCTGGTTCTGACGCTGCGTCCATGCGAACCTCCGCTAAGAAAACTGAGTCAGGTTATATATTAAATGGCTCTAAAGTGTTTATTTCTGGAGCAGGAGCAACTCAAGTTCTCGTGGTTATGGCGCGCACAGGTGAAGCTGGTGCCGGTGGTGTTTCAGCATTTGTAGTACCCGCTGATGCCAAGGGTGTCGAATACGGTAAAGCAGAAGAAAAAATGGGCTGGAATGCTCAGCCAACAAGAATGATTACTTTCGTCAATGTTGAAGTCAGCGCCAGCGCGTTACTTGGTAATGAGGGGGAAGGTTTCAAATTTGCAATGCAAGGGCTTGACGGCGGTCGGGTTAACATCGCTACCTGCTCTATTGGCACAGCACAACAAGCATTAAATACTGCGCAAGCTTATATGCAAGAAAGAACGCAGTTTGGTAAACCGCTGGCGAGCTTCCAAGCCTTACAATTTAAACTAGCTGACATGGCAACCGAATTAGTCGCTGCTCGCCAAATGGTGAGGTTAGCCGCAAGTAAGTTAGATAATAATCACCCTGATAAGAGCACTTACTGCGCTATGGCAAAGCGCTTTGCTACCGACGTAGGTTTCGATGTCTGCAATCAAGCATTACAAATTCATGGTGGTTATGGTTACATAAAAGAGTACCCTTTAGAGCGTCATGTGCGTGATGTAAGAGTGCATCAAATACTAGAAGGTACCAATGAAATAATGCGCGTTATTATTGGTCGTCGTCTTATATCATCGAATATTGAAGTGCTTTAATATGCTACTTATTGAAACTAAATTACTCGCTCGCGAAAAAACTGGTGAATTCATCGGTGTTATTACGCTTAATAAAGAACAGTCTTTAAATGCGTTAAATCTGGAAATGGTTGAATTAATGTCTGCATGCTTGGATCAATGGCGTAATGACGATTCAGTGGTGGCTGTTTTAATTGACGGGGCGGGTGATAAAGCCTTTTGTGCCGGTGGTGATGTAGTTTCAATGTATCAATCAATGAAACACATTCGCACTGAGCAACAGCTTGCAGGAAATGTGAAACTTAAGCATCCGCCACAGTTTTTAAGTGAATTCTTTAGCCAAGAGTACAGCCTTGATTATTGCATCAACACTTATCCAAAACCTATCATTACGTGGGGCAGTGGTATCGTAATGGGCGGTGGTTTAGGTTTATTCGCTGCATCCAAATTTGCTATCGCAACCGAAACGTCAAGATTTGCTATGCCCGAAATTAGTATTGGCTTGTTTCCTGATGTTGGTGGTAGTTATTTTTTGAATAAAATGCCAGCCGGTGTCGGCTTGTTTTTAGCCCTAACAGGCGCTAGCTTTAATGGGATTGACGCCAGCGATGTTAATCTTGCCAGCCATAAGCTTTCGTCTGAAAGTAAACAAGCATTGCAAGCTCAGTTAATACATATGGATGCGCTGTCTGAGCAGAGCATTGACGAAGCGCTATCTGCATTGCAATCAGCGGATAAACCAGCATTCAGTTCTGTTGAGGCTAAACTCAAACCCAACTTTAAAAAGTTAAGTGCATTGTCAGATACGCAAACCTTATCTGCTGCAGTTTCTCGATTAACCGCTATCGTTAGCCAAAAACAGGATGATAGATGGTGGCTAAAAGCCCTAAAAACACTTAACAATGGCAGTCCGATTACAGCAAATGTTGTATTTGAACAATTAAAGCGTAGCAAAGATTTTACTTTGGCTGATTGTTTTAGACAAGAGCTCAGTATAGCGCTGACTTGCAGTCTTTATGGAGAATTTGAAGAGGGAGTGAGAGCCTTGTTGATTGACAAAGACTTCGCACCTAAATGGTTATATCAAAGTAGAGATGATGTACCGAGTAGTCTGGTCGCTGCACATTTCACCTATTTCGCTGATGCGGCAAACCCTTTGCATCACCTTGAACAAACTTACGGAGGCTAACATGGCTAATATTGCATTTTTCGGATTGGGCAACATGGGAGCTTCAATGGCCAAAAATTTGGTCAAAGCACAATTTAATGTCACTGTTTTCGATCTGGTTGAGTCACAAGTTCAACTGTTATCTGACGCTGGCGCTACACCAAGTAGCAGTGTGGCACAGGCCGTTGAAAGTGCGGATATCATTATTTCTATGCTACCAGCAGGCAAACATGTTGAATCTCTTTATTTCGACGAAGATGGGATTGTAGATAGCATTTCCAGCAAGGCTTTGTTTATTGATTGCAGTACCATTGAATCAAGTACCGCAAAAAGTATTGGTGAACGATTGCAGTTACACGGGCATCGTTTTATTGATGCGCCGGTATCTGGTGGAGTGGCAGGCGCTGCCGCTGGTAGCTTAACTTTTATAGTTGGCGGTGATAAAGTTGATTTTGATGAAGCACAGAGCTGCTTGCAAGCTATGGGCAAGAATATATTTCATGCTGGTAGTGTTGGCGCAGGTCAAGTGGCTAAAATATGCAATAATATGTTACTGGCGATCCTAATGGCCGGGACGTCAGAAGCATTGCAGTTGGGTATAGATAACGGTTTAGACCCTAAAGTCATGTCCGACATCATGTTGCAAAGTTCAGGACGCAACTGGACATTAGAACTGTATAATCCTTGCCCGGGTGTGTTGCCGAATGCGCCATCATCGAATGGCTATCAAGGTGGCTTTTTGGTCGATTTAATGAACAAAGATCTAGGCCTAGCAATGGGCACAGCGGCAAACAATCAATCCGTAGTGCCTTTGGGTCAGTTGGCTAAGTCATTATTCCAAATGCATGGCAATGCGGGTAATGGCCAATTAGATTTTTCTAGCATCTTTAATGCCTATAAACACGGCTAAGGTAGCTTCTGAGATTGTATGAGGGTGTGATATCATGCCTTCATATTAACAAACGAAGCTTTCAGAACTATGTGGCAATGCCCACTTTGTAAATTACCGTTACAAACACATCAAGTTGGTGCGCCCGAACGGCTCTTAAAAACATGGTCGTGTGAAAATAATCACAGTTTTGATAAAGCAAAGCAGGGCTACGTGAATTTGCTACCAGTGCAAAATAAGCGTTCAAAGATGCCTGGTGATGATGTTGAAATGGTTTCTGCAAGAACCACGTTTTTTGCTAGAAAACCGTATGCTCCGTTAGCCAAAAGACTAGCGGAAGTAATAAGCTCTATAGAAACACACAATACAGATGGATTAAGTGTGCCGCGTAACCAGCTCGATGTGGCCGATACCCCAGTAAATATATACGACTCAGGTTGTGGTGAGGGATATTATCTTGAAGCGCTTTCAACGCTTCTTTTAAGACCTAAATTGGCGCATAAGTCGGCACTGTATTCGTTTTCTGGGCATGATATCTCTAAAGCCGCAGTAGTGGCAGCGGCAAAAAGAAATCAGGGCAAACAGCTAGTTGTTGCGTCCACCATAAATATCCCTGTGCTGGACCGTTCCCAAGATATTATTTTGCAGGTCTTTGCACCGGCATGCGCTGCACAATATGCTCGGGTTCTGCATTCTAATGGTGTTGTTATCACCGTTGATCCAGCACCAAAACACTTGTTTGAACTAAAACAACTGGTGTATGAAAAACCAGAACGCCATCAGAAGCATAATGCCGTTTTGAGCGGATTTGAAATTAGGCAACAGCATAATATTGATTTCAGTGTGACATTGGATAGTGCAGAGGTTCGTTTGGCATTATTACAAATGACGCCTTTTTATTGGAAAACAAATGAGCTGCAGCGCAGGTTAATTCAGCAAAGTTTAACCAAAGTGACCGCGGATTTCGTTATTACCATTTGGCAACAGAGCAAAGAAGTTAAAGCAGTAAACGGAGACTTGACTATCGCCAACATTCAAAGCGCCGATAATGACAGTTCATTGCAGGCAGAGTCAATTTCTGTAGAGAAAGAGCGATGAATAAAGCGCTGTTTCTAGATCGTGATGGCGTAATAAATGTGAATCATGGCTATGTTTTTCAAGCCAGTGACTTTGATTTTATTGATGGTATTTTCGATCTTGTAAAACGCGCGAACGAACAGGGTTATAAAGTCATTGTCGTTACAAATCAATCTGGTATTGCCCGAGGTTTTTATACTGAGTCAGATTTTGCAGAATTAAGTGAATGGATGGTGATAAAATTTGCGCAGCATGGTGCTATTATCAATGATGTACTGTTTTGCCCACATCACCCTCAGGCAAAGGTAAAACAATATAAAATAGTGTGTGAATGTCGAAAACCAAATGCTGGTATGCTCAATACTGCGGCGTTGCGACATAACATCAGTCTTACTGACAGCATAATGATCGGAGACAAGCTGTCAGATGTCGAAGCAGCTATAAAAGCTGGCCTTCAAGAGGTTGTCTGGTTTACTCCTGAGTTGATCGAACCAATAAAGGTAAGAGCGGCAGAATCAATGGTCAAGTCGGAGTTGTGTGAACAAACGTCGATAACTTTTACGCACAGCCTCTTCACAATAATCAACTCCTAGCCTAAGTGGATCGTCCTGATGCATCGCTGTTTCTTAGTAACTAACCACGTATGCTGGTAATTGTTGACGGCAGTGTTGACTTTTACATTTTTTAAGATTACATTCAGAATATTCAGAATATTCAGAATATTCAGAAAAAACAGAAAAAACAGAAATGGCTAAACTCGAGAGTGCAAAAGAAAAGTACTGTACATCAAAGCAAGCGGCTAGTTTATTAGAGGTAACTACACGAACTATACAGCTTTGGTCAGAATCAGGAATACTCCAAACTTGGAAAACTCCTGGGGGCCATCGACGTTTCAATCTAGCTGACATTGAAATGTTTAAAGAACAACTTAAGCAAGATAACAAAGATCTTGCTCCAAACCGATTAGTGCGCGTTTTAGTTATTGAGGATGAGCCTGACTTAATTATGTTGTACAAATTAAGGATTAAAGGTTGGGACTTACCTATTATTTTAGAAACAGCAATGGATGGTTTTGAGGGCTTAATACAAATTGGAGCATGGAAACCTGATATTGTAATTACCGATATTCAAATGCCAAATATGAATGGTATCCATATGTTGAAGGCTCTATCTAAAATTGATGTGTTTAAACAGTTAATAGTGATGGTTGTATCTGGATTATCCCCTGGGGCTATTGAGCATAAAGGTGGTCTGCCAGAGCAGGTACACCTTTTTAGCAAGCCTATTCCATTTGATGAAATTGAAAAAGTTATTAATCAACAATGTAAAATAATATTACAGACCGAGTAGCTATTAATAAAAATTAATAAGCATTTTAACAGTACTAAAGGTCAAGCGGGATAGGTAGTGAAACGAGGTGTTGCAAAAGAACTATTTGTGACTTGGGGATGCACTATCTACTCTGCCTAAACCAATATTATATAAGCAGTTGAATCAGGGGTAACACCATCTACTCGATTAGGTTTGTCACTGGTTAAGAGATAGAGGCAATTCACGTTGGCGACACCGTGTTTATTAATGCTAAGAACACGGGAATGGCAGTAACTGTGTAGTAACCTTTATTAAAAATTAAACTAGTGGGTTGGAAGCTATAAGCAAAAAAAGTAAATCTAATAATTAGTGAATGCGATGCTACTTCAATGTAAATCAAAAATATTATATAAAACATTTAAGCAAATAATTTCATATATACTCATATATACTCATATATATTGTATAATATGGATCTAAGGAATCAGTTTTACGCTAAAAGGATTAAGTTTTTATGTTTAGTATTACCCGACTGTTAAAAAGGTCTCTAACGTGAAATTGATAGAATATTCGCTATTTATTTTTAATTTATTCACTGTAAACATAGCACTACTTAGTTGCCAACGTTCGTTATGTGGTCCTTCCTATTCTCATCTTTGTGAATCAATAACTAACGGCGCCGCTTGGAGCGACACCGAAGGTTCCAAAACATAATCATTACTTTTATTGAATCGTTCTAGTCTGACGTTAGTTTCGAACTCAGATGTAATTTTTAAAACGTACAAGTAGAGCTGATTATTTATGCTGAAAAATAGTGAAGATCAATTAAATACAAATAAAGAGAAAGACAAACAAGCAGATGAATTAACAAGAGCCACCACGGAACTTGCCTTTCAGAATAAAGAGAAAGAGAAGCTTGCAGACAAGTTAATTCTCGCCAACGAAGAAAAAGAAAAAAAAGCCAATGAATTAGTCCGTGCTAACACTGAACTTGCGTTCCAAAGCAACGAGAAAGATAAGCGCACTGATGAATTAGTAACTGCGAATAAAGAGCTGGCATTGCAAAGTAAACTTGACAGTTATCGGACTAAAAGAGTCCGTGTGGCTGAGGAGTTGACTATATTTATTGATACTGCTAATGCCCCAATTTTTGGTGTTGATGCAGATGGTCATGTAAATCAATGGAATCAAAAGTCAGCTGAAATAACAGGCTTTCAACCTGATGAGGTAATGGGTAAAAATCTAGTAGAGGAGTTCATTACTGCAGAGTATCGTGAGTCAGTAAATGATGTATTTCAAAAAGCATTAAAAGGAGATGAAACCGCTAACTTTGAGCTCCCAATTTATACAAAAAATAATAATTTGGTAATGGTGTTGCTAAATGCAACGACGCGACGCGATGCGAATGGCGATGTTGTCGGTGTAGTGGGGGTGGGGCAAGACATCACCGAGTTGGATAGTTATCGTTCGAAAATGGAAGCAAAAGTAAAAGAACGAACGCGTGAACTGGACACGATATTAACCTTGAGTCCTGATGGGTTTGTATTAGTCAATGCCGATAATATAATTGCTTATATTAATCCAGCGTTATTAAATATGATGGGGCTTCAAGCCGGCATGTTTATCGGTAAATCGGCGGCGATATTTAGTGATGCAATGACCAGTTTATATAATTCGGAACTGATGGAAAATACCAGTCTGATTGGAGACGAAGATAATGAACGCCTGATATATTTATCATATCCAATAGTACGTGTGCTGCATTGTAACATTAAAACAATGTATGCAGTCACGGGGGTAAAAGAGGGGCAAGTACTCTACTTCAGAGACGTAACGCATGAGACCGAGATAGATAAAATGAAAAGTGAGTTTCTATCAACAGCGGCTCACGAATTACGCACACCATTAGCTAGTATATATGGCTTCTCTGAACTCTTAATGAACCGTGAATATGATAAAAAGATGTCGCATGAGATTTTTGAAACGATTCATCGTCAGTCAGTAAATCTAAAACGCTTATTAGATGAACTACTTGACTTGTCGCGCATAGAAGCAAGGGCAGGGAAAAGTTTCCATATGGTTCAACAATCACTTAAAGAGCTTCTGAATGAGTCTTGTGCTGAAGCCGAAGGTGCATTTAATGGTCGTAAAATAGAAGTTCAGTCGTCAGAATATTGGCCATTGTTGTCATTTGATATCGACAAAATGCGTCAGGTATTTAATAACTTGTTCAGTAATGCATTCAAATATTCGCCTAAAAATGAAAATGTTATATTAAAAAAAAGTCAACGCGAAAAGAATGGAAGTATACAGTTCGGCGTTAGCATCGTTGACAATGGTATTGGCATGGACCCTCAGCAATTATTACACATTGGAGAACGCTTCTACCGAGCAGATGAATCAGGGTTAGTGCCTGGTACTGGATTGGGTTTATCACTGGTTAAAGAGATAATGGCGATCCACGCTGGCGACATCGAATTTATTAGTGCTAAGAACAAGGGAATGGCAGTAACTATTTGGTTACCTATTGTCAGCACTAAACTATCGGATAAAGAGCTATGAGCAAAAAAATAATTTTAATTGTTGACGATCAAAGTGATTTACGGAGGTTAGTGTGTATGAGACTTGAGTTTGGTGATTACGAATTACATGAATCTGAAAATGGCACGCGAGCATTAGAGATAACTAACGTGATCAAACCTGATCAAACCTGATTTAGTTATTTTAGACGAGATGATGGACGCTGAAACCCATGGTTATCAACTGTATGAAAAGTTAAAACAAGGAAGTAGAAAAAAAATTCCCTATGTGATGCTTTTAACAGCTAGAGGACAAAAGTCTGATATTGAAGAAGGACAGAGTGCTGGCGCAGACAGCTATCTTGTTAAACCGTTTTGTCATGCATCCGCACTGCGAGTACATCTTGCTTGACACCGTGCAGAACGGCATTTGCGGTTGACCCAAGAAGTGCCTTAAACCCACTTCTGCCATGGGTGCCTATTACAATAAGGTCAGCCTTACTTTCATTCGCCATCGCCTTTATTTCATCCGAAACATCACCCGTTCTAACGTGAACATTTGTTTTGTTAATATTAAATTGTTCTGCAATTTGTGTTAATCGTTTCTTCGCATTATCAACGATTTCAGCGTCCTCTATAGAATTGTATTCTGTACCATATAATAGTGGTTGGATATAGACTATAGGCATAGATACATACAGCAAACTGATGTCTTCAGGTGATTGGCAAACAGTTATGGCCCGTTGCATCACTCTTTTATAGTCAGCATTGAAATCAATTGCAACGATGATTTTATTGTAAGTACTCATGATCGTTCCACCGTGATAGTTTTATAGAGTTAATTTCTTTTGAGTAAATTATCATACTAACGTTTGCCAATATTTGACTTAAATCAAACATGAGTATCAATTTGAAGTCGAATAATTAATAAAATTTTAAGTTGTTAGATATAGGTCAGCAGGGTGGTACTGTATTGGGAAGTGAATGATTGTTAAGTCAAATATGTAAAGAAGCAATCTGGATAGCTAATTTTTAGCGACGAACTCGTTGGCATATTAGGTCTTTTTAATGGCTACGCCAAAGCTAATATAAGATGCAATCTTTGGGACTCCCTTTATATACCCACTTTCAAACCAATCGATAGTGAACCCGCTACTTCGTATATTCTCAATTATCGGTCTATTTAAATGACAGCCTCCAAAAAGGTTGCCCCATAAATTATTTAAACGGTCTTGCCATTTTTGAACTGAATCGTCTGGGGCCTGGCCATGTTCACAAAAGATAATTTTACCATCAGGTTTTAATACGCGGTGTATTTGCTTCATAGCAGCACGCCAATCGGGGATGGTGCAAAGAGTATAAGTTAATACGACCGAATCAACTGAATTATTATCAAGCGGTATTTTTTCACCTGGGAGGTTTAGCCACTCAACGGTAATAGGTGACTTTTCTAAATTAGAGAGAGCTTTTCTGCGCATCCCTGCAGAGGGTTCAAGACCCCATATCTTATCAACTCTTGCAGGATCATATAGACGTAAATTAACAGCGGAGCCCATGCCAACTTCCAAAACATTTCCGGAAGCCAGAGGAACTACTTTTTCTCGGAGTTTCATTATTGCATTTGAAGAGCAGGCGCAATTTATAATGTGTGGTAGAAGTTTATTTTCATAAAAACTCAAAGAGATAAGCCCTCTGCAATCCTATAATTAAAAGGCTGAGGGTTTTGTGTGAACTCAAAATAGCCTGTATTCTCTCGATTCTATAACTGTATCGTGCTTCAAACACAAAACTCTGGGCACTAGTGTGCAAAATTAGCCTATCATTTAAATCTGAAAACGGGGGAAAGATGGTCTGATGGAAAAAAGGATAAATTTCTAGGGCGGTGTATATATTTTTTTATATACCGCGCGAGGAAAATGCTTTTGTTACTATATTTTTTCTTTGCTCGTCCCACCTTTTGCCACTAAGCTATTAGTCTACATAAATTCATCTAAATTAGTTATAAGAAACCGCACATTTTTGACTCTTTTGTCTATAGTATTTTGTTCAAAACTTATTATATCTAAATCATTCAATTGGTGAATTATTTTTCTTGCGGTTGGCATAGAGACATAAGATGCCAAAAACCTTTCTATATCGGAAATTTTTATCTCCTTTAAGTGCGCAAAGCGGTTCACAACTCTGAAATGATGGATATTTAATGCTTTTTTTAGTTTTGTCGTCACAGATACTTATCCTTGATCTCGTAGCCAATATTCTAGGCTCCTCACTAATTTTTTAAAACACAATTATGTTAGGGAATAATATTTAGTATCATAACTGACAAAAAAGGCTTAATTTAGCGGTATTCTATGTTGTTAACATTTTGTTACAATTTTTTATTTTTTCCGCCCAGTGTAACAGCTGCCTCAAACAGATGGTAACACACAATCAGCTTTCTAGAAGGATTGACAAAAAATAAGTAACAAAAGCGTAGCATTACGTTTTTTAACGCCGTTTGTTAGTTTTAAGATCAGAATTAAAATAGTTGAATTAGGCTGTCTTATCGTCTAATTGATTCTTTGAAAAAATAATCTCTGACTACTTCCCCTGCTAATTTAGGATATATCGACCTAAAGCGGTTTGGTTTTAATATAAATAATAGACGTTATGAGTCAAACGGAATTGTGAAAGCATACACAAACGGACGAATCTTTTCATCAATACAGAAGATTACGCTTGTATTTTCAGATTTGTAAAGACTTAGCGCGTTTGCCTTTATTCAAGTCGTCAGAAAATATCTAGTGCATTGACCTTCATACTATTTTGTATAGAACCAAACAAGTATCGTTTTTAGTCAAATGTGCGTGGCATAAGAAATTGTAGGGTGTTTTTCTCAGTATTTTAAGGCTATATTAATGTTTATAAAGAGTGTTTTTTTTCTACTGCTGGTATCAAGTTTTGCTTGGGCTGGTCCTGATGTCCGCGTGTCCGGATTTGGAACCATCGGTTTTGTAACAACAGATTCACGAGAGTTTGGTTATCGAGCGGACTTTTCTAAGTCAGGAAGGGTATTCAAAAACGACTTTGACTTCGCTGAAAGTACAAATTTAGGTATTCAATTCGATATTATTGCGTCTGACCAAATCGATTTGGTTTTTCAGGCTATCTATAGAGACCAGGAAGATATTGATCTTGGCTCAGCATTAAATTTAGCTTTCGTAAGGTATGCACCAAGTGCTAATTGGTCATTCAGACTTGGCCGCACAGCGTTTGATATGTTTTTGTTAACGGAATACCGAGACATAGGTTATGCCTATTCTTGGGCGCATGTACCTACTGAAATTTACGGGGTTATACCTCATCGTTACCTTGACGGCGTTGACGTGACTTACAGCCAACCGCTCGGCGATATAACGCTTTCAGCAAAACTGTTTTATGGCAAGAATAAGTTTGCTGTAACCGCTTTTAGTGCGCCTGATGCGCCTCAATTTAAGTTCGATAATATTATTGGATTAGCGCTAGATTTTCAGTCAATTAATTGGGATATAGCAGTAAACCACACCCGACTAAAGTTCGATTCACAAGCTATACAACCGCTAATTGTAGGCATGAGCCAACTCGATGCATTTGTTCCTAATTTTTCATACATATGGCCCAACGCAGTCGATTTTGTGCACGCCGCTGACTTGGATAATCGAAAAGGCTCCTATACTTCTATAAGCGGTCAATATCGATTCGAAACAGTCACTATAATTTCAGAGATAGCAAAAAATAGGACCGATAGTTTAGCAATTCAAGGCGTTGAAAGTGGCTACGTGAGTGGCATTTATCATTACAATTCACATAACTTTTTTACTTCTATTGCGTTTAGTGACACCGAGAAATTTGATCTAGATGCAACTGGTATTAACTTAGTGGCGCTTGGACAAATACCAGGTGGTTTAGAAGCTTATGCTGGGTCTAAATTTATACTCAATTATTACAGTATCAATCAAACAACCACGTCTATAGGTTGGCGCTGGGATTTTGCTCAAAACATATCATTTAAACTTCAGCTAGATCATACGCGGATAAATGATGGCGGAAGCACTTTTTGGCAGCCTGCGATAGAAAATGATACGACTGAAAATCGGACAGGGCGTGTTAATACTCTGTTTGCCAACGTGAGCTTTTTATACTGATGATACAATTAAACTTACTTAAAACAATTATTGTGATTGGTGCGCTGATTTTCGCAAGTTTTGTCAGTAGCGCTGAATTAGTGGTTGTTGTGAATAAGAACAACCCAACGTCCATCCTTTCGCGTTCTCAAGTTATTGACTTATATATGGGCAAATATGTCGCATTTCCCGATGGCTCAAAAGCGGTGCCAGTGGATATTGAAGATGACCTAAATACGAGGACAAAATTTTATGCTTCATTAGTAGGTATGCCATTAGCACGCGTTAATGCCTATTGGTCAAAAGTTAAGTTTTCCGGTCGTGCTAGACCGCCGACGCAACAAAAAGACGAAAGCGCTATTTTAGCTTTTGTCATGGAAACCGAGAATGCCATTGCATATGTTCGAGAAAGCAGCGTGACAGACGACCTTAAAATAGTTTATCGTTTTGATAAATAAAAGTGGACTATTACTACGACTGGCAATAGTCATTGGTTTTGCATCTGTCGCTATAGGTTTTCTTTCTTCTCAATTGTTTTATAGAGTGACTTTTAACCAGGAAGTCGCGATCACTCAGCAAAGTATTGGGAGTTTATATAAAACGATTGCTGCTACTGCAGCGACGGCTGCGTATTTAGTCGAAAAGGATCTCGCCCAAGAAGTGGTCGATGGTCTTTCTACAAATGAAGTTGTGCTTAATGCGAAAATGATGTTTGAAGGTATTGAAGTGATCAACAACGACAATGCTTTTATTGACCCCGTTATTTTTCCCATTCAATCTTTATTTGAAGCCGATAAATCAATTGGTACCGTTGTTATTGCCCCAAATATTCAATACATTGAAGACAAAGCGAAACAGCTAGCATCAGATAACTCTGCCGCTATGATTATTCAAGCATTTGTAGTCACCTTTGTAGCAATCTGTGTCGCTTTCTTCCTAATTACTAGGCCTATGATAAACATTGCCAGTGCATTGCATAAGACAACGCCAGGTGAAGGTAATCGTTTGTCGGTGCCTGATTTTCACCAAAATAGTGAATTGGGTGGATTGGTAAGAGACGTCAATGTTTTACTTGATAAAACCCAAGAACAATTCACTAGAGAAAGAAAGCTAAGGCAAGAGATTGAGGCCTTAGAAAAGCGCTTTAGAATGTTATTTGAAAACTCTTTGTCGCCGATTGTATTAATGGAACCACGAGGCAATATTTTACTTTTTAATATCGCATTTGAAGTCACGCTCGGGAAACTGGGTCTTCAATTAAAAAAGAGTTATGGGCCATTATTAGAAAATCTTTTTGCAGAGCCTGACAAGCTTTTACGTTCAGTAGAATTAGCTTTTGCGAACGATGAAATTGCGACAGGAGAATTTAAACTAAAAACGACCCAAGATTCAGATTCTGTTTGGGTTCAAGTGGTCATCACTTCGATCGTGAATGACGACTTGCGTGAATATTATCAAATTACCCTCCACGACATTTCTAAACGCAAGAAAGAATTGGAATCCTTAGCCTATCAAGCAGATTTTGATAAGCTCACTAAACTTTATAATCGACAAGGTCTAGAAAAGCAGATTGAAGCACTCATTGAGCAAGATCGTTCATTCTGTTTGGCCTTAATCGACTTAGACTCTTTCAAAAGAATTAACGATATTTACGGTCATGAGGCAGGCGACGAAATATTGGTTTTTGTTGCAGACCGAATTAAAAAGACGTTAAGGACTGTAGATTTTGGTGGTCGGTGGGGAGGTGATGAGTTCGTTTTGTTGCTTGACGGTGCGGACGAATCTACGACAAGAGATATTGTTGCACGTTTGGTTCAACGAATTTCCAAGCCGTATTTCCTTCGCAAATTTAATCAGAATGTGGCTGTTGGGGCAAGTGTAGGAGCTGCTTTCTACCCTGAGAATAGTCGAGTGCTGCAGGAGGTTATCAACCTTGCTGACCAAGCTATGTATGATGTTAAGAACATCAAAAGTGAAAACCCTGAACACTCACTGAAATTCTCCCATGAATTAAATATTCAAGAAAATAAACGTGTTTGAAAAACCAAACAATGTATTATCGCCTATTGGGTCTTCGACACTTCTCTTAGAAGATATCAGGTCATGTGTTGGCCAAGTGAAGTCGGTTATTTATGTATTTATTAGTCTGTTTCTAATAATGGCAACAAGCGCTTGGTTGCAAGACGATACCAAGTGGCTGATTGACAGCGTAGTAGTGGTGGCTTTTTTTATTGGCCTATTAAAACTATTAACAGAGGATACATGCAATATTGTTGCGGGCATGACACTTTGGACCGTCGTTATATTTGCATCGTCAAAAGCTTTTTATTATGACGGTTTATATGACACCTCATTGCTGTTGTATCCATGTGTGCTGATATTTGCATCGTTGCTTGGTGGTAAAGGGATGATCATTCCCTTGTCCTGCTATATGCTGAGCAGTCTTTATTTTTTTGCTTATTCAATTTCCATTAACCTAGTTGAGCCCAAAGTGCTTACCGACTACTCGAGTTGGGCCAAAGCAATCGATATGTCCGTCGTTTTAGCTGTTTTTGGAATGGGTGTTCTACTCATTTCAGGTTATATCAAAGCCCTAATTGTAGGACTTGTCGAGCAAAATAAACGTTATAATGTTATTAAGGAAAACTCTGAAAAACATATTTTATTCGATGAGCTTACCGGGTTACCTAACGCCGAAAAATGTAAGCTAGATCTAATCGCACTATTTAATGATAAACCAAAAAATGGCGATACGGTTGGTTTCGTTACCTTGCATATGAATAATTTTAGTTGGATAAATTCCACATTAGGTCATAAGTTCGGTGATCGAGTCTTACATAACTTATCGGAGCGCTTCGTTAAACTGCAAGATGATCAGACCTACGTATATCGGACATCAGGCATTGAGTTTACATTTATAAAACGGGTCCCTGACTTTGCAGCATTGCAAGATTTTTGCCACCAAACTATTCGTCTCACTATATTACCTTTATCTATTTCTGAATATGACTTTGAATTGACGTGTTCACTTGGAGGAGCTATTGGGCCTTTCGATGGGCAGTCTTTTGAAGAATTAAATAGAAAGGCCAGCTTTGCGGTTTATAAATCCAAAGAAGAAGAACCAAACAGCTATCACTTCTATGAGAACGAAATGGAAGCGTCGATTAATAGACGACTGAATATGAACCAAGAGCTTAAATTGGCCATAGAGCAAGAACAATTTGAATTGTATTACCAACCAAAGGTTCACTTGGCCACTAATCAGTTTGTGGGTGCAGAAGCCCTAATCCGATGGCGAAAGGGTGATACGCTTATTTACCCTGATGAATTTATTGGCGTTGCGGAAGAGTCTGGATTAATTGTTGAAATTGGACGTTGGGCGCTCGAAACCGCTTGTGCTGAATGTGCAAAGTGGCAAACAAATGGATTAAAAGGCCTATCGGTAGCAGTAAATTTGTCACCGTTACAATTTAAGCGAGGAAATTTGCCTAGTCACGTCTTCCGAGCGCTTCAAAAGGCAGACCTTGATCCAAATTTACTTGAACTGGAAATTACCGAATCACTGTTTATTGACGATACTAAACATATAGAGCAACAAATTTTCTTAATGGTCGAACGCGGCGTATATTTTGCAATTGATGACTTCGGAACGGGATACTCAAACCTCAACTACTTATCAAAATTCAACGCTTCTACGTTAAAAATAGATATGTCATTTGTTCGAGATATGGTTGGCAATTTACAGCTACAACATATTGTAAATGCGATAATAAAAATGAGCCACGCAATGGATTTAGAAAATGTAGCGGAGGGCGTTGAGGATGCGGAAACGGCTGAAATGCTGAATGCTCAAGGCTGCGTGTATGGACAAGGCTATTATTGGTCGAAACCATTACCAGCAGCAGAGTTTATGAAATTGGCGCAAGCACAAATTCAGAATAAATAGGCTCGCAGCAAACTCGATAAAGCAAGTCGCCTATTTCCATACTTCGTGTTTTACCCAGTCCACTTCCATCGTCCAATTTTGGTTCATGGGAGCGTCATTGATCTTAGCAAAATTCAGGATAGCGAATAATGGCTCGGGGAATTGATCTTCCTCCTTTTCATTGCGGTAAACTTCCACGCCATCAAGGCGGAAAATGATGCTGTTCCCCAATAGTTCTACCGAATAATCATGATATTCACTTAGCGTTGCTGCTTGAACCAGCATTAGTGCCTGCCAATCACCACCATCACAATAGCCCAAGCTTGTTATTGCGCGCGCCGCATAGTGATCGGGACCACCATCACTATGATGTTCAAATATGTCTATTTCACCAGATCCTGTCATTGGCCAACACACAGTTTCATTTGCTTCCTGCACTGGTGCTTCATTGTTTAAAGCACCTAGCAACCACCACGCTGGGAACATGCCGGGTTGGCCACTATTTTCAACCTTTAATCGGGCGGTCCATTTACCTTTTACAAATTCATGACGATTTTTTGAGGCAATACGACCGGCAACATATTGTGTATCGTGATGTTTTTTACCTTCTTTACTTATGTTGTCACAGGGGCGTTTCTCTCCTAGGTCAATGACTCTAAGTTTGAGTGTGCCTTCGCTTACTTCCCTAGTATTAAACTGATTATCAGGAACATAACACTGGTCTTCGCTATTCACCCATAATATCTGGTCTTGCCAGTTTTCTGCATTAAATGAGTCAAACTCATCTAAAAAGTCTATCTGCCAGCCGCCAAGCTCATTAGCTTGATCTTCTATGGCTCGTTCTTTCGGGACGTCAGGAGAACAGGCTGAGACTAAAACGGCTAGTATAATTATTGATAAGGTATTTTTCATATGCGCTCCGGCGAGGAAGTAACGTAGATAAGTTTGGTCTAAATTTTCAAGCAATTGACAGATATTTGTAACCAATAATATAGAACATAATCGAGTGGGTGGGAACCCCATTTCATCTAACTTAAGTTCCTTTCAATACCATTGCAATAAACTTATAACTGAAATACAAAAGGCAGCAACAGACTACATATATTGGAGTAACGTAGTCTGCTTATTTATTGTTTCGAAAACTCAGTAATATGTTTAATGGAACGACTTAATAAATTAGTATCAATTTCAGTTAACACTTTTTCATTAGTCATATAATCACGAATTTCAAAGCTGCCGTCCTTGCTAACTTCAGTAATCAGTCCTTTGTGCACTACAATTAAGTGTCTACCTTGCGTACTAACGGCCCAAGCTCGTGTCGGTGATTGCAATGCTTGGCCAATGGAGTAATTATCGGGCGCAGCGTTGCAGCCTAGCTCTGTCAATATAGTAGGAGCAATGTCTTCTGTTGTTGACATGTTCGTTTTGATCTGCAAATTACTATAAAGCTTGTGATAAGGGCTATCTTCAGGTTTTGCTACAAATAAGATTTTGGTCGTCAAGCTGAGCACTTGTAAATCAATTGAATATAGCTCTTCATTCGTCACTGTTGCCATAAATAAACCACTAGATTGTTCATTCAATTTGCTATTAAAGGAGTCCCAATTAGTTGAATAAAATGGCTTTTTCTCAACATCATCTTGATTGCTGGTTTCATGGTTGTACATGCTGACGTCGAGATTAAATGCCTTTGATAACGCAAGTGTGACTGGTTGTGCCTTAGCAACGCTTGGTAATAACCCTTGTGGTAGACCATATACAGCGGACATTAAGTAATCATTTTTTAATGTGTTACTAACAAAATGAAAGCCATTATCCATCAAACCTTTAGGCTCAGATTGCAGGCTGTCATTACGCAAACTTAAAAATAGTAATTTTTGCGTAGCGTCAACCGAGCAATAAATTGGTTTCGGTGGATAATCAAAAGAAAAATCATCGTCGTTAAACTGTAAATTTTGGCGCTGCTTATAATCTTGTAAGTCAAATACACCAATACGTGACATTAATGTCTTGGCAGTTGCGGGGTAGGACAGAGGCAGCATATTATCTTGCTGCAATACTGGGGCATATAATTTGGCATCGGCCCAAACATGAATTGCGTGGCTAGCAACAAAGCAAACAACAAAGGCACTCGTGACATAACCCCCTATATGCACTTTCATGAATCGTTTTATGCGCTTGTGAATAGCATTTGCGAGTACCAATTGAAACATCAACCAGACAACGGTAAGTAATGCCAAATAGAACCACTGGAGCCAATTAAATGCACTCATCTGTCCTTCTGTTTCACTTCTCAGCAAAGCCGCAGAACTGAAGCTAATGTGAAAGCCCGTTTTATTATAAAGTAACGCATCAGAAGCCAGAAGTGCGAGTCCGATAGCTGCAATGGCTGAGCCAAATACCTTTAATACACGTGGCTGTTTAACTTTATAACAAAGGGGTAACAATAGAAGAACGAAGCCAAAGAAAGTAATAAAACTGATATGTCCAATCCAAGTCACGAGCATATATGTAATACTAACAGGCGTGCTTGATATAGGGGATGAAAGTAAATATATTGAGGATATGACTAGTGCCATTAAAATATTAGCAAGAGCGAACCAATGCCCCCATGCAACCAGTTCGTTTATTTGTTTACGTCTTGGTGATTCATTAAAAATCATATCGGTTGCTAATTCCCTTTGACTGCTCTTTTCAAAACATTACAAAATTGTTCAACCATTGCTTCTCTTTTTTGTGGAGCAACTTGTTGCGTAAAAATATTAGATAAGACATTGCCTAAGACCATTAATGACAAATCCCTGTTTGCATTATTTTTTTCTAAGGCGATGAAAACGTCTTGCATAGCCGCTTCAAACTCTTTATCAGAGTATCGGGATTGTTGTGGCATTAATCTGTCCTATGATTTTTGATGAAAAACTGGTTACAATTAACCAAATTCAGAGTACGCATTATAATGGTACTATATTCATTCACAAACAATTGTTTGGGAAATCTAAGTTTATTGTAGCGATGCTTAAGGGTAAACTGCGATAAGTACTATACTAAACCGAGAGTTTAGCACATTTAATAAGGTAGTCTTTTAAGTATATGAGTGCACTCATTCACCAATTTGTTGTTCATCGTTTAAATTTGTCTGACGATGGCAAGCTTCATTTTATTCCTCGTTCAAGCTGTTTTGAGGCAAGTAAAGAGATAGAGACGTTAGCGCAACAGCTTCATACGACTTTTAACAGTAAGCCCGGCAAGGGAGTTGGCGGGTTTGTAGAAGAAACAGAAAATCCCTTTGCTGATGATTTATCACAGGTATTACAAAGCGAGATGGATTTTCATGCATTTAGCGTTAAAAGTGGTGAGTTTTTATTACAAACCCTAGCTAAAGAAGAAATGGTAGAAACCGGATTTCTAATATTCAGCCAATATGAATATTTGGCCACGCAATATTTACTGATTGCGCTTATTGACACCAAACAGCATGTTGCTGTTAATAAGCAAA
Source organism: uncultured Glaciecola sp. (assembly GCF_937770335.1). GTDB lineage: Bacteria > Pseudomonadota > Gammaproteobacteria > Enterobacterales > Alteromonadaceae > Glaciecola. The sequence continues at coordinate 185,490 of NZ_CALJHY010000007.1, forward strand.
TGGATCTGGATTACAGTGACCACTTAGATTTTAGTAAAATGCAACTAGCCGTGCGCATTGATATTACGCAATGGCAAGTAACACCAGACCAATTCAGGTATATCAGTTTCTTGAAAGGTCGTATGGGTCGCAAGGTCTCAGATTTCTTCATGCAGTATATTGGTTGTGAAGAGAAGGTCGACGTAAAACAGCAAAACAAACAACTAATGCAAAATGTCGATGACTACCTATCGCAGGAGCAATGCGATGCCTATGAAAAAAATCAACATCGTGGTTCAGTAGCAAGCTACTTTAAAGAGAAGGTAGTTGAGGGTGAGGATGTTACCGTGCAGGAAATTGCGCAGTTTTTACCAAAAAATGAAGATTCAGGACAATCTTTTACTGTATTTAATGACCAACAAGAAGTGCCATTAGAGGAGAGTTTTCAACCTGATCGTGCTGCAATTAAGTCATTGGCGAAATTTAGTGGTGCAGGGGGGGGCGTGACTATCAACTTTGACCGTCCATTATTGGGTGAACGTATTTTATATGACCCGCATACAGACACATTAACAATTCGCGGTATTCCACCCAATTTAAAAGACCAGTTGCTACGCGCAACAAAAGGAAGCTAATTGCCTATATGAAATTATTCGTAAACGATTTGACTGTCATGGATTTTTCTTACCTTTGCCCAAAACGTGGGATGGTAGGTGAAAGCTGGATTGTCGATATTCTGCTAAATGGCGGATTGAACGAAGAGAGCATGGTGCAAGATTTCGGCAAAGTGAAGAAAGAACTAAAGCATGTCATTGATGAGTATGTTGATCATAAATTAGTCGTGCCCGCTGAACATCCTTGTACTTCAATTACTCATGATCAGTCTCACGAGCGAGTTCAAGTTGACTTCTCTTATCATCACGAGGGTGCAGCAAACCCACAAAGCTTGCATTTGTATTGCCCACCTGAAGCTTATGCTTTTGTGTATGCTGATGAAGTAAATATGAGTTCGGTAACCGAGTACTTAAAAGAAGTCATAAAAATTCACCTGCCAGAAAATGTTCATTCTGTAGAGCTTTTTTTGCGTGAGGAGGTTATTCCAACAGATTTTTATCACTATACTCACGGACTCAAAAAACACGAGGGAAATTGCCAACGCATTGCACATGGACATCGTTCAAAAGTGCTGATTTTTGAAGATGGCAAAGAAAGTGATACTTGGCAAAACTACTGGTCAAAAAGATGGGCTGATATCTATATCGGCACAAAAGAAGATTTAGTTTCACCTCTTCAGTTAAGTTTTCGACATGAAAATATTAATGCAGACAAATTTCATTGTTTCAAATACGAATCATCCCAGGGTGAATTTGAAATGGCAATAGAAAAAGAGGCATGTGAGATTATCGAAACCGACTCAACGGTTGAATGTTTAGCTCAGTTTATGTTTGATGAATTAAAAACAATGTCAGACATGAAATTAGAAGTTAGAGCCTTCGAAGGTGTCGGCAAAGGTGCCATTGTTGCGGATGAATAAAAGCCTAAAAAAACACGGTTGCTCTCGCATTAATTTAAGCCTATACGCCGTTATCTATAGCTGTATTTTATTTAGTGCCAACGTGTTGGCTGGAAATGATAAAGCAGAGCGATTCCGCGCATCTGCTTCGATAACAACAGCCATTGATAACAAAACTAGCACCGCTGCTAGTTTAGTGGGTTCGGCGTCAAATGATGTAAACGCGGAAGACAATCCTGAATTGACGTCCTCACTCGTGTTAAATGGTCGCTTAACGCAAGGTGCGTTGGTGCGTGGTAAATTAAGTAGTGGCAGTGTTGTGTGGCTGAATGGTAAAAAAATTACTATCTTAGCTTCAGGTCATTTCGTATTTGGTTTTGGCCGTGATGCCGATTTAACACAAAAATTAGAATGGCAATTACCTGGTCAAACTATCCGTAATCAAAAACTGCTGCAATTAGCGAAACGCGAATATGCTATACAACGTATAGAAGGGGTTGCGTCAAAATATGTTTCTCCAGCCAAAGAAGTTTTAGAACGTATACGCAACGACAATGCGCAGATAGCCTCAGCAAGAGCAACAAGCTCTGAGTTAAGTGCATTTTCCCAAGAGCTTATGTCGCCAGCCAAAGGACCCATTTCAGGGGTGTATGGGAGTCAGCGCGTATTTAATGGCGAGCCGAGACGTCCGCACTTCGGCCTAGATATTGCTGGGCCTGTTGGTACCTCAATCGTTGCACCCATAGACGGTGTGGTTACATTGGCTCACCATGATATGTATTACTCTGGTGGTACACTTATTGTGGATCATGGTCTAGGGGTTTCATCAACGTTCATTCATCTGTCTTCGATCAATGTTAAGCAAGGAGATGTGGTGACAAAAGGTCAAAAGATAGCTGAAATGGGAGCGACAGGTCGGGTGACTGGTCCGCATCTTGATTGGCGAATTAATTGGTTTAAAGAACGCTTAGACCCGGCGCTTTTAGTCAATTTTCCAGACTCGACGCAATAGCCATAATCACTAACTAGAAACGCTGCCCTGTATCCAAGCATCAAACAGGATTGAGTCTTCAATAGTAAAATAAACGGTGTCATTAATAGCAGGGCGAATAGTTAAGGTTGATCGAATGATACGGCCCTGTCGAAGCAATGTTATTGCTACTGATTCGCTTTGTTGATTGTCCAATAGTCGTTGCAAGTTACCACTATTAACCTGCCATTGACCTAAAGCAATCATTACATCACCGATTTGAGCCCCAGCTTGAACAATGGGCGAACCATCATGCATTGTTTGCAACACAACGCCACTCCCTTGGTCCTTATAGGTTGCCCCCAACGCATGTTTGACTGTCTCTGTACTGGCTCTACCACCTTTATCATCGATTGATGCTCGGCTTCTTAAATTTAACTTTAATCCAATACTTTGAACCATTGTGTCTAATGGTAAATCCATTGTCGTGTAAATTGCGATATTCAGAAATCCCGATATATCGATATTAAAATGCTCTTTGCAGATCGTTTGAATTACATCGTTTTGCGTTCCAATATTTTTTAATCCATAATTTGTCCAAAGTAACTGCATCAACTGGTCAATGGAGTAACGATTATTACTGAGTTGTCGTAGTGTAATGTCTAGTGCTAAAGCAATAATAGCGCCTTTATTATAATAGCTAACAATATGGTTGTGTGAGCCGGCATCTTGCTTATAAAATTTGCTCCAAGCATCAAAACTTGATTGCGTAATTGTTTGTTTATGTCGACCCTGAGTTCGGTTCATGCGCGTTACATTCTCCCCCAGTATTTCTGCGTAACGTTGGGCGTTAATCAACTTAGTTCTGGCTAAACTCAAGTCATCATAAAGACTCGTAAACCCTTCATATATCCAGAGTTGCTCCATGTGTTGCTCAGAACTTAAGTCGGGTGAAATCATTATTTCAGGTTTTATACGTTTAACATTCCAGGCATGAAAAAGCTCATGACTGCACAAACTCAAAAATTGCTCATATTGCGTAGGTATTATATCCGACTCAAATCGCATTGGTAGATGGAATCGGGGGAACATAAGCGCAGTAGAAGCACGATGCTCTAAACCGCCAAAACCGTCTTCACATAACAGCGTAATAAACCAATAGTCTTTTTCTGGCAAACCGTTGAACAAATCTAAATGGTGTTTGCAAAGCGGCTTTAGGTCATTACAAATTCGCTCAACATCAGTTTCAGTATTTCCTGAAAAGACTAAATGAAAGCGAGTACCAGCGACTTCAAATGTGTGTTTCTCAACAACACCGATCAAGACAGGGTGATCAATTAATTCTTGGTAATCTTCACACGTGAAATAGTGTGTTGCATTGCCTTCAAACTCAACAACAGACTCTTGTTTTAATGACGTACACAACTGCCAATGTTTAGAAAGTTGATTATTCACAATCTCAACTGATATTGGTGCTTTTGAATGCGCTGTGAACTCATTGACCTCTAAAAAGGTGCTTGTGCCATTGAAGAACCCGTATTCATCAAATAAGTAAGCGCCACGAACGGATAAGTCAAAGGCGTAAACTTGATACGTAATTTCTAAACCTGCCGCTGCGTTTTCAACACGCCATGTTTGTTTATCAATTTGGTTTATTGGCAGCTGCTGGCTGCTCGGCGATAACGCTTCTAACTGATGAATATTTTTACAAAAGTCTCTTATCATATAACTGCCCGGTATCCATGCCGGTAGCGACAAATGGATAACATCGTGCTGCGATGCGGGAATAGAAATTTTGACATTAAAAACGTGCTCAGTTAAATTTTCAGGTACGATGTGATAAGTGAGCGCGTCTGTCATGAATAAAAGCCTTTGTTAAGTAATATGGTGTTTGTATTATATTATCATGTTATCAGTTACTTGTGCCTTAACAGTTAAAGAGTAAAAAAGGAATTTAAGTGAAACCGACCATATCCTCAGCGGATATTAATGCACTATTGTGTTTGTTACCAAATACTGACGCCGATATGCAACTTATTGCCCATACCCAGCCCGTGCGTTTAAGAACAACCTACTTTGGCACCGATGGCGAGCAATGCTTGTTGTTTCGATACCCGGCATCAACAGAGGCAGTTAATACCACTCATTTAATAGTGCCTGATACGCAACTCGTTATAAGATACGTACTCGACGAGCCCTACGGCGAAGTGGTTGCGTTTAAAGTACGCGTTTTAAAAGTAATTAATTCCCCGTTACCGATGGTAATTACAAGCTTTCCATCCGTATTACAAAAACTAGGACTGAGATCGCAAAAACGCGCAATATCGGGTGTCCCTGTAGAAGTGGTTTTAGATGAACAGGAAAATAAAGAAGTTGAAGGATTAATTGTCGATATTTCCAAAAATGGTTGTAAGTTACTAATCCCATTTAAAACAGTACTTCAGGTTATTGAAAATGAAGAAAAAATTACGCTTTGCGTTGAATTAGCTGAAAGAACCTTATTACTTGCGGCTAGGGTCAAAAACGTGCGAATTGAAAAAGAGTTTCATGCTTATGGCATGCAGTTTGAAGATCATGATAATCAGCTTGAACGTTTACTTGAGCGTTACATGATCACGTTGTAAACTATTTGTTAAGAGACACTAAAGATAAAGTAATAAAAATGATAAAGAGGCTTAAAATGCGTGAAGTAGAGCGACTCATTAATAAATATGGTGAAAGCCACACGAATAAAACTAACATAATGATACATGCGGTTGCTGTTCCTGCTATTTACTTTGTGACTATTGGCTTACTTTGGTCGATTCCTGTGCCTGAATTTATGCAAGCAATGAAAATTACTTTTGCACATGTACTCGCAATTCCCACGCTTTATTATTATTTTAAGTTGTCTGGCCCAATTGGTGCGGCTATGACCTTGCTGACGCTGGCTGCTTTTGGTGTTATTAAACTGCTCGTTATGTTTCATCTGTCGGTTTGGATGTTTAGTTTAGGCTTATTCGTGGTTATGTGGGTATTACAATTTATAGGTCACCATGTTGAAGGTAAAAAGCCATCATTCTTTGAAGACTTACGCTACCTATTGATTGGCCCTGCTTGGTGGTGGGTGCATTGGCTCAAAAGAATGAACATTAGCTACTGATCAATGTAGTTTTTTATGCAAATTAGCAAAAAGAGGGCGTAACATAAATCGACTCGTACTGGCTTTGCGTGAGTTTAATCCACCACTACCACACGCAACGATAAGTCTATTCAGCTTACTCGCGTCTGCGTTTTTAACCGCGAGTAGGGCGCCTTAATCAGTCCTAAACCGCTTACCACAGGCGCTATTTAAAATAGTAAAACGTTCGGATTGGAGTAAGTGAGAGTGAAAAAAATTATTATTATTGGTTTAGTTCTACTTTTATCAGGTTGCTCCACAAAATTTGTCTATAAAAATGTGGACTGGCTAGTTTATTGGTACGTTGATGACTTTGTAGAGTTAACCAACCAGCAAGAAGATATTGTTGATGCCAAATTAGCGACGTGGCTAGCATGGCACAAAGAATCTGAATTGCCGCAATATATCCAGCACTTGAGCGAATTGTCAGGCGATATCCGAACTCAGCAATTGAGTCTTGATAAAATGGATTATCATCAACAAAAGGCGGCAGCCCATTGGATGCGCTTAAAATCTAAAATCATTCCTGATTTAGTCGAAATGTCACCAATGCTCTCGCAAGAGCAGATAGATTCTATGTTCAAAGAAATTGATAAAATGAACGAAGAAGAAGCAGATGAAAGAGAAGAACTGCTATCAAAAACCCCTGAAAAACGCAAAAGCGAATCTTTAAAACGGAATAAAAGAAACTTAAAACGCTGGTTAGGTAAACTCAACATTGAGCAAGAACGACTAGTTGAGAATATGTACGGTGAATATCATTCCAACGCTGAGTTGTGGTTACAATATCGTGTTCGATATCAAGCTGAATTGCGCTCATTATTAAATGATACAGACCGAGGAGATAGCTTTAAAACTAAATTGAATAAGTTACTGATGAAGCCTGAGGCGTTTCGTGGAGCTACTCTTAATCAACGTAATGTTGAAAATAGTAGCAGGTATAAGGAATTTTTGTTAGCCGCGGATACGTTAGCAACTGAAGAGCAGAGAAAACATTTACTCGATGAAATTACTGAATTTATTGATGATCTGAATGATTTAGTGAAATAGTTAATTAGTGTGTGTCGGATGCATTTATCTTAAGGGATAAATATCAAAGTTTAATTGATTGGCTCTGAGCTCATTAGTGGTAACTAGCCGCTTCTTGCTTAGCGTAAACAAAGCTAGGAATAGCAGTTAATGTTCGGCCGCTCCTTTTCTACCTGAGTTGGGCGAGTAATGAAATGTCTGTTTACCGATCACAACGTTGCGTAATACCAGGCCTAATGAAAAACAGAGACTAAGACCCCTTCGATTAGCTATCCAATAACTTAAACTTTACTCGACTCTCAATAACGACTATTCTTTATTTAGCTTGTTATTTATACAATTAAACAATAAAAAAGGAATGTTTCATGTCTATCAAAATAAGCCTAGAACTAAGCGATAGTGATTTAACTCACTTTCGTGAACTAATGCGATTAGCTATCGATAAAATAAAAGATTTGCCTGCGCAAGAAGTTATCAGCAAGGCTGAAGCTTTATGTCACGAAATGGAGGGGGCCAATATTCCGGATTTTGTTACTCAACGCGTAACATCGTTAAAACAATTGATCAGTGCTTTGAATGATGAAGAATGGCAAATTCCTGACGATGAAAAGGCCGAAATTTTAACATCAATAGCGTATTTTTGTGAACCACAGGATTTAATACCAGACAACATTCCAGGCTTGGGTTATTTAGATGACGCCATAATGATTGAATTAGTTATTCAAGATATGTCATTAGACCTTCAAGCTTATGAATCTTTTTGCAGCTTCCGCAGCGCCGAAGAAAACCGACGAGGAAGTGAAGCCAATATAAATCGTGAAAGCTGGCTAGCTTCAACGCGCAGTGAATTGCGTTCCGGTTTACGAAGAAATAAGTCGACCGTAGGTAAAAGAAGAATATTTTCTCGCATAATGTGAATAACCACATGCAATTTCAGACAGCCGCAAAGTGACTACCCAATGGCTTTTTTTTGCAAATTAAAGCGCCTTTGGGCCGACACAATCAGTTTGTGCTAGTTAACTACTACACAAGACCGCGTACTGAAAGTGTATCCTGTGGGCGCGCTATTATCTTTTTTGACAACTAATATGTCATTTTCACTGATGTAAACAACCCGTTCGTCTACGCCTTTTTGACAATGCGAATATTCAAATGTTTCATAGTTATATACAAATGAGGCAATCAAATTATCAAGAAAATAAACTTTGGTGGATGCTTCATTTGTGTTGCCAATTACCTTCTCATTTTTCTCGTTACTGAGCAATTCGTCTTGTGTGACCGGCGCATTTTCTGTTAAATTCTCGTTTATACCGTTGTCATACTTGTCGAGTAGATTGCGTTTAGCCGTCAATAAGTCCTGGCGCTCTTCATCACTCAAGTCCTCTGCTTGAAGTTCATTTTCTATTATACCTAAACCCACTTTAGTGACTTGTGTATTAACAATACTCCCTGAGCTGTCAGAAAAGCCGAAACCCGGAGTTTTTGGTAAATTGAGTTGTTCACCATACCAGCTAAGCGAATTGAACACCGTCATAGAAACAGGCACCAATAGAATTAAGCGCACTATAATAAATGTTTTTGGAAACGCTTCTTTAGGCGTTGCTATTCTCGGGACAATCCGCATTAATATCAATATTCCGCGGATTAAACGCAATATTTGCATTAAACCAAAAATCACTATCATGCCGACTACGCTGACTACCATTAGCCACAAGGGCAGTACCAAAAGCGTTGTCACGCCCAGAGTATGATACAGTTGGGTGGGATCAGCAGTGATAATAATGTTGACTTTTTGGGCGGCGACAGCAAGTGTAAAATTGGCAATAGCTGCATATAAAACTAGCAAAATTAGTCTGCCGAATGTTGATTCCCACACTTTTAAAAAAATAGCCCAGAGTTCTCTCGCCATGCCAAAAAAAGCAAGAATACCAACAAACCACATCATCGTGTTTGGGGTATTCATGTCGCCGTCAACAACAATAAATAAGAAAAGTGCGACAACATAAATAATTTGATTTGTATGCAATTTTGCCCAGCGCTCTCCCAAACCTAATCGCCAGTGTTTTATCTTTCCAACTAACGTCTGCTTAACAGGAAACTCCGCGTCTTGTCGTTCAAATAAATTGGCTTGTTCTTGAAGTTCTTCGGACATAACAACAACTTCCTTTTTATCTCTTGGGTACACTAGTGCGTTAATTATGTACAAGGAGATGAAAAACTACAAATTAAATTTTAGCCTGCGCACTGCTATTTAAATAAGCATAAAAATAATGCTAAGTCGCAATCAATTATCTTGCACGTAGTTAGAATAGGCATTTTTTTAACATCACTATTGAACGACTCAAGTATTCTTGATTATATTAGCAATAGTTTTGTTCTTGCCTTAGCCGCAGGCAGAATTATAGATTAGAGCTAGGCAAGAGATATATTTGGAAGTGGCGTTGGTTATTATAGGCGCAATGGTATTAACAATAGCTTGAAGGACGACACCTCCATTAAACGATAATTTAGCCCAATATCAACTTTTCTATATCAAACTTCATACTCTCCAACTTTTGATGGTGTATTTGTTCGCAATTTTTGTATCGCTTCATTGATAAAAAAACTTGAGTTATAGCCTCTAGCTGACGATAACAAATTACCAGTTAATTAACGATGTGTTGAATGGATAAAGTCACAGCACCGCATATTGAACAGCAATTGCGGTTAAATCGCAGTATTAAAGGGCTAGATACAAATAAGAGTTTGTTTTATTTGTATTTATCTATGCTCGAAAAAGATTTGTCGTCAATACCACGGTTCGCCGATTCGCAGTCAAGCAATGAGGTTGTGTATGCTGATATAGAATCACATTCTTATAAACATTCTGCACTTCAATTCACAACACTAGATTTCAAAATGCAACCGTCGTTTTCAGCAGCTGTTAGTAAGCAAGCGAATGGCACACTTCAGTTGCTCAATGCTTTTTTCCCTCAAGGTTTATCCCAACATAATAATCACCTAAGGCTTGATGATGACGTAGTAGAGGGGCTTGATTATTTTGCCAAGAAACGTGTTAATAAAGCGATATATTCAGACGGCGACAGTTTGGCAGGGGCAAATGTAATTCAAGTCGATGAAACACTGTTGTTCGATCTCATTCCAAAAGCAACTGAATTTACCCTATAATCCCTTAAGTTAGATCAACATTCATGAAGTTTGCATGGAAAAAATATTTTTTTTCTGCTACTTTGCGCGCGTAATTTTGCCCTGGTTTTACGTTCCAATCTGCAAAAGGAAAATCTATGAACAACTACATTGTATGCGCGTTATATAAATTCGTCACGTTGAACGACTATGAAGCAATGCGCGAGCCTCTTCGTGATTTTATGGAAAAGCACCAAATCAAAGGTACGATTTTACTCGCCTCTGAAGGTATTAACGGCACTGTATCTGGATCTCGTGAGGCGATTGATGCATTGCTTGCTTTACTCAACGCTGATGAGCGTTTAGATCCTATTTCAACTAAAGAATCCCTGCACGAAGAACAGCCATTTTATCGTACGAAAGTGAAGCTCAAAAAAGAGATTGTAACGATGGGTGTGGAAGGCATTGACCCAAAGCGCACGGTGGGTAGTTATATAAAACCAAAGGATTGGAATGATTTAATTTCAGACCCCGAAGTAACATTAGTTGATACCCGTAATGATTATGAAATTGAGATTGGTACTTTTAAATATGCGATTAATCCAAAAACTGACACGTTTCGGGAGTTTCCAGCTTATGTTGCAAAGGAATTAGACCCAGCCAAACATAAAAAAGTCGCAATGTTTTGCACCGGCGGAATACGTTGTGAAAAGTCGACTGCGTATCTAAAAGAGCAGGGCTTTGAGGAGGTTTATCATTTAGAGGGCGGAATTCTACAATATTTAGAAGACGTGCCCAAAGAAGAGTCATTGTGGGAAGGTGATTGCTTCGTATTTGATAATCGAGTTGCCGTTAATCATGAATTGCAAAAGAGTGAGTATGATCAATGTTTCGGCTGTAGACTCCCAATTACGGATGTAGACAAATTAAGTAACACATTTGAGGCTGGTGTTAGTTGTCCGAAATGTTTTGGCAAACACACTGATGATCAGATTGAACGTTTTAGAGAACGTGAGAAACAGGTACGTCTTGCTAAACTGCGCAACGAAGAACACGTCGGAACAGAAGCGAGATTAGTGATAGAACAAAAACGCCGGATAAAAGCAGAAGAACAACGAACTCGCAGTCTGTTGAAAAACAAACAAAAGGAACAGTAACCTTGCTTTTCTCCTAGACACTTAAGGGGCTATAGGAGTAAACTTCCTTCCTATAAAGCGAAACGATCACGAGGATCTACGATGAGCAAGGACCAAAAGCTAACAGAAGCGCAGGTTGCAGAAATAAGAAAAGACTTTGATTTTTTCGACAGAGATTTAAACGGACAAATTGATCTGCATGAGTTCATCGAATTGCTGACCGTGTTATCGCCAAAGACTAAAGCTGGAAACGTACAAGAAGGTTTTTCACTAATTGATGGAAACGGAGACGGTTTTATTGATTTTGGTGAGTTTCTCAAGTGGTGGAAAGACGGCTGGTGGGAATACTAAGTCAGTTAATTTTAACTGTATTTGAAAGATAAAAACCCTTGGTATATTTATACCAAGGGTTTTTTTTGCTACTACATATGTAGAAAGAATAAGTTATTTAACCACGTCAACAAATTGCTAGCTGCGTCACCTATAGAGAGCGCAGCAGGCTCTGTATAGCAATAAGCCATCACTAATGACATGTCAGCTACATAAAAACGCTTAAAAGAGCGCTCAGCGGCTAAGCTTGACTATCATCTTGCGTATCGTCGTCAAAGTTAAAGTCATCAGTATTGTCTACGTCATCAACTATAACTCTGGGTTTGCGTTTAACTGGGATAAAACCAGTATCAACAGCATCCATAGTTCTTACGCGTTTTTTAACTGGATTCTTCATCGCTTTTGGTTGTGCTTTTACTGCAGACTTGTTGTCGGCTTTTTTCTCTACTACAGCCCTTCTGCCTTTAAACTTGGTCGGTAGTTCTGCATATTCAGAAAAGGTATAATCTTGGGTAAGTTTTGACTTAATTGCACTGAAACTATGCCAGTCTTTACCGCTGATAAAAGAAATAGCGACGCCTTTATTACCGGCTCTCCCTGTACGACCTATTCGGTGAATGTATTCATCTGCAAATTTAGGCAAGTCGTAATTAATCACCAAGGCTACGTTCAACAGGTCAAGCCCACGTGAAGCAAGGTCAGTAGTGACTAAAACGGTATGTAGACCGCGTGAGAATGCACTAATTATGCTAGACCGTTGACCTTGGATAAGTTCACCGTGCAAACTAATTGCTTCAATACCTTGGTCGATGAGTTGTTGAGCGATTCGGCCTGTATCTTCTCTAGTTGCAGTAAATACAATAGCTTGAGTTCGATTAGCTAACACTAATGATTTCAGAAGTAATTGGTCTTTGTGTGAAACACCGTCCGATAAATAGAATTTTTGTTCAATATCAGCGTGTGGAATAGCTACATTATCGATTACTATCTGTTCGGGGGCAATTAACATTTTTTCTGTCATAGCGTGCACTGCGGCACTGTCTATGGTTGCTGAAAACATCATTGTTTGGCGTTTACGATGATTAGCAGCGCGATGGATAAGATCAAGTTGGTCCGAGAACCCCAGTTCAAGCATGCGGTCTGCTTCATCTAATATTAATAACTCAATACCATTGAGGAAGAAGCTTTTACCATCGATGTGATCTGCAATGCGACCTGCAGTGCCGACAATAATATCAGGCTTCTTGCGTAACATTTTGACTTGATCATTGTAGTTTTCGCCACCGACAATTAACGCGACTGATATAGAAGATTGTGTCGCGGTTAGCTTCTTCGCTTGCATAAAAACTTGTTTTGCAAGTTCGCGGGTAGGCGCTAAAATAATTGCTCTAGGGTCTGCTTTTGTCAGCGGCCTGCTAGTTAGCAGGCGGTTGACCGCAGGCACTAAGAATGCGAGTGTCTTTCCTGAACCTGTTTTTGCGCCAGCAACAACGTCTTTGCCCATAAGGGCATGGGGAATGCTTTTGTGTTGTACTTCTGTTAGCGTGTCAATTTGCATAACAGACAACGCTTTGAGTACACGGCTGTCGATAGGGAGTTCAGAAAATAACAAGATAAAGCCTCTTTTAATAATTCCAAGGCATTATCCTTGAAATACGTTCGTTATAAAAGAAAAACCCCAACATATTACTGCTAGGGTTTATTTCGAACTAAAATGAACCTACTAACTATAATAAATTCTAATCAATTACCATTTCAGGGGTATGTGCCCCAACGACTAATTTTCCTGCCGTCTTTTCAATAATTTCTTCAATACTCACGCCAGGTGCTCGTTCTCTCAAATAAAATGCATTGTCTTTCACTTCCAGTACCGCTAGGTCGGTAATTATGCGAGTAATACAATTCACACCCGTTAATGGTAACGTACAGGCAGGTAAAAGCTTAGAATTCCCATGTTTGTCGGCATGCGTCATAGTTACAATAATATTCTTAGCGCCGGCGACTAAATCCATCGCACCACCCATACCTTTAATTAACTTATTGGGGATCATCCAAGAGGCAATACTACCGCTAACATCGACTTCAAATGCACCAAGAACCGTAAAGTCGACATGACCACCTCGGATCATGGCAAAACTCTCTGCCGAATTAAAAATGGAAGCTCCGGGGGAAGCCGTCACTGTTTCTTTTCCAGCATTGATCATGTCTGCATCTACTTGCTCTTCGGTTGGGTAAGGCCCCATTCCGAGTAATCCGTTTTCAGACTGCAACATAACTTCGATGTGTTTAGGAACATAATTGGCCGCTAGAGTAGGGATGCCAATACCTAAATTCACGTAATTGCCGTCTTTAAACTCTTGCGCAACGCGCATTGCAATTTGGTCTCTTGATAATGCCATGACTATGCTCCTTTTGAAGTAACTAAACGCTCTATACGTTTTTCGAATGAACCCTGAATAACCCGATCAACATAAATACCAGGCGTATGTATCTGGCTAGGTTCAAGTTCACCTGGCTCAACAATTTCTTCAACTTCGACGACGGTAATTTTACCTGCAGTTGCTGCCATCGGATTAAAGTTCATTGCTGTGTGTCGATAAATGCAATTTCCATATCTGTCGGCTTTCCACGCCTTTATAATCGCGAAGTCGCCAGTAATAGCTTCTTCAAGAATATAGTCGCGACCGTTGAATTGACGACTCTCTTTACCTTCGCCTACCGGAGTTCCGAAGCCAGTAGCTGTATAGAAGGCTGGAATGCCTGCGCCACCAGCTCTCATTTTTTCTGCTAGTGTACCTTGCGGTGTTAGTTCGACTTCGAGCTCACCGTTAAGCAATTGTTTTTCAAAGAGAGCATTTTCTCCAACGTACGAAGACACCATCTTTTTAATTTGTTTGTCTTCTAATAAAACACCGAGTCCAAAGCCATCGACGCCACAATTATTGGAAACAACGGTGAGTCCTTTGGTTCCCATGCGCTTAATTTCGGCGATTAAGCCTTCAGGAATACCACATAAACCGAAACCACCGGCAATAATCGTCATATTTTCTTCAAGTCCATGCATCGCGTCTGCGTAGCTTGTTACTACCTTGTCAAAACCAGCCATGAGTACTCTCTTGTGTTGTTCATTGGAGATATAGTATTTATCAAGAAATTAAATTTGTAAAATTGATTTATTATGTGCATTAATAGTTTAAAGTTATTAATAAGTTTGTACTTTAATGCAAACAGTGAATTCAAGTAAGGTAAGCGCCACTTTCCAGCGTCCTTTCTGCAACTATTGGATACTATCAACGCAAATAATATTTAATAGGCTAGGCCGTAATAGCCAAGTTACTAATTGTGTATAATTATTTAAAGAGTGGTTAATGCTGTCTATTAAAAATCTTCAATCCTTTGTGGAACTTGCAAAATGTCAATCATTTGCAGAAGCCGCACAAAAACGACATATCTCTCAACCCGCACTATCAAGTGCGATAAAAAAGATGGAACAACAATTGGGAGGAGCGCTTTTTAGTCGTTCAACACGAAGCGTAAAACTAACCCCGGAAGGAGCTTCTTTTTTGCCTGTAGCTAGGCGCTTATTAGATGATTGGGAGAATGCTATTGATGACGTTAAACAACTATTCAAGCTTGAAAAAGGACTTTTGACAATCGCGTCGATGCCTTCATTTGCAGAGGGTAGATTACCAAATTTATTGGCCTGCTTTGGTTACGCGCAACCAAATATTGGTATTAGAGTGCATGATGTAGTAATGGAGCTCGTAATTGATAGTGTGCTTAGTGAACGAGCTGAGTTAGGCTTCGTATTCGAGCCGGAGGATAATGAATTATTAAATTTTTATCCCATGTTTAATGATGAATTTGTGCTCATTATGTCACCTAATCATCCGCTTAACTCAAAACCAAAAATCAATATAGACGATGTGATTAAATATCCATTTGTAAGTATGAATAGAGGCTCTACTACTCGAAAATGGGTAGATGATAATTTAATGAATAATGACAGGAGTATCAGTATTGCAGTTGAGGCATCTCAATTTGGCACAATAGGCAATTTAGTCTATTCAGGAATGGGAATTGCGATTGTACCTTCGATGGTTCAAAAGCAAATGGAAGCAAAGGGGTGTGTGAGTACAAAAGTAACGGGGTTGAATATTGTTAAACGGGTTGGTTTGATAACGCCAAAGAATAGAGCTCTGTCAACAGCAGCTCAAGCTTTTATCGCTGCCTTGGATGTCGATTTTTGCTTAGTGTCAAAAGATAGCAAGTAAATATTATTACCACTTTTTCTTGGGCGCAAAAAGCTCATCGATATCTCCGCTGTCTTTCTCTTTCTCTTTTTCAACAGCAATCTGCTCAAGATTGCTTTGTTTCATGGTTTCTTCAAGGCCGATAAGCTTGGCCTTCAATTCAGCCGTTCTAATCGTTGTATAATCATCTTGAGGTTTGTGTGTTTTTAAAGCATTAACCGCTTTTTCTAAATATTGTCTTGCGCTACCATGCATACTGCCACTTATTGCGTCGCTTGCTCTTTTATTTAGGGTTTCGACGTTAACTCGCAATTGCAGCCGTTCTAAGTTCTTATCTTCAGTGGAGAATACTTTGGGCGTGATATTTCCTTTACCATGCTCAGATCGCAAAATGACTCTTAATCTCTTCACTGCCTGAATATACTTGATGATAGCCTTGTCATTTTCCGGAAGTTTGAATGTGCTATGTTCCGGGGTTGGTTCGGATACATCTATGTTTTTTATGCTGTTTGTTGTTTCGGAAAGGCGTTTCTTTAAATCTATATTCGGGCTCTGCTGTAAGCTTTTTTTTAACGAGTTATGAATTCTACGAGAAATAATAGCGATAAGCTGTTGAGATACTGGCATTTGCTGAGCCGCTGTCAAAGCATTCTCTGTTTCGTTTATGATCGCTCTCTGACGACTAACTTCTTCACGTCTTTGTGATTCTTTGCGTTCTTTATGCTGCTGTACAGCACTCGCCGAAATACCAGCGATAATAACAATAGCGATTAAAAGTATGACAACTGTGTACATTATTGGTTTCCGTTTAGGAGTCGATTAATTGTCATTTACGGTAAAAGTACCTTAAATATACTGCCGCCTGTCACGCTATTATTACTTAGCTCAATACTTCCTTGTCTGTCCTTGTTTTTATGAGTCTGCGCAATCATTCTAGCGAAAAATAAGCCCAAGCCCGTTCGGCCCTCGCTTAAACATAGCGATTCCATCGATGCAGCTGACATGTCGAGCATACTTTGTGGATAACCTGGACCATTATCCTCAACTGTAATGCAAAGATAGCTTTTGTCGACTAATGCTGAAATTTTTATTTCGCCAGCACCGTAGCGTATTGCATTACCGATCACATCATTTAAAAGCAAAAATAACAAATCCTTGTCTGTAAACCAAGACAATTCACTCTTAACATCAAGGGTACAGATCAGATTCTTTTGTTTTGAATAGGTTTTGTTCGACTCTATGAGTTCGTACACTAAATCCTCCATAAAACATTCATCGATATTTAACGGTAAGGCGTCTAGCTCAACTCTGTATAGCGAGAGTATCTGAACTAAAGTGATGTTCATTCGATTAGCTTCATAATGCAAGTCAACAATATGTTGTCTGCTTGCATCTTCCGATGGGGGTAGTGATTTTGATAAATCTTCTATACTCTGTAATAATACACCTAGAGAATTTTTCATATCGTGAACAGCTACTGCCATAACTGAAGCAAAATCAATCGTTAAGTCGTCGGTTTTTTTACCGACATTAAATTGTTGATTTTCTGGCATAGCTCACCTTTTTCCAGTCCCGTTGATTGTATCGACCAATTTAGTAAATTCTATATCATTAATGACTTACAGCCGAATTTTAAAAGAATACGAAGGTATTAAAATTTTAAAATCCTTATGAAAATCGTCAGTTAAACTGATGTTTTACTAAATTCTTATGCAAATTTGTTTTAATTTGTCTATTATTTGTTTATAAAGAGAATAAAACAAAGATACTAAATACAGTAATAACAACCATTAGGTTACTTAATGAAATTACAACAATTAAGATATATCGTCGAAGTACTGAACAATAACCTAAATGTATCAGCCACCGCTGAAGCGCTTTTTACTTCTCAACCAGGTATTAGCAAACAAGTAAGAATGCTTGAAGATGAATTAGGTATTCAAATATTTGGTAGAAGTGGTAAGCATCTTACTCATGTCACAGATGCGGGTAAGGATGTGATCAACATATCGCGTGAAATACTTGCTAAAGTAGAAAGTATCAAAGCGGTTGCTCGCGAACACACATTGCCAGACCAAGGCAAGCTAAATATAGCAACCACGCACACTCAGGCGCGTTACGCGCTGCCTGATGTGATTAAAGGTTTTATGTCTAAATACGCTAAAGTGTCCTTACACATGCACCAAGGTACTCCTTCGCAAATAAGTGACTTAGCGGCTAAAGGTGAGGCTGACTTTGCGATTGCTACAGAGTCATTGCACCTTTACAACGATTTGGTGATGTTACCGTGCTACCACTGGAACCGGTCGGTCATTGTTAATAAAGATCATCCACTAGCGAAGAAAGCATCAATTACTATTCAAGATATAGCGAAGTATCCTTTGGTCACTTATGTGTTCGGTTTTACCGGTCGTTCAGAGCTTGACCAAGCATTTAACATCGCTGGTTTAGAACCTAAAATAGTATTTACCGCCACTGATGCAGACGTTATTAAAACTTATGTAAGATTAGGGGTAGGCATTGGTGTCATTGCATCTATGGCCGTTAGTGATGATTTAGATTCTGATCTGGTTAAAATAGATGCAAGTCATTTGTTTGATTACAGCACAACAAAAATAGGCTTTAGAAAAGGGTCGTTCCTTAGGAATTACATGTATGAGTTTATAGAACGCTTTGCACCACATCTAACGAAAGATGTGGTAGAAAGAGCTATGATGCAAAAGAATAATGAAGAAGTTGAGAAAATGTTTAAAGGACTGACCTTACCTGTAAAATAGGTAAGATTCTGGAATAGCTCAATCACACAGTTAAATATTATCGAGTGATTATTAACACTCGATAATATTTACAGCTAAACCACCCCTAGACGTTTCCTTATACTTAGTCTTCATGTCGTTGCCAGTTTCCCACATGGTTTTAATGACTTTATCTAACGACACTTTATGATTACCGGTGCCTCTCACGGCAAGACGAGATGCATTAATTGCTTTGATGGCGCCCATTGCGTTTCTCTCAATACAGGGCACTTGCACCAAACCGCCTACAGGATCGCAAGTTAATCCTAAATTGTGCTCCATACCAATTTCAGCTGCGTTTTCAACTGCAGCCACAGAGCCACCGAGTATTTCGGTTAATGCGCCTGCAGCCATAGAGCAAGCAACGCCGACCTCGCCCTGACAGCCTACTTCGGCGCCTGAAATTGATGCGTTCTTTTTATATAAAATCGCAATAGCTGCGGCAGTTAATAAATAGCGACAAGCTGTATCGTCGTCAACGGGTTTGATAAATTTATCAAAGTAGCATAATACGGCTGGAATAATTCCGGCGGCACCATTAGTCGGTGCTGTCACGACTCTGCCGCCAGCAGCATTTTCTTCATTTACAGCAAGCGCGAATAAATTCACCCAATCCATCGCTTGCATAGGGTCGTTGTTGTTTTCATTTTTAAGTTTTCGATATAGACCGTAAGCTCGGCGGTGCACTTTTAGTCCACCCGGCAGAATACCTTCAGTATTAATGCCATTTTGCACACACTCTTTCATGACTTCCCAAATATAGACCAAGCGCTCTCTGAGAACTTCTTCTGGCATTATCGATATTTCATTTCTGATCATTAACGTGCTGATAGAGAATCCATTATCGTGACATATTTGCATCAGTTCAGTGGCAGTTGAAAATGGAAATGGAGCATTGACTTGCTGTTCGGCAAATTTTTCGGCTTTTTGAGCTTTAAACTCAGATTCTTCAACGATGAAACCGCCGCCTATTGAGTAATACGTTTTTTGCATTACACACTCGGTACCAGAAAATGCGAAGAATGTCATACCATTAGAATGCAAAGAAAGTGTTTTTCTTCGGTGAAACACAATGGCTCCATCTTTCGGAAAGATAATCAGATGCTCTTGATTAAGATTTAAAGCTTGAGCTGCTTCAACTTGCGTTAACATATTCTCTACTTCTTTCACCGGTACGTTTTCCGGCAAATAACCGAGTAAGCCTAAGATGACAGCTTTACCCGTGCCATGGCCTTTGCCTGTTTGACCTAATGAGCCATATAATTCGGTCTTTACCGCGGTTATTTGATTAAAAACGTCAGCTTGCTTCAATACTTCGCAAAAAGCAGCAGCTGCTCGCATCGGCCCAACGGTGTGAGAACTTGATGGGCCGATGCCCACCTTGAACATATCAAAAACACTGATCATTCTTTATCGCTTAACTATTAATTTTATCCTCGGTAAGTCTTACATAGTTTCACTAATAAACAAATGAGATTTGCTAATCAGTTGCATTAGAAATGTTAATGCGATGTTATTGGCTAATATGTAGTTTGCTTGAGTTTAAATGCAATGGGGTTAAGAGTATTCGGGGGAAGGGAGCGTATTTAACAAATTATATTTTAAACTAAGAATAAAATTCTACATGTTTACAAAGATGTGCAGCCATGCCTGCGGTTGCTCCCCAGATAACATCACTTTTATATTGAATAAAGTAGACAGGAAATGATTGCTTGCGGCGCTCAACATGATGTACAAAATAATTTTGCTGATTCATGAGGTGTGACAGTGGCACCTGAAATACACGACTGACTTCATTTTCATCAATTGTTAAGTCAATCTCAAGGTCAACAGACTCATCTAAAATACCAATGACAGGTAAAACGGCGAAGCCACTAATGGTTTTATACTCAGGAAGGGTGCCCAGAATACGCACTTTATCTGAAGATAGTCCAATTTCTTCCTCAGCTTCACGCAGCGCAGTTTGTACTAACGAATCATCAGAGGCTTCATATTTACCCCCAGGAAAGCTTATCTGACCAGCATGATGGTTCAAATGACTTGCCCGTTGAGTAAACAACACCTGTAAGTCTTCAAATGGAGGCTGTAAGCATATAAGCACCGCCGCTGGCCTAGTTTTTACTGGAAACGGGAAGTCATGCGAAGGTCCTGCGGACCAAGGAAGGTGAAACTTAGATAAAAAGTGTTTTTCATTCATGCTGTTGGTTTATCCACTTCATGTTTATATTTTACTGCAGAGCTGGTTGCTTTCACCATGTTTTCTAGCGGTAGCTCATCTACCTGCATGGTATCTTCAAGTATAGGCAATATTTTGGCAACCTTATCTAAGCTTTCTTGGTATTCGCTGGCAATATCTGAATCTAATACAATGCCGCCGCCAGCCCAACAATAAAGATGATTATTTTCTGCTAGGACTGTGCGAATACAAATACTAGTGTCCATGTCGTTGCGGATACCAATATATCCGATGCTACCGCAGTATATACTGCGTTTATTTGGTTCAAGTTCTTGGATGATTTGCATGGCTCTATGCTTAGGCGCGCCCGTTATAGAGCCTCCAGGGAAAGCTCCTTTAAGTAATTGAATAGGTGAAGATGTCGCCTTAAGTTTACCTAAAATTGTACTGACCATATGGTGGACTGCGGGATAACTCTCGAGTTTAAATAGCGCAGGGACGACAACTGAGTGGGGCTCACAATGTTTACTTAAATCGTTTCTAAGCAAATCTACAATCATGAGGTTTTCAGCTCTATCTTTCTCTGAACTAAGTAATTCTTCACTTAGCTTTTTATCGTCTTCACTATTTTGAGCTCTTTTTCGTGTACCTTTAATAGGCTTGGTTTCTACCATACCTCCTTTTACTTGTAAGAAGCGTTCAGGAGAAACACTTAAAATGCAGCTGTTATCAAGCCGAATAAATGATGAGAATGGCGCTTTATTAACATCTCGAAGTAATTGATACGCTTGCCACTCAGAGCCCTGATAAGTAGCTTCAAAGCGCTGAGCAAAGTTTATTTGATAGCAATCACCTGAATGTAAATAGTCGTCTATTTTTTGCAATTTTTGGCGGTATTCAGACTCTGTTTGATTGGCAAGCCAAGGGCTTAATTGCTTAAATTTTTCTGGATTACTTTGACTATCCAACTTATCTTTATTTGGATTAACGTTTTTCAGTTGAGCTGCGCGCTCTGCGTCGATATAACAACAGTAAACTTTGTTCGTTTTATTATCAAAAATTAAGCTTTGGTCGTAAATGCCAACAGCTAAGTCAGGTGATAAATATTGTTCTGTATTATTGTCTTGTATGCCGTCTAACTGAACATTTAAATCGTAATTGAAGTACCCTAAGGCTCCACATAAAAAAGGTAGCTGGCTGGCGTCAGGTGCGGTAACCATTAATTTAAATTTAGTGTGAATTGCCTCTAAGCGTTCAAACGGGCACTGATTCACTATATCCGATTCGGTTTTAACTAAACTTGTCCAACCTTCAATCGCAGATTCGATCAGTTGCTTATTGTTAACTACTAGTTTTGCAATAGGAGAATGCACAATAATGTCGTAACGACCGTCACTTAACTGGTTATTACAAGTATCGAGCAACATTGCCCAAGGTAAATGCTGATAATTAGAGAAGACTTGAACTGCAGGCATCCCTTCAAGTTCGGGACACTCTTCAATGAAAATTGGTAGTGACAATGTTAACCTCGTAAATAATCGGGTTTTTTTGGCGAAATAATCATTCGATAGGTAGTATACTTCGCTAACGATAAAAACCATATTAATCTTTGAAAAAAACAGAGGACAACATGACCGTCATTCGTCAACAAGACTTTATAGATAGTATTGAAGATGCACTTCAATTTATCTCATATTATCACCCTTTAGATTACGTAAAGGCTGTTGAGGCCGCTTATAATCGTGAGGAGAGTCAAGCCGCAAAAGATGCGATGGCCCAAATTTTAATCAATTCAAGAATGTCAGCTGAAGGCAAGCGTCCGTTATGCCAAGATACGGGGATTGTGACTTGTTTTGTTAAAATTGGTATGGCAGTAAGTTGGGATAAGACAGATATGACTGTTCAAGAAATGGTTGATGAAGGAACTCGTCGTGCTTATCTTAATCCTGATAATCCGTTAAGAGCGTCGATTGTTTCTGATCCTGCAGGTAAACGTATTAATACTAAAGACAATACACCTGCAGTTGTGCACATTGACACTGTTAAAGGCGAAAAAATAGAAGTGATGATCGCTGCCAAAGGCGGCGGTTCAGAAAATAAATCGAAAATGGTTATGTTGAATCCCAGTGATGATATTGCAGAGTGGGTAGTCAAGACATTACCGACGATGGGCGCTGGTTGGTGTCCTCCGGGTATGTTGGGAATAGGCATTGGCGGCACGGCCGAAAAAGCAGCGGTGTTAGCAAAAGAAAGCTTGATGGACCCAGTTGATATTCAAGAGTTAATGGAGCGTGGTGCGGTTACTACTGAAGAAAAGCTGCGGTTAGATATATTCAAAAAAGTAAATGACTTGGGTATCGGTGCGCAGGGATTAGGTGGCTTAACCACCGTTGTTGACGTCAAAATAAAATCAATGCCAACGCATGCTGCATCTAAGCCGGTTGCTATGATCCCAAACTGTGCGGCAACACGTCATGCACATTTTTACCTTGATGGATCCGGCCCCTCAGAACTGCAACCACCTAAATTAGAAGACTGGCCAGAAGTGACTTGGGAAGTTAGTAAAAACACAAGACGTGTCAACCTCAACAATATTACTAAAGCTGACATTCAAGATTGGAAGGTTGGAGAAACCGTTTTACTTAGCGGTAAAATGTTGACTGGTCGAGATGCTGCTCACAAACGCATTCAAATGATGTTAGATAATGGAGAAGGTTTGCCGGAAGGCGTCGACCTAACAAATCGCTTTATTTATTACGTCGGTCCTGTTGATGCTGTTGGCAGCGAAGTCGTCGGTCCTGCTGGCCCAACCACTGCCACACGTATGGACAAGTTCACCGATATGATGTTGGAGCAAACAGGCCTAATAGGTATGATAGGTAAAGCAGAGCGCGGCCCTGAAACAGTAAAAAGTATTGCTAAGCACAAAGCTGTTTATTTAATGGCAGTGGGCGGTGCGGCCTACCTCGTATCCAAAGCAATTAAAAAGTCACGAGTCGTTGCTTTTGAAGATTTAGGAATGGAAGCCATTTACGAGTTTGATGTTGTCGACATGCCAGTGACTGTCGCAGTAGATAGCACTGGCGCAAATGCCCATGAAATAGGACCAGCGATTTGGAAAGCGAATATCGCTGACTTAGATGCGGCTTTAAGAATAAAGTAATATCTGTTTAACTCATCAGTTTATCTTTAGCTGGCGCTGCAACAAAGAGGGGTCCCTCAATATGATTATGACGGGGCCTTATTATCATCTTTTCATTTTTCGTTAGTCGACTTTATTTAATCATTAAAACAAGAAATTTATGATTAAACGCGTTCGCGAACCAACATATAAAGACCTTACAAGGATAAGTAGCGCATGTTACAGCCGTTTATGAATATTGAAGTTGCAATCGCATCTGGCATTGCAGCGTTTGTCAGTTTGCTGCTAGTTTGGTCGATAATGCGCTCTCAATCAAAGCGTCAATTCGACTTGACTCAAGCAATGCATCAAACTGAAAGGGTACAACAAGAGGATACATACATCGCTCAACTTAATGAGCAAAAAAATGAATATCAAATCGAAACACAAGACTTGAAACAACAGATCGCACTAAATAGTCAATCTTTAAGCCAGCATGCATCTAAAATTGACGAACTCCGAGATAGAATTCAAATAGGTGATAGTGAATATAAGCAGCAGTTAGACACGGGCAGAAGCATAATCGCCGACAATCAGCGCGAAATAGGGATCTTAAGTCAGAAGGCTGATGAATTACTAAGAAAACAAAATGAAAACAAAGTGTTCTCGACGAAATTAGAAGAACTAAGCTATAAATATGCAAATTTACAAGCAAGTTATCAATCTCAGCAGGCAGGTTTTGAGCAAGAGCGAAAGAGTTTTTCTGAAAAATTAACGTTGCTTGAAAACGCGGAAAAACAACTTTCTTCACAATTTGAGAATTTAGCTAATAAAATATTCGAGCAAAAATCAGAAAAATTTACTAAAACAAGTGAATCTGGAATAACCCAGCTTATCGCGCCACTCAAAGACCAAATCGAATCATTTAAGCGCCAAGTTTCAGATCAATATATTAAGGAAGGACAAGAAAGAGCATCCTTAAAAACCGAAATATTAAGTTTGAAAGAACTAAATAAACAAATAACGGAAGAGGCTGCCGCTCTCACAAACGCCTTAAAAGGTGATAATAAACAGCAAGGTAATTGGGGCGAACTTGTTTTAGAGCGCATCTTGACCGAGTCAGGATTGCGAAATGGGCATGAATATGAAACTCAGAAGTCGTTAAAAAACGATCTTGGTAAGCGTTATCAGCCGGATATTGTTGTGCATTTACCTAACGATAAAGACATTATTATTGACTCTAAAGTGTCACTAATTGCACATGAAAGGTATGTTAATGCCAAAAATGATAACGACCGTCAACGCGCTATTAAAGAGCATATAAATTCGATAAGTGGTCATGTCAAAGGCTTGAGTAAAAAAGACTATCAAGATTTAACTGGAGTAAGAACACTAGATTATGTGCTTATGTTTATTCCGATTGAATCAGCTTTTATTTCAGCCATTGAACACGCTCCAGAGCTCATAAAACTAGCGCTTGATAACCAGATAATGTTAGTTAGTCCCACCAATCTGCTGGTTGCGTTGCGTACAATTAATAATATCTGGCAATACGAATACCAGAATCAAAATGCCAATAGAATAGCTGACCAAGCCCGCAAGATGTATGACAAATTCCATGGCTTTGTTACAGATATGGAAAAAATAGGTCGAAATGTTGATGCTACTGCAAAAGCATATGAAGCTGCCATGGGGAAATTATCTACTGGTCGAGGCAACTTAGTTAGACAAGCAGAACAATTCAAAAAGCTAGGTGTTACACCAACCAAGTCGTTAGATGCTGGTTTAGTTGATGGTAGCTTAGATGGTGATTTTGACGATATGGATGAGGCAGAAGACGAACCTAAACATATACAATGAAAAGCGTGAATGTCGACAGATAAATTAACACAAACCGACTTACTTAAGAAAGGCAAACAATCGTAGCAATTTATCGTTCTTGTATTGCGAAGCTTGTTGTAATGCTCACATTGCCAGTCAACATTAGCATCACAGAACAATATTTTTCTGTGCTCAACTGCACGGCTCTGGCTAAATTTTTTTCATTTATATCGTTACCCTGAACCACGAAGTGAGCATGTATCTTAGTGAATTTTCGTGGTGCAGATTCAGCTCTCTCAGCTTCCAATTCACAGTAACAACCGTGCATTAATTGGCGTGATTTACGCATGATTTCAACAACATCAACAGAAGAACAAGCACCCACTGAAATCAACACCGCTTCCATCGGTGAGAGGTTTTTACCATTACCGTCTAGATTAAGTTTGTGACCATTATCCATTTCACCGGCAAAACTCAAACCATCCTCAGAGGGTTCCCATACGACTGTTGCTTTCATTTAATTCCCTAATATTGTATTTACTTATTTTCCACTATAGAAATGTGGGTTTTGCTCAATAATATTTTTTTATCTTTGTAAAGTGTACCAATTGCGCGTTTATAAGCGCCCTTACTGACGTGATAACGAGCAAATATTTCTTCAGCAGAGCTTTTATCAGTGACAGTAGAAATCCCACCGTGAGCAACTAAGTCGTCCATAATTTGGGTTGCTAAATCACTTCTCGCTTCTTTGCCTTCTTTTTGTAAAGACAAATCAATTTTACCATCTTCTCGAATTTGTTTTACATAGGCAGTGAGTTGATCGCCAACAGCGAGCCTTTTAAATAAATCGCTTTTGAATAGCAAGCCCTGATATTGTTTGTTGATAACACATTTGAAGCCTAGAGAAGTTTCGTCAAAAACAATAATGGATACGGCTTCACCAATCGACAACTCATCTGTCGTTTCATCTAGAAAGCGATAGAGTTTTGTACAGCCGATCATTTTTCTATTATCAGGGTCATCTAATAAGCACACAACATAGCTTAAACCAATATCCATCGGTTTATGTTGCATCGATTTGGGTACCAACAAATCACGCTCTAATCCCCAATCAAAAAATGCACCGAAATCGGTCGCGCCGGTGCAAGTGAGTAGTGCAAACTCATTCACTTTTATTGGCATATCTTTTTGTGTGGCGTGAATACTGCCATCTTGTGCGTAATACACAAATGCTTGAAGACTTTGTCCCTCAATAAATTGGCCATTTGCATCACTCAACGGCAGGAATACAGGTTCATCTATTTCAGTTTGTGGACCTGAAAAAGACAAAGTGTAACCAAAGGGCAACTCGTCGGTGACGATCAAATCATTCACTTGACCAATAATTGGCATTTAGTACTCTCTTTTACATGATTTTTTAACGTTATGGCTTTAGTATAACAGCATTGAATTTTTCAACATCATTGTTAATTTGGGTTCTATGAAATTAAATGCCGATTTAGGTGAGAGTTACGGGCATTGGCAGTTTGATGCAGACATCGACATTATGCCATATATCGATATGGCAAATATTGCTTGCGGAGGTCATGCGGGCGACCCGACGGTCATGCATAATACGATTGCACTGGCCGCCAATCACAGAGTACTCATTGGCGCTCATCCTTCTTATCCAGACCTGCAGGGCTTTGGCCGTCGAAGTATGCGTATTCCATCCAAAGAACTAATACTCATTATTCAAGCTCAAATAGCGACATTAGATGGCCTTGCAAAATGCCAAGGTCAGCAGCTTCACTATGTTAAGCCTCATGGCGCACTGTACAACGACATGATGTCAGACTCAACGGTTAGAGCCGCTGTGTTTGCAGCCATTTCAGGTTTCTATAGTAACTTACCCTTGGTAGTGCAAGCTGGTAATCAAAACGCAGCTTTGCATATTGAAGCTAAAGAGCTTGATGTAACCCTCATATTTGAAGCATTTTGCGATCGTTTATATTTAGATTCCGGTATGCTATCCCCACGCAGCCACCCAAGAGCCGTCTTGACCGCTGCTGAGTCAGTTGAACAGGCTAGACGTCTTATTCAAAGCAATGAGGTGGTTACTGACAGTGGCGCTGTTTTACCTATCCACGCTGATACAATTTGTGTGCATGGTGATACACCAGAAGCAATGCACACAGTTGAGAAAATAAGAACTTTATTACAAAACCAACACGGTTAAATAGTATAGCGATGACCATAATAAAACAGCAAGAGATTATTGAAATTAGAACAGCTTCGGATTGCTGTGTCATAGTGTATGTCGACGACACAGGCATAGGGCTTGAAAAAGCTAATAAAATTATTGAGATTGTAACTAGAGCTCTATTAATAAACAGACCACCTTGGCTTTGTGAATATATTCCGTCTTATACTTCGTTGCTCATCGAATTTTCACTTTACGATACTGATCATATTGCAGTTAATGCCTTTGTAAAGGAATTGGTTATTAACGCTGATATGGAAATTAGTCAGTGTATAACTGAAAATGTAGCAGACACAGGAGAAGCTAGTGGTGGTAACGTTTCCAGCCCAAGCCAGAAAGGGAAATCAACGTTATCGACATCCAGACGTATTCATAGAATTCCAGTGTGCTATGAGTTGACTTCACTGCAGTCTGATTTGTCCAAAGTAGCCAATGATAAAAACATAAGTGAAGAAAGGGTGATTAAATTGCATTGTGCAAATACATATCGGGTATTTGCGACTGGCTTTATGCCTGGTTTTGCCTATTTAGGTGAATTACCCATTGAACTATCTCAACCGCGATTGAGCATACCTCGTTTAAAAGTACCAAAAGGTGCTGTTGCTATCGCCGATCGTCAAACAGCTATCTATCCAGATGAATCCCCCGGTGGTTGGCATATTATTGGCTATAGCCCTCTTAAACTATTGTTCAGTGCCACAGATGGAAATACGACAAAAAATCGAGACCTTGAGTCGTTGTTGATGACCGGAGATAGTGTCGAATTTTATCCTGTAACTGAAAGCGAATATGTAAATTGGGTAAATTCGTGAAAATAATAGCGACGGGTCTTAGTGCACGATTCACAGACTTAGGAAGAGTGGGCCACAAGCATAAAGGCTTCACCCAATCCGGTGCACTTGACACAAATAGTCATCTACTGGCTAATGCCATTGTAGGAATGCCTTTTACAAATCCGACCATTGAAGTGCTGCTTGGTGGTTTTATCGCTGTTGCAACGCATGACATTCAGGTTGCAATTACGGGTGCTCAAGTTAGGGTACTTATTAACGATGTCCCTCAACGCTTGAATCATAAGTTAGATTGGCAAAAAGGCGCGACACTACAAATTATGCAACCAGTGCTGGGTGCCAGAAATTACATCGCTTGCGACCGGCCCTTTATAGTAAGTGTTTTCCTCGATTCTTGTTGCGCAGTAACGCGAGAAAAAACCGGTGGAATGAATTTTGACGGCAAAGGGTTTCAGGTTGCAGATGTACTTGATTATGAGGGTGCAGGAACGCTAGGTAGTGCAGCCACAAGCGCATCAACCGATAATCTCTCGCCGGAGACTCGGTTAACACATGGCTCAATGAACAATGAATTTAGTGGACATAATACCGCCACAAAAACGCTGGCCCCTACGACGCAATTAGCAAAAGAATATGTTGTCCGAGTGGTGTTGGGCTATCAAGAGTCACTGTTTGATCATAAAATGAAAGCGTGCTTCTTTAATCAACAATTTACTGTCAGCAATGAAGCCAGTAATATGGGAATAAGGCTAACTGGTAAATCTATCGGCTCGGTCGCAGTGACTCTTTACTCCGAGGGTATCGCTAATGGCGCAATACAAATAACACCCAGTGGATTACCTATCATCATGTTAGCAGAGAGACAGACTATTGGTGGTTACCCTAAAATAGGAAGTATCATTGCCGCTGACTTACCAGAACTCGGCCAGTGTCAGCCTGGCAGCGCCATTCGATTCGAACAGTGTGATCTATTTACAGCAAGGCAAGCATGGCTACTTCGCCAAATAAGAATAAAAACTTTCGCTCAAAATCAATATGTTAGGGATGAGAAACAATGAATAAGGTTTATTTAAATGGCGAGTTTGTTGATGCTAGTGAAGCTAAAATTTCGCCCATGGATAGGGGGTTTTTATTTGGCGACGGAATTTATGAAGTTATTCCTACTTATCTGGGAAAACCGGTTGGCTTGCGTCTGCACCTCGAAAGAATGAAAAGTGGATTAAATGATGTTGGCATCAATTATGAGATTAGTATTGACGAATGGGCCGACATAATTCACGAGCTTATCTCTCAACAACCGTCTGGATCTCAGGGCGTTTACATGCATGTAAGCCGTGGCACCGACGTTAAGCGTTTTCATGCTTATCCTAAAAACATAGCCCCCACCGTGTTTGCCTACGCGTTTGATACTCCCCCAAGCCAAGTTGCTACAAGTGAAAAAGTGAATGGTTTTCACGTGACTACTGGACGAGACTTGCGTTGGCAGCGTTGTCATATTAAGTCGACCTCATTATTAGGTAATGTGATGCACTTTCAACAAGGGCAAGACGCGGGTGTTGATGAAATGATTTTATATAACGAAAATAAAGAAATTACCGAAGCAGCAGCATGTAATGTATTTATTGTAAAAAACAACGTCATTTACACACCACCGCTAGATAATCACTTACTTCCGGGTATAACAAGACGGATTGCGATAGACGCCATCAAGCAATACACCGACTATGAAATGCGTGAGGAAACTATTACGTTGGATGCTCTGCTAAATGCAGATGAAGTTTGGATAACCAGTTCGAGTAAAGAAATTGGACCGGTTTTGTCCATAGATGGAAAAGCAGTCGGTTATGGAAAGAAAGGACCGATCTGGGTTGACGCCCAAAACGCGTATAATAAACACAAATTTAGCTGCTAAACAAAGCGATGAAGTTGCCCTCAATAAAATTTTTCAATAAAGAAGTATTTCATCGCTTTACTGCATTATGTCTGCACGGGTAAACTAAAAAATTCTATTGATCTGCGTTTTCGCAATCTACTTTAGTGCACTCACCGTAGAGATATAAACTATGGTTAGTCAATTTCATATGGTTTTTCGCTGCGATTTCGTCTTGGCGTCTTTCAATGACATGATCTTCAAACTCAAAAACTTTGCCGCAACTTAGACATACCAAATGATCATGATGTTCTTTTTGACTGATTTCAAAGACTGATTTTCCACCCTCAAAATGGTGTCGGTTTAAAATGCCGGCATCATCAAACTGGTTAAGAACTCGATAGACTGTTGCTAATCCAATTTCTTCACCTTTCTCAAGCAGTATTTTATATACATCTTCAGCGCTGATGTGCTGATTTTGCGGCCCTTGAAGAATTTCCAATATTTTCAAACGAGGTAATGTAACTTTCAGTCCTGCTTTTTTTAATTCTTTATTTTGGTCCATGAGAAACTTCGTTTTTAAAACTTAGGGTACAGTATAGGTAAGTTGCAAAGATTTAACAGTATCAGTCGACTTATTTATAAAATAACCTGCGATTGATTCCAAAAAACAGCATTTTTCAGAGTAATAAAGGTAGGATTTAGCTAAACATAAATTAAGAAAGGTTCGCATAATGTGCATATTATCCAATAACGAGTCGACCAATCGCTAAATTGATGAAAAAACTGACTGTTATTCCTAACATAATTCCAGCTTTAAGTGGCCTCGCGATTTTATAACATTGGGCCTTAGTGAAATATGCTAAGACCCAATGTTAAGGATTTCGTTAGTTAGAGTTTAATATTTGGGCGCGTTCCCATGCCAGGACCAAATACAACGGCGTTTAATAACAATCTATTGGTTCCTAATGTAGCGCCTCTAAATACAGGCTCACCTGAGAACATAATGATTTGACCACTGCCGACACTTTCTCGCGTTAAGTAAGCTGAGTTAGCGATACGTTGTGCAGCTTCAGGCCATAACAAACCACTCATGCGAACATGAAGTTCTTTGTCTTGGGGTAGGCTGTACCAACCGATGCCTTTAGTTTCATCTTTGTCATCATCTTTCGATTTTTTTGCCTTCCTCTTGTCAGAGTAAACGCCTACAGTTACAACTGCTTCGGCATTCTCAGGTACAACCAGAACAGGCTGACGACCATAAAGTAATGGCAGCGTCTCAGGGGTACCAAAGGTTAGCCAATGCTGTGTATCAACATTGCCAGACACCATGGCTCCTGCTGGCATAAATAATTTTTGCCATGTGTTGCGCTTTTCCAATTCTTCTTTGCTCAGTCGTTTAGGCGTATCATCCCAAGGATAAGCTACATCTTCCTGCACGGTCATTGCAAAATAGTCCTTTACGTCCCCTAAAGGCTCTCGTGCGAGGAGTCTGCGCTGCAGTGCGATGTCATATTTTTCGGCATCGTCTAAGATATCGTCGACTAACTTCACTTTACTGAACTCTTTTGACGCAATCGCCTGAGTCGAGTTTTCGTGGGTAATTAGTGTACCACCTTGTTCAACCCAGCTTTTCAACGCATCTGCTGTCGCGTCAGAAACTGTCCGAGAACTTGGCATAATTAGCACATTATAACGACGTAAATCGGTACGTGCTATTGCAGAGGAGTCTAATTGTGAATGGCGAATGCCTAGATGCGTATCCAAACTCCACCAAGTGACACCAACATCATTGCTGCTGGTTCCTGCTTGGCTAATTATGCCAATCTGTGGTTGGGTTAATAGTTTGAAGTGGTCGCCACCCCATTCTGGCGTATCACCAGTGCCGTAACCTGTTTTTATATTTTGAATAGACAATGATGTGTCTACTGCTGTTTCATTAATCAAGGCTACTAAATTTGCATTACTTAGATTGTCAGTGATGGTAACAACGACAGAGCCTCGCACTAAGGTTTCATTACCTAATTGCGTTGCTTTGTCGATAACTCGAACCTGAACTCCTCGTTCCATCAGCCTTGCTGCAAAAGCTATTGAGGCATCGTCATCACCATTAACCGCCCAAGCTATTGAATCTGAAGATGCTTTAACTAGTGCGTTTTCACTAGTGGAATAAAGGCTAATATTGTCAGTAATATTTGTAGGTAAGCTAAGCGCTTCTAAGCCATACATCATGGTTAAGTTCCACGCAGAAGTGTCATACATAATGGATTGACCTTCACGCAGGAGCTTTTGGCGTTCCTCTTGCACCGTTTCAGGCAGAATCTGTGCATCAAACTCCATTATCGCAGATAAAAGGCGAGCTTCTGGCTGGCGATTAGGAATGATCAAGCTTCCTTTGGGTATCGTTGTTGTTTGCGTTTTACCTAAGTGATTAGTTGCATCTTTTGCTTTAAAGTCTTCATCAGCAACATATACTTCTATATCTTGGGCCTGCAGTTTTTCAACCAACGTATTCATGCGAGTGTGATTATTATTAGCTAATACGACATAGGTTTTATTGGCGTACTGACTGTCTTTTTCAAGGACAGATTTTCTGTCCCTCCAGTAGTCTTTGTACATGTCTTTACTGTATTTGTGCAATGACTCTAGGTTTGCCATGGTGCTAACGAATTGATGATGAACCGACTCTTTGTAAGTTTGAATCGTGCCCTCTGGACGCCTAACACCGTCCTCAGCCATGCGTGATTGTTCATACAGGATATGCATCGAACCTCTGTACTCAGCATAATTTGAGTAACCAGGATACCAATTTTCGAACCATTCACCGGTATAGTAACGCCAACCGTTTTTATCAAACGCTGCACCTTGATCAACTGAAAAAGTTTTTGCCCATTTCTGTACACTGGATGCAATGTTGAAATTAAGTGGTTGTCTAGGTGGACCCATTAAATACGTATCTTGTGGTCCCATTTCGTGACCATCAATCATTAATTGGGGACGCCATTTATTGATTAGCGATACCCTACCTTTTGTCTCTGGTTGAGTTAGATAGAAAAAATCTCGGTTGAGATCAAAAAAGTAATGGTTTGTTCGGCCATAAGGCCAATCGCCACGATGCAGTAATGATTGATCGTCAACATTCGGCGCAGTCCCTCGATATTGTTCAAGCGACTTTGCAAAACGGTCTCGACCATCGGGATTCATAATAGGATCAATGACAATAATCATGTCCTCGAGCATTGCTTTCACTTTTGGATCATCGGAAGCTGCGTAATGATAAATAGATGTTAATGCAGCATCTGAACCCGATGTTTCATTACCGTGGATAGAATATGCCATCCATGCTATGGCGGGCAACTCATCGATAATTGCTGACGCTTGTGCGTCGGATGTTTTTCTTGGATCTGAAAGGGCGGTTAACTTAGCTAATATATCATCCATTTTTTCTAAGTTTTTAGGACTTGAAATGAATACAGCGTGCAAAGGTCTGTCTTCATGACTCCTTGCATACTCTAATACATGCAATCGATCGGTTTGCGTTTTCCAAGTTTGAATTGATTGGTTAATTTGTGCAGGAGTAGCAACTCGCTGACCAACGGGGAAACCAAGAATAGTGTCGGGGTGTGTTAAAGCTTGGTTGTAATTACCGGCCAGCATCTCAGATTGATAATCTAAGTCGGCGTTATAAGTGGGTTTCATTAATAAGCTTGCATGACTGATGCCAATCGATAATGCAAGTAATCCTGCGCAAACGGCAGCACTAATGGGCTTTCGCATGGATATTCCTTCTGTCGTTGTAATCGTTATATTTACCGCCCGTAGTGTGCGACAAAAACGACGTGTATGACAAGTTAAGATTGAAGATTATGTTGGGTAGTGTTAAAAATAAGTTACGCATTTGTTATTTTATTTATTATATTAAAAAGATATATCAATAAAACAGGCGAATGCAACTTAAGTAACATTTTATTTTAGCGTTTTTCATAATGATGATTACCACTACATTATCAAAAAAATCAGGCGGCAAGTTAAATCGTTACAATCTGCTAGCTGCAGCAGTATGATGCTGTCATCTATGCACAAAACATATTAGTGACGCCAGCGCTGGTATAGTTAAGTCTTTTTTGAACACGTATCCTATGTTTGACTATACTAGGCCATGATAGAGAGCACCTATATGTCAGATAGCTAGCGTATGGTAGTTTTTATGTGAGTTTGTTGTTCAACTTATAAACGGATTTAAGGTAAATAAGATATGAAGATAGTTTTTTTCGGTGCATTATTAATTAGCTGCTTAGCTCTTCCAACAGTATTGTCAGCCCAAGACAGTTTATTGCAATCTGAAACCCAAAAGTTGGTTAATTCATTACAAGAATCGACTAACTTTTCTTCCGAACAGAAAATAATAAAATATAAAGCTCTTCTTCTGCAAGAAAATAAAAAAAGTAATTTAAATAGCCTACCAATACTGATTTTAAACGAAGCGATTGTTACTGAAATGTTCCAGATAGGTCTTTATGGAGAAATAACAAACTTATTTGAAAGTTCGGACTTTTTGAAAAATATCAATAAAACTAATGAAAGTATTCAGTTTTACGTTAATTTATTGACTGCTACTGCGGATGCATATTTAAATTTACAAGAATATGATAGTGCGAAAAATGTAATAGCAGAGCTGGAGGCTTATTTATCTATTTATGACGTAACAGAGGAGACCGAAGCTGATGTGCTTATGACGGTTGGTCAATTTCATGTTATGACAGGAGACTACAAAGATGGATTAGCAAAGTTGCGATTAACCATGGAGATTGTTGAAAAAAGTTCAGGTTTCAGCAAGGAAAATAAGCTAAAAAAAATATCTGCTGCTCTTAGTTATATTAGGAATACCTACTTCATTTTGGGGGACTATAAGAATGCCATCAAATATAATGAGAGAATCATCGAGACCGCGGGTAATTCATTAGCTCCAAAGCAAATGGTTGTTTTTCAACATAATATAGCTTCCGCTTATCTTGAATTAGAAGAATGGCAGAAAGCGCTCAATATGGCTGCCTTAGCTTCTCAACAAGCAAAAGAAATAGATCGCAATATATATTTTGCAAAATCGAATGAAATTATTGCCCGCGCACAGCATGGTCTTGGGAAAAGCGCTGAAGCAATCGAGATCATTCAAACATCAATAAAGACATACAGAAACAAAAAATACACCCAAAAGGTAATAGAAGCGCTAGCCTACGAAGCTGAATTTCATATTAGTTTAGGGCACTGGGATCAAGCAAAAAAGAAGACAATCGAGGCTCATTCAATTATACAGAACTCTAAAAACCGAGCCAAACCGACTATTGCATTATTTAAATCGCGTTTCCTTATTGAAGAGCAAAATGAAAACGCGGGCAAAGCTCTTTTTTATCAAAAGCAGTTAATAAGACTAAAAGATGAAGATTTTGCAAATAAAAAAGAGCAGGACGTTCAGCGTCTAATGCTAAATTTTGAACTTGATTTAGCAGAAGAAAAATCGCTGAGATTAGAGCAAGAAAATAAACTTAAGTCAGCTATTATAGAAAAAAACCACAGTAAGAATCAGTTTTTGATGAGTGTTACTACTGGGACAATAATCGTGCTTATACTACTTCTATATATTTCTATTCGCGAACGACGTTTGAAATTAAAGATGAGCCATTTAGCCATGACTGATGATTTGACCGGTTGCCCAAATCGCCGAAATGCGATGTATCAAGCCAAAGTGATGCTGAGTAACCAAGCAAATCAGAAAGATTCAATGATCATTGCTATTTTGGACATCGATAACTTCAAAGCCATTAATGACACTTACGGGCACGATATTGGCGACAAAGCGCTCCAAAACCTTACATTGATCATGACGAATGCACTCCGAGAAACTGACGTCATGGGTCGATATGGCGGTGAAGAGTTTATAATACTGCTACCAAATGCAGGTGAAAAAGAAATTAGAATGATATTTTCGCGAATACAATCGGCACTAAAAAATCATGTCTGTGAATATCACGGGGAAACTATAGCCCTGCCAATTACTGTCAGTATAGGCGCTGCGATAGTTTCTGATGTTCCAGATAAACTAGATGAAAAAGGGCAAAAACGGCTTCTGCATGCCATCATTAAAATAGCGGATAATAAAACTTATGAAGCTAAAGAAGAAGGCAAAGACCAATTAAAATTAGATACATTATCTGACCTTAATTAATCTACGTTCTTTCTATTAAAAGAAAATGCGACAATTTTTTAACCATCATCGCGTTTCCTGTATGAACAATATAGGCAGTAGGGCGCTTAGCTCAATTCAGCTAAACACAGTTCCTCATTAATTTGTTTGCACCAAGCTTTCACTCTTTGTTCCGTTAACTCTGGCTGACGGTCTTCGTCAATACCGAGGCCAACAAAGTGGTCAGGGTCGGCCATTCCTTTTGACGCCTCAAAATCATAACCTTCAGTTGGCCATTGGCCGACTAAAATAGCACCTTTCGGTTCTACTATATCTCTAATCATACCCATAGCATCGAGGAAGTATTCTGCATAGTCTTCTTGATCGCCACAACCGAATATCGCAACTAGCTTGTCTTCAAAATCAATCTCTTCAAGGTCAGGGAAGAAATCATCCCAATCACATTGAGCTTCACCATAATACCAAGTCGGAATGCCAAAAATTAATAAATCGAATTCAGCTATATCTTCTTTGCTACTTTTAGCAATATCTTTGACATCGATTAACTGATTACCCAATTCTTTTTGGATCATTTTACCAATGTGTTCAGTGTTACCTGTATCGCTACCAAAAAATAAACCAACGCTAGCCATTTGTTACCCTCTAAAACGTCTTACTAATTGCACTAACTTACGAAATTCCGCTAGCGCCATAAATTAATTGAATAATACCTTTAGCTACAAACCCAGTTGCACCTAACCCCAATACCCCATAGGCTACAATTCTGCCTATAAGTGGGACGTCATTCTTCTTTACTACGTCATGAATCGCTAAACCGAGCAATACAAACAAACCGATTAAACACACATTTAATACAATGGACTCAATTTGTTGATAATTTTCTGGCGTCATACACACTCCACAAATGACATGAGTAATCTTGGCGCGGATATTAGCACAACTATGCTAGTTTTTTGAAGCCACTTGCATCATTAATAATATATCAACGTTACTTATCGTTGCCTAGTAAAATGCGGGTTAACAGCGTGTTAACAAGTTGAGGCTTTTCAGCATGAAGCCAGTGACCCGCATCAATAATTTTTGCTTTTGCATTTGGAAATTGCGCCATTATTGTTGCTTGATGTGCAGCCGTAATATAGTCGCTATTAGTACCTTTTATAAAAGTAATGTCTCCGGAAAACAACGTCCCTTTAAACGGCCAATCACTCAACAATGCATAGTCTCTGGTAATGAGGCGTAAATTAAACCGCCACCGCCACTTTTTTGTTTCATCTTGATACAAGCTTTTGAGCAAAAACGATCGCGTCCCAAGATCTTTTACATATTCAGATAGTTGTTCCATTGCTTCTTTTCTATCGGCGATTTTATCGAGTTTGACGTTATTTAGAGCATCGATAACGTTATGATGCCTTGACTCATATTTTACTGGAGCTATATCCATTACGACGAGTTTGTCTATTAGGCCAGGAGCCAGACTCGCCGCTCTCATCGAAATTTTACCTCCTAATGAATGAGCAATAACAAACGCTTTATCAATATGCAGAGACTGAATCGTATTAATAACTTGTTGTGCCCAAACATCAAAGCTAAAGTGTTGAGTTTGCGGTGACCTCCCGTGATCAGGTAAGTCAATTGAAATGACATGATGTGTTGCTTGAAAATGGCGGCGAATAACAGACAAATTGTCACCGCTACCAAACAAACCATGTATAAGAACTACACTGGATTGATTTGGAGAAGAAATTAAGTGTTCCTCTCCAAATGCCTGACTAAAAAGTAATTCTGGCATCTAATCAACTACATGTTGGGGTAGTTGGGACCGCCAGTACCTTCAGGCACAACCCAGTTAATGTTTTGATTTGGGTCTTTGATATCACATGTTTTACAGTGTATACAATTCTGGGCATTGATTTGAAGCTGCTTTTCACCTGCGTTGCTTTCAATTATCTCATATACACCTGCCGGACAATAACGCTGAGCAGGTTCGTCATATTTAGGCAAATTCACGGTTACGGGGATCGCTGGATCCTTCAGTACCAGGTGACACGGTTGATCTTCCTCGTGGTTTGTATTTGACAAAAATACAGATGACAACTTATCAAAACTCAACACACCGTCAGGCTTAAGATAATTAATTTTTGGCATATCCGCAGCCAGTTTTAAGCTAGCATGGTCGGGCGTGGAGTCACTAATATTAAACGGAAGTTTGCCCCCAAAAAAGTTCTGATCTAACGTGTTATATGCACCGCCGAAGAAGTTACCAAACTTATGAATCGCAGCACCAAAATTTCTAGAACGATACAATTCGTCATACAACCAGGATTGTTTGAGCGTTTCGGTATATTCGATAGGGTCTTTCACTTCTGCTGATTCAACTGATAACAATTCAAATAAAGTTTCAGCCGCAAGTAAACCAGACTTCATGGCGGTATGATTGCCTTTGATTTTAGCGAAATTCAATGTACCCGCATTACAACCAACTAAGAGGCCGCCAGGGAAGGTCATTTTAGGAAGTGAGTTGAAACCGCCTTTTGCTATCGCTCTTGCACCATAAGTAACGCGTTTGCCGCCTTTTAGTGTGTCGGCAATAACAGGGTGATGTTTTAAGCGTTGAAACTCATCAAACGGACTCAAATGTGGGTTTGAATAATTAAGGTCTACGATCAGGCCAACAAATACCTGATTATTTTCAGCATGATATAAATAGCTTCCACCTGTCGTATCAGTTAGAGGCCAGCCTGCAGTGTGCACAACTAACCCTTCTCGATGCTGCTCAGCTGGAATATCCCAAATTTCTTTGAAACCCAGTGCATAGTGCTGGGGAGATACGTTTTTATTGAGGTCAAATTGCTGTATGAGCTGTTTGCCTAAATGTCCATGACAGCCCTCAGCAAACACGGTGTACTTCGCTGTGAGTAACATACCGGGCATGTAACTGTCTTTGTGTTCACCAGCTTCGCTGACGCCCATATCACCGGTGATAACACCGCCAACACTGCCGTCTTCGTTATAATGCACATTAGCTGCAGTGAAGCCGGGAAAAACTTCTACACCCAATTGTTCCGCTTGTTCCGCCATCCAACGACAAAGGTTTGCCATACTTGCAATATAATTGCCCGTATTATGCATAGTTTTTGGAGCCATAAAGTTTGGTAACTTAGTTGAACCGGTTTCGCTGTTAAGCAAGTAAATATGATCTTCCGTTACTTTAGTGGTTAAAGGAGCACCAAGCTCAGCCCAATTTGGAAATAGTTCATCGAGTGCTCTGGTTTCAAATACGGCACCTGACAGAATATGCGCACCTACTTCAGACCCTTTTTCGAGTACACAAACGTTTAATTCTTGGCCTTTTTCATTCGCCAGTTGCTTGAGTTTACAAGCAGTTGATAGGCCTGAAGGGCCTGCACCAACTACGATTACATCAAACTCCATTACTTCTCTTTCCACGTGCGTCTCCTAAACAACTCATACCAGTTATAGTAAAACATTAATTAAACAAATTTTACAGCTTGTGAAAACATTGTAAAATGAAATTACCAACTAATGTAATTTTTTAGTGAATACAGGTTGACGTTTACGTAAAGTGTAAGTAAATTTTGCGTCAACAAGTTCGGATGAATGCTATATTTACGCGAAAGTAGCATTAAAGCGAATAGTATTTATTTATCGAAAGCCCTAAATAGAGGTTATTATGAAAATTTTAGTACCGGTAAAACGGGCAGTAGACTACAACGTAAAGGTACGAGTAAAACCCGATAACTCGGGTGTTGACCTCAATAATGTGAAAATGGCAATTAATCCTTTTTGCGAAATTGCGATTGAAGAAGCCATTCGTTTGAAAGAAAAAGGTGTAGCA
This sequence comes from uncultured Glaciecola sp., assembly GCF_937770335.1. Lineage (GTDB taxonomy): Bacteria > Pseudomonadota > Gammaproteobacteria > Enterobacterales > Alteromonadaceae > Glaciecola. The sequence goes on from NZ_CALJHY010000007.1 coordinate 225,860, forward strand.
ACAGAAGTTGTAGTTATATCAATTGGCGATAAGGCTTGCCAAGAACAAATTCGAACTGGTCTAGCATTAGGCGCGGATCGTGGCATTCATATTGAAACGGATGCAGGCGTGGTTATTGATTCGCTACAAGTAGCCAAATTGCTGCAAAAAATAGTTGAAGCCGAAAAACCTGATTTGGTGATTTTAGGCAAACAAGCAATTGATTCTGATAATAATCAAACCGGCCAAATGCTTGCAGCTCTCACTGGTATGCCGCAAGGAACATTTGCCTCTGAAGTTTTAGTGGCAGACGGCACAGTTAATGTAACTCGCGAAATTGATGGTGGCTTGCAAACGGTTAAGCTTCAGTTACCAGCAGTGGTAACTACCGATTTACGCTTGAATGAACCGAGATATGCGTCATTGCCAAATATTATGAAAGCAAAGCGTAAACCAATTGATGTTAAACCAGTCGCAGATTTCGGTGTTGATATGACATCTAAAGTAACTGTTATAAAAGTTGAAGCACCGGCTCAACGGGTTGGCGGTGTAAAGGTTGCCGATGTCGCTGAATTAGTCCATAAATTAAAGAATGAAGCGAAGGTGATATCATGAGTGTATTAGTTTATGCAGAACACGATAACGAATCGTTAAAAACAGAAACCAACAAATTAGTGCATGCTGCCCTAGGTGTATCAACAGACATTGTTGTTTTGGTTGCTGGATCGGGTTGCGCAGCGATTGCTGAAGCTGCGGCGAAAATATCAGGCGTTTCCAAGGTCCTTTTGGCCGACAATACAGTTTATGAACATCAATTACCTGAAAATATCGCTGAACTAGTAGTTGAAGTCGCGGCTGATTACTCACATGTTTTCGCAGCAGCTACTACAACGGGTAAAAACTTTATGCCTCGCGTTGCCGCTCTGCTAGATGTAGCGCAAATATCTGACATTATCAAAGTGGAAGCAGCAGATACCTTCGTGCGTCCTATTTATGCTGGTAATGCCATTGCAACAGTACAATCTTCTGACAGTAAAATAATAGTTACTGTTCGTGCTGCTTCTTTTGATGCAGCGGAGAATGACGGAAATGCATCGGTTGAAATATTAGATACCGTTAAAACGTCTGAGAAATCAAGCTATGTCTCAGCAGAACTTACGGTATCTGAGCGCCCAGAACTGACAGCTGCAGATGTTATCATCTCTGGTGGTCGTGGTATGCAAAACGGAGACAATTTCGCATTACTAAATGGTATCGCTGACAAGTTGGGTGCAGCAATTGGTGCATCAAGAGCAGCCGTAGATGCTGGCTTTGTTCCTAATGATATGCAGGTTGGTCAAACGGGCAAAATTGTGGCACCGCAGCTGTATATTGCGGTTGGTATATCGGGTGCGATACAGCATTTAGCGGGTATGAAAGACAGTAAAGTAATCGTAGCCATTAATAAAGATGAAGAGGCTCCTATCTTCTCAGTTGCTGATTATGGTCTGGTTGGTGATTTGTTTGATGTGTTACCTCAGTTGGAAGCAGCGCTTTAAATAAAATTGATAAACTGAGTTTGTAAAGCAAACTTTCAGATTCAAAAAGCCTTTGTGAACATAAAGTCACAAGGGCTTTTTTGTAGTAAAAATTCAGCTTTCTATAGAGTGAAGACTGAGCACAGTTGAGGCAAAAAATCGCTCAGTTTGACGACAACCATTCGTCTGCTTTTTGTTTGTCTGATGCTTTTGACTTTACCCAAAACTCACCGTCTAAAGTCACTTCTTTCTTCCAAAATGGAGCGTTTGTTTTCAAAAAATCCATAATATATTCTGTTGATGCGAACGCCGCCTTGCGATGCTTACTGCTTACGCCAACAAATACAATTTGTTCATCAGGTGTTAGTTTCCCAGTTCGATGAATAACATTAATAATACCAATAGGCCAACGTTCACGAGCCTGATCACAAATATTAATCAGGCTTTTTTCGGTCATTCCTGGATAATGCTCGAGCGTCATATAGCGCAAGTTACCGCGTTCAGTCAGTTCTCTTACCAAACCCGTAAAGGTGACTATCGCACCGTCTGAGTTAGTATGCTTTTGAATTTTCGAATATTCGCATGCGAGGTCAAAATCGTGCTCTTGTATACTAATAAATGTAGTTGGTTTTTTCATAAATTCAGGTGCCACGTCGATTAGGTAATATGTAAAAATTCGTTGTTTTGTTCAAAATATTATCTCGTTTACTTTGTCACAAATCTCGGCGCAATCATACGTAAAGTTGACCTGTTTTTAAGCTAACCCCGACAGGTTAAGTTATGACTAAATATTCAAAGATAAAAAATTTAACGTTAAGTTTTCCTCATGACACAGATTTTAAGACGACGATAAAAATTCAGAGATCTCTTCAGTTAAATGTCATAAATGATTATTTCATTTTAATATGAGAACTTACCAGAATAATACCAACTATCAGTAATATCGAGGCCACCAGGTTTGGACCTAAAAGCTATCCTATCGAAATTAGCGTTGTGTGTTCTAATGGCGATCGTTAATGCGACTTGATTACGCTTTTTAATGATTTGCATCATTGGGATATTGAAATATATAGTTCACATGGAAGAAGTAAAAAACTGTTCAGTCAAAAAGGAGTCTTTGGGACTCCTATTTGCCTAAAATTGCATGATTTTATTAAGTAACAGTAAACGTTTAACGATGGTTGAGTGATTGATTCACCGTGGCTGGTAAAGTATATGACTGCTCTAAAATGGAATTGGACTTTCTATTAAGCCCTTTAGAAATCACTTTAAAAGAATTTCAGTATGATGTTTGGCGTAAAGTAAAAGCGGATGTTATACATAAAGCGAATGTCCCTCGACATTAGTCGAGTGGTGATTCAAAGCTCATTTGAAGTAACTATATAGTAATACTCTACAGGTAGTGCTTTGATTCACTGCAGCGAAGTACAATTTAGCTCCTATGTGAAAACGTCTACCTCATGCCGGACACATCTATTAACAATTTTTAATAAAGGTAAAAAAGCCTTTGTGTTAGAAGTTGCGTACAATAAATGGTGTCTAATAACTTAATGAATTTACAAGGTTTCCTTCAATGGCTAGTGGTTTTAAAAGAGTAGGTATACCTATATTGATTTTGGTAAGCGCAGTGGCAGTTGCGTTTGCGTTGATTAGTATGAAGAAACAGCCTGAGAAAGAAGAAATAATTACACGTGACTTTCTGGTTGATGCGAAACTCGTAGAAGCCGGGAATGTCGAGTTCTTGGTTTATTCACAAGGCTCAGTGCAGCCAAAAAATAAAACAATGCTCAGTACGCAAGTAACTGGACGCGTTATCGCGGTCGCAGACAATTTCATTGAGGGCGGCTTTTTCAAAAAAGGTGATGTGCTAGTAGAGTTGGAAACGTCTGATTATCAAACTGATTTATTATTGGCTGAGTCTGAAGTCGCGCGTGCACAAGCAGCACTTGATGAAGAAAAGGCCCGCGGAAAAGTAGCGGCAGAAGAATGGCGCTCTTTTAACAAGGGTATAGCCCCTGAATTGGGACTTAGAAAACCTCAATTGGCGCGTGAAGAAGCCTCAGTCAAGGCCGCTCAAGCTAACTTACAGCGCGCACAACGTAACTTTGATAGAACAAGAATTAAAGCCCCATACGATGGTTTGGTAAAATCTCGTAGCGTGGATTTAGGCCAGTTTGTTACTTTAGGTTCACAGTTGGGTGAAGTATTCGCAACCGATGTCGCTGAAGTTAGATTGCCGTTAACGGATGATGATATTTCTTTTTTAGCGGATTTAAACTCAGAAAATCCGCAAGTAACGTTGAGTTCTGATATAGCGGGTAAAAATATAAAATGGCAAGGGACGTTAGTTCGCGATGAAGCCGTACTAGACAGCAAAAGCCGAGTAATATACGGCGTCGTTGAAGTTAACGATCCCTATCAATTAAATGTGCCTGAGGATTCAAAAGGTATGCCCCTCCGTTTTGGGCGTTTTGTAAATGCCACAATTTTAGGTATTACAGCAAATAATATTGTTGTTTTACCGCGAAATGTTTTGCGCTTAGATGGCACAATATTAACGGTTAACGATGATAAAAAAATCAATATTAATTTTGTAACCGTGCAAAGAGCGGATGAAGACTTTGTCTATATTAGTGAAGGTTTGAGCGCTCAACAGCAAGTTGTAATGAGTGCGGTGCCGAATCCATATGAAGGCATGCCTGTTCGTTTTCTAGGTGATGAGCCCACCCCCAGAAGTCAAACAGAGTCGTCTGTAAATGACAATGCCGTTGAGGTTAGATAATGAGTAATCAATACGAAGAAGAACATATTGATACTGAGAAAGGGATTATCGCTTGGTTTGCACGTAACAGTGTAGCGGCCAATTTATTGATGTTTATCATTATAATAGGTGGAGTTTTTGGGATTTTCAGAGTCCAAAAACAGGTCTTCCCTGCGTTCGAAGTTAACATTATAGCGGTACAGGTTCCGTATTTGGGAGCGGCACCTCAAGAGGTTGAAGAGGGAGTTATTCTCAAACTTGAAGAGGCAATCAAAGATATTGAGGGGATTAAAAAGCTAACTTCAACAGCACGTGAAGGCGTCGGTTCGATTAGTATAGAAGTTGCGGATGGATACGACGTACAAAATCTACTGGACGAAGTTAAAGTTCAAGTAGATGCCATTCCAAGCTTCCCCGGCAATACTGAGAAACCGGTCGTATATCGTATTAAATTTCCTCAAGATGTACTTTGGGTATCAGTTTACGGAGAAACAACTGAACGAGAATTGAAGCAGTATGCTCAAGGTATTCGTGACGAAATAGTTACTTTGGGAGGTATCTCTGATGTATCAGTTGTGGGCTCACGCGATTATGAAATTTCAGTTGAAATATCTGAACTCAAATTACAGGAATACGACCTAACCTTTAGTGACATGGTAACGGCAATTCGCCAATCATCTATTGATTTACCAGGTGGTTCGATTCGTTCAGACAATGGTGACATTTTACTGCGGGCTAACGGCCAAGCTTACAACGCTTGGGATTTTGCTAAAATTGTATTGCTTAGTCGAAGCGACGGTACCCGACTCCTACTAGGCGATATTGCTACGATTAATGACGGTTTTGTAGAAGACCGTCAGTTTGCATTATTCGACGGTAAACCAGCGGTAAGTTTGCGAGTGAGGGCGGTAGGCGATCAAAATGCGTTACAAATCTCTGACTCGGTTAATGAATATTTGGATGAAAAGCGTAAAACCATACCTGCTAATTTAAGTATTGATACATGGGGGGATAGCTCGTTTTATTTGGCTGATCGTTTAAGTATGATGCTTAAAAATATGGCGTTCGGTGCGTTACTCGTGTTCATTGTGCTCTCATTATTTTTGCGAGTGAAATTGGCATTTTGGGTCATTTTGGGTTTGCCTGTTTGTTTCCTCGGTACGTTAATGGTCATGCCTGCGTCGCAGATAGATGTGTCTATTAATATGCTGAGTCTGTTTGGATTTATTTTGGTGCTGGGAATAGTCGTAGATGATGCCATTATTATGGGGGAGTCAGCTTATTCCGAAATTGATAAAAAAGGACACAGCGCCGATGCCGTTATCCGAGGCGTTAAAAAAGTAGCAATGCCCGCGACTTTTGGTGTATTAACTACGATTGCAGCATTTTCACCTATGTTAATGGTGAGCGGTACTTTTGGTGTTATATGGAAGACAATTGGTATTGTCGTCATCATGTGTCTTGTATTTTCCTTGATTGAGTCAAAGCTAATATTGCCTGCGCATTTGGTTAATATGAAATTAAAGCCCTACGACCCGAGCAAGGCCAACCGTTTTCAAAAATTTAGAGATTTTTTTAGTGTTGGTATTAAAACCTTCATAGAAAACAAGTATCTGCCATTTCTGAAGAAGGCGGTAAAATATCGGTATACGACTTTGGCAAGCTTTATTGGACTGCTTATCATTACCATCGGTCTGTTTGCGAGTGGTTTAGTGCGTTGGCAGTTTTTCCCCAGCATTCCTTCAGACTTTATGCGGGCAAGTGTTGAGCTAGAAGCCGGTTCGTCTCTAGAACAAAGAGATCAAGCTATAAACTCTATGTTAAATGCTATGTATAAAATGGACGACCAAGTAGTAGATGAAACGGGTACAAAAGCGGTTAAGCATGCAATTGCATTTGATAATGGCATGCTAGGCGGTGTTGTTTTTGTTGAATTAACAAAAGGTGAAACACGTGAGTTAACCGACGTCCAGATCCAAGATATTTGGCGTGAATACTTACCTGAAATTCCGGGTGTCAAAAACTTTACGATCGGCAGTCCCGGGGGTCCAGGAGGTGGTAACGGTTTGAGCTTCGAATTTCGTTCAGACAACGTGTCACAACTTGAAAATATCTCTAAAGAGTTACGCAGTTATTTAGGTGGCTACGCAGGTATTACCGAGGTTAACGATTCATTCAGCGGTGGCAGTGATGAAATAAAATTAGAGCTTAAACCAGAAGCAGAGTCTTTGGGTTTATCTCTCTCACAATTGGCGCAGCAGGTACGTTATGGATTTTACGGTGCCGAGGCCCAACGTATTCAACGAGATGACGAAGAAATAAAAGTAATGGTCAGATATCCAAAAGAAGAAAGAAATTCAATTGGAAATCTTGAAACTATGCGGATCCGCGCCCCAAATGGCGATAACATCCCGTTTAGCGAAGTTGCCGATATTGAATTAGGTAAAGGCTATGCCAATATAGTGCGCGTTGATGGCAACCGCTCAGTATCCGTTACTGCAAAAGTAAACGCTGATGTGGTGGATACTCGTGACTTGTTAATCGATGTGCAAAGCAAAGTTATTCCTGAAATGTTGCAGCGTTATCCTGAAGTAGAGTTTCGATTACAAGGTAACTCAAAAGACGAAACCGATGCTATTTTGTCGTTAGTACAAGGATTTCTTTTTGCACTTGTCGCTATTTATGCCTTAATGGCAATCCCATTAAAGTCATATTCACAACCACTTATTATTATGTCGGTAATTCCATTCGGTATGGTTGGTGCTATCGTGGGACATCTTATACTCGGTCAAGCGGTAAGCGTGTTGTCGATATGCGGCATTATTGCCCTGGCGGGAGTGGTGGTGAATGACTCTCTTATTATGGTCGACTTTGTGAATAGAGCGAGAGCCGAAGGTCGCTCGTTAATTGATTCGGTATTGAAGTCGGGTAGTGAACGTTTTAGAGCAATTATATTAACCTCGCTAACCACTTTCATGGGACTAATGCCAATCGTTTTTGAGCGCAGCTTGCAAGCTCAAGTGGTAATACCAATGGCAATATCGTTAGCGTTTGGTATTTTATTTGCAACGGTTATTACCTTATTATTAATACCTGCTTTATATATGATATTGGATGATTTTAAGCAGCTATTTAAACCTAGGAAAGAGGTTGATTTGTCACCGCCAAAGCTGGAAAAAGTGTAGTATTAATAGATAAAAGTACAAAATAAAAAGGCCATTTCATTCAATATTGAAAATGGCCTTTTTTTATTTCTTAACTGCCTGTCCGGTAGTTAAGTATCTGTCTTATAGCATTGGTTAATAAAAGTCTCTTAAAAAGAAGACTCTTTTAACCAACTTCTAGAAGAAACTAATCTTACCTTCGACGCCAATAACACGAGGTTCATTGACAATACCGGTTAAGTTATTGAAATCGATAGCACCTTTAACGTTATCTTCATCTGTTAAGTTTCTGGCAAACAACGCAACGGTATAGTTTTGTGCAAAGTTTTCGTAACCTATGCGCAAACCGCCCTCAAAGTTGTTATCGGTTTGGAACTCGACTGATTCATATAGGAAAAGGTTAGTTTTACCTTGGAACGCCCAATCTGTGTAAGCAAAAAACTCACCATCATCACCCATTGGCATGCTATATCGAACGGTAAAGTTGAAAATAGTTTCAGGTGCTTGTGGGAAAGGATTACCGTCAATTAATGCACGATTGTCGCTAGTCATTGGGTCATTAACAGTACAATTAGGACCAAAGGCTACGCTAGCACCGCATGGAAAAACAGACAAACCGTCGTCTTCAATTTCGGTGTTGTTATAACTATAACCAGCCGTTAATACTAGGTTGTCACTAACAACATACGTAGCGTCAATTTCAAAACCGTATGCAGAGCCCTTGTCAGCATTGATAAGCGCAACATTATTGGCGCCACCACCAATTGCTGAAAATTGCATATCATCAACTGTATAGTAAAAAACTGCGGCATTTAAACGCAAGCTGTTATCCAACATATCAGACTTAATACCGAATTCAACACTGTTGATGGTTTCGGCTTCGGCAACAGATGGGGCCCCCTCAAAAGCAACATCACGAGCCTGTATACTTTGCGCTCTAAAACCATTTGCGTAACGAGCAAACACAGACGAGTCCTCGTCTAGCTTGTAGTTTGCACTAATTTCGTAGCCTACCTGATCATCTTCAACATTGATTGGGTTGTAATCTTGAATACTAGCCGCGTTAATAACTAGCGCAAATCCGTTCACGTTCTGTTCTCCAACAATCAATGACTTTTCATCATCGGTGTAACGCAAACCACCAGTGATGGTTAATTTGTCAGATACATCATAAGTCCCTTGACCGAAAACGGCCCACGTTTGGTTGTCATGAAACACGGTTGTGGCGCCAAAGAAACCATCGATACTGGTTACATTGAAGGATGAGTCGTAGTAAAACGCACCCACTTGCCAATTAAACGAGTCAGTGTAATTACTGGCTACGCGAAACTCCTGAGTGAACTGTTTAAGGTCGTCCATCTTATCTTGAGTAACAGCAGTAAATGGAATAAAACCTGGAAGACCTGTATCACCTGAGCCTGCACCGCCGTCTACATCACCTAAACTGAAACCTTCAGCTTCTTCATTAGCGGTAATTGATGTAAATGTAAATTCACCCAAATCATAATCTGCTTTCAAAGAAAAACCAATGTTTTCGTACTCTTGAGGGTTATTATCAAAACCATTACCAAGTAAATTTCCATCATAGAAAACCGTTTCACGGTCATAGTTTTGGTTTAAGTTGTTAGAACCTTTGGTAAACACATTGGCACGGAATATAGAGGCAGTTCCCTCTAAATCGCGACCATGCACATTGAATAGCAGTGCCAAGTCGTCAATTGGAGTAAATAATAATTGTGCACGCCATGCAAGCTCATCGTAGCCGCCAATAATATCGTCTTCGCCTGAGAAAGCGTTATCTATATAGTCGTCACGCTGTTGAGAAAGAAATGAGAAACGACCGGCTAGATTATCCGTAAGACCGCCGCCCACAGCACCTTCAACATTTACAGTGCCGAAAGAGGCTATGCTCACTTTTCCGTAGGCATCAAAATCTTCTGTTGGCTTGACGCTGTCAAACTTAATAATACCTGCCGTAGTGTTACGCCCAAACAAGGTGCCTTGAGGTCCACGAATTACTTCGACTTGTTGAATATCAAACAATGGAAAACTTTTAAGAATAACGTTCTCTTTAACAACGTCATCCATAATAATAGAAACAGGTTGTGAAGCAGCCAAATCAAAGTCAGTATTACCTAAACCACGGATATAGAAACGCGGAGCAACGCGTCCATTTGACGACTCTGCATACAAACCAGGGACTCTTACAGCTAACGCTAAAATATCTTCGCCACCGGAAAAGATACTTTCAAATTGTTCACCACTCAATGTCGCAATCGAAATAGGTACATCTTGTATTGATTGAGTACGTTTTTGTGCCGTTACGGTTATTGTTTCTAAACCCGCTTCTCTATCCGAAGTTTCCTGGGCTACAACAGCATTGGTTTGAAGTGCCGTTGCTACGCATAAAGCAATGCTAGCTAGTTTGTATGTTTTCATTAGTTGTCACCTAAGATGAGTATGATTATATTGATAATTAAGCTGGTTCTGGTCGACGCAATCCTTTACTCGCGCCTCGTTGTGGTTCTTTTAGTTTATTTTTTGCACAGAACGCAAGGCTGCAAAAAACGCGCTATATTCTAACAGAACTTTTACTGAATCACACCAATCTAAATTCGCTAGCAGCTAGGGTGCTGTTGTGTCGAAACCTTTATTCAATTAATTGTTAATCTTATATTGATAAAATGAATTGGCAACATGGCGCGCATCTATGCTGTTATAGACTTATACATAGTGACTGACATTTTTGCATTTTAAAAATAATGTGCAATAAAACCGAGGCGTTTACTAATGACAGAAAAATTGATCCCTGATTTGGAAATGAATTTTCAACTTTATGATGTACTCCATGCCGACAAATTGTGCGAACACAGCAGATTTGAAGAGCATAATAAAGACACGTTTTCTGCGACGTTGAGCACGGCAGAGAAAATAGCAACTGAATTATTTTTACCGCACAATCATATCGCGGATAAAAACGAGCCAACATTTGACGGTCATAAAGTGACGATGATACCCGAGGTACAATTAGCTTATAATGCGTTTTGTGAAGCTGGTTTTATTGCTGGTAGATATAGTTTTGAAGATGGAGGCATGCAATTACCTGAAGTTGTAATGACAGCAGCGTCCGCGTATTTCATGGCTGCAAATCCAAGTACAACGTCTTATCCGTTTTTAACCTCTGCAGCAGCTAATGTTATTTGTCACTTTGCGTCACCGACGTTAAAAGAGCAATTTATGCCTAGGATGTTGACTGGCGAATTCACGGGCACCATGGCGCTGACTGAGCCTCACGCGGGCTCTTCGTTAGCTGACATTACGACTTCGGCAGTTAAACAAGCGGATGGAAGCTATAGAGTTAAAGGAAGTAAAATATACATATCTGGCGGTGATCACGAACTATCCAAAAATATTGTTCACTTGGTACTAGCCAAAATTCCAGGTGGTCCTGCCGGCGTAAAGGGCATCTCTTTACTGGTGGTGCCTAAGTATAGACTTGATGAAAATGGCGAGCCATCAGACCGCAACGACGTGCAACTCGCAGGATTACTGCACAAATTGGGCTACCGAGGGACAACGTCAACGGCGCTAACATTTGGCGAAAATGATGATTGCCATGGTTACCTTGTCGGGGAAGAACATCATGGTCTGCGCTATATGTTTATGATGATGAATGAAGCTCGAATTGGCGTTGGTTTTGGTGCGGCTATGATCGGCTATCGTGGGTATCAATATTCGCTAGAATTCGCAAGAGACAGAACTCAAGGACGACATGCTGATCATGTCGATCCGACTAAACCTGCTCCTATCATTTTACATGGCGACGTTAAAAGAATGCTACTTGCGCAAAAATCTTATGCTGAAGGCGGTATGGCGCTATGTATGTATGGTTCGCATCTTATTGACAGAGTGAATACGTGTGATGATGCTGAAGAGAAAAATTCGCTACAAGAATTACTTGACCTTTTAACGCCGGTCTTTAAGGCATGGCCATCTGAGTTCGGTCCTAAAGCTAACGATTTAGGTATTCAGGTTTTAGGTGGTTCAGGCTATACCCGGGAGTATTACTCCGAGCAATTTTGGCGTGACAATCGCTTGAATCCAATACATGAGGGGACTAACGGCATTCAAGCGTTAGACCTTTCATTTAGAAAACTGTGGCAAAAGAATGGACTTGGCCTGAAAACACTTAAACGCGAAATAGAACGTGACTTGTCAAAAGTAGTCACGCCTAAAACAGCGGCGATGGCAAAAGAGTTAGTGCATTACTTAGCAGCTCTTCATGAAATAATTATACATGTATCAGGCACGATAAAATCCGACAAACAAACCACTTTATTAGCCAATGCCCAGGCACTGATGAACGTCTTCGCACAAATTGTAGTGAGTTGGATATGGATACGCCAAGCGAGTGTTGCAGAGCAAAAATTAATGGCCGCTGATGTTACAGAAAAAGAAGCTAATTTTTATAAAGGCAAGATTCAAGCTGCACAATATTTTATTAGCTGGGAATTACCCACAATTGAACGCGATTTAAAAATACTCAAACAAGACAATGACGTTTGTAGTGATATGAACCCAGACTGGTTTTAAGGAAAATAATAATGAAGAATAAACAATGGCAACTCGCTAAAAGGCCTTTTGGTGAGCCTACCAGTGATACTTGGCACTATGCTGAAGCTGACGTACCAGAATTAAAAGACGGTGAGTTGTTGGTTAAAATTCAGTACATTTCGTTAGACCCTGCCATGCGTGGCTGGTTGAATGATTCAAAATCCTACATTGAACCAGTACAAATTGGGGCGGTAATGCGCGCTGGTACCGTTGGGGAAGTCGTTGCAAGCAAAAATGAAAAATTTGCGGAAGGTGATTATGTTTGCGGTCATCAAGGCGTTCAAGAATATGCGGTTAGTGATGGCAACATGTTATATAAGGTTGACCCTAAATTAGCGCCACTCTCTTATTACTTAGGAGTCCTGGGTATGCCGGGTATGACGGGGTACTTTGGGTTGCTTAAAACAGGTGAACCGAAAGTCGGAGAAACGGTTGTTGTCAGTGGTGCTGCAGGGGCCGTTGGTGGTCTTGTTGGACAAATAGCTAAAATTAAAGGTTGTCGTGTAATTGGCATAGCCGGCGGCACTGAAAAATGTCAGTTCTTACTTAATGAATTAGGCTTTGATGCTGCAATCGATTATAAATCTCAGAATGTAAAAAAAGCATTGAAAGAAGCTTGCCCAAAAGGTGTTGATGTCTATTTTGACAATGTTGGTGGCGATATATTGGATGACGTACTGACTCAAATTAACCTGAAAGCGCGCATTGTAATTTGCGGCGCAATTAGTCAATACAACAATACAACGCCAGTAAAAGGTCCTTCAAATTATTTGTCGTTATTGGTGAATCGCGCAAAAATGGAAGGCATTGTTGTGTTTGATAATATTGCTGAGTATCCCATTGCAATGAAGGATATTGCAGGTTGGATCCATTCCGGCGAGATAAAAGTGAAAGACCATGTTGTTGTCGGAATAGATAAATTTCCTGACACATTAATGATGCTATTCAAAGGTGAAAACTTCGGTAAATTAGTTCTCAAAGTAGGGAATGAGTAATGAAGCCTGCAGCTAACGTTAAAAATAAACGTATTTTAATTACAGGTGGTGCATCAGGTATCGGTGCGGAGGTTGCTTTGTTACTAGCGAGCAGAGGAGCCAAGGTCGTGATTGCGGATTTGTCAGAAGAAAATGGTTTAAAAGTCGTTTCGCACGCTAAAGACAAAGGTAATGATATCCACTTTGCAAAAGTGGATGTAGTCAGTGGCGATTCAGTGAGAGCATTGTTTGCTCAATCGATGCAAATATTGGGTGGCCTTGACGTGGTTATAAATAATGCGGGTATTGATCACACACCAGCACCGATGCATGAATTGTCAGATGATGATTTTGATAGCAATATTGCGGTTAATTTGAAAGGTGTTTGGCATTGTATGCGCGCAGCGATAGGGTGCTTAGCGCCAAATGGAGGTGGTCACGTTATCAACGTGGCATCCGTTGCTGGTTTGCGCTCATCTCCTATGATATCGGCCTACTCAGCTTCAAAACATGGTGTTATTGGTCTAACAAAGTCAGCGGCTGTGGAGTATGCTCGCGCCAATATTCGCTTCAATGCGGTTTGCCCAAGCTTTGTAGATACACCAATGGTGCAAAATACGCTCGCAAAACTAGACGAACGAGGTCAAAATGCGATTGTGAAAGCGAATCCAATGAAACGGTTAGGCAAACCAGAGGAAATTGCTGGTGCTATGGCATGGTTATGCAGTGACGAAAGTAGTTTCATGACGGGGCAAACAATGGTTCTTGACGGTGGTATGCTAGCTTAAAAGGGCAGCTATTGTTTATTGAAACTCTCAGGTTGAGTAGTTAGCCACAACTGTGATGAGCATTAAACGAGAATACTATATCTGCATGGAATGGCGTAAAAAGCCATTAATATTTAATGGCAAAGAATAATAAAATAAGGAAAAAAATGCGAGATTTATTCGATTTAACAGGTAAAATTGCGGTAATAACTGGCGCTAGCCGTGGTATTGGCGAATCTATCGCTAGACTATTAGCGGCTAAAGGCGCTCACGTCATTGTTTCTAGTCGTAAAATTGATGGCTGCGAAGCTGTCGCTTCAAGCATAAGAGATAACGGCGGAAAGGCGTCTGCTTTTGCATGTCATGTAGGTGAAATGGAACAAATTACAAGCTTATTTGAGCACGTTAAAAATGAGTTTGGCAAAGTCGATATTTTGGTCAACAACGCCGCCGCAAATCCTTATTTTGGGCATATTCTAGATACTGACCTTGCTGCATACCAAAAAACCGTTGATGTAAATATTCGAGGTTATTTCTTTATGTCGATAGAAGCAGGCAAGATGATGCGTGAGCAGGGCGGTGGTGTTATTGTGAACACAGCGTCGGTTAATGGCGTTACTCCAGGCGACATGCAAGGTATCTACTCTATTACTAAGGCCGCTGTCATTAGTATGACTAAGTCTTTTGCGAAAGAATGCGGTAAGTTAAATATTCGTGTTAATGCCTTACTACCAGGATTAACCGATACCAAGTTTGCCTCAGCGCTAACCACGAACGATGCAATTTTAAAGCATGCACTCAAAGTGATTCCGCTAGGACGCGTGGCTGATCCTGATGAAATGGCAGGTACTGTATTGTATTTGGTGTCTGATGCATCAAGTTATACGACAGGCGCATGTATTAATGTTGACGGTGGGATGCTAGCTTAATGCAAATATGGGTTGACGCAGATGCTTGTCCAACTGTTATTAGAGAATTGCTAATAAAGGCTTCGCAGAGGACTTTGGTGCCACTCACTTTTGTTGCAAATCAGCATATTGCTGTGCCGACCAATGCGCACATAACTTCGGTGCAAGTGAGCGCTGGATTTGATGTGGCAGACGATGAAATTGTTAAACGCTGCAATGCGAAAGACCTAATCATTACTGACGATATCCCATTAGCTGCAGAAATTCTCGCGAAAGACGGTTTGGCCGTCAACTTTCGTGGGGAAGCTTATGATAAAGCCACAATTAAAGCGACGCTGACGATGCGCGATTTTATGGACCAAATTCGTGCAAGTGGCGAGCGAACTGGTGGCCCTAAATCATTTTCTGCAAAAGATAAAATGAACTTTGCAAATCAAATAGATCGTATTCTTGCCGGTCGATAAAATACTTTCGTGACAACGTAAGCGCAGGCCAGCTTCGTCTAAAAATATTTCAGCTAAAAAATACAAGAAAAAGCCGGTCAAACTAAGCAACAGTGACCGGCTTTTTTTATTTCTAATTAGGTCTCTTCTAACTAAACTCAACGTGAGCCATTAAATTAGAGTACACCAGAAATTGCAGCAGCTAAAACTTCAACGTTCTTAGTATTGATCCCGGCAATATTTACTCGGCTAGAGTCAACAAAATAAATACTATTTTCACTTCGTAATTTTTGTACTTGCTCTGGTGCAATACAAAGAAAAGAAAACATACCTTTTTGATTATTAATAAAACTAAAGTCTTTAGAAGCGCCTTGCGCAGCTAGGCTATCCACCAATAGCGTTCTAAGTTGGATCATGCGTTCACGCATTTCAGTGACTTCACTTTGCCACAAGGCGTTCAGATTTTCATCGGCTAATATAATATCTACCAAAGCGCCGCCATAAGATGGAGGCATTGAATAAATACCACGAGCAACATATTGAATTTGAGACTGCACGATGTCACGGTTCGCTGAATCATGGGTAATTAGTGCAGCTAAACCAACACGTTCGCGATATAAACCAAAGTTTTTACTGCACGATGCTGCAATGATCATTTCAGGTACCGACTCAGCCATTAATCGAAGGCCATAGGCATCGGCTTCTAAACCTTCACCAAAACCTTGATACGCCAAATCAATAAATGGCAAAAATCCAACTTCGTTTGCTAACTTTGCTAGTGATTGCCATTGTTCTCTAGTTAAGTCAGCCCCTGTTGGATTATGACAACATCCGTGCAATAACACGACGTCACCCTTTTTAACGTTTGCTAAACAGCTCATCATTTCATCAAACTTGATGCTGGCTGTGGTTTTATCAAAATAAGGGTAGGTAACTATTTCCAGGCCTGCATCGCCAATTAACGGAATGTGGTTTGCCCAAGTAGGATCGCTGACCCAAACTTTAGTGTCTGGATTACAACGTTTAAGCAAGTCCGCTAATATACGTAATGCACCACAGCCGCCAGGAGCTTGGACTGCAGCAACACGATTAGCTAATAAAACAGGACTCGCTTTACCTAGAATTAACTGAAGCATACCATCTATAAAACCTTGAACACCTTGGGGCGTGATATACACTTTAGAGGTTTCTGTTTCCATTAACTGCTTCTGTGCTTCAACTACAGCCTTTAAAATTGGCGTATTGCCTTGTTCGTCTTTATAAACACCAACGCCAAGATCAATCTTTGCTGGATTGTTGTCTTTTTTGAAAGCGATGGATAAACCTAGAATAGGGTCGGGCGCTAGAGCCGGCAAATGTTCAAACACGATTGTTCCTTAAAAATGATTTAAATATGACTTTTTTACAAGGGCTGTATTATGCCCGTTTTATGCTAACTTTCGAGATAAATTACTCTTTCTTTATATCAAACTCAAAATGTTGAACTGAAGTTTGCTCTGCTCGTGCATTAAACGAGCGCTCTTCCCAAGCAACGTGCTGATGATGGTCAACCAATAACACGGTTGATGAACGAGTTCCGTATTCAAGGCTTTGAATAAATATCGATGATAAGCGTCTTTCCCACTCAATGCTGACACCTGTCTTAGGTAGCTTATTGTCGTCAGCGAGTTTGTCATTATGAAGTAATTCAAACAGGTGTTCAGTGTCCAATACGTCTGCATGTTGGCAATATTTAGCAAGCGCATCACGACCTGTTGATATTTTTGGCCAAGGACTGTTAAGCGATGCATTTGAGAGCCCGTAAACACCATCATCTAAAGGCACACAAGTATCATCAAAATTATTATAAACATATAACTGGTCGAGATTACCAAATAACAAGTTGTAGCCGTTATATTGCGCTTTTGAGTCAACTAACGTTTGAGCATATTTTTTTTGTTGTTTACTTGAGCCTAGTAAGAAATTTAATACCAATTCACCACGGGTAATGGCATCTGTCACTTCTTTGCCGGGCGCTCGAATATTAGTTAGAGCAGATACGCTGCCATTTTTATTAATTCCCATCCATGTGCCGCCGGCTTCATTGTCTTTGCCGGCTAATATATCTTTATGATTGTCCCAAAATGTAGAATCGGTTGTTGGTCGATTATGAAATTCATCTCGATTAGCTGCAATGATGAGAGGAAATTTAGGGTGCTGATTAACTGCAATAAACAAAATACACATATGTCGAGTAGAAACCTTTACTTATCATGCGTCGTGAAACGCTAGTACGAATAATGAACAAGGAAATAATATAGCCAAGGGCGTTCTATCATGGTGACCTAGAACAAGCCGCTAACTATGGTATTATCTTGATAACAAGTCAATACGAGATACCTTTTCAGTGAAGAAATTAGCCTTTGATACCAAATTAGTCCATGCAGATAGAAAAATAAATAAACCTCAGTTTGGTGCTGTTCATGAATCGACCAACAATTCAGTGTTATTTGAATTTGAAGATGTACAAGACCTCGTCGATGTTTTCCAAGGTAAAAAAGCAGGGCACGTTTATTCCCGTTCAAGCAGTTCTTCGGCGGTTTCATTACAAAATGTGCTGAATGAGTTGGAAGATGGTGTAGGTGCTGTCGTTTTTGCAACCGGCATGGCGGCCATTAGCTCCACTTTTCTATCGTTATTGAAAAGTGGTGATCACATTGTTGTAAGCCAATATCTTTTTGGTAATACGCGCAGCTTTATGGCGACTATCGAAGGCTTTGGGATCAGCGTTAGTTTTGTTGATGTCACCGATGTTAAAAATGTACAAGAAGCCTGCAACATCAATACAAAAATGGTCTTTTGTGAAACTATTGCTAATCCTGTAACCCAAGTTTCTGATTTACAAGGAATAGGCGATTTTTGCGAGTCAAATAATATATTGTTTGCACTCGACAACACGATGACGCCGAGCGTTCTGTTAGATGCAAAGGCGGTTAAAGCATCGTTATTACTAACATCGCTGACTAAGTATATAGGAGGGCATGGGAATGTCTTGGGTGGCGTATTAGTTGATACAGGTCTATTTAATTGGGAAGCTTATACTAATATTGATTATAAATACCGTGTTGCTGACCCGCAGCAATGGGGGCTCACTCAAGTTAAAAAGCGTGGATTACGAGATATGGGGGCAACCTTAGCTCCGCAGTCAGCTCATTTAGTTTCTGTTGGACTAGAAACACTGACTATGCGTCTTAGAAAAACTTGTGTTAATGCACAAGCTTTAGCAAAGTACTTGTCCACACATAGAGGTGTTGATGTTGTTCACTACCCTGGTTTAGATTATCATCCTCAACATAGTAGAGCAAAGACACTTTTTAAACGCGGTTTTGGTGGCATATTATCCGTTGAGTTAAGCAATGATATCGATCCTCACGCTTTCCTCAATGCGTTGTCTTTAGTTATATCTGCTACCCACTTGGGCGACACACGTACCTTAGCTCTGCCAGCAGCGTCGACTATTTTCTTTGAAAATGGTGCCAGTGAGAGAGCTAAAATGGGTATTGCAGATTCATTGATCAGGATTTCCCTTGGTATAGAGGATATTGAAGATATTCTCGCTGATTTCGATCAAGCGTTTGCTTCAGTGATCGAAAATAGACGTGGTTGAAGATGTTGCTCGTGGAATGAAAATAAATTAAAAAATTTCTGAACTAACATAAAAATTTAATGACTAATTAATACTGGTAGTTGAAGCGTAGTTATTCTTTGATTAGTAGTGTGTTCCTAGTTGAGTGTGTTTAGCCCCGCCTGTATAAGGCGGGGCTTTTTTTTTTCTAATTATTGGTATATAACAAATAAAAAACGTGATTTTACAACGCTAAAGCTGTTTTTATGTCAGCAACGAAATCTTTGTCGTCTGGCTTTGTAAACGCGCTGTATGATTCAACGATATCGCCGTTCTTATCCATTAAATACTTATAGAAATTCCATTTTGGCGCAGTACCGGATTTGTTTGCTAACATCACATAAAGTGGGTCCGCATTGTCTCCGCGAACAGAAACAGATTCAAACATAGGGAAATTTACACCGTAAGTAAGTTCACATAATTCTGCCGTTTCTTTCTCGCTGCCAAACTCTTGGTTAAAGTCATTTGACGGGAAACCTAAAACAACAAAACCGTCATCTTTATATTTGGTATACAGTGCTTCTAGGCCTTCGAATTGAGGGGTAAATCCGCATTTACTTGCAGTATTTACGAACAGCACAGTTTTACCTTGATACGCTTCACACATATTAACAACTTCTTGTGAGTTGAGCTTTCTTTTCGCAAATTTGAGTAAATCAGGGCATTCAGAGGCCATGGACATTTGACTGCCTGCCATCAATGCCATTGATAAAAATAAGGAAATTACTTTTTTCATTTTCGAGAGTCCTTTTCAAATCATTAAAGATTGTGGTTAGTTTTATAAAGTTTTCGTTACTTTTTCTACGTAATAAAAACAGGTGCTGTGACTGAAAGGTTTACAGTAACATGTTAACCTCAAGATTATGTACTCTGAGAGGCAAATAAGTTTGTCTCTTAACCGCGTTAATATAACGTGATAACTAACTTTAAAGAACACTAATGATGACAAAATATAAAAAAATAGTTTATTCAAGTGTCGGAATAGTTTTACTTAGTGCTTGTTCTGCAACGGAAACCCCCGTTTCTAGTTCGAGTACAAACAATATTTCAAGTTTCCCGACAGAAACCATTTCTCAGGCAAAGACGACGATAAAAGCAAGTGACAAAATCCAACTTACGCTTAAGCAGATCATGTCAGACCCAGATTGGTTAGGCCGCGAACCAGAAGATGCATTTTGGAGTGCAGATGGCAATTCAATTGGTTACTATCGCAAACAAGAGGGCAATCCAATTCGTGACTTGTGGTTAACTGCGCCGAATCATAAGAACAGTAATAGTCATCAAAGTGCAACTGGGAACGGGCAGAAGGTAAGCTTCGCCGATATTCACCAGTACGAGTATGACGAAATTATTAGTGATAAAGATATGGACTTCGTTGCTTGGTTATTTGAAGGAAATATATTTGTACAATCTGTCAATGACAAAACGGTGCGACAGTTAACCAAAAACATTGACGGTGCGAGCAACCTTAAGTTTTATCAGCAAGAAGGGGTTTCTTTTCAACGCGGGAATAGCTTTTATACAGTAAATGTTAAAACTGGTATGCAGGAACAAATGTTGTCATGGCATTTTGATGATGAAGATGAACCTGTTAGTGAGCCGGAGGATTACATTGCCGAAGAGCAAATTAAGTTAATTGATTATGTAAAGCTGCAACGTAAAAATAGGGTTTTACGCGACGCTAACGATAATAAGCTAAAAGCTAAAAATAGCAGTTTAATGACGTCATCAGTTTATTTTGACCCTTTACATAGGACGGTAGTGGCAAGTTTATCACCGAATGGGAAATGGGCTGTTGTTGTCACTACAGAAAATAAACCGAGTAGTGATGATACTGACATTATGCCAGATTACATCGAAGAAAATGGCCGCATTAAAGCACAAAGCGTGCGCCAAAGAGTTGCTGATGCAGAGCCTATTCAACATGATGTTTGGTTGCTAGAACTGGAGTCTGGTCTAAAAACTAAGATAGATTATGCGGTATTACCTGGTTATAACGAAGACGTTTTGGCCGATGTGAAGCGTGAAAATGCAGAAGCGAAAGGTAAGACCTATGAAGAGAATCGTTTGCCTCGTAACATTGGTTTGTTATTCGACTGGTATGCGTCCGAACCTCCTGTGAAGTGGCATGACAACAGCGATAAAGTAGCGGTGATGTTAGAGGCTTGGGATAACAAAGACCGTTGGATAGCAACAATCGATGTTGATGACAAAGTGTTTGAAACACAGCATAGAATGCATGACTTTGCCTGGGTAAATTATCGCTTTAATGAGTTTGGCTGGTTTGATGAAGCGGAAACGCTTTACCTTCTATCTGAAGAGTCTGGCTATTCGCACTTATATACAAAACCATTAAGCGGCCAGCTAACTGCGGTAACTCAAGGGAATTTTGTGGTTGATAATGTCGTTCTTACACAAGACGACACCTATTTTTATTATAAAGCGAATAAAAAGCATCCCGGTATTTATGAAGTCTATCGTGTGCCGACTGATTCAACTGACTCAGAAGCGCTAACTGATTTAAATGGAATGACTGACTACCAGCTATCTCCTGACGAGTCGGCGTTATTACTTACGCACTCAAAATTGGTTACACCGCCTGAATTGTATTCACTAGATTTGCGCATTCCATCAGATGCACCAATTAAAATAACGAGTACAGTAAGCGATGACTTTCTAAGTATTAATTGGACTTCACCGTCCATTGTGGCAGTTAAGTCGAGTTATACTGAGCAACCTATTTATTCGCGTGTTTATGCGCCACAAGGTCCAGCGAGTGAAAAGCATCGAGCTGTCATTTTTAACCATGGTGCCGGTTATTTGCAAAACTCACACTTGGGCTGGTCAGAGTATTTTCGTGAATTCATGTTTCATTCCTTTTTAGTATCCCAAGGCTATGTTGTCATGGATATGGATTACCGTGCATCTGCTGGTTACGGGCGAGATTGGAGAACGGCAATATATCGCCAAATGGGCACACCCGAAACCCAAGACTTAAAAGACGGAGTTGAGTGGTTGGTGCAAAATGCGAATGTCGATCGCAATAGAATAGGCACTTATGGTGGATCATATGGTGGCTTTATGACCTTTATGGCATTATTTACTGAACCTGATTTATTCCAAGCGGGTGCGGCCCTGCGTCCTGTTTCTGATTGGGCGCATTACAATGACCCATACACGTCGAATATATTGAATAGACCGGATGTTGATCCTATTGCTTACGAACGTAGCTCACCCATCTATTTCGTCGATGGCTTAACCAAACCGCTGTTAATTAACGCCCCAATGGTTGATGACAACGTATTCTTCGTTGACGTTGTTAGACTAGTTCAAGTCCTAATAGAAAAAGAAAAAGAGAACTTTGAAACCGCAATTTATCCAGTAGAGCCGCATGGTTTTGTACAGCCAAGTTCATGGCTGGACGAATATCGTCGAATTTATAAGCTATTTGAAGATAATCTATAGTCTATAGTCTATAGTCTATAGTCTATGATTGTGAAAACATAAACGGCTTCCAACGGTTTATTAGCTAAAGTGATAGAAAAATAAAAGGTGCAACTGTTACAGTTTGCACCTTTTATTTTTGCGATATACTGCCAAGCGTTGTTAACTAATATCTAAAATGCTAGGTTTATAAAACTCGCTAGTCGGTCATCATGTCTTCGCGCAGACCCCATACGTTGTATTCGGTCGCACTAAAGTGAGACGACCAACGTTCTAAAACTTCTTTCGCTTCAGTTTCGTTGCCTAGATGTTTGGCTAACACTTGTGCAAATGCAGTTTCAGGTGGTGCCATACTTCCCCAATCTTTATAGGGTACAGCTAACATCAACGTGTCTCTACCAGATAAATTATCAGACCATTGCCAATTAAAAGGCCATTTCTGTGCTTTAGCGGCATCACTCATTATCTTCTTATCCTGTTCAATTGCCTCCCGATGACCTGTTTTAACCATATAAGAAGTTACGCCGACGTAACGGTATTTGACATCTGGAGCCCAATCACTGTTTTCGGCATCAATAATCGATATATAATGCTGATAGTTAGACACATATTTATCGACATTCATGTTAAAGTTTTTCTGCGTATCGTTTTTGGAGTTCCACTCTCTATAGGTATCCATGTCTGCCCAATTGAATCCAAAAGTACGAATAGCAACGTTGTCTAATTGGTCTCCTAGAATTGGCGAGTAAAAACGCCATGCGCGCGGATCCTCCTGCTTTTCTCTGTAATCACGATGCTTTTTTATCCCAGTTATCATAGCTTCAGATTGCCCAACTTTAGGTGCTATAACCCAGGTTTCGGCTAACACTTGGGGTGAATGATTGTCAGCGAATGTAGCGGGAGAGATAAATGCCAGACTCAAAATGACAGGTAATGCTATTTGGATAAGTTTTCTGTTGTTCATTATTAGTTCCTTTAAAGTTTTATTAATAAAAACCATAAGGGCTCGATACTTCAATAGCCGCAAAATTTAAAACCAACTATTACCAAACTCATATCTACGGTGAATATATAGCTTAGTCAAATATATCCTGATCGCGAATGCTTATACGCAATTAGTCTATAAAGCTTCTTAAATTCAATTACATCGTCTATAAGCATTTGTTGTAGGCTATTAATTAAGATAACCATAGGGTTCTAATGAATCCGGCATCGCCCAGAACATGACTTACCATTTAGTTGGAGCATCACCCTCATATAATCCAATAATCAAATATATGTCTATCTAATAGTGATTACTTTCATCGGCTAAAGCGAATTTTTCGAGTGATTCCCCTGCGGTACCTGGTTCTATTAGCCAAAATGTAATTGATGAATATGCTCGTGATGCATAGCAAGCCGACCCTGTGCGAGCTGACTGGCATTGCCAGCTTCAATACAATGCGCTAGGTGCATCTAAACTAAGGATGCCTGTTTTGTTGTTAGAAGGTGAATTTGATCCCCTAACTGATACTGATACTGATACTGAGATGCATGCACAATTTTTTTCAAAACTGCCGAATACGAATAAGCAATGGGCAGTGCTAAAAGGCCGAGATCATGCGGCATTGTTAGAAAGGCCTCGCATTAAGTTGATTTACGCTACTACTAATTTTATCGAATGGCTGGATAGGTAGGTCAAATAATGGATGTGTCGAGATAGATGAATTTTACTTATTGGGCAAAACTAAACGTGAATATCAAGTGACTATTTTAAATGGTTTGGTAATGTTAAATAACAAACGATACTCAAGCTTGAGACTTACCTATATATAATTGTCGTCTCAATAAACTAATAATACCAATTAAGAGGCCCATAATCGCGCCATAAAGATGGCTGTCTATGGCTACGGTAGCATCAATAAGGTCAGGCATTAAACTGCCGGCTCCGTTTAACTGTTCATTTCCTATTTTCAGTGCAAGCCCAATCAATAATAGCCATCCACTGAATACTTTATTTTCTATATCGCGGATACAACCCCAAGCAAATACGCCATGAATTGCGCCTGAAAGTCCTACATACCAAACAATATCGTCAGAAAAAACATACATGCAAAGTGTTATTCCAATACAAACAATCAGAAACTTACCTAAATACGTAGCCACCGCATAGTCGTCCCCATGCAACGCCCACAGTAATAATAATCCTAATAAATTAAATAGTATGTGAATAAAGTTAGTATGAAGAAAATGTCCGCTCACAATTTGATAGTAGTTTCCTTGTGACCACCATGTACGTTCAAGCGCAAAATAGTCCGAAGCCATGGGTTCAAATAAAAATGCGGCGATACTAATTAGCCCCACAATCAGAGGACCTAAGTATTGGTTTGGACGAGTAGGGAATTGGATCATGTGCTTATTATTTTGCTACGTATAGATTATTTTGATGTTATCTTATCATTAGAAAACAACAATGCGTTCACATAATCTGTTAAATTAAAGCTAGAGTGAATATTCATTAAAGATAATGGTAAAGCATGATAAACGTTAGTCGAAAAGATGCAGTTGTAATAATTGAAATTGACAGACCACACAAAAAGAATGCATTGATACCACAAATGTATTTGGATATGGCGAAAGCAATCGAATCAGCGAGTGACGAAGCAATTAGAGCCGTACTTATTCAAGGTTCACAGGGGTGTTTTACTGCAGGCAATGATATTTCCGATTTTATGACAAGAAGTGATAATCAGGAAGTGAATGAAACGTTTCGTTTCATGATGGCTTTGGTTAAATGTCCGGTCCCTGTTGTTGCAAAAGTTGAAGGTTTAGCTATTGGTATTGGCACCACGTTGCTTCTACATTGCGATTTCGTTTACTGCACTGATAATGCTAAGTTTGCAATGCCGTTTATCAATTTGGGCTTAGTGCCTGAATATGCATCTAGCTATATTCTTCCGCGTATTTCAGGGAATTTGCAAGCAGCTGAATTGCTGCTGTTAGGAGAGACCTTTAGTGCTCAAAAAGCCTATGAATGTGGTATAGTTTCCAAGGTGGTGAGTGAAGATGTACTGCCAGAATTAGTTGCCCAGACCCTGACAAAACTAGTATCTAAACCTAAAATGGCACTAGTGCAATCCAAAGCACTTTTACGTAATCAGAATGCTGAAATTAAAAAGCATATCATTGCTGAGTTAGCTGTTTTTGCGGAAGCAATGGTGAGTGAACCGGCAAGTGAAGCATTCTCAGCATTTCTTGAGAAAAGGCCCGTAAATAGGTTGATATACAAGTAGGCTATCAATCCCACAAGTATCATCATTGAAAAGGTAGAAAATGAAAAAATTAGTTCTTGCCACCTTAACTGCGTTCGCTTTTTCATGCTTTGCTCAAACAGCAAACCCAGTGAGAGAAGACCGCGAACCAGAAGCTGATACAGGAAAAACTGTAAAAAAAGCATTTGAATCAAAAGAGTATATGGTGGTAGCCGCTAATCCCTATGCTTCTTGGGCGGGTAAACAAATACTTGAAAAAGGGGGATCTGCAATTGATGCTGCGGTGGCTATACAGGCCATGTTGACGCTAGTTGAACCACAATCGTCGGGCATTGGGGGCGGAGCTTTTATTCTGTATTGGGACAATAAAAATAAAAAACTACATACGTTTGATGGTCGTGAAACAGCTCCCCAAAAGGCCACACCCTATATTTTTGTTGAAGATGGAGAACCAATGCGTTGGATTGACGCTGTTGTTGGTGGCAAAGCGGTTGGTGTACCCGGTGTACTAAAAGCATTAGAGATGGCACATAAAGAATTTGGCAAGTTAAAATGGCGCGATTTATTTGAAGATGCTATTTCAACGTCAAGACAGGGCTTTACTGTTTCACCTAGACTAGAAACATTGATCAAATTAGATGTGCATCCAGGGCTAAATAATTTTGTTAATTCACAAAATTATTTCAAACCAAATGGTGTTCCACTTGAACAAGGTTCGATTCAAAAGAATGAAGTGCTTGCTAATACCTTGTTGAAGATTGCTCATCATGGCACAGAGTATTTCTATAAAGGTGAGTTAGCTGAGAAGATAGCTGAGGCCGCGCGTACGACAATTATTAATCCGGGTTTTATGACGGCTGATGACTTGGCAAGGTATGAGGCGAAAAAACGCCCACCAATATGTGGAACTTATCGAAGTAAGAAAATTTGTGGTATGGCGCCGCCTAGTTCTGGAGGTATATCTGTATATCAAATTCTAAAAATGTTAGAACAGTACGAACTAAAACAGTATGGACCAGGTAGTAAAGAGTTTATCCACTTGTTTTCGCAGTCTAGTGCACTGGCATACGCCGACAGAAATCAGTATGTTGCGGACACTGACTTTACAAATTTACCTGCCGTATCGCTTATCAATTCTGCCTATTTGTCACAACGAGCTGAACGAGTAGGGCTAAATAAACCTTTTACAAAAGCACAAGCAGGTAAGCCATACATGAATGTAAAGGTGGGTGAAGATCATACGTCTGAGTTACCCAGTACGAGTCATTTTTCTATTGTAGATAAAGACGGAAATGCAATTTCAATGACCACCAGTATTGAGTTTATGTTTGGTTCTGGCGTTATGGTTGAGGGTTTTTTATTAAACAATCAGCTGACCGATTTTTCGTTATCACCGTCTAAAAATGGTTATCAAGCATTGAATAGAGTTGAGCCAAATAAACGTCCTCGCAGTTCCATGAGCCCCACGATGATGTTCAATGAAGAAGGAGATTTAGAACTGATCATTGGTTCGCCTGGCGGCAGCCGAATCATAGATTACGTTGCTCAAACAATCATTAACGTAGTTGATTTCGACATGGACATTCAAGAAGCTATAAATGCACCTAGAATGACTAATCGTAATGATTATACTGCATTGGAGAAAGGGACAGCTTTACCTAAGTTGCAGCTTGAGTTGGAAATGCAAGGCCACGATGTTCGGGTGCTTGACCTAAACAGCGGTTTGCATGGGATTCAGCTACTAGATGGTAAATTAATTGGTGGCGCAGATCCAAGACGCGAGGGCGTTGCAGTCGGGCGCTAGGTTAATTATGAAAGAAGCAGTCCCCTGTTTAGGGGATTGTCGCTGATACACCTGTGATTTTCCAATCCCCAGATTCTTTAACCATAGATATTGTCTTCAATTCTGTGATTTTTTTATAATTGTAAGTTCCAATGATTTTGACATCAACGGTCGCTTGTTTTTTGTATTCGGTAATACCTTCAAAACCACCAGAAACAGGCTCTACTGTCATTTCAGATAAACGCAAGTTCAATATATGACGCTGAACTCCGCTATTCGTATGATATGACTTTAGCAGTCGAGCAAATTTATCTGTCGACATTTTGATCGCACTGTCTAAATTTTCATCTTCGTAAATTGCCATGATGAATACGAGTGCGGCGTATTGTGGTGTTTCATCACTCATCATACCGTAACGGCCAGCGTTGATTTCTCTCTCTGGTTTACTGCAAGCAGTTACCGTTAAGGTAATAAAACACAATAGAATGACTTTGCAAATTTTATTCATATACTTTCACAGCCGTAATAATTTATATCTTACAGACCAAAATGCCTGTTGAGTATTGCTAGCTCGTCTCAATTTTAAAATGAAAAAAGTTATTTGTATAGTGTCTTTTTTTATTGGCAAAAAGTAAAGGGACTGCAATGTCCCTTTAAGTGAGTCATAAAAATCCGCTGATCTTTATGATTTTGTGATTATATTTAGTGCTAATATTCTATTGGATTTCTTCAAGCTCAGAAAACTCACCAGAAAATAATGGGCTGCTCAAGTAACGCTCTGTTCCACTTGCTAACAAAACAACAACGATTTTGTCCTTATTTTCTGGGCGTTCTGCGTATCGTTTTGCTGCAACAACCGCCGCGCCAGAAGAGATTCCAGCTAAAATACCTTCTTCTTTCATAAGCCTATTGGCCATTGCCATTGTTTCTTCGTTGCTTACTTGCTCAACTTCATCGATTAGGTCAAGATCTAGGTTGCCAGGAATGAATCCAGCGCCAATACCTTGTATTTTATGTGGACCAGGGGTTAATTCCAGTCCGGCTTTCGCTTGAGTGATAACAGGGCTGTCCGTCGGCTCAACGGCTACAACGGTAATTGCTTTCCCCGCTGTATTTTTAATATAACGACTTACACCGGTAATTGTGCCACCAGTGCCCACACCGGCAACGAAAGCATCCACTTTCCCTTCGGTATCTTCCCAAATTTCAGGACCCGTGGTTTTTTCGTGAATTTCTGGATTTGCCGGGTTATCAAATTGATTCAATGGAACATAACGTCCTGGATCCGCATCCATTATTTCTTGTACCTTCGACAATGCGCCTTTCATGCCTTTTGGCGCATCGGTAAGTATTAAGTTGGCGCCTAACGCTCTTAATAGTTTTCTGCGCTCTAAACTCATGCTACTTGGCATGGTGAGTGTTAGTTTATAGCCGCGTGATGCTGCAACGAATGCAAGAGCGATACCTGTATTACCGCTAGTTGCTTCAATAAGTTCCTTGCCTTCCGTTAACAAACCTTTCTTTTCAGCATCCCAAATCATATTAGCGCCAATACGACACTTTATACTAAAACTTGGGTTGCGAGATTCAATTTTTGCGTATACGTTACCGCCAGTGACTCTATTAAGTCTGACTAGGGGCGTGCGGCCAATTGCTAGTGTGTGGTCGTCAAATGTTTTCATTACGGTTCCTTTTTTAAACAATCATTGCGAGTTTACTTCTCATTATGGGTTGTTATCAAAAAAAACAACTATCACCGAGAGTTACCCATCGCTATTATTAATTTTAACTGTTCAGTTCATCATAAAACTTCTACAGTTGTAAGAGTATGCGCAAATTGAAAAAAACAAAGTGCTTTTTTAGTTATATGTTATTTTTATTTTAGTTAATGAATCAAAACAAAAGTTGAGGGATCCCATGGGTTTTACCGGTACCAAGAATTATATTGCGAGTAAAGAGCTACAATTAGCTGTAAATGCAGCTATTACGCTAGAAAAACCACTTCTCATTAAAGGTGAGCCGGGCACGGGTAAGACAATGTTGGCTGAAGAGTTATCCTCGGCACTGGGTGCAGATTTATTGCAGTGGCATATAAAATCAACAACTAAAGCGCAGCAGGGTTTGTACGAATATGATGCGGTATCACGTTTGCGTGATTCTCAATTAGGCGATGATCGCGTTCATAATATTGGTAATTACATCGTTAAAGGAAAGTTATGGCAGGCGTTTACTGCAGAAAAACGACCTGTATTGTTAATCGATGAAATTGATAAAGCGGATATTGAATTTCCAAATGATTTGCTACTCGAACTCGATAAAATGGAGTTTTTTGTTTATGAAACGCAAGAGAGAATTGTAGCGAAGCAGCGTCCAATAGTCATAATTACGTCAAATAACGAGAAAGAACTACCTGATGCATTTCTTCGCCGCTGCTTCTTTCACTACATTCAGTTTCCAGAAAGAGAAGAGATGACGCAAATTCTTGATGTTCATTTTCCCACTATTAAGAAAGATTTGCTTGAAAAAGCACTCACATCCTTTTTCCAAATTAGGGACGTTAGCGGTATTAAGAAAAAACCATCAACATCAGAATTAATAGATTGGTTAAAGTTGTTAGTAGCTGACGATATTCCAGCATCAGTGCTCCAAGACAACGATGCAAAGAATGCGCTACCTCCTCTATATGGTGCTTTGCTTAAAAATGAGCAGGACATCCATCTATTCGAAAAGCTCATGTTTATGGCTCGTCGTTAATGTTAATTGAATTCTTCTTTAAATTACGCGAATACCGTTTAAAAACGACTATTACTGAGTGGTTAGATTTGGTAAATGCACTCGACCACGATGTTGTGCACGCCGATATAGAAGGTTTCTACTTTTTAGCGCGCACTGTATTGGTTAAAGATGAAAATCAGTATGATAAGTTTGATAGAGCCTTTGCAGACTATTTTAAAGGTGTTCAATCCATTGACTTGTTTGATAAAGAAATTCCAGAGGATTGGTTACGATCTGAAATGGAGAAGTTCTTAACTGACGAAGAGAAGAAAAAACTTGAAGCACTTGGTGGCCTTGATAAGTTAATGGAAACCTTGCAAGAGAGGCTTAAAGAGCAAGAAAAAAGACACGAAGGTGGCAACAAATGGATTGGTACAGGTGGAACATCCCCCTTTGGGGCTAATGGCCACAACCCAGAAGGCGTGAGAATAGGTCAAGACAAAAACCGTAACTTTTCAGCTGTTAAGGTATGGGATAAGCGTCAATTCAAAAATCTCTCCAGTGACGTTGAAATTGGCACGCGTAACATCAAAGTGGCACTTCGTCGATTGCGCAAATTTGCTCGTACAGGCGCCAGTGAGGAGTTAGATATAACGGATACGATTAGCTCGACAGCAAGAAATGCGGGTTACTTAGACTTAAAAATGGCACCAGAGCGTCATAACGCAATTAAGTTGCTATTATTCTTTGATGTTGGTGGCTCAATGGACTCACACATTAAGCGCTGCGAAGAACTCTTTTCAGCGGTGCACACTGAGTTTAAGCATATTGAATTTTTCTATTTTCATAATTGTATTTATGAAGGGGTTTGGAAAGATAATCAAAGGCGAGGGCAGCAGACTATGGATATTTATCAAATAATTCATAAATATGGTGCTGACTACAAGGCTATATTTGTGGGCGATGCAACCATGGGACCATACGAAATAACTTATCCAGGCGGCAGTGTCGAACATTGGAATGAAGAGCCCGGCGCAGTTTGGATGGAGCGTCTGTTAAATCATTTCGAGCATGCTGTGTGGTTAAACCCGCAACCCAAGCAATACTGGCATTATCATGCGTCTTTGCAGATTATGCAGGAGTTAATGAAAAGCCGAATGTATCCGCTAACTGTGGACGGCTTAACTGAATCAATAAAAACCTTATTGAAAAAGGCCTAAGTTACCCGCTATACGTTGCATAATAGCGGGTTAAGCTTGTATCATTGGGTCCGCCCAATACAGGAAAGCCAAATGTTAAAACGTCTCAATAAATATATCAGTGATTCTGGTTTTTGCTCGCGCCGCGAAGCAGACACCTTAATTGAAAAAGGTAGCGTACAAGTCAATGGCAATGCGGCGGAATTAGGAACCAAGATAGGTTTAGATGACAGAGTAACGGTTAATGGCAAATTGATTGAACCGGTTGCTGAGGACAAAACCGACCGTGTGTATCTTGCTTATAATAAACCGGCAGGTATTACGTGTACGACGGATCGAAATGTTCAAGGTAATATTATTGATGCAATTGGTTTTCCTAGTAGAATTTTTCCGATTGGTCGTTTGGATAAACCGTCGGAAGGTTTGATATTGCTAACTAGCGATGGCGATATAGTGAATAAAATTTTGCGCGCGGAAAACGCTCATGAAAAGCATTATCGAGTTGTCGTAAATAGAGTTGTTTCAGATGAATTTATTCACAAAATGGCGTCTGGTATACCCATATTAGACACAGTCACAAAAGCCTGTGAAGTTAGACGGACGGGTAAGTTCGGCTTCGACATTATACTGACGCAGGGCTTAAATCGCCAAATTCGTCGAATGTGTGAATATTTAGGATTTGAGGTCACTCGCTTAACTCGCAAGCGAATTATGCATGTAAGTTTAACTGGGATTAAGCCGGGTCAGCATCGCCATTTAACGGATACTGAAATGCTAGATATGAACAAAGCACTTGAAGGCTCTACTAAAACTTATACCCCGAGCGAGTAATATAATTCAAACATACCCAATAAACCGCATGGGTTTATTGGGTTTACGCAAACGCTTTGACATTTTTAGCTACCCTCTTTTGGATAACACTGACTCTCCAAAACATCAATACCGCAGCGCAGCTTAGCCCAGAAATAAAGCCTATCCAAAAGCCCTTAGCAGCCATTGCTGGAAACAACCAATCCGTTAAACCAAGCACAATTCCAACCGGCAGACCAACTAGCCAATAAGATACAAAACTCAAAATTAACATCGCGCTAGTATCTTTGTATCCGCGCAGGGCATTAGCAGATACGACTTGAATACCATCGCTGAATTGGAATAGAGCAGCAAAAAACAAAAGGCTAGATGCCATCATAATTACCCCTTTATTCTCGGTGTACAAAGCCGATATTTCAGTGCTCAATATAACGGTCATTGTCGCTGTGATCAGTGCAATAAAAATTGAGCAAACCAATGCGCAGTAGACCGAAATTTTGGCGTTTAATGCATCTTCTTTACCTACGGAATGACCAATACGAATGGCCACCGCCATGCCTATACTCATGGGCAACATAAACATCAATGATGAAAAGTTAAGTGCGATTTGATGAGATGCAACGACTTCCGCTCCAAAACGGGCAAGCAATAAAGCAACAACTCCAAATAGTGTGACTTCAAACACAATAGTAAACGCTATAGGTAGGCCAATTCTTAACTGCGTTAGTTGCAGGTCTAATTTTGGCCAATGAAACTTGGTAAATAACTCATACTGCTTTAACTTTTTGGCGACCATCATATAAAGCAATGTTACAAATGCCATTACGTATATAACCAGTAAAGTAGCGATACCACAACCGGCACCACCCATTTGGGGTGCACCAAATAAACCGTTAATAAAAATATAATTTGCAGGAATATTTACGAGTAAACCGGCGAACATAATAATCATAGTAGGACGCGTGCTTGATAAGCCCTCACAACAATTACGTAAACTTTGATAAAGAGCAAAACCGGGAGCGGCAAGTAAAATATAAATAATATAATCGACTGTGATAGTCCGCACGTCGACTTCCATCTCAACATTAGCTAATAAAGGGGAAACAATAAAAACAAGTAACAATGCTATAACGCTGAGCATTAATGACAACCAAACGCATTGATGCAGTGCATTGGCCACTTTGCTGTTTTGATTACTTCCTTGTAGACGGCTTATGATTGGAGATAGACCTAAGGTCACGCCTTGAATAAACATCAATACGGGCATAGTAATGCTGAAACCAATTGCGACAGCTGCCATATCTGTATAACTGTAGCGCCCAGCCATGATGGTATCTGACACACCCATCAATGTTTGTGTTACTTGTGCGATAAGTAAGGGCCAAGCCAGAGTTAACAGTGATTTCATTTCTGTATAAAAGGCTTGTTTGCTAATTGTTTGGCTCAAGATAATGATTCAGTTATAAATTTTCGACGATACTAACATATTATTTAGGCAAAAAAAGACCCGCGACAATGCGAGTCCTTACATGCAATTTTACACTACAAGATAGCGCCGCAGAGACGATCAGTGCAATGGACGAAGTTGTAAGCTAGTTAATCTTCGAATTACCACAATGGGTATTAGTAAAAGCACTAATCCACCCATTGAACCACCACCGCTGCTATTGGAACCTGCCGCCGGCGGAGGGGCCACATTGTTGTTAACTGTTATCGCTACGATCGCCGTATCTCTGTTACCTTGTGGGTCTTGCACAGTGACTTCAAGCGTCGCGATTTGTTGCGCATCTACGGCAGGAGCGGTGAAACTCACGGTAGCTGAAGTAGCATTGCTCAACGTACCAATAGGGCCGTCAAGTTGGCGCCATGTAAATGTAAGCGCCTCACCATTAGGATCACTGGCAACTGCGGTTATATTAACTGTTCGCATCTCAGTAACGGTGGTGTTGGCATTGCTAGATCCATCAATCGTTACATTAGGTGCTAAATCGAGCTCGAGCACAGTTGATAATAGGGATGACTCAACTTGGGCCGCCTGTATATTAGTAACACCCGAAGTAACTGCAAAACTGAGATTTTCACTGGTAATCGTTGATGTTGGGATCAGATCAACAGTAATAATTGCATTTTCAAGTTGATTAGCTGATTTCGTGATATTCCAGTTTATATTGTTATCACTAACGACACCGTCTTGACCGACAGAGTCAGCATCGAGGCTAAAGCCAGTTGGTATCGGCAGCGTAATATCATAATTACGGTCTTCGGGTGAATTTGTGCCTTTTACTACAATTTGGAATTCAACCTTTTGACCTACATTGATTAAGCGTGATAAAGAACGCAGTTCTACGTCTTGAGGTCCTTTAATTAAATTTACTCGAGTCACGCCAGAAGCATCAGGTTCTGCGTCGGTTCCAAACGCGACAAGGCCATAAAACCTGTCGTTGATTTGTGTGTCTTGTAATTCCCAATTTGCGCGCATATCAAAGGGATCTCCAGCCGACACACTTGACGGCACGGAAAAGTGTAGAGAACTAACGCTAACACTCGGCTTAACAGCTGCATAAAATAGTTTATAGGTGTCGGATTGACCATTCACTGCATCATCAAAATTTTGCACCATAATCCAATGCATGCCCAAGGACAAAGTCGTAGTATCAATATATTCAATTGATTCTGATGTCACACTACTAGCCAAAACTTCTGATTCTTCAGGAATACCATTGCCGTTGGCATCAAAAACTAAGAAAAGGTCAACGTCATTCGCTGTGCTTTGCGTAATTTGAGCAACGATTCTTTGATGACTTGAGTCGATATTGAATTCAAATAAATTCACTCCTTGTTCAACATTATCAAAAGGTTCACCGGGGGTTAAGTCCTGTAAAATCTCTCCGTTAACTTCAAGGCCTTTAGTAAATCCAAGCGTTGTTGCTTTGAATCCGCTTTGGGTAGACGTTTGAACGTTCTTAAGCAAAAAAGAATCAGCTAAACGATCCGCATTTGTAGTGAATATTCTTGGTATTGTGCCGGCTCTTGGGAATACTGATACAGGTACATGTAAATTAGGCTGATTATTTGCTGTGATTAATACAGCACCAAATAACCATGTTGAACTGTTAGCGTTTGTTACATCAATATTTGTAACAATAACTTGTGTTTCACCCGCGTTTAAGCTGAAAGAATCTGGGGAAGTTGTAATTTGAATACCCGCTGATATATTTTCAACTTGAACATTCCAAGTGCCTGATTTTGTCGCCGTAAATGTTCGATTCCAAGTGCATGTATTAGCACATACATCGTCTGTGATACTTGGCAAATTAAGTCCTCGGGGATCGCCACCAATATCTGGATTCGCACCCACATAGTTGGCTGCAGCTTCATCCATAATAAGACCAGCCTCTACCGCTTTATCAACTTGAACTCTGCCTGATCCTGAGTCAAACCAATCAGCTGGAGTCACACCATCTTCTTTTTTAACCGTTCTTGAGGCTGTCATGGCTAGCGCTGATCTAATATTGTCTGGTGTCCATGAAGGTTGAGCGGCTTTGACTAAAGCAGCGGAGCCAGCTACATGCGGACTAGACATTGAAGTGCCTGACAAATAATTGAAATCACCAGCAGAAGGTTCATGCCCATCGTGACCGAATTGTTGATCCGAATAAGCGGCATAAATTTGCACACCAGGAGCACCTATAGTGGGTGCCAACGTGCTAATACTGTTATTAGGTCCTTTTGAAGAAAATCCCGCCAATACATCTTCCCGCTGTGGACTTACTGTGAGCTCACCCGAAGATGCCGTTATTGTGGCTACATGATTACTGCCGGTTGCTAACCAATTGCGCAGTAGCGATGCTTGTGTAGTCTTAATATGAATTCCTGGGACAACATATCTATCGTTAGCCAAGTCGTCTGAACCAGTAAACACATTCCCTAAAACATAGCCGCCAGCACCTCCATCTCTAACGTTTACCGCTTTTTGAATTCGCGCTATTTCTCCACGATCACAAACAACAATTTGTCCGTTAAAAGTACCAGCGGGGAAAGGCTGCAAACATTGTGCTGGATCATTATTAGGGTCATTCGCGTTTATAAAGTCACCCGCATAAACGATGGATGCAGTTATGCCCGCTGTATTACTCGTACCATCCAATGGACTTAAATCCGTATTGCCGCCTGAAAAATCAGTTAATTGTTTGGCATAATTGATTACACGACCATGTTCAGATGCTGCAACTGCCGTATACCAAGGTGCAGATTTAAATATTGAACCAGCGCTAGGACCGCTATTTCCTGCAGATGTCGCTACAAATATCCCTGCGTTACGTGCAGAGAGAAAGGCGAGTTCGGTAGAGCTATTCCAAGGTTGACCTCCGCCACTTACAGAATAGTTAATTACATCAACTTGATCCTCGATCGCATCTTCAATTGCTGCGTTAATCGCTGCACCAGAACAATCACCATAAGTGTCATCTGCATCACTGCGACCGCCCCAACATACTTGATAACTAATGATGTTCGCTCGTGGCGCAACACCTGATATCCTAGGGTAAACAAACCCTGTTGGAATTCCATCGCTCTGTTCAGCACCAAATTCGGGTAAAGACTCCGGTATGTTTAACAGAATATTGCCCGCTGCAGTGCTCGCTACATGGGTACCATGACCACCATAGTCTTCACCGTTGCGAGGCAGGTCAACTGGAAAAACATCCGCGTCGGCATACTCGTCAGTGATCACCGTATAACTATAAACACCGATAAGCTTATTGTTACACAAACTACTAAAGCTTCCAGCACAGTCACCTAAGTAGACACCAGAACCGAGTGGGTTAATGTGTAAATAACCGTCGCCTGCAGTTGCTGAAAATGATGGATGGTCAGTATTAATACCAGAATCGATAATGCCGACGACAACGCCTTCGCCATAGGTTCCTATGCCATTATCTTTAGCTGAACCATTCCAAACTGCGGGTGCACCTATTAGGTTGGGGCCGGTGTCTGTATCCAATGTGTAAATACGGTCTTTAACTACCTTTAATACACCTGGCATCTGAGATATCGCAATTGCTTGGTTTTGGTTTACTTTTATCGCTACACCATTAAAGGCAAGCTTGTAAGTTAACATAGGCTTTACATCGGTAACCTGTTTTTTCAACATTGTTAAAAACTGGTTGTGCTTCGAGGTTAAGTAGCTTGAGTATGACTGAACCGCTGGCGTATCTAGCTGCAGTTTTTGCTGAACAGGTTTTGTTGCAGTATATGTTTCTGTTCCACCCTCATACAGTGCTACTGGAGCATCAGCTAAATGGACTATGTAGACATGTTGACCGCCTTTATCCAGGGGATTCATACTAAAAGAAGACGCAGTTAAATAATGAGGTGATTGTTGTTTTAAGTCGATGCTAGTCTTTAGCAATTTTTCACTATTTATTTCGCTAAAAGCAGGGGCAATAAATGTACTTGATGAGACAACAGCTAAAATAGCCAACGTTAACTTATTATTCAAACTAACCTCCGGTAGTACTCATTTGGCAGTTACCAAGTTAATACCATAGTTTTATAACTTTAATTGATAAATGAGAGTCAATACCTTTCTCACCGTTCCATCCTAGCAACATTTGTACATAAAAAACCTTGTTTTATTCTTTTTTACTTACAAACATTACTAGCTATTAGAACTTGTTAGACGACATAATCTTTCATGTGTTTAGTGTTGAGCGCATCACCGAGATGAAAAAGTGTTAGCAAGGAGCTACAAAATTTATTTTATAGTCGCTGTACTTTTATACTTAAATTTAGCAAATTTTTAACAATTAGGATGAATCATTCAAAATAGATGGAGAACGAGGCCTTTTATCATTAGTCGTTTGCAAAATACGAAAGAATTAGCAAAAAATAAGATTCCACTATTTACTACCATATAGCTTGATAATAAATCCAACGGATGTTGAATATGCAAGACAGAAATCACCTTTCTGATGTACAACCAACAAACAGTGTTTCCTTAATTGAAAACGGCCTGATAGAAATACCAATGTTACAATTGCTTGATGAAAATGGACACGAAACTAATAAACAAAAAAGTCCGGACATCGATGAAGCAACGGCTAAACGAATTGCAGCAACCATGCATTATATCCGTTTACTAGATGAGCGTATGGTCGGTGCCCAGCGCCAAGGCAGAATTAGCTTTTATCTTGCGTGCACTGGCGAAGAAGCCTCAACTGTAGCTAGTGCGGCTGCGTTATCACCAGATGACATGATTATGTCGCAATATAGAGAGCAGGGTGCATTAGCTTACCGTGGTTACACTACCGAACAGTTTATGAATCAAATGTTCAGTAATGAGTTAGACCCTAACAAGGGACGCCAAATGCCGATTCATTATGGTGATAAAGCATTGAATTTCATGACTATATCGTCACCTTTGGGTACTCAAATACCGCAAGCTGCGGGTTATGCTTACGGACAAAAAATGTCTGGAAAGCCGGCCGTTACTATTTGTTATTTTGGTGAAGGAGCTGCTTCTGAAGGTGATTTCCATGCTGGCGTAAATATGGCTGCGGTATTAAATTGTCCAGTCATCTTCTTTTGTCGTAATAATGGTTATGCCATTTCTACTCCTTCTGAAGAGCAGTTTAAAGGCGACGGCATTGCGTCACGTGGT
Source organism: uncultured Glaciecola sp. (assembly GCF_937770335.1). Classification (GTDB taxonomy): domain Bacteria; phylum Pseudomonadota; class Gammaproteobacteria; order Enterobacterales; family Alteromonadaceae; genus Glaciecola. Next base: position 264,514 of record NZ_CALJHY010000007.1, read on the forward strand.
ATTGGCTACGGTGTAAAAACTATCCGTGTTGATGGCAATGATGTGCTGGCCGTTTTTGCAGCAACTAAGAAAGCACGAGAAGTTGCCTTAGCGCATAATTGTCCTGTGTTAATTGAAGCAATGACTTATCGTTTGGCAGCGCATTCTACTTCAGATGACCCTAGCGGTTACCGTTCTAAAAGTGAAGAAGAAAAGTGGCACGCAAAAGACCCTATTGAACGTTTTAGTAAGTGGTTAGATGGTAAAGGTTGGTTTGATAAAAAAGCGACGGAATCTTATTTAGAAAAGTCGAGAGCTGATATTCTCGCAGCGCTTAAAAAAGCTGAGAAAGTCCCAGTTGCGCATATTGATGACATTGTTAATGATGTTTACGACACGCCGCCTTGGCACTTAAAAAAGCAACTTGTTGAATTAAAAGCTCATATTGCAAAATACCCTGAGCATTATCCTAAAACATCAGGGAGATTAAAATAATGGCGCAAATGAATTTACTGCAGGCGATTAACAGCGCACTAGTTACGGCAATGACTGACGATGAGAAGGTCATGGTGTTTGGCGAAGATGTTGGCCATTTTGGTGGCGTTTTTAGAGCCACGAGCAATCTACAAGAAAAATTTGGGAAAGGGCGTTGCTTTAATACGCCATTGACAGAGCAAGGCATCATTGGTTTTGCTAATGGACTCGCATCTCAGGGCTCAGTGGCGGTTGCCGAAATACAATTTAGTGATTATATTTTCCCTGCCTTTGACCAAATTGTTAACGAAACGGCAAAATGGCGTTATCGTTCGGGTGGTCAGTTTACTTGCGGCACACTCACAATCAGAACACCTTACGGAGGTGGGATTGCCGGCGGTCTTTATCATTCCCAGTCTCCGGAAGCGTTTTTTGCACACATACCCGGTATGAAGGTGGTTATACCGCGCAACCCTCGTCAAGCTAAAGGGTTATTGTTAGCCTCTATTAGAGATGATAATCCGGTGTTATTCATGGAGCCTAAAAAGCTTTATAGAGCCTCTGTCGGTGACGTACCTGAGAACGACTATGAACTACCTTTAGGCAAGGCTGACATGGTAAAAGAAGGCACTGATATCACGTTATTAGCATGGGGTGCTCAAGTTGAAATTATTGAAAAAGCAGCAGCAATGGCAGAAGAAATGGGTGTTTCTTGTGAAATTATTGATTTACAGAGTATCCTGCCATGGGATGTTGAAACCATTTGTGAATCAGTTTGCAAAACCGGTAGATTATTGATTAATCACGAAGCGCCATTAACGGGCGGCTTCGCAAGTGAAATTGCAGCAACGGTTCAAGAAAGATGCTTTTTGTCTCTCGAATCACCAATAGCGCGAGTTTGTGGTCTTGATACGCCATTTCCATTAGCACACGAGAAGGAATATATGCCTGATCATTTAAAAACATTCGAAGCTATTAAACGAACAATGGACTACTAGTAGGCAATTTTTAGCATACCAATTTGTAGTTTCTAGCATACCAAAAAAATACATGTTATGCTTTCCAAGTTATTGATAAATAAGGATTAATTGTTTTGTTGGAATTTATATTGCCTGATATAGGCGAAGGGATTGTTGAATGCGAGCTACTTGAATGGTTGGTCAAAGAAGGTGACAACATTGTTGAAGACCAACCTGTTGCTGAAGTAATGACCGACAAAGCAACGGTTCAAATTCCAGCAATGTACAATGGCGTAGTGCGAAAACTGCATTATAAAGAAGGGGATATTGCGAAAGTACACGCTCCGTTGTTTGCAATGGATATCGATGACGAGGCAAACAATGACACTACAGATGAAGTAGTTCCGCCTTCATTAAGTGATAGTCCCGCTAGTCAGATGATAATGCCCCCTCCAGCGCAAGTCATAGCAGTAAACGCAGAAAAAATAGAAGCGTTTATTTTACCCGATATTGGCGAAGGTATCGTTGAATGTGAGATTGTAAAATGGTGCATTCAAGAGGGCGACCTGGTTGAAGAAGATCAGGTGGTTGTTGAGGTCATGACAGACAAAGCGGTGGTTGAGATACCTGCAAAATACCAAGGTAAAGTTGTGAAATTGCATTATCAGCAGGGCGATATTGCACAAGTACACACTCCATTGTTTGATCAATTGATTCAATCTGATGGCGTTGCAGGGTCAATCACCCCAGAGCAATTAACCAGCTCTACTGATACAGCAATGCAAACGGATGTATCTGAGAATATACAAAGTAATCGTGCAAAAGCACTGGCTAGTCCGGCTGTTAGACGCATAGCAAGGGAATATAAGATCAACATTGCTAGCGTATCTGGTTCAGGTAAGAAAGGACGTGTATTGAAGCAAGATATTGAATCTTATATGCAGAGTCAAAATCAACCGACACAAGCAGCAAACAAAGCAGCTTCAGCGCAACAGCCTAGCATCACAGTTGCTAGCCCTAGCGGCCCATCGAGTGCTAATAATATAGGTCAGCAGGCAGAAGTAAGTAAAGTGATAGCGATGCGCGGCATCAAAGCAGCGATGGCGAAACAAATGATGGCAAGTGTGAGCACTATTCCACATTTCACTGTGTCTGATGAATTGGTTATGGATAATCTAATTGCGCTGAGAAGTCAGTTAAAACCTGAGTTTGAAAAACAAGGTGTTAAGTTAAGTTTCATGCCGTTTTTCATTAAGTCACTATCTTTGGCTTTGAAGTCCTTCCCTGAAATTAATTCGCGTTTAACTAAAGACGAGTCTGAGCTGCATTATCTGTCATCACATAATATTGGGATGGCAATTGACTCTAAAATTGGTTTACTTGTACCTAATATAAAGAACGTGCAAAACTTGTCGTTGTTTGAGGTTGCTCAAGAGTGCGAACGCATTATTAATGCAGCGCGAGAGGGTAAATTGTCAAATACTGACTTGAGCAATGGTACGATAAGTATCTCAAATATTGGTGCTTTAGGCGGAATGACAGCAACACCTGTGATTAATAAACCTGAAGTTGCCATAGTTGCTCTAGGTAAAACCCAGAAACTACCTCGCTTTAATGATGCCGGAGAGGTTATTGCGCAGAGTATTATGATGTTAAATTGGTCAGGAGATCATCGAGTTATTGATGGTGCAACGATGGTTCGTTTTAATAACTTATGGATGAGTTACTTGCAGTCACCTGAAAAAATGTTGGTCCATCTGAAGTAAGCATTACTAACTTAGCCTGTATCATTGTAATATAGGTGCATTGTAGTGTTTTATTAGCCCGCATCAAGCGGGCTTTTTATTTTAAGAGTGAGAAGGTTAGTGCTTAGTTATCAACATTCGTTTCATGCTGGCAATCATGCCGATGTGCTTAAACATCTCGTTTTAGTAGCTGTGCTTGAACGTTTGAATTTAAAGACAAAACCCTATTTCTTTTTAGACACTCATGCCGGTGAAGGGGTGTATAACCTTAACTCGCAACAGGCGTTACAAAATGCCGAGGCTAAAACAGGTATACTGCAACTTAACCTTGGTCGTGAGTTAGGTGATGATGAAAATACGAGCATCAAAGAAGAGTCATCTCTATTTGACACCTATGTAAATATTGTTAATAAGTATATAGGCGATCAGCAGTACCCGGGGTCTCCTATGGTTGCCTCGGCGTTATTGCGAAGAGGCGACAAAGCATTTGCTGCTGAACTACACCCACAAGCATTTGAGTCTCTGCAACAAAATTGTCGGCGCGCAGGCATTATTGCGCAACATAGAGATGGGTATGAAATACTGAATGCAGTGTTGCCACCCACACCAAATAGGGGGGCAGTATTGATTGATCCCCCTTATGAGCAGATGAGTGAATATGAACAAGTTATTGATGCTGTTGCTAAAGCCGTAAAACGCTGGCCGATTGGTATTTACATGATTTGGTATCCATTACTTTCCGATACTAGAGAAGACCGAAAGACGACTGAAATTGTCAGTAACCCTAAATCGTCGTTGAGCGAAAAAATGTTATCTCAATTGTCCGGACTTAATGTGAAGTCGGTGCTAAATATTCAATTTTGCTCGGTAAAGCCATCGGAAAAAGTAGGTATGTATGGCTCTGGTATGTGTATTTTGAATCCACCGTGGCAACTAGATAGTGACTTACAAGAAATTATAGAGACGTTGCAAGAAAAGCTTCCAGGTGACAATAATAGACTCTCAAAAGTGGAATGGTTAAAAACTGAATAATGCAGCAACCACAACTCAAACACTTCTATATTCCCGATGACCAATCGGTTTATTTGCTTTCTCACAAGGACGCAAAAAAACTAAAAAATTGGTTCGGTTTATGCATTTCACAACTTAAGAGATTAGGTTATACAGATATCGAAATGATTGGTAAGGGAGCTTTCGGTTTTGCTTTCGCGGGTACAGATGAAAAGGGCAGCGAGTTAGTTTTTAAATTCTCTAGGATTACGTTACCTCAGCATATTCAAGATCGACTCGAAGAAGAAGCGTTTATGCAAGGCTTGGTTGAACATCCTAATGTACCAAGATTAATTGAGTTTCAGCGGATCAAGCGGCAATCGATATTGGTTATGGGGCGAGCGCCAGGAATTGATCTTGAGAAGTATTCATTACGTTTCGGTCCATTACCACCCCGAATTATTGTTAAGATCACAGTGCAAATTTGTGAAATTCTTCGCTTCTTGAGAGAGTTTCAGCAAAATGGGGTATTTCGTCCTGTTGTGCATGGCGATATCAAACCTTCAAATTTAGTCTGGGATGAGCAGACAGAGCAGGTCAGTTTAATTGATTGGGGCTCATGTGTGTTTGCCCAAATAGATCCTTCAGGTCAAACGATTACCACGAATGTAATGGATTTGATGTCATCAGATTTACAACAAACTAATGCAAGACTCGGGGATGTTTACTTTATCGGAGACGATCAACTTGACGGTAAATTATCCAGCCCTCGATTTGACGAGCAAGGCTTAGCTAGCACTATATATGCATTGGCGTCTGGTCAAGGTTCTCGGTACGGTCGAAAAGCTATCCCCCCTGATTCTTTGGGTTTACCGGTTGAGTTTGCAAAGGTATTGTCAGCATTAATGAGTGATGAGAGCACTCAACGCAGTGCTGGTGGCGATTATTTGTTGCAACACTATTCTCGATTTAGTCACCTAGTATTTGCACCAGACAGCTATCAAGACCATGCTTGCTTGGTGCCAACATGGGGACATCAAGAGATAAAAGATATAGAAACTGTAGTTTATAGTTCAAGAAAGTCTTATCTTAGGGAGCAGGAAGGTATCGATATAGCTGAATTAAATTATATCGATGATGCTCAGTTTGAGCGCTATTACAAAAATTACCTGCAAGGCATGGGGGAAACCGAGAAAGGATTTATTGCTGCAGTTAGTCGTTTGGGGAAATATCCAGTTGTTGGCGGGCTTGCTATACGATGGGAAGACGAAGGTATTTTTGTTGATTCAAGTCTAAATTTATATAACCCTAGCTTGCAGCTATCATTTGATCGAAGCGTTGATAATGTAATTAACTTAGCGCGCTGCATTGTGCGAAAGGGGGTTTTTAAAAGTTGTATGTTCAATGCAAAAAATACACTGCACGTTGAGCGAGTGACTCAAAAGAAACCTTTTGTTCCAAACCCAAAAATGCAAATACCGTATGAATTGAGTAAAACGTCATTAGCCGAAAATGAAAGTCGTATGCATTCTTATTTTGAGGATGGAGAGGACCCTGATGAATTACTGAAGTTGCCAGAAGCGTTGATGTCAAAAATAAAAAGTTTGAATGCGATTCATCACACCGGTTGTATTATTTTTGAAGCATTGCCGAAGCATTTGAAAGTGCATAATTATTATACATTACTCGATCATGCCATGGAACTTGAGTTTAAAAGCTTATTAAAGGAAATTATCGATTTAATTCCAACAATAAATGGCTTAGGTATTTCAGGCTTTATGAAGTTACCCTATAAAGACACTCGTTTCTTTAAGCATCAAATAAAAATGGTACAAAAGTTTTACCCTAGAAACCCTAAACAAACAGATAATTAGTTGTAAATTAACAACATGTCAAAGTGAGGTTACATTGTCAGATATTAGATTAGAATCATTGTTCGAAATGGAAAAGATTGAACAAGGTTTATATCGAGGCCAAAGTTGGGACTTAGGTTTTAGAGCATTATTTGGTGGGCAAGTTTTAGGTCAATCTATTGCTGCAGCCTACAAAACTGTTGAGGAGGGACGTATTATCCATTCCCTACATTCCTATTTTTTACTCCCAGGTGATGCCCAAAAGCCAGTCGTTTATGATATCGAAAATGTACGTGATGGCAGAAGTTTTTCATCAAGACGAGTCAAAGCAATTCAAAATGGACGCACTATCTTTGTAATGACTGCGTCTTTTCAAATACCTGAGCCAGGGTTAAGTCATCAGTTTGCTGATATGCCAAAAGTACCATCCCCTGAAGATGTTGCTCAAGATATTAGGTTCTATGATGAAAAATATGAGCAGTTATCTGAAAGAATGAAGGAATCGCTGAGTTATCACCGGCCTGTCGATATTCGTACGGTCGACTCTGCAAACTCGTATACCGATGAGAAACGCGAACCAAAACGGGCAATATGGCTAAAGGGAAGGGATAAACTTGACAGTCCTCTGCAAGTCCATCAGGCATCACTTGCCTATGCGTCGGACTATCATTTTTTAAGTACATCATTGCAACCGCATGGTTTGTCAGTGCATGATAAGTCGCTTAGATTAGCAACAATTGATCATGCAATATGGTTTCATAAACCGTTTAAATTTGATGATTGGTTGCTATATGAAATGGAAAGTCCTTTCAGTGGAACTGGCCGTGGGTTAGTGCAAGGTAAAGTGTTTGATAAACACGGAGCACTGGTTGCTACAACGGTTCAAGAGGGGCTAATGCGGCAAGTTGCGGTTTGATTTAGAAATAAGGAGATAGACATGATATATCAGTTAGGTTGCGACAAAGTGTCATTAGGCAAAAACACATATGTGGCGCCAGGTGCACATGTTATGGGTAAAGTAATTATACACGACAATGCGAGTATTTGGTTTAATGCGGTGTTGCGTGGTGATTGTGATCTAATAGAGGTAGGGGAAGGCAGTAACGTCCAAGACGGTGCTATTTTGCATACTGACTACGGTTTTCCAATGTACATTGGAAAAGGAGTAACCATTGGACATAAAGCGATGCTGCATGGCTGTAATGTTGGAGACTACTCTCTTATAGGCATAAATACAGTTGTTCTAAATGGGGCTAAAATAGGCCATCACTGTGTTATTGGTGCAAACGCACTAATAACAGAGGATATGCAAGTTCCCGATTATTCAGTCGTAATGGGCTCACCAGGGAAAGTGGTAAAAAAGATTAAACCAGAGCAAGCGGAGACGCTCGAAAAATCTGCCAAGCATTATCAAGAAAATGCGAAACGTTTTAAAAAGGAATTAACAGAGCAACTATAGTAATAACAGCCTGGCGATTGCTTGATAATAGTATCAATTGACAAGATTTGAGCGAGCGCGGTTTACAATGAGTAAACCCAAAATAAAAAGGCCTGGAACAATCGTTCCAGGCTTAGGGGAATGGCCCATTGCTGAGCCTTGCGCTAACTTTAACCGCAGATATTGTGTTTAGGTCTAAACACATAATTCATATCATTAGTAAAACATCCATGTCGGGGAGAAGCGTGTTACAAATCCGACAAACGTTAATAATAGATCAGAATCGGTTAAAATATAAACAGGTTTTACAGTTAATTTACATTATTTATCGTTAATAAATATAACATAAAATAAAATAAAGACCTAAAATTATTTAAAGTCAATGACTTAGTTTTAAATATTGCGCGGTTTATGTGCAATAGATGTACGGATTATCTACAGATTTAGTCACCAATAAATGCGGTACTACATTGGTATGCTAAATCACATCATAGTCATAGCTTAAAAAGCACTGAGTTTGATGTTGTATTGTGTTAATTTTGAAAATATGGGGTGCGTCTTCAGATTAATGTGGCTAATTAAAGCTATAAATAACAATATAGTTTATCGGCAAAGCCTAATAAAATGCTAACGATAGTTAGTAAATCAAAAATAGGGTAATAATGCTTCACAGAATTTGGTTGTTTTTTATTGTTAGCGCGTTCGTTGCAACTTGTTGGAAAGTCATCGTTACAGGAGATTTAGGCGGTTTTGAAGTCGTCATGACTGCCGTCACGGCAATGGCAAAAGTGAGCGTTGACATTGCCCTGGGTTTAATCGGTTTATTAGCTTTTTGGTTGGGGATTTTTAAGGTTGCAGAAAACTCAGGCTTAATTGCAAAATTCTCTAGAATTCTAGAACCTTTACTGTGCCGAATCATGCCAGATATCCCACGGGGGCATCCAGCGCTGGGTAGCATTACGATGAACATGTCGGCTAACGTGCTTGGTTTAGATAACGCTGCAACGCCATTCGGTATAAAAGCGATGCAAGACATGCAAACTCTTTCCCCAGTAAAAGATACACTGACCAATTCTCAGATTTTATTCTTAGTATTGAATACGTCCTCCGTTACTTTATTCCCAATTGCGGTTTTTTTATATAGAGCCGAGCAGGGCGCTGCGCAACCTACCGATGTATTTATTCCAATTCTATTGGCAACGAGTGCATCTACTTTATTTGGCTTGTTTGTTACTTGTGCAGTGCAGAAAGTTAACTTATTTAATCGAGTAGTGTTGACCTATTTAGTCGGCGTGTTTAGTTTACTTACCGCTATTATCCTCTATTTTTCTAAGTTAGCTGCGGATCAACTCGCGGCCCAATCTTCATTAATAGCGAATTTCCTTCTACTTCTATTCATTGTCGCTGTGTTGGTTCAGGGCTGGAGAAAAAAACAGAATACATACGAACAATTTGTAGATGGAGCGAAGCAGGGCTTTGAAGTTGCCGTAACTATTATTCCTTTCTTATTAGCAATGCTATTTGCCATAGGTATGCTGAGAGCCAGCGGTCTGCTCGATTTAGTGATGAATGGAGTCTCATATTTGGTTAGTAGCATTGGCATGGATACACGCTTTGTTGATGCTATACCCAACGCGTTAATGAAACCGCTGAGTGGCAGTGGGGCGCGAGCTTTAATGATAGAAACGATGCAGCATCACGGTGCTGATTCGTTTGCAGGAAGGCTAGCGTCGGTTATGCAAGGGTCTACCGAGACAACGTTTTATGTATTAGCGGTGTATTTAGGTGCTGTTGGTATAAAACACAGTCGTTATGCTGTTGGCTGTTGCTTAGCCGCCGATTTTGCTGGCATTTTTGCAGCGATTTCTGTCAGCTACTGGTTTTTTGGTTAATATAAAAGCAATTCGCTTTTTTTTCGTACCGAGTATGACCGACAATAATAGCAGCCCTGTTATTGTGAAAATATTAAGTAACGTTGCGTTGTTTTTATAGCAAAAGGCCTCAGTATGTCATTGCCGAGAGACGGTTAAGACCCTCAAGGTTTGTAAATTATATGAAAGCGCTTTTATTGACCTTTCACAGAGTGTTATTATCAGCCTAGAAAATTTTAAATCAATTTATCATGCGATAGCTTGCAATAATGAGTAACAAAAAACTAATAATGAGTAACAAAAAAGAGCAATACAAATTAATCAATGCGCAAGTAGAGGCGTTAATCTCTGATGAGCCTGACATGATAGCCAATATGGCTAACATCGCAGCGGTACTATTTAATACATTAGAACAGATTAACTGGGCCGGATTCTACTTGCTCAAACAAGAACAGCTGGTGCTAGGTCCTTTTCAGGGAATGCCTGCTTGTATCAGAATACCCATGGGCACTGGCGTGTGCGGTACATCAGCTTCCTCACTTCAAACTATAGTTGTGAAGGATGTACACTCATTCGCTGGCCATATAGCTTGTGATGCGGCGTCTAATTCGGAAATTGTTGTGCCAATTATCGTAAATAAAAAATTAGTAGCTGTTCTCGATATTGACAGTCCGGTAACTGATCGCTTTGACGATCATGACCGTCAAGGATTAGAAGCCTTGGTGAGTATTTTTCAGGAAACATTAACTTCTTTGGAAACCCCACGATGAAGGACTTTGTTGATATACATGTATTATTGAGCACGCCTGACGATATGGAAGACGTGCATGACGATCCTTACGAGGCGTCAGAGAAATTAAATACCATTCTGCATTTAGTCTTTGATCACATTGATGACGATGAAGAAGTAGAAAAAATTCATAGAATAATTGAAAAAACATGGGAACATTGGCACCTTGAGAGCTATTTATTAGAGATTGAGGTTGACGACTTGGTTGATTGGGTGGATCATCTACTCTCAACTTGGGATGATTCACAAGAACCCGAAGAACCCGAAGAAGCATAAACCACACAAATGACGAATTAATTTAATGGACGAACAACAAAAACTAGCAAACAGTAAAGAAGTCTTAGCCTTCCTTGCTTCCGAATTTCCAAAGTGCTTTTCGCTTCAAGGTGAAGCTAAACCGCTTAAGATTGGCATTTTTCACGATTTGTCTGAACGCCTGAAAGATGATGCCAGATTAAGTAAACGTCTGTTGAGAATGTCGTTAAGACATTACACCAGTAGTTGGAAGTATCTAGCCTCAGTCAAAGAAGGTGCTCACCGCATAGATTTAGATGGTGTCGATGGAGATCAAATCGAAAAGGAGCATGCTGATCATGCCGCTACTCAATTAAAAGAGAGTAAAGCGAAAGCAGCTGAAAAACGTCAGGAGTTGAAGAAACAAACTCAAGACAAAAAAAGCAGCAGGAGCAATGTAAAGATACCCGGTAAAGTAGATCCCTCTGCTAAAAAGCCACCAGAACGTAAATTAAAACAGGCAGCACCAAAGGTCAAAGTTCGCGAGTTAGTGGACGAAGATATGAAAGTAGGTGTACAAGTTTCAGTCAAGGTTGGGAGTTCGCCAATGCCAGCAACGATAACTGAAGTTGCAAAAGATGGTATTCAAGTGCAACTAAATTCAGGCATGACGGTCAAAGTTCAACGCGCACAATTGCGTTTAACGATATAACGTCAAGCAAAAACAGAAAGGTAGGTAATATGCAGTTAAATTTGGGTAAATCTTTCACAAAGCAATTGATATGGGCATCCGTCGCAAGTGCGTTGGTCGTTGGCGCCAGTATAGCTGGACCATCAACACAAACAGCTGACCCGATTCCAGTGCTTTCACAAGAATCCCAACATAGCAAATCTGCGAAACGTATTACCGACCATTTTACACGTTCACACTACAAAAAAATCAAAATAGATAACGAGCTATCTCAAAAAATATTTGATCGTTATTTGCGCTCGCTTGATGTTAATAAGAATTTTTTCTTAGCATCAGACGTTGCTAACTTTGCAAAGTCGAAAGATTCATTTGATGATGCGATTCGTCAGGGGCAATTAGACCTTGCTTATGAAATTTATATGGTTAATTTACAACGTCGTGCTGAGCGATTTAATTATGCGTTAACCTTAATTGATAAGCCCTTTGACTATGAAGTTGTAGACGACAAATATTACTATGATCGAGAGGAAGTAGCTTGGGCTGCAACCGCTGCCGATTTAGACGAAGTTTGGCGTCAGCGTGTCAAGTACGATGCACTGAACTTGAAAATGGCTGACAAAACTTGGGAAGAAACTCAAGAGATCCTAAGCAAGCGTTATAAGCGGGCTGTTAAACGACTGAGTCAGACGAATAGCGAAGACGTGTTTCAGACAGTCATGAATTCATTTGCACGCAGCATTGAAGCACATACCAGTTACCTTTCACCGCGCAATACAGAACGTTTCCAAATAGAAATGAACCTATCCTTAGAAGGAATTGGTGCTGTTTTACGTAGTGAAGATGACCATACGGTTATTGTTAGCCTAGTTGCTGGAGGTCCTGCTGATAAATCATTAGAAATTAAACCTGAAGACAAAATTATTGCTGTTGCCCAAGAAGGGGAAGAGTTTGTTGATATTGTTGGCTGGCGTTTAGATGAGGTAGTTGAACTCATCAAGGGTCCAAAGGGCAGCATCGTAAAACTTCAAGTTCTGAAGGGAAGCAGCGAAAGTAAAAAAATTGCTGAGGTTGAAATTACCCGCGATAAAGTAAAACTCGAAGATCGAGCTGCTAAATCAGAAGTTTATATCCCAGACTCAGGTCCGCACAAAGGACAAAAATTAGGTGTTATTAATATTCCCAGTTTTTATCATAATTTGCATGTAGACGTTATGAAGGAGTTGGATAAGCTAAAAGAAGAAAGCGTGGAAGGTGTTATCGTTGATCTTCGTGGTAATGGCGGTGGTTCATTACCAGAGTCAATATTACTGAGTGGTTTATTTATTGATAAAGGGCCTGTTGTACAGGTTCGTTATGAAAATGGTCGTATTAGCGTTGACCGCGATACTGACGGTGTTGTGCACTATGGTGGTCCATTGACTGTAATGGTAGACCGTTACAGTGCCTCAGCTAGTGAAATATTTGCAGCTGCTATGCAAGATTACAACCGGGCGATTATCATTGGTGAGCAAACCTTTGGTAAAGGGACTGTTCAGCAACATCGTGGATTGAGTCGTATTTATGACCTAGGGAATAAACTAGGTGCGGTGCAATTTACGATTGCCAAATTCTACCGGATTAGCGGTGGGAGCACACAACACAAGGGTGTGCTGCCTGATATTTTGTATCCATCACCAGTCGATCCGGCAGAGTGGGGCGAAAGCAAAGCAGAAAATGCGCTTCCATATGACAGTATTCAAAAAGCAAATTATTCTCAGCTAGAAAGTTACAGTGGCACTATTGATGTATTAACAGCAAAACATAATGCGCGCGTGATGAAAGATCCTGAATTTGCTTATATTTTTAGTGATATTGAAGAATATAATAAAAATAAAGATAAGGACTATATCAGTTTAGTTGAGTCTGAAAGACTTAAAACGAAAAAAGAAAGCGAGGACAAGCAACTACTGCGAACTAATGAGCGTCTTGAAAGAATGGGCTTGGAAAAGGTCCTATCATTAGAAGACGATTTACCTGAATCGCTAGAAGAAATAGACCCTTTCTTATTCGAAGCCGCCAATATTACATTTGATATGGTTGGTTCGGGAAGCTACGCACTAAACTTAAAAGAATAAATTTGACTTAAAAACAGATAGAACAAAAGGCAGCTAAAAAGCTGCCTTTGTTCGCTTTAAAAAGTACCACTAATAAAAAAAACTATAATGGGGTAATTATGAGTGCACGCGGTGAGTTTTCCTCACGTATTGGATTCGTGTTGGCTGCGGCAGGTTCTGCGGTCGGATTAGGTAACATTTGGGGATTCCCAACAAAAGTTGCTGAAAACGGCGGCGCTGCTTTCGTTTTAATGTATTTGGTAATGGCGTTTCTACTAGCTTATCCTGTGCTGATGGCAGAACTAATTATTGGTCGTGCCAAGCGAGCCAACATGATTGATGCCCTTGGCTCTCTTTCCACCAACAGAACCACTAGAACCGCGGGTATTGTCACTGGGTCTATTGGCCTGCTAACCGTTGTTTTTATCCTTGCATTTTACAGTATTGTTGCTGGCTGGATGATCGCTTTCTTCGTCGATGCTGCAAGTAATATGGTTGGATTCAGTATTCCTTGGTTAACTGAATTCTCAGTTTCTCGAAACGCAATATTCATGTCATTATTTTTGTTTTTGACTGGCTTTGTTGTTAGTGGCGGTGTTAGTAATGGTATAGAACGTTGGTCTGTGAGGCTCATGCCGACATTATTTACCATTATCGTGATTTTGATTATCTACGTCAGTTTCCAAGACGGTGCTATAGAAGGTTGGAAAGCTTACTTAGTTCCTGATTTTAGTCGTCTATTAGACGCTGGGTTATTGGTTGATGCGATGGGCCAGGCGTTCTTTTCAATGTCTTTAGGTGTTGGAACGATGTTGGTTTATGGTTCATATATTCAATCGAATGAAAATTTACCTAAGCTAGGGGCCTCTGTCGCGTTAGTAGATATTGGCATAGCCGTGTTCGCTGGTATGTTAATAATTCCTGCCATGTATGTAGCGGCTAATAATGGTGTTCAGATATTCACAGAAACCGGAGCCCTTATACAAGGCGACAGTCTCATCTTCACTGTGTTACCTGCATTATTTGCTACAATTGATGTCGTTGGTTGGGTAGTTGCTACCGCATTTTTCGCATTAATGGTGATTGCAGCATTAACGTCATCTATTTCGATGCTAGAGGTGCCCGTTGCCTACTTGGTTGACCATAAAGGTATTCAACGTAAAAAAGCATCAGCACTACTGACTATCTGTGTATTGGTTATTTCCTGCGTTATTATCTTAAATTTTGATGCCTTATTTGTTTTGGTTATCTCATTAACGACCCAGTATAGCCAACCATTGCTAGGTTTTGTGTTATGCATATTTGCTGGTTGGGTCTGGAACAGAAACGAAATTCTGACAGAATTAAAACAAGGACAAGATGGCGTTGAACAAGGTTTGTTCTGGAAAATTTGGCCTTGGTACATAAAATTTGTATGTCCTGTTGTCATTTCATTCATGTTTTATCGTTCACTGACAGCATAAGGAATTCGAATGTCGATTCAAAAGCAAATTAAAGAACCCACGCTTACTGATGCGCTTATTCCAATTATACTTCTCGTCTTCTTTATGGGTAGTGCGGTCTTTTTGTATGGCGAAGATTCGTCTTATGGACCGAATCAAATAGCACTGTTACTCGCTATGGGTGTCGCCGCTATTGTGGGGATAAAAAATGGTCATAGTTGGAGATCGATTGAAGAAGGGCTAGTTAAAGGCATATCAATGTCATTGGGCGCCTGTATGATTTTGTTTGTGGTTGGATCATTGATTGGTACTTGGATGCTAGCAGGTACAGTTCCAACACTCATCTATTATGGGTTGAACTTACTCAATCCCACATTTTTCTATGCCGCAGCTTCTATCATTTGCGCCGTTGTAGCAATGAGTATTGGTAGCTCTTGGACAACAGCAGCAACCGTGGGTGTTGCATTGATAGGTGTAGCTACAGGAATGGAAATGTCGCTTGCCATTACAGCAGGTGCGGTTGTATCAGGTGCTTATTTTGGAGACAAGCTATCACCATTATCTGAAACAACGAACTTAGCTCCAGCTATTGCAGGAACGGACTTATTTGAACATATCAAATATATGTTATGGACAACTATTCCTAGTTTTTTAATTACCTTAGTCCTGTTCGTTATTATTGGATTATCCGAAGACACAAGTCAGGTTAGCGGTAGCATCGAAAAAATGCAGGAAACGTTAGCAAGTCAATTTGAACTTGGCTTGCATCTGTTGATCCCTTTAGTTGTTCTTTTAACGTTAGCAATCAAAAAGATGCCAGCTTTTCCTGCTATAGCAATTGGGGCTTTATTGGGCGCTATATGGGCATTATTATTCCAAGACAATCTGGTTGCTTCATTTGCTAACAACATTACCGCTACTGCACCAGATGCTATTCATTGGTTGTTCAACGAAATCCCTGAATGGGTAAAGCATATTATGGTTACTTGGACTGCGTTATTCGACGGTGTTAGTTTTGATACCGGTGACGAAAGTTTAGATAAACTATTAAGTCGCGGCGGAATGGCTAGCATGCTTAACACGGTTTGGTTAATTATTTGTGCAATGAGCTTTGGTGCTGTTTTGGAGAAAGTAGGGCTGTTAAAAGCGGTTGTTGCTACCTTCCTGAAAGGGGCTCATAGTGCGGGTGATATGATTAGCAGAACAATCCTAACTTGTATTGGCACAAATATAATTACTGCTGATCAATATATTAGCATCGTGATGCCTGGCCGGATGTATAAAGAAGAATTTGAAAAACGAGGATTGCACCAACTCAACTTATCCAGAAGTTTAGAAGATGGTGGCACGCTAACCTCACCTCTGATCCCGTGGAATACTTGTGGGGCTTATATGTCAGGTGTTTTAGGTGTTTCTGTTTATGATTATTTCGTTTATGCATTTTTCAATCTTATTAATCCGGTATTGGCTGTGATTTATGCCTATTTAGGAATTAAAATATTACGTTTAACACCGCCAAAAATTAAGGTGGTTGATCAAGGAATCTAGATTTGTCTCAAATAGTCGTTAAAAAACGCTCGGATTATCAAGCACCAAGTTATCTAATCAACGAAGTAGATTTGATTATCGAACTTGACCCAAATAAAACTATTATCACATCAACTTTGCAGTTTGAAACTGCCCTAAGTACTATTGAGTCTGATATTAATGTGACAGTCGCGCGGGATCTAGTCTTAGATGGCGAAGACCTGGAGCTGATCAGTATTTTGCTCAATGGCAGCTCATTTACTAACTATCAAATTGACGATGGAAAACTAATTATTGCGCAGTCTGAGCTTGCCAATTTAGCTACTTTTACATTGGTTGTTAAAAACAGCGTTGATCCAAGTAATAATGCAACGCTAGAAGGTTTGTATTTATCAAATGCATCCTACTGTACACAATGTGAAGCTGAAGGATTTCGTAAAATTACTTACTTTTTAGACCGACCAGATATTTTGTCGGTTTATACAGTGACTATCATCGCTGACAAAGCAGCATTTCCACACGTTCTTTCAAATGGAAACTTGGTGGAAGCTTATGACCTGAATGATGAGAAAAAGTTAGTTAAATGGCATGACCCATTTAAAAAGCCTTGTTATTTATTTGCACTAGTTGCCGGTGATTTTGACAAGCTGAGTGATTCATTTACCACTATGTCTGGTCGCAAGGTTCAACTAGAACTGTTTGTAGATAAAGGTAAAGAGTCTCAAGGTCATCATGCATTGGCGTCGCTGAAAAAAGCGATGAAGTGGGATGAGGATATCTATGGGTTGGAGTACGATCTTGATATATTTATGGTCGTGGCCGTCGATTTCTTCAACATGGGCGCAATGGAAAATAAAGGGCTAAATGTTTTTAACAGTAAGTTTGTATTAGCCGATCCTAATATTGCCACCGATAATGATTTCTTTAATATTGAATCGATCATTGGACATGAATACTTTCATAATTGGACAGGGAACCGAGTTACTTGCAGAGACTGGTTTCAATTAAGTTTGAAAGAAGGTTTAACTGTCTTTAGAGACCAACAGTTTTCTGCTGATATGTTTAGCTATTTAGCTACCCGTATTAGCCAGGTAAAGGTGATGCGAGAAAATCAGTTTGCCGAAGATGCGGGCCCAATGAGTCACCCGATCAGGCCTGATGAAGTGATTGAGATGAATAACTTCTATACAGTGACTGTTTACGACAAAGGTGCTGAAGTAATCAGAATGCTGCATACACTACTTACTGCTGAAGGTTTTAGGCTGGGTATGGATTTGTATTTTGAGAGACATGATGGGCAGGCAGTCACATGCGATGATTTTGTGAATGCCATGCAAGATGCCAATGAGGTCAATCTTGATCACTTCAAGTTATGGTACTCTCAGTCAGGCACACCAAGAGTTTCAGTAGAAAAAACGTCGCAAAAGGGTACTCACGAATTACGGTTTACTCAGCGAACGTCACCCACAGCCGATCAGTTAGATAAACAAGCGCTATATCTACCAATTAAAATGGAATGTCTCGATAGATCAGGAAGCAAAATTGATCTAAAGTTAACTAACGATACATTTTTATTAGACTCAGCAAGTTCAACATTAGCAGTAAGTACTCAAGATTTTGTACCTGTGTTATTAAGTGATTTTTCTTCACCAGTTATACTAGATTATCCTTATTCACTCGACGACTTGTTGTTGATTATGACTCACGCGTCAAGCGACTATTCAAAATGGGATGCAAGCCAAGCCTTGTATTCAACATTAATACGCCAGCTATATGAGAATAAAGAAACTGAGATTTCAGCAAAGATATGGCGAGAGCTTGAAGCCGCGCTGTTTCAAGCGAACGATAACTTTGAATTGTTAAATGAGATGTTAACAATACCCAGTATAGAAACATTAACGCAGGGTATTGAGCAGTCAGAGCCGCTTAAACTGTCGATTGCTAGATCGGTTTTTCTCACTAATATGCAACAAAACTTGAATGGCTTTTTAGTTGGTATTCTTTCTAATATTGCTCAATGCACATATGAATATAACAAAGTGCAAGTCAATGAAAGACGTTTACGAAATGCAATTTTGCAGTTGTTAAGCTATTCAGAAAGTACTGATATTACCGAGCAGTTAGAACATCAGTTCACAACTGCAGACAATATGACTGATAAGCTAAACACATTAAAATGTGCTCAAATTTGCTCTATTAATTTATTCGAAAAGTTGATGTTAGCGTTTGAACAGGAGTACGCCGAGAACACAGTAGTGATGGACAAATGGTTCGCGCTTCATGCAACCACAAGCAGTCATTATATTCTTGCTAAATTGACACTGCTGGCGAGTCATAGGCAATTTAATATCAAAAATCCAAATAAAGTCAGATCGTTAGTCGGTAGCTTTGCAGTTTACAATACTGACGGTTTTCATGCGTTGGACGGCAGCGGATACCAATTTTTAACTGATTATTTAATCGAGCTTGACGTGTTAAATCCTCAAATAGCGTCTAGACTGGTTACACCGCTTATTCAATATAAAAAGTTTGCTAAAGTTCACCAAGACTTGATGACTATGCAATTAAAAAGGTTGCTTGGTCGTGGCAATTTAAGCAAAGATTTATATGAAAAAGTAAGTAAAAGTTTAGCTCATTAACTGAGTTCTCAAGTTTTATTTTGTTAGAGCGATGTCAACGCCATGAAACGTTATCTGTTTACAATTAGCTTATCGTACGTGGAATGTGAAAACTTGTATCTTACAGCGGTGAAGACGGTGGTTGTCACCGCTACTACTGGCGAAAGGGTGCAGATCCCTTCGATTAGCTTGAGACCATTTGTAGAGCCAACAGGCATAAAAGGCACTTTTTGTTTAACCGTAAATAGAGAGAATAAAATTCAATCATTTGAACGTTTCAATGCCTAAAAATAGGACAGAATTGTTTTTTTTGAGTGATTTTGGTGCATAATTTAGCAACTGGTACGATTTGTTCTTGCGATCGATCTTAAATGATGCAATGATTTTGTGAATTGTGTAAATATCACTAGCAAAATATCGCACAAAGCGATCGTTCGGGAGAATAAAAGAACATGACTAACAAGCCTCGCGTATTTAAAAAATCGTCAATTGCAGTTGGTGTCGCTGCGCTTTTAGCTGCTACATCTCATAGCGCTAATGCTGCCGACTGGGATTTTGGGGATTTATCAATAACGTTCGATTCAAATTTTACACTTGCTACAAGTATTAGAACCGAAGAACGTGATTTCAATCTTATTGGCCATAGTAATCAACCCAGTTTAAACTGGTCTGGTTATAATGCCGCAACAAACGTTATTTATCCTTCAGCAGACGTTTGGGCATTAACTGATGGTGCTTATTCAACCAATGGTGATTTGGGTAATCTGTCTTACGATAAAGGCGAAGCCTTCTCGACTCAGTTCATAGGCTTACATGAATTGGAAGTTGCTTATGGCGATTTCGGTTTCTTCGCTCGTGGCTTCTATTTCTATGATTTTGAAAACTCAGACAGTGATCGTGCTTACACAAATCCGATAACGGGTAACGTCGCAGACCCTTGTCGAGATAAACAAGCATCAGATGAATTATGTAAAGACTTTAGACTGTTGGATGCATTTGTATATGCAGACTTCTACGTTGGTGAAATGCCGATCTCTCTGCGTCTTGGTGACCAAGTGGTTAGTTGGGGGGAAAGTACCTTTATTCAGCATGGTATCAATACAACTAATCCTGTTGACGTAACCAGAGCTCAGGCTCCGGGTGCCGAACTGAAAGAAGTATTCATTCCTGTTGGAATGTTGTTTGGTTCAATCGGTCTAACCGACACGGTGAGTCTATCAGCCTACTATCAATATGAATGGGAACGCTCACGGCTTCCTGTTTCAGGCAGCTACTTAGCGACTAATGATTTTGCGGGTGAGGGCGGTTCATTCAATAACATTCAGCTAGGTTTTTCTGGTAATCCTGACATCGATGCGGATAGCTTAATAACTCAATTAAACCAGTTGGGTTCGGCGCTTCAAGGCGGTGCAAGTCCAGAGGCAATTGGCGCTGCTTACCTTGCATACCCGACTAAGGTTGCAGTTCGAGAGCAGAGCGATGCAGCTCACAATGATGCCGATGACCAAGGTCAGTACGGTTTGAAAGTATCGTGGTTTGCAGCCGACCTGAATGAAACAGAGTTTAGTTTGTATCACATTAATTACCATAGCCAACGTCCGTTAGTTGCAGGCATAACGTCTGACTTTAGGCCTGAAGCAATTGCAGCTGATTTAGCTTTACTGGCCTCACCAGGTGGAATTACAAGAGATAATGTTACTGATTTACGTGCATTCACAAAATCACGTTTCGATTATCCGGAAGATATTAAATTGTATGGCATTAGTTTTAATACGACCATAGGTGAGACTGCTTTTGCTGGTGAATTTGCCTATCGTGTTGATGAACCTTTGCAAATTGACGATGTCGAATTGCTATATACAGGCATGCCAGAGCAGCTAGCGAATGCCGGACTACGACCTGATCTTGGCGGCATTTCACAGCTTAAAAATATAGGCAGAGATGTGGGTCCTGGTGAAACTGCGTCAGGTTTCCTATTGTCAGATACTTGGCAAGCCCAGATGACTGCTTCTCATGTTTTTGGTCCTAAGTTTGGTACTGATAACTTTATTGTCTTAGGTGAAGCTGGTTATGTAAAAGTCTTAGACTTTCCAGATCCTAGCGTTATTAGACTTAATGCGCCAGGTACATCTAGAACGCCATCACTAGAGCCTTTGCTAGATAATGCTGGTAACGTTATTAGTGACCGTGCTGGTTTACATACTGGTTTATCTGATGGTCCAGAAACGAATCCATTTGCCACCTCAGGTGCATGGGGTTATCGCTTATTAGCAGTCGCGGATTATAACAATATCTTTGCAGGTATGAATTTACGCACAAGAGCGACGTTCTCACACGATGTAAATGGTACGACACCGGATCCATTATTTTTATTCTTGGAAGACAGAAAGTCGGCAAATATAGCATTTACGTTGGATTATTTAAGTAAGTGGTCTGCTACAGCTTCATATAGTAGTTTTTGGGGCGGAATAGGCACAACTAACGCGCTTGCAGATAGAGACTTCGTATCTTTTAATATCAAATACGCAATTTAAGGACGTAGTAATGATTACAAAACTAGGTTTAATCGCAGCAGGGCTAGCTTTAGCGCTGTCTAGTCATTCAGTTTTAGCAAAAGTTTCTCAAGCTGAAGCTGACAAGTTAGGTAATGAATTAACCCCATTAGGTGGAGAAAAAGCGGGGAATTCTGATGGTTCGATACCTGCATGGACAGGTGGAATCACTGAATTACCCGCTGGTTATACACCGGGCGGTTTTCATGTTGACCCTTTTGCTAGTGACAAGGTTTTATTTACCATCACTGCCAAAAACTATAAGGAGTACGCCGAGTTTTTAAGTGACGGACAAAAGCGGTTATTCGAAACCTATCCTGATACTTATAAAATGCCGGTTTATCAAACTCGACGCTCAGCAAGTAATCCACAAAGCGTTTACGATGCAACCAAAGCAAATGCAATTCGTGCAGAATTGCTTGATGGCGGTAACGGGCTTACTGGCGCTGCTATTGGCGTTCCTTTTCCTATTCCTAAGAACGGTTTAGAAGCAATCTGGAACCATACACTACGTTATCGTGGTGAAGCTGTTCAGCGAAATGGTGGTCAAGCAGCAGTAACGGCCAGTGGTGATTATAATGTTATCGGTTTTGATGAACAGTTAATGATCAAATACTCTGAGAAAGATGCAACGCCGGAGTCGTTGAGTGAAGAAAATATTTTATTTAAGTTTAAGCAGAGCGTAACTAGTCCTGCCAGACTTGCTGGTACCGCGTTACTAGTTCATGAAACAGTTGATCAAGTAAAAGAACCGCGTCAAGCATGGACTTACAACACAGGTCAACGTCGGGTCCGTCGTGCGCCAAACATTGCTTATGATGCGCCAGGTACAGCTGCAGATGGCCTGAGAACAACAGACGATTTTGATATGTATAACGGTTCACCAAATCGTTATAATTGGGAATTAAAAGGTAAAAAAGAATTATATGTTGCCTATAATAATTATGCACTGCATAGCGATGCGGTTTCTTATGAGGATATTCTGAAGCCAGGCCATGTTAATCCTGATTTAACTCGGTTTGAGAAACATCGGGTTTGGGTCGTAGAGGCAACATTGAAGGAAGAGTTCCGTCATGTTTATCAAAAACGTACCTTCTATTTAGACGAGGACAGCTGGCAAATACAGGTTGCAGATATGTATGACAACCGAGGCGAATTATATCGTGTCGGCATTGCCCATGGTGTAAATTACTATGAGGTGCCAACTCAGTGGTCTACGTTAGATGTATATCATGATTTGAACTCTCGTCGTTATTTGGCAATTGGTTTAGATAACGAAGAGCAAATGTATGATTTTAGTATCAAACCTGATGACCGCGAATTTACGCCCCAAGCATTAAGGCGAGCAGGCAAGAGATAAAACAAAAAACGGTTGGCTTTGCCAGCCGTTTTTTTTAACTACGGTGAGTAAATGATTTCAAATTTTAGAACGTTCGTTTTAGTCGGTCTTGTTGCGTTTAGCGCAACAGTTTCTGCAAATTCTTCATATCAGGCTCCATTAGTTAATGAGTCCCTCTTACTTGATATTGCCATTGGCGATAATATTTTTATAGTAGGTGAAAGAGGTCATATTTTAACGGGTACAACACAGCAAAATTTAACACAAGTTTCTGTCCCAACGAGAACCACATTAACAGCAGTGACACTTTTTGGTCCAAATGCTTGGGCTGTAGGTCACGATGCCAGTATCTTACACTCATCTGACGCGGGCCAAAGTTGGCAGGTACAGTTGAGCATGCCTGAATTGGATCGCCCATTTCTCGATGTTTTATTTATGGATGAAGACTCTGGTGTTGCTGTTGGCGCCTATGGTTTGTTTTATAGAACAAACGATGGTGGTGATACTTGGCAGAAAGAACTTCATGCATCAGTACTTCCGCAGGACGACATCGATTATTTAGATAGCATTAAGGACGAACCTGCTTTTTACGAAGAAGAACTATCATTTATTTTGCCGCATTTTAATCGACTTAGTTTTGCTAACGGCAAATTATATATGGCTGGTGAAGCAGGAATGCTAGCAGTTAGTAAGGATTTCGGTCGGTCTTGGTTGCGTTTTGATATCGCCTATAGGGGGTCTTTTTTCGACGTTCAAGAAACTCAAAATGGTCAACTTATTGCGGTTGGCCTAAGAGGGAATATATTCCTCGCGAATGATGATTCACAAGAATGGAAAAAACTCCAAACTTGTGTCACTACCTCATTAAATTCAATTATCGATGGTAAAAACAATAACATTTACATTACAGGCAACAATGGCGTTTTATTATCACTAGATCAAAATAAAGTATCTGTTAATGAATACTATCCAGCAAATGATGAAGGATGTTCAATTCATATTTCGATCAAAAAGTTAAAAAATGACTTAAGCGATTCTATATTGAATGGATTGGTGGTTAACGACGCTATGCTTGCTGTAACAGCATCAGGCATAAAGCAAATTGAGTTAAAATAATTAACATGACAAATTTAATCAACGTAATAGAAAAAGCTGTATTTCGTCATAGAATCGCAGTAATTGCTTTTTTCTCCATAGTCACTCTTTTCCTTTTATACAACGCTGCTCAATTGAAATTAGACGCTGGATTTGAAAAGAACATCCCGTTAAATCATGAGTATATGCAAACTTATATGAAGCATCGTCAAGATTTTGGTGGTGCTAATAACGTGCTGGTCTCGGTGTGCGATAAGAATGGTAATATTTTTAATCAAAACTTTTTTGATACTTTCAAAAATGTTCATGACCAAGTTTTTTTCATTAATGGCGTTAACCGTTCTCTTGTAACGTCTTTGTTCTCGCCTGCAACGCGGTTTACCGAAATTGTTGAAGGTGGTTTCTCTGGTGGCCCGGTCATACCCGCCGATTTCGATTCGTCAAATCCAGCCGCATTGGATTTAGTTCGAAAGA
This sequence comes from uncultured Glaciecola sp., assembly GCF_937770335.1. GTDB lineage: Bacteria > Pseudomonadota > Gammaproteobacteria > Enterobacterales > Alteromonadaceae > Glaciecola. Next base: position 288,678 of record NZ_CALJHY010000007.1, read on the forward strand.
ATATTGATAAAGCAGGCATCTTGGGCCGACAGGTATCAAGTGACTTCCAATGTGCCATGGTAACTGCACAGTTACTCGATATAGACCCTGAAACGGGAAGGCAGTTAGACACATTAGCAATAGCTAAAGAGTTAGAAACACAGCTTCGCGGTCTTTACGAAAATGAAGCAACGTCAGTACATATTATTGGTTTTGCAAAAATGATCGGTGACGTAGCTGAGGGTGCAAAAGACGTTTTATTATTCTTTGCAATTGCTATCGCCATTACTGCAATTATGGTTTTCTTCTTTTCAAAATCGATTATGCTTACGTTTTTGCCATTATTCTGCTCAATAGTAGCCGTGATATGGCAATTAGGTTTATTAACTTTACTTGGTTTCGGTTTAGACCCAATGTCTATTCTCGTTCCGTTTTTGGTGTTTGCTATTGGCGTCAGTCATGGTGTGCAAATGATAAATGCGGTGGGTAAAAAAGTATCTGCAGGGATGGATGTAAAGCTCGCATCTCAGTACGCATTTCGAACCCTACTTATCCCAGGTGGTATAGCGCTTCTATCCGATACGGTTGGATTTATGACCTTGCTCGTTATTGATATTGGTATCATTAGAGAACTCGCGATTACAGCCAGTATGGGTGTGGCAGTTATTATTCTAACCAATTTATTATTGTTACCTGTATTAATGTCGTATGTGAAGGTGTCTGATAAATACAAGGCCAAATTTGTTGCATCAGCGAAGAAGCATGCAAACAGTTGGGATATCGTTGCAAAGTGTGCCAGTCCTAAGGTTGCGATCGTCATTGTTGTAGTTACCGCAGTCCTCTTTGGTTTTGGCTTCATGCAATCACAAAAATTAAAAATTGGTGATTTACACGCTGGAGCACCAGCACTGCATGAAGAGTCACGTTATAATCAAGACACATTCTTAATTACCGACAAATTTGAAATTACGGTCGACTATATTTCAGTTATCGTTGAAACCAAAATCGATGCTTGTACTGAGTTTGAGTACATGACCACTATGGATGAGTTTCAATGGAGAATGGAGAATATTGAGGGTGTTCAATCTGCTATTTCAATAGCATCGGTAGCTAAGCGTGTTAATGCAGGTTACAACGAAGGCAATCCGAAGTGGGAAGTACTCCCAAGAACTCAATCAACCATGGTTCAAGCAATTTCTCGGGTTCCTACTTCAACTGGGCTGTTAAATAGAAATTGCTCCGTCATGCCTATTATTCTCTTTATGGAAGATCACAAGGCTGAAACGATTGAAAGGATTGTTGCCGCTGTCAAAGAGATCAGTCAAGAATATGCAACAGAAGACCTACAATTCAAACTTGCATCAGGTCCTGTTGGCGTTATGGCGGCGACTAACGAAGCAGTAAAAGAATCACAAAATCCGATGTTGTATTATGTTTTTGGTGCGGTGATTATATTGTGTCTTATCAGCTTTAGGTCAATAAGAGCGACGTTAGCTGTCGTTATTCCGTTGTATGTTGTCTCGGTTTTGGCACAAGCACTAATGACTTATCTAGAAATAGGCTTAACTGTTTCAACCTTACCTGTTATTGCATTAGGTGTCGGCATTGGAGTTGATTACGGAATTTATATACTTTCTACAATGACGCTAAAACTTAGAGAAGGACTTTCAGTTCAAGCTGCTTACCTTGAAGCTTTAAAGGAACGCGGCAGTGCCGTATTGTTTACTGGTATCACCTTGGCCATTGGCGTTAGTACATGGGTATTTTCAACCCTCAAATTCCAAATGGATATGGGTATATTGCTAACATTTATGTTTATTGTGAATATGTTGGGTGCAATTATTGTACTTCCAGCCATCGCTAGACTATTGTGGTTTAGATCGGTAGAAAAATAATTGTGAGTAATTATTAGAAAAAAGGCCGTAAGGCCTTTTTTTATGCACAAATTGAACATGCTTATGCAATTTGTAAATTAAAGGTTAAATATAGCTTTCAAAACGTTAATATTTTGGCGAGAATACCGATAATAATAGAGACAGATAAGGTAAGTTGAAGCCGATAGCTCAATATTTATTCACTAGAAGCAAGTGAGTAGCATCGAACAACTTACCTTAAATCCCACACACAACATACAACTAATGAGAACGTAAATGTCGGTAACAACCCATCAACATTCTGTTTTACTTGAGCGTGTTTTTTCCCTAATTGATGAGAAAGTGGATAACGCTGACGCAGCGTTAATTCAACAATTTGCAAGATTGTTATATAAAAATATGTCGTTTGAAGACCTCAATGGACGCAGCGATAGTGACCTTTATGGTGCAACATTGAGTTTATGGCAACTCACACAGACCTTTACTGTGGATAGTCCGTGTATAAAAGTGTTTAATCCTGAAATTTCCAAACATGGTTGGCAGTCCTCGCATACCATCATAGAGATTATTATTAAGGACTTACCGTTTTTGGTCGACTCGGTTCGCATGGCTATTAATCGATTCGGTATTGCTGCACATCTTCTACTGCATTCTCCGATGTATGTAACTCGCAATAAAGAAAACAAAGTAACTGGTTTCGTTAATAGTAAATCAAGGTCTGATAAAGACTCGTCTGAGACGGTGATATTTGTCGAAATAGATCGGCAAGCTAAAAGGTCAGATATCGATAGACTGAGAAATGAATTGTTATCAGTAGTCGACGAGGTTTCTCTTTCTGTTGCTGATTGGCAGCCTATGCGAGAAAAATTAGCTACCATTACTAATAACTTTGAAAAATCAAAATCAATTGCTTCTTCAGCTATTAAATCTCAAGGCAAAACGTTTCTAAATTGGTTAAACGATCACAACTTCACGTTAATGGGATATCGTTATTATCAGGTGAAAGCGATTGAAGGTGACCATCGTTGGATACCAGAAAATGATTCCAGCCTTGGATTGATGAAGAATTCTATCAATGATCGTCAGCGAGTTCTGTCTAACTTACCCACAACAGCAAGAGATGCAGCTCTGAGTGACAATCCGTTAATTCTTACCAAGACAAACAGTCGCGCTCGCGTTCATCGCCCGGCTTATATGGATTACGTGGGAATTAAAGAGTTTGATGCACAGGGCAATGTCACTGGAGAACATCGGTTTTTAGGTCTATATTCCGCCTCGTTCTATAACAGCAGTGCAACAGACTTACCTATGTTAAGTGAAAAAATCGAACGGATGTGTGAAATATCAGGTTTCGATAAGGGTACTCATGCGTACAAAGCATTCGTAAATATTGTCGAAACGTATCCACGTGATGAATTACTGCAAACATCCGACGAAGAGCTCGCGCAGATCGTAAAAGGTATATTCCAAATGCAAGAGCGCGGAATTTCTCGCTTATTTGTGCGCAAAGATGCATTTGGTCGTTACTATTCTTGTCTAGTCTATGTGCCTAGGGAGCGCTATAACACCCAATTAAGAACTGAGACACAAGCATTGCTTAAGCGCTCGTTTAAGTCGGATGAAGAAGTTGAATTTAATACGTATTTCTCTGAATCTGTGTACGCTCGTACGCATTACATCGCCCGCGTAAAAAACAATAATATGGAGTTTGATGTGAAAGAAATCGAAGATAATTTAATTGAGCTAACTAAGTCATGGCAAGACAAGCTAGCGGCCAAAATCACATCTGCATATGGTGAAGCAAGAGGTAAGGCGGTTCAGAAAAAATACGTTAATGCATTTAGTCGCAGCTACGCAGAGCATAGCTTGCCGAGTGCCGCGTTGGTTGATATTGAGCGAGTTGAATTATTATCAGACGAAAAAAAACTCGACATTCTTTTTTATCGTCCTCAGGAAGAGCGTGCAGAAAGTGATATTGTTAAACTGAAATTATATCACCGTCACGTACCAATTCACTTGAGTGATGTGCTACCAATGTTGGAAAACTTTGGGTTACGAGTCATAGATGAAAGTCCGTTTCGAGTAACAGATGATGAGGGCGTGGTCAGCTGGATCATGGACTTCACGATGTTGCACAAGAACGGGCAAAACTTCCATATGGAAAAAGCGCAAGAGCTTTTCCAGGATGCGTTCACTAAAACATGGAACAAAAGCCTTGAAGATGATGGTTTTAACCGTCTCATTCTAAGTGCGGGTATTAGAGGTCGCAACGTCACTATTTTGCGTGCATACGCGAAATATATGCGTCAAATTGGGACCTCATTTAGTATTGATTATATGGCTAATACGCTTTCTAACTATCCGGATATTGCAACTGACGTCGTCAGTCTATTCAGATTATTATTCTGTCCAACAATCAAGCGTATGCCGAAGAAAATAGAAACCTTAAAAACAGAAATTTTGGCTAAACTCGACAACGTATCTAACTTAGATGATGACCGCATAATACGGCGCTATTTAGAATTATTAAATGCTACGTTGCGTACCAACTTTTATCAAAATGACAGTGCAGGTAATGAGAAGTCCTATATATCATTCAAATTGTTACCAAGTGAAATTAGTGATATGCCGTTACCAGTGCCTAAATTTGAAATATTTGTATATTCCCCACGTGTTGAGGGTGTGCATTTGCGCGCCGGTAAAGTTGCGAGAGGTGGCTTGCGCTGGTCTGATAGACAAGAAGATTTCAGAACTGAAATTTTGGGTTTAGTTAAAGCACAACAAGTTAAAAATACGGTTATTGTGCCCGTTGGTGCAAAAGGCGGTTTCGTATGTAAGGCTATGCCCGCTGATGCCGACAGAGCTACCATACAAGCGGAAGGACAAGCGTGCTACAAAATATTCGTGCGTAGTTTGCTCGATATCACTGATAATATTATTGAAGGTGAAATCATTCCACCAAAAGATGTTATTAGGTTAGATGAAGATGACCCATATTTGGTAGTTGCGGCAGATAAGGGGACGGCCACTTTTTCCGATATTGCGAACGGTATTGCAGATGAATTTAGTTTTTGGTTAGGCGATGCTTTCGCGTCAGGCGGCAGTGTAGGTTACGATCATAAGAAAATGGGCATTACTGCTCGCGGTGCTTGGGAATCTGTAAAACGTCATTTCCGTGAAATTGGTATCGATTGTCAAACAACACCGTTCACCGTTGTTGGTGTGGGTGATATGGCAGGCGATGTGTTTGGAAATGGCATGTTGCTGTCTGAAAAAACGCAAATTGTATGTGCGTTTAATCATCTGCACATATTTTTTGACCCAAATCCAGATGAAAAATCCAGTTATAAAGAACGCCTTCGCTTGTTCGAAGATCCTTCGCTTAGTTGGGATGACTACAACAGAAAACTCATCTCGAAGGGGGGAGGAATATTTAAGCGTTCCGTAAAAGCGATTCCTTTGTCACCCGAGATGAAAAAGTGGTTGGGTACTCGGCAAGCAACGATGACGCCAAATGAATTGATCCACAATACATTAAAGATGCCCGTGGACCTTATTTGGAATGGTGGAATTGGTACTTATGTTAAGAGTTCAAAAGAGTCACATTCGGAAGTTGGCGATAGAGCTAATGACACAACGCGTGTAAATGGTAAAGATGTAAAAGCTAAAATTATCGGAGAAGGAGGTAATTTGGGTTTAACCCAACTCGGTCGTATCGAATTAGCTGCAAATGGTGTTTATGTCAACACTGACTTTATTGACAATGTGGGTGGTGTAGATTGTTCGGATAACGAGGTTAACATTAAGATATTGTTAAATACGTTGGTTAATGCCGGAGATCTGACGTTAAAACAACGAAACGCTTTGTTATATGAAATGACGGATGACGTGTCAGACATCGTGATTCAAGATTGTTATCGCCAAACACAGTCAATTTCAATTACTAATTTAGCCGGTGTAAAACAACTGAAAGAGCAACTTCGTTTCATTCACGGTTTAGAGAAAGAAGGCCTGCTGAATAGAGAACTTGAATTCATCCCTTCAGATGATGAAATTTCAGATCGAGTGATAACAGGCCAGGGCCTCACAAGACCAGAGCTTGGAGTATTGATCTCCTATGGCAAAATGGTACTGAAAGACAAATTTAATATTCCACAAATTACTAACAATCCTTATTACAATAAGTTGTTAGTAAATGCCTTTCCACCGGTATTACGCGAGAAATACCAAGAACAAATGCAAGAACATCCTCTTAGAAGTGAGATTATTGCGACTAAATTAACCAATGAAATGGTTAATGATATGGGATTAAACTTTGTTTATCGTCTGCAAGAAGAAACCGGTGCTCTTGTTGAGCAAGTAGCTGATGCTTATACAATCGTAAAGGGGGTGTTAGATGTTTCTTCTTTATGGGAAAGCGTTGAGGGCCTTGATAATAAAATTGAAGCCCAATTACAACTGAAAATATTAGACAATATACGTCGGATTTTGCGCAGAACGTGTCGTTGGTATATTCGCCACGGTGGTAAAACAAGCAATATAGAACAAGCAATTAGTCGTTATAAGCCGGCTTTCAAAGCGGTATCGGGAAACTTGGGGAGCTTTTTAGTTACTGCTGAATTTGATGAAGTTCAATCGGAAACGAAACGTTTAATTGAAGCCAAAGTTCCTAAAGATGTCGCTTATCGAGTTGCAGGGCTAAGTAATATGTTCTCAAGCATGGATTTAGCTCAAATTGCAGAAATTGAGAAGCGGCCCGTTGACGTTGTTGCAAGGCTTTATTATCAGTTAGGTTCACGCTTTGAGTTACATTGGTTTTTAGAGCAAATTAACCAACAGTCTGTTTCAAACCACTGGCAAGCATTAGCGAGAGCTTCTTATAGAGAAGAACTCGATTGGCAACAGCGTTTATTAACATCCGTTTTGTTGAACATTGACCCTGAAGAGAATGATGCGGATAAGATTTTAAACGATTGGTGCCAGGCAAATAAAAACGTCTTAAAGCGCTGGTATCACATGATGGCGGAGTTTAAAACGGCAGATAATCACGAATTTGCTAAATTTTCTGTCGCATTAAGAGAATTGATGCTGTTAAGCGTGAAGGCAAACCATTAGAATATACCTGTTTGCAAATAGCCCTGCTTCGCGGGGCTTTTTTTTAGTTTGGGGAAACTGTGTATTCTTTAGTTCAAAAATTTTTATTAAGTCGCGATCCAGAATGGAGTCACGACGTTTCCATCGGCTTTCTTAAACATTCTCAACATAATTTTATGTCAGGCTTTTATGCACAGGAACTGCCGGAAAAACCGGTGAATTGCTTAGGGATGACATTCAAAAATGCGATAGGTTTAGCTGCAGGCTTGGATAAAAACGGTGAGTGCATCGATGCTTTCGCTGCTATGGGCTTTGGTTTCATCGAAGTAGGGACCGTGACTCCAAAAGCACAGGCTGGTAACGACAAACCTCGACTGTTCCGATTGGCCGAACATAACGCAATCATTAACCGAATGGGATTCAATAATAAAGGTGTTGATTATTTGGTAGAGCAAGTAAAAAAATCTAAGTACAAAGGCATCTTGGGCATTAATATTGGTAAAAATAAAACCACACCCGATGAAAGCGCTTTAGACGACTATTTGTATTGCTTGGACAAAGTATATGCTTTTGCTTCTTATATTACTGTCAATATTTCTTCTCCAAACACGCCCGGTTTGCGTAATTTGCAATATGGCGAAGCGCTCGATAATTTATTAGCCGGTCTGAAAAAACGGCAACTAGTACTGCAAATAGAACATAAAAAATATGTGCCAATATTAATAAAAATTGCACCAGACTTGAGTGAAGATCAAGTTAAATCGATTGCAGCATCCTTAATAAATTCAAAAATGGATGGTGTAATTGCCACCAATACGACGCTCGATCGTGAACGTGTTCAGGACCATGAGTATGCTAATGAAGCCGGCGGTTTGAGTGGCGAAGTACTCACTGAACAGAGCCTTAGTATCACAAAAATACTAGCGGAAGCTTTGGGTGGGAAAATGCCAATTATTGGTGTGGGTGGCATTAGCAACCCGCATGATGTAACACGTAGAATTCAAGCAGGGGCTACATTAGTTCAGGTTTATTCATCTTTCATTTACCAAGGTCCACAACTTATAAAGGAGCTTGTTAATGCATAAGCTAATCGTAACCACATCTAAAGGGCTCGACGAACTTCTAAAAACAGAAGTAGAGCAAATCCTTCGAAAGTTTAATCTTGAGAATCCGATTTTAGATAGAAGCACTAGTGTATCCTCAGAGGATATCAGTGATGACTATGAATTACCGACGTTGCAGCTACAACCCGGCCAAGTCTCTTTTATCGGAAGCTTAAAAGACGCGTATCAACTATGTCTTCATTCACGACTCGCTAATAGAGTTTTATTGGTTGTCGCAGAGGGCAAAGTAAATAGTGCGGAAGAACTATATGATGTTGCTAAAGAAGCTGATTGGCCGTCACAGTTCGACACTTATGTACCGTTCATGATCCAGTTTAATGGTACTAATAATGCGATTAATAATAGTCAGTTTGGCGCATTAAAAGTGAAAGATGCCATTGTCGATCAATTCCAAGAAGCCGGCCATGAGCGCCCATCGGTAGACAAACTTAAGCCTGGGATCGTCATTCAAGCAAGATTGAGACGCGATAATCTAAATTTATGTATCGACCTTTCGGGTGGCAGTTTACATAAAAGAGGTTATCGTGACGGTGCGGGTGAAGCACCGTTAAAGGAACATGTTGCTGCGGGCATACTGATGCGCAGTGGCTGGGCGCAAAACACAAACAAGGTGCTATTGGACCCAATGTGTGGTTCTGGGACCATTCCTATTGAAGCTGCAATGATGGCAGCCAATATACCGCCTAATTTAGGTAAAGAAACATGGGGGTTTGAGCATTGGAATTTGCATGAACCAGGGGTATTTAGTGACGTTGTAGAACAAGCTAAAATGCATATCACGGTGCCTAGTGCAGCCATCTATGCTTACGATTTAAGTACTACGTTAGTTGACCTGGCGGAGCAAAATGCAGTGAGGGCAGGCGTAGCAGATTACATAACATTTAAACAATGTGATGTATTGGATGCAGTTGTCGTTGATGGCGAACCAAAGACAAGCTCTACAGAGTCCGCAAATGGTGAAACTGACGGTAAAGGCTATATCGTATCCAATCCACCTTACGGTGAACGACTCGGTGACTATACCTCATTGCTTCCATTATTTGACAAGCTTGGGCATCATCTAAAAAAACATTTTGCGCTTTGGAACGTTTCTTTATTGAGTTCAAATCAAGACCTACTGAAAGCACTAAAACTCAGATATACAAAAAGCTATAAACTAATGAACGGTAAACTTGAGTGTGTACTCATGAATTATCAAATTAGCGGCCAAAATCTTGAGATATTCGAGAGTCAAACTGATGAAAATCATGAGTTTGCTAATCGCTTACGTAAGAACTTAAAAAGACTTAAGCCATGGATAAAACGCAGTAACACTAATGCATATCGAATTTATGACGCGGACTTACCGCACTACAATCTTGCCATTGATATATATAATGATTGGGTAGTAGTTCAAGAGTATGCAGCTCCAAAAGATGTACCTGAAGAAAAAGCGAAGCAACGTTTGCAAGAAGCACTAATTCATATACCAAAAGTATTAGGCATTCCAGCTAGTAAAATGTCAGTAAAAGTTCGCCGCCAAAACAAAGGTAAAGAGCAATATGAAAAGGTGGCTCAGAAAGGGCAGCGAGTCATTGTTCACGAGCACGATGCGCAGTTCTATATTAATCCAACCGATTATTTGGACGTGGGTTTGTTTTTAGATCATCGTGATACTAGATTGCTCTTCAAACAACACTGTGAGAACAAAGATGTGCTTAACTTATTTGGATACACCGGTAGTGTGTCAGTTCATGCTGCACAGGGCAGAGCGAAGAGTGTAACAACGGTTGATATGTCGAACACCTATTTAGATTGGGCAAAAGACAATTTTGCATTGAATAAAATAAACGGTCCATTCCAATTTGTTCAAGCTGATTGTTTGAAATGGTTAACTAGACAGCACGGTAAATATGATTTGATGTTTATTGATCCACCGTCGTTTTCAAATTCTAAAAGAATGGATGATACGTGGGATGTGCAGCGAGATTACGTTAGCTTGTTGAGCGACGCTAAAGATTGTCTAAAAGAAAACGGAAAAATATTTTTCAGTACTAATTTGCGTCAGTTTAAAATTGATCAGGAAGCGGTTGAAGCACTTGGGTTTACAATAGAAGACATTACCCAAAAGTCGATACCTGAAGATTTTAAACGTAATCCAAAAATTCATAAGTGTTGGATTTTGAGCGCGTGAAATTAATTTTATATACCGGACCAAACTGTTCCTTGTGTGATTTAGCTATCGATATTATTGATAAATTCAGTGTGCTAAATGCAGAGACAACAAATGAGTCTACTTTTCAACATAGTCCATCAGGTAGTCAATTAGAAAGAGTTGAACTAGAAATGATCAATATAAGAGATTCTGCAGGGTTGTATCACCTTTATGCCTCGAGAATTCCTGTATTGAAGAAAACGGATGATGAGTCCGAACTAGGTTGGCCATTTACACTTGAAGATGTAATCGAGTTTTTATAATGAATTTAATGCAACTAAAAAACGCCTCTATCTTATTTGGGCAACCTCCATTGCTAGATAGGATCGCCTTAAATATACAGAGCGGCGAACGTGTGTGTGTGGTTGGTCGTAATGGTAGTGGAAAATCCACTCTTCTAAAAGTTATCGCAGGTGACACAAAGCTAGACGAAGGGCAAAATGATACTGCCAACGGGAACTGTTGTTTCTAGGTTACCGCAAGACCCACCACAAGACATTAGCGGCGATATATTTGATTATGTTGCTGAAGGTTTGGAGGACGTAGCCCAAATACTCAAAGACTATCACCATATAATTAATATTATTGGTGATGACCCAAGTGAAAAAAACTTAAACCGAATGCAAGAGCTACAAGAGCAACTGGATTCGAGAAATGCATGGCAATTTGAACAGCGCATTAGCAATGTACTAACACAACTACAACTTGAACCAGATCAAATTTTATCAGAATTATCAGGAGGGTGGAGACGAAAGGCCGCATTAGCGAGAGCGTTAGTGAGTGAGCCGGATCTTCTGTTACTGGATGAGCCGACTAACCACCTTGATATCGAAATGGTACAGTGGTTAGAGAAAGCGTTACTAAACTATAATGGTGCAATTATATTTATTAGCCATGACAGGGCTTTTATACGCAAGTTAGCTACGCGCATCGTCGATATAGATCGCGGACAAGTGGTTAGTTATCCTGGTAATTATGAAACTTATTTAGAGCAAAAGGCACATGATCTAGAAGTTGAGCAAACGAGCAATCGTGAGTTTGATAAGAAACTGGCAAAAGAAGAAGTGTGGATAAGACAAGGTGTCAAAGCCAGGCGCACAAGAAATGAAGGTCGAGTTAGAGCGCTTAAGGCACTCAGAGATGAATACAGTTCGCGTAGAAATGTAACAGGCAATGCAGTTATAAATCGAAATTCAGGTGGGAAATCAGGTAAACGTATATTTGAAACTGAAGGTTTATACTTCAATTTTGACGACAAAGTGCTGGTTGAAAACCTCAATTTACTGATTACACGTGGAGAAAAAATAGCGTTAATTGGTGGCAACGGTTGTGGTAAAAGCACACTTATTAAGTTGCTACTAGGCGAGTTAGAAGCAAGTCAGGGTGACATATTCAGAGGAACCAATATAGAAGTTGCTTATTTTGATCAACATCGCACTGTGCTTGACCTTGATAAATCGGTTATTGATGTCATCGCTGACGGTAAAAGAGAAGTTACGATTAACGGCAATACACGGCACGTTATGGGTTATTTGCAAGATTATTTGTTTTCGCCTGAGCACGTAAATGCGCCTGTATCAACGTTATCGGGTGGCGAAAGAAACAGGTTAGTATTAGCAAAACTGATGTTGAAACCCAGTAACTTGCTGGTACTCGATGAACCAACGAACGATCTTGATGTCGAAACTCTCGAATTGCTGGAATCGTTGTTAGTAGATTACGAGGGAACCGTATTATTAGTAAGCCATGATAGGGAATTTGTTGATAATGTGGTGACTTCAAGCTTAGTTTTTGAAGGTAACGGAATTATAAAACAATTCGTTGGTGGTTACACTGATATGCGAAGTTGGTATGATGATAAAGCACGCTCGATAAAAAATATGGGCGAAGACGTTGTAAAGCAAACTAAAAGCAACGTAGTACAAGAAAAGCCGGTTAGTAGTGCTTCAACTAGAAGCCACAAAAAGCTATCATACAAAGATAATAAAGAACTCGAAGATTTACCAAAAAAAATTGAGAAAATGGAAGATGGACTAAAGAGTTTGCAACTGCAAGTCACTGCTGCCGATTTTTATCAGAAAGCAGCTAATGTAACGCAACCGGTTCTCGACAAGTTAACAGACATTGAACAATTATTATCAGTTGCATACAAGCGCTGGGATGAATTGGAAAGTTTACAAAATAACGATCAGTAACAGGATAATTAATGAAATTTACCCGATTGGCGTCAGCAGTGATACTTTGCACCGCATCGCTCCCAATATTAGCAGCATCATACACAGTAACTGAATTAGCAACAGACACGCTAGGCCAAAATCAATATGGTGTTTCGATCGATAATACAGGCACAATATTAACTGTGGTTGAGAATATCTATAATGCTCCAATAGACTTATCTACTATAGACTTTGAAAGTGCTGAGATTATTGCGGGTTTAACAGACATTGAAGCGGCTAGGAATGGTCAATATAATCTTGCTGACTATACATTTTTAGTCAATAGGGCCATTGCCGGTTCAAGTAACTTTAGTTTTTTTACACAGCAGCTTGGGCGGTTCCAAGCCTATAAAACCTACGGTTCTGCAAATAATATTGAGTTTATTAACGCCTTCGATATCGAAACTGAAGCCTTGGATGGCTTTTCTCATTCCATGGAAACTACACCAAGAGATTCAGCTGCAGGTACTCATATTGTCGGTAATACAGTAGGGCCATTTAGACCGATTGATTATGTAAACGAAGATGGCCTAGAAATAAAATATATTTTAAGTGATTTTGACCGTCGTGCCTTTGTTCAGGTCGGAGAGAATGTCACGCCGTTATTGCCCACTGATACGACTTTAGGTGGAACAAGCCAAGTTAATAGTATTAATGCTAACTATGTGGTTGCTGGTAGTGGTTCTATTGCAGCGTCCACTGCACTGACTGCATCAGAAGCAGCCTGTGTTGATGAAACAACTCGTGGCGATCAGCCAATTGAGGCATGTAATCGAAATATTATTCTGGCGACATCCGGCATAACTCGCACAAGACGCGCTGGTTTATGGTTACAACGTGCACATGTATGGTCCTTAGATGTCGAAGGAACTGTTGTTAGTACTCAAACTTACGGTACTCTAATTACCGACGAAGAACCCGATTTACAAGGTTCAAGTCAGGCGTTGGATGTTAATAACAGCGGGATTTCTGTTGGTGTTGCGAGTATAAAAGCGGTGGATGGCACTGTAGTAACGACGGCTGCGGCTATGTTTTTGCAGAATGGAGAGGTGGTACAAGTCTTAGAAGATCAAGACCTCCTGCCAAATAGTGCTATCGCTATTAATGACTCGGGTTACATTGTTGGGCTCAGGAGCCAGAGTATCAATAGAATAGCTCGAAACAAAATGTTTATCTACAATATGAACGATGGTAACGTTACTTTCCCAACTGATTTTTTTGATAGTTCAAGTACTATTCCGCGTGCGATAAATAATAACAATCTAGTGGTTGGTTCTGCTGATATTGAAGCAACCAATGCCGTAAGTAGGAAAACAGCTGCATTTATCTATGATATTGAAGCTGACTCATTTACTGACTTGAACACACTCATCAGCTGTGACAGCCCGTTTAATTTAATTGAAGGGATATCCATTAATGATAACAATGAGATCATTGTATCGGCGTTAACTAAAAATCCAGCAAGAAATAGGCGGGGCGAGGCTATTAAGGACGATAACGGGGAAAATATCCTAACAGACACTGTTATTGCATTAAAACTTAATCCAACTGGGGAGGCTCCGGCAGTTTGCTCAGACGAAGAGTTAGGCATTGAAGAACGACAAGCCGCAAGTACCGGAATATTTCTGTTTACTATACTCGCGTTTGCAACATTCTTTAGAAGACGTTTAAAAAGTTAAAATTTTATTTGCTATGATTAAAGCCCCGGTTTTCGGGGCTTTTTTCGTTTTAATAACTAAGCGGTCTATAAAAGCATTTTTATAGATAAAATTAAACCAATTAAATATTTCAATACTTTTCAATATGTTATTCGAAAAATTGTAAAAACGTCAAAATTTAGATGTTGAACTTTCTTTATCGAAACGCTATTTATAGATCCGTAGCAAAGGAAAGAAACGGTCTAAACTTACTTTTGATTTCACTTCCTTCTGTTGCATACTTTAGCCAAGAGAGGTCTATATATGAAAACACAAAAAAGAGATAAATTGACACGTGCCCATGCAAAAGGTTATCAAGCTGGGATCTCACATCGTTCAAAAGAGTTATGCCCATTTCAGGCAACTGATGTTCGTTCGGAATGGTTAGGGGGGTGGAGAGAAGCTCTCACCGATAGGCAAGCGGGCTTAGTAGGCCGTTAATAAAGTAAATAATTTAAAACAAAGAAGCCTGACTATTGTTAGGCTTCTTTCGTTATATTCCAGAACAAGTGGCTTTACAGTAACCAATGTCGGGTTATTGAAAAAGCGTCAACTTATTTTAAAATGCGCTAGTATCTTGAAACAGACCTACTTTCAAGCCCTTCGCAACGTAAATTACCTTACCGTCGACTGATACAGTGCCGTCAGCCAAACCCATGTATAAGCGACGCTTAACGACGCGCTTCAGGTTTATCTCATACGTAACCTTTTTTGCTGTAGGCAGGATCTGACCAGTAAACTTAACTTCGCCAACACCAAGCGCTCGACCTTTCCCTGGGCCACCAGACCAGCCAAGGAAAAATCCGACTAATTGCCACATCGCATCTAAACCTAAACAACCAGGCATTACCGGGTCGCCGGGAAAGTGGCAATCAAAGAACCAAAGATCGGGAGTGATATCTAACTCAGCAATAATGTGGCCTTTGTCAAATTCACCGCCATCTT
Organism: uncultured Glaciecola sp.; assembly: GCF_937770335.1. Classification (GTDB taxonomy): domain Bacteria; phylum Pseudomonadota; class Gammaproteobacteria; order Enterobacterales; family Alteromonadaceae; genus Glaciecola. Next base: position 303,801 of record NZ_CALJHY010000007.1, read on the forward strand.
CTGTAATCTTTACGATCCTATCCATCATTAGCATATTTGGCGCAGGAAGTTGACTATTTCCAGGCCCAAACATTTCGCCTGTGCTGCATTTTAAGAGATCATCTCTATCATATTCTGATTTTCTATTTGTCATATCAAATACTAGTTTTCCAAAGTAGGGTGTAATTTAGCGAACACTTGTAAGCTAAACAACTCCGAACAGTGAATTATTCGAAAAAAAGTCGCTTTTTTGCAGTACACTGGTAAAACTGAATGTTTTTAAACCAAAATATGAATAAATGAAGAATCCAAAAAAATCAGCAAACGCAGAAAAGCAAAAACGCTTTCGTGAAAAACAAAAATCTCTTGGCAAAAAAATGGTGAGAGGTTACGTCACGCCAGCAGCAATGGAAAACTATAAAGAAATAGTAGCCAAAACTGGCTGGACGGATAGTGATGTATTATCTAACGCATTACGCATAACCTTCGCAGCGTATAAGAATGGGCAAATTAGACTATTAAACCAATGGTTAACTGAGCAGGACCAAAAGAAGCGAGCGCTTATTGCAAAACAAGCTAAAGTGAATGAAAGCGAAGAAAAAGACGGAAAAAAGGAATAGTTGCTCTGTTAGTCTGATTAGGTTGTGTGAATTCTTAATATCCTTGAAGCTTCTTTCTTCACTGCTGAGGAGTTTTTGTAGGACCACATTCTGTCTCGAGCTTCACTTGCCGCTTTTTCAACATCGACAATAGGGTTGTAGTAATCTTCTGCGCAATTGAAATCGTACATAGCTTCCTCCATAGACGTCATTACCCAAGGTTGATGAACCAATGGGTTTGGCAATGCTGCAAGCTGCGGCAACCATTTTTTGATGAAAATCCCTTCTAGGTCTTTCTCAATAGATTGTTTTACTGGATTATAAATGCGCAGGGTATTAATACCGGTTACGCCAGCTTGCATCTGAAACTGTGGATAGTGGATACCCGGCTCGAAATCCAAAAATTGCGCAGCTAAAAAGCTGGCTCCCTTGCGCCAATCGACGTTTAGATGATGACAAAGAAAGCTAACAACCATGGCTCTCATTCTGAAATTAATATACCCCGTTTTTACTACAGCCCGCATACAAGCATCAACAATGGGGACCCCTGTGCAACCATTTTTCCAAGCAAGTAACCTTGCTGCTCCCTCCGCGCCTGCGCAATATGGAAAATCAAGATAAGCTTTGTTGATAGGACGAAACTCCATCGCAGCCTCAGTTTCAAATTTTTGAATGAAATGGCAATGCCAGTGAAGTCTGGACTGAAACGCTGAAATAGACCGCCCCCAACCCTTGCGATCTGACTGCGATAAACTAAATTGATAAACCTGCTTTAATGATATATTACCCCATGCTAGATAAGGAGAGAGGCGGCTGCAGGTTTTTCTGGAAACGGTTGGATCGCCAATATTACCAAAATAAGCCTTACCCCTTTCTTTGAAAAAATGCTTTAACGTATACCACGCTCTTTTTTCTCCGCCCAATTGCATGTTTTCATCTACTACTTGCCACATTTCAGGGACCGAAAAAACGTAGTTGTTATCTATTTCAGTATTGAGGTTCTCTACCCATTTTACATTACTTAGTTCGGGGTGATTGGCTGCCGTTAAAATTCGGTCATTCCATAGTTTTGGCCAATTCCTTCGATTATTTAAGGGCCTGTATACAGCACCTTGGGCAACTTCAATCCACTTTATTTTGTTGATACGACACCAAGCTAAAACCTCCTTATCACGCGCATAGGTATGTTCTAAGCCGACTTCTTCATGGCTAACGATGTGCGCGATAAGGCAGCGTTCATTTAGCTTTGATAGAACCTCAACAGCATTACCAAAAAGAATAGTGATAGACGTATTGAATTCGGCCAATTGTTCGTTGAGATCTTTGATTGATTGGTATATGAAGCGCCAATGACGAATATCCATATGTGGATCGTCTATCATTATAGGTTCGACGATATAAATTAGTGCAAGAGGTGAGGCTTGCTCTATTGCAATTTTTAGTGCCGCATTGTCACGTAAACGCAGGTCGCGTTTAAACCACATAACGGTCACGGAATCTACGTGTGACATTTTACTGGTTAGCTCAACCATTGATTAACAAATTCATTATTTGGATCGTAAGTCTCAGTCTGTTTTTGTAAATTAAATTGTCGATGTCCTCTTGGATCCGCGCCAACCCCGCCCAAGTACTGCCAATTCCCCCAGTTACTAGCTACATCAAAATCGATCAGTTGATATTCAAAATATTTAGCGCCATAACGCCAATCTTGACCGAGTTCATGTACAAAACAGCTTGCCACCAGTTGTCTACCGCGGTTAGACATATAGCCAGTCTCTAATAATTGACGCATACATGCATCTACTATCGGATAGCCTGTTTGGCCCTGCTGCCATTTTAAAAAAGTATCATGCTCAAAATTGGTTGAACGTGCTATCTGTTGTACACCGGACGAAGCAAAAAGGCGCTTACCATGAACAAAATGATGCCAATGAAAAAATTCTCTCCATAACAATTCTAAAAATAACCAATATGTTGAGTCATTCTTTGTTCTTTCAGATTCATACCGACACAGCTCAGCATAAATTTGCCTAGGTCCAATACAACCGAGAGCTAACCACGCCGAAAATTTGCTGGAGAAATCCCATCCATCCAATCCGTTTCTGGTCTCTTTGTAACTGGCGATATGGTCAGTGCTCCAGAGGTAATGAGTGAGTTGTTGTTGCGCCAGACCGGGACCTCCAGACAGGTTTTCATAATAATTGGGCCGCACAAATAAATTAGCTACATCTACTCTATTTTCTATAGCCAATATATCGCTCATTGGAGGAAGAGCAACGACGGGTTCGTTAACTTGATCTACTTCACAATATTTTTCGATTTTCTTCCTAAATGGAGAAAAGGTAGCAGGCATGTTTTCAATCGAAAATGGAAATTGAGATGCATTAAAAAGGGTAGATGAATTTTCTTGAATAAATTCAATATCTGGATTGAGCTTAGAAACGGCAACTTTGCAATGCTGCCAATCGCTTCGTTCATTGAAACCACAGTGCCACTCAGCACCTAAGTGAGTTACATTGAGCGCTTTCACAGTGTCCGTTATAACATCTATAGGCTCAAGCGAATTTGCAGATAGCACAACTAAACGATGGTTTAAGTTGCCTAGAGAGCGGTCTAAATCTTGTAGTGTTTGGTGCAAAAAATTGAGTCTATGTTTGCCTATAGCCTCACTCTTATGCAATGTATTAATGTTATGTTGATTGCTTTCATCCTGGTAAATATAAATACACACAAGCTCATCTACTTGAGATGCTAATCGAGCTAGGCTCAAGTTATCTTGTATGCGTAAGTCTTTTCTAAACCAGTGCAATCCAATTTTTCTGCTCATCAGTCTTTTACTTTAATCTTGAATCTATATGTTAGCTACATTGGATAGTGAGTTTTCGATCTATTTAGGGGGAGATGGTGTAATATTAAAGCTAGAACTGTTAGCCATTGCGATGGTTATCCTCAAAAGTAGCTATTACTAATGATAGGAATAAAAAATTGAGTTTGATGTTAACAAAAAAAATAATCGTATGGTTTAGACAGGATTTACGTATAACTGACAATCCTGCACTGAGCTTAGCTGTCGATAATGGCACAATCATTCCGGTTTTTATTCTCGATGATGATGCACCTGAGCATGCTGTATTAGGTGGAGCAAGCAAATGGTGGTTACATCATTCATTATTATCACTTAGCAATTCTTTAAGTAACAAATTACTCATCCGCCGAGGTAACCCGTTAGCCATTTTGTCCGAGCTAGCCGAGGCTTTTTCTGCAGACTCTGTTGTGTGGAATAGACTTTATGAACCGTGGCAGAGAGAGCGAGACGAAAATATAAAGTCAGAGCTAAAAAAACGCGGTGTTAACGCCAAAAGTTTAAATGGGTCACTGTTATGGGAGCCTATGACAGTGTTAAAGAAGGATGAAACGCCCTATAAAGTATTTACTCCTTATTATAGAAAAGGTTGTTTAACTCGCCAAGCTCCTCGTTTTCCGTTAGCAAAACCAAAAGACATGCAGATTGCCGATGACGTTAATTTTTCTTTAGTTGAACTTACCAGTCTGGATTTAATACCAAAAATTGAATGGTATAAAGAAATTGAAGCACAATGGCAACCCGGCGAAGAGGGGGCTGCAAACAAGCTACAACGGTTCATTAATGACGCGGCGACCAGCTATCAAGAAGCCCGAAATGTGCCGGCGGTAAAAGGAACGTCGTTACTATCGCCCCATCTACACTTTGGGGAAGTGTCGCCTAATCAAGCTTGGTATGCGATACAAGGCGCATTTGAAAATGCATTCGATAATAAAGATTTGGATGTTTATCTCAGTGAACTTGGTTGGCGAGAGTTTAGTTACTATTTACTCTTTCATTGGCCTGAGATTCAACATAAGAATTTTAATGCCAAATTTGACTTTTTTCAGTGGCGAACCAGTCCCGATGACCTAAAAGCATGGCAGTTCGGCAATACTGGCATTCCTATGATAGATGCTGGAATGCGAGAGCTATATCAAACTGGTTATATGCATAACAGAGTAAGAATGGTGGTCGGTTCATTTTTGGTTAAAAACTTGCTAATAGACTGGCGTGAAGGAGAACGTTGGTTTTGGGATACGTTGCTCGATGCAGATATGGCAAGTAACTCAGCTGGTTGGCAATGGGTCGCGGGTTCAGGAGCTGATGCGGCACCTTTTTTCAGAATTTTCAACCCTATCCTACAGGGGGAAAAGTTTGATAAAGAAGGTGAATACGTTAAAAAGTATTGTCCCGAGCTAAAAAGACTACCGAATAAGTTTGTCCATAAACCGTGGGAAGCACCACCTGAAATACTGAAAGCGTGTGGTGTGGAGTTAGGTAAAAATTATCCGAAGCCGATTGTCGATTTGAAGCTGTCCAGAACCAGAGCGCTAGACGCGCTTGCGCAATTAAAAGTGATTACATGAGCCAGTTAATTGTCATCTTAGGTGACCATCTCAACACACAAATGAGTTCTCTGAGTAACTTCAACAAAGAGACTGACATGGTCTTGATGTCAGAAGTAAGAGAAGAAGCTACGTATGTTAAACATCACAAAAAGAAGGTTGCATTTGTTTTTAGTGCTATGCGACATTTTTCGAGTGAACTGGAGAGTCAGGGCTTTTCTACTACTTACGTGAAATATGATGCTGCTGATAACCGTGGTTCTTTATTTGAACAAGTAAAATATACATGTACACAGCATACATTTAGCACCATTACCATTGCACATCCTGGTGAGTACCGTTTACTTGAAGAAGTAAAGTCATGGGAGAGCAAGTTAAACATTACCGTTAACATTACTTCAGATAATCGCTTTATCGCTTCTCAATCCTTTTTCAGTGATTGGGCTGATGGTCGAAAGCAATACCGAATGGAATATTTTTACCGGGAAATGCGAAAACAAACTAATGTACTCATGGATGACAAACAGCCGATGGGTGGAAAATGGAATTACGATGCAGATAACCGCAAGCCATTTGGTAAAAACATTGATATTCCTGAGCGAACACAGTTCGCCCAAGACTCAATAACAATCGAAGTGTTAACACTTGTAAAGACTCAATTCTCTGATCATTTTGGTGAGTTAAATAATTTTGCTTTTGCAGTAACAAGGGAAGGGGCTCTTGCTGTTTTATCGGAGTTTATTGAAACCCGCTTGGTAGATTATGGTCAATATCAAGATGCAATGCTTGAAGGTAATCCTTGGCTATTTCATTCTCATATTGGTTTGTATCTTAATACTGGTCTGTTAATGCCTTACGAAGTCATTCAGGCTGCAGAGGAAGCGTTTTTGAACGGGCATGTACCAATTAACTCGGCTGAAGGTTTTATTAGACAGATCCTTGGTTGGCGAGAATATGTGCGTGGCTTCTACTGGTATTTTATGCCGGATTTAAAAGAAAAAAATTATTTAGAAGCTAAAAGGCAATTGCCCGACTTTTATTGGACAGGCAACACACGCATGAATTGTATGTCACAGTGTGTTAACGATACCAAAGAGCACGCCTATGCCCACCACATTCAACGACTGATGGTGCTCGGTAATTTTGCATTGTTAACAGGTATTGAGCCCAAGGCTATTAATGAGTGGTATTTACTCGTTTATGCTGACGCTTACGAATGGGTTGAGCTACCAAACGTGAGCAGTATGGTGCTTTTTGCAGATGCTGGTAATCTAGCAAGCAAGCCATACGCGGCGAGTGGTTCTTATATTAACAAAATGTCTAATTATTGTAAAAGTTGCGACTATAGCGTGAAGGAAAAAACAGGGCCACAGGCATGTCCATTTAACTATTTATATTGGCACTTTCTACATCGCCATCAAGACAAACTAAAGGGCAACCCAAGAATGGGTATGATTTATAGTACGATGTCGAAGATGGATCAGACGAAGTTCAATCACATGCTTGATGATGCTGATACCTTTCTACTTAAATTGGAAAAAAATGAAGAAATCTGACCTTCCTAGCAAAACGTGCCCAGTTTGTAACAGACCTTTTAATTGGCGCAAGAAATGGGAAAAAAACTGGACTGAAGTCAAATACTGCTCCAAACGTTGTGCATCAAACAAATAGATAGAGAGATGCAAAGCCGTTCTCTATGTTTAAGTGGCTAATTTATAATGCCGCCAGTAAGTAATCGGCGAGTTTTCCAACAGCGATACCAAAGCTAAAGCTGAATAGGGTACCCAACATAATATATTCAGTTAGCTTTCTATCGCTTTGGCGGCGCATATCACCAAATCTAAACACACTCTTTGCAGCCAGCAAAAAGCCAACACCAGTAAATTGACCAAGTAAAATGAACGTCGCAATTAAACCGCGCTCAAAATATCCGATGAGTTCACCGGCCGAAGCTAGTCCCTCATTTTCTTTTTCAGCTTCATTAAATTGGTCAGTGTATTTGGTTAATGATAGCGTTATAAGCAGTGATACAGGCTTACCTAAAAACAAGTATAGTCCAATTAACATGAGTGTTTTAACATCGAAGAACTGATGTACCTCAAACAAGACTGTTTGAATGCTCAGATCACTAAGCCAAATCGATATCCCAGTAATAAAAATGAGATGACCGACTTGATCGATCAAAAAATATTTTAATACAAAAACGCGATAGGTTTTCCATATATCAATAATATAGTGACTAAAAATAATCACAATTAATGCCGTTAATGCCTGATAGTCCAGCGAAGTTCCACTAATTATAATCGCAGCGCTAGTCATGACTAGATGCACTAGCATATGCTTAAACAAGCCGATAGAGCGTTCCTTGTTCCTGACTTTACACATGATCCAGCTATGTTTTTGTAAATAAAAATCCGCTACAAAGTGAGCGACGAGCAATAAGAAAAAGAGCTTCATTTTGGAGTTCCTAGACAGGTTTCACGGAAGCTGACCAAATAAGCCCTTACCAATTCTGCACCACTGCGCTTCAAATGGGTGGCAACGTTTTGTCGAGTCACATTCATATGGTCAGCAATAACTTGTTGTTCTGGAAAATTGAATTCGATGTAATAATACAATACTTCAGCTTGTTTCTCTGTCAAACCAGTTAACAAATGATGTAAAAATAGCGTTGAGATGCTTAAGTCTGTTGAGCATAGATCATTTCCAAAGTTAATAACCAGATCTCCCCTCGCTGCCTTATCCAATGCTCGACCAGATAAAATAAAGGCTTCTCCAAGTGAGCTACTCAGATTTGAGGATGCCTGTTCAACCCGCCCGATGGCTATTGACTGGGTTAATTTGATAGCGGGGCACTCAATCCCAGATTGCAAATAGAGTCTTATTGAAAGTACAGAGTTCATTGCATCAATAATGTTTGTATAAAGTATTTGAAAACTATCTCCCCTAAAGATTTCAAATTTACATTGATATCGGGCGGCTTGCGACGTTAACAATTTTTGCAGTGTCTGCATTACCGAAGCATAGTCTTCTGCATCGAGTTTTGTCGAATGAACGATATCTGCCGTTAATACCCCATACTGCTTATGTGCTGTATTAGTCAAAATAGTAACTCCGAGTAATTAGCGGATAAATATAGAATGAAGAGTTCAACTATAGTTGCAAACTATTATGTTTGCAACTTAGTAAAGCAACTAAATAAGATTGCCAATACAAAGAGCAACCTTATTATTGATGAGTAGGGCCTAATAGGGTTCCGAATTATGAACAATGACTATTTATTTAAAAGTGTAATTAAACTCGATGTGTCAAAGCGTCCGCCACCATTTGCTTGTACTTGCCCGTAGAATTGGTCAACTAATGCAGTAATAGGTAAATTTGCACCGTTTGTCTTTGCTTCACTCAATACAATGCCCAAATCTTTTCTCATCCAGTCGACGGCAAAACCAAAATCAAAATCGCCCTTAATCATGGTACTTGACCTATTTTCCATCTGCCACGACTGCGCAGCACCTTTAGAAATAACGTCGATAACCTCCGTTGGCTCAAGTCCTGCTTTACCAGCAAAATGGAGTGCTTCTGATAGCCCTTGAACTATACCGGCAATACATATTTGATTGACCATTTTGGTTAGCTGACCGCTACCATTGAGGCCCATCAATTGATGCTTTTGTGAATAACAATTAAGCAATGCAATAACCGCGTCATAAGTATCTTGGTCGCCGCCGAGCATTACCGTTAATTTGCCATTTTCTGCGCCGGCTTGGCCACCTGAAACAGGTGCATCCAAGAACTGTATACCTAAATCATTCGCCGCTTTAGCTAACTCGCGGGCTAGCTCTGCAGATGTAGTTGTATGGTCAATCAAGATAGCACCAGGAGACATGCCTGCTAAAACTCCATTTTCGCCGTATACCACCGACCTAACATCATCGTCATTGCCTACGCAGAGTAAAACCACATTTGCGTCGATTGCGGCTAATCGTGGCGTTTCTCGTAATGAACCATCCGGGTAATCTTTAACCCATTTGGCTGCCTTTGACTTTGTACGATTGTAGACCGTGGTATTAAAATCGGCATTTGATAAATGACCAGCCATAGGAAAACCCATAGCGCCCAACCCGATAAATGCGACATTGATACTCATCATAACTCCTCGTTAAGTAGCGGCGTTGACCAAGCTACTTATTATTCTCCGGCTTTTTATAGAGCCTTTTATCTATAAAATATTGAATTTCATATCGTTTACACTGAATGTTGCCTTCCGTAAATTTACCCATCACGGCAAGCACTTTTGAGGCGCCTCCCTAACAATTAACCACGGTACGTGACAACTCTGTTAGTAACTCAGTTGTATCCAACGTGCCCATAGTAACTATTATTGGTGAGTTTTTCAGCTTATTAAAAATACCAGTTTCTTGCTGTAACATAGATTCATAGGCCTTTTGATTTTTTGAATTAACTGTACCCCCAGTTAATTCAATAGCGCTAATAGGCTTTGGCATTAAAATACTCGATAAAGCTTGGCGGCTATTCATCTGTGCTCTCGTCGACTTAGCAGGAACCAAGTCAGTGCTTATTATTTCTTGATTCTCAATCCAACCTCTGCCTGAGACCTCTCGTCTTATATCGTTCAAAAGTGATGTTATATATTACTCGTTATTATATTGCGAATACGACCTTATTAATGTTGTTTATTTGCTTATCCAGAAAACGCTTAAGCAAACATAAACTTTATTTGTGCAATAGAATTTAACTAATATTGGTTGATAAACTAAGTGAAGTAGGGAAGTAAAACAGCACTTTTTTGGTGATAAAAGCAGGCATAGTATTATCCAAACCACTCAATACTCCTCCAATTAACAGCTCATTCATAAGGTAGATTAATTGCTGAGATATGATTTAACACAATCATAAACTAGTTGTTTCTAAAATGACCCGCCCTAAAACTATAGAATTTGATGATCAACTGATCAACGTATAACCAGCTATTCATTCAACATTTAACCGTGTCTATGACAAAACTTATATCTATAGACCGCAAATCTTGTTTCTCCTAGGAATGAATTTAGAAGCGACATCTGCATCATTCAGTACGATCCGTAGATTTGCTCTAAATTGATAGAGCGTTGATTTTAGTTTGAATCAGTTATTAAAAATAGCTTTTGAGTTTTACTTTAATAATCTAAATCGCATCACCATTTTATCGCAGTGTTTATTTAGGGCTTTAAATAATATCATTCAAAATATCAATAAAAGTTTAATTAACTATAAAATACATGCACTTAAATTAGTTATTATTTGAAAACTCTACTTTTTTTGACGCCTTAGATTTCATGAAACTTAAAACCCAGGCTAATCACGCAGTTTAATTCACGTAGCGGCGTCATCCTAGAATCTTAAAACCAACCTAAACTCGACTTATCCACTATTCTGGATAACTATACACAACTGCGTATAATGTATATTATGTTAAATTGAATATATGTGCACATAGTTACTCACAACCCTGTTGTCGTTTCTATTCCAATTCTGGAATCGTGTTCTAGCGAAGCTGGAATTTTTGTACTGTTATATAAAACGGTGAAATTGTAATTTGTATCGCCCTCACCACTTCAGCGACGTGGTAACAATAAAAGATATGCTCCTCTGTTTCTCACATCGGTTTGTCGACGCAGTGGCGTTTCTAATTAAAACGGGAACCGTTAATTCATCTGTAAGCGTTGCTTTCTATTATTTTTAATATTAGAAACGATTGCGTTATTTAAAGTGCAAAAGAAGTTGAGTCATTGTGTGTTGGGATGATGTTGAATAATTTCGCGGTAGCGTTGATTCATTTTTTTAAATTGAACTCAAAAAAAATGTGGTGGCTTTTTTAATGGTTCTCTTCGCGCTTTTTAATTCTAAAATCGTAAAACTATTTTTTTAAATTGTTTTACGGATGTTCAATGCTGCCTACAGATTATTTATGCTGACAGTATCTGTTAAGTGTTACCGGTAATGTGATGAGTCGATTTCAATAGTTCGTTAGTGCAAACCGGCAGCGATAATGTTTCGAACGTAAAGTTCTGTGAACTATTTTTAGAAAATAATTATCGCGCACAAAAATAGTCTATCGATAGAAAATAATCGCTCAGGCTTTTAATCTAAATTTAATTTTGATGGTGCGCAGATATTAGCGCCCTACTCCGGACTCGAGTTGAAATAGAATGAGCAATTAAGCGACGGTCTCAAATGGGCAGTGAACTGCCGTTGCGATTTTTATTCATTTAGTCATATTTGAACGCTTAACAGACCTAGGGATATTAGATTTCTGATTGAGCTATAGCTCTAGAGCGGACATTAACGCTCCGATTAAACAACGCCGACTTGCGGGCTATAATAGTGCCAAACCATTCACTTTCGCCCTTTTAATGGACAAGCGAAACTGGTCTGCATGGGCAGACTTAAAAAGCCAATCTAATCAAAAAGACTGGTGTCGCCACTTAGTGGCGCTGAAATAAAATATCACCCTCGCCTGAACATCCTGCATGATTACGCTCATGAAAACGTTCACCTGAGCTCATCAAATGTTCCAGTGTAGCTTATTTGAGTGTTCCACTTCGCTCAAAAGATATTCCAAAAGCTCAGCAATCTGCCGACCACTATTGCCAAACATAGCATTGATACAAAACCCTGAATCGATAAGTCTTAAAACTGCTCTGCTTGGTTTTTTATAGTGAGCTAAAATAAAGCCCCGCGAGGGCGAGGCTTTGGATTAAGGGTTTTGATAGTTTATAAAGAATTTACCTATAATCCTTCTGCGAAGGTCAACATCAAGAATAAATATATTGAGGGCAAAATCGATACAAATGAATTCAATATATACATCCAAGTGAACTCTCTAATTCTAGTATTCTTTATTAACGTAACCATATAAGTAACTGAAACCGCTATTACTATCGGAAACAAAAACATTGCTCCAAAATAACCTATAAATTTCGCGAGTTTGTCTGAAAAGTACATAAGATTCACATACGCAAGACTAAATACAACTATGACTGTCATAATCCTAGTTATGATTGGTGAAAACATTAATTATCCTCTTGTTTAGGGCGATCATGAGTACTCCGCGTATGTCCCAAATCTGGATTTGCACCTTGTGGGTCAAAGCTCTCAGGGATCGTTCCTCCAGCACCTGTAATCAAATTAGTTGTGCAAGTATGACAGTTTCCTTCATTTGGTGTAGCTGCACCATCTAGAGCTGGAATAGCTTAATAGTCAAGGGCTTCACGTGTTGCCATAAACACACCAGTACTCAATACAGAGCTGTCAAATTGCTCCGAAGTCATTCCTTCAGGTGGTTGAATAACGACAGAGTCTGTTATTTCTCCAGCATTCATGGCAGAAACATCTGATGGGTGGTTTTTAGAAAAGCCATTTTTTCCTCCTACATTGTGACTGCTAAAAATTGTAGGACTACCTTTTCCCGTTGAAACTATAGTAAACGTATGAGAACCAAGGCCGCCTCCGGGCATGTTCAAAGGTCTTGAGACAACCACCACGACCCTTCCATCGGGATCTACATATTTGAAAGGGTTATTAATTGCATACGCATACCTGTTAAACCCTTGGATACCTTGAGCGCCACTAAGATGCTCCAACGCCCCAACAGGATCATTACTATAAAACCGACCTATGACTGGATCATAATATCGTGCCTGCATATAAATTAGTACGAACTACCAACACTAAAAAACTACGATAATTTCTAATTAATACAGTAGGTTAAAGTATAACCATGAGAAGTGAATTTGCAAACCCTTATGCTATATAAATAAAACCCCGCGAGGGCGAGGCTTTGGATTCAAATAAGGTGAATGTTCATTAAGTTTCACTCTATTTTTTAACTAGAAGCTCCTTTTTTACTTCGAAAAGACCTTTTTGTGAACAAGATCTGGAATAAAAATCTCCAGTACAAGTTTTAAAGCTATTAAGAAATTGGTGCAACATTTCTATTTGTGGCTCTTTAGGGCGTTGAAACTCAATATCTATCGCACTAAAACTAGAACCTAAGAATTGTACCAATATTCTAAACTCTTCTTCATTCTGCTCAAAAACCTGAACATGGATAGTTTCTGTCTTAAAATTACTACTTAATTTTGAAGATTCAAGTATCGGATTTGGATGACGCCCATAATACATTGAAAGTGAGGCACCATTTTTCAAAACAATATCATAGTATTTAAAATCTATAGGCTTTGACACAGTTATTTTATCGCCTCGTGCTAACCCAATACAGAAATCTACTTCAAAAATGCTGCAATTACGAATATCGGCTAACATCATCCTTTGCACTAGTACCAAAGGTTATTGTCAATAATATTAAACAAGCTATATGATTTTTCATATCAATTACCTTTATGAATGTTTTCGTCGCTTTTTATTATTTCGCGCATATTTCGATCATCCGGTTTGCCAGCAGCATTTCCCATAATGTTATCGCTATATCCGGGTAAAGCTTTACCACCACCATATTTATCACTCGCTCCCATCAAATGACCTGCCTCATGGCTTACTGAACCGTCACTTAAGTTGGCGCCATCAACTATACATTTTCTCGCCCCAGCTTAGCCATTAAGTACCCATGCTCAAACACTACATTTTGACGAGCCCTATTCTTTGGCGGTATTTTTGACTCATGAACGCCACGCCCGTGATCGCAAGCTGTATAAACAACGAGCGCAAAATCTGCATCATTCGAATAGTGCTCTATTTTTCAATGATGGTCATTCCTGAGCTGATTTGCTCATGCAATATAATTGCTTCTAATCCCAACTTTTCGATAAAGCGACTTACTTCTTGCTTGGCTTAATTGTCACGCCCATGGACTATAAATACTTTTCGTTTATTTCGAGCCACCTAAGGTGGTACGGGCGTAAAGTTTTGTGAATGAGCTTGTGAACTGGGTTGGTGAGTCGGTTGACCAAATTCAAGCGCATCTAAAAGGGGTGTAAATTGTTCAGATAAAAAGGTTCGCCGTTCTGCGTATGTTTTGAATTTAGGTTGGATAAAACCCCAAAAAGAATCGAGATTACGATGTTGGCGAAGCCAGCCTGGGAGCATAGATGACAGATTCGAATCACTTAGTAATTCCTGACGAAGAACTTCAAATTCAGCATCATCAGTCGCCAGCCCCGTTGCCCTTGCAGTGAGCAAGTTGACTAGATAAGTCACTTTCTAAAAACTCGATACTCAATTCAGATTTCCTTAATTATGCTCGACGCCAAACATGAGCGTAACATCTTACTGTGAGGACTTCATAGTAACAACTGCCTGCAAAACAGTCTTAAACATAAGGATTAGCTGGCCTAAAGGGGTTTTGTGCCCATCCCCTCGAAAATAACCTTAGAGATCTTTTTGTAAAGATCAGATTCTGTTGATAGATACTATACTTGTAAAGGTGTTGACTATTAATCTGCCTCTGACAAAGCGAATTCAAATTCTTAACCAAGCTAAAATTGATGAACAATCTAATTTCGAATTGTATTATTTATTACAATTCGGGACTATTATCCGTTTTTTAAAGATTCACGAAAAAAGCGGTAGGCAAGTTATTGTTGAGGCAATTTCAAGGTTGCCGCCGGTTGCTTGGCAACACATCAATATTAATGGCTATAAGTGCAGACCATTTTTCATTACTGTTCACGACCATTTGATTCATCAACGTCTTGCCTTGCTTGCGTTAATGCAGTAGCAATAATGCCAGTGGGGACCGCTACCAGCCCAAGACCTATCATCAATACAAAAAACGTGAATAATCGCCCTCCGTGAGTTATTGGATACATATCACCATATCCCACAGTCGTGAAGCTCGTCACTGCCCACCATAGGCTATCCAATAGAGATGTGAATACTTGAGGCTGTGCTGAGTGCTCAAAATGAAATATACCGACTGCCGAAAGAAACAGCATAATAACGCTAGCAAAAACATATACTATCAATTCTTCTTTAGCGATAAATAGTGCTCTATTGAAACGATTTATGGCCTTGCTGTATCTGGCTAATTTTAATAGCCTTATTAACCTAAGTAGTCTGAATAACCGAAGACTTCTAAGATCAACTCCCAGTGCTATGTAGAATGGCAGGATGGCTAACAGGTCTATGATCCCATAAAAACTAAAGGCGAATTTAAGCTTTTTAGGAGTACTTATTACTCGATAAATATATTCAAGCGTAAAAAGAACGACAAAAAAATATTCAGCGTATCTGAGTAACTGTTTGGACTCAGGAGATAGATTGGGTATTGTTTCTATCGCAAATGCCATAACAGAAAGTACAATTAAACCTGCTATTATAGAAGCGCTGACTGGTCTATCTAAGATGTTAGTTGTCGTCGTTTTCATCTTGGCCTTCTATTTAGGTTTTATGCCATCTTATTAATTGTGGATTTTCTTAAATGAATTCTGTGGCTTCAGTCACGTCAATATCTACTTCTTTTATGCTTTCAATGACCTTTTTTGGAGCTATTTTGAAAAACTCCTTCCTCATATTGACGCGATTGACGCGCTCTTTTTCAAACTTTTTATGTAACGTAGACTCAAGGTTGGGTGCGTCCTCACAATAAAACATTCCATGGATATTGAAAGTGTCTGGGACTGAAGCATCGGCCAACTCACTAACACGGTCGAGAGGGTTTGCCCTGCGGGTCATACCTATTTTAATAATGTCATCACCGAACGACAGTGGATTGCTGATAATGTAAACGTACCCAGCCCTGGTTAGCTGCGCAAGAGACATAGCTCTCTGCTCTCGCGTTTTTAAGGCCTCTAACTCTTCTTGGTGTGCCAACAGTAATGCTTTTTGTTCTTCCGTTGCGTCAGCAATTTTTTCTAATTCCTTAGCTATAAGCGTTTCCATGATTTCTCGTTCACGCTTAGCCTTTTCTAAAGCTGCTTGAATTTTAGCTTCTTCGCGTATCGCTTCGCGCTCAATTTTTGCTTCTTCTCGCTCTGTTTCTTTAATGTCATTTTTCAGTTGTTGCACTTCATATGTCAATTTTAACTCTTTAATCTTAATTTCACGATATAGCATTTGTAGCTGCGTTTGGATTGTTTTACCTTTGTCGTTAATATCATTAAAAGTGGCTTTTACTCTATCAATGAGCCGATTAATGTTATGCCAATCAACAGTGGCTATAGCCGCCTTAATCTCATTGTCAAAACACCTTATTCTCAGTTTGATTTCTCGATTGATTAATTTATTAGCTTCAGATTTTTTTCCATTAACGGTAAGTTCGCCCGCTAAACCGCAGATGCACGCTTTTTTCGCTTTAATTAATGTTTTGGCTCTTTCTTTTACAACAGCCAGCTCTGATTCAAGAGCAGATAGTTTGCTGGTACCGGTCTCTCGACTGTAGAGTTTGTCATCAACAGTACCAATGCCGATATTGTGTTGTCTGAGAAGGATTTTGTGGGCTTTTCGCAATCTTATCTCGCTTTGATATTGGTCCTGCATGTTCTTATATTGCTGCCGAACTTTGGATACGTTCACTTCATTGGCATCAAGCGCTTTAAACCATTCACTTAGCTCTAAGAATTCAGGCATGATGCTTTTCTGTTTATTTTTCATGAGTAGCATCAATAAACCCCCTAAGATAAGCAATGAGGCAGGCATAAAAAGTAGTAATGTATTGGTATCCATTTATATGCTCTCCGGTAAGGCTATTTCATTGTCTTCTTTAGTTTCTTGCCTTTGTTTTTCTTCTGCTGCGATTATTAGCATGCTTTCGTCATATTCTTTTGCTTCGACATTAAAGTACCAATCACTTTCTATCGACATTGCTTCCATCGCTTTTTTGACTTCATCAACCTCTACCCTGAAAAACTCTTTACGTTCATTTTCCACATTGACTCTTCTATCATTGAACTTAGCGTGCAATGCCTTTTCAACGCTTGGCGCATTATCAACATAGGCGAGCGTATGCACACCAAATTTGAACGGCACGCTTGCATCTCCCAGCTCATTAACGCGATCCATTGGTTCAAGTCTGCGCGTCATACCAATTTTTAAAACACCTTTGCCGAAGCTTCCGCGATTGGAGATAACGTAGACATAACCTGAGCGTGTAATTTGTGCTTGGGAGGTTGCTCTAGTTAGCTTTTCCTCGAGTTTTGCTTTCTCAGCCGTTATTTTGTCGATCATCTTCATGATGTTAGCCAGTTCTGTACCGGCTAATTTTTCAGCTTTTGCTTGCGCTTTTTTTAACTCACTGTCTCTGACTGAGATGGCGTCATCTAGTGCCTCGGTGTCTATACTATTTTGCTTATTTTGCTCTCTTATTTCTTGTTGTTCTCGTTTTCTTGCAGCTTTCTTATCATCTTTATGAATAAGCTCTTTATGCCATGCGATTAATTCATTTATTTTAAGTTGAACATACTGTTGTGTAATTTTGACGTTTGCTGTCTCACCGAGTCGTGATAATTGATCTTCCAATTTTAAAAGCTTTTCGCGGGCTGTATCAATTTTGTTCACTCGCATCTGTTTTCGGATGACTTCAAAATCATCGTTAAATGCTTTTAGCAGTAATGTTTGATAATCATTAACCATTCTCGTCCCTTCGCGCTCGTCGTCGAACCAGGTCCAACTGGTCAATGCTTGTGTAGCCTTTCGATTCTTGATTAATTTGTACTGATCGTTTCTATGAGCAATAACGCTGTCTTTCAGTGCTTCGCTATCGACAATATTGAATACGGGCGGGACTAGGCCTGCTGATATGTGAGCTGTTTCACCTTCTAATACTTTCACCTGCGCCTTTATTTGGTCAAGAAAGGGGATTCCTTTTTCTATCTTTCCCAGTAGAAGCGATTTTTCATCATCCAAAAACCTCATTAGTTCGTCGATTGAATGTAATTGGAGCTGTTTTTTCTTTTTCTTAATGAAATCCGTCTTAGTTTTATAATCCCTCCATTTCTTCAATGAAATGATGATAAAAACGATCCCTAAAAACGACAAAACTACTTGAATAGCGGCTACAACTTGATCTGGCATGATTACCTCCTTTTAATCCTAAAATGTCCTAATGCTGCTTTTGTTTGATTCCTTTGATTGGTAAATGGGAATAACAAAACAAGAAAGTTAGTTGGTACATTGATCTTCCTGATCGTAAAAATTACGAAGTTGAGTATAGATAAGCTCTAAATCATATTCAATGTATTGTCATTCAAAGTTTGAGTCAAGTTGCTAGACAACTAAACGAAAGGCTGAGAAAAGCGTTAGACTATGAGACACCAGCAGAGAGATTTAATCAATATGTTGCGTCAACTTGTCATTGCCCGTCCTAGAAAATCATTAAACCCCTGCTCTTACTAGGCAGATGATTTATTTTTAACTATCTGTTTCAATTTATTATATTTATTGAAATAATGTAAACCACAAATAAGACGTATAACTGATTTATCGGTGAGATTTTCGTAAAAAGCTTTTCCTAAATCTTCATTTTCAAGGCAAAGTGTCTACCTATTTAGGTGAACAACAAAACAGCAAAATACACTTACGTTTAGTCGTTTTTGATCCAAGTCACTCCACATAACGTTTTGCGATATTTTCTTTTCTGACTACCACTTCAATATTGGTACCACTATCAACCCCAATGAATCTATCCGCGGGGCGCTTTGCCAATTTGTGGTGTTTTTGGGGGGGGATCCAAATCTACCTACACAAAATAGTGATGCTCAGGCTCGTCGCAGTTCAAGCATTGATTTATCCTAACCAGACTAACACACAATATAGTTTGGTTCTGATGGCAACTCCAAACCTGCTAAACAGTGATTTATTTAACCGCACCACCATTTGTCTAAAAGATACACGGCTAAAGATGACCCTTCTACCCGTTTTTTATACCATTTTTGTATAATGATTAATGATAACCTTTAATTTTGGAATAGCGTTCTTCATTGACTTTTTGAATAAATATTTTCGCAATTAACTTTTTTACAGCTTTTCACCTTATTGCCTTTCCAAATAAACTAGGGATGTGATTTTCGTAAATATTTTAAAAATTTAACTTATTTGCTTAACGACTATCTTTTTGTACGTATCCTTCAAAAGTCATACTTAAATGTTTGAAAAAATCGACATACTGACTAATTGATTTTTATTGGCTATATTTTAAGCCATTGATAATAATAAGTTACGATAGACAAATGAACAATATTGACCATAAAAGTCACCTACAAAGAAGAATCAAACGAAAAGGGCCTATTTTCCTGAAAGGCTACTTTTCCTCTAACAAAAATAAAAAGCCATTGTTTTTTGAGTCATATTTAGAGTTAGCTGCCCTTCTTCACTTTGAGTATGACTCAAATATTACATTTATTGATTCGCAACCCCATTCTATAACATATACCTTCGGGCGAAAAAAATTATTGTATACACCAGATATTTTAGTGATGACGGTGGATAAAACAAAAAAGTACGTTGAGGTAAAGCCGAGTAAAAAGCTGAAACAAGATAGGAATAGCGCTAAATTCAGTACTATCGAGGCGGTATACCAAAAACTCGGGAGGGAGTTTGATACATTCAGCGAGCTTGATATTCCTAAGGTGCGCCTCAAGAACCTAGAACTACTATTCCATGGCGCAAGCGCTTGTCATCAAGCCCAGTCTGCCATTGATACCGCGCTCTGCGTCATTCGCTCTGCTACTACTGTGCGCGAGGCGCACGAAAGACTTATCGATAAAAACTTGAATGGAAACATGCTCCATTATTTACTGTTTATGCAATATTTAACGATAGAGCTTGATGTGCATATCACTGACAACTCACCAATTGAATTAAACGTTTACGGTCAAGGACTTCATTAATGGGTGTCATAACAGTAGCAAACCTAAAGTTCCATAAAGGCCAAGTATTTCGTCGCCAAGATAATTATTTTTACATAGAAGCGGTTGAACAAAAACAGCCTCACGATATTCTGTTTTGTTGCCACTATGATATAGCTAATAAAAAACCCGTAATTAGTGGTATAGCCGAACGTGTTAATTCCAACGAGTTAAGCCACTCAATTTACCACAGTGACGCGCAGCTAATTGACCTCTCCTCTGCCATGCAAGAGGCAATATCGCCGACAGAGCAACAACAAACTCAAATAAATATGTGGTTAGTATTTATACATGAACTGTTATCTGTCAGCGGAGGACGTCTGTCACGTGCGGTTAAAGATATTGAGGCCGCTAAACGCAAGGTTACTTGGTCAGATCACAATTATCACATTCCTAGCAACTCGACATGCCAGATGCGTGTCAAGGAATATGACGAGAGCCAAAATGACCCTCGTGCGCTGTGCCCTAAAGGCTATCATGCAATGGAGGGAGCTTCTCGTTTATCGCCTTTGACAGAAGATTTGATACTCATATTCATTGTTGACGAATATCTAGTCATTAAATCCAAAGAAAAAACAAATATATTACAGATCTATCGTAATTTTGCATCAGAATGGAAATCCCTAAACAAAGCGCAACCTACGCTTTATCCTACACTGCCGTGCAAGCAAACTTTCTACAAGCGGATACAAAGTCAAGATCGTTTTCTGGTCGCAACCAAACGGTTAAATAAAAAGGAAAAAACAAAACTTATAAAGCAGCGCCATACAAGTTTTATTGTTGACCGCATTTTAGAAAGAGTGGAACTAGATGCAATCCATATCGGCATGGGCATCATCACAGAAAACGCCAATACAAGACTGCCCAAAAGAACATATCGCGGTAGGATTGTCTTGATGATGGCAATCGATGTTTATTCACGAGCTATTATCGGTTACTCTTACCACATTGCTCCAAAGCCCGGAGAAAGCACTGACTTGGCAGTTGAGTGCTTTAAAACTATCATTATGCCAAAGGCACATGCGAACTGGCCGATGTACGGTAAACCACAGGCTTTGGTGACGGATGCGACAACAAGTTCGACAGGAAACGTTTTCCCCAGTGTAGTTCAATCAGTAGGGACTAATTACGTTACAAATCCCCGAGGCGAGCCTTGGAAAAAGCCCTTTATAGAACGATTTTTCTCAACCTTGAGAACTGACTTCCTAAGCCAATTTGATACCTACCTCGGGAGTAAACAATACAAGAATCATGATCATTTAAATAATAATGACTCAGTAGAGGCTAATGTTATGGATCATAAATCCAAACATTGCTTCACCGAAGCAGAGTTCGTTGAGCACTTAGAGGATTATATTGTCAATTACTATCACAATAATCCGCATAGGGGATTATTAGGAAAAACCCCACTTGAAGTATGGAATGAGTCGAATTCAGAATCTTCATTACATCACGTTACTTTGCCTCCCGACCATCCAGCGCTAAAAAAGCTTGGACTACTCAGCACTAATAAGACAATTAATCCAGACGGATACGTTCGATTTAACAATGAGACGTATGCGTCTCCAGAGCTTAAAAAAGCATACGGAGGTGGGATTGATAAAATTGATATTTATTATTCACGTGTCAATGCTAGTTATATTAGTTTTGAAAATAAAGGCTGGCACATAGCTGGACTGTGTGAAACCAATTATACCCCCTCAGATTCTTTGCAACGCTCAGCACTCGAAGATGCCAGAAAAGGATATGGGGCGGATAATTCAACCGCGACCGAGCGTAAAAATTTCAAAGCTAACTCTTCAAAAGCGGCGAAATCTTCTCAAAAGGTAGCCAAGGTCACAGCGTCTCATCGTAAAACATCAAAAGCCATAGACACAGACCTTGAAGATGCCAAGCAACAACTTGTTAATGCTGAAGAGCACACGATGCAGGATGGGGTTAATCACATTAAAATAGCTGAAAATCCGGATAGAGTTACCCAGAGAGAGCAATCAGATACGACGGAGCATTCGCATAAAGGAAAGATAGGGAGAAGGTTGTGACAAGTCTTAGCAATCAATTAACTCTCCTCGAAGAACTTGTCGTTGAGCAAGGCTCTTTGATTAAAGATCTCGCTACTTTGCAACTCGAATTGCGCAAAACCCTTTATTCAAAGAATACTGGATATGCCGTTATTATAAATGGTGATGCCGGAACAGGCAAAACCACATTGGTAAAAAAGTTTAAGGAGAATGCAGAACAACACCTAGTAGATATGAAAGAGACAGCTGACATTGTTTATTTGGAGACACCAGCAAACCCTGTTGGAAAAGATTTGTATGTGGCGTTGCTTGAGGCATTGGGCACGCCCTGCAAAAGCATGAAAAAGATAGAAAGTCTCACGGAGCGCGAGCAAAAAAGAGAAATTATAGAGATTATTAAAAATAGAAATATTCGATTACTAATCCTCGACGAGTTTCAGCACGCCACTGAAAAGCTAGGTGATAAAAAAATGCGCATAACAAGTGATTTTTTAAAAGCGATTATTAATACATTTCCAATTTTGCTTATTTTTGCTGGAACAGAAGAAGTTAAAAAACTGTTAGATAATGAACAATTTGAGTCACGGACTTCGATAATTAATAAACAAGCTATTAATATAAATTGTGAAAAGCAATATGTAGAATATGCCAATTATCTTCTTACCATTCAGAGTCATCTTGAACTAAAGGATATTGAATTAAACACACACAATTATGCGCTTCCTATTTTCTATGAATCAAGAGGCGATTTGCGGGTCATAACAGATATTATCCAAACGGCCTTAATGGAGGCTGATACGAAAGAAAGTTCTTCATTGCGCAGACGTCACTTCATTGACTCTTGGAAACCTAGGTTTCGACCTCAAACAGGTGCAAAAGTACCGTTTAAAGGGAACCCATGGAAGAAACAGACCAAACAACTAATGAATGCTTTGAATATCAATTATGACATCAATTAAAGCCAGACCATCGGCTTATGGCGCCCTTGCCTACATTGCGAATTTCTATGGCATAAAATCAGCAAAGGAATTATTACTTCGTATTGATATTACTGCACCACAGTCACCGAAAGACTATGATGCTCATCTCGTTAATAAGGTGCTAAGAAATGACATCGTTGCAAGAGATGTAAAGCACCATATGCATGCCCTGCCCACTAGCGCATTCCGGGAAAACAGGCAACATTCCATGCCATTTTTGCAGAGTAAACGTTTTAGATCTTGCAAGCAATGTCTCGCCGAAGGCACCCTTCATCAAGCGCATTGGCAGGATTTTTATTACACCCATTGTCATACTCATTCAACACAATTGTCCGACGCTTGTGAGCATATTTATGCCAATCAATTTTGGATGCCCTGCAAGCAATGCGAACCTGGTAATGAGAAAACAGCAATACCTGCCTATTTGCAACATTGCTTGTGCCTAGAAAGCCAAATTCAGGTTGAAGTCTTTATTGGTCAGTTGACAATTCTGGCAGAAAGAATGCATCGTCCATTTGATTATATTGCAGTAAAACTGCCATGGGATAGATTGACTGTTGAAAAAGTATCAAATATTTTAAACGACGCTTTTCTGTTGGGGGCATTAGATAAAACGAACGATGTTTGGTCTACGTGTATTCGAAAAAAACGTGCGAAGCTCAATGTGAAATGGCAAGAAGCTGAACATTATGGGCTCGAAAATTTACAAACAACCCTGAAGGAATGCGACTGGTCGCTTTCTGAAAATATTAATGTAACGACCCAAACGATCCTAAACAAATATCATGACGGTCTTAACCAATTAAACTATAGAAATAGAAATCACATTTATGATGATGACACCCCCGACAATGTCTCATTGAGAGCTTCAAATAGTGTAATGGCGCGAATGCTAAATATTAAGACCGATGCATTACGCGAACTCATAGATAGCGGTAAACTTCCTGTCATGAAGGACTCGGGGCGCGGTGATAAGTTGATTTTCGATGTCGCAGATGTGAGCAAAGCAATGAATGGTATTCAGTCATGGTCTATCTGGGTATTCTGTGATTTTTTTATGGCTCCAGGATTAAGCCCAGAGATGCTAAGGACATTATTGCTTGACCGAAAACAGCTTAATAAACATTTAATTAGTGGTAATTTTGACGCAACTTGGACCCAGTCAGACAACGAGGCCACATTAAGTAGCGCTACCATTTATGAATTCGCAAACATTGTATCGGCAATATACGAGTTTGAATTGAATCATGCAGAACATCTAAGCATAAAATCAACGGCTGACTTTCTAGGTGTTACTGAATGCAATGTTGTTTTTTTAGTGCAACGGGGCTATTTGCAATGGGCTCGTTGGCAGCGCAGCTGCAATCAATTTATTAATATTAAATCCGTAAAGTCGTTCGTAAGTGACTATTTAGTCGTTAATCGAGAGGCTATTCTTAAAGGCGTTGAGACAAGTGAATTAATAAGCTCGATAGGAGACTGTTGTGGTTGCGCGACGACAATAGAACATGTTTCATTGGCCAGTAACTCAAGCATGGTTATTTATGATAAAGCCACATTAAATGACTGCTGCCGTAAAGTTGCAACTAATAAACTTGAAGTATTATTTTCGTTTTGTATCCCTGTTATGAAGAATAATGCGCAATACTGAACGTGTATAGCGAGGTTAGTTTCTGTACTTTCTGATTTTGAAAACAGCAGAGTAAAACCGCCCCTCATTTTATCAGCTTCTTTATTTGGAACACAAAGGTACAGTGCCGGCAGTTTACAAAATAAGTTAAAAGGACGGTGAAACATCGCTATTTCAATACATAAAATGCGACTCGCAGCCGCTCTGCCTTTTAAACCCTTGAAGGCCGGAGTTGCAAGTGAATATTAATCTCAGTTCCAATAGTCATATTATAGTTGGCTTGCAGCACTTTTCCATTTTGCTGACGTTGCAGGATAATCTCGTGACGGTCTCAAATGGGCAGTTAGGCGACGAAGTTATTTATTCACCAATTATCATTTCAAAACACAAATATGCATACTTAAAAAGGCGTATAGACGGTCAGCAATGAAGGCGAGAGGAGACGTTCAATTCAAAGTATCTATGACTATTTTGTATCCTTCTACCTGTAATATGTATTTGCGGATAGTCACGTAAGGTCATGTTCATATTTTTACCGACTAGTTCATATTCAAGGCAGAAGTCAATTTTATCCTAAGTATTCGCTTTGCAGTTCGAGTTAATATGAGTTTTTACAGTGTTGATAACCCAAATGAAAAAAGGCAGCCGATGTATACAATAAGTAAACTCGCAAAAGAAGCAAGTGTTGGTGTTGAGACCATTCGTTTTTATGAACGCAAAGATTTGCTAGAGCAGCCCATAAAACCGATGACCGGCTACCGTCAATATACGGAGCAAGCACTTTCACGAGTATTGTTCATTAAGCGGGCACAGTATTTAGGTTTCACGTTGACAGAGATATCATCATTATTAGCTTTAAGTGCAAGCAACTGTAACGATGTTCAGCATCTCGCTGAGCGCAAGCTTGCAGTGATTGAAGATAAGTTAAAGGATTTACATAGTCTTAAAGAAAGCCTTGTACTACTCGTTTCTGAATGCAAAATCAACCTAAGTGATAAAGATTGTCCTATCATTCAATCACTCCAACCTTAACGTAATAGCGTCTATTGACTCCGTACCTATATACGGAGTTTATACTTGCTTTATTCTAACTCAACACTCGAAGTCAAGATGGCAAAAAGTAGTCAATTATCTATAGTGGGCGGTATTTTCGCCGCTATAGGCGCAAGTGCCTGCTGCGCAGGTCCATTGGTTCTGCTCTTACTAGGTATTAGTGGCTCTTGGATTAGTCATTTAACATTATTAGACCCATATCGCCCTCTTTTTATATTCGTAGTATTGGTTTTATTTAGCTTTGCTGGGTGGAAAATATATAGGCCAATTGAAAACTGCGCAGAGGGCGAAGTGTGTGCATTGCCGTCAGTAAGAGCACGAAGAAAAGTAGTTTTTTGGTTTAGCGCTCTACTAGCATTTCTTTTTGTTACCAGTAACTACTGGATCATGTGGTTTGTGTAATTACTATTAATTAATTTTATTGGAGAAAAAGATGAAGAAGTTAGTAATAACATCATTATTGTTGATAGGCAGTACAACAGCGTTTGCCAAGGATGTCATCGTGACATTACACATACCGTCAATGAATTGTGTCACATGCCCGATAACAGTTACAAAATCACTTGAGCGCGTAGACGGTGTAATACAAGCGAAAGTCACCTTTGAGAATAAATTAGCAGTAGTAACATTCGATGATGCTATGACTAATATTAATTCGTTAACTGAGGCAACTAAAAATGCGGGATTTCCTTCAGTAATTAAGCCCTAGCACTTTTTAAATTGAAAACGCATTCGAAAGGAACTACGTATATGGCAGCAATAGAGCTAACGTCAACAATTACTTGCCCTCATTGCAAGCACAGTCAACTGGAGCAAATGCCAACCACAGCGTGTCAGTTTTTTTATGAGTGTGCTAATTGTCAATCTCTACTAAAGCCATTAAACGGTGACTGCTGCGTTTACTGCTCATATGGAACAGTGAAGTGCCCGCCTATCCAAGAGGGCAATAGTTGTTGTAACTAATATTTTTCTCAGTGATTAAGATCTAAAACTAATAAACCAGAATTGTTATGCATCAAATGTCTGGTACGGAAGTGCAGCCGCAATTCAGCTTTGGTGAATCTTTGGAGTGAGAGCGCAAGGGAACATTGGTTGTACATTTCGTATCGCACAACAAAAATCGTGTCTGAATACATTTTACCGTGCGAAATATAAAATATGATTGAGCGCCTTATGTAATCTAACCACAAAGCGCTCAAAAACACTTACTTACTTATCATTTTAGCGTGTGCCATTCTATACAACACCGGCAACACAATCAGTGTTAGTAATGTCGATGAAATAATCCCACCAATCACCACTGTCGCTAACGGTCTCTGTACTTCCGCCCCTGTGCCAACGTTCAATGCCATCGGAATAAAGCCTAAACTGGCAACAAGCGCTGTCATCAATACAGGACGCAGCCGCGTAATTGCGCCCTCTATGATGGAAGCAATTAGGTCACCTGTTTCCTCTAATTGCTGCTTAATAAACGACAACATCACAAGGCCGTTTAGCACTGCAATGCCAGAGAGTGCTATAAAACCTACGCCAGCGGATATCGACAGCGGCATGTCTCTGAGCCATAGCGCAAATACCCCGCCCGTTAATGCAAGTGGAACGCCGGTGAATATAATGAAAGCAT
This sequence comes from uncultured Glaciecola sp., assembly GCF_937770335.1. Classification (GTDB taxonomy): domain Bacteria; phylum Pseudomonadota; class Gammaproteobacteria; order Enterobacterales; family Alteromonadaceae; genus Glaciecola. The sequence continues at coordinate 330,958 of NZ_CALJHY010000007.1, forward strand.
CGCGAACTGAGCCAAACACCACAACCAATAGCACCAAGATGACAAACAGGGTCGCAGGCACTACCAGTGATAAGCGCTGACTCGCACTTTCCAATTGCTCGAACGTGCCGCCATAGTCGAGCCAGTAGCCAGCAGGTAAATCCACTTGTTCTGCTATTTGCACTTTAGCTTCACCGACAAAACTGCCTAAATCGCGGTCGCGCACATTGGCCGTGACCACCACACGGCGTTTACCGTTTTCTCGGCTAATTTGATTAGGCACTGATGAATAGCCTAATACTGCTACCTCAGATAAAGGCACAAAACCACCATCGGGTATTGCAATCGGAATATTACCAATCGCATCTAGGTTACTGCGCGTCTGCTCATCAAAACGCACCAGCAACTCAAAGCGACGGTCTCCCTCAAAAATAAGCCCGGCGGTATTACCCCCTATCGCTGAGGCAAGCCATTCCTGCAAGTCAGTTACATCCAAGCCATAACGCGCCAATGCAATGGGTTTAGGGTTAATCGTAAACAATGGAACATCATCGACTTGTTCAAGACGTGCGTCTGCTACCCCATCAATAGTTTGCAATACGCTAAGAATGTCATTAGCGGAGGTTACAAGTGTCTCTAAATCATCACCAAATACTTTGATACCTAAATCAGAGCGCACCCCGCTAATCAGTTCATTAAAGCGCATTTGAATGGGCTGAGTAAACTCGTAGTTATTCCCTGCAACGCCTTGTAACTCTTGCTCTAACGTTTCAACAAATTCCGCTTTTGAGATACTTGGATCAGGCCATTCCTCGCGCGGATGCAACATCACAAAAGTATCGGTCACATTCGGCGGCATCGCGTCAGTAGCCACTTCAGCAGTGCCAGTTTTAGCAAATACGGTTTTCACTTGAGGGTAAGTCATTATCTTATCTTCAAGCGTTTTTTGCATGGATACTGCTTGTTCAATCCCCGTTCCAGGAATGCGCATGGCGTGCAGTGCAATATCGCCTTCATCCAGTTGCGGAATAAATTCCGTCCCTAAACGCGTTGCCATCACGATACTCACCACTATAAGTGATGCAGCGCCTACCAAGACAAACCATCTGAATTTGAGAGCGCCATTCAAGACAGGCCGATATACCGACTTTCCGGCCACAATAATAGGGCTTTCTTTCTCGCTGACTTTTCCATTCATAAACATGGCAACAGCGGCGGGTATAATCGTAATGGAAAACACCATCGCCGCCAATAATGCCATAATAACTGTCGCCGCCATAGGATGGAACATCTTGCCTTCCACACCTGTCAATGAAAACAGCGGAATGTACACCACAGTAATAATAAGCACGCCAAATAAGCTGGGGCGTATCACCTCATTAGTCGCTTGGAAAACCAACTCAAGACGGTCTTTTAATGGCAATACGCCACCTGTGCGCTTTTGGGCTTCTGATAATCGCCGTATGCAGTTCTCAACAATAATGACCGCGCCATCCACAATCAGACCAAAGTCCAGGGCACCTAAACTCATCAAGTTAGCCGATACGCCGTAATTCACCATGCCGGTGATGGTGGCGAGCATGGCAAGCGGTATCACCGCTGCGGTAATGAGTGCAGCACGTATGTTGCCGAGCAATACAAACAACACCACAATAACTAGTAGCGCTCCTTCTACTAAGTTCTTTTGAACCGTATCGATGGCTTTATCCACAAGTTGCGTGCGGTCGTATACTGGGTCAATCACAATGCCATTGGGCAAGCTGTTTTGTATTTCACTGACCTTTAATGCCACAGCTTGTGCCACCGCGCGTGAGTTGCCACCCACAATCATCATCGCAGTACCGAGCACCGTCTCTTTCCCTTCTTGAGTGGCTGCGCCGGTTCTAAGTTCTTTGCCAATCGCCACACTGCCAATATCTTTTACCGTCACAGGGATAGAATTGACCCGATTGACCACCACATTTTCAATATCGCTGATGGTTTGTAGCTGTCCTTGTGAGCGGATCAGTATTTGCTGACCGTTACGCTCAACAAACCCAGCACCTTGGTTGGCGTTATTACGCGCTAACGCTTCGTGAATGTCGGGTAAGCTGACGCCAAAGTTCAGCATTTTGAGTGGATCAGGGTTGACATGATATTGCTTTACGTAGCCACCTATTGCATTGACCTCGGTTACGCCTTTTACCAGTGCTAGTTGGGGTTTCACAATCCAGTCGTGCACCTCTCGCAAGGCCATCGCATCATACGGCTCGCCATTGTCTTGCAGTGCACCGTCTTTGGCACGTAAGGTATACATGAATATCTCACCCAGACCGGTGGCAATAGGCCCCATTTCAGGCTCTAAGCCCTGCGGGAGCTGGCTCTTGATCGCCCCTAGCTTGGTATTGATGAGGTTACGCGCAAAGTAAAGGTCAGTGCCTTCATCAAAGACTACCGTCACTTGTGACAAGCCATAGCGTGACAATGAACGGGTGTAGGATAAATTAGGTAAGCCTGCGAGCGCCGTTTCCACCACAAAGGTAATGCGCTGCTCTGTTTCTAGCGGCGAATAGCCTTTTGCTTGCGTATTAATTTGCACCTGTACGTTGGTGATATCGGGTACGGCATCTATGGGGAGTTTGTTATAACTCCAAAAGCCTAAACCCATAACCAAAAAGGTCAGCATCAGCACCAAACCACGGCGCTGAATGGACGTCCTTAATATTGATTCAATCATCTAAGTGCCTCCCACTGACAGCTGTCAGCTAGATAGGCGGTGTTGTGCTGCATAAGAAAAACCAGGCGATTAATGATCATGTCCGGCCTCCGATTTTTCTAGATCGGCTTTGAACAAAAAGCTGTTGCTCACTACGACAATGTCAGATTTTGCAACACCACTTAACACTTCAATGTTATCGGCGTCCTGCCTGCCTAAGGTGACAGGCTCAGGATGGTACTCATCGCCCTTTTTAACAAAAACAACACTGCTACCTTCATATTCTTGAATAGCCGCTTTTGGCACAAGCATAGCCACATTAAGCCTATCAATGGAGATGTTGCCGAGCACCGCTGCACCAACCGGCCAATGACCTGTAGTATTGTCAATTTTGGCATAGGCGAGTACGTAGGGCTGCTCGTCAGGAGATGGCAAAATATGACTGATAACGGCATCAATCTTGGCGTCCGCGAGGCCTAGCCGCACTGATTGCTGCTCAGCCACCGCGCGTAACTGATTCGGAAATATCTTAAGCTGTGCCCATACACCATCGTAGTTAGCAATGGAGAAGAGCACTTGCCCATTTGATAGTTCACCTTCATTTGCATGTCTAGCAATGACAGTGCCCGCAAAAGGAGCGGTAACTGAATAGCTTTTTAAACTTTCATTGGACTCCACAATAGCAAGTGCAGCACCTTTTTTTACTTTATCGCCCAAGTTTGCGTTAACGCGCGTGACAACGCCATCAAACCGCGCACGAATATGACTGAGCGATGCTGGGTCGGTGACGACATTGCCATACACTGTTTTAGTGATATTTAGGGTGCCTGACGCAACAGCCTGCGTGGTAACGCCAACTTGTGTTGCCATGGCTTGGGTCATTACTACAAACTCATTGCGATGCTCATCTTCTTTTCCTTCATCGCCATATTCTCCCTCGCCACTAATGGCAGTCAGAGGCATGAGTAATACGCTTACCAATAACGCAAGTTGGAACGGATTTAAAATAGTAAATATTAGTCGTGATAGTTTCATTTTGACACTCGCTGAAAATTAGGGACTGATGATGTCTGCAAAGAAGACCTAGCCGGAGATGCTGTGGTTGACGAAAGCGGCGTTGCCGTTAACGATTCAATGTCGGCGGCTCGCTGATGCGCTTGTCTTGCTGAGTGAATAAGGGCTTGTTTAGCATCGAGCAGTTCTTGACGCGTGGTCACCCATTCAAGGTAGCTAAAGCGTCCATTAAGGTAAGCCTGCTCAACCAATGACAGCGCTTGTGCAAGTGGTGGTATAATTGCGCTTTGCAAAGTTTGCACATTAAGCAATGCATTATTTCTTGCCATTAGCGCAGTATTCAGTTGGTGATAAAGCCCTAGCACGGCACCTTGTCTTTGCTGCTCCAATTGTCCTAACACGGCTTTTTGTTGCTCGTACTCACCTAGGTTTCGCTCACTTGCAAACAAAGGCATGCTCACGCCGGCCACAAAGGCTGTTTCATCAATACCGTTTATGCGTCTAATACCGGCGCTCCAACTCAAGTCAGCTTGGTTTGTCGATTGGGCTAGCCTGACTTGCGCTTCTTGCAGTCGATATTCCTGTGCATACACATCAATGTTAGGGCTATTTGAAATTTGCTCAAACAATACCGTAAGAGAAGGCGATGGTGACAACGCAAACAAATCGCCTTCAACGCGATTAAAGCTAGGAGCTTGCTCTCCCCACATAATGGCAAGGCTTTTAATCATGGCCGAGTGGGTTTGTTTTGCGGTTACTACATCGAGCCTTGCACGAGCAAGAGAGGCCTCTGCACGCTGCTGCTCAAATGCAGGGGACGCCCCTGCGTCAACACGTTTGGCAACCGATTGGTAAGTATACATCGCCAAGGTTTGTGCATCTTCATAGGCTTTTATCATGGCTTGCTGTGCCAGCACACCAATATAACGACGTGTGACATCCGCCAGAATGTCCAAGGTACGTATTTGCTTTTGTGCTTCTATGACGCGCGATTTTGCGCTAGCAAAATCAGTACGAGCCTCGATTTTGTCACCAAACTCAATCACAGAAGATAAGGTTAGCGTCAGCTCAGTGTCTTTTATGCCAGAGACTGCACCTGTGCCTAAAAAGTTTTCAAGCTCAATACTGGCGTTAAGCTCTGGCTTAAGTGCAGCTGTTTTTAACTCACCCTCTAGGGCTTGTTGTTTAAAGGTAAATTCATGCAAATAAGGCGCATTTGCGAGGGTGCGCTTTATTGCACTCTCTAGCGTTATCGGCTTTATTTCGTTGCTATTTTGTACTTGCGCCTGAACTGGCAAATAAGCAAAAATAACCATACTGTAAACGCCCATAGCGCACACGCGCATCGAGCGTTTCAATGAGAAAAATGTCATTGTTTACATCCTAATGTTTCAAAAATTATTTCCCGCTATAAAAATAGCGAACTCATGTTTGAGAAGACTAGGACGTAAATTTGGGAGGCCGCAGCAAGCGCGTAATCGGTGCGTCTATTACTTTGGACAAGTAGAAGAAGGCATGACCTTCATCTAGGGAGGGTTGTTTAATGCCAACAGAGTCACCTACCCATTGGGTATGAGAGCCGTGGCAATGTCCACAGTGGTGACAATCAGATGGGTTATGAGGGCTTTCAGACGACGCAGCTAAGTCTAATGACGAAGCATTTTTTTCAGGTTGAGGAGATGCATGTACGTCGTGCTTGTCGTGTTCATGCACTTCTGCCAGGTGTTCGACATCCGGAGTATGGAAGTCTAAAGAACTTGCGACAGCAGTGAACGACTGAAATAAAATCAGCATGACTACTACATAGCCCGTCACCTTTGTTTTAAACATACACTTCTTTTCTTCCATCGTTAACAGGCGGAATACTATCACGGTATACCTGTTGTGCAACCTTACTAACAAGATTAATGTGCATCTTACTCATCTCGACACGCCTCATCTGCAAATTCAAATTCGATAGTGGTATGCACAAAATCAAATTTAGCGAGTGCTTTTCGAAACGTCTCTTTTAATGCCGTCATATTCTGTATTGAGATATCCTGCTTTAACTGAACATGTGCCGTCATTACATTGTGTTCGCCATCTAATGACCAGATATGAAAATGATGAATATCATCTACATCTTCACTGCCTAACAAGACATCACGCACTTCATCTAATTGTTTCTTGTCGGGCGTCGCTTGCAAAAACAATAGTAATGTTTCTTTTAAATTGCGCACTACGTTAAATAAAATGAACAAAGTAAAGCCTATGGATAGTATTGGATCGAGTATAGGCCACGGCTTAAACATAAGCACAATAGATACTATTAGCACGGCCACCCAACCAAGTATATCTTCCAGTAAGTGCCAGTTAAGTATTTTTTCATTAAGAGTAGTCCCACCGCTCAATTTGTAAGCCGCAAAACCGTTCACAGTAATACCAAAGATAGAAAGTAATAGCATGCCCTCTACTTGCGGCATCTCAGGGTTCGATAGACGAGGAATAGCTTCAAATAATATCCACACTGAGCCGGTGATTAACACCAACCCATTTATTAATGCGCCTAGTAGCGAAAAACGCTTATAGCCATAGGAAAAGGTATTATTGGCCTCTTTATCACCGAGTTTGTTTAAGCCCCAAGCCGTGCCTATCGATAGACTATCACCTAAATCGTGCACGGCATCGGCCATGATAGCGGTGCTGTTTGTTAGCCAGCCGCCAATAAACTCGATAATCGTAAACACCACATTTAGGAAAAATGCCCAGCCTATTCGATTGGAAGCGCCGTCACTGTCATTTGCATGGTTATGACTGTGCATGATTAATTTGCTCCAATATTTTTTGATTTTCATCGCTTATGGGTAGCGTTTTAAACGGGCTAACGTTTGCCCCGCCAGTGTTGCCTGTTGGAATAAAGCCAATGGCTGTTTTCGTTAATGCACCTATTAAACGAAAAACCTGTCCTATGGTTTCTTTAGGATCGCGTTGCTTAATGCCGTGTTTGAGCATGCGAAAATGTGCTAAACAATGCAAGTAAGTGGAGTGTTGACCTATGACATGAGCATCTTCTAAGTGATGAAATGCCGAATCATACTGCTTACTGTGAATTGCTTTGGAATAGTCCTTAAGTTTACCTTCAACAAAAGGCTTTGCCGCTTGATAATAGCTCATGATACGCCCCCAGAATTTTCATTGTCAGTTAGTGTTTGATTAGCGGCTAATTCACTTTTCGCATCTTTTAATATCAGCCATGCCCCGCGCAGCACAATTACTGAAACAACCATACCGATAATTAAGTCTGGTAAACGGCTGTCAAGCCATAGCACCAATGCGCCAGCGAAAATAACGCCCATATTCGCAATCACATCATTCGCTGAAAAAATCCAACTTGCTCGCATGTGCACCTCACCATCTTTATGGCTGCGGATAATAAACAAACAAATGACATTGGCGACCAAGGCCACCGCGCCCATTCCCATCATAAGATGAGAAACCGGCTCACTTCCCATCACGGAGCGACGAATAATATCGATTAGAATAATAGCGCCTAGCATTAATTGAAAATAACCACTCACTCTTGCCGCTTTGGCCTTGTGAATAATAGACTTTCCCACTGCATAAATACCAATCGCATATACAACGGCATCAGCCAGCATATCGAGCGAATCAGCAATTAAAGCCGTGGAGTCAGCGAGCACGCCAACGCCAAGCTCAATCACAAACATGACCGCATTAATCCCTAATAGCCAATACAAGACCTTTTTTTGGGATGCATCTTGGATTTCAACTTCGCAGCCGCAACCCCTCATGAAACAGTCCTCTTTTATACTTAATGAAACTAGTATAAAGTCTATACTCACTATAGAGTCAATTAACAAAAAGAGTTTTTTATGAAAATAGGCGAATTATCAAAAAAGAGCGGTTGCTCAATTCAAACCATCCGCTTTTATGAACGAGAAAAACTCATTAGTCCTTGTCAGCGAACAGATAGTAATTACCGGCTTTATGATGCATCATCATTGAGCCGTTTGCGCTTCATACGTCAGTGCCGCTCACTTGACTTAACCTTAGCGGAAATTACGCAGTTATTGGAAACTAAAGAGAGTCCTGAAACGAGCTGCGCTAGTATTAACAACCTAATACATGACCACATGGAAGATGTAAGTCAAAAAATTGCAGAACTTAACGAGTTAAAAGCTACACTTGCACAGATGTTAGAAGCATGTAGCGACAATAACAAAGTAAAGGAATGCGGCGTATTGCAGCTTCTAGCAGATTAGTGTTTCTAACCTAATGATGCAGTCACTCTTGTGGAGCTAACAATTAGAAAGCGGGTTAGTCACTGCTTTTTTTGTTGTCAATTAAAGCAATAATCACGAACTAGGAAACGCTTTTTTATGTGCTTCGAATGTCCGGAATGGAAGTTAGAGCAGCCCGTCACAAGTTCGAATCTCAAGGATTGCTGTTAACATAAACTTTTCACACAAATTTGAACGGCGTACGTCCCCTTTTGCCGTATTCAAGCCCGTTATGATTCGGCAAAAAATACAATATGACGACCTTACCTAATCAGGTAAAAAAGAACAATAAGCTGCCTGTCGTCAAAATTGATTAAAGGGCCCCTTAGAGCGAATTGCGGTCGGTGGGCTAATTAGTTTTTCAACCGTTAATGCCCTTATATTTGCGCTATAAAGTGCCAGCATACCTACAATAAAAAACACACCTATACTGTATTAAGTTACAGTATTTGGGGTGGGCTATGTCACTTGTAAAGGATGCCAGAAGAGAGGGGACGGTAAAGTATGAACGTCATAAACCAGAGCAGACACTTCTTTATCAAATTATTGAAAAATATTACCCGCAGTTTCTGAGCCACATGGGGCAAGAAGATAAATATTTGCCCAGGTATGTGCGGTCAGAATTTGAAGCGTACCTCAAGTGCGGTCGTTTGGAATATGCGTTTTTGCGAGTACGTTGTGAAGATTGTCATGATGAGCACTTAGTTGCGTTCAGTTGTAAACGCAGAGGTTTTTGTCCGAGTTGTGGTGCGGCAAAACGCGTTTTCACCCGGCGCCGCCCCAGATAAGTCTGTTTGAATAAAAGCCGTTCATCATCATAAACAAAACTGGTTTGCGCCTCAAATAGTGATTTCAGGGTATCTATTTTTGTCACATAAACCTCTTACTAAGATGATAAGGGTGATAAGAACCAGCAGACATGATCAAGGCGACTCTACATTTGGCAAGGCGTAAGCAATGACATAGTCGCCCGGCTTCGTGCCGGTAAACGAATGACCACCCGCAGCTATCACCACATATTGCCGTCCTTTGTAAACATAAGTCATGGGAGTCGCTTGCCCACCGGCAGGCAACCGGTCTTTCCAAAGTTCGTGGCCCGTATTGATGTCGTAGGCCCGCAGGTAATAATCTAACGTGCCACTATGAAAAATAAGACCACCTTGGGTTATCGCCGGTCCACCGATATTGGGAGTACCGAGTTTAAGGGCCAAACCGCCAGGCGCGATGTCTTCAGTTGTACCAATTTTCTGCCGCCAGACTATTTCGCCCGTGCTCAAATCCACTGCTACCATCACTCCCCACGGCGGAGGACTGCATGGCAGCCCAAGTGGCGAAGTCAGTAAGCCACGCGTTAAGGTGTAAGGTGCTCCTTCCATAGGCGCAAACTCGGCACCATCTTGAAGCGCACCAAATACCGGTTCATCGCCACTTCTTTTATTTAAGCGTGCAAAACTTGCCACATTACTCATGTTCACAACAAGCAGGTTTCGCGCGGGATCAAATGCCGCACTCCCCCAGTTTGCACCGCCCCCTGGAAATGGATAGGTTAAGGTGCCACCTAGACTTGGCGGCGTATACAAGCCTTCGCCTCGTAGTGCTTCAATTTTATCTGAACATGCCCATTTATCCCAAATGGTGATCCCAAAAGCATCGTCAGGATCTAAGCGATGATTAACAAGAGGAGGTGTGTTGATGGGGAACGGCTGGGTCGGTGATAACACTTCCCCAACCACGCCACCTTGAGGTACAGCTCTTTCTTCAATGGGTAAAAATGGCTTGCCTGTGTCTCTATCAAGTACAAACACCATGCCTGTTTTTGTTACTTGTGCCACCACGTCATGAACCTCTCCATCTCTGAAGACCTCATAGAGTCCTGGTTGAGCTGGCACATCATAGTCCCACAAGTCATGATGGACCGTTTGGAAATGCCACACGACGTCTCCCGTTTCACCATTGAGTGCCACCACAGAGTTTGCATAGCGGTTATCCCCTACCCGATTGCCTCCATAATAATCAGGACTCGGACTTGAAGTCGGCAAAAAAACGAGTCCTCGCTCTTCATCCACTGAAATCGTAGACCAAACATTGGCGTGGCCTGTTTGCTTAGCAGAGTCTGCTGCCCAGCTCTTTGACGCGGGGTCATCAGGGTTTTGCGGAATAGGATTAAATCGCCATTTAAGCTCGCCGGTGCGAACGTTATACGCATGCACTGTACCAAACGGTGCTTTAGTTCGAAGGCTGTCGCTGATTGCGGAGCCCGTAATCACAATATCGCCAATGATAGCCGGGGCGGAAGTAATCTGATATTCGCCAGGCCATCTCAGTGTCTCACTCGGTTTGACTTTGACCTCACCCGCGACACCAAAATCGGTACACAGCTTTCCAGTTTTAGCATCGAGTGATATCAGGCGAGAATCAACGGTGCCTACAAACAAACGCGACGCACACAACGTTTCCGTATTAACGGTATGGTCTTGCCAATACGATACACCTCGGCAGGTATATTGATTGCCAGGCTGCACATCAATCGGCACCTGAGGATCATAGCGCCAATTCTCCGCCCCAGTCGCCGGATCCAAAGAAATAACCTCTTGAAATTGGGTACAAAAAACTAACGCATCTTCCACTAAAATGGGAGTCGTCTCGAATGCAGATTGCCCCTTTACTGCCTCTCTTCCTTTGAACGCACCGGTTTGAAATTGCCAAGCCGATTGTAAGTTCGTCACATTATCAATGGTAATTTGTTCAGCGGCGGAAAAGCGGGTACCAAGCTTATCACCACCATATGCACTCCATTGGGTTGAGTATCCCGGTGGAACGGCTCGAACAATTTTGGCATCACCTTCAATAATTAAATCATTTGATAAACCTAGCACCACCCAAACGGCAGAGCCACCGAGAAAACTTACGCCGATAAACACGATTAAGGCTAAGCCAATAAGGCGAATAAATTTCATTATCATTTCATATCCAACTTTTGTACTTGATTAAGTAACAGCTCATTTGTTACAGCGGTTTTATCCGCACGAATACCGTACTTCCACCTTCAATTGTGGCGGATGGATACTGCGAATAACTCGTCCACACATTGCCCTCCTTATCGAAATTTATTTCTCGGCAAAACGTCACGTGAGAAGGTAATTGATATGTCACGGTTTTACCGGTAGCAGGGTCAAGATGCATCATCGTGTCGGAGTTTGTACCGCACGCCCATACTGTGTCATCACGAGGATCGATATTCACCGCATACACCGCGTCGCCTGGGCCAGTGGGGAGTGTAAACTCGGTAAACTTGCCAGTATCGGGTTCATATCGATACACGCCACCTTCCGCATACGCTGGTATCCATAAATTTCCTTTCGAGTCAGCACGAAACCTGCGAGGGCCACCAAAGGGTGTGTCTACCATATGAAACGTCTCACTTTGTTTGTCAAACCAGCCGATCCTGCGATTATTAAACTGGCTAAACCAAATATTCCCATCTGGCGTAACATCTATGCCATAGGGAATAGTCGTAATTTCATCATGGGCAGCAATAACTTGGTCACCCGTGCGTTGCATGGTGACTTCCTTCATTGCCGTAGCTGGCTTGGCGGCTTTAGCCTGTATCTCATTACGAGTCGGCATATCGTAGATCACAATTTTATCTGTTTTGGGATCAATGGTACCGAGTTGATTGGTGTAGCTGATGGTGAACCATAATTGCCCATCTCTATCGAAGCGCATAGTGTGGGGGTAGATACCTTCGCTATAGGACATTTCATAAATTTTCATTTCCTCGGTTTTGACATCGAGGCTCGCGATCAGATTGCCAAAGGCATAGGTAAACCACATTTTACCGTCCGGCCCTTGTAACACGGTGTGCAGTAGCAGCGGTATATGTTTAGGTCTGACTGTTGGTCGTAGATGGGTCATTTCGGTAATTTGATTGGTCTGCGGGTTTAGTCGCCAAATATTACTGCCGATTGTATCCACACCATAGATATTGCCATCTGGCCCCACGGCCACATCGTGCATACTCGCGGCCTTATCTGCAAGTCGCCACTCGGTGATTTCAACATCGGTTGCTTTGCCAGTAGGTGGCTCTGGGATACGCGGCATGCCAAGTTCACCATTTGGGTCGAATGCAGCAATCAAGGCTGGCGTAATAGCTTCACGGGTTTCTTTTGTCAGCAGTGCCCTTGTTCCTTTATTCGCCATACTTGCATAGATAGCTTCCCAACTTTCTGGTGTTGTATAATATCGCGTGTTTTTGTATCCCATTTGGTGGCACATCATACAATTTATACGAAACTCTCTATTCGTGCGCTCATCTGCAACATGAATACGCTCAGCCCACACATGTGCTGGCAGTTGCTCAAGCAACTCGCTCTTAGTTGCCGCTTTAAGTGTCACATTAAGCGTTGTAGTAGCAGCGTCCAGTTTTACCATTTGATCAGCATAACCTGTGAGCCGCAGTCGTACCTTCGAGTGACTTGCATTGACTTCAGAGAATCCAACGTTGCCATTTTTATTGGTAAAGCGCGTAGTCAAACGCGTCTCGGCATCATCTAACAAAGACACCATAACACCTTCTAATTTATGCCCTTTGCTATCGCTAATAGACGCAGATAAAGCGATACCCATTGATAGTGGTTTACTACTCGGTGCAGTGGTTTCAACAGCGGCCAATAAGCGCACTGGCGCTATTATGGCAATTGTTGCAATAGTCGCAATAGCTGCATTGCGGGTTAAATTTTTCAGGTACATGGTGTGGCTCCAGCCGAGTTTCCACTCGGCATTTGATTAAATTATAAATTGAAGTGCTGCACAGAGACATAGATTGGTATGTGTCTCAAAATTTATAGCGTGCTGTTGCCCCATAAGTGCGAGGCGCATTTGGACTTCCAAACACACTGCCTTGTTGAGCAACACCGTCAGCAGCACCGGTCAAATATTCGTCATTGGTTAGATTTCGACCGTAAATAGATACCTCAACGCCATTAATCAAATACAGCGTTATTGCAGCGTTCAGCGACTTAACTTCCCGTGTTAAATTGCTGGCTGCAACTGCAGCGCCTGCGGTATCTGCACCAAATCCCACAAAGCCGCGCACAAGCTGTACTTCATCTTCATATAAATAATCAGCACGAAGCGCGAGTTCCATTCCGTTAGAAAATTCGGTGTGGTAACTGGCACCAACCGAGTATGAAATTTCTGGAATACCTACAGGACGCTCACCGCTTAAATCGCCGAATATCGACCCGGTAAACGAGTCGTATATTGGGTCTAGATAGGTAACAGCAAAAAACAAATCTAAATCATCAGAAGGCGAATACTTACTGTCCAACTCAACCCCAACAGTGGACTGTTCGCCCGCATTCGTCAGAGCAAAACCCGTTCCGGTGAATGCATTGCTTTGAAATCCTTTAATACTTTGTTCAAAAACAGCAAGGTTAACCGCACTGTTTTTCCAACTCCCCTTTAACCCCAGCTCAAACACTTTAGAGGATTCGGGTCCTGCATAACGTGTGCCTGCTGTGAGATTGGGTAAAGCCAAACCCGCATTACGGATGGCAGATGGAGCAGGTGATGGCGCCCCTGCAGCGGATCCTGCAATAAAATCAGAAGAAAATGGGCGAGAGTCGTTTGAAAGGTTCCAAGACGTTGCCTTAAACCCGGTGGCATAAGAAGCATAGATATTGAGTCTGTCTGTGAGGTCAAACGCAGCACGGGCCGTATAGGAAAGGTCATCATCGCGAGTTCTACCGTCTTCCACTTGATTCGGGAAATTCAGAAATGGCGGTTGAAACTGTAAGGCCTGTAAAGCAAGCAATGGGTTGACCGCAGGGTTGTTTGCAAATTCTGCAGGTACACCAATGGCAACCCCAAGCCCTACCAGATCGACGGCCGAGAACGGTTCGGTTGACAGTACATTGGCTATCACGTCTTTACTATCGTTGGTATAATTCAGCCCAGCGGTTAAGGTCACTCGGTCGGTAACATCAAAATCTACGGTTCCAAAAATGGAGTATGTTTCATTCTTTACGTCAAAATTACTGGTAACACCCGAGCCACTAGCTTCAAACGTGCCCCGCTCTAATCCCATGATATCCTCAACTGAACTCAAGCCACCTTGGCTCAAAATTTCGAGATACGCACGTGCATCGCTGCCTAATAGGTTTCGGTCAGAATGGACTAAGTCTTCATTGTAGTAAAAACCGCCGAATAAAAAATTGACAGGGCCGTCAAAATCGGAAGCTAAACGTAGTTCTTGTGAAAACGAATTAATATCAGTAACCGTTAAATTGTCTCCAATCAAATCGGCTGGCGAAAAATCACCATCGCTAATCGAATCCGATAAAAACTCACGGTAGGCAGTTACTGAAGTGAATGCTAGATAGCCAAATTCATACTCAACATGAGCAGAGAGGCCATAGTTTTTAAGACGGTTAGTGGCTTCTTCATTTGTGCGAGTGGTATACGAAAATGGATTTTCAGCAATAATGCCAGCCCCACCCGAAACGTAATCTATAGCGGGAGTTGTCGGCCCAGCCACGAGGTTTGCCACGACACAGCAGTTTTCATCAATCTCGTCATAATCAGCAATAAACCGCACCGCAAGTTCTGCCACGGGTTCAAACAAAAGTTGACCGCGTACCCCAAACCGATTTCGTGCATTAATGTCAGTATCTTGCGCCAAGTCCTGAGCGTAACCGTCACGGGAGTTGTAATTTGCGGACATACTATATGCCACAGTGTCACTAATGGGCCCTGTGACATCGCCTTTCAGAACAACGGTATTAAAATTGCCATAAGTGGCTGACAGCGAACCACTTTTTACAAATTGTGGGCCGCGTGTCACAACACTGACAACACCTGCTGAAGCATTTTTACCAAATAACGTTGATTGTGGCCCGTGCAATACTTCTACTCGCTCCACATTTGAAAGGTCGCTGATCTGCGCTCCTCCACGTGGCCGGTAAACACCATCAATAAACACACCTACCGATGGTTCAATACCTGGATTGCTGCCACCATTACCGAACCCGCGAATACTGAATGTTGTGCTAATCAGGTTTTCACCCTGACCTATGCGTAAAGAAGGTACAACGGTTTGAAGATCTAATAAGTCTCTGATTTGTGCACTTTCAATGGTATCGGCGTTAACAACAGAAACCGCAATGGGTACCTCTTGAAGAGCCGTTGCGCGTTTCGTCGCGGTGACCATGATCACTTCCACAGCTTGATCGTCGTTGTCATTAGTTTGTGCGAAAACCGGGGAGTCTGTGCATATGGCTCCGATTACTGTACCGATGAGTAAAACTGATTTTTTCATTTTTTTCTCTTTTTGATATCAATAATGAAAACCAACAACACACTGCCCATTCCATAAATTGATTTGGTTAACTAGTACATATTCTAATTTAAATTAGATTTTCTAATCTAATTTAGAATTATTCTTTTGTCAACTTGCATAGCACATCTATTTATGGGATAAACTTGGCGAGCAAGACAAAACAGGAGATAAGACCTTGGGGCAAATAGAGTCAGCTGAAAACAATGAAGTGACTGAAAAAAAGGGAAAGCCCTCTGTCCAGAAGGCGGTTTCAAGAAGCCAAAAGTCAAAAAAGAAGCGCGACCAAATAGTCAGAGCTGCTATAGAGGTTATCAATGCCAAGAGTTATTCACAGGCAACGATGTCAGATATTGCGAAGTCTATTGATCTAAGGAATGCAACGCTTTACTACTATTTTCCAAATAAGTGTGCACTTGCCTTCGAGTGCCTCACGAAGTCGTTTGAACGATTTGAACGCACACTGTCGGAAATAGAAGTACAGGCAACACCCGGAGCACGAAAAATTGAACACCTTATCCGCTCAATGTTGGAAGATGGCCTTAAAAACGGTCCTCTACTCTACTTGGGTGACTACTCATACCTTGATAAAGATCAGAGAGCCGAAGCGGATATGTCAATCGCTGCACTCACAAACAGGGTTGAGCAATTTTTCAAAGACGGTATTAAAGATGGATCCGTGATGCAGTGTGAAACCCAACTGGTGGTAAACCTGTTGCTAGGTATGCTTATTTGGTTTGGAAAATGGGTTCCAACCATTAAAGATATTACAGTAGAGCGTTTAATGAGTGCTATTAATGTTTTCACTTTACATGGTCTAGGTGATGATGTGTGATAACCCAGTCTGCTCACCTGCACCTATTCCCTATATTCAATCATCATAGTCGATTACCGCTACTTACATTTGATGTGGTAGCGCCAGCTTTGTTGGCACCCTCGATTCCCTTGATCTAGGCCCGCTGATCAAGTCACCATGGCTCAAAGTGCAACAGAATTAATGGGGTTGTTGTGAAGCTTTAATACAGACTGTGGTGGGTAGATAAAAGCATCTAATCGTTGCTAAAAAGAATGGTATGAGCCCATTACGCTCATGTCATGAGCCACCTTACTTATCCCATAGATCCTATATTTAACGGGCATAGTTGGTTTGAAAAATGATGCTTCGAAGCACAGCAGCATCTATGCATCGTCAAATGGGGAAACCTGCCTTAAGCATGCTTTCGCTTAATAATTGGCTTTTGTTGATATCCTGAAACGTTTCAAATTGGGTAAAGACTTTAACTGATGAATTGGGCTCTAACGCTAATGCTCGTGAGCAATTCGCTTTTGCTTCGGTGAGCTGATTATTGGCCACCTGACACGCAGCGATAAACGCGAGGTCTATCGTGATGGACAACAACATTTTGAGGCATGGATGACTGATGGATGTAAACACCCCGCATATGGAAACATGCCCTATCCCGAATTTTGCCGTGGCATGAAATGCGAAGCTAAAACCCGCGCAGGCCATCCCTGCAAGAATGACGGTACAAGTTTGGGGGAATGGACGCTGTAAGTATCATGGTGGCGCTAGCACTGGCCCTGTGACATCTGAGGGTAAGAAACGAGTATCAATGAACTCAAGACAACAAAGCCCATGCGGACACTAACATTATGCTAACAGTGACCCAGACTGCCTAGATTAGCTACACTACTGCTTATGCAACTAAACCTGACTGGCTCCTGTGAGCGAGCAACAGACACATAGAAAATTGGCTGGTAGTCTCATTAAAGTCACAGTGAACAACAGACATTCGATGATTTGTGTGAAGCGGATAACCTATAACCGCCTGAGAAAAGTCTGTTTGAATAAAGACTAGTTCATCATCATAAACAAGCGCAATTTTCAGCGCTGACTTGCACAAGGGTGGGAGGTGCTTGTTTGGAATTCTGAATTATGTAGAAACAGCTGAGTAATAGACGAAAAATCGCAGCTTTCGCTTCCTTGAGAATATAAAATAAATGTTAATACGGCAAATATGGGGCAACATGTATTTTCATTTTATGAAAAATGACGTTTTACCTATACTCTGGTATGTTCAGCAGTATATTTTTAGAGAACAATTTATGGATAAAATCACCTTATATGGTTATGCCACGAGTCCCTACGTGATGAAAGTGGGTTGCTATCTGCAGTATAAAAAATTGCCTTTTGAGTTTGTGGCAGTTAATCCTGTTAAGCCTACACAACTAAAGTTCACTCAACAGCGTCAGGTTCCGGTGCTTAAAATCGGTGATGAATGGCGCAAAGATTCCAGCCAGTTAGGGATTTGGCTGGATGAATATTTTCCGGAAAAGTCGATTATGGGCGGTGTACACCGAGAAGAGGTGTTGGCCATTGATGATTGGGTAAGTGAGCATCTTATACCCGCTCGCTTTCGCGCAGCCGTGCAATGGGAAAGCACTTTTGATGCCATAAGCAATGGTTGGACATTGTCAACTGCGGTAAATGCAGGTACCCCAATTCCTAAAATTGTGCGCTTGTTGTGGCCTTTTTTCGTGCGTAAAGCGGGCTTTATTGTCGATATGGTGAAGCAACTGGATTTAAACGAATCTATGCCGGACATGAGGCAAAGGCTGTGCACTGAGTTTGTAACTCACTTGGCCGATGGCCCTTTTCTTGGTGGATTAGCTCAGCCATCGTTGGCAGATTTATCCGCTTACCCTACTATTGTTGCCGGGCACCTAATGGGCATGCGCGGCAAGTCTGCCATGTTAGAGCATAAGGCAGTAATAGATTGGAGTCGACGTGTACAAGCAACACTGCCGGACAATCCCCTGCTCGTGCCGGATTATCTCCTTAAAAGAGCGCATTTGTAGTCTAAATTGGAAAGCGGTGACACTGGGTAGTGTGTCGAGTCCGCTGTCTATTGTGTTCAACCTTTTTGCCTTTTATCATAATCGATAATCAAAACCCAACAAATTGACTCGATAATTGGCGCAAGTTCGCTACATTGCGCGGCCTTTTCACACGCCTAAGCTGTTATGTCAGAAGTAGCCCTAACGAGAGTGTTTATTCAGACCATTGTTCTAGTTCGCGTACGCCCGCTTCAGGTATAACCTTAGCCATGAATGTTGGGCTGAGCTGCACTTTACGAAAAAACCAATAACCGGTATTAGCACGAAATTTCCGGACAAATTTGAATAGCGTATGACTCCTTTTGCCGTGCAGGAGACTGTCAAGTCACTCGTCGAACTATCAATTTGAAATAGTCTAATTGAGCCTAGGTTACTAAATATTAACAATGCTTTTTAACCCCAATAAGCACGTTTATTGTTGCATTTTAATACCACAGGTTGTCCTTATCCTTTTTCCATGTAACTGTTAAAAAAGTTTAGCAAACTCTGGAAAGTTCACATTATCATGGAATGAGCCTTTACAATTTAAAAACTCATTTGCCGACGCAAGCGTTAACCATTTTGTTAACTGTCCTTTGCTCTGTTGGAATATACTTTAATCCATACTTGTTCATAACTTTATTGAACTGAGCGATATATTCACACCTGTAGTACTGATTTGGAGGTAGCCACTCGTCGGGTCCTTTAGCCCCTTTTTGACGGTTTAGTGATGCGCTAACAAGCAGCAGGTTATCGGTATCGTTTGCAAATTCTTGTTTCTTATCTCTAGGCCAACTATCCCCATCGTGGCCATGTGCAAATTTAAGTGGAACAACATGGTCTAAATCGAGTTCTTTTGAATCATTGAACGTATTACCACTATACTTATCGTTCCAAGCACCGAGCATCACGATGCACTTATCTTCTGTTTTAAAAGTCACTTCAGTTAATGATTGGCTAATCAAAAGCTCATGGCGTGTACTTTGACAATCACCATCAGTATCTGACCAGTGAGGCCAGTCACTACGATTATATAGCGATACAAAGCTTCTATTATCGTCTATCGCCTCTTGTTCGGCTATGTTTATAGGAGACTTAAAGCCGGAATATGCTCTACCCCCAGACGATAAGCATAAATCCATCGTTTCATATGAGATGAAGTTTTTAGTCCTGATATATGAACCGCTTGATTCGTCATGGCAAATACCAGAGGACGCTTTTTTAACCAAAGCTACTGTATCGCTTCTACCATTTGGCGTGAGCTTTTCAGATGCGCTAGGCTGCTCTTCAAAACAAGAAAATATGCCGAATGTTAAGGTTATGAGCAGTATTATTGGGAAACGCAGCATCAATTGAGGGCTCGCTTTTTATTGATATCTGATAGCATCAAAGAAGTAATATTATCCATCCTCATTATCAATTTATTTAATTCCAAGTATGAGTCTATATCAGGACTAGCGTTTGAACCTATGTCTCTTTCGAGCTCTTGTAATATATTTCCTGTCACTAAGTTTAATTCCCTTAATAACTTATTCATTACCAATCTCCTGTTAGCTTATATACAGCTAGACTATACCGTAGGTCATTTGTTAAATACTGTACTTTAGAACAGACTTACCCTCTTTTAGTTTTTAGTAATTTTAGTCCAGTTAATGGCATTGCAAGGTATCAAATAGATTTTCTTTATAGTTTTATTTAAATTTCTCCTTATTTTTATCTAACCATTTATCAACACTTTGCTCGAGAACCGCTGAAGTCAATAAACTGGTCTTTAATTAGGAACGACCGCTTAAGGCACCAGGTTCTAACGTGGTAAAACCCCAGAGTGTCTGCTTTCGTTGATTTCGGCTAGTCAGAGTTCCAAACACTAATCCGGCGATTTTCAAAGCCACTAAGTTTTGCTTAGTTTCTAACCGTTCAAGATTTTGATAACGTTTAGGTAATATAAATAAGGGCTGGCACACAGTTTTAAGCATTCACACTTTTTAACACAAGTCGTTTGTCATTATAAAAAATGTAATAAGGAAATATAGCAAGTTGATACGGACACGCTTCTTTTAAACAACTGCTTGATATTATATTTCACAGGTTATATTATGTTGAATAACGGGTATTTACAGAAATAACACTTGCAAAACCACCACATTAAACGACTTTCGAGGCGGTTCGCTTTAATACCAATTCCGACGTTTAAATAGAATTTACTAACAATTCCAGCGTTTAATTAGAATACTCGCGGTTACGCTAATAGAAACTTCCCTGTAACTTATTGATTATTATAAAACCTCATTCCAGCTTTGGAATAGAAACGACACTGTTGTCGTTTCTATTCCAAATCTGGAATCGTGTTCTAGCGAAGCTGGAATTTTTGCACTGTTGAATAAAAATGGTGAAATTGTGATTTGTTTCGCCCTCACTACTTCAGCGACGTGATAATAAGAAAAGATATGCTCTTCTGTTTCTCACATCGGTTTGTCGGCGCAGTGGCGTTTCTAATTAAAACGGGAACCGTTAATTCATCTGTAAGCTTTGCTTTCTATTATTTTTAATACTAGAAACGGTTGAGTTATCTAAAGTGGAAGAGAATTTTGGTAATTGTGTATTGGGATTATGTTGAATGATTTATCGGCAGCTTTGATTCATTTTTTTAAATTGAACTCAAAAGAAATGTGGTGTCTTTTTTTAATGGTTCGCTTCGCGCTTTTTAATTCTGAAATCGTAAAACTATTTGTTTAAATTGTTCTACGGATGTTCAATGCTGCCTAAAAATTATTTATGCTGACAGTATCTGTTAAGTGTTACCGGTAATGTAATGTGATGAGTCGATTTCAATAGTTCAATGGTGCAAACCCGCAGTAATAAAATTTCGAACGTAAAGTTCTGCGAACTGTTTTTAGAAAATAATTATCGCGCACAAAAATAGTCTATCGATAGAAAGTAATGGCTCAGGTTTTTAATCTAAATTTAATTTTGATGGTGCGCAGATATTAGCGCCCTACTCCGGACTCGAGTTGAAATAGAATGATCAATTAAGCGACGGTCTCAAATGAACATAAAGCAGATTTTTAGACGTCCTCCGTCATCCTTGCGAAGGCAAGGACCTCCCAAACGTTTTAGAAAATTGGAAAATAGCGATTCTTTTGAACCCACGATTGATGGTGGGAGGTTCCTGCCTTCGCAGGAATGACTTAGGATGATTAAAATTTGTAGCGGGTTTACGGCCGCAATTGCCTGAGCGATCAAGAGACGGACGTAAATTTTGCGGCTAACACGTGTGCTTCGATAGCAGCTTTCTTTGCACTAGTGTCCATTTTTATGGGGCAAGATCATTGTGAGATTACCGGGCATATAAACAAGGTCTGACGTTAGTTAGTTTCTACCTGTCGGCAATTAACGAACCGATTACGGCAATCCAATAAAATTAGCGCAAATCAAGGCCAGACGATGCCTGGCCTTTTGGGCAATTCTAGAGCTAGCTGCGACGTGTTACCCGCAAAACTGCTAAGCCAAGAATAAACAGGCCAAACGATGCAGGCACAGGTGCAGGGAAAGTGCCTTTCTCCTTTTCAAACGCCGAGTAAGTTACGTTTTGCTGTGAGAAATTGTAAAAACCGATGCTCCCGTCATTAAACGAACCAGCGATATTCAATTCCTCTGTGCCATTT
This sequence comes from uncultured Glaciecola sp., assembly GCF_937770335.1. GTDB lineage: Bacteria > Pseudomonadota > Gammaproteobacteria > Enterobacterales > Alteromonadaceae > Glaciecola. Next base: position 352,804 of record NZ_CALJHY010000007.1, read on the forward strand.
ACAAAAACCTTTAGGTTGTTTGGACCGAAATCAAATAAAAACTCATAATCAATACCATATTGCCATCCAGTGCTGCCTAGCGTGGCTGCACGCTGAAGCTCTTGAAGGCCGCCACCACTAAATGTAGTGTGTCCCCAAAACTCATCAGCCGAAGGTGTTCCTGTTACTCGTGATAAGGCCAGTCCTTTTTTAGCCGTGGAGCCAGGGTCTGAAGATGGAGCGCCGAAGTCAAAATATTGGTCCAATTTTTTCCAGTCAATCAACAAATAATCTGCTGAAGCGTTTGTGCTATCGCCGCCGTTAAAACCCAATACAAAACCAACGTAATCATCGTCGCCAGCGCCTAGCTCAACCTTAAGTTTACCGGATAGAGCTGAACCCTGAGCATCGAAGTCACTGTATAATATAGTAGGCTGACCATTGTTAGATTGGTAGACAGATGCCCCCGCCCCATCAACAGTCCAGTTACCAGCTGGGAAGCCTGAAACCGAAGGATAGGACTCCGCTGACCAAGTATTAAGGTTTATAGGTGCAGCATAGGAAGCCAAAGGTAGAAAAAGAAGAGTGGCAAATGCGCCCTTAATCAGTGTTTTAAACATTATTATCTCCATATATTATTATATTTATTTTAGTGTTTTCTATTATTGTTGGGTATGTTTTATATACCCAATTGTTGGGTATGTTTTATATACCCAACTGTTCTGCATTTTTAATGCCAGCTTTTAATTTCTATATTTTACAATTAGTTGTAATTCATGCATTTTAAATCACTGTGACTTTGTAAAAATAACGGACGCTTTTCTTCGTTTGTAACTCAAAATTGTAAAAAATATTGAGCGTTTGAAATTCTAGCTCCTTTTTAGATGCAGCAAGGCGATTTATGGCACATTTTGCTCATTTAACATGTTTCGTTCGACTGTCCGTAATCGCCGTTCAGCTGTCTAAGACAACTTTGGGCAGTTACCTACCGTTGTGCTTTTCACTGATTCAGACAGCTTATACTCATCTCATCCAAATAAACGACACTTTGCATTTGTTAACTTATTTGTCTATATATTGAGTGTAAGTTATTAATATTACACCTGTTATTGCAAACATTTTATATAAAAAGGACTGCAATTCTGCCAATTTAGATATTGTTAACTTTCAGTAAAGATGGATTATTTAGTCAATATAAATGTCAAAAAGCATAATGAGGATAAGTATGAAAAAATCACATATTTACTGTCGAACCAGTTATTTACTGCTGCTCATTACTGCTGGGTGCTCATCACAAAGTGGATGGGAAACGCAGTCGGCATCTCCTGATTTTGTCAATGGAACACGAATTCTTGCTGAGGTCGTTATGATTACAACTCGTGATGAAAGCCTATCTAACAAGGGGTTGTTATTGGGTTGGAGGGATAAATTAATTTCAGCTGGATATACTGAAAATGACATCGTTGATGGAAGTGAAATAACAGTTTTTACGTATTGCTATGGCTGGAATAGTGGTGTTCCTATATGTGCTCATCATGGTCACTATGTTGCTCACGTGCCTATTGAACTGCAAGGAAAGCTCACAGGCGATTTGGATGCCACTTGGGATACATCAGGTGATTTAGTCGAAGTTGAGCTGAATAAAACACCTAAAGGCGACATAGTAGGTAAAGTTGTAAGGCTATTCCGAAAATCAGATGACTGGAGTCCGTGCCGCAAAGTCAGTCTGGAACAAGTTTCAGAAGCCTCTATCATATTGTCTACTCTCGCTGGCATTGGCCCAGCTAGAGCCATGTGGATTGAGTGTGATGAGTCGAATGCTGGAGAGTGGACTAGGCGTCCAATTCTCCACGGGCCAAAATCTGCGGGACCACCCATATCTGAATGGATTAAATTTTAGCTATTAGTTTGCCATGGGATAACTATCTATTAAATGGCATTGACTCTAACTTAACATTCCATGGCAAAAGTTGTTCGACATGTAAGTATAAAAAGGGTAAGTGGTTCTCGCTAATTGCGATTGAGTAACATCGTAATTCAAGAACAGCTTCGGCTTCAAATTTACCGATCTGATTATAACTTTGAGTGTCTGGTTTTTCCTAACAGGGTCGCTCTTAGCGTGACTTTGAAACGCCTTCTTATGGGACAAAACGCCAATTGGCTAAAGCCCTGACCGTCGGCTATTGCCGTGCCAATGTCTTAAGCAAAAACTGACAGAAAATACAGTTATTTATCGGTTGAATGCTTGTAGCAAAATAAAGGTAAGTCGAATGGTTAGAAAATAAAGGAATTCCATGTTTGAAATAGCCCAATGTCTGCCGTTAGATATCTGTTTATCAATGCTTCATAGCACCGTTAAACTTTTGAAGAACTAATTTTCTGTTTGAACCAAAATAGCGCTAACATAGCAACGACTATTAATAATATACCATTGCTCACAAAAGCCATTTCTTTTGCCCAATATTCATAAATATACCCGCCCGCCAATGGACCCAATGCGGAGCCAGTGCCGCTCGCTCCCTCTTTTATTCCCATTACAGTGCCTCGTAGGTGAATAGGTGAAATATCATTAACTAACGCGTCCTCGGCTGGACTCGCCATTGCCCATCCGATGGAGAACAAAACATACGAAACAGCAATAAAATAAAGAGATTGCCAATAAGGTAATGCAATAGAAAGACAACCTGCTATTGCAAGGCCGATTGCGATTACTTTTCCCCTTCCCCATTTGTCTGACCACTGACCAGAGTACCGCGGCAATATTGCATGAACCAAGCCCGCGGGAAAAAATACTAATGCCAAAATAATCACATTGATATCAAATTTGGTTTTCAAAAAAAGTAAGTAAATAGGCTCTATTAATGCACTCGCAAAAGCCGATAAAAATACGATGAACATGACTTTAGCTAAATTAGGTGACCAAGGAACTGCCCTGTTGATTTTATCCTGTGAATTAGTCGAAAAAACCCTTGTAGATGTTTCTTTAACTTTTAAAGAGAACCCAAATGCCACAACCGACATTAAAGCATAACCTCCAAACGCCCAGACCCAAGCGGATTGCATAGGTAAAAAACCCAATAAGGTAAATCCATAAGTCGCTCCCACCATACTGCCGCGTACTGATGTCGTTGTAAGTATCCCCATGGCTGAACCTGCTGACTTCGCTTTATTTAAATCAGAGGTCATTGTTCTGGCGGACACCCACATAAGCGAGGCGCCTATGCCTTGAAGAAAGCGGGCTAAATAGAAATCATAAATATTATTACTCTGAACAAACAAAAGCATTGCGAGAACATAGAAAAAAAACGCACTAGAGAAGAAAATGTGGCGCCCTAACCTATCCAAGCAATAACCTACAATAGGTCGAAATAATAACATGGCGCCTGTGAACACGGCATACATGCCTCCGATCCCTACTGCATCTATGCCAAGATCATCAGCTCTGATGGGTAAACTGAAATTGAGAAAAACGAAAGAAAAAGAGCCAAAAAAAACGGGGTATAAATAGCTAGGCCGATGAATTGCTTGACCCTCCGATGAATTCATAAATGGCCTATTAAGTAGATACCAGTAAATGTTTCAATTAAACCTCTCGTAATTATAGTCAATGTAACCAAAAAAGACTATCTGTACAGTTCTTTGTGCTAATAACGTTGACAAAGAACCGCATTATAGTCTTACCCCATCAAATAGTTGTCTAAATTTCTTGTTGAAATTTGAATCGCCTATGTCTGTAATTGCCGTTCAGCTGCCTAAGACAAGTTCGGGCAGAAAACAGACTTTTAAACGTCCTCCGTCATCCTTGCGAAGGCAAGGACCTCCCAAGCGTTTTAGAAAATTTAAAAATAACGATTCTTTTGGCTCCACGATTGATGGTGGGAGGTTCCTGACTTTGCAGGAATGACTCAGGATGTTCAAACTTTGTAGTGGGTTTTACGGCTGCTATTGCCTTGTTTGGGACAGTAAGGTTTCAACAGTTGAATCACTATATAGCATAGTAAAGTCGACAACTCCGAGATGCCTTTATTAGAGATCTTTGCAGTAATTTACGATGAATGATTGGTAACTACAAAAAGTATTGTCTTTATTAAAGTCTTACAGCAGTGAGGATATAACCTGGCAGTGGTAAGCATCAGGGACACCTCACGTTTATAACGACCCGCCCGCCTTGAGCCTTTTATTCATATTTTGCGTAATTAGTATTATTAGTCTTTGAGGAATTAGTATGGTTGAGTACATTCAGTTTTTAGTTGTAGCGGTTATTTTGGGTGGCATGTTAACCTTTCAAGTCTTGTTTGCGCCACTCATTTTTATTAAGTTACCTAACGACGTTGCTCGCCCTTTTATCAGAAAATTCTTTCCCTTTTACTATTTGTATTTTGGCATTCTTAGCATAGTCTTAGTTGTTATTGCGTATCTATTGCTCGGCCAAGACTTCGGCGTGTGGTTGTTGGTGCTTTATACCGCTTCGGCAGTTGGATTTATTGTTTCACGGCAGGTGTTTATGCCGTTAGCAAACAAAGCGACAGATGAGGGCAGGAAAGCAGATTTTAGTCGGTATCATAGAATAACTGTTTTGATTAATACTTTGCAGTTAATAGCGATGGTGGTTGTTTTATGGTTATTAACATAAAACACATTGTTGTAAGTTTTGTTGTATTGGTCAGTAAAATACAGTAAACCAAAAAATAGAGTGATACAAAGAGTATGAATAGCACAGCAGAATTAATACAAGAATACTTAACACTTACGCGCGATGTGATGCCCTTGCTGGCTCAGCAGATGAAAGTAGAGCAAGGCAAAGGAAGTACAAAAAAATGGCCCGTTAGACACGATCATTGCTTCCAACGAATCGTGCTCGATAACATTTGTGAAGGCGCGTGGTACGAATTTATCAAGTCACCTGCTTACCAACATTTAAACGCCACTCAAGCAAAAGCAGCAGTTTTGTTATGTAGGCGCATTATTAATGGGAAGGTAGATTTAACTCAGCTGAACGAATATTCGCTTAAGTGGCGGCAAAAACAACACACTTTTTCATTTTAAATACGTAAGCAGAAAAATGAGTAAACGAACTTCTCAAAAAGATGCTGCAAACGTTAATTTTGCTAACTAGAGTGTTCAAGTTATTTTGGGCTATTATCCAACCATCACAGCGTAGCCACATGCTTTGTGTCAATCGGTGACGGCACAATAGCGGCCTAATTGGCGATTTATGTAATAACTCCCTTGATCGCTATGGCGCATGACCTCTTTAGATCTTCCTCGACTTTCATAAGTCATACTTAACTCCGGGCAAATTTAATTACTATCGGGCGAGCGACTGAACGCCCATTAAATCGATTTTCGTGCAAATAAATCTATGACAACCGAAAGGTAGGCCCAGCGATTTCCTGTTCAGATATACGCAATAAGTGCCGCCTATAAACTGGGAATTTCTTTGATATTAGCTCTTATCGGTATTCATAAAGAGAGAGTAAACATATCCATATTTCATGTTAGTTATTTATTTTTAAAATTAAAACCTCGCTCGTTGCCCTTTAATTTCTTGTGCTTTACTGAGATCGTACTATTTTCCCACGGACTTATTGACCAATATTTTTATCTAAGAATTCAAGCACACCTTTGTATAAAGTAGCTCGTCCTTCCTCATCATAAACACCGTGCCCACTTCTACTAAAGTTCAAATATGGCACCACTTTTCCAGCGTCTTCAAGTCGTTCTAACATTTTTTCTGCATTGATGACCGGCACCCTAGAATCTTTGTTACCGTGAATTAACATAACATTAGCCTTTATTTTGTCAGCATGATTTACCGGTGAAAATTCGTTTAACTGTTGCTTATCTGTGCCTATTACTTTATTCAAATAAGCTTCTCCGCCCATAGCACTCATCGTATCGCTTTGAGTGTATGCGTAATTTAAATCATAAATTCCTACATAACCAATGGCGCACTTAAATGCTTCTGGCGCCCTAACCGCAGCCATTAAGGCTGCATAACCGCCGTAACTAGCGCCATATAAACACACACGATTTGGGTCGACAGGAAAGTTAACAACCGCATGTTCACTGCCATCAATGATATCTTGAATCATCTTCCCACCCCATTGTAAATGACCTGCTCGCTGAAATTTATCACCGTACCCGCCACTCCCGCGATAGTTTACTTGTAACACTGCATATCCACGATTGGCGAATAGTTGCACTTCGCCATCAAACGACCAGTAGTCTCTAATACCGTGGGGGCCACCATGTATCATGTCAACCATAGGCACTTTTTTATTTTCAATTATATTAAGTGGTAAAGTGATATAGCCGTTTATATCTAAACCATCATCAGTAGAAAATTGAATTGGTTGCTTACTGGCCAGTAGTCTTGGATCGAGCCAAGAGCGGTTAGCCCATATAAAATCCGCACTTTTAGTTACTTTGTCAAACAGATAGTACGCGCCAGGGTTTGTATCGCTGCTAACGTAGACTAACGCTAGGTCTCCAGTTTGACTAGTAATTGACACTTGTTGACTTGGAAATGCATCCACTAATTGTTTATGTAAAGTAACCGTTTTGCTTTTGCCTTCAGCATAGGTATAGGCGGCTTTGTCAGGAAACGTGAACCCAATAACTGGTTTGTCTAGTTCAGGATCCCAGTCAAACCATTCGACATCGCTTTTTAAGTCTGTAAATAGCTGAGAGTACATACCTGTTTTTATATCTAGTTCAAATACTGTACTTAATTCAGCCTCGCCAACAGAGCCACTGAAATAGACATACTGACCATTTTTACTTACGCCAATTGGTACGTGCCCTTTGGTTTGTTCATTATTTAGATTCGTCCACTGTGCATCGTCATTTTTTCGGTAGGCAAATTCAGTTTCAAAATTATCATTTCTCCAGCGCACAAACCTAATTTGTCCATCCTCGTTAGCAAATGGTGTTGCCCCTGGAAAAGGCAGTGTTTCAACCTTTATTTTTTTACCTGAATAAATGTTTAAGCGACTAATAACCGACGGTTTTTTTCGATTATCAAAATAAGTGTTTCCTATTAAGGTCCATGGATATTCGACAATTAATATGTTTTTATCGTTATCAGCAAGGATACTAATAATCTCTGGTGTTGCTTTGCTATTCTCTCGTTTTGCAAGTCTACTGCCAGTCGAAACCTCCCCGGCTCGGTACCCATACAATATCTGATCTCTTTTACCATCAACATTAATTGCAAACAACTCACCGGTAGCAACAGGTCTATCAGAATAAGAAACAGCTTCTCTAAACTGATACACAATACGTTCGTCATTAATCCAGTAAGCAGAGTGAATCTCGTCACCGTCGTTTGGTCTAACGCCGCCTACTATCTGCATAGTTTTAGTATTTAGAAAAAGAAGGAAGACGCGCCCTTCTACGCGAAAACGCGCAGATAAATGTTTGCCATCAGGTGACAACTCCAGATCAAGATAGTCACCATGCTTAACAAAGTCTTTGATAGGCAGTTCGGTGGGCATTGCAACGAATGAAATAAAGAAAAACAAAAAAATAATTACTCTTGCCATTAGTGGAGCTCCTTGAGATGCAGGCGACTAGGGTTCTGTTTGTAAGTCGCTATTCCGTTGTTGTCCTTAACAACGTATCAAATGAATTTATATAATTCCAGCCATTCATGCATTTCTGTTTCAATTTTGTTACGTAGACCTGTAAAGCTGTTAAATTGCAATTTGTATCGACTTCACTACTTCAGCGGCATGGAAACGATAAAAAATTTGGGCCTTTGTCTCTAACAACGCTATGGGTTTTAATTTGCTGAATGTCATTTACCCTATACCTACATACCTAGGATTAGAAGCTATTCTACCAAGCCATAATTGAATCGCTGGATATTTAGATAGATCAAATCCGCCTTCTGGTGCTACATGCGTGTACATATATAGTGCTATATCGGCAGTAGTTAGTTTGTCGCCGACTAAATAAGGTGTTTTTAGTAGTTGAGCTTCCATAACGTAAAGTGCCTTATTGCCGCCTTCTTGTTTTGATTCATAATCAGCACGATGAGTTTCTGGTAACCCAAGATATTTTGCAATGTAACGTGCCGCAGCAATAAAAGGCTCATGACTGTATTGCTCAAAGAACTGCCATTGTTGAACTTTAGCAAATTGAAAGTTGTTCTTGGGAAGTAATTCACTCTCAGAGGCTAAAAAGTTTAAAATAGCATTAGATTCAGAGAGGTAGCTACCATCAGACAACTCAAGCAGTGGGATTTTACCGTTTGGATTTTTTGCCAGAAATTCGCAAGTTTGATTTGCACCAGCAAGGATATCAACATGAACCCACTCATGCTCAATATCCAATAAGGCACATAGCAATTTAACTTTGTAGCAATTTCCAGACTGTATATCACCGTAGATTTTCACAAATACTCCTTTTTGGTATGTAGCACCCATTTAATTGACTCATAATGGTTTGCTAAAACGTGCAGCTGAGCGAAACAGAGCAAACTGTTAGTAGCCCCGCTTGATATACACTCCATAGTAACAACCAGCGACAAACATACAATAGCGCACCCTCTTTTCTAAGGTGATTTGTAGAAATATGTCTGGGTCTTATGCATTCATAGTAGTCCAGCAAACTGCTTTATTATAAATAAAAAGCTCAATAAGCCTTGCATAAATAGAATTACATAAAAGTATTATAAATAAAGTTTATCCTATTATTGTATTAATTTAATGGTTTCATTACGTTACGTGGCCATCAGTACAATAGTTTATATACAAGCTTTTTATTAGCTTTATTTGATCTAATATTTTTATTGATATCTCGAACCTACGTACTATTCTTATTATGAAAAAGCCAAACCTGCCTAAAAGCAGGGACGGAAAACTACGGAACATCGTTACCTACGAGACGCCAATTTCGACGCCACGAAGAACCCTAAGACCGCCGAGTTACCAGTCACTTGAAGTAAGTCGATCTCTGTTTTTGTCCGACTATAAGTATGCGACTAATCGCAATAACTTAAATCATGGAGACTATAATGTATTTTTCTAAAGTAAAATTAATGATGGTAGTGATTACACTTACAACTACAAATATTGCAACTGCTGGCAACAGCCGACTATATGTCGCTAATGACAATTCTATTGAAACTAGAATTTGCGTTGCTGCAGCTACTGGCTCAAAACTGCGTTTGAAGAGCCAGATAGACAAAATATCAAGCTCGAAGCTCATGAGCCCAAAGTATCGAATGGTAGCGAATCAACTGAACTGTAACGGTATTAACGTTGCAGATTTCGCTACGCTGGCGGGCAATATTGAGGTTGCTAATAAGCTTAGATCATATCGCAGTAATAGTGTAGAAATTCGCGATATCGCCGCTGTTTATAATGGCAATGTAACCATTAATGGTAGTTATTAAGTTAAATAATACTTTGATTCCAAGCTAAATGTATTGCTTGGAATCAAAGCTTTCAGGATCAGGTTCCTCATCGTGCGAATACCCGATGTACAGTCAATCAGTAGCCTTTTGTAAATAAGACGCCTTTGCATTTTGGACAAGGCGGTATATGCCCAGTATGCTTTAGATGCACTTCTTGGCTGCATGCCTGGCAGGTTAGAGTGCCAGCGGATGTCATCTCACCGGTCTAGAATGTAATCGATTTTTTTGTTTGAACACTCAATGAGTGAAGTGTATCACCGGTAAATTCGAGTACTGTTGCGAGCGAGGAAAGTGCTCCTGCGCCTATTCTGGCGGGATTAAGCCGTTCTTTAGCGTCAGTGCCAAGTTGCTGGGCATAAGATATACTTTCGTCTAAATCGCGCGCAAGATATTGTTTAAGCTCCTCTCCTTGTTCCTTGCTGAAAGTCTTGATTTCCGTTAGCTGCTCTTGGGCTTTTTCCAGCGCTATTGACATTGATTCACGCCCACGCTCCTTTCCTGATAAGTAAAGTTCCTTGAATTTATTAGCCAGCAGATCATACTGCTGCGCCAATTTTGCTTTATCTTGATCGTCTCTTGCCATGAATTACTCCTAGAGAATAAGGTATTAAAATTTATGCCTTCATGCTTATCAGCGTCTACACGATAAATAATGCGCTAGGGAGCTTAAAATGTTTTGATTTAAATCAAAATTGGGTAAAAAAACAATGTGCTGTGATAGGGATTATTTGTTGATTAGTGTTCTAGGGGGAAATGGTTTCATGTTCAACGCTACAAACTATGTCATTCCTGTAGAGTAGAGACTAAAGTGTAAATACGAAATGAAGGACGTCTTTCCTCTCATTAACAAATACATCGCACGAGAAGAATATTTTTGAGAACTAATCTCTTTAACGAGATTAGTTCCTCTCAGTTTTAGCCCCCTCTTCTATCAATAACTTCTTGGTCTCAAAGTGAACGCGATTTCGTCCTCTATTTTTAGTCTCATAAAGCGCAACATCATCATTTTCAGTTAACTCAGAAGCGGTTGTCTCTTGTCCTACTATTAAGTTAGTCACGCCTAAACTTACCGTTACACATTTTATGTTTGCCACGGTGCTACCAGAATGAGCTATATTTTTATCTATAATTCGTTCTTGAAGATTATTAGCAAACCACACCGCGCCATCCAATTCTATATTGGGCAAAATAATTGCAAATTCTTCCCCTACATATCGAGCAACCATGTCGCCTTGTCGAGAAACTAAACTTTGTGCAATTTCTGCGATTTGAATTAGGCAATTGTCTCCTCTGACGTGACCGTATTTGTCGTTATATTCCTTAAAACAGTCAATATGAAACATGATTAAACACAACATCACCTATGTGTAATTTAATACTACCCTACTGGCGCTGAAATTCACTCTGTATCTCAATCTCGACTTCGTCACCAACGACAGGAACGAATTTTTTCAAACCAAAGTTAGAACGTTTAAAACGCAGATTGGCAGTAAAGCCAACTGTATATATTCTAGTCAGTGGATTGTTAGCTGCGCCGTTCAGTTTTGCGGTCATTAAAACAGGCTTAGTTACTCCTAAAAACGTGAGTTCGCCTTCTACACTGAGTTGTTCTTCCTCGTTTTTCTTAATCGAAACACTGCGAAACACAGCTTGAGGAAAGTTTAGAGTGTTTAACCATGAGTTTCCTATAAGTGTTGTTTCGAAAGCTGGATTATTCACATCAATGCTGCGCATATCGATTATCGCTTCAATGGTCGAGTTTTCAATGTTATTGGGATCAAAATTTAGGCTGACATCAAATTTATTAAATCGACCCACATAGCTCGAAAATCCCATGTGATTGATTTTAAATAATAACGCTGCATGGTCTTTATCAAGTTTATAGTCACCCGCTTTAATTTGAACAATTTCTTGTTTTAAGGTTGGTTGTAACCAACTTACACATGAACTCGTTAGAAGAAGTATAGAAACTATTAGGAATATTCTATAACGCTTTTGATTTAAGCGTTTTCGAGGTGAACGTCTAAATATATATAATAGCCCCAGCATGTTCATCTGTATCCTTGTTATGATTAATCTTATTCTGTAGATATTAATTACGTATTTTGTACAATTGTTAAACACACTGTTAATTTGCAATCAACAAATTTAAGCATTCGATTTACTAATTCTGGTACGGCTATAATACTTGCATCCATATTTTTATCTATAGATATTAATATGTCACATTCACTAGTTTCAATACGTTGTCGAATAAAGAAGTCAAATATGTCCTCTAGGTTGTCGCTACTCAACGTTACCCTCGCATCATAGCTATCATTTTTAGTATGTTCAGTTTTTGAACTCCCTGAAACTTCTCGTTCCAGCGTATAGGCTTAAAGTTTATTTAAATTAAAAAAACGGAAGCTTGAATCGACTGTTTTGTTGAGGTTTATCACAACACCCTCAATATTTCATAGAAACTCATTTTAAGACTTTACCTTAGCGTTTTTCATTATCTTTTTTCTAATTACACTTGTTCCAGCAAGTTTGTCATGCCAGCCTTGCTTCTTCTCATCTATACCGACACATATAATACCTAATAAAAAAGATATCATAGTAACGTAGTTAGCAAAATAACGACCAATAAATTGATCTATCGTTGGCTTTTCTTCAGTTCTAGTATCAACGATAGTCAGGCAGAGCAGGCTTTAAAAATGCCCTCCCAATACATAATTTAACGGATACACAAAACCCTCGGTAATAATTGATGCGTTATTTATTAGATCTGATTGCCCAAGCAACGGCAAGACAATATATGCGCCGCTTGCGACATCGTAATTCATTAGCGTTTGCAAAAAGCTCTGAGGTTTTGCCTCTAAACCAAACCATGTAGCTGCTGGATCAAACAAACCGCGTACCTCAACCGCAGAGCTAACAAGAAAAAGGCCTAAATTATTGCCTGCTTCACCTATTTCTTCAATGAGGGTATTGTTGATCAAATTAATAGGTTCTCGGATATTACTAAAAACACTGGAAACTGACTCGAGAGACTGTTGAGGATTTGAAGTCCAGCTTCCTTGTTATTACCCGCCTGCATTGGGTCCGTTGCAGAGATGAATGTGAGCTCTATCGTTAGTAAACCACTACCAGTTTGAATTGTGGTCGGTTTGTAATTAGATAATGACTTTGATTCTGGTGCCTGAATCAAGTCATTGGACACTCCAGTTTCTGTCCATTGTATTGGGTTTGAGTTGGCTGCAGACGTAACTTCTGGTTTTAAAAAACAGGTAAATAAAAAATACCAAACACGATAGGGACAACTATTTTAATTTTTATTAACATTAGGTATTTTGGCTTAGAATAACAAAATACACAATAATATTTCATATCTTTTTACTGTAGTATCTGGAGCCAATTTTTACGTCAGCTTGTGCAGAAGAGTTGGCAATAGAGTGGCTAGTGGTAAACAGTTGCAGGTTAACTGTTTACCGTTAATTTAATAGAGCACCTCTATACTGCTTGATACTAACTTAGCATTTTCTATTGCTTTTACTGTATTTTCACCCCGTGCAATAGCGACTCCTAAGCGCCGAGTACCGTCAATATTTGGCTTCGCAAATAAACGCAACTGTGAACCGGGAACTAAACCCAAAGCTTGGCTTAGGTTGGCAAACTTAATATCTTGTGATTGGCCATTACCCAAAATGACACTCGACGCTGTTGGACCATACTGAGTAATTGTCCCGATTGGCAAGCCTAAAATGGCCCTCACGTGCAAGGCAAATTCAGATAAATCTTGAGACATAAGCGTGACTAAACCGGTATCGTGGGGGCGCGGTGAAACTTCATTAAAGTAGACCTCATTGTCTTTCACAAAAAACTCCATACCAAATAGTCCATAACCTCCCAATTCTTTAACAACCTTGGTCGCTATTTGTTGCACTTTTTGCAATGCAACTTCGGACATTATTTGTGGTTGCCAGGATTCACGATAGTCACCATCTTTCTGACGATGGCCAATAGGTGCACAAAAATGAACCCCGTCAACAGCACTAACGGTTAATAATGTAATTTCATAATCAAACGGGACAAAGCCTTCCAAGATGACCCGTCCAGCACCGCTGCGACCACCTTCTTGGGAATAGGTCCATGCAGATTCTAAATCTGCTTCTGACTTGATAACACTTTGCCCTTTGCCTGAGCTGCTCATCACAGGCTTAATAACACAAGGGATCCCAATTTCTTTTACCGCTCGTATATATTCATCTTTGCTGTCGGTAAATACATAAGGGGATGTTTTAACACAAAGCGTTTCAGCGACAAGGCGCCGAATTCCTTCCCTATTCATAGTTAGCTGTGTTGCACGCGCGCTTGGTACAATATTAAAGCCCTCAGCTTCTAATTTTATTAGTGATGCTGTCGCAATAGCTTCAACTTCAGGGATAATAAAGTCAGGCTTCTCTATTCGAATAATATCTTCTAAACGTTCTCCATCAAGCATGTTGAGGACGTACGAAGAATGCGCTATCTGCATTGCAGGTGCATTTGCATAGCTATCTGCAGCAATGACTTCAATACCAAGTCGCTGTAGTTCAATGGCAATTTCTTTACCAAGTTCACCGGAGCCTAATAAAAGGGCTTTTGTTGCGCTATTCGATAGAGCACTACCAAAAAAAGAACGACTCATAATATTTAACTCACTGTTTGATTGAAAGTGGCTTATCTGAGCTAGAATAATATCAGAAAAGTCCATTGAGTTGATGTAAAAACCGATACTGGAATATATGTTTTTTTAATTTATTTGATGAAGTTACCTAATTATTAATCATTTTTTGAAGCATTGTGATTTTTCGTTTTACACCTACTTTCACATCTAACGATAGAGCCGTCTGATAATATTTTAGGGCTAAAGCGTGATCGTTATTTGCCTCATATAACTCCCCAAGCAAACGGTAGGTCTTGGCACGAAGCTGGTCATTAGCTTCGACATGATTAGTCAACTCAATTATATCTGGCACAATTACTGGTACCGAAGGACTTGGCGATAAACAAAAGGTTCGCACTTCTTTTTCATAGAATTCATAAAGAGCCCAAACGTCATAATCGACTGAGGTAACGTCAGCTTCTGAATAAATTGAGTTTTTTTGCATCTTATTTGTAGCGTCATTACTCTCTGACTCTTGAGATGATGTTTCTTGAAATGTTGATGCAGAGGTGTGAACCGACTGAGATACCTGGTCAATCGTTACACCGTTTGTTGAATAACTTGGTTTTCCACTTTTACCAAAATAACGAAAATAAAGCCAAACCAGACCACCGAGCGCGGCGAGAAAAGCAAAAATAACGAAGAACGCCATCATTAAGTAAAAGCTTACGACAATAACTACCAACAAAACTAAAAAGCGAATAATTTTTTTCATAACATCCTTCAAAAAATATGACTTAAGGAAAAACCTTAAATTCAGCAATTTTTTAATCAAATTAAGATTAATGTACTTACAATAATGCCACAAAAAGGAATCAGATTCAGCTTCTCGTTTTAACTGAACCACACTGGCTTATTTTTCATCTTGTCCATCAATATCTACTCGCAATTCAAGCTTACTATTGTATTGCTCGAGCCAAAGTAAGTAACTATCAAATGGAAGAGGCTTACTGTAGTAATACCCTTGCCCTATATCACAGCCACTTTCTTTTAGCTTTGCCTCGATCAAAGCAGACTCAACCCCTTCTCCTACCACTTTCAAATCCAAATTTCTAGCCATATCAATTGTCGTTTTTACAATGGTTAAATTACGCGTTGATTTATCCAAATCTAAAATAAACGCTTTATCAATTTTTAACTCATCGAATTTCAACTGAGATATATAGGTCAATGACGAATACCCAGTGCCATAATCGTCGATAGAGGTACCTATCCCCAATACACTAAAGTCATCAATTAAACTCTGTAAGTTTTCATGATCAGATACCATTACTGATTCCGTTAACTCAAATATTATGAGGTTACGCGGTACATTAAATTCTACCATCTTATCTTGAACATAAGCTAGAAAATTCGGTTCAGATACGTCCTTGCCACTAATATTAATAGATATTTTGTGTGAAAAATAACTCCTCAATTGTAGCTGTTGACAATCGCTTAGCGCTTGTTCGATAACCCATTGCGTAAGCTCATTGATCAACCCCGTATCTTCTGCGATCACCACAAATAAATCTGGAGGAACAAAACCGTGTGTTGAATGATTCCAGCGAAGTAAAACTTCGGACCCATATATGTGGCCATTTGAGAGATCGACTTGTGGCTGATGATAAAGTTCTAGTTCGTTCGTTCTGATAGCCGTTTGTAAGTCTTGAGCTAAGCTAAGCCGTTCTTTCACAGTAAAGTCTTTCAACTCCTCATACCAATAAATCTGGTTACCACTATCCTTATTTTGGTTAATCGCCAATAGTGCGTTATGAATTAACAAACTAGGAGACAAGCTTTTTTCTGCATTTTTAAGGGCAAAGCAAACCCCCAAGCGAGTTTTAAGGTTCACTAATAGTCCACTAACTTGCATTTTGCCGAAAATTGCAAGCTGTAAGGTAGTTAAAATAACATCGACGACCTCTCGGTCAGCAGAGCAAATAATAAAGCCAAAGGTGCCCTCCTTTGCTTTCGCTACCTTAATTAGCCTACTATGACTATTCGAAATTACATTAACTCGGCTATCGCTATTTAAAATAGGCGTTATCTTATCAATAAGCTGAATTTCCAGTTTTTGCACGTCATCGAGCTCTAAATAGGGCGATAATGAGTGAAAGTTATTGATATCAATCAAGCAAATCGCAAACTCTTTATGCGCCGAAAGCAAGCAATTAATATTGGTCTCTAGCAGGCTCATATTTGGTAATCCACTGCTGATTTCATGTGTCGTATTAAATAATATTTGGTCTCTTTGATATCCCATTCTATTTGCCAATGCCATCGCCATCAGCACTATCTCAAACAACACACCTACCATAAATGCATAACGTATAATAAATGAATATTCTATGACGCCTGTGAGCACTAAGATGTTCACAATTCCACTAAGCAATAACGGAAACCAAGAATAAATATAGAGGTTTCTCCATCTCAAACCAGACTCTCTTTTGTAGAAAATAAGAGTAAAACAAACTACACAAGCAAAGGGTAAAAATAAAAAGAGAATCTTAGCTGCTATATATTCAGGAATTCTCAAGCTAACAATAAGCAGTAACAGAGCTGTGACTATAGTGCTTGTAGCTATCCAGTAACGCCATTGTTTATCGTTATCGAACTCGAGGAACTGGGTTAGAAATAGCAGCACAAATATGATAACTAAAAAGTTCACGGCTATGACTTGATGGTTTAAAAACAACTGGATCTGAACTGGGAAAATATAAAAACCAGCCCCAGTTACAATACCAACCAAACCTAAGCAGGAAAAAATATAGGCGGTATAGGTGAGGTAAACACTGTCATTCGCTGCATAATACAATACTAAATTATACAGACCAATAATTACCAACACGCCGAAAAATACACCCCATAGAAGAAGCTTCTTTTGTATCAGCCCCTCAAAGTTAGTTTGCTGATAAATATGAATCGGGGTATTAGCGATTCCTGTCGTGGCGAGCCGTACATACAAAGTAGATTGACTATTGGCTTCCAGATTAAAAGCATAGTGAGGACTAAAACGCTGTTTGAGAGTTAATTGTTGTTGGTGATCACCTAGGTGTAGTTGATTAATCAATATATTAGCTGTGCTTAGCTGATATATATCTAACTCATCTAGCATGGGATTATCAAAGTAGCTAACTAATTCAGCCGCTTTATCCATCGTATTTGTTACGGTCAATTTAATCCAGTAGACTTTCTGATCAAAGCTCCATGGAATATCTTTCAGCTGCGATGTTATAAATGATGATTGGCCCCCACGAATTTTATCTACCGTTTGGCTTTTATCTGCGATCAGATAAGCGCTCTCGATTTTAAAATCGTCGTTATTACCAATAGCGTATTTAGTCGGGTCACCTATACTTAAAACGAAAAAGTAAACGATAAAAGTAAACAGAACGAATAAAAAAGCAGGAATAGTGTTCACTCGGAAATAAGCTGAGGTCATATTTTTAGTAGCTTCCAAGGTTGCTTAAATTGAATTTTTAGCATGAACAGAATTTTGAATTATCTCAAATATAGAAATTAAAAAACCGGAGCACATATTTTCTGTTTACTCATAAATATCGTTTTTTTATCAAACAAAAGTCGGCAGATTTGCACCATCAATTCGTCACTATTTTAAGGTTTATTTCTTTTAATTGGACAACCTTACGCACGACTATACCTAGTAATAATCTAATGTATATGATAAAAATCACGCGGAATTTACATAAATATATAAATTATGAGGCGCTTTGGTTAGCAACGCTAGGACTACTAATCTCACGTTCGTTGTCGGATAATCGATGTACGCTTACTTTTAGTTCGTTTACTTGCCATGCACTTATGTCTAGACGCCATATTAAACAGCATAATTGATATAAATTAACGATGAATACTATCCTTACACTTCAACGTAAAATATTTAAATCAATGGAAAATTAATCCAACTCTCAATAAGATGGTTTACAATTATAAATAAGAGATTTACCAATTTTAAATAAGATCCGATTGATAATTTATCACCAAACTGGGCTAAATTGCACAAAAAAGCAGATTGCCCATCTAGTGGACGCCTACGAAAGCAATCAAATGTGTTACGAAAAGTGTTTTACTATCGATGATTTATTTTGTTCCCAAAAATCCAATAGAACTGTAATAGATTTTTTAAACTAAAACGATTAATCTAAAATCACCTATTTGGTTTATACGCCTCTTAAAAAGGATACAAAGCACTTTGAATGATCAAGGTATCAATACCGCGAATGCGGATCCTGATGAATCGATGAACGTTCTTCGACCTGTTGCTTATTTTCTTGCCTTAGTTTATTTCCTTCTGACATTTTCACATTACTTTCTCCTCCAAGAGACATTCAAGTGGATTTTAATTGCGTTAACACTATTTACAGCAATTGTCTGCATTACTATTGGACTCAATGCATCTAAATTGGCATCAACTCGGCGAAGCCTTATCATTCTATTAATGATGTTGTTGGCCAGTTCAAATTGTCTACTTCATTTATGGTTTTCTGAAGCTCCAGAACAAGCAACCAACATATTCCTGAGTATTATCGCGTCAGGGGTTGTGCTGTCAAATAGGGTCAATTGGACGATCTCAATTCTATTCAACTGGATTGGATGGACCATTATCAACATCTCACTTGATATCCTGTTAGCCCAACACTTTTTCTTCGCTATGGCGATGAGCACGCTGCTGAGCTGGTTCGCTCATATAGCGCGACAAAAATTGATTGAAAAGCATGTAGAACTGGAAAGGGAAAGAGACCTAGCTATAAAACATGAGCAAGTGGCAAAGGCCGCAACGGAATCAAAAAGCTTGTTTTTAGCTAATATGAGTCACGAAATTCGCACACCAATGAACGGTGTCATTGGCATGATTGAACTTATGTCACACTCGAAACTTGATAGTGAGCAGAAAGATTTCGTTGCAACAGCCAAACGCAGCGCCCGGTCACTGATGATGATAATCAATGACATCTTGGATTTTTCCAAAATAGAGGCGGGTCAACTCAAAATTGAACTGGTAGAATTTGATTTACAGCAGCATCTAGTTGAGTTAACTCATGATCTGCAGTTTCAAGCGAATGCCAAAGAATTGAAGCTAAAACTGTTAACAAATAAGACTCAGCAAACGAAAGTGTTAGGTGACCCCTACCGAATTACTCAAATCATGAATAATCTGCTGTCAAATTCTATCAAGTTTACGCCATCAGGTTCTATCACCGTTGAATATGATTTGACTGTTCTAAATGAAAATATTCTTTTAAGTGTAGTTGTGACTGACACTGGAATTGGTATTAGCGCCGATGCACTACCTCACCTTTTCGATTCATTTTCTCAAGCAGACATGTCAACAACAAGAAATTTTGGCGGCACTGGTCTCGGTCTAGCTATCACCCAGCATCTTTGTAAAATAATGGGGGGAGACATAAAGGTTAAGAGTAAATTAGGAGAGGGCTCGGTCTTTCAATTCTCAGTTATGCTTGCCACTCTATCGCCAGCAGCAACAGAGGAAGAAACGCCTAGTAACAAACAGTCTATCCCCAACTTTGCAAACATGAAAGTGCTTTTGGTTGAAGACAATGACATTAACCAAGAGGTGATGTTTGCAATATTGAAAGGTCTAAAAATCAATGTGGATGTGGTGAATAATGGACTTGAGGCGATTGCAAAACTCATTAATTCCCAGTCTGTAAAATTCGACCTTATACTCATGGATTGTCAGATGCCTGAAATGGACGGCTACGAGGCAACTCGACGCATACGAGCCGGCGAAGCGGGTGAAGTGTTTAGTCAAATTCCTATTTCTGCACTCACAGCTAACAACATGAAAGATGAACGACAAAAGTGCCTTGCCGTGGGCATGAATGAATACCTCACTAAACCAATAGACATAAAGGCCCTGAAGTTAATGTTGGCAAAGTACCAGCCAACATTAACTAGTCCTAATTGAAATAACCTGCGGAAGTCCTCTTTGATTCAGCTTAGCGATTTTAATTCAAACCCGTCCGTACTGTCGATGCTGTAATAAACTCAATTTAGTT
This sequence comes from uncultured Glaciecola sp., assembly GCF_937770335.1. GTDB lineage: Bacteria > Pseudomonadota > Gammaproteobacteria > Enterobacterales > Alteromonadaceae > Glaciecola. The sequence goes on from NZ_CALJHY010000007.1 coordinate 372,917, forward strand.
TATCCAGATCATGACAGTAGTTCCATCTGCCCTGATACAAGTTCAATCTCCTATTCGTTATTAAGTATTGAGAGTGCAAACCTCACCTGACTGGTCCGTTATTTTTAGATCGCTGTGGAGCCACCATCGATAGGCAGTGCGACCCCTGTGGTAAAACCAGCCATGTCTGAACATAAATATAATACTGCTGCAGCAACTTCTTCAGGCAGCCCAATACGTCCAACAGGGTGAAGTTTTTTGACATATTGTTCTTTTTGAGGATCATTCTGTGTTGCGCGTTTGTACATATCTGTATCAATAACTGCGGGGCATACAGCATTAACGCGCAGGCCTTTTTTACCGTATTCGACTGCAGCTGATTTAGTTAACCCAATTACCGCATGCTTGCTGGCACTATAAATGCTCATTTTTGGAGCTGCACCCAAACCAGCAATAGACGCGGTATTGACAATAACCGAAGTCGGTTGTTGAAGCATTGCGGGAATTTGATATTTCATACAACGCCAAACTCCTTTTACGTTTACGTCCATTATCTTGTCGTAAATAGCCTCCTCGCCATCAGCTAATTTACTTTGTTCAATTTCAATACCGGCGTTATTAAAAGCAATATCTAGTTTTCCATAGGTTTCTAGTGTTCGGTTAACGAGTACTCGTACATCTTGATCTTTCGTTACGTCGCATGCAAAAAATTCAGCGATGCCGCCTGCTCGAATGATTATAGAAGCCGTTTCTTCACCATCGGCTTGACTTATATCTGCCACTACGACACTAGCACCTTGTTGGGCGAATGCTAGGGCGGTTGCTCTGCCAATGCCGTTGCCTGCACCCGTAATCAAAACCACTTTATTCTTAAAATTATTCAAAGCTTTACCCCATCGATATGTCGAGCAGCAACCATAGGTTTTTTCATCAAACTGTGGAAATGTTTTATTTTCATGGGAGTGTATTAGTCTGATTAATTAGTAATAAGTCGAATAGGTGTAACCCCCTATTTCTTCTGCAAAGATTAGTGGCTAACCTGACAATGACTTAAATTTTAAGTGTGTCTATTTAATTGTAGCCACACCGACAGGTAAACATAATGAAAATAATAAAAAAACACAGTATAAAAGTAGGTTTTAGTCTTTTGGCGCTGAGCTGCTCGTCTATACTGGCTGCCAAGACCCTTGATCCTAATTTGGTTAATACTATGCAATCTGCGGTTCCAGGCGCATTGCATGAAGTCATCATCAGTTTTGATGGTAAAAACGCAATTAGTAACGCGCAGCTAGACGCGATTTCAGCGGTGGGAATTAACACCGCAATTAGCATGCAAAGTCTACCCATAGTGGGTGCATTAGCCACCACCGAACAAATCAATGCCATTTACAGCCGCACCGACGTGGTATCGGTATGGGAAAATGCGCAGCTTAGTTATGAAAATTTTGATGCCACGGCTTTAACCGGGGTGCAGCAGCTACGCAAAGATAAATCCATGCGTTCAGGTGGTATTCCTTTCACTGGTCGTAACATAGGTGTAGTGATCAATGACTCAGGTATCGATGGAAACCACGGTGACTTAAAATTCCCACAACATGTGGTGCAAAACGTCGCAGCACAAACTAATTTACGTAGTTTTTCTGATGTGGCACCAATTACCTATATGGAAAACGTAGCAAATACAGATATAGGGGGTGGACACGGCACGCACGTGGCTGGAACTGTTGGCGGCAATGGCGCGATGAGCGGAGGGCGTCACGCTGGCGCAGCACCAGGTGCAGACCTTATTGGCTATGGTTCGGGTGCAGGATTATTTATACTCGACTCAATTGGTGGCTTTGATTACGCTAAAACTAATCAAGGTACCTATAATATTCGAGTTATATCAAACTCCTTTGGAAGTACGTCGGATATTGGTAATGATTTTAACCCTGATGATCCAACCAACATTGCGACTAAAGCGTTAAGTGATGCAGGGATCATAGTGGTGTTTTCGGCCGGTAACTCTGGTCGAAGTGGTGAACATACTATGACTGGTAATTTTAAGAAAGCCCCTTGGGTTGTCGCTGTGGGTGCTGGCACCAAAGACGGAAACTTAATCGACTTTAGCTCACGCGGTTTGCGTAACCACGGCGGTGATTTCACTCTAGATGGTGATGAATTCACGTGGGTTGACCAACCTACAATTGTCGCACCTGGCGTGTCTATCGTATCAGCTCGTGCTAGTACGTCTAGTCTTCAAGGATTAAGCGCACAAAACGACCTTGCCTTATCTCCGGCAGAGCTGCCTTATTACACACATTTACAAGGCACTTCGATGGCTGCACCGCACATTGCGGGTATTGTCGCCTTAATGCTAGAAGCCAATCCGTCTCTCCAATGGCGTGGCGTTAAGAAAATTCTTCAGGACACCGCAACCAATATGCCAGGCCATGAGGCATGGGAAGTTGGTGCCGGTTACGTGAATGCCCATGCTGCGGTTAAAGCAGCTGCAGACATGGCTGAATTTAACATGACTGATTATGCTGATGTAGCAAAAGTAAATCGTGAATTTAACGCCACTGCAAACGTGGTATTAAGTAGTGATGTTAAAGAGCAATTAAACTACTTAACAGCCGGAGATAACAGCATTGAATTTGACGTCGCACCTGATGTATCCATCGTTGTTGCTCAAGCGTGGATGGATGAAAATGTCGGCGGAATAATTGGTGGAACGGTTGCCAATACGCTAGCAATTTTACTCACCGACCCTGATGGAAACACTTATCGTTCAGGCGCCGGCACGCCATTGTTGGGTAGTTATGTCGGTGTTACCGCACCTGGCATGGTTGGCACTTGGACAGCAAAAGTCGCTGGTTTGTTAGACAGTAGCTCAAGCAGCTTCAATGGAGTGGCAGCACCAACAACGGATCCTGTAGAAGTTAATGTTAAGCAGTACGGCATTAAAAGTTACACTAACTTATCAGATGTTCAAGGTCACCCTGGACAAAAATGGGTAGAGTACGCGGTTGCCCTTGAACTTATGGATGGCAAATCTGAAGGCTTTATGCCGAACGACCGAGTCACTCGTATCGAATTAGCTGACGCGCTAACCTTAGCAGGTACTTTACGTCAGTCAATTATGGGAGATAGCCAACAGTTTAATGATGTACACCCTAAGTTATCTGGAGCAGCTAATGCTGCAACACAACCAGGTGGTAGCTTAAAAGATCGTTTCTTTACTCAAGAAGCCCTACTACCTTTAGATAGTGATGGAGAATTTGACGCTCATAGCTTAGTAAATCGTGGCGATTTGGCGTACAGTCTAGTGCAGTCTCTAGGTTTACAAACTGAGGCTCAAGCATTCGATAATAGCAGTGCGGTACAAGCATGGGTCTTTGATGAACAAGTCGATGTTGCAGATAGTGACTCCATCCCTGAAGAACTTCGTGGATATGTTCAATTAGCCCTCGACTTAGGCATATTGCGGGTCAATGTGAGTTTAGAGCAAGGAGAACTTGATTTGGAGCCGCGAATCATTGCTACATTCTTAGCTGACAATACGTTAACGCGCGCACAATTAGCCATGAGCTTAGTGCAGTTACACGGACAAATAGACAAGTAAGTCATTCGTAAGTTATCAAAGGCGCCGTTGGCGCCTTTTTTTATAAACTAAAAGTAGTTACGTTAATTAACTTTTGGGTAAACACTGTAAGTTTTTAAAAATCAACATTATTCACCTTCGCTTCTATAGCTAGCTTAACCCCAATTGACACTCTATGCCTTAGACAGAGATCTCCATAGTTACCTCTTTTTTTGTCCCTACAAATAATTGCCATCACCATCAATAGCATTAAGGCGCAAGGTATCAGGATTTGTGTCACTAGCATCTGGGATCCATTGACTCAAACATTCTCGGTCTTCAACACAAGGGTCGGTTAATACGCCAAGAAAAGCTAACAATTCTTCGACTTGAGTATCGGTTAAACTAATATCTTCAATGCTAGTAATGCCATCAGCTCTATTCATCACAATTTTGTCAATCGCGTGCTGTGTGTTAGTAACCATATCAACCGCTTGAATGTTTGGGCTTAATTGAGATATGTCATAATTGTTTAACTCCTCTTGAGGATTTAAATGAGTCCGTACCGCTTGTTCTAGTGTCACGGCCCCTCCGGCATGACCCCAGGGGCCAGTCGAAGAGACATTAAGTAGAGAAGGTGTTCTGAATGCATACTTATCTTTTTCATCCCTTGTTTCACGGAATCGGCCAAAATCCTCAGTGCCAAAGTCACCATCACCTTTACCCCGGCCTATTTGAATCATACCGATAACATGAAAACTCTCATCCGTAAAAAAATCGCCTGAATGACAAGAGCTGCAATCTGCTCCACCATCTTGACGAGAGCTAAAGAATAATTTTGCACCGCGCTTAGCAATATCACTTAATGCAGAATTATCACCTTGAACATATTTTTTCCAAGGAGTTTCGACAAATACTTGAGAACGTTCATATTCACCAATTGCACTAGCAATGTTGGCATAGGTAATTAAATCTTCTGCTGTGCCATCCGGTTCAGAAAAGCCGTTTTTAAACTCCGCTAGCCAGCTATTCACTATTAACATTCCACCTAAGGGATCTCCATAATCACCTAAGCGCTGTTCTAAACTTTGTCTAACTGCGGCATTATCTATACCATCAAAATTACCGAAGTTTTTCATCTCTTCTTTAGACGTGACCGGAAATCGAGCTTGCGCAGCTACCAAATTTGAACCAGCATCAGTATCAATTGCACCAAATGGAACATCCGGCGTACGAATTCCCAATCCATCATCGCCTCCTACATTGGGCGTTTTCCCTAAGCTTTCGACTCGACCATCATGAAACATAAAACTATCCCATAAACCGATATTGAAGGTTGTTGGAGAATTTCTAGGTACCGTAGGACCGCCATCAAAATGCTCGCCATTGACGCTATGAAATCGGCCAAGTCCTAACAAATCCACCACTTCTGCATCAACACCAATCGGTAAAGACATGTCGTCCCCTCCTCCTAGCATAGGATGATGGCAAGTAACGCAGGCGGAATCCAGATCGCCACCTAAGCTTTTAGTAAAGAAGAGTTTCATACCTAATTGTGCTTTTGGTGTATCGATATGTGGTAGAGATCTTCCTGCACTCGGATCACCAGTCAAGTTCTGTGCAAGAATAATTGACCGGATATCAGCATCTATGCTCGTATGGGCTTGGTTAATAGGCGCTATTAATAGTGTATCTTCTGAAGATTTATCATTACAGCCAACTAAAAACAGAGATAAGGCCATAAAGAGGACGCTCTTTTTCAACGAGAACGTTTTTAATAAGGGGGAATTTGTAAACTGAAATTGAGTTGGATAATTCGAATTCATAATATATTGTGACCTTAAGGAAATTCCTACAGACTTAATTAAACGTTTAATTATGCTGCTTATAATAAAGAGAACAGTGGCACGCTCGATTAACTACCACTGGATTTTTACCCAACAATGAGTAAAGTCTGCGCAATTAAGCTTCATATCGATTTCTTCTTAAGGTATGAGATAACAAACCGGCTTAATACAATATCGCACAAAAAAACACCATAACATTATTAGGGTATTCAATGTACGTTTTTTAATCGATTATAATTTAATAATGTTGATGGGTTGTTAATGTTGATGTGTTCGATATAATTATATTGACAGGATTTTCATAATATTGGATGCCTAAACGCAAACTGCCAGAGAGTCTAAGGGCAGCTATTAACGGGAAGGTAATGCGGATTCAACTTCTCTTCTTTCGAATCTCTTCATGTTAGCGCTCTCTTGTATTCACACAATCAAGCGCTTGGTTCAACTATTGTTTCATCATTATTTCACGCATATGATATTCACCCGTTAATGTTCTCACTTCCGGGTACTTTGCTGAAATTTCGTTAGACGTTTGTTCATCAGACTCGCTCCACTTCTTCATAAAGGCGTCATATTTATCTTTGTTAGGTTCCATGTCAGAGCCGCTGGCCATGGTTACCACCAAAAGCATATTAAAATCACCACTCATCGGCAGATCACTTCCATAGATCTTCCAATCTTTGATAAAGCCAAGTTCTTTTTGAATTTTAACGGCTTTGACCCAGCTCTGACTAAGACCAGCTAGATATATATCTCCCATATTAGGGTCAACTTTAACTGTCGTTATTACCATCACTTCTTTGCCTACATCATAGTCCTCGTATATTTCCAGCCTGTCTTTTGCAACTGTTAGTGAACTAAATACTATGCAAACTATTGTGATTATTATTCGTTTCATTTTATTTTCCTTTTTATTAATGAATTAAATCGTTCGTTTTTCGAACGATTTAATTATAGTAAGGAATTAAAAATAATCAAATATTCCTGTAGTCTGGTCTTTTAGTGCGTACTTTTAAGAGGATGTGTTTTCAGACGAGCGTGTTTACTGTTAAACATAAACTTATTTAGGTCTAACAATAAAAATTAAAAAATGATATCAATCTGCAAATGTAAAATGATTTATTTTGTTGTTCTTTGAAGCATATCTTGCTTTGTCAGCCTTAGCTCTCAATTCAAATTGAGTATCACCATTGTCAGGATAGATCGCGACACCAATGCTAAGGTTAATTTTTATCTCGTGGTCTTTGTATGGAACGCGTGCGTCAAATGCGGCTATTAGACGTTTACATATCACGTCACAGGCTAGTTTTGAGACTGGATAATACAAAATAACTAAAAATTCGTCACCACTCTGACGGCTAGCGATATCAGTATCTCTAATTAATTCTTTTATTCGTTTGGCTACTTCTTTTAATGCATAGTCACCCGCATCGCGGCCAAGGGCTTCATTAATTAATCCAAACCCATCTATGTCTATATGCAGGACAGCCGCTTTAAATTCATAACGTTTTGCCATGTTTAATGTTAATGCAAGTTGCTCTTGTGCTAGTCGAGGGGAACTGAGCCCGGTTAGATCATCGTAATTTGCCAAGTACTCAAGCTGTTTGCTGTGCGCGTCTATTTCAGCTAATGATTCATTTAATGTGGTTTGCAACTCTATAAGTGATACGCCAATCAACGCAAAACTTACCAACACCGCTCCAATAGAATAAATAAATACGTTTATAAAAGTTGGACTATCACTTTGGATTGCAGCAATAAGGTCATTGTTAAGAAATGATACCGCACCCACTACAGAGATGAGCATTAGCGCACTATAAATAAAAGAAACCTTAAGGTTGTGCAAAACGGCAAGTAGTAAACTAGATGATATTAATAAGGCGAACACACCAATGGATAGACCATATTCGTAGGTACCAATGAGTATTAAAAATGATGAAAACATAATCACTAAAACAGTATCTATGATTGTTTTATGTTTAGAGGGAGCAAAATACATTGCGCCTGCCACTGTTATAAAAACAAAGTGAACAAGGTGAATATTGTTGAAGCCATAGTGAATCCAGTTGCCTATGCTAAAAGGCACCCCAACGGCACATATCGTGATTACTATAAGCGCTAATCTTGACGAAATACGGTGATGTAATTTTTTTTCTTTGTTTTGGGAGTCGTTCACATTGTTTACCTAGCGCGATGTTTACTATCGCAGATTAAGCCGGCACTCCCTGCGCGTTACTACTTTGCGTGAAGATACTACTGTTCTGGCACAAATGCAAAATTGATAGTAAGTCTGTGTTTTATTTTAATAAAATACCAAATTTTTAGATATAATATCCATCAATAACTCGATTAATAGTGAATATCGTTAGATACTAGCTAAAAACTTCATTTTTACTATTTGAGAATACAAAAAACTGATGGAATACATCTATTTATTAATTGCTTTTGTTTTTGGATTTGGTTTTAGGCTATTAAGTCTGCCTCCGCTCATTGGCTACCTGATTGCCGGATTTGCACTCAATGCGTGGGGGATAGAAACGAATAGTAGCTTGCAAGAGATTGCTGATCTCGGCATTACAATGATGCTTTTCACTATTGGTTTAAAGTTGAATGTTCAAGACTTATTAAAACGTGAAATATGGTTGAGCAGTGTTCTACATTCGACTATTTGGATCGCATTTGTCAGCGCAGTATTTCTGCTTTTAAGCTTAATTGGCTTGCCCTACTTCACCGACATGGACTTACTGACAGCGGCCTTAATTGGGTTTGCATTTAGTTTTAGTTCTACCGTTTGTGTAGTCAAAATATTGGAAGAAAGTGGTGAGAGTAAAACCCGACATGGCAAGGTCGCTATTGGTATCTTAGTAATGCAGGATATTTTTGCTGTACTTTTCATGGTTGGCGCAACGGGCCAAATCCCCTCACCTTTGGCTCTGTTGCTATTTCTACTCATACCGATTGTTCCTTTGCTACATAGACTTTTGAATAAATCGGGACATGGTGAATTACTTCCACTAACCGGTTTTATTTTAGCATTAGGAGGATATCAATTATTTGAACTTGTGGGAATCAAGGGAGACTTAGGTGCGCTTATTTTTGGCGTTTTATTTGCTGGGCATTCCAAAGCAAATGAATTGTCGAAGTCATTATTAAGCTTCAAGGATCTTTTTTTAATTGGCTTCTTTTTAACCATAGGTTTGACCGCACTTCCTACACTAGAAATTACGAGCATTGCACTATTCATAACCTTGTTGTTGCCGATTAAATTTTATTTATTTTTTATCTTACTTACTAAATTTAGACTCCGAGCACGAACTTCTTTTCTCTCCAGTTTGGTAATGTCGAACTATAGCGAATTCGGGCTGATTGTAGCGGCTGTTGCGGTAAGCGTTGGACTCCTTGATACTGTGTGGTTAGTGATAATGGCGCTCAGTGTTTCATTCTCATTTGTATTCACAAGTGTGCTATATAAGAGCTCACACAATCAATACAACCGGCATAAAGGCCGTCTTAAACTGTTTCAATCGCCCGTCTCTTTACCTGAAGATGTTTACCCCAAAATGGGAGACACAAAAGTACTCGTTATCGGCATGGGACGTGTTGGAAAAGGCGCATTTAAAACACTAGCAAAACTGATGGAAAAAGGTGTTACAGGTATGGATGCTGACTTGGATAAGGTTAATTCGCTGAGAGAACAAAACTATGTCGCTATTCTTGGAGATGGAGAAAATATCGATTTATGGGAAAATGTGGACATAAGTAAAATTGAACTTATTTTATTAGCATTGCCATCGATAGATGACTCATCTAATATTACTAATCAGCTCAGAAACGCCTCTTACTCTGGAAAAATTGCTGCTATCGCAAGGTATGAAGATGAAGTTCAACCCCTGTTAGATGCAGGCGTGGATAAGGTATTTAACTTCTTCGCTGAAGCCGGTTTGGGTTTTGCCGAAGAAAGCTTTGAAATGATAAATAACACCAATAATTAAGCAACAACGATGTTCATAATAAAATACTTAATGAAAATCATTCTCTTTAGTATCGCATTGATATATAAAGACTATTTTTCATTAATATTGATATTAGTCAAAACCTCACTATACTAGTATTTATTCATCAAAGACGTATTCGTCATTGTCTCAGGAAGAAGGGTAGCTAAATGAAAGGTAAACCAGAAGTCATAAAAGTACTCAATGAAGTACTTACCACTGAACTCACTTCAATAAATCAATATTTTTTACATGCTCGAATGTACAAAAACTGGGGTTTTGAGGCACTTAATGAAAAGTGCTACAAAAAATCCATAAAGGATATGAAACAAGCAGATGAAATAATAACTCGGATTTTATTTCTTGAAGGCTTACCTAACTTGCAAATGCTAGGCAAGATAAACATAGGTGAAGACCCTGTCGAAATGCTCAAGTGTGATGCCGGTTTCCAAACTAAGCAAATCCCACAAATGAAAGATGCGATTGCACTGTGCGAATCACATTTGGACTTCGTAACTCGAGATTTATTAACGAGTATTCTTGAGTACGAAGAGGACCACTATGATTGGTTAGACACTCAAGCATACCAAATTGAACACTTAGGTATTCAAAACTACCTTCAGTCTCAAGTAGAGGAAGATTAATATGCAAGGCAATAAAAATGTAATTGGCGGGTTGAACACCCTTCTAGGTTACGAATTAGCAGCAATGGATCAGTACTTTGTGCATTCTCAAATGTACTTAGATTGGGGACTAAATAAGTTATACGAGCGCATTAATCATGAGTTTGACGATGAAAAAGGTCATGCGACTAAACTCATAGAGCGCATGCTGTTTTTAGGTGGCAAACCAGATATGCAAACACGTGTCGGTTACAAGGTCGGTATAACAGTGCCTGACATGTTGCAAAGCGATTTGCGCGTCGAATATGAAGTTGCAGACAAACTGCGAACTGTTATCGCGATGTGTGAAACTGAAAAAGACTATGTAACTCGTGACATGCTAATGATTTTGTTAGATGACACCGAAATGGATCATGCGCATTGGCTAGAACAACAACTTGGCTTGATCGAAATGTTAGGATTATCCAATTATATGCAATCTCAAATGTAACTTAGCTATTAGTTGTATAGAAAGCGGCTGAGTAAGTTTTTACTTGGCCGTTTTGGTTTTCAACGTGTAGGTGTAATCGCCACTGCATTTTAGCAAGATTGCAACTCCCCAAAAACGTGACATAACCGTTTCCTTCCTCGATAACGGGTGTTTTACCCATAAACATATTAACTCCTTCAATCCAAGCTTTGGTTAGTTTGAGCTCTTGCGGCATAGCAATAGAGAGCAAAATTTCGTCTTCAGTGACGATTGGAGATAAAAAGCTGACATTTATTTTATTTTTTTCGTATAAAAATGTGCACTTTGTGACGGTTAAATCGCATTCTTCTTGACGATTTATTTGACTATTAACATTTTTATAATAAACCCCTGAAAGGCTTATTGCTATTAGGGCTATAAAGAGTATTAGTGTCTGTTTTGAATACATTTTTTTCTAATTTATTTACATTCTATTAACTTTATACATGTCTTCATTGATGAAGATCAAGGCCTACTCAAGTAATATATCTTTTTGTACTTAAAAACATTATTATCCGTATGTAATACCTCAATAGCTTACTTAACTTAGTCTCACTACTCAACTAGAGGGAAACGTAAGTTAACAGCATTGAGATGTAGTTATTTTTTCTCGACGCGGAAGATGGATTAATATGAGCGAAACAAGCCAAGTACATCCTGAATACAACTATAAAGTTGTCAGGCAATTCACAGTAATGACCGTTGTGTGGGGCATTATCGGAATGTCGTTGGGAGTTTTAATTGCTGCGCAATTATTTGCTCCAGCATTAAATTTTGACATTCCATGGTTAACCTACTCTCGGTTACGTCCTCTGCACACTAACTCTGTTATCTTTGCATTTGGTGGAAGCGCGTTGTTTGCGACCTCCTATTATATTGTGCAGAGAACGTCACAAGTTAGATTATTCAGTGACAAATTAGCCGCCTTTACCTTCTGGGGATGGCAAGCAGTTATTGTTTCGGCAGTTATAACCTTGCCTTTAGGTTACACCTCTAGCAAAGAGTATGCTGAGTTGGAGTGGCCAATCGACATTCTCATTACACTCGTTTGGCTTGCTTACATTATCAATTTCTTTGGTACGCTTGTTATACGTAAAACATCTCATATCTACGTGGCCAATTGGTTCTTGGGTGCGTTTATGCTAACCGTTGCTGTATTGCACATAGGCAACAGTATGGTTGTGCCGGTTAGTTTGACCAAGTCGTACCCAATTTATGCAGGTGCAGTTGATGCCATGATGCAATGGTGGTACGGGCACAATGCAGTTGGTTTTTTCCTAACTGCAGGCTTCTTGGGAATGATGTACTACTTTGTACCCAAACAGGCTGGTCGTCCGGTGTATTCATACCGTTTATCAATTGTTCACTTTTGGGCACTTATATCGCTATACATTTGGGCTGGTCCACATCACCTTCACTACACGGCACTACCTGATTGGACACAGTCGTTAGGGATGGCAATGTCAATAATACTATTCGTGCCCTCATGGGGAGGAATGATCAACGGTATTATGACACTGTCAGGGGCTTGGCATAAGCTAAGAACGGATCCAGTATTACGCTTTTTGATTGTCTCATTATCATTTTATGGTATGTCTACATTCGAAGGTCCAATGATGGCAATTAAGACAGTAAATGCTTTATCGCATTATACAGATTGGACTATTGGACATGTTCATTCTGGAGCACTAGGTTGGGTAGCTATGATTACTATTGGTTCGGTTTACCACTTAGTCCCTATCTTGTTTGGTCAGCCGAAAATGTACAGTACAAAACTAATTAACATTCACTTTTGGTTAGCAACAATCGGTGTGGTTTTGTACATTGTCGCAATGTGGATGTCTGGCGTATTACAAGGTCTAATGTGGAGAGCAGTCAATTCAGACGGCACCCTAACGTATTCGTTTGTTGAATCATTAGAGGCCTCTAAGCCTTTTTATATCGTCAGGTTCATTGGTGGTTTATTTGTTGTTACCGGTATGTTCATCATGGCATACAACTGTTACCGCACTATTAATGCACCCAAAGAAAGCGTTGCAGCTAACCCTGCAACAGCTGCAGCGTAAGGATAGCAATAATGAAAAATCCACATGAGTTATTAGAAAAAAACGTTGGCTTGTTAACCGTTCTTATTTTAGTCGCGATCAGCTTTGGTGCAATGGCACAAATTCTTCCACTCATGTTTGACCAACAAGCATTAGAACCAGTTAAAGGGTTACGCCCATATACTGCACTAGAGTTGGAAGGCAGAGATTTGTACATCCGTGAAGGATGTGTCGGGTGTCATAGCCAAATGATCCGTCCTTTCCGTTCCGAGACCGAGCGGTATGGACACTACTCCGTAGCTGGTGAATCTGTTTGGGAGCGCCCTTTCTTATGGGGTTCAAAAAGAACGGGACCAGATTTAGCTCGAGTCGGTCAACGCTATAGTGATGAGTGGCACCGCGTTCACTTAATGAATCCGAGAAATGTGGTTCCTGAGTCGAATATGCCTGGTTACCCATGGTTGTCTGAAAACACCCTTGACGGTGAATATATTGTTAAGAAAATGGAGGTTAACCGCATGTTAGGTATGCCATATGAAGATGAGGATATTGCAGGTGCTGTGGCTGCAGTCAAAGGCAAAACAGAAATGGAAGCCTTAATCGCTTATCTGCAGCAACTTGGGACACATTTAAAATAATGGATCAAGGAACTATAGGCAGCATATTTACGGTCATCGTTTTCGTCTCTTTCGTTGGAGTATGTTATTGGGCATTCAGCAGCCGCAATAAAAAGAACTTCGACGAAGCAGCAAACTTAGTTTTCGATGATGAAAAAAAGAAAAATTTAAATAAAGAAGATCAGGAGTCTTAAACTTATGAGTATGTTTTGGACAATTTGGATATCTGTAATAACGCTGGGCTCGATCTTGGGTTGTTTCTTGTTGTTGCGCTGGTGTCTATCAAACGATACTGGAGTTGAAGAAGGCGCGTCAATGGGACACGTATTCGATGGCATAGAAGAATTGAATAATCAGTTACCGCGTTGGTGGACAATCTTATTTTACATTTGTATTGTTTGGGGCGTTGCCTATTTGATTCTTTATCCAGGCTTAGGCGGCTATAAAGGAGTACTCGGTTGGACTAGCTCTAACCAAGGCGTTCTTTCATTAGAGGAATCAAAATTAGCATTGCAAAAAGATATTGACGACGGAAATTACAATGATTACGCCCTTCAAATAAAATATGCTAATGAAAAATTTGACCCCATTTTTGCTGAGTATGCAAAAACGCCAATAGAACTTTTAGCTGAGAATGAAAGAGCAATACAAGTTGGCCAGCGTTTATTTTTGCAAAACTGTGCACAATGCCACGGTTCTAATGCGAAAGGAGCAGCCTCTGGATTTCCTAATTTAACTGATAATGATTGGTTGTATGGTGGCTCCGGGGACAAGATTAAAGAAACGTTAATCTTAGGTCGTCGCGGGGCTATGCCCGGTTGGTTAGGTAGCATGGGTGAGGACGGTGTGGCAGAAGTTGTTGCATATACACTGAGCTTAAGTGGCCGTGACGTTGACCTTGGATTGAAAGAAGCAGGGAAAGCACGATTTGTAATTTGCTCTGCATGTCATGGGATAGATGGCAAAGGAAATCAAATTCTTGGGGCCCCTAACCTAACAGATAATATATGGCTATATGGTGGTAACAAAAAGACAGTAACGCAGACCCTTTATTATGGACGCAACGGCGTAATGCCTGCATTTAAAGAAACGCTTGGTGAAGATAAGGTGCATGTTGTCGCAGCTTATGTTTACAGCCTGTCTCAAAGTAAGTAAAAAACGACTATAAAAGCCTCGTATTACCGGGGCTTTTTTGTATCCCAGTCCGTATACTCCCTGTCAAACAATCAGTTATTTCACCTAGTATTAAAGAAGAGTTTAAGCATTATGGAAGAGTTAGACAGTAAGCCATGGTACAAACAGTTTTATCCTTGGTTATTAATCTGTATTCCGTTGTCGTCATTTATTGTTGGCGGAATTGTCGTGGGATATGCAACCGACGGGACAAACAGCTTAGTTGTTGATGATTACTATAAAGAAGGTAAGGCTATTAATGCTAGGTTAGACAAAATTGAGAAAGCTAAGGAATTAAATATTACAACAACGTTAAACATCAATGATGATTTTATCTCAGTTGAATTTTTATCCGGGGCTCCGAAAACCAAACAAGCACTCAAATTAGACTTTTATCATGTTACCCAGGAAGACAAAGATTTTTACGTATTGTTAAGCGCCGATGCGAATGGCATTTATAGGGCACAAACCGATACTAGTATCAACGGTAAATGGCGATTGCGCCTTACACCACTTGACGAAAGTTGGAAGGTTCAGAAAACTGTAATTTTGCCGGCGTCTGCGGCGATCAAATTCAATCCATAACGGCGGCACCCATTCTCAATGGCTATTAATGTATCGACGGGCGCTTGTTTTCACTGCGGCCTTCCTAATTTAGAGGGTGAAAAATATCCTGTCACCATTCTTCACAAAACACATAATATGTGTTGTCCGGGTTGCCAAGCAGTTGCGAGTTCCATTGTTGAAAATGGATTAGAGAGCTACTACGAATTTAGAACAGAGCCTGCCACAAAAGGCGATGCAGCACTCGATAACACCATGAGCAAACTCGCTGTGTATGACGAGGCTGAGCTACAAGAAGAGTTTGTTTTTGAAAATGGCATACACAAGCAAATACAGTTAACTGTGGAAGGTATAACTTGTGCTGCGTGTGGGTGGCTAATAGAGAAACAACTCGCCAAACTAGTCGGCGTTAAACAGGTCGCTGTTAATGTGGGTGCTCGTCGAGCTATGATCACGTGGCATGATACAGAAATCAAACTTTCTCAGCTACTTAAACAACTTAAAAAAATAGGATACGAATCCCTTCCCTTTCACCCTGACAATCACGAAGCCTCATTTCAAAATGAACAAAAAGGGTATTTAAAGAAATTGGGATTAGCTGGCTTAATGACCATGCAGGTTATGATGTTAGCAATGGCACAATATTTCGATTTGTTTGGCAATATTGAAGCTGAGACCACACGGTTTTTTAACTGGATCAGTCTAGTGTTAACGACTCCTGTTGTGTTGTATTCAGGCAGTGTCTTCTATCTTAGTGCGTTAAAATCCACAATGGCAAAGACAATCAATATGGATATATCGGTTACGATCGCTATATTTTCAACCTATGTTGCTGGTTTAATAACCGTTAATGACGTTGATGCAGAAGTCTATTTTGAATCAATCTGTATGTTCGTGTTCTTTCTCCTTATCAGTCGTTATTTAGAACAACGGACTAGACATAAAGCGAATCAAATATCCTCAAACATGTTGAAACATATTCCTGTCACCGCATATAAGTGGGTAAATGGGGAACTGACGTCGGTATTGGCAAAACAATTACAAATTAATGATTTAGTGCTCGTCAAAGCAGGTGAAATTGTGCCTATTGATGGAGTAATTACCGAGGGACAGGCAATAATCGATGAATCAATGTTAACAGGTGAATTTGAATCTGTGAGCAAACAGCTAGACGCACGCGTTTATGGTGGTACGTTAAATCAACTTGGTGTTATTACGATTAAAGTGACCAAAACCCTTAAGTATTCTACGGTAAATCAAATTTTGCGATTACAAGAGGCGGCAATGGTAAATAAACCTAAAGTCGCTCTAATGGCAGACCGACTCAGCAGACATTTTAGTATTATTGTATTGGCCGTCACTGCGCTTACATATACATTCTGGCTTTTACAAGGCAATCATCATGCTTTCTGGATAGCTATTTCTGTGCTCGTTGCTACCTGCCCTTGTGCGCTTGGCTTAGCAACACCGTCAGCGTTGACCTGTGCCATGGCAAAGCTAAATAAAAACGGTATATTGCTGAAACGTGCAGATGCACTTGAACAACTTACTGAAATATCAGACATTGTGTTTGACAAAACAGGTACATTAACTCGCGGGGAATTTTCCATAGAAAAAATATGGACCGCAGATGAATCTCAAAAATACACGCTTTTATCTATTGCGACGGCATTAGAAGTGCGATCGGAGCACCCTATTGCAAAAGCATTTTCAAAACTCGATATTGATGCTCAGCATCAACACATCGATAACTTTAATGTTAGTGTCGGCAATGGTATTTATGGCACTATTAATGGTCATGCTTATCAGTTGGGATCTGCTAACTTTATTGGTATAGATGTTAGAAGTGAATTAATAAATGAACTCGTGGATGCGTCAATCATTCTTGCAAAAGACGGAGATGTTGTCGCAGCATTTTGGTTAGCAGATGAAGTAAAAAGTGACGTAGCTGACATATTAAGCAAGTTAAGCGGATACGAAACAAGTATATTGAGTGGTGATAGCGACAAAAATGTATGTGATGTTGCGGTTAAATTAGGTATTGGTAATACTTATTCGCAATGCACACCATTACAAAAGTTAGAAACCATTAAAACAATGCAGCAGCAAGGTAAAAAGATACTAATGCTAGGTGACGGTATTAATGATGCTCCCGTGCTAGCTGCTGCCGATGTATCAGTAGCAGTGGGGAATGCATCGGATTTAGCGAAAAATGCAGCTGACGTCATATTACTCAACGCCCAATTAAATTCATTAGTTCTGGTATTGTCTATGGCCAAAAAAGCTCGGCGCAAGATAAAGCAAAATATGCTGTGGGCAATTGGTTATAATATACTGGTTTTACCATTAGCGATGGCTGGCTTTTTGACACCTTGGATGGCCGCACTTGGTATGTCTATCAGTTCAATTATTGTGGTTTATAATTCAACCCGTCTGCTTAGAGATTAAGGTAAAGAAAAATGGATACGCCCTTATGAGTATTATTTATGTGTTAATCCCCCTAGCAATTATTATAGTGGGTATTGGCGTTATCATATTTTTTTGGGCTGTCAGGTCAAATCAATTTGAAGATTTAGATCGCCAGGGCTACAGCATTTTGTTTGATGACGACATAAACAAAGAAAGCGTTAATACCATTGAACAAGAAAACAAAGCTGATGACATCGAAGATAGTAAATAATGTTCGAAATTAATTACATTGGTGCTTTCTTTATTGGTATCGCTGGCGGTGTTCATTGTATTGGGATGTGTGGCGGTATCGCAAGTGCTTTTTCATTTGCCATACCTAAGGACCAGTCACAGCTTCCCTATATATTTTCATACAACCTTGGGCGTATTATTAGCTATACAATAGCAGGCGCAATCACCGGCTTTGTGGGCGGTATGGCGACAGTTAATCTTCAATCTGGCTTACCCATCTTGCAAACTATAAGTATTGTGTTTTTAGTTTTGTTGGCACTTTATATTGGCGATTGGTACAAAGGTCTATCTCTACTGGAGAAAATGGGTGGTAAGCTATGGCGAAAAATATCACCCATATCTAAAAAACTGATTCCTTTTAAAAATCCATTATATACCTTAGCTTATGGGATGATCTGGGGTTGGCTTCCTTGTGGATTAGTCTATTCAGTTCTAACTTGGTCATTAGCTAGTGAGTCAGCGATACAAGGTGCCTTAGTGATGTTCTCATTTGGTTTAGGAACACTCCCCACTCTTATGGCGACAAGCCTCGGGGCTAGTTTTTTGGTACCTGTTTTTCAGCATAAAATGACACGAAAAATCATTTCGATCCTCTTATTTGCTTTTGCTTTGATCTTGACCTTCAATCTATTTATGGGTAATAATTAAGCGGAAACTAATTCAAAGGAATGTGTCATGGCAAAGGGTTCTGAACTTTCTATTCACTGTCAAAGTTGTAGTTTTAGTCATTTATGTTTACCTGTTAGCTTAAACAAAGCCGAACTAGAATCGTTAGACGATATCATCGAGAGAAAAAGGCCTCTTCACAAGACTGATAAATTGGTAAGCTATGGAGATAAATTTCATTCCTTATATGCAGTTCGCTCAGGTTCATTTAAGTCTTATATAAGCGACAAAGAGGGTGTAGAACAGATTATCGGTTTCCACTTTCCTGGCGATATTATTGGATTTGACGCTTTAAAAGACAATAAACATGCTAGTTATACTCAAGCCTTAGAAACTGCTATGGTTTGCGAAGTGCCCTACGATACCTTGGATCAAATGTCGATTAAATTTCCAAAGCTTCGGCAACAGATAATGCGATTCATGAGTGCAGAAATAAAACACGATCATGACCTGATGATGTTATTAAGCAAGCGCAGCGCAGCAGAGCGCTTATTGCATTTTTTGATTGACCTATCCCAACGCTTCGAGGAAAGGGGCTTTTCTGCAAAACAGTTTAATTTGTCCATGACCAGAAATGAAATTGGTAACTACTTGGGGTTAACAGTAGAAACGATTAGTAGGTTATTAACCCGTTTTCAGAAAGAAGAGTTAATCAAGGTAGATGGAAAATTAATATCTATTGTTGACTTTAATCGTGTTAAACAACGTTTTCCTGATATGGAAGTCCACGTCAGCAGTGCTTGTTAATCTCAGTAACGTTAATATAGAACCCACGTTTCACCCTATCATTCCCTATCTGAGAAATGTCTTAAAGCCGGCAAGGTTTTTAATGGCATGCTTTGGTCGGAGGCAACACCGTTACTAGCATCCTAAACAGAAAAGACTCAGAATGTAATAGACACAACAGTTTTGGAGAAACCTATGTTTAATTGTAAAAAAATATTAGCTGTTACCGACCCTACCCTTGACCAGCAATCATCTTTGCTACGAGCATTGAGCATCGCCGAAAAGACAGGTGCGAAAATTATTGCATTAAGTTGCGTCTATGATAAATCCTATGACATGACCGCAGTACTTACCAGTGACGAACGTTTCGATATGAAGCAGGCAATGGTTGAGCATGAGAAAGCAAAGCTAGATGCGCTGGTTAAACGGCTAAAATGCGCAAGTACTGTAGAGGTTGTCATCACTTGGTATAAAAAATTACATGAGTCAGTAATAGACACTTGCAGCGAATATAAATGTGATTTGATTATAAAGTCGACTAAAAAACATGGATTATTAGCATCTACCTTGTTCACCCCAAGTGACTGGCACATTGTGCGTAATTCTTCTGTGGACGTCCTCTTAGTAAAGTACCATGAATGGCCTCAAGGTGGCACTATCGTAGGTTCAATCGGAGTTTCAGCTAAAGACAATGCTCACACATGTTTAAGTGATAAAGTCGCTGAGACTGCTTATGCTTTATCGCAAATGCTCAGCGCTACTCTTCACTTAGCAAATTCATTTGCGGGGGCACCAATACATATTGCTGTAGAAGTCCCTAATTTCTCTCCCGAAATTTATAATAAATCAGTGCAACAACGACATACTAAGACACTGCAGGCTCTTGGCCAGAAGTACAAATTAGATAGCACCAATATCCATGTATTAGAGGGCTTACCTGAAGATATTATTCCTGCGTTGTGCAAAAAATATAGTGCCGATTTATTAGTGATTGGTTCGGTTGGTCGTAAAGGGCTATCCGCGGCGTTACTCGGCAATACTGCTGAGCTTATTATTGATGGGGTTGAATGCGATACCCTCGTAGTAAAACCAACAAAAGACCAAGAGTAGGTTAATATAGCGCTCTATTAAAAATAAATTATTTCGATACTCAGTACTGACATAAATTTAATAAGGATTTACATGAAAATTGGACTTGCACTTGGTGCTGGTGCGGCTAGAGGTTGGGCGCATATTGGGATTATTAGAGCATTACAAAAAGCTGGTGTACAGATAGACATTATCGCTGGTTGTTCAATTGGTGCATATGTTGGAGCCGCATTTGCTAGCGGGAAATTAGATGAATTAGAGACTTGGGCAAACGAGCTGACTGAGTGGCAAGTATTTAAACTTCTCGGTGTGGGATTTAGACGAGGCGGATTAGCTAGCGGCCAAAAAGTATTTGATAAATTAAAGAGTGATTTTTGTACCCCTACTTTCGAGGCTATGAACATACCATTTGCTTGTGTTGCAACTGATCTCTATTCGGGTAAAGAAGTGGTATTTAATAAAGGTGAAATTGGCGACTCTATTCAGGCTTCTTGTGCTATTCCTGCTCTATTTAGTCCTGTCGACCATAACGGTAGATGGCTCGTTGACGGTGCGGTCGCTAATCCTGTCCCGGTAAATCAATGCCGACATATGGGAGCGGACTTTGTGATTGCAGTAAACCTTAGTGCTGATTTTCGTCCAAGGCTGATTGAAAAGTGTGAACTTGAACATGAGGAAAATCAACGGAAAACAGACGCGATGCTTGATAAAGCAAACGATAGCTTTATTAAAAAGTGGCTTTCACCGGACCCGAAGCCGAATAAGAGACCATCACCAGGCATTGTGGGTGTGATGAGTAGTTCGCTTGAAATCTTGCAAGCTAGAGTGACTCGCTCACGACTTGCTGGCGAGCCACCTGATATTCTCATCGAACCACAATTGCATGACGTAGGGATGCTTGAGTTTTATCGTGCGAGAGAGGTTGCAGAAAAAGGCAATCAGGCTGTTGAGCGATTAGCTAACCAAATTGCCTTTCAATTAAACCTGGTAACGAAAAATTAGCTATTTGCTAGCTATAGCCGTTATGCGTAACGGCTTGGTTTGCAGCTTTAATGCTTTTCTGCGCTCGAACCATTCATCATTAAGCATAAGTGCTCCAGCAGTTACTGTTTCACCCGTTTTTGCAGCCTCGGTTAGGTTGTTATCGCTAAATTGCAACATTAAACCTGTTACTGTTGGCATCATAAACGATAGAAAACTTCCCATCTCATTAAAAAAGGCCTCGTACTGTTCGTACAAAAATTGCATTTCTTCAAATGTATATTCGGTTTTTAGATATTCAGGTTTGGTTTCAAGTTGAACTGATATATCACACTGATTCGACGCTTCTTCAAAATCAATAACAACAAAAGCATCAGCTAAATTCAATGCTTTCTCGGAACGAATAGTAAAACGGTTTTCCGTTGTCACGACTAAAGGGATCTGAATTTTTTGAGTGCTTATGCGTGCGTTATGAATGGTACAAAGCTTGCCTGTCCCAACATGCATAAAACCGAACGCAAATTGGAGGGCCTGAGTATCGTCATTATCTAACTTTTTGACGTGGCTATAAAAAGTTTTATATCTGACCTCTACTTCATCCGCAATTGCGGTCTGCACTATCAATACTGCTAACACAGCGACGAAAACGATTTTATGCATTACATATGTTTCCTATTTACTCTAATCATTTGCTTTAATTCAATAACGTAATCATCTCCACGCTCAGAATACTTCGTTAAACCTTCGGATAGTGCGACAGCCGAAATTGGCTCCATTTTACTGCGAAGTTGTTTACGTATGCTACGCAACTCCCGATAAGCATCATGTCTGTTCAAGTTCCGCATATAAGTATACATGGCTCTGGATAAATTATTAAACTTAGCAACTTCATGCTCCGCATCTTCATTACGACGTCTAGGCACGAACCCACAGCCTTTTTCAAAACACCAAAGACCAAAAAAGTTATATCCTTTAAGGGCAAATCGTGACGTTCCCCAAGCTGATTCGTTTGCAGTTTGGACTAAAACGAGCTCTACGGGAATAATATCAACCCGAGTTAATAGCTGGTCAAAAGTGGTATTTAAGTCGTCGCCCATATCCGCTCTATATTCTTTTGCTAACCATACAAGCTCTTCCATCTGTTTCTCAGTGATCATTTCGCCAGATATATGCTTGGCTCGCAAACCATTAATAAATTCACGTTGCATCAAGATATGATTATTTTGAGTTTGTATTGCAGGTTTAAGGTAACTAAAAAAAGCTTTCTTTTTGTCTGTAGTATTTTCGAATTGATTAAAATCAGGAATAGGCTTTTTTGCCGATTCACTTTGCGGGACGGTTTGAATAACTGATTTTTCAGGTTGCATTAAATATATGCCAAATAGAACGAGAACAAGAACGATAGTTGCAATCGAAATAATTTTGATTTTATGCATCGAAATGAGTTTCCTCTGAGTTAATTATGGGATCCACTTGCTGAGCTTCGCCCTTAACCCCAAACAAGTCGTTATACAAAATACCTGTAACGTTATAATACAAGGGCACTATCCAAATAAATGCCAGCCCAAACGTTACCATGCCAAGTAGAAATAAAACAAAGAAAATAGCGAATAAGATAGTCAATTGCAATAGATATTGATTAGACATTTGAATGGATAACTTTATCGCCATGAACGGACGTAGTTGCTTATCAGCGATTAGAAATTTAGTAAAAACCGTCGTGATAAAAATATAAATTGCCGGTAAAATAAATAAAGTCATACCTACCTGAATTAACAATGAAATAATTAATTCTGCCGTTGCTAACCATAGTATGAGGGGAACATACATAAATAAGCTCATAACATTGATGGGTTGTTTGCGTTCAGTTTTAACTGCCAACATACAAATACCCGCCATTAAAGGCGATAAACAGACCGTCAGTAACATATTGAAAAAATAGGTTTCAGTTTGCAAAGCTTCGAGTTGCTGAACTGTTTCAATATTATAAATATTCAAAAACCCCACGAGTGATGCTAATCCAATAAACAATAAGATAAACATGCATCGAAGAATAACCGAAAAATTTTGCTTCGTCGCAGCATTGCCACGTTCAAATAGGCTTTTAATATCTAAATTATGATTTGGTGATGATACTTTATTCATTGAATACTTTGTTTCCATGTTAATTTTCTGCCAGTAGTCTGTTTACGTTTTAAACCACTGCGATTAATGTATAGTTTAGTTGATTGTTTATGGATTTTGCAACGGCATTATTGGCCCCTTTAATACCCGAGGAAACGCTTGTTCTTGAAACATTCAAGTTAGCTATTAAGCACTAAAAATAAAGCCATAACGATTAGAACAACACCCATTATTCGATCAAATATATAGCCATTTAACTCATAAAATGCTCGGACCCGTTTATGTGTAATAACAATCGAAAGAAATATAAACCATGCGGCTGTAGCGATAGCCATATACAAACCATAAATTACTTTATGGCTCAATAATGTATCGGACGAAATGGCCACAGTAAAAACAGACAAAAAGAATAATGTTGCCTTTGGATTTACTCCGTTAGTAATAAAACCTAACATAAATGATTTAAAGAAACTTTTAGGTACAGCAGTCGACTTGGCAACTTGCGTCTGTCCATGCGGTTTACTTCTAATGGCACTGAAGCCTATCCACGCTAGGTAACCAGCCGCCAAATACAATAATATATTGAGTAACCAAGGTGTGGTTTTTATAATAAGACCAATCCCTATTAACGAGTAAGTAACATGCAAAAGTATACCGGAGCCAATACCTACACTTGTTGAAATTGCAGAGGCTCTTCCTTGCTGCATACTTTGTTTTAATACCACCGCGAAATCTGGACCTGGGCTAGCAACAGCGAAAAAATGAATTACGGCTATTGAGAGAAATTCAACCCAGCTAAAAGTAGTCACACTCATTATTGACTGACCTCAATAGGAAGTGTTTGACTTGCCCCCCACTCTGACCAACTAGCATCATACACGTAGACGCAGCTTGCGCCCAATGAGATAGCAGCCTGCGCAACGATACAAGCTGTAATACCGCTACCACAGCTAGTAACAATTTCCTCGTCGAGGTTAATATTACTATCGTCAAATATAGACTTCAATTCATCAAGGGATTTAAAAATACCCTCGTTTTGCAAGCTAGCGTAATGAATATTTACTGACCTTGGTATATGACCCACTCTCATATTGGCTCTGGGCTCTGGTTCAGATCCTGTATATCTGGAGCTGCTTCTAGCATCAATTATCTGTATTGAAGCAGGTGTGGCAGTTCCTGAGTCAAGCATTGCTAGTTTCGTACTAATGTATTCAGCATCGACAAACGACAATGTAGCCGCTGGCTTAATCTGAATATCCGTTGTTGACTTGGCCCTTAACAGCGTTGTAACCGTTGGATGATTGCCTCTGACCCATTCGGGTAAACCACCATCAAGTGTCTTAACATTGGTAAAACCCATAGATATGAGCATAAACCACGCCCTTGACGCGCAGAAATTACCAAAGTCATCGTATACTATAATTTCATCATCTAAGCGTAAACTGAGCTTGTGAGCGGCAGACTGAAACACTTCTACTGAGGGCATCATATTCCCAAATGGCCTCTTTTTGTCGACAAACACATGTTCAAAATCGAAAAATAGTGAATTAGGTATGTAAAGGGGTGAGGAGTCTCTCACCAAATCTGGTTTTGATGCGGGTGCATTTGTCATTGTTGTGAATAGCATTTTGACTGTATTGGTGGCGATTAACTCAATCTTTTGAGCTAGCTCGTTACAGCGAATTGTTGTAGATATCATGAGGAATACAAGCCAAAAACGTCATTCAAGATTAAGTTTTACAATTAGACCATGATTTTGTCGTACATAGAAGTTCGCGAAAGAAATTAGCCTCTATATGACAATTGAATCGATTAATGGGTACAGAAGATCTTTGCGGGAGTCTTTAATAAGTTACCTACGGGTAAATAAGCGCTAATAAGTTGGCTACTATTCTAATGAATATTGTCTATGTGACCACCTAAAGCCTATGCCAGCGTTAGTTTTGTGTACCGCTATTGCACTATAGCTCGCCTGATAGCTCAGATTTGGATTAAGGGAGCACTTAATTGTGAAATATTTACCGCCAAAGTAGTCAATTTCATTATGGCAATTTTTAACAAAAATACCACCTGAACACCAGTTCTCTGTTTCAAAGTCACCATATTTTTTTTGTCCATCCCATATTTCCACTCGTTCAAATACCCGCGAGCGCACAGCATATCGATGTTCCATAAAACGCCTCATGATTTACAATCATTAGATAACTATTTGTAATCAATTTAAACCACAACATAAAGTATAGTCGCTCACAGAAAAAACGCTATAAAACGCCGTCGTAATTCAAAGCACAAAAAGGATGCCGGAAAATATGGGGAAACGCTCCGCAACCATAACGGGTAATAAGTATGGCCGGAGTTTTGACAGAACGTGCTCTCTTTCCAGAAACCACTGACATCCTGTGGCAAACTACAGATTGCCCCAGGCATTTTTATGGATTTTAAATAAATTGATAACTTATCAATTTACGCGAAGGCAATCCTACTTAATCACAGCCATAAAAAAGCACCCACCGAATGGCAGATGCTTTCAGAAAAATTGTTAAACTTATTTTTTAAAGCGACGTGCGCCTAAACCAATCAAGCCTAATGCAAGGATAGCTAATGCATTTGGTGCTGGGACTTGACGAACATTTACCGTAATAGTTTCACTACAACCACCATTAACGAGTTGTGCTGGGACTTGACTATCATTTACCGTAACAATTTCGCTACAATCACCATTAACGAGTTGTGTTGCGAATGAGCCAACGGTAAAACCAAGCGCTGCAAAAGAGGAATTCACCTTTGTTGCCTTTCCCGATAACGTTTCGCCTGAAATGTAACCAGATGCTAGAGCCAAATAGGGGTCTGTGGATAACATCAACGCATCGCCAGATGCCGCATCCCAAGTTCCAAAGCCACTTGTTCCGAATGGTGTCCAACTTGACGCACTAATCTCATAATAATCTATCGCCGCATTTGAAATACCGATAGCACCCTCGCTTGCCAAATAACCATTAACCGCTTCAGAAGTGTCTATAAAACCTAACGTGGAATCAAGATTTATCGAACCTGAATACGCCAATTCTACGTTGTTACCGGATTCATAGATATTTATAATTAAGGCTGCATTAGCCATACTACTAACACTCAAAAACAAACCCAAGAAAGCTGCTTTTATAATTTTATATTTCATAATATTTCCTGTGTAAACGTTGCCTGAATTAGCAGATTTATTGCCAATAACTAATTTTTATTGCGCAATATAATTACTTAATTTTATATAGCATTAATGATGCCAATTGTTTTTACGTATACATAACAACGATATACATACCGAATAAATTTCAAAAAGTAAAAAGTGTAAAAAAACCTGACACTAAAACGCGATATTTAAAGGCAGTGCTCAACAACTGAACGACTACAGATAGAATTTGAAATATATGGGTAATAGGTTGTGTCTATGGATTGTGAGGAGGCAATCTTTTCAAGAGAATAAGATACAGTTTATAAAACTCTAAAACTGCATCAGAACTGTAGTTATACTAAATAGAAAGGTAATTAGAAATTGGTGTGGTCTATGGCATGTAGGATGGCAGGTTATGGTGTTACCTGCCATGAATTCTTTTTAAATCAAAAGAAATGGTGCCCGGGGCCGGACTTGAACCGGCACACTCTTACGAGCGAGGGATTTTAAATCCCTTGTGTCTACCAATTTCACCACCCGGGCACTGATACTACGACTTCACAAACTAGCACTTATTGGAGGCGGAACCCGGAGTCGAACCGAGATTCACGGATTTGCAATCCGGTGCATAGCCATTCTGCCATTCCGCCGCAACATTGTTGCCTTCACATTAACTCAATCAAAAAATTGGAGCGGGAAACGAGATTCGAACTCGCGACCCCGACCTTGGCAAGGTCGTGCTCTACCAGCTGAGCTATTCCCGCTCTGTAATGTGGTGTGCATTCTAACCTCTAAATAAAACCTGTCAACACTAAATCTTAAAGAAATATTCTGTTTTGTTAAAAATTGTACAGTTCGTTGCTATTTTGCACTGAAACCACCAAAACCGAGCTTTATACCTGACTTAATTGTTTCCATGCGGCCTTGGTGTAAACGACCATAGACCAAACTGACAACACAGCTGAAAAATACAATAATATTGTTCCTATTGTTACCCAGTAAATTGGAATGCCCATAAACACTTGTAAACCAGACAGTAAACCAATGAGAGCAAGCATTTGTGCCATCGTTTTAGACTTTCCTATAAACGACACCTGAACCGTTGCCGAGCTGCCTTGCTGCCCCATCCATTCGCGTAATGCTGAGACATAAATTTCACGCATTAATAATGCAATAGCCGGAACTGTTATCCAGACACTCGCATAGCTGTGAGTAACCATAAGCAATGCTGCTGCGACAATTAGTTTATCAGCTACCGGATCAAGAAATGCACCAAACGGGGTAGATTGTTCCAATTTCCTCGCTAAGTACCCATCGATCCAATCAGTAATGGCGGCTAGCCAAAATATAAATGCGCCAGCTTGATGAGCCCATCGCCAATCAAGAAAATAAACACACACAAATACAGGTATCAATATGACTCTGAACACGGTGATAATGTTGGGGATAGTCCACATACTTAATAAAAACCTTGGTCTACTTATCTATTCTGCATCTATGATACCAGAACAGGTACAATTAAGAATGCAAATGATCATATATGATCTCGGCAAGCTCAACACTTATACCGGGAACCTTACTTATTTCTTGTTTACTGGCCTTCTTAAGACCTTGCAGTCCACCTGAATACTTCAATAAAGCTTGTCGCTTTTTTGGTCCTATTCCGGGAATACCCTCTAATGTAGAAGTTGTTTTGACTTTCTGACGCTTATTACGATGGCCTAGTATCGCGAAACGATGCGATTCATCTCTAATATGCTGTATTAAATGCAAACCGGGTGAATCACTTTCCATCGGGATCGTTTCATAAGACCCTGCTCTAATTAAGGTCTCAAGCCCTGCTTTGCGACTGCTACCTTTGGCTACGCCAATAAGCATCGGCTTAAACTCAGATGGCCAATCCTCAAAATGGGCTTCAGCTTGTGATAACTGCCCTTTCCCGCCGTCTATAAAAAGAATGTCGGGTAGTTTAGCGTCAGCATTAGCCGATTTGTAACGTCGTCTAAGAGCCTGTGCCATAGCAGCGTAATCATCTCCGGGAGTAATGCCTTCAATGTTAAATGTTCTATAATCACTTTTTAACGGACCGTCTCGATTAAAAACAACACACGAAGCAACCGTTTGTTGCCCCGAAGTGTGGCTGATATCAAAGCACTCCATGCGAGTAATAGGGGTATCCCTTTCAATCTTCTTCTCTAAATCGACATAACGTGCAAACATAGACTTTTGTTGGTTCTGTTGAGTTTCAAGTGCGTTGTCAGCGTTTTTATTAGCCAACTGTAAATATTGACGTTTTTCATCTCGAACACCCTCATAGAATTTAACCTTATATCCAGCTTCCGTTGATAATACCTTTTCAATATCATCCATTTCTGGAAATTTAATAGGAATGACGATTTGTTTTGGGATTGTCTTATTTCCAGCAAGATAAAACTGCAGAATAAACGACTGGAATACAGTTTCATCGTCGATATCTCGCGGTATTTTAGGGAAAAATGATTTACTACCAAGCAACTGGCTATCCCGGATAAATAAAGCTTGAACACAGGCATAACCATTCTTGAATGAAAAGCCAAACACATCCATTTCTTCCTGATTACCGGTAACGAACTGTTGCTCTTGTATGCGACGAAGTGCACTTATTTGATCCCTATAACGCGCTGCGCCTTCAAAATTCAATGCAACACTCGCATCTTCCATTTTATCTACTAATGAAGCAATAACCTCAGAGTTCTTTCCTCGGAGAAATAATGTCGCTAGGTTTACCTGCTCTGCATATTCATCATCACTCACGTAACCTTCTACACAGGGCGCAGAACAGCGTTTCATTTGATATTGCAAACACGGCCTGCTGCGAGCGCGATAATAACTATCTTCACATTGTCTAATTGGAAATATACGTTGCATCGACCTTAGGCTTTCCCTTACTGCCCAAGCACTAGGATAAGGACCAAAATAGGTGCCTTTGAGTTTTTTAGTGCCGCGATGGAAACTTAGACGAGGATGTTCATGTTCGGAGAGGAAAATAAAAGGATAAGATTTATCATCACGCAATACAACGTTATAGCGTGGCTTATATTTTTTAATAAAATTATTTTCGAGTATGAAAGCTTCAGTCTCACTCGATACCACCGTCACATCCATTTTTGCGATATGCGTCACCAGCGATTGAGTTTTTACACTATCGACGGTTTTACGAAAATAGGAGCTAATCCTTTTTTTTAGGTTTTTAGCTTTACCCACATAAATAACTTCATCCCTAACGTTATACATTCTGTAAACACCAGGTTTTGAAGTTAGGTTCTTTAGGAAGGCCTCGTGATCAAATAGAGGTTGGTCACTCATTATTATTCAGTTTGTATTAGCTTATGGCGCAGTGCTAAATGTGTGAGTTCGACATCCGAACTCACATTAAGTTTATCAAACATGCGATAACGATAAGTGTTAACAGTTTTAGCGCTGATATTAAGATTTGACGCAATTTCCGGTACCCGAGTCCCTCTGGTTAACATCAGAGTAATTTCTAACTCGCGATCGGATAGACTTTCAAAAGGGTTGTCGCGATTAAGGGACGTACTGCCAATAGCCAATTCTTGTGCTACGTCTGCAGATATGTAACGCTGACCTGAAGATACCTTATAAATTGCATTTATCATTTCAACCGGGTCAGCATCCTTAGTCAAAAAACCGTGAGCGCCAGCTTGCATTATCTTTGTTGGTATTGGATTTTCTTTGTGCATAGATAAACAAATGATACGTGCGCTATCGCAAAACCGTAAAATTTTGCGCGTTGCCTCCAAACCACCAATACCCGGCATACTTACATCCATCATAACTATATCAGGTGGGTTTTTTCGACATTGTTCTACCGCTTCTTCACCGCTACCAACGGAAGCAATGACATTAAAATCTTTAACATCATTTAGTATACGACTAATCCCTGTCCTAACGAGCTCATGGTCATCAACTAATAAAATCTTGATCACGTAGGAACCTCAAATTCTTATTATTAAATTAAAGCAAATTAATGCGAGTGCAGAGTATCTTATAAAAACACACATATTGAAACAGGTTTGTATATCAATCATACTGATTTATAAGAATAAGTGATACCAGAAGGAAGTAATTGTTGACTTATTTACTCAACCGTTTTTTGCTTTGGAATCACACGAGCAATTCCCCGGAGTTTTGATTACTCCTCCTTGCATAGTTGGACACTTAAAGTTTGCATCAGGAAAAGAAGTATTACGCTTAAAATTTAGGATTTGGCCGAACCGCGGTGGGCCAATTGAAACCTTCTTTTGCAAAGAGTTAGTCGCTGAGATCCAGCAACATGATCCTGACTTTAAAGACTGGATGATAGCAATCAGTTATAAAGTTGAAGAACGAACAGTTAAGGTAGCAGCTAAATGGATTTGGCAGCGAACTGAGAACTCAAAGGACAAAAAAATATAGAGTGTAATATAAAGTGTAACAATGGCCGTTATCACTTTTGTAATGAGTAATCGTGGCCCCCCGGTTAGCAGACTAGCTTTTAGTTAAAATTTAGCCATAAAAAAAGGCCTAAACATTGTTTAGGCCTTCTAAAGTGGCGGAGAGTAGAGGATTCGAACCTCTGGAAGATTTGACTCTTCGTCTGATTTCAAGTCAGGTGCATTAAACCGGGCTCTGCCAACTCTCCAAATTTTTAAAAACTATTTTACTAGCGTTTCGATGCTACACTTAGTAAAATTGTCTCTCAAAGGTAACTTCCGCGTCTAATTTGCTATTAGTTGCGTTCCTCTTTGAAGACGAGCGCATATTAAGGGTCAAACAGCCTGTTGTAAAGTGTTTACACAGAAAAAAGTGATTTTTTTTGTTTGTTTGAACAATTTTCACGCATTCCTGTAATAATATAGATTAGTTAGCGAATACTACTTGAAATATGGAACCAAACACCATACAAAGTATCTAACAAATAACCAAGTGTTTTACTCAATTATTATTTAACGTGGAGACGTAAAAATGGAACAACGTTCAGTCTATTCTGCTTCTGGCAATCGGTCAGCGGTAGAAATTAACAAGGTTTTGAAGAATACCTACTTATTACTGTCTATGACTTTAGTATTTAGTGCAGTGTGTGCTTATATTACAATGGGTATGCAGTTAGGTGGATTTGCGAGAATCGGCCTTATGCTGGCAGCGTTTGGTTCTTTATTCGCGGTGTCAAAATATGCCAATTCAGCAGCAGCATTACCATTAACATTTTTATTCACTGGGTTAATGGGTGCCGCTCTTGGTCCACTACTAAGCTATTATGTAGCTGTGGGTTATCCAGGCCTTATTATGGAAGCCTTCGGAACAACGGCTATTATTTTCGTGGCACTATCTGGCTATGCAATTACGACCAAGAAAGATTTTAGCTTTTTAGGTGGCTTTTTAATCGTAGGACTTGTTTTTGCGATTATTGCTAGTATCGCGAATATCTTCTTTGCCGTGCCTGCTGTTCATCTAGCTATTAATGCTGTCATCGTGTTTATATTCTCTGGTTTCATCCTGTATGACACTAGTAGAATTATAAAAGGCGGCGAGACCAATTATGTTATGGCAACTGTATCGCTTTACTTGAACATCTATAACTTGTTCACAGCGTTACTTGCCTTACTAAATGCATTTGGCGGCGACGATTGATCAGTCATATTAATAATGGAAAACACCCCTTTTAGGGGTGTTTTTGTTTGTTATGAAAAAATTCCTCATATTTGTTACCCGTTCTCCATTTGATTCTTTGAATGGACAAACTGCCCTATCCTTTTGTAAAGCCGCAATTGCATTGGGCCATGAAATAGAACAAGTGTTCTTTTATCAGCAAGGCGTTCAACACGCTAACGTCGACATTCAGCCGACGTCTGGTGAAAAGACTATGCTCTCACAATGGGTTGCATTTTCAGAGCAAACAAAAACATCGTTAAATGTATGCGTTACGGCATCAATTAAACGTGGTGTGTTGTCAGTGGAAGATGCAACTGATATACAATCACATAGCAACGTTCATGATGCATTCAATCCTGTAGGGATGGCCGACTACTTTTCTGTACTAAATACACGTGCTTCTTCCGACGTTGGTTCGTTAGTCTGTATGCAGTTTTAGAGCCTAGCCATGACGAAATTACTCATTATTTCAACTCAGCCTCCATATGTCTCTAGTGCTTCGCAGGATGCATTAGAAGCCGCACTTGCAGCTAGCAACGTTGGCGTTGAAGTAACCTTTGTGTTTTCTCAACAAGGTCTTTATCAGCTCTTAGAAAGCCAGAACAGCACTTATCTACAAAAACGGTCCATCGCAAAACAAATTAAGGCGCTTCCATTGTATGACATTGAAGCAATTTATTATGTAAAAGAAGATATGACCGAACTTATGCTTTCGAGTCATGCATTGACATCAACTGCAAAGCCAATAGATACCGATGTCCTCCAGCAATTATGCGCTGCGTCTAACGCAATTTTACGTTTTTAGTTTAGGATTATTTACGCATGTTACTTGTATTTTTAGGCTCTGAGTATCAATCCATTGACGCATTATTACCTCAGACTAATATTGAACGATCACATGCGATTATTATTGCGCAACAAGGTGTTTACCAGTTAGAGAACATATTACGAGAAATGCAAGGACGCAATGACATTGCATTTTATGTGCTTGAACGCGACTTATTGGCAACGGGACTAGTTTCAAAAGCCCAAAATTACGATAAAGTACATATTATCGACTTTACAGAATTTGTAACGTTAACAACGCAACATAGCGCATGCATTACCCTGCAATAATTGAATGCCAACGCTTTACACAAAGAGTTTAAACAAAAATAGTATGCAATATTTTTTAGAATACGCGGGCAAAAAAATAGAAACAGATTCTAAAGGCTATCTGATTGACTATTTAGAGTGGGACAAACAACTCGCCTTGGTAATTGCACAACAAGAAGCAATTGAATTAACTTCCGCTCATTGGGATGTAGTGCTTTTTGTCAGAGCGTTTTACGAAGAGTACGAAACAAGTCCTGCAATACGAGTGCTGGTAAAAAGCCTCGCTAATAAGTTTGGACCAGAAATTGGTAACAGCCGTCACGTTCAACGTTTGTTTCCTAAAGGCCCAGCAAAGCAAGCCACTAAAATTGCTGGCCTTCCGAAGCCAGCAAAGTGCTTATAGTTTTTCTCTAAGCAGATGGTGAAATAACCTCAACACCGTTCATGTAGGGCACTAATACCTCAGGCACTTTAACGCTACCATCAGCTTGTTGATAATTTTCCAATATTGCGACTAACGTTCTGCCAACCGCTAACCCCGAACCATTCAAAGTGTGCAGCAATTCAGGCTTTTTCATATCGTGTGATTTATATCTAGCATGCATTCTGCGGGCTTGAAAATCGCCCATGTTTGAACATGAAGAAATTTCTCTATACGTGTCTTGTGCTGGAAGCCAAACCTCTAAATCATAAGTTTTGCTTGAGCCAAAACCCATATCACCCGTACACAAAAGAACTTTACGATAAGCTAATCCTAGTTTTTGTAAAATGGCTTCGGCATGGCCTGTCAATTCTTCTAGCGCTTGCATTGAATTACTTGGGTGTACCAACTGAACCATCTCGACCTTATCGAATTGATGCTGACGAATCAGTCCCTTCGTATCGCGACCATATGAACCAGCTTCACTTCTAAAACAAGGCGTATGGGCGGTCATTTTTATAGGCAAAGCCTCTAAGGGAAATATTTCGTCTCGCGCTATATTGGTTAATGGGACTTCGGCAGTTGGGATGAGAGACATGCCCTGGCCTTCTTCCGTTGCCGGTTTAGTATGAAATAAATCTTCCCCAAACTTAGGTAATTGCCCCGTTCCATAAAGACTGTCGGAGTTAACAAGATAAGGAACATAGACCTCTTGATAACCATGCTCTTGCGTATGTGTATCAAGCATGAACTGGCCAAGTGCTCTATGCATTCTAGCTACAGCTCCATTCATAACTACAAATCGTGAACCAGATAACTTGGCCGCTGTTTCAAAGTCAAGCCCATTATTCAATCTTGCTGACACATCAGTATGGTCATTAACGTCAAAGTCGAACGTTGGTATTTTGCCCCACTTAAGTACTTCATGGTTTTCGCTTTCGTCTTTACCTATAGGGACTTCATCAGAGGGTAAATTTGGAGTTTCTTGATAAATAATATTAAGCGCATTCATTACCTGTTCGAGGCTAGATTTAGCCTCTTCAAGTTTTTCACCTAAGCCACTCACAGCTGCCAATAAAGGTTCAATATCGTCGCCAGACGCTTTTGCTTTGCCTATTGCTTTGGAGCGCACTGTTCGTTCGTTTTGTAAATCTTGAGTTGCAACTTGTAACACTTTACGTTTTTCTTCTAACTCAGTTATTGCAGCAACATCGAGCGAATAGCCACGTGATTGTAATTTAGCAGCAACTTCGTCGAGGTTATTTCTGAGTAATCGAGGATCCAACATTTTTTATATTATCCTTTGAAAATTAATAAAGCCAACCACACTGAAATAAGACAAACAGTGACGTTGAAAAATACATTTAGCGAGGCTTTAATTATTTCACCTTGCTGAATCAGTAATACAGTATCGAGTGAAAAGGTTGAAAAGGTTGTAAATGCACCGAGTAGACCAATACCTACTAGTACTCTAAAGCCGTTGTTATCTCCATCATCTTGCTGTATGAAAGCATACAATAAGCCTAGAAGAAACGAACCCAATACGTTTACCGCAAGAGTACCAAATGGGAAGCTTTTTCCCAATAGATTAGTCATAATTTGTAGAATAAAATAACGCATGGAAGCGCCCATGGCTCCGCCAATTGCTACAAACAAGTATATTTGAAAGGTATGCATCTTAATTACTCTCTTTATCTTTTCTAGACTTTCCTTGCGCCTGAGCTTGCGCATCAAGTTGTGCTAAGTAAGTCATTTTAGCACTCAATTGCTTTTCCAACCCCCTATCAGTCGCTGTATAAAACACCTGTTCGGAAATATCGGCCGGTAAATAAGACTCACCAGCGGCATAAGCATTAGGCTCGTTGTGAGCATAACGATAACCTTCGCCATGTCCCATCTGCTTAGCCAAACTGGTAGGTGCATTTCGTAGGTGGCCAGGAACATCGTAACTTGGTGTGTCATCTATTAATTGCTGTGCTTTTTTGAAAGCTGAGTATACCGCGTTGCTCTTTGGTGCGAGAGCACAATAAATAACAGCTTGGGCAAGCGCTCTCTCTCCTTCAGCCGGCCCTACTCGATGGTAGAGATCCCAGCTGTTCAAACAAACTTGTAATGCTCTGGGGTCAGCATTTCCGATATCTTCAGATGCAATTGCTAGTAAACGTCTTGCAATCACTAAAGGGTCACCGCCACTTTTCAGTAGTCGGCAAAACCAATATAAAGCGCCATCGGGGGATGAACCTCTTACTGATTTATGGAATGCAGATAGCAAGTCATAATAATGGTCACCGTTTTTATCGAACGCTAATGTTTTAGCTCCTGTCGCTTTCTTAATTAATTCTAAGCTTATCTTTTCACCATCACTGGCTAAATCACTACAAATCTCTATCGACATTAACAAACTTCTTGCGTCACCATTCGCCTGCGTAACAAGAGCTAGTGCGGCGTTTTCCTCAAATTCAATGGGTTTATTTTCTCGTTCCTGCAAAAATTCAATGGCATTTTTCAATAGCTTCATTAAATCGTCTATTGTTAATTTTTCTAAAATAAACACACGTAAACGAGAAAGCAAAGCGCGATTTACTGAAAAACTTGGATTTTCTGTTGTCGCGCCTATAAGAATAATATGACCACTTTCTACATAGGGTAAAAACGCATCTTGCTGACTTTTATTAAAACGATGGATTTCATCTACAAATACGACTTTTTGTTTTGCAAACAGGTCTGAGGTGCCAGTAGTTAGTGAACCAGTCACCTCACCAATAGCGGCTCGTATTTCTTTTACGCCTGAATTAATAGCAGAAAGCTCAATTACATCCGCATCAAGTTGCTCTGCTATTAAATAAACTAATGTTGTTTTACCAGTGCCGGGTGGTCCCCAGAAAATCATTGAATAGCAGTTATTTTGCTCTAGCATTCTAGAGATAGTACCCTGATCTGAGATTAAATGAGATTGCCCCACGTAGTCACTAAGACGTTTTGGTCTTAATAAACTAGCAAGGGGTTTGTATGCGGAGGATTTCATTTTACACTCGATAGTAGCACCCAATTAGGGTGCTGGCATTTGGCTTTATTATTGATTGCGTTGGTCGTCAATAATGTAGTTTGTTGGAATATCAAACAAAAACAATGACTGCGGAACCGATTGATTTTGGGCTATATTTGAAAATATTAATAGGCTCTTCTGTTGCTGTCTATCGGTTGATTGCAGGCGAGAAAGTTGATCTCCGTTAAACTCAATGTTCAATGAAACAATATTTGCATTTTCATCGCTTGAGACCACAATAAAACGAGATTGCTTTTTTTCAACGGTAACGGCATTCCACTGTTTTTCATCATCTGAAACAAGCAGCATTAAAGGATTGTTTTTGGTTATCGAAGCTTGTTGCATTACCGTGACTTGCTCTACAAAAGGGTCAACACTGTATACTGTCGTTCCGTCTGCAATTAGTAGCGTCTCGTCTGGCAATAGGGTCTCCCAACGCAGCATATTCGGGGTTTTTAAAGTCAATTGACCCGAAGAACGTTGTAATTCTTTACCTGTAATATCAGAAATACTTTGTGAAAAGCTAGCTGAGTATGAAACTAGCTTGCTGAGTTTGATTTTTAACTCTGTTTTTGGCGTTACTGTCAGCTCAACTGACTCCGCACTTATTGCCACACGGCTCATTGTGATTGCACTAACTGTGACCACCGCGGCTGCAGTTATCGCTTGAATTCTTTTTTCAATTAAACTGAAACGTTTATTTGTGACCGGGGTCAACATAATCTAATCCTTTGGTGGAGGGGGCGCTAAGACCTCTCTGTTGCCATTATGGCCAGGTGAACTTACGACACCGCTCAGTTCCATTTGTTCAACTAAACGAGCCGCTCTATTGTATCCAATCCTAAACTTGCGTTGTACGCTTGACACCGAGGCGCGGCGTGTTTGGGTGATGAACGCAACCGCTTCGTCATAAAACGCATCGTACTCTTGCTCATCACCATCAGCATTTTCGCCCGGCAACAATATCTCCGAGGTAGCCTCTCCATTTAGGATTTCATCAATGTACTGAGGTGCGCCTCTTCGCTTCCAATCTGCAACTACAGCATGGACTTCATGGTCATCAACGAATGCGCCATGAACACGAGTTGTTATACTAGTACCAGGCGGGTTATATAGCATATCACCCGCCCCTAACAACGATTCAGCACCACCTTGATCTAGGATCGTTCGTGAGTCAATTTTGCTAGACACTTGGAATGCAATTCGAGTAGGAATATTGGCTTTGATTAAACCGGTAATAACATCAACAGATGGTCTTTGAGTCGCTAGAATTAAGTGAATACCTGCAGCACGGGCTTTTTGGGCTATCCTAGCTATTAACTCCTCAACTTTTTTACCAACAATCATCATCATGTCAGCAAATTCATCTACTATGACCACAATACTTGGCAGCTTATTCAGTTCTGGAGCAGTTTCATCCATGCTCTCTTCCGACTTCCATAGCGGGTCAAGTATTGGATGACCATCATCTTTAGCATCTTTGATTTTTTTGTTGTAGCCCTTTAGGTTCCTAACACCCAATGCCGACATTAAACGGTAACGACGTTCCATTTCACCTACACACCAACGCAATGCGTTGGATGCTTGCTTCATGTCAGTTACTACTTCAGTCAGTAAATGCGGAATACCCTCGTAAACAGAAAGTTCAAGCATTTTAGGATCTATCATAATCAGTCGAACATCTTCAGGCGTCGATTTGTAAAGCAAACTTAGTATCATGACGTTTACGCCAACCGATTTACCTGAACCGGTGGTACCAGCAACGAGTAAGTGTGGCATTTTACCTAAATCAACCACAACCGGTTTTCCTGAAATATCGGCTCCCAGCACAATTGTTAAAGGGGATTCGCTAGCTTGAAACGCTTTGGTTTCAATAACTTCACTCAATCGAACCATTTCACGATGTTTGTTTGGAAGCTCTAAGCCAATAACAGACTTACCTGGAATAACTTCGACTACCCGAACTGAAATAGCTGACATTGCTCTAGCGAGGTCCTTCGCTAATGTGGTGATCTTACTTACTTTCACGCCGGGAGCCAAATCTAACTCAAATCTGGTAATCACGGGACCCGGCAAAACGTCAACGACATTTGCAACAATGTTGAAGTCGGCCAGTTTTGATTCTAGTAATCTGGAAACTTGATCTAATTCTTCTTGGGTGATTGGGTTTTCATGTTTATCAGCTCTCTCTAATAAATCAAATGAGGGCATGAGTGCATTTTTTGTTGGTGCTAAGGTAGCATCTTGAGATGTTGATGCTGGCTTTATACTTTGTTCAGCGCGCAGTCCACCCTGCCCTGCACTTTTTGACGCTCGAACCACTTTAATTCGTTGGCGTTCAGCTGCGGGCGTCGACTGCTGTGCATCATCATCTACTGCGTTATATACATACTTATCATCAGATTCCGTATTTTCGTCTTCTGACATAAACACAGCGTCTGGAATATGAAATTTGGGCTCTACCTTAGAAAGTGAGTTTGAATCAGTTTTTGTATCAGAATTAGTTGTCCCTGATCTCTTCTCTTCACTTACTTCTGGTTCTGGTTCTGCACGTAAACTTGTTATATTTAACGCTGAGCTTTCGGTATTTATCGGCTTAGGTAATGCATTTTCATTTTTATTAGCAAAAGAAGGCAAAGACAGCATACTTACCTTCTGAGGCAATGTGTATAAATCCTTAGCTCTACTGATAGTGAAAGACCCAATACCATCAATAATACTTAACCAAGAGATGCCTGTTGCTAACGTAAAGCCTGTACAAAAAAAGCAAATGAGAAGTAACACTGTGCCAACAAAACTAAAATGAGGGATCAATGCTGTACTAATAATGTCACCCATAGCGCCGCCAGCAGATACACTGTAGAAATCGTCGAAATTGATGCTTGCGATACCCGTAAAGCCAAATATTACGAGTAACGCGCCAACCATACGCAGGCTAATGGTGAGATAATCGAGTTTGGACACACTTTTTATATGCAGAAAAATAAACCAGCCACAAAATGCCAGCACGAAAGGCAAAACGTATGCGGTTACACCAAACGTAAATAAAATAATATCAGCAGCCCATGCGCCCATTGAGCCCATCAGGTTTTGAATTTCGTTATGTAATCCAGCCTGAGACCAACCAGGATCACTAGGATGAAATGAAGCTAATGCTATCAGTAAGAAAAATGCAGTCGCACATGACAACATCATGCCTACTTCCATTAATCGCTGTGTTCCGGATAATCGTGTCATATCCCTACAAATCTTTTATTTATAATTCTTATTTAAGTAGAATTAGTAACGTAACAACTAATCCCTGTTGGTTGTAAATAATATCATAATCCAAACAACTGAATACAGAATGAATGTTATTTATCGTTAATTTTTATTCTATTAGTATGTTTTACTTCTTCCATTACCACATATGTTCTTGATTCTCTTACACCTGGGAGCCGCAACAAAATATCTCCCAGTAGTTTCCTGTAACTGGACATGTCAGCAACTCTTGCTTTCAATAGAAAATCAAAATTTCCGGACACCAAGTGACACTCCTGAATATCGTCCAAATTTTGCACGGCCGCAGAAAATTCTGCAAAGATATCTACCGATGTTTTTGATAGTGTGATTTCCACAAAAACTAACATTGCGGCACCCAACATTGCGGGATCCACTGTTGCAGTATAACCTGTGATATAGCCTTGTTGTTCAAGCCGTTTGACTCTTTCTAAACAAGGACTGGGACTTAAACCAACACTTTTCGCTAATACTACATTGGAAATTTTTCCATCTAGTTGCAGCGCCGTAAGTATTTTACGGTCTATTCTATCAATATGTTTGGGGGTCTTAACTAGCATTTAATTTCATTAATTATATATTAGACAGTATATTATACTGCATTTGTAAAATCTTCGATATTTATATTTACGAAAAATGCAGTAGACTGCACGCAATTAATTAACATTTAAGGTCTAAGAATGATTGTTGGTGTACCAAAGGAAATAAAGAATCATGAATATCGTGTCGGTCTTACTCCGGCCGCTGTTCAAGAATTTGTTAATTGTGGCCATGAAGTACTTGTGCAGACAAATGCGGGTACGTCGATTGGTTTTACTGATGAGCTTTATACAAATGCAGGCGCATTAATTATTGCAACACCTGAAGAAATATTTGCTAAAGCAGACATGATAGTTAAGGTAAAGGAGCCACAACCGGACGAATGCAGAATGCTTCGTCAGGGGCAGACGTTATACACTTATTTACACCTCGCTCCAGATCCAGTTCAAACACAACTACTAGTTGAATCAGGTGCAACTTGCATTGCTTACGAGACCGTTACAGATAATCGCGGAACACTTCCTCTTTTAGCACCGATGAGCGAAGTTGCGGGTCGTATGTCAATTCAAGCTGGTGCGCATTACCTCGAAAAAGCCCACGGCGGAAGCGGCACATTATTGGGTGGTGTTCCCGGTGTTGCACCAGGTAAAGTCCTCATTATTGGCGGTGGTGTTGTTGGTTTGAATGCCGCTAAAATGGCAATGGGTCTTGGTGCTGATGTCACCATCCTTGACCGTTCTTTAACCCGTTTACGCGAGTTAGATGATATTTTTGAAGGTCGCTTAGCAACTGTATTTTCAACATCTGAAGCAATCGAATATCACTCTTCGCGCGCCGATTTAGTTATCGGTGCTGTTTTAGTGCCCGGCGCTGCGGCACCAAAATTGTTAAATCGTCAACATATTAAAAATATGAAGCCAGGTTCAGTAGTGGTCGATGTTGCTATTGACCAAGGCGGTT
Organism: uncultured Glaciecola sp.; assembly: GCF_937770335.1. GTDB lineage: Bacteria > Pseudomonadota > Gammaproteobacteria > Enterobacterales > Alteromonadaceae > Glaciecola. The sequence continues at coordinate 414,311 of NZ_CALJHY010000007.1, forward strand.
GTTTTGAAACCTCTAAAGCAACAACACATCAAGACCCTGTTTATATAATTGATGATGTTGTGCATTACTGTGTTGGCCAACATGCCTGGTGGCGTCGCTCGAACAGCAACAATGGCCTTGAATAACGCAACACTGCCATTTGGGTTAGCACTAGCAAACAAAAGGTCCCAAGCAAGCAATGCTTGACGATGTACATTTGTTTAAACGGACTAAAACGTTCACAAAGGTATAGTGACATATAAGGCCGTAGTTGATGCACTAGGTGACAAATTTGGATTAACATATATGCCAGCAGCAGACGCATTAAATAGTTAATTTTTTGCTATGATAAATAAAAAAAAGGAGCCTACATGGGCTCCTTTTTTATTTCTACTAGAATGCAGACTGATCAACACAGTTTTCTAGTAAGCTTGAATACCAATTGTAACTGCCTGACTTTGACGAAAACACGAGAAAATTGATTGCTCAACTCTTGCGGCTAAGATTATTAAATCAAAGCCTATATGCAGGACGATGCTAATTAACTAAATGACAAATTGAAGCGTTAATTTCGTTTAAAACTGCGCAGTGGATCAACAGCTTGGGTAATGGGTCGACCTATTACGAGATAATTAACACCACTTTTCAATCGCGTTCGCAGGTGTTGCAAACTCTTACTTGGTCACCCAAAACTTGAACCCAGAGGTCTTATACCAGGGGTAACAAGTAAAAAGTCATCATTAACTAATTGCCTTAATTTCGATCGCTTCTTGCGCAGAACAGACAACCCCATCTAAACCACACTCTTGGGCTAGAAGGGCTAGGCGTTTAACTTGATCATTAATTTGTCTATTGCCCTACCACCGAATCCAATTGACTTTGGTCCATACTAGTTAACACCGTTACCGCGGTTAACAGAGGTCTATCTTCTCCGGTCCTCTTCCAGTGCTTGTATGGCTGCCTTTCATCATTTCGGGGCCACCGCTAGCGTGTACATTTACCATCCAAACACCAAGGGAAGCCGCTGCTTTAACAGCTTTAGCTACCGTATTCGGGATATCGTGAAATTTTTAAATCTAAGAAAACGTCGAAACCCAATGCCACGACACTTTTAACCCAATCGGGGACCAAAATAAGTGAACATTTTCTTTACCAATTTTTTAGACGGCATGCTCTTGGATCAAGCTTTGAGATAAGCTGATTAGCTGCGTTTGCATCATCAAAAAATCAAGAGCAACAATCACTTTAGGATCAGGCGAAGTAGAAAACCATACTAATATTATTCTCCGTCTAGGCCTTTAATAGGTTTAAACACTAGACCATGTTTTTACAGGCAGGACAGAGCCAATGTAAATGACGACCAGAAAAACCACAAACTATTGCATCTATATTTGGGTCGTTGACCTATTTGCTTATCAAGCAGTGATTGTAAGTGACTTAAAACTCTCTTGTGCCTTTTTAGCATCACTGAAGTTGTTTTGATAAAGTTTTAATAAAGTCTTAAATCCGCGCATAGTTGGGTGTTTTTTGCAAACTGCGAGACAAGGGTATCAACAGCGTGTTGGTTATCACCGTTGCGAGCAATAATATTAACTTTAGCAATATAAGATGAGGCACATTTTTGCCAATATGGTTCTAACAGCCTCTCCCAGCTGATCCCAACCATCTGTTTTTGCTTGCCCACTCTTCTAACAATGGAATAGCCTCACTTAGCCAATCCAAATCACGCTTCGGGATTTCAGATAAATACGAATATGCTTCTTTATAATTTTCTGACGCTAGCGCAAGTTTACCTAAGTCTAACCATGCTCTCACTTGGCTACCGTCTATCATAATTGCTTTTTTCAATAGTGAAGTAGCTTCATCTCTTTTATTTTCTTCAAGCAATGCCTTAGATTGCTCGCAATAAAAATGTGAGAGTAAAATATATAAGTGTTTATCGTTTGGAGTTATCTGAATGCTTGCGCTGGCTAAATCAATCGCTTTGTTCCATTCTTTGGTCACTTGATAAATATTAAAAAGCTTTTGTTGTGCTATATCAAAGTGTTGAGTCTGTTCTAATAACTGTAGGAATACGCCTTCAGCTCGTTCTAGAAAACCAGCTAATAAATAGTCAGTGCCTAGCTCCAATAATGCGAGCGCTTCTTGCTTATTACTTATTTCGTCTCTACTAATTAGGTTCTGATGAACTCTAATAGCGCGATCTAACTCACCTCGGTGCCTAAAGAAATTCCCCATCGCAATGTGGGTTTCAACGGTATCATTATTGACACTTATCATCTTCATGAGGGTATCAACAGCTTTATCGGGTTGATCAGAGAGTAGGAAGTTTAACCCTTTATAATAATGTTTGGAAAGAATTGAAGATTCTCTACGTTGCGCTTTTCTGAGGCTGTTTCGACCCATTACCCAGCCATACGCTACAGCGACAGGTAACGCTAAAAATAGTGCTTCTAACATTTATGCGGAATCTTTTGACAATTTTTTCAGTCTTCTTTGCAATATTTTATTTTGCATTTTCAGCCCGAGAAAACGAAGTAACATCATTAGAAACCCTATTAAGAAACCTAACGCAATGGTAATAACCATGAACGACGAGACTCTCAAATCAGCTTTCGCAAATGACGTAGTTGACGGTAATCATTTGGGTGTTTTGAGAACCAATAACAATCGATATCATTAATAACACTATGATAACAAGGAAGATCATTATTACTTTTCATCGATTAGCCTTGATTACTGAATAACCTAATATTTACAGGGTCAACTCTGTCCTCTGAGTTCTTTGCCTGCTTTGAAATGCGGTACATGTTTACCTGTCAACTCCACTGTATCGCCCGTCTTTGGGTTACGACCGGTTACGAGGCGCTCGGTAATGTAATGAGAAACTGCCAAAACCCCTTATTTCAATACGGTCGCCGCGTTGAAGAGTTTGGGCCATTTGCTCTAATAATTCTTTGATTGCAAGCTCGAGTTCTTTGCCCTGCAAATGTTGTGCTTTTTCGCCTAAGCGATCAATAAGTTCTGATTTGGTCACGCCAATCTCCTATTTAAGAGTGATATATAGCAACCAGGGGAGAAATTGGAGCGACAGAGACTGTCGCTCCAAATTGCATTACTCGCCTTTAGCAGCTTTAAATGCTTCTGCCATCGCGCTAGCGAAACCAGCTTCGTCAGTCTTATTGTTAACGCTATCAATCGCTTCTTTCTCATCAGCGTGATCTTTAGCTTTAACCGAAAGATTAACAATACGGTTCTTACGGTCAACACCCATGAATTTAGCATCGATTGCATCACCAACCTTCACTACTTCACCAGCATCTTCCACTCTATCGCGTGTAAGGTCACCAACACGGATATAACCTACAACTTCTTCGCCAAGTTGTACTGTTACACCTTTAGCATCGGCCTCAATTACTGTTCCATTAACAATAGCACCTTTCTTGTTATCTGTCAGATACTTATTGAATGGGTCTTCTTCAATTTGCTTAACACCAAGTGAGATACGCTCACGTTCTGGGTCAACTTGAAGAACAACAGCTGAAATTTCGTCACCTTTCTTATAATCACGAACTGCATCTTCACCCGTTTTCTGCCATGAAATGTCAGACAAGTGAACAAGACCATCAATGCCGCCGTCAAGGCCGATAAAGATACCGAAGTCAGTAATTGACTTAATCTTACCAGACACTTTGTCACCTTTTTCGTGTGACTTAGCGAAAGTTTCCCAAGGGTTGTCAATACATTGCTTCAGGCCAAGAGAAATACGACGACGTTCTTCGTCAATTTCAAGCACCATAACTTCAACAACATCGCCAAGGTTAACTACTTTAGATGGGTGAATATTTTTGTTTGTCCAATCCATTTCTGAAACGTGAACTAGACCTTCAACACCGTCTTCAATTTCGACAAAGCAACCGTAGTCAGTTAAGTTGGTGACTGCACCACTTAAACGAGCACCTTCTGGGTAACGGTTAGCAATTTCTTGCCATGGATCGTTGCCCATTTGCTTCATACCTAATGAAACGCGTGACTTTTCTTTATCAAACTTAAGTACTTTAACGTTGATTTCATCACCTACGTTAACGATTTCGCTTGGGTGCTTAACGCGTTTCCAAGCCATATCAGTAATGTGTAGAAGACCATCTACACCACCTAAGTCTACGAACGCGCCGTAGTCAGTGAGGTTCTTAACGATACCTTTAACTTCATCACCTTCTTCTAAGTTCGAAAGAAGTTGATCACGTTCTGCGCTGCTTTCTGCTTCGATAACTGCACGACGAGAAACAACAACGTTATTACGCTTAGCATCAAGCTTAATAACTTTAAATTCTAATTCTTTGCCTTCAAGGTGAACTGTATCGCGAACAGGGCGAACATCAACAAGTGAACCAGGTAAGAATGCGCGTACAGTATTAATTTCAACTGTGAAACCACCCTTAACTTTACCGTTGATAATACCTTTAATTGTTTCTTTTTCTTCGTAAACTCTTTCAAGCTCAACCCACGCTTCGTGGCGTTTCGCTTTCTCACGAGAAAGGATAGTTTCACCGAAACCATCTTCTATTGCATCTAATGCAACGTCAACAACATCACCAACAGCGATTTCTAATGAACCGTCAGCCGCTTTAAATTGGTCTACCGGAATAGCACTTTCTGATTTTAGGCCTGCGTCAACAAGAACAATGTCTTTGTCGATAGATACTACTGTACCTTTAACAATTGCGCCTGGGCGAGTTTCTATCTGTTGTAAGCTTTCTTCAAAAAGTTGTGCAAAATTTTCAGTCATATTATTTGATAGTCTTTTTTAATCCGTAATATCATCCATGCGGTTACGGGGTTGTTAATAATACCGTCGTCGTCCTAACAACAGTCTTTAAACATCGTCACCAAAAAGTTTGGATTCAATGAAATATTTTGCCTTATCAAGCACTTGCGTTATACCCATAGAGGTAGAATCAAGTACTAAAGCGTCGCTTGCAGCTACTAGAGGAGCAACCGAACGATTCGAATCCCGCTCATCGCGAGCTTGTATATCTGATAAAAGGCGCGAAAGTTTAACATCATAGCCTTTTAGTTTCAACTGATCGTATCGTCTTTGCGCTCTCGATTCAGCACTTGCCGTTAAAAATATTTTTACGTCTGCGTTTGGGAACACAACCGTTCCCATATCTCTGCCGTCTGCAACGAGCCCTGGGGGCTCAGCAAACGCTCTTTGCCTTCTTAATAATGCTTCTCTTACTGTAGGCAAAGCCGCCACTTGTGATGCAACAGAACCCACTTCTTCTGTTCGAATATCGTCGGTTACATCCTCTCCTTCTAATATGACCCGAGTAACTCCGTTGTGGGTGTCAAAAGTGACGTCCAAGCTTGCAGCTAGCGGCACGATACCCGCTTCGTCGTCAGGCTCAATGCCATGATGCGTCGTTGCAACAGCGAGAACTCTATAAATTGCACCGCTGTCTAAAAATCGCCACTGATAATGTTCAGCTAAAAGCGTGCTTAGTGTTCCCTTGCCTGCACCGCTAGGCCCGTCAATAGTTACGACTGGCATCTTTTGCATAATTACTCCATTACGTTTGCTGCTCGAAAAACGCCGCAATTATACGCGCATGAGCCAACAGTGCAATGCCTTATCAAGATTGGCGTGTTTCGCAACTGGCTATTTGCAGATTTATACGAAAAACGACTACCTCGCTATTTTACGAAATTCGTCAAAATAGGTAGGAAAGGTTTTAGCTGTGCATCCTGGGTCATTAATTGTGATGCCGGCATCACCCAAAGCTAATAATGAAAAGCACATTGCTACTCGGTGATCATTATACGTGTCAATGGCAGCGTGTTTAAGCTGCACCGGTGGCGTGATTGTAATGAAATCATGTCCCTCTTCAACTATCGCCCCTACTTTTTTTAACTCTGTTGCCATTGCATGTAGACGATCAGTTTCTTTTACACGCCAATTATATACGTTTGAAATGCGAGTTGTTCCTTTCGCAAACAAAGCGGTAGTAGCTATGGTCATTGCAGCATCGGGAATATGGTTCATGTCCATATCAACTGCGGTCAAAGGACCCCCTGTTACCGAAATGAAATCGTCCCCCCACGTCACTTGTGCACCCATTTTTGCGAGTACATCAGCGAAAGCTATATCGCCCTGAATAGATGCTTTACCTACACCAGTGACTTTAACCGTCCCTCCTTTTATTGCCGCGGCTGCGAGGAAATAAGAAGCTGAAGATGCATCCCCTTCAACTAAAAAAGTACCTGGCGACTGATATTGTTGCCCCGCTTTAATAACAAAAGACTGATAGTTATTATTGGTCACGTTTACGCCAAAAGTTGCCATCGTCTTAAGAGTAATATCGATGTAAGGCTTGGAGACAAGTTCGCCTATGATATGAATGCTCACTGCATGCTCTAGCAAGGGAGAAGCCATCAATAGCGCAGTTAAAAACTGACTTGAAACAGAGCCGTCAATATTAAATGACATAGTGTCTAATTGACGACCTCTAATTCGTAGCGGCGGATAACCGCTATTTTTCAGGTAACTTATATCCGCACCCGCATTAACTAACTCATTGACCAAGTCCCCAATCGGTCGTTCTTCCATGCGAGGTTCACCGGTTAGCTCAACGTCAACGTTTGAAAATGCTAACGCCGCACAAAGCGGGCGCATTGCGGTTCCTGCATTTCCTAAAAATAATGAAAGGGGCTTATCTATCGAAAATGCTCCGCCAAGACCAATGACCTCACATTCGGTTTTATCCTCATTTAGACGGTAACTCACACCTAATTGGGTTAATGCATTTAGCATATGCTTGATATCATCACTATCTAATAAGTTCGTTAGCGTGGTATTACCCTTTGCCAGAGCGGCTAACAGCAGCGCTCGGTTTGATAAACTTTTTGAGCCTGGTACATTTATTTCACCTTCAACATGCCCAATCGGCTCAAGAGTTAAGCTATCCATCTATCCATTCTTCCTTTCAAATTCTTGCATAAAATCAGCCAAGGCTTGAGCACCGGCTAATGGCATTGCATTATATATACTTGCACGCATACCACCTACCGCTCGGTGTCCCTTTAATGCAACTAAGCCGTTGTTTTCAGCTTGTTCTAAAAACAAATCATTGAGCGACTCATCACTCAATTTAAAGGTGACATTCATTTTTGAGCGATACTCGCTATGTACGTTATTTTTATAAAAACCAGTAGCATCAATTTGACTATATAAAACCTCGCTCTTGCGCTGGTTTAACATCGCTATTGCATCTAAACCGCCTTGCGCTTTGAGCCACTTAAAAACTAATCCCGCTAGATACCAAGAAAAGGTCGGTGGCGTGTTATACATCGAGCCACTTTTAGCTTGTAACTGATAGTCAAAAATAGCAGGTGTGTCCTTTCTAGAAATCCCGACAAGGTCATTTCGCACAATCACAACTGACAGTCCTGATGGACCTATGTTTTTTTGTGCGCCGGCATAAATAACACCGTAATCGTCTATATTCAGAGGTTTGGACAATATATTCGAAGACATGTCAGCCACGATTGGGACATTACCACTATCCGATTTTGGCACCCAATTTATTTCAATACCATCCACCGTCTCATTAGTACAATAGTGAAAATATCCTGACTCTTCAGCAATTGACCATTCATCTTGTTTGGGAACATACATTTTGCCGTCAATTTCTTTGCTAGTTGCAACGATACTACTCCGACAAAATTTTTGCGCTTCTTGTTCTGCGCCAATAGACCATTGACCCGAGACTAAGTGCTGACTTAGATCTGATGGTTTTGAAATATTCAACGGTACTGCTGAAAACTGCCCTCTGCCACCACCGTGCATAAAAAGCACGCTATAGTTCGGAGGGATTTGGAGTAGGTCACGAAGATCTGCTTCAGCTTGTTCAGCAACCTCCATAAAGGGTTTACCTCTGTGGCTCACTTCCATTACTGAGGTACCTAAACCCTGCCAATCGATAAACTCTTCTTGCGCTTGTTGCATAACCTCTTGTGGAAGCATGGCTGGACCGGCACTAAAATTAAATATGTTTTGCATTAACTTTCATTTTCCAAAAACAAAATAAGCGGCAAAACGCCGCTTATTTATACACTTTAACTAATTACTTTTTCGCGTAATTAAGGCTTATTCTGAGTCAGTTGGCGTTTCTGCATCAGGTGTCTCGCTAGATGAATCCGTATCAGTTGACTCTACAGTTTCAGCTGTGTCTTCTGTTGATTCTCCATCTAGGTCTTCAAGTATTTCTTGTTCAACTTCATCGATACGTTGAAGAGCTACCACAAGTTCGTCTTCAGCAGTTCTAATTAAACGAACACCTTGTGTATTTCGTCCTACCGTCGACACTTCTGAAGCACGAGTTCGAACCAACGTACCTTTGTCACTGATGAGCATTATTTCTTTGCTTTCGTCTACTTGAATTGCACCAACAACTAAGCCATTGCGTTCTGACACTTTAATAGAGACAACACCTTTCGTTGCTCTACTCTTGGCCGGATACTGCTCAATTGGAGTGCGTTTACCAAAACCGTTCTCAGTAGCCGTTAAAATATCGCCTTCACCTTGCGGCACAATGAGAGAGACAACTTTCTCATTTTCCATCAAGCGGATACCGCGAACACCTGTTGCAGTTCTGCCCATTGGACGAACTTGGTCTTCGCTAAATCGAACCACTTTACCAGCGTCAGAGAACAACATAATTTCACTTTGGCCGTCGGTTAAGTCAACACCTATCAATTCATTTCCATCATTTAGATTAACAGCAATGATACCGTTAGCTCTTGGACGTGAATATTGAGTCAGTTCGGTTTTCTTAACCGTACCATTTGTTGTCGCCATAAATACAAATTTGCCCGCTTCAAATTCTTGAATTGGAAGTATTGCAGTAATGCGCTCACCTTCTTCAAGAGGAAGAATATTAACAATTGGACGACCACGTGCATTTCGGCTCGCAAGTGGTAACTGATAAACCTTAAGCCAGTATAATCTGCCCCTTGTGGAGAAACAAAGAATGTGATCATGAGTGTTAGCAACTAGCAACTTCTCAATAAAGTCTTCACCCTTCATTTTCGTTGCTGACTTGCCTTTACCACCACGTCTCTGAGCTTCATAGTCAGAAAGTTTCTGATACTTAACATAACCTTCACGAGACAAGGTAACAACAACATCTTCACGTTCAATTAAATCTTCAATATCGATATCATGAGTGGCTGCGGTGATTTCTGTACGACGTTTATCACCAAATTCATCGCGTATTGCTTCTAATTCTTCTCGAATTATTTCCATCAAACGCTCTGAGCTAGCCAAAATGTGTAATAACTCTGCAATAATATCGAGTAAGGCTTTATATTCATCCAGTATCTTGTCGTGCTCAAGACCCGTTAATTTATTTAAACGTAAATCTAGTATTGCTTGGGCTTGTTCTTCTGTTAAGAAATATTGTCCATCACGAATACCAAAATCTGGAGCTAACCAATCGGGACGAGCTGCGTCATTGCCTGATCTAGAGAGCATTTCTGCAACATCACCTAAATCCCAACCTTGAGCTACTAACGATTTCTTCGCATCCGACGGACTTTGCGACGCTTTAATCATTTCGATTATCGGGTCAATGTTGACCAATGCAATCGCTAAACCTTCAAGAATGTGAGCCCTATCGCGCGCTTTTTTCAACTCAAAAACAGTTCTACGAGTCACAACTTCGCGACGGTGTAATACAAATTTTTGTAATATCTCTTTTAGGTTGAAAATGCGTGGTTGTTTATTATCTAGCGCAACCATATTGATACCAAACACTGTTTGAAGCTGCGTGTTAGCGTATAAATGGTTTAGTAATACTTCACCCGATTCATTGCGTTTTACTTCAATGACGATGCGCATACCATCTTTATCAGACTCATCGCGCAATGCAGAAACGCCTTCAATACGTTTTTCTTTAACTAAGTCTGCAATTTTTTCAATCAAACGCGCTTTGTTAACTTGATAAGGCAATTCATGAACAATGATCGTTTCTTTACCATTGTCTTCTTGTTCAATTTCGGCTCTTGCTCGCAGATAGATTTTACCACGGCCTGTTTTATAAGCTTCTACTATGCCTTTTCGACCACTGATGAATGCGGCTGTAGGGAAATCTGGGCCAGGAATGATGTCTAACAATTCATCGATACTTAAATCGGGATTATTAATAAGTTCAATACAACCGTTTACCACTTCGGTTAGGTTATGTGGCGGGATATTTGTCGCCATACCAACCGCGATACCAGAAGAACCATTAATCAATAAATTAGGAACTCGAGTCGGTAAAACTTCTGGAATATGTTCCTGACCATCATAGTTGGGTACAAAATTAACGGTTTCTTTTTCAAGGTCAGCTAATAATTCATGCGCAATTTTTGACATACGAATTTCGGTATAACGCATTGCAGCAGCAGAATCACCATCAACAGAACCAAAATTACCTTGACCGTCAACCAGCATATAGCGTAGTGAAAAATGTTGAGCCATACGAACGATGGTGTCGTAAACTGCCGAGTCACCGTGAGGGTGATACTTACCAATGACGTCACCAACGACACGGGCAGACTTCTTATAAGGCTTGTTGAAATCATTTTTCAACTCATTCATCGCAAATAAAACGCGGCGGTGAACTGGTTTTAAGCCATCTCTTACGTCGGGAAGAGCTCGACCCACGATGACACTCATCGCATAATCTAGGTAAGAGTTCTTTAATTCATCTTCGATATTAATCGGCAGGATTTCTTTAGCGTTATCAGTCATAAACTGCACTGTCCTTTATTATTTGTAGAGCATTTACAAACTGATGCTATCTATTCTATAAATAGACGTTGACCTGACGTAAATGGCTCACTTGTTATTGTTAGCCAAGGCTTGGCCAATAGATATTATCATTAAGGCTGTTGAATATGTAGATGTATGTCATAATAATTCGTATAAAAATTATCAGTTGACATGCTTCACAGCGTTAAAGGCTGAAAAAAACAAGAATTCTTTGAGGATGACATGACTGTAGTTAATGTTGATAACAATGAAATAGCGAAGTTTTCCGCTTTAGCTTCCAAATGGTGGGATCTTAATGGAGAGTTTAAACCGCTTCATGATATAAATCCGGTGCGACTCTCTTTTATAGAAGAAAAGTCTCAGGGATTGCTTTCAAAAGACATTTTGGATGTCGGTTGCGGGGGCGGGATTCTCGCTGAGTCAATGGCTAAGATTGGTGCTTTAGTGACGGCGATTGACTTAGCTAAAGATTCATTAGATGTAGCAAAGTTACATGGCTTAGAGTCGGGTGTTAGTGTCAATTATGAGTTAAGCAGTGCGGAAGACTATGCACGTGACTTTCCTGAGAGCAAGGACATTGTTACTTGTTTGGAAATGTTAGAACATGTACCCGACCCTGCTTCGGTTATTCAAGCCTGCGCTAATATCGTGAAACCAGGGGGTAAAATTTTCTTTTCTACTATTAACAGAAATATGAAATCTTGGGTTATGGCAATTCTAGGCGCGGAGTATGTTCTTAACTTAGTGCCAAAGGGGACACACGATCATAAGAGATTCATTACCCCTGCTGAAATGACGCGATGGATAGACGGCACAAGTTTGGTACCAAAAGCGATAACCGGCCTGCATCTGAATCCACTTACTAATACCTATTATCTGTCAAATAAAAACGTTGATGTAAATTATATACTTTATTGCGAAAAGCCTCGATAACCACCATATCTAGTGGCTTTTTAATAAATCAACACTAGATACATGTTTCCCGTTACAACAAAAAAGCATAAAAAAAGCGCTTTTTAGACTAATTTATTTTTCAAAAAAATAAATAAAAATAATTCAGTTGCATCCTTTATAACCTTGCTGATTTGGCTGCGTTAACGTTAGTCACTACTAACTGAACTATAAACTAGTGCCAAAACCATTAGAAAACACTATATGTTGGGTTGCATCTAACTCAAAACCTCACTATCTTGTGTTCACCAGGTCCCAGACACCGAATCATGAGTGTGACAATTTATACACAATATCTGGGTGTTTTCTTGGCAAGGATTTAAGGGAATTTAAATCGAGCTAAACAAATCGGCAAGACCAAAGAGCGACAATAAAAAATGAACAGTACTCTTCTAGTGACAAAAAGAAACGGCAGACAAGAACCCATTGAATTAGACAAAATCCACAAAGTCGTAAAATGGGCAGCCAACGGCTTAACTGATGTATCGGTTTCACAAGTCGAAATAAAAGCTCAAATTCAGTTCTACAATGGCATTAAGACTGCAGAAATTCACGAAACGATGATCAAATCTGCAGCCGACCTTATTTCAACAGAAGTACCAGATTATCAATATCTTGCTGCTCGTCTAGCTATTTTTCATTTACGTAAGAAAGCTTATGGTCAATTTGAACCGCCTACTCTTTATACGCATGTAAAGAAAATGGTTGAAACTAAAAAATATGATGACCATTTAATGCTAGATTACACTCAGGCTGAATTTGAAGAGATGGATAACTTCATTGATCATTGGCGTGATATGAACTTTAGCTATGCTGCAGTCAAGCAGTTAGAAGGTAAATACTTAGTACAGAATCGTGTTACTGGAGAGATTTATGAAAGCGCTCAGTTTTTATATATACTCGTTGCTGCATGTTTATTTGCAAAGTACCCAATTGAATCCCGTATGGATTATATAAAACGCTTTTACGACGCTGCTTCAACGTTTAAGATCTCGTTGCCAACACCAATAATGGCCGGTGTTAGAACCCCTACTCGTCAATTCAGTTCATGCGTTTTGATTGAAGCTGGCGACAGCTTAGACTCAATTAATGCAACAGCATCAGCAATTGTAAAGTACGTGAGCCAACGCGCAGGTATCGGCGTTAATGCTGGTCGTATTAGAGCATTAGGAAGCCCAATAAGAGGGGGAGAAGCTTTCCACACCGGTTGTATTCCTTTTTACAAACACTTCCAGACTGCTGTTAAAAGTTGCTCCCAAGGCGGCGTTCGTGGTGGTGCAGCGACTCTTTTTTATCCTTTATGGCATATGGAAGTTGAATCATTGCTGGTATTGAAAAATAACAGAGGTGTTGAGGAGAACCGAGTTCGTCATTTAGATTACGGCGTACAATTTAATAAATTAATGTATACCCGAATGATTAAAGACGATTACATCACTTTATTTAGTCCATCAGATACACCAGGGCTATATGATGCATTCTTTGCAGACCAAGCCGAATTTGAACGTTTATATTCAATATATGAAGCTGACGACAGCATTCGTAAAAAGCGCATCAAAGCCATTGAATTGTTCAGTTTATTTATGCAAGAGCGTGCAAGTACGGGTCGAATTTATTTGCAGAATGTTGACCACTGCAACACTCATAGCCCATTTAATCCTAAGTTTGCGCCAGTGCGTCAAAGCAACTTATGCTTAGAAATTGCGTTACCTACGAAGCCACTGTCGCATATCAACGATGAAGAAGGTGAAATTGCGCTTTGTACTTTGTCAGCGTTTAACCTTGGCGAAATAAAGAACTTGGATGAACTGGAAGAACTATCTGACTTGGCAGTGCGCGCACTAGACAGTTTATTGGATTATCAAGACTACCCCGTTCCTGCGGCATACAATGCCACCGTAGGTAGACGTACCTTAGGCGTCGGTGTGATTAATTTAGCTTATTATCTTGCTAAAAACGGTGTTAAGTACAGCGATCATAGTGCAAATGGCCTAGTTCATAGAACATTTGAAGCAATGCAGTATTATCTACTCAAAGCATCAATGGAGTTAGCTAAAGAAAAAGGCGCTTGTCCTAAGTTTAACGAAACGACTTATTCACAAGGCTTAATGCCTATTGATACATACAAAAAAGACGTTGATGGTATTTGTAATGAGCCTCTTCATTACGATTGGGACACCCTTCGTAATGATATCGTCAAGCATGGTTTACGAAATAGTACATTATCAGCGCTTATGCCATCAGAGACTTCATCTCAAATTTCAAATGCCACAAATGGTATTGAACCACCACGTGGGCATATCAGTATTAAAGCTAGTAAGGACGGTATTTTGAAACAAGTCGTTCCAGAATATCAACGTTTGAAAGATAACTATGAGCTACTTTGGGAGCTCAAGTCAAATGACGGTTACTTACAGTTGGTCGCAATTATGCAGAAGTTTATTGATCAGGCTATTTCAGCAAACACTAGCTACGACCCAGGCAAGTATGAAGGCAACAAAGTACCGATGAAAGTACTATTGAAAGACTTACTAACTACCTACAAATTAGGTATTAAAACGCTTTATTATCACAACACTAGAGATGGCGCTACAGACAATACAGACAAAGCTTATGTAGAAGAAGCTACATCTAAACCAGCACAAGAAGTCATTATTGAAGAAGATGACGATTGCGCTGGCGGTGCTTGTAAAATATAGATTCATTTGATTAAACCAATAAGTGGCAATATAAAACAATGAAATACACAACATTTAATCAAGAAAGCAATGATACGATGCTTGAGCCAATGTTTTTCGGCAATCCGGTTAACGTTGCTCGCTATGACCAACAAAAGCACCCTATTTTCGAAAAATTAATTGAAAAACAAATTTCATTCTTTTGGCGTCCTGAAGAAGTCGACGTCAGCAGAGATAGAATGGATTTTCAAAAGTTGTCTGATGCTGAAAAGCATATTTTCACTTCCAACTTAAAGTATCAGACCTTACTTGATTCGATTCAAGGTCGTAGTCCCAATATTGCATTTTTGCCTATCGTTTCTATTCCAGAATTAGAAACTTGGGTAGAGACATGGTCGTTCTTTGAAACTATACATTCACGTTCGTACACGCATATTTTACGTAACCTTTTTTCTGACCCTAGTTCTATTTTCGACGATATTGTCGTAAATGAAGAAATTAAGAAGCGTGCTTCTGATATATCTAAATATTACGATGACCTTATCTTTGCGACACAGTTGTGGCAAACGCAGGGCGAAGGCGAATACGTAATAGATGGCGAAACTCACGTCATTAATATGCGCGAATTGAAAAAATTATTGTACTTGTGCATGAACTCAGTGAACGCGCTAGAAGCAATACGTTTTTATGTTTCATTTGCCTGTACATTCGCATTCGCAGAGCGTGAATTGATGGAAGGTAATTCTAAAATAATTAGACTGATTGCTCGCGACGAAAACATTCATTTAACCTCTACCCAACACATACTTAATTTGTGGGCGAAAGGAAAAGATGATCCTGAAATGGCGGAAATTGCTGCCGAATGTCATGAAGAAGCAAAAGCTATCTTTTTGAAAGCGGTAGAACAGGAGAAAGAATGGGCTCACTATCTCTTCAAAAATGGCTCCATGTTAGGCCTCAATGAAGAAATACTGTGCCAGTATGTAGAATATATCGCTAACCATAGAATGGCCGCAATTGGCATGGGACAGCCTTTTGATATTAAAAGTAATCCACTTCCATGGATGAACAACTATCTTAGTTCAGACAACGTGCAAGTTGCCCCTCAAGAGACTGAAATTAGTAGTTACCTTGTCGGCCAAATTGACAGCGAAGTCGCTTCGGATGATTTCGAGGCGTTCGAACTCTAAGGTGTCACAGAAATCAGAACTGTATAAGGTCCGAGTCGAAGGCTCGGACACTTTTAATTGCACGAATAACGACGATTCATTATTGTCTCAACTCGAACAACAAAATATCGATGTTCACTTTCATTGCAGAGAAGGCTATTGTGGTGCTTGTCGCACTAAACTCATCTCTGGTAATGTTGAATACACCACCGACCCTCTTGCCTTCATAGATGACGATGAAATCTTACCTTGTTGCTGCAAGCCAACTAGCAATATACATATCAAGTTATATTAATATAAGTGCCAAGACAAAGGTCTAATTAGCGTCACTATTTACTTAGTAAATAGTGAAATAACAATCCTTGAAGATTGATAACCTGGAATAATCCGTGTGTCACCTTTCGTTAAATACATAAACGGAGTCCCTTCTAATCCAACATTTCGGCCCGCAGTCTGCCCTTTTCTGATACTTTCGACACACTCTTCAGCATAACTTTCTTTTACAAACTCGCCGTTATCAGTTCCTGCTTTAATTTTAGTCATTGCATCTGTTTTATCTTTCGCACACATAACTTGTTTCATATTTTCAAACGCAGGTTCACCGTCTACTAACTGGCTTCGAGGATATGGAATATACTTAACATCTATGCCAGCATTTTGATAATCTCCAACTTCTAAATGTAGCTTTTTACAATAACCACAGGTGGTGTCAGAAAAAACATAAAGCTGGCCTATAGATTTCCCTTTTGCGGGGTAGATAACTAAATCATTATCGCTCAGCGTCGCAATCTCTTGCTCAACGACCGCTGCTTGTCCTTTTTGCTTTGCTATCCGCGTTAGGTTGACCATGTCCTGTAAATCGAATACGTCACCGACAATCGCCATCGTCCCATCTTTAGATACAACGAGTGATTGTCCATCAACGGTCGCTTCATATAAACCAGGAAATTTTACGTCACTCAACTCACGCACAACGACAATTCTAGCTTTTGCAAATTGTGTATTGACCGACCTCAAGTTGTTCTCTACCTGCTCCAACTCGCTTTGTTGCGCATTTGTGATACTAGCGAAACAAGAAATAACAGCTATTACTAAAAAGTTTATTTTAATCATATTTTTTCCTTTCATAATTTTTTTAAAATACTCATTTTAAAAGAGGCTCAGCCTCAAAAATATTTCTAAAAACATCTCTAAAAAAAAGAGCACCTATAGGTACTCTTAAAATAATATTATCAACCGATTATCACTAAAGCTCGAGACCAATCCTTTTCGCAACTTCTATATATGCCTCAACGACAGAGCCTAAACCTTGTCTAAATCTGTCTTTGTCTAATTTTTTGCGAGTTTCTTTATCCCAAAGGCGACACCCGTCAGGTGTAAATTCATCACCTAAAATTAATTCACCATTACTGACACCAAACTCAAGCTTGTAGTCGACAAGCAACATACCGCCTTCTTCAAACAAGGGCTTCAGTACATCATTAACAGCAAAAGTAAGACGTTTCATTTCATCTATTTGCTCTTGGCTTGCCCATCCAAAAGCAGTGATGTGATAGTCGTTAACCATTGGGTCGTGTAACGCATCATTTTTAAGAAAAAATTCGAACGTGGGAGGATCTAAAACCAGACCTTCTTCTACACCCAAGCGCTTGACTATTGAACCAGCCGCTATATTTCTAACCACACATTCAACAGGTATCATGTCCAGTTTTTTCACAACACATTCGGTGTCTGAGACTAGCGACTCAACTTGTGTTTTGATACCCGCCGCTTCTAGCTTTTGCATAATAAAATGATTAAATTTATTATTAACTTCGCCTTTACGCTCAAGTTGTTCAATTTTTTCTCCGTCAAAAGCCGACGTATCATTTCTAAAATACAATACTAACTTGTCAGCATCATCAGTTAAAAAAACAGTTTTCGCTTTACCGCGATATAATTCATCTCGTTTTTGCATTGAAAGAGTCCCTAATGCTAAATATCTAGATCTTCATTGCCCATATAATCTTTAAATGGAGCAAATATTTTTGTCATTTTTTTCGCGTCAAATGGTTTACTTTCATTGTCCATAAAGGTGACAGTCGTTTTCTCGCCTATTCCTTCTAATTTGAGACGGTATTCGTCTTTTTCAATATCAAGCTCGCCCTCACTGACAAACAACCCTGACCACCACGAACTTTCAATACCATTATACTGAACAAACAAGAGGCCAGTTGATTGGTCTAAATCTTTAACATCAAATCCCATTTTACGCAAAACAAGCAACAAACGTGGCCATGTGTTTTCAAAAACCGCATCAACCATAAATGCAGGGGCTCCATCTGAATTGAATCCCATCTCACTACTAAAACCTTGACGGATTGTGGCTATCCGCTGGTTGTTCGCAAGTCGAATACCAAAGTCGTATTCAGAGATGACCTTGTTGAGGAAGTTTGCTTCCTCGGCACGTTTGCTAATAATATCCACCTGTTCGATTGCGGTTTCACCCGCTTCATTTACATACTCAACAAGCTCTATCTTTAATGCTGCAGTTCTACCGTGAGGTGCTAAAGTCATCGTGAATTTGAATTTTTTGCTTACTGATGCTGAGTTGTCGGTAAAGTCATACCAACTAGATGGGATTTCTCTTTCTTCTACAACCCAGTCAGTAATCAGGATATTATTTTCTTTATCAAACGTTTCAACACCGACGTTCTTCTTTTCGAGGTAAGTCAGCACGGTGTCCCAGACTGTTTTTTGTAACGGTTCACTATCATCAATTTGGTCGAACAGAACTTTTGATTCCTCTGAACCTTCTTCTACATGCGTACCTGTTACCAGTGGTAATATTAATGTCGGTGGAAGCACCTTCAATTTTTTACCTTTTAGATCTGTCTGAGCACTTTCCCCGACTTCAGGCAAGATATAGCGTTGAGAATAATTTGGAGAATCTAAATCTTCAGGAACATCCATTGACTTGTGTTGTGACGCTTCCAAGTACTTGAAACTACCAGAAGCTACTTCGCGCTCTGCTTTGCCTGCGCAGCCAGCTATAGCAAATACAGCGAGACTTAAACCTACCACTTTATATTTCATTAAAAACCTAACTATATTAAATTCAACGCACTGAGAGTTTCTTCGATTGCTTTTTTACTATTAAGTTCCGGTAAAACCATCGGAAGTCGTAAAAAAGCATCATCTATCAGACCCATTTTATATAATGCCCACTTTGGCATAACAGGGTTTGGTTCAATAAACAAAACCCTATGTAAATCGCTTACTTGTTGGTTCAACTGCTGAGATAATTCTGTGTCACCTCGCAATGCAGCTTCACACATGTCACTCATTATCTTCGGTGTTATATTCGCTGTAACTGAAATAACGCCGTCGCCACCTTTACACACGAAGTTGCAACCAGACTCATCGTCACCGCTAAAGAACAAAAAATCATCAGAGACTAATGATTTGGTTTGCTCGAACCTAGATAAATCGCCAGTAGCATCTTTGATACCAACGATGTTTTTATGTTTTGATAACTCAGCCACCGTCTCTGGCAGCATATCAGCTACTGTCCGTCCTGGAACATTATATAGCATTAAGGGAATATCTGTGGCGTCAGCTATGGCATTAAAATGTGCAACCATGCCAGCTTGCTGTGGCTTATTGTAATATGGAACGACGCTTAAAAAGCCATCAACCCCGAGACCAGACATTTGCTCACTGAGGAATATGGCTTCGGCCGTTGAATTGGCACCACTACCTGCGATCACCGGTATTTTTTTATCGACTAATTCAATAATCAATTTAACCACGTCAATATGTTCTTTAAATGGCAAGGTTGCTGATTCACCGGTTGTTCCAACTGCAACAATACCGTGCGTACCATTGAGCAGATGAAACTCTACCAATCTTTTTAAACTAGTAACGTCTATCTTTCCATCTGGCAACATAGGTGTTACTAAAGCAACATAACTTCCTTTAAACATTATTCCCCCTTTTAAATATGCGAGACATGTTAGTGTTCAGGAGCAATAAACACAAGCATATAAAGCGTCAGGTAATACATTTTTTTTTGAAAATTTTATGTAAGAACATATTTTGACCGACAATGTCGCTTAATTTTTTCTTGTGTTAATATTACAACTATTATTTATCAGTACAGAATTGGTATGAATCAACAGATTATCGTTAATATTTTAGGTGCCGACAAATTAGGCATTTTAAGTGAGATAAGCGCATGTGTGCATGACAAATGCTGCAATATTCTCGACAGTCGCCATGTTATTTACGGAAAGGACTTTTCGTTATCAATGATTGTTGAAGGCACACAATCGGCTATTACAAAGCTAGAATTACAGATGGGTAGTTTATGCATGCAGCATGATCTCCTCTCAATGATAAAACGCACAAGCGGTCACGCTAAACAAAATTTAGAGCAACTTATTAATTTAGAGTTTTCTGGGCAAGATGCGAAAGGTATCATTAAACAGGTCACCGGATTTATTGCCCAACGACAAGTATCTGTTAGTGCATTTAGGCAAAAAACATTTATTGATAAAACCACTAATGTCGAGAACGTTAGGTGTAAAATGGTGCTCAGCGCTACCAAAGAATTAAACTTAGTTAATTTTGATGAAGAAATAAAACAACTCATGTGTAAATTAGGCCTATCCGGCAAAGTAACATATAACGAAATTAAGGAAGAAAATGAACACATTGAAAGTTGGTGATAAAGCACCGCAATTCACCCTAAAAAATCAATCTGATGACGCGGTATCTTTAGCCGATCATGCAGGTAAGAAAGTACTAGTTTATTTTTATCCTAAAGCAATGACCCCTGGTTGCACTATTCAAGCTCAGGGCTTGCGAGATATAAAGAGTGATTTAGACAAACACAATGTTGTTGTCCTTGGTATTAGCCCTGACGCTGTAAAACGTTTACCTAAATTCATTGAAAAGGAGTCATTGAACTTCACTCTATTGAGTGATGAGGATCATGCCGTAGCTGATGCTTTTGGAGTATGGGGTTTGAAGAAGTTCATGGGTAAAGAATATGACGGTATACATCGGTTGAGCTTTCTCATAGATGAAAGTGGTGTTGTTAGTCACGTGCTTGATAAGTTTAAAACAAAAGAACATCATCAGGTTGTGTTAGATTCTTTGGCTTAACATTTCTAGCAAAAAAAAGACGGTCATTGACCGTCTTTTTTCATTCTATTATTTAAGCTCGTTTGGCTCGGGCTCCAGTTCAACCTGAGTCGGTGATGACCAAGCCGTTATTACTGCTTTTACTAGTGTTGCTAGAGGAATTGCAAAGAATACGCCCCAAAAGCCCCACATTCCACCAAATACTAATACCGCGATAATAATATACAGAGGATGCAGACTAACTGCCTCAGAGAACAATACTGGCACAATAAGATTGCCATCCAATGCTTGAATAATTGCATATACTAACATTAAATACCAAAATTCAGGCGTCACGCCAAATTGAAATAAGGCAACAATTGCGACGGGTATCGTTACCACTGCAGCGCCTATGTAAGGGATTAATACGGAGAATCCAACGAGCACGCCGAGCAACAAAGAATAGCGCAAATCCATAAATGTAAATGCCGCAGAGGTTACTCCACCGACAATCAGAATTTCAATGACTTTACCTCTAATGTAATTGGCTATCTGCAAATTCATCTCCTCACCAACCTGACTAATTAAACGGCGCTCGTTAGGTAGAATCTTTGAAATACTGTTAAGAAATAATTCCTTGTCCTTCAACATGAAAAACACCATTAACGGCACTAATATCATATATATTAGTAACGCGGCTATGTTACCGATTGAACTCACGGAAATACTAATCACTTGTTGACCGATTCCAACCATTCGCTGATTTACGCTTGCCATTGCATTTTTAATATAATCAACTTCAATCAGATCAGGATACTTGCGTGGTAAACTCGCGAGCCAAGTTTGCGCTGAATCCCATATTAAAGGCAGCTCCTGGACAAGATTAATGCTCTGTTTACTAATAATAGGAACTAAACCAACTAACATTAAAATACTGATAAGAATAAATATAATGAGCGTAATAGAAGTAGCCAGGGTTCTATTAATACCGCGCCTATTTAGGTGCGTCACAGGCCAGTCCAATAAATAGGCGATAATAGCAGACACAATGACAGGTAATAAAATTCCGCCCCACACAAGCAAAATAACGGCAGTGACGATTATTAACATTAATAACATCATTGCGTTAGGGTCTGAAAACTTGCGTTTATACCAACGATCAAAAACGCCAAACATACAGGGTATCTATCCTTCTTTTTGATTTATTGTTCATTTCCAATTATGGTAAACCTAGTTTTAACTTAAAACCAGACAAAGTGAAACTATCTTGTGCAATTACGGTCTATTTATCGTATCTAATGATTATTACACTAAGGGCAATTAAAACGACATATGAGTATGAATCTAAAAAAGAAAGTATTTGTCGCCTTCATTTGCTTTCTAATACCAATTATAGGCAATACTCAATCTATTGATATCAACAAAAATAAATTACCCGAGATTGGAGTCGTCGCTTCTGACACACTGACACTTGATAAAGAAGTATTGATTGGCAAGGCTATAATGCGTCAATTAAGAGGTCAAGCACCTATAATTCATGATCCAGTTATTAATGAATATATTCAGGGTTTAGGCAACAGATTGGTTATTGAAGCTGATAATGCGAAGTTCCCCTTCTCCTTTTTTATGATCAACAACTCAACGATTAATGCGTTTGCATTTTTTGGCGGTCACATTGGCATTCATTCAGGCTTAATAACCCAAGCTGGTTCAGAAAGTGAACTTGCCTCAGTATTCGCGCATGAGGTTGCCCACGTAACACAGCGACATCTCGCACGTGCTAGTCAAGCACAAAAAAGAAGTGCACCACTCCAGATAGCAACACTTATAGGTGGCATTTTGCTAGCGATGGCTGACCCCGAAGCCGGTGTAGCCGCCATTAGTGCCGGAAATGCGGGCGCGGCACAAAGCAGAATAAACTACACCAGAAATATGGAACAAGAAGCGGACAATATCGGTATCACCATGTTAGCCAGAGCAGGTTTTGATCCCGCTGGAGCACCGGCATTCTTCTCGAAATTAGCACAGCAATCGCGTGGACAAAGTAATCAATTGGAGTTTTTACGGACTCACCCAGTCCCAGAAAATCGCATTTCTGAAACCAGAGCTCGAGCGGCAACATACGGAACTCGCAATGTTCCCGAAAGCTTGAATTTTCACTTAATTAAGTCGCGAATAATTGCACGATACGAGAATAATCCGCTGCGCAACATTAATTATTTTGGTTATGAGGTACAAGAAAATAAATATGTATTCCGGGAAGCCGCTTTGTATGGTTTGGCCTTATCTTATTTTGAAAGCGAACAGTATGCATCTGCATCACAAATTCTCACTGATCTGCTAGCCAAAGACAAAGAAAATTTATTCTACTTAGATGTAATGACTGATGTGTTGATTGCTCAAAACAAACCCAAAGATGCAGTAGAAATGCTGTCACCACTGTGGCGGTTCAAACCACAAAATAAAGTGCTTGCCCTAAACTTGGCAAACGCCATGATAAAAGCGGAACAGTATCCAGAGGCAATACAAATATTGAGAGATGTATTACTTGTTCATCCTGAGCATTTCCTGTCTTATTCGTTGCTGATTGAGGCCTATATTGCGACAGGACAAAAGAGACAGATGTACAGAGCTAGCGCAGAACGTTTTGGATTATTACTCGCCTATCCTAAAGCTATTGACGAACTTCAGTTTGCATATAATGAAACTGGTATGGATTTCTTAGAAAAACAGAGAATAAAAGCAAGAATTGAGCAATTCCGAAATGAGATCGCGACTTTGGAGCGACTTTAGTTACCACTAATTGCTTCACTCAAACTCTGACTATTTTGTTCGCCTAACAGTTGGCCGGCAACTGTGCCATCAGGTCTAATTAGATAAGTTGCAGGTAAATATTTGGGTGTTTCGAAGGGTAAAGCTATTTCAACATTATTGATAAGCGGAAACGTAATATTATATTTTTCAGCAAGTAGAGTCAGCTCATGGTCTTGCATTGCATCGTAGCTTATGCCGAACAGAACTGCGTTTTGTTTACTATCCGTTAATTTTTTGAACTTGTTAAGTTCAGGGATTTCTCGCAGACAAGGAGCACACCACTCAGCGAAATAATTAATGATAATCCACTTACCTTGTAATTCTTTAAATTGGTAAGTTGAACCATCGACAGTAGTAAAGTCGTACCTATTGTTTAGCTGATATGCAATACCTAACGAAAGAGAGATGATTCCAACAACCAAATATAATAGAACTTTTTTCACTCTTCACTCCGTGTTTAACTCGAACTGGTTAAGATAATATTGAGTCAGTAACACTGCTCATAAGAATTCGTAGTATATAGTAATATACTAAATGCTAATTAAAAACTAAAAGAGATAATAACGATGGCTAAGTACGTTTACTATCACAACCCTAGGTGCAGTAAAAGCAGACAGGGATTAGCTTTCTTAACAGAAAGCAATATCGAAGTAGACATCATAGAGTACCTGAAGGTTCCCTTAAAGCTGAATGAAATTTCAGACCTTTTTGCGGCCTTGGGCTTCGATAACGCGATTGATATGGTTAGAATCAAGGAACAAGAATTTGTGGAGTCAGGGCTGAGTAACGCATCGTCGAATAGCGAAATCATTGATGCAATCAAGGCATATCCAAAGTTAATGGAGCGCCCGATCCTTACTAATGGTAAGAATGCAGCTATCGGTCGCCCATTAGAGAACATACAAAAATTAATTGGGCTTTAACTCAAGTTAAATAAGGAAAACGTAAACAATGAACAACGCATTATGCCAGGTGCTCGTGTTGTATTACAGCAAACACGGACTAACCAAAAGATTAGCTGACGCGATAGTAACAGGCCTTGAATCTGAAGGTGTAGAGGCCTTATTGAGAACAGTACCCGACGTAAGCAATAATATTGATGGCAAAGCGGCTGCAGTTCCTAAAAGTGGTGCTCCTTATGTCACGCTCGAGGAATTGGCTAGCTGTGATGGATTGGCACTTGGCAGTCCAACTCACTTCGGCAATATGTCTGGCGCAATGAAATTCTTTTGGGATAGCACCTCCGGCTTGTGGTTAAAAGGAAGCTTGATTAATAAGCCGGCCTGCACGTTTACATCCAGTTCAAGTTTACATGGTGGTCAAGAGACAACACTAATTAGTATGATGATGCCTTTAATCCACCATGGCATGGTTTATATTGGTGTTCCTTACTCCGTTGCTGAGTTGCATAAGACGACTTCCGGTGGAACGCCTTATGGCGCGTCTGCAGTAGCTTTACCAAACAAATCAAAACTAAGCCATGAAGAGCAAGAAATAGCTATTTTCCAAGGAAAGCGCCTTGCCGTTATAGCCAAAAAGTTAAAAAATAATTCAGGAAACTAATATGAGCGATACGAAAATAAACATTTCAATGTCAGACCGTGTTAAAAAACTGAGGTACCTCGCCTTATACTCTCATCTAGGTTTATTAGGCTGGATGATTGTCTGGTATTTTTTTCTACCGATGACCGCGGATTACTCAATTACGTTTAAAATTCTTATCTACATTATGCCTTTATTGCTGCCGTTGCCCGGCATAATAAAAGGAAAACCTTATACTCACGCTTGGGCTAGTTTTATTGTACTGTTTTACTTCTTACATGCAATCACGGTCATATATGCTGAACCCAGTCAAATACTCTATGCTAGTATCGAGTTAGTCCTCGCGATTGGTATGTTTGCCGGATGTAGTAGTTTCGCTCGATTACGTGGACAAGAGCTAGGGACCGGTTTACCAAAATTGAAATCTGTAATGGATGACGAAAAAAAACTGTACGAAGGGAAGTCTGATGAATAAGCAATTTTTTATTAGTAAAAGTAAATCTACTTTAGTTACTGTTTTTTGTTGCTCTTTTTATTTGACCGCATGTAACGGTTCCTCAAATGATGGTCGACCGAGCGGACGCGGAGAATTACCACCGCCAGTTATTACTGAAAGTATCGGTTCTATAGAACCGATCGCTGTGTTTGAAAATATCAAGCTTTATGGCGATAGCGAATTTATCACTAATGGCTCATATGGTTTTGCGCTTACCACTAACGATAATAGTCAGATAACGGCTGTTAGTTGGCAACAACTGAGCGGCCCCAGATTAACTTTGCTAGCAAGTAGTTCTCAAACTATCGGTTTCGATGCATTAGAAGCTGGTGAGTATGTTTTGCAGGCGGATGTCACTACCAATAATACAAACCGACAAATTAGGTATGATTTTTCAGTACAACAAAGCCAGGCAACCGTCGCTAATTTAAGGCTTGATCATAGTGTCAGTGAAAGAGCTAAAGTGTCTCTTCGAGTTGATTCATTCAATAACGATATAAGCACCGCTAGCGTAATATGGAAACAGGTAGCAGGTCCGGCTGTTTTAGATTTTCAAAGTCAAGAAAATAGAGCGTTTTTCAACGCCCCCGCTGTCGATGGCGATCAGATTGTTCAATTTGAAACTTCAGTTAATTTTTCAGATGGTAGCAGCGCAATTGATACCAGCATCATAACTATCAATGACACACAAATAATTGACGATGCTTATTTTCCAAATAGTAATATTATTACGAGTGAGGATGTATTCTCTTTTAACCAAGACTCGCCGTTTAAAAGTGCGCTTGAGTCTTGCATTTACACGAATACGCTAAATCGGACTTGTACGTTTGGTACCCTACCAATTATTGGTCAAGAATGGTTTAACCCGACCATTGACAATATTCTTGACCGAACCTTAGTTTCCCATGATTGGATGGGGCAACGCTTTAGACAATACCTTTTTGAATCTGCAGCAGGTCCGGACATGCTAAAGCTGTTGCGAGGGGTAACAGCGGTGGTCATCTCTTATGATGTGCGTCCCTCCTTTTATTGGGCTGCCACAGGAGCCATTTATTTAGATGCTCGCAACTTTTGGGTAACACCACAAGAAAGAGACACGTTGAATGAAGTACCCGATTTTAGAAGTGGATTTGGTGGCGATTTACGCTTCAGAGTACTGTGGCGTTATATTAAAGACAATGCACCTTACATGCCGGGGCAAAACTTCTCCTCGGCAGCCCGAGAAATGAGAACATTCGATGTGTTGGAAGCGGATATATCTTGGTTGATGTACCATGAATTAGGTCATGCAAATGACTTTTTTCCTTCCGATGTTTGGGCTGACTTATCGAGCACTGATGACCCTCTCAGTTTCTTCAGAAATAACGGCACAAACTCAGACATAATGATTAGTAATTTCCCGTTAAGCTCTTCTCAAATGAAGGGTTTGGCGCAAGTTAGTTTCTCAGGCGAGACGGCTAATACAACTCAAGGGAGCTACTTTGCCAGCGATATAGAGTCATTCTTCACTCCCGATATAGCCTCATCTTATTATTCATACTTAAATGAGAGAGAAGACTTTGCAACATTATTTGAACGTTTCATGATGCAGTATCGCTTGGGGGCTTCTGCCGATCTCGGGATAGTTGATACGCAAAGTAATCCCGATTTTTTAGTAACATGGGGGCAAAGAGACCGCTTCAATCACTCAACTATTCAAGCAAGAACCCGATTTACTGTCGCTAACATTATGCCTGAACTCGGTAACATAGGGGCATTACAATCTGAGCTGCCTGACCCCATACAGTTGCGCCAAAACGTGAGTTGGTTTAGTAATATCGATTTGCGTGAAGGTCTAGAAAGTCAACACTCGATTAAAGTCCCCTATCGATTCGAAAGAACGTCGGCTATTGATGAAATGAATTTACATATCGGAAGACCAGCGTTACCAAACTAGGGAAAACTACAGGTCAAGAGCTTGTTTAATAAAGGGGATCGTAAGCTTACGCTTCGCTTGTAACGACTTTTTGTCTAGTTCATCAACGATTAGCATGAGGTTGCTTAGCTCTCGGTCAACCCGGGTTAACAAAAAGTTTATGCATTCTTCGCTTGCTTCTAACCCCCTGTGCTCTATCCGAAATTGAATGATATGGCACAGTGACTCATCTGAATGTGATGCCAGCTGTAAGACAGCACCCCAGGTAAGCCTTGAAACTAAATCGGGTAATTGAAAACCGACAACTAACGGAGACGCACGTGCCGACATAATAATTCGAGGTTGATGATTTCGCTCTAAAACCTGATTAATTAAGTCAAATATGGTTCTTTCCCACGCCGTGTTTCCCGCTACTTCATGTAAATTATCAATACAGATCACATCATAATCGACAATATCACCGATAATTTCTGTCGGCATTTCCTTCAATTCGCGCATATTAAGATAGACAGTTTGTAGCCCATTCAAAGTAGCTTGATGGCAACAAGCAAATAATAAATGAGACTTACCCACTCCAGAGGAACCAAATAGATAACACAGGGATTTATTATTTTCGTTATCTCGATGACAAAAATTCTTCATATAAGAAGCAGCAAATTCATTGTCAGCTTCAAGAAAAGAATCGAACGTTTCATCATCCGGCAGTGAGACCGGTAAACTTAATTGCAACCTTAATTACCTCGCCATTCATAATCAATAACAACGGCAGAATCTGGGCGCTGGTATTCTGGTTCCTTGAGGTATTGTTCAAGCTTCAAAATTGTTTTTAAACGCTGTAAAGGTACATTGGATGCCAATGTAAAACTCGCCACATCTTTCGATTGCGCGCTTAAATCTGCGCTTTGGGTTACCGCTAATGATGACAAAATTTCTAATACTTTTGTGTATTTTACGAGCGTGTCTACATTAGCAATATTCAAGGTAACCGAAAAGATTTGACCCGTTTCACTAGTTTCAACAGAATATAAAGTCGCTAGGTACGTAGCATACTCATTTACAAATTGGGCAATTAAGGTGGCGATGTCATCCCCCACTATTTCATTTGTTTCAATAGTTTGACCGTTAGTTACAAAATAGGAGAGTTGCAACTTGGCTTGTGCGCTGAAATCGTCGAAAACCATGCCAACTCTGGCACCGACAACATAATTCGTTCCATAACGAATCGACTTATTATAGATAGATGACGAGAACAGCCCCCAAACATCAAGCACAGTGATATTCATTGAATCCGTTAAATCACCAATTGGCATGATTAACTCAACCCCTCTGTCATAAGTCACTTGATCTATGATTTCTAGGTATTTACTGCTGCTTGACTGAGTGACAAGTGATTTCGTTTTACTAACATCATCTTCAATGGCTAACCAGAGTAAGCCAGATGGTCTTCGTTTCCCCCAAACATTAAGATTTTCTGCTCGTAATAACGCTACAATCTTTTGTTCATTGAATTCGGCTTGATATAAAAGTTTATCACCGTTTTGAATAAACGTGCTTGCAACCAAATATTGTTCAAAATTTGTTGCTGAACGCTTTAATTGAAGATTTTCGAGCACAGCAACGTCACCACTTAGCTTGACGACAACTTGCTGAAATGCACGTTTACCCGCTTTCTTTTGCGTAAAATTTGACTGATCCGTTACAATGATTTGCCCTTTATTCAAGTGTTCAATGGGCGCACTGTGGGTGTGCATCGAAATAATCGAGCACAAAGTCAGCCCGAAGATGGAAAACAATTTTTTCAAAACTAGTAAATCCTTATAGCGTTCTGACGCTATTGTCAGATATTTCACACTTTTTTGCATCCGATATTTATTCTTAGTCGTTTTTTGATACCCTTTCAGTCATTGAACTGTTAAAATTCTGTCTTCAACATTTTCAGAGGAAAGCGCGTGACTGAGCAAACTAAATCCCTAAGCTATAAAGATGCCGGTGTCGATATTGATGCAGGGAATCAATTGGTTGAAAGAATCAAATCTGTAAGCAAAAAAACACACCGTCCAGAAGTCAAAGGCGGTTTAGGTGGTTTTGGTGCTTTATGCTCAATCCCAACAAAATATAAGCACCCTCTGTTAGTTTCAGGCACCGATGGTGTCGGCACGAAACTGCGCTTAGCAATGGATCAAAACAAACATGATGGTATCGGTATTGATCTCGTCGCGATGTGCGTTAATGATTTGATTGTTCAAGGCGCTGAGCCTCTGTTTTTCTTAGATTATTATGCAACGGGTAAATTAGACATTGATACCGCCGCAACGGTCGTTACTGGTATAGGCGAAGGTTGCCAATTAGCCGGCTGTGCTTTGATTGGTGGTGAAACCGCTGAAATGCCAGGAATGTATGACGGCGAAGATTACGACGTTGCGGGGTTTTGCGTAGGTGTGGTTGAAGCCGAAAAAGTTATCGATGGTTCCAAAGTTGCTCCCGGCAATAAATTAATCGCGTTAGCTTCATCAGGGCCGCATTCCAATGGCTATTCATTAATTCGTAAAATTATTGAAGTCAGTGGAATCGATTTAAGTAGTGATTTAGATGGCAAAACGGTCAGCGAGCATTTGCTTGAGCCAACACGAATTTACGTGAAGTCTGTTTTGGCTATTTTAGAAACATATAATGTTAACGCAATATCGCACATAACAGGTGGTGGATTTTGGGAAAACATACCCAGAGTACTCCCCTCGGATATGCAGGCAGTGGTTGATGGCAAGAGTTGGCAGTGGCCTAGCATCTTCACGCTTTTACAGCAAAAAGGAAACGTCACAACTCACGAAATGTATCGCACATTTAACTGTGGTGTCGGCATGATACTAGCTGTTGAATCCGAAGATGCTAAAAGTATAACAAAAGCCTTCAACGATTTAGGCGAAAATGCTTGGGTTATTGGGGAAATTGAAGCACTTGGAGAAGCTCAAGAACAAGTGGTAATCAACTCATAATGGCTAGCATTAAAAAGCGTATCGTTATCGTCGCATCTGGCAGTGGTTCGAATGCGCAGGCGATCATCGATGCGTGTGCGAAGGAGACGGTTAATGGCTCAGTTGTAAAATTAATATCAAATGTACCAAACGCTGAAGCGCTAACTAGAGCGGCACAGTCAAATATACCATCCAATTGTATTGACCATAAAATTTTTTCCGATAGAGATTCTTTTGATGTAGCATTAGCAGAAGAAATTGACGCAGTACAACCGGATATTATCGTACTTGCAGGGTTTATGCGTATCCTTAGTGACGAATTTGTTGCAAAGTATTTGGGCAAGTTATTGAACATTCATCCATCTTTGTTGCCCAAGTACACTGGTATGAGAACGTACCAACGTGCACTAGACAACGAAGACCACGAGCATGGGACATCTGTGCACTTCGTAACTCCCGAACTGGATGGCGGGCCTGTTATTCTGCAAGCGAAGGTTCCTGTGTTCGAAGATGACACCGTTGATGAACTCGCTTCACGTGTGAAAGTGCAAGAACACAAAATTTACCCACTAGTGGTTAATTGGTTATGTAATGACAGAATCGCGCTAATCGATATGAAAGCGTTTTTTGATGGACAAGAACTACCGGAGTGCGGATATGCGAGTGACTAAAATGTTGAAGGTAATTAGCGTTATTTTGTTTGCACTAGCTTGCAAGGTTAGTTTAGCAGAAGATGCGAGTGAATTGCCTTCTCCCTTTGTCGCTCAGTATGACGCTTTTCGTCATGACAGAAACATAGGCACGGCTGAACTTAGTTTAAAACCAATAAGCGCTGAACTATACGAACTCAAATACTCCTCTAAAGTATCCCGCTTCTTTCTTTCTGACAAGCGTTACGAAACTACTGTTTTTTCGTTTATCGATGGCAAAATTACACCAATCACCTACGATTTTAAACGTAAAGGGACAGGTCCAAATAAGTCGTTAAACGCCAAGTTCGATGCTAAATCGCAAACGATTATTCTTAGCGAACATGAAAATCTCACGTGGGAAGGCGAATTTGACAACCAATTGTTTCGCATCGATATATCAAGGCAGTTAGCCCTTAATAGAACACAATTCGAATATAAATTTCTTAATTATCGCGGCCAAAAGCGCGACTATAAAATTGAAGTCGTTAAAAAAGAAATTTTAACACTTCCTTACGGCAACATAGAAGCAGTAAAAGTAAGAGTTAATCGCGATAGTAGCAAAAGACAAACCTATGCTTGGTTTGCACCTTCCCTTGATTATGTCCTAGTCCGCCTTCAGCAATTTAAAGATGATGAAGAGCAAGGTGATATTCGTTTAAATACATACCAAAAATTTTAGTTCCTTTTTGCTGTATACTACGTAGAAGTGATTGAGGATAGTAGCCCTCTTTTACACTAAATTACTTGATCTTTAACTAATCAAGTAATAACGTTAGCAGTCTGGTCAGACCTGCAGGAGCATACATGAACGAATTATTGTGGTTATTTATAGTATTAAGCATTTATGGCGTTACAGCCTATAAACAAACATCTGCACAAACAACCCTCATTGCAATTAGCGTTGCGATGGTAATCGGTACCGTAGCCGGCACTATTGGAGTTATTGGCTGGGTTGCGTTTGCGATAGTCGTTATTCCCCTCGCCTATGCGCCGTTTCGCAAAGGTTACATTACAACAAAATTACTAGCCTTTTATAAAAGTGTCATGCCTGAAATGTCGACAACGGAACAAGAAGCAATTGATGCTGGTACTGTTTGGTGGGACGGCGATATTTTTAGTGGTAAACCAGATTGGCAGAAATTTCACGCCATCTCCCAGCCGAGACTTACTGCCCAAGAGCAAGCATTTATAAACGGTCCATGTGAAGTGGTAAGTCGGATGGCTGATGAATGGCAGATCAATCATGTCGACGCAGATATGTCAGATGAAATTTGGCAATACCTGAAAGATAATAAATTTTTCGCCATGATCATTAAAAAAGAATACGGTGGCTTAGCCTTTTCTGCTTACGCGCAGTCAAGAGTTTTGCAAAAGCTTGCCGGCGTTAGTGCTGTATTATCCAGTACCGTTGGTGTACCAAACTCGCTTGGCCCCGGTGAATTACTGCAACATTACGGCACCAAAGAGCAACAAGATTATTATTTGCCTCGCTTAGCTGTAGGTGATGAAATCCCGTGTTTTGCTCTCACCGGCCCAGAAGCTGGCTCCGATGCCGGTTCGATACCAGATTACGGCATCGTTTGCAAAGATGAGTTTGAAGGTAAAGAAGTGTTAGGAATGCGCCTGACTTTCTCAAAACGTTATATAACACTGGCCCCCGTCGCTACGGTTATAGGTCTAGCGTTTAAACTGCAAGACCCAGATGGATTACTTGGAGATATTAAAGACTTAGGTATCACCTGTGCTTTAATTCCCAGAGATACAGAAGGCTTGGATTGCGGTCGTCGTCATTTTCCATTAAATGTACCGTTTCATAATGGCCCTGTTCGCGGAGAAAATATTTTTGTCCCACTGAGTTACATCATTGGTGGACAAAGCATGGCCGGGAAAGGTTGGCGTATGTTGATGGAATGTTTGTCAGTTGGACGTTGCATTACGTTACCATCATCGGCTGCTGGCGGCGCAAAATCACTTGCTTTAGCTACCGGCGCTTATTCTCGAATTCGTCGCCAATTTCGCATGCCTATAGGGCAAATGGAAGGTGTTGAAGAAATGTTAGGCCGCATTGGTGGAAATGCGTACCTCATGGACGCTGTTACTTCCTTATCAACCGCTGGTGTAGATTTAGGTCATAAGCCATCCGTTATTTCTGCTATTTGTAAGTACCACTTGACTGAAAGAATGCGTCAAGTCGTGAATGACTCTATGGACGTCCATGGAGGCAAAGGTATCTGCTTAGGTCCGAACAACTATTTAGGTAGAGCATATCAAGGTGTGCCAATATCTATAACGGTTGAAGGTGCAAATATCCTCACTAGAAACATGATGATTTTTGGTCAAGGCGCAATGCGCTGCCACCCTTATGTATTAAAAGAAATTTATGCGTCGCAAATGGAAGACCCTAAAGAACAGCTGGAAGCGTTTGATGACGCTGTGTTCGGTCATATTCGTTTTGCTGTTAGCAACACATTCCGTTCAATTTGGTTTAGTCTAACTGGTGGACGGTTGAGCTCAGCACCATTTAGAGACGAAACCGCAAAATACTACAAAAGTATGCAAGGCTATAGTGCGAACTTGGCCTTACTGACTGATGTTTCAATGGGCGTTTTAGGCGGTTCACTGAAAAGAAGAGAACGTTTATCGGCTCGTCTAGGTGATATTTTAAGCTACTTATATCTTGGTTCAGCTGTAATGAAGCGTTTCGACGAACAAGGTCGTAATCATGACGATCTTCCTTTCGTGCACTGGGCAATGCAAGATTGTTTATCTAAGTTAGAAGAAGCCCTTGATAACTTCTTGAAAAATTTCCCTAACCCAGTTGTTGGCGCATCAATGCGCTTATTGGTTCTGCCATTTGGAAAGCGTTATAGCCCTCCTTCAGATGTCCTTGAGCACAAAATTGCACATATTCTGCAGCATCCAAATGCAACCAGAGACAGACTAGGCCATGGCCAATATCTAACTCAGGAAGAAGGTAATTTACTTGGTGATTTAGAAAAGACGCTAATTAATATCGTTAAATGTGAGCCCATTTTCGACAAAATATGTAAGAAATTAGGCGAAAAATTACCGATGACCAATCTTGATAGCCTTGCCGAGCGAGCGTTGAAGGAAGGCATTATTAACGACAAAGAAGCTGATTTAATGAAAGAAGCGGAAGCTGGCAGACTGAGGGCAATTAATGTCGATGATTTCGACAACCAAGAATTGTTGATGTCGACAAGCAAGAAAGTGCATAAGCCTGCATCTAAACGTAAGACAACTAAGCCAACCGAAACGGTCTAATTCGCTGGTTAGTGATAGAAAGGACTTCAGCGTATCTGAGGTCCTTTTTTTATACTTTAAAAAACTGTTGATTGTGACCATTTAATTGAATTTGCTTAATCTGTTTTAGAGTCAAGCTAAGGGTATTACTAGCAATACAATATTCGTGTTTAATGTCGATATCCGATATGCCAGGGTCATCAGTATTTAAACTGACTGATAATCCGCATTCCAAAAAATATTTTATCGGGTGGTTTTTGATGTCAACCCACGCACCAGTTTGATAGTTAGATGTTAAGCAACTCTCAATACCAATGTCGTGTTTAAGCATAAAGTCGATTAATTTTCGATCTTGCGCCACTGTAACACCATGTCCTATTCTTTGTGCACCTAGTAAATTAATGGCATCCCATACACTTTGAGGTCCTGCAGCTTCACCCGCATGCACAGTAACTTGTAAGCCTGCATTTCTAGCTAGTTTAAAGTGATCGACAAACATATTGGCTGGGAAGTTAACCTCGTCTCCCGCTAAATCAAGTCCGATAATATGATCTGAATATGCCAAAATAGCAGCGAGCTCAAGGTGGCAAGCTTCGATGCCAAAAGTTCGGCTAAGGATACCAATTAACTGATATTGTGTCTTATGAGCCGCATTACCAGCTTTAACACCCTCAACAACTGCGTCGACAACCGCATGTAGCGGCAGATTGAATGCTTTAGCCATAAAGAAAGGTGAAAACCGCAATTCAGCATAATCGATACCTTCCATTTTTGCCATAACCACATTTTCATACGCTACTTTATAACAAGCTTCGGGCGTCGCTAAAACAGATACGCCATAATCTAGCTTTTGTAAAAAAGAGAGCAAGTCGCTAGTTTTATCCTGAATAACCACATGTTTAGCTAATTCAGATTCGGAGGTAACGGGTAATTCAATAGAATGCTCATGAGCGAGTTGCCAAATGAGCTTAGGGGGTATATTGCCATCTACATGACGATGCAAATCGACCAAGGGTAAGTTTTTATCGTACATTTATTACCCTTAAATAATCTGTTATTAAAAAATATTTATATTGTGAACCAGATTAATCAAATTTGAGTTTCTCTACAGCCAGAACTATCTGTGTTCTTGTTTTGACTTCTAGCTTCTTAAAAATAACGCCTATGTGCGCCTTGACTGTTGCTTCGGTGACGTAAAGTTTGCTAGCTATTTGTTTGTTCATTAAGCCATCTTTTACCAATTTGACAACTTGAAATTGTTTTGGCGTCAGTTCTTTTAATTTCACAGAAATGTCTTTGGAGGCATCATCAACTTCCAATATTGCATTAGCCATTCCATCTGGCAACCATTTTTCGCCTCTTAAAATAGCCAGTAAAGCATCTTTGATCATCGGCGTTGCTGTCGTTTTTGGAATAAAACCATCCGCACCAA
This sequence comes from uncultured Glaciecola sp., assembly GCF_937770335.1. Lineage (GTDB taxonomy): Bacteria > Pseudomonadota > Gammaproteobacteria > Enterobacterales > Alteromonadaceae > Glaciecola. The sequence goes on from NZ_CALJHY010000007.1 coordinate 450,140, forward strand.
ACGCCATGACCTGTGAAACTGTTTGCACCGAGTCACTCGCAGAAAGCACCACAACAGGAATGTTTGGAAAGACTTCTTTTATACGGAGCAAACCATAGAAATTATCACACCCCGGCATATTCAGGTCTAAAATGATAATGGATATTTTGCGGTTTTTACGTAAAACATCGATAGTCGTGTCCAGAGACTCTGACTCTAAAAAGGTCACATCCGTAAAACAACTTGATAACGCGCCTCTCAAAGCCTCCCGAAACAGGGGGTGGTCATCAGCAATCAAAAACTTGTACATCTGCAGACTCAACTTATTCATTTACTTAATTAATTAGTGCTATTAATTAATAGCTCTCTTTTATATACTTCGGCATTAACAACATATACCTTAGCCTAATATAACACTTCTTGTCTATCTAATGGTTTATCTAATGGTATTCATTTTTAAATAGTTATTTCACATAAAAGTTTTAAATATAAATGTCAGAGTACGAAAAAAAAATACCGTCCGATACTATCTATCAGAAACAGCAAAATAAAGTGGATGATTTTAGCTTCAACAGACAAGTAGTCGATGTTTTTCCAGACATGATTGAAAGGTCAATACCCGGCTATGCCAACATTATAGACGGGGTGGGCAGACTAGCGGCTAAATTTACTGTTGCTAAGTTCAATGTTTACGATTTAGGCTGCTCGCTTGGCGCTGTTAGCTTATCAATTGCCAAGCATAATCAACAACATGAGATACAAATCATTGGCATTGATAATAGTCCTGCAATGGTTGAACGTTGCCAACGTCATGTTGATTCATACACTTATACTACCCCTATCAATATTAAAGAAGCCGATATAGTCGACTTCGAGATAAACAATGCATCAGTCATTGTGATGAACTTTACATTGCAATTTATTGAGCCTGGGCTCAGAAATAAGTTAATGTCAAAGTTATTTGATGCACTTATTCCCGGTGGCATTCTCATTTTATCCGAAAAAATAAAACTAGGTAATGAAGTAATGGATTCTGCCATAATCGAGTTGCATCATGATTTTAAGCGTGAAAATGGGTACAGTAATTTAGAGATAAGTCAGAAACGCACCGCACTTGAGAATGTAATGATTCTTGACGAGTATTCGCTGCACGAAAAAAGGCTATTAAAAACGGGCTTTGATGCGGTTAGTATTTGGTATCAACAGTTTAACTTCGTTTCATTTTTTGCGATTAAAGGATAGTAATATGAATTGGAAATCTGCTTTGTATTCGGATTTAGTCGGTACCAATTTAGAAAGCTGGATTGCGACTCTGATTCCTCAAATCGAAAACTGGGAAACACATGCAAATCATGGCGATACTAAAAAATGGCAAAAGCAATTACAACAACTTCCTGTAATTACGCCCAACGACATTGATTTAAAAACGCAAGTTTCTTTCACCCAAGACGGCAGTCTTGGTAACGCGCAACTAGCGCACATCGAATCCGTGTTAAAGCAATTTATGCCGTGGCGAAAAGGTCCATTTCACCTCTTCGGTATCGACATTGATACTGAGTGGCAATCGGATTGGAAATGGGACCGAGTTTTACCTCATATTGCACCATTAGCGAACAAAAAAGTGCTCGATGTAGGGTGTGGTAGCGGATATCACTTATTCAGAATGCTAGGTGAAGATGCTAAGTTAGTTATCGGTATTGACCCGACAGCGCTTTTTTTCTATCAGTTTCAGATTTTCAAAAAGTACTTACCAGAGCATAGCATTCATTATATACCGCTAGGCATCGAAGACATGCCCGAGTTAAATGTTTTTGACACCGTGTTCTCTATGGGTGTGTTATATCACCGTCGTGATCCTATTGAATTTTTATATCAGTTGAAGAATCAACTAGCTAGTGGTGGTCAATTGGTTCTTGAAACGATCGTTATCGACGGCGATGAGACGTCGGTTCTAATGCCGGGCGAACGTTACGCGCAAATGCGCAACGTCTGGTTTTTGCCAAGCTGTGAGGCATTGATGCAATGGCTTTCACGTGTCGGCTTTGTCAATATTCAAAAGGTCGATGAAAACATAACATCCATCGAAGAACAAAGAGCAACCCAATGGATGACAAATCATTCATTAGTCGATTTTTTAGACCCCAATGATCCCACCCTTACAGTTGAAGGTTACCCTGCCCCAAAACGAGCCGTTTTTGTTGCTACAAAAAAATAGCGATTAGTAAGCTAGAAAGTACCTTTATTGAATTGCAGCGCTCCTTTGTTGGCATAGTCTTTGAATAGTATTTGAGTACATTAACACTCATTTTCGTCATGTATATGGCCATCATATGGCTATCACGATAATATTTGACTGGAATACTGATTGTTTAGTTTCACTGCGATGCGATGTACTCATTGCTATAAAGGGCTTTAATGCAACAACTAACAACATTGATTGAACAATACATTATTAAAGAGAAGCTCCCCAAAGCCTATCTTGATGTTGCACTAAAGTGGTTCAAGCCACTGTGCGATTCAATTCAATTGCACCATAATAAATCAAACAAGTTAGGGCTCAGCAGCAATAGTCCTTACTTTATAGGTGTTAATGGTTGTCAGGGTTCTGGTAAGTCAACATTGAGTGGTTTAATGAGTCACTTATTTACAACGTATTATGAAAAAAAATCTATCGTTCTGTCATTGGACGACTTTTATTATATGAAAGCAGAACGCATGAACTTGTCTCAAACAGTACATCCTTTGTTGGCCATGAGAGGAGTACCCGGAACGCATGACACTCAACTGATGTCTCAGGTATTTCAATCGTTAGCGTTAAATCAAGCTGTAGATATTCCCACTTTCGACAAATCAATCGATGATCGTGCGCCCGTTAGTCAATGGCAAAAAATCATTTCTCCCGTTGATATCGTTATAATGGAAGGTTGGTGCTGGGGAACGCAAGCGCAAGAAGAGCAAGCCTTAGAAACAGCGGTCAATGAACTCGAAGAAAAACACGATGGCGATGGCACTTGGCGCCGCTATGTTAATTCAGCTCTTAAGAATAGTTACACCCCTCTTTACGAATACATGAATACGTGGGTATTTTTGCAAGCGCCTAGTTTTGATGCTGTGTATGCATGGCGTCTGCAACAGGAAGAAAAGCTGAGACAGCGTGTTGGTAATGTGTCTACTATAATGAGTGATGAAGATATTCTTATATTTATTCAATATTATCAGAGGTTGACCCAACACACTTTATGTACATTTGGTAATCAGGCTGATTTTATATTCACATTAGATAATTCAAGAAACATTACCAAAAGTAGACATAATGCCAAGTGAACTAATTAGTAAATATAAACGACAAGTCCTGATTTTCACCGATTTGGACGGCACACTCTTAGACCACTATAGCTATGACCATGAAGATGCCAAGGTATGTATGGAGAGACTCTTAGGCCATGGTATTCCGATCATTCCAAATACCAGTAAAACGTTTGCTGAAGTGTTGCAACTGCGTAAAACCCTAGCATTGAGTGGTCCTTTTATTATCGAAAATGGTGCCGCCATTTTTATTAATAAAGACTGGCTACCAGAAAAACCTAAAGGCGCAGTTTGGCAGGATGGTTTCTGGGTGAAATCCTTTAGTTCAAAACGAAATTATTGGTTAGGACTGATCAAAAAAATCACGCCTGAGCATGGTCATCTTTTTGAATCATTCGCAAATATGTCACTTCAACGAATTGTAGAGTTAACCGGACTGACAGAAGAAGATGCCCTACTCTCATCGCAACGCCAATTCGGTGAACCTTTGTTTTGGAAAGGGAGTGATGAGCAATTGCGAAGCTTTATTATCATATTACATCGCTTAGGAGCCCATCCCGTAAGTGGTGGACGATTTTTACATATTGGTGGCAATTGTAACAAAGGTGTCGCGCTAACTTGGTTGCTTAAGGAATACCAGCGTCAACATAAGGGAGTAACAATAAGCACCATTGCTTTGGGTGATGGAAAAAACGACGTTTCAATGCTGGAAGTTGCAGATACGGCTGTGCGTATAGCTTCTCCCGTGCATGAGCCTCCTCAGTTAGAAAGAAAACTAAAATTATATACTAGCAATAAAATGGGTCCAAAAGGTTGGGCTGAAGTACTTGATCACCTCATTCCTGAATCAGTATTTTTGAATCCAACCCAGCAACCTAATAAAACAATTTAAGGAGCTACATGTGGCTGATTTTTATCAAAATGGTATAGTAACTACGCTACACAATTTAGAAGATCGTTCAATTGAAGATCTAGAGGCCGAGTTAAGTGAGTTCTCGAAAAAACGCCCCTTAGGCTTAATTCTTCCTTCATTATTTTCTGAGTTAGAAGGAACCGCACTGCCAGCCACCATCGAGCACATAAAAAAAGTGCCATACCTTTCTGAAATAGTAATCGGTCTTGATCGTGCTAACCTAGATGAATACAAACATGCACTCACGTTTTTCTCGACGTTGCCTCAACACCATCGAATCTTATGGAATGACGGTCCACGACTAAAGGCACTCGATGCGGAATTACAAGCACTTGGTTTGGCGCCAAAAGAGTTAGGAAAAGGTAGAAATGTTTGGTATTGCATGGGCTATATACTGGCATCAGGCAAAGTTGAGAGTGTGGCATTGCATGATTGTGATATTTTGACATATGAACGCTCTTTGCTCGCCAGACTTATTTATCCCGTAGCAAATCCGCAATTCAACTATGAGTTTTGTAAAGGGTTTTACGCACGAGTTGCCAACGGTAAAATAAATGGTCGTGTTTCACGATTATTGGTGACTCCCCTTTTGAGAGCCCTAAAAATGACATTAGGTCCAAATGACTATTTAGACTTTATGGATAGCTTCCGCTATCCATTGGCTGGAGAGTTTTCTTTTAGAAGAGATGTTCTTAATGATATTAGAATTCCAAGCGACTGGGGCTTAGAAATCGGTGTTTTATCCGAAATGCATAGAAATTATTCACATAATAGGCTGTGCCAAGCTGATATCGCAAAAACATATGACCATAAACATCAAGATCTGTCACTGGACAATGAACAAGGTGGCTTATCTAAAATGTCGATAGACATTACGAAAGCCTTATTCAGAAAATTGGCGACACAAGGAACAACCTTCAATACGGAAACATTCAGAACCATAAAAGCAACGTACTTTAGAATTGCATTGGATTTTATTGAAACATATCACAATGATGCTGTGATGAATGGCTTGAAATTAGATATTCACAACGAAGAAAAGGCCGTTGAAATGTTTGCTCACAACATCATGAAAGCAGGACAAAGCTTTTTAGAGAACCCGATGGAAACGCCATTCATACCTAGTTGGAACCGTGTAGTTAGTGCAAAGCCAGATGTGTTGGAGTGTCTAAAGAAAGCAGTTGAGGAAGACTTCCAAGAATTTAGTAAGGGACAATAATATGACAGACCATTTCCTTCAATTTTCCGCGAAAGTAAAACACCATTTGGAAGTGGTCTATAAAGACATACTAACCCCATCTGAAATAGAGTTACTTGTACCCAAATTGCAGACGAGTATCGGTGTTATTAGCGCTGATGATTGTCATTATCCAACACCTCATAAGAATCGTTGGGACGAGTCAGACATCATTATGATTACGTATGGCGATAGTGTTGTTGAGAACACAGAAGGTTCTGAATTCGGTTTTAGTCAAAAGCCATTAAAAACACTCCGACGTTTTATTAATGAATACTGTGACTCAATTATTAGTCATGTGCATATATTGCCATATTTCCCATATAGCTCAGATGATGGTTTTTCTATCATTGATTACTCCGTCGTTAGTCAAAGCTTAGGCGATTGGGATGATATTGAAGCCATTTCGAAAGAATATGGGCTAATGACTGACATTGTTATTAATCACTGCTCAGCACGAAGTAAGTGGTTTGAAAACTTTAGCCAGCAAGATGGTATTGGCAGCGACTATTTTTTTACAGCATCACCCGACGACGATCTGAGTATGGTTGTACGACCAAGAACATCAGACCTTTTGAAATCAGTTGATACCCCCAATGGCACAAAGCATGTATGGTGCACGTTTAGCCATGACCAGGTGGATTTTGATTTTAGAAACCCAAATGTATTCATTGCCTTCATTGACATTATTCGCCTATATTTAGACAAAGGAACCACAGTTTTTCGTTTAGATGCAATCGCATTTTTATGGAAAGTACCTGGTAGCCAAAGTATAAATTTAGTAGAAACACACGAAGTAGTTCGTCTATTAAGAACGCTGATCGAGCATACGGCGCCAGATACCATAATCATTACCGAGACTAACATTCCGAATAGAGAAAACCTGACTTATTTCGGTAATGCTAACGAAGCTCACGCTATTTATAACTTCTCATTACCCCCACTGCTTATAAATACCCTTGTAACAGGTGATTGTAGTTATTTAAAAAGTTGGATGATGAGCATGCCGCCTGCTCAAAACGGGACGACCTACTTCAATTTCATAGCATCTCATGATGGTGTTGGCTTGCGACCTGCTGAAGGCCTGTTGGATGATCAAGAAATTACGGAGCTTGCCAATTGTATGCAAAATTTTGGTGGTAAGGTTTCTTGGAGAAAAACAGAAAATGGGCAACAAAAACCCTATGAAATGAATATTGCTCTAATCGATGCTCTTAAAGGAACGACCAAAGGACCCGATCAATACCAACTGCAGCGTTTTATTTGCGCACATGCAATCATGCTTGGGCTAGAGGGTATTCCAGGTATTTATATTCATTCGTTGCTAGGTACACCAAATGATGATGATAAAGTCAAAAATACAGGTCAAAATCGAGGTATTAACCGTCATCGTTGGGATTTTGGCAAGCTAGTTGATGCGTTGAACACCACGCAAAGCACACATGCCAAAATACTATCTGGCTTATCTATGCTAATTAGAATTAGACGTTCGCAGCCTGCATTTCACCCAAATGCAACTCAGTTCACGTTACAGTTAGGCAAAGCAATCTTTGGTTATTGGAGGCAAAGTATAGACCGAAAACAAAGTATCTTTTGTTTGTCAAACATTACCGATGAGATACAAGAAGTGAGATTGTCAGATATTAATCTTATTGAAAACAATTTATGGTATGACTTAGTAGCCGCAGCATCAATAAACCCGGCAACTGACCAGTTCTTGCTTGCTCCTTACCAAACTATGTGGATTTCAAATAAAGCCACAGGTTAACGCCTGCGGCTTCGTATTTACCAAAAAAAAATTCATCAAAACAACGATATATTGCCTACTCGTAGGTTCTGTCTCGTTTCAATTCAATTGTATCTATATAACCATGCCAGCTAGCATAGCCAATAATTGGCATGATAACTAAAAACGCAAAGAAAAAGGTAACAAAACCTATAAACACTGATAGACAGATAATGGATGCCCAAAAGAACATTGCTCTTTTATTTAACCATACCGCATTCATGCTGGTGAGTACCGCGGTCGCTAAATCAACCCGGCGTTCCAACAATATTGGTTGCGTAAATGCCGTTATAAAGAAGACCAGAACGGTCAATACTGCACCTACTATGGTGCCAATAATCAAGAACGTAGCAAGACTCGCTAAGGTGTATGCTTCATTTTCTGGATAAAATGCATGAATTAGCGATGCAATTCGTAACCAAAAAATCATCAAAAACATCAGTAATAGAGCAAAGCCCCATTCATTCACCGCATTTCTGGACATTGCTTTAAGAGAATGACGAAAAGAAGGATTATTTTTTTTCTCAAATTGCCATGCAACGTCATATAGCCCAGCGGCTAAAAAGGGTCCCATTAACATGAAACAAACCATTGCTGGAAATATGATCATGTACCAACCTGTCGAATCGATTAGATAATAAATAAACCAAGGTATGACAGTAAAGATAGCGCCATAAGTAAAGCTTATAAGGGGTGCTCTTTTAAAATCATTGACGGCCAGAGTTAGCCACTTTATTGGATCAAACACGTCTAACTTTTTACAAGGTATAACGCGAGCGATACCACTGTCCTTGATCCCTTCTTCTGGCGTTTCGTCGAACTGCTGAGACATAACATCTCCTATTAGGCGTAAATAATTAACTCATTGTGGAGTATAAGTTTTTTTGGATACTAAACATAAAGTTTAATAGCTACGCCTCATACTAATCCAGAAATTGAATAAGTTCAAAAATTACTCACGGAAAATTAATATTAGCTTCGTGCCAATTGATATTGGTTAAAAAAAGTGCAGAAAGTGCCTCATTTAGTTGACTAAAGCTAGTAATTTTAGGTTTTTCGCTTGCACCTGTTAGCATTTCTAGTACAAACCGATGACAGTTATTATTAATTACATGATATTCACGCAACTGGTAAAGATTATCAATGCACCTTTGCGCAACGTCTTGTGCAGCTAAAGGTATAAAATTGTCATTACAAGCGACATATATTTTTTCGCCACTTCTATGCTGCAAAAATCGTGCAGGAGAAATTGAACGGATTAAACCGCGTCCGCTTAACTCATAAATATTGCCGTTTACCCAAACACCTGTATGGTCAAAAATGCCATAAATAGAACAGGTAACGATAGCGCCATTTTTCGGAACGACACGCTTGGACGATTCACCCGGTAATTTGCACACGATATTTGTGCGTTTTAAATAGGCATCGTTTGCCCGATTTGAGGCGTACAATCCTACACAAGCAGCACCTAACCACAACAATGGAGCAGGCATAAAAACCTCCGAAATAGTAACCACATTATGAGCGTCACTTTATATTACGTTAATAGTTGATAATTTAAGCAATAAAAATGTGACAAAACTTGTCATCCCCCCTTAACAGGAGGTTCTACCTGTATTACTCTTAGCATCAATCTACTATTTAGTCTTGAGACCAATAATTAATGTCCAAAATTAATCGCTCTAATAAATTAGCTAATGTCTACTACGATATTCGCGGGCCAGTATTAGAACAAGCAAACAAAATGGAAGAAGCCGGAGAGCGGATCTTAAAGCTAAACATAGGTAACCCCGCTCCTTTTGGATTTGAAGCACCTGATGACATTCTCAAAGACGTTATCTATCAGTTACCCAGCGCTCAGGGCTATACAGATTCGCAGGGAATATACAGTGCAAGGGTTGCTGTAATGCAGTATTACCAACAAATGGGTATAACGAATATTCAAGTTAAGGATATTTACTTGGGTAATGGGGTGAGCGAATTGATAATGCTGTCAATGCAGGCGCTCCTCAATAGTGGTGACGAAGTATTGTTACCTGCACCCGATTATCCCCTTTGGACAGCCGCTGTAAATTTATCATCGGGCACAGCGGTGCATTATCGTTGTGACGAACAGGCGGATTGGTTTCCTGATCTTGCTGACATAGAGTCAAAAATAACCAAAAACACAAAAGCCATTGTATTAATTAATCCAAATAACCCAACCGGGGCGGTCTATAGTGAAGCGTTACTAAATCAAATTGCTAATTTAGCGCGCAAGCATGGAATAATCATATTTAGTGATGAAATTTACGACAAAATATTGTATGACAATGCAAAGCATACATGCATTGCTGCCCTTGCCCCTGATTTATTCTGTGTCACTTTTAGTGGCTTAAGTAAAAACTACCGTGTTGCCGGTTTCAGAGCAGGATGGATGTTAGTCAGTGGTGATAAGCAATCAGCAAAAAGCTATATAGAAGGCCTTACCATTCTATCTTCAATGCGCATGTGCGCTAATGTGCCTTGCCAACATGCGATTCAGACCGCATTAGGTGGCTATCAAAGTATCAACGACTTGGTCTCCGGTGATGGCCGCCTGTTATCACAACGAAACTTAGCATTCGAAGGCCTCAATGATATTGACGGTATTTCTTGTGTTAAACCAATGGGCGCTATGTATTGTTTTGCTCGTGTCGACGCCAAAAAGTTTACTATTTCGAGTGATGTCAATATGGTACTCGACCTACTCAATAAAGAGAAAATATTGTTAGTTCATGGCAGTGCATTTAACCTGCAAGAAGGATGCTATTTTAGATTAGTCTTTTTACCTCATAGAGAACAGTTATCACCGGCTCTCTCGCAAATGAAACGCTTTTTTAATAGTTACAAACAGTAACGTTAACGAATTATTATCGTAAATAAGAACTAATAATTGTTTAAAGAGATGCATTACATGCAGTTAATAATAAGCAGCAATCATCGCGCGCAGTGCGACAAGGAAATACAAATAAATGAATAGTGCTTTTTTAGCATGGATATTACGTATGCCCCTAATAAAACGTTGGGCATTAATGCATGCAGTTAAAAATGAAAATGTTGCAGAACATAGTCATCAAGTCGCCGTTATTGCTCATCTTCTTGCTGTTATCAGAAATACATATTTTCAAGGTACGCTGAATGCAGAAAAAGCAGCCACCATTGCGTTGTACCACGAAGTATCTGAAACCAAATTGCAGGATATTAATCATGTCACAAAGTATCATAATCCTGATTTGACTCGTGAATTCAAAAAAATTGAAGAAATGGCGGAATTGGAATGTCTGAAAACTTTACCGCTTGAACTGCAGCCTATTTTTAAGCCTTTGCTCGTGCAGAAGGAAGTTGATCCCGAATATAAAAAGTTGGTGAAGGCTGCCGACCTTATATCTGCGTATTTAAAAGCGTGTGATGAACTGCAGTTTCAAAATTCAGAATTCTCGCATGTAAAAATAAGACTAGAAAAAATGCTTACTGAATATAAGAACACAATGCCAGAAGTTGACTATTTTCTATCCATATTTCAGGAAAAGTGTTTTGTTAGTGTCGATCAACTTGCTGAATAGTTAAAGAATTATACTTACCCACCATATTAAAAACGTAGGAGCAATATGCCGCATAGCATCGAATGGACAGAGCGAAGACTAACGCGACTAGAGAAGCGCGATGGAGATCATCGCAACGCTTATCAACGAGATAAAGCTCGTATTATGCATTCGGCTGCATTCCGACGTCTACAAGCCAAAACCCAAGTACTTGGTATCGGCATTAGCGACTTTTATAGAACACGGTTAACACACTCACTTGAAGCCGCACAAATAGGCACTGGTATCGCCGCTCAATTAGCACAAAAACAACCTGAGCTGTCAGTAAAGTTAGGAATTGACGAGCATCTAATTGAAAGTTTATGTCTCGCGCATGACATTGGGCACCCTCCTTTCGGACACGGTGGTGAAATCGCGCTGCACTATATGATGCATGAACATGGTGGATTTGAGGGCAACGGCCAAACTTTTCGTATTCTTACAAAATTAGAGACATATAGTCCTTCTGATGGAATGAATTTAGCACGACGTTCGCTATTGGGATTAATTAAATATCCTAACTATATAGATGTATTAACTAATCACTCGATGAAAACCGACAAACCTAGATCACATCGTTTGGTGAAGTCGAAGCAATGGCACCCGCCTAAAGGATTGTACTCATGTGACCAAAAGGCGTTTAATTGGGTCATTGCTCCTTTAAGTGAACAAGACCAGAAACGCTTTGGTGAGTTTTTAATTGGCGATAATCAGCACTCTAAAACACGCTATAAGTCTATTGACTGTTCGATAATGGAGTTAGCGGATGATATCGCTTACGCAATTCATGATCTCGAGGATGCTATTGTCATGTCAATGGTAACGCGTAACAGCTTTGAGGCGGAGATCGTAGTACCTCTCAAAACCCTTGAAATCCCCTGGTTATCTAGTGAAATCGACATTTTAACTGATCATCTTTTTAGCGATGCTGCCTATGAAAGGAAAAATGCTATTGGTGCCTTGGTCAATTGCTTTATTACGGCTATTAGTATACAAAAACAAGATTTATTTGAGTCAGACCTCATCGATTTTAACGCCTGTTTTGCAAAAAACTATCAAATTGCGCTCGGTTTATTCAAGTCGTTTGTGTTTAATTATGTCATTCGTAAACCCGAACTTCAGCTTTTAGAGTATAAAGGCCAACAGATAGTAATGTCGTTGTTTGAAGCATTCAGCTCTGAGCCTGAAAGATTACTCCCGACTAACACTGCAAAGCGTTGGGTAGAAGCTGACTCTGACAACTCAAAGCATAGAGTACTAGCTGATTACATTTCAGGGATGACCGATGAGTATGCAACTAGGTTGTATAATCATCTGTTTTTGCCAAAATCAAATGCTGTTTTAGATTCATTAACGCCTTAGCTGAAATATAAGCTGTTAAAGCAAGGTCATGTAATGCAAGTAGTCAGTGTAAACAGGAAAACATCATGCTTTTTAAATTTCGCAATTCAAATTCATTAACAGAAAACCAAGTGACTGATGAAGCTGTCTATAAGCAACGCAGAGACATTTTAAAGAAGTTAGGTTACTTCGGCGCTGGCTCACTGCTTGCAGCGTCTACTAAGGCTACTGCCGGTCCGTTTGATTGGTTTAGTGATGGTGATAAAGCTAAATTTGCTACGTCTGCGCTTAATTTTTCTAAAATACAAACTGACGCATCCTCTGATGTGCTTACCCCGATGGACAAAGCAACTAGTTACAATAACTTTTACGAATTTGGTACAGGAAAAGACGACCCTATAAATAACGCACAGTCGTTAAATGTAGAGCCCTGGTCATTATCGATTGAAGGTCTTGTCGAAAAACCTATTACCCTTAGTTACGATGATCTCTTTTCTTCTTTTGATTTAGAAGAACGAATTTACAGGCTGCGATGTGTGGAAGCGTGGTCGATGGTCATTCCATGGGTCGGATTTTCATTAGCTAATATCATTAAGAAAGCACAACCTTTGAGTAGTGCAAAATATGTCTCATTTCAAACCTTGTATGATCCTAAGCAAATGCCTGGACAACGCAGTCGATTCACTGGCGGTGGCGTAGACTATCCATATGTAGAAGGTTTGAGACTTGATGAAGCAATGCAACCATTAACGATGTTAAGTGTAGGAATGTACGGTAAAACATTACCACCTCAAAATGGTGCGCCAATTAGGTTGGTAGTACCTTGGAAGTACGGTTTCAAAAGCATCAAATCGATCGTTAAAATTGTGCTTACAGACAAACAACCACCCACTACATGGCAAAACCTCGCACCTGATGAATACGGTTTTTACGCAAACGTAAATCCTCGAGTGGATCACCCTAGGTGGTCGCAAGGGAGAGAACGCCGAATTACAGACGGCGGATTATTAGCTCAAAACAGAATAGACACCCTGCCATTTAATGGTTATGACGAAGTCGCTCCTTTATACAAATCCATGGACTTACGCAAATTCTATTAAATGTTAAAAATAAATAAACCCATACGGGTTAACCCAACATTTATGCAAGTGATACGCCTACTCGGTCATGGTTTTCTGGTTATGTGGTTAGCCATGGTTTTTTATCAAGGATTTACTGACCAGCTCGGCGGCGATCCAGTGCAATCGTTACTCGACTTCACTGGCATTGGCGCACTCAATTTGCTGGTTATCAGCTTGATAGTCAGTCCGCTTGCCATGCATCTCAAGTTTGCCCAATTGCTCCCGTTCAGGCGCCCTATTGGATTATACTCTGCACTGTATGCATTGAGCCATTTTTACGTGTTCATCGCATTTGAATTACAGTTTGAGTTGAAGCTAATTGTCTCCGAAATTATCGAACGACCTTATATAACCGTCGGCTTTGTCACTTTACTAATCTTAATTGCATTGTCAATTACATCCATAAATGCAATTAAAAAGTGGATGGGCGCTAAATGGTTTACGTTACATAGCTTAGCTTACGTAGCAGTCATTCTGGCTGGGCTGCACTACCTTTGGCTAGTTAAATCGGCTTGGTATGAACCAGCGATATATATACTCTTTTCGGCCTTCTTATCAATATTAAGACGAACTAAAATTAAAAAAATCTTCAAATAACACTTGCATGTTTATTTATACAGTACTACTGTACGTATACACATAGTGGATAAACAGACAGCAGGTAATTTATATGCAAACTCAATCTTATAGTAATCAGGCAGCCGGAAACTCGTCATTAACGAATTCCTCATTGGTGGACTCTCGTTTCATTAATCCAACTGACCAAGATAACTTACTGGGTGTCTCGTTCACTAGCCATTCAGCGTTTCAATTGCAAAAGTCGAACATTAGAAAAAGTCGCTGGGTAGCACATGTGTCAAGTAAAACCAAATTAGCAGCGCCGCATAAATTAGCCCTTAATATTAAACCAACACATACATCTTCGGCATTCGATATCCTTGAACGTTTATTATTTTCAAAGACTTGTGCTGTTATTTATACTGATGAGGTGCTTCCTCTATATAAGGTAAAAATGCTTAAAAATATGGCCATGTTCAGCGGTACAGAAGTAATTTTTATTGCTGACAAATTTGAATTTAACTCAATGCAATCAGCTGATTTAGAAAAAGCGTAGTCCGCTTATTCCATTGAAAGTAGCAAAGGTTGATTACCTCAAGCCGGATTTTGCGTAAGTGAACGCCCTATTATATCAGTGGATCACTAACTAATTTATAATTTAGTGATCAATAATTTAAATTTTGAAGTCGCTACCGCTTACTAAGCGTTGACGACGAGTTCTACCCAATCATTTTCAATGTCAGACAAACACCGCAATTGTGGTGAACCTTTTAAATTCAAATAATCAACTGACAATGGGGTAAAAATGACAACACAAAAATGGTCGCTGATATCAAAAGCGCTCTCAGCATTGCTACTTTTTTCGCTGTTGTTGATTTGTGACTCGCTATTAGTCACTTTTGTCTGAGTAGCTTGGCTTGCCGCATTCCCTCCTCTTAAGCCATCTGGGTTAAGAGAATTTATATCCTTTATACCTGCCAATCCATCGCTGTCATAATTTTTGTCATCATCTGCTTTAATATCAAAAGGTGCTCTAGGTGAAGGCCCAAAAAACTGTTCCTGTGCTCCTCTAGACAAATTAGTCCACTGCTGACGCAAGTACGTCTCGGAAAAAACCACTGACTCTCTATTTGCGTGTTCATTACGCGCGTCTTTTAGTATTTCGTTACTAACCAAAGAAACGTGTCCAGCAATACGATATTGCTCTCTTGAACCTGAAAAATACCAACATATTTCAAACTTTTTTGGCGTATTTAATTGCCAATCTGACACTTTGTCACTGCGGATGTCTGTGACTGAAACTAAATTTAAAGATTCAAGTACAAAACCTCTGAATACCATCGTCCTGTTCTTAGGTAATCCGTCCTTAGAAACGCTAGCGACTTGAAAATATTTTGATTGAGCTTGACTGCGATTAACATGCAAACTTCTTACAAGACGTTGCCGCCAGGCCGGGAATTTGAAATCAACCATTCGGTTTAGCTACCATCGAAAATAATTTATAAAAATTAGCCGTTGTTGCTGCAGCTAATTCTGTAACTGATATACCACGTAACTCGGCAATAAAATAAGCAACATCAACCACATTTGCAGGTTCATTTTCCTTCCCTCTGTGAGGAACTGGCGCTAACCAAGGACTGTCAGTTTCAATAAGTAATCGCTCAAGCGGTATCTGTTTAACGGTTTCTTGTAGCTCTTCAGCAGAGGCAAATGTAACGATGCCTGATATGCTGATATAGAACCCCATTTCTATCGCTTCTTTCGCCATTTCTAATGATTCAGTGAAGCAATGTAGAACGCCTATAGTTGACGGTTCTCTGTGTTTTTTTAGCAGATCAATAGTGTCTTTATGTGCATTTCTAGTATGAATAATCAGTGGCTTTTGAACCACATTAGCCGCTTTTATATGATCAACAAAAGACTGTTTTTGTATGTCTTGAGTTTCTGGACTATAAAAGTAATCTAATCCTGTTTCTCCGACAGCAACAACGTCATCCTGTTTAACACTAGCTAGCAATTCATCATAGCTACAAACGTCTTCGTTATGCAAAGGATGCACACCACAAGACATTGAAACGTTATCAAACTTTGATACTTTTGCCTTCATATCGTTAAATTCTTTGACAGATACGGCTACACAAAGCATGTGCTCTACTTTTCGTTTCTTAGCTGCAGCAACGGTTTCGACGAGTTCATCATCGTTCTTTTTTAATCTATCTAGGTGACAGTGTGAATCTACAAACAAAGAGGCTCTCCAGTTGAGAAGTTTAATTTATGAGCTAGTGAACCTAAATTCGATAATTGATATCGGCTAAGGCTAACTAAATGATGCTACTTTTATACTGCGTAGTTGAGCAAACAATGAGGTCAATATTAACGATTTATTGAGACCCGGATGACTCATGCACTTTGAAGCAATTAAGCAGGCTTGGTAGTTTGCATAGGCTAATTCATTTTGATTGCTTCTATATACTTCTATCCAATGTTGCGCCAGCCATTTTGTCACTTTAGGGGCATCGGCCTGCCATTTTAATGCTGCCCGGTTGGCTGTATCACTACCGTCTA
This sequence comes from uncultured Glaciecola sp., assembly GCF_937770335.1. Classification (GTDB taxonomy): domain Bacteria; phylum Pseudomonadota; class Gammaproteobacteria; order Enterobacterales; family Alteromonadaceae; genus Glaciecola. Next base: position 466,548 of record NZ_CALJHY010000007.1, read on the forward strand.
TTATGCGTTCAAGCGTTGCGGTGAAATCATCAAAACCAATACTATCGGCGTCTTCTAAATCATTTTTATAAGTAATCGGAGATGAACCATGCGCCAATAGCGCAGCTTTACTCGGTTTTGTTATTTGCAGCATAGCCAACCAATCGCAGCTTTGTTGGTAGCTTGGGAGCGCAATAATTTGCTTCTCACAACGACTCAGTATAGTTGCTAGCAATCGTTGAGAATCGTTGGTTGTCATCAGCAAATACGTATTCAGGGTGGGCTCTTCGAGTGTTTTTAACAACGCATTGCTAGCCGATTCAGACATCAGTTCAACCTGCGGTATAATTACAACCTTATTCCCACTGAGTTGCGCGGTTTGGGTTACTTTTCCAATCGTTTGCCTAATTGAATCAATGCCAATTTGCGACTTTTCAGTGGTAATAACATGCAAATCTGGATGTGATCCCGCATTGATTAATAAACAAGATTTACAGGTACCACAAGCATCTAGTAAAACTCTATCAGATTGTTCACCTGACTCTTTTAACCCAAACAGTCCATCACTTTGAGTATCATCTAAACGGTTTATTGATAGCGCGACTGACTTACATAAAAGCGCTTTTGCCATTTCATGACAAAGCTGTGTTTTGCCTGCATCAGCTACTCCCGTAAACAGTAAGCCATGATGTAACTTTGCCGCTTTGTAACGAGTAACTAGGTTATTAAAAGTAGTTTCTAACCACGGATACATTATATTTCCCTGACGTCTTTAACCGTATTATCTGTTTCGGTACTGATGTTATTGACTAGCAGATAATTTGTGTACCAATCTTGAAGGGCTATTGTTACATTTGAATGCACATCAGACATAGTTTGCATCGCATTTATTTCAATCGCCTTACTAGATGCACTAACTAATGCCTTGTAAGTTTTTCGCGCATTTTCAAAAAATGTTAAACCTGATAATTCGATTCGATCGAGCTCGCCTCGTCCCCTCGCTCTAGCAAGTCCCACACTTGGTTCAACGTCTAAATAAAGAACAAGATCTGGTTCAAAATCACCTAAAGTCATTTTGCGTAATGAGCTCAATACGCTTAAGTCTATGCCTCTCCCACCACCTTGATAGGCAACAGAAGACATATCATGGCGGTCACCAATGACCCACTTGTTTGCCGACATGGCAGGTTTGATTTTATTCTCTACCAATTGACTGCGCGCAGCGTACATTAATAATAACTCAGTCTCTTGAGTGACAACTTCGTCCCACGTTTGTTTAACACATTCTCTTATTGCCTCAGCCATAGGTGTGCCGCCAGGTTCGCGGGTACACTCAACCTCATGGCCTTTTGCAACTAAGAACGCGCAGATTAATTCTATCACTGAGCTTTTACCAGCACCTTCTAACCCTTCGACAACGATAAATGATGGGGCCATTATTTTCCTTTATTCAATTGATATTGGCGAACTGCAGCATTGTGCTCTGCTAAGGTTTCAGAGAATTGATGAGTTCCGTCACCCTTCGCTACAAAGTAAATTGCCTGTGTTACATCTGGTTTAGCCGCTGCTTTTATAGAAGCTGGTCCAGCCATCGCTATCGGCGTAATTGGCAAGCCTTTAATTACGTAAGTATTGTAAGGCGTTTTTTGTCTTAAGTGCTTTCTTGTTAAATTACCATCAAAGCTGGTACCAATGCCATAAATCACCGTGGGGTCAGTTTGCAAACGCATATTGCCCTTTAATCTATTATCAAACACACCCGATATTACCCCTCGCTCACTTTCAACAGCGGTTTCTTTCTCAATAATCGAGGCCATAATTAACATCTCATACGGCGAATCATATGTGGTATCAGTATATCGGTCTTGCCACTCCTCATTGATGACTATCTGCATATTTTCATAAGCACGCTTAATAATATAAGAAGCATTTGTTTTATAATCAAAAAAATAGGTGTTAGCTAATAAACAGCCTTCCAGAGAATGGTACTGATTATGACAGAACAAAGTAGCGAAGTTCGTAGAACTATCTTCATTTTTATAAGGTATGCCAACAATTTCCTCGTACAACTTATTCGTGTCATCTACGTCATAATTAATTGCGTCGTTGTTTGCTAATAACTCTAACCATTGAATTAATGTTAGCCCTTCGATTAATGCAATCGAAAACTGCTTTACCGTACCTTCCGAAATAGCATTAAAGATACTTTCAATACTTGCACCAGCGGAAAACTCATAATACCCTTTTTTTACCACACTATATTCTGGATGCAGTTTTAACCATAACTTAGCAAATAGCGGATTTCTAAAAACGCCTTTAGCTTCTAACTTATTAAGTACTGATGTGCCTGAATCTCCCGCCTTTAATTGAATCGTTAAAATGGCACCATCTTGATTTTTGTATGTATTTTCAATACCGTAATGATCAATGTTTTGGTAAAAATAGAATATACCTACAAACGCAGTTACTAGTAAAATAGTGGCAACAAAAGCTAACTTTTTCATCCTTGCTCCATCGCTATTTCCTGTATCATTTTTTGAGCCAAAAGCTGACTAGGTTGCGTGTTAAATTTAAGAAGACGACCCTCAATATTGATGCCCAAAACAGGCACTATATGCGTAACAGCGTTGCAGCTAAAAACAGACTGTGCAGTAGCTAATGCTAAAACATTCATCTCACAAACTACGCAATGAATCTGATTACGTTGCATATAATCCAATATAAATTGTCGCATAACTCCATTAACACCAGACTTTGCTAAACAGGGAGTATGCCATTGACCATCAATACAATAAAACAAATTGGACGAGGTTAACTCAATCATAATACCTTTGGCGTTGGTTAATATTAAGTCGTCAACCCCGTGTTGATCCGATAGTTCAATTTTAGCCATCACTTGCTCTAATCGATTTAAATGTTTAATACCCGATAATACGGGTTGTTCCGCGAGTGTCATTTTAGCCAGCCCAATTACTATGCTCTTACCTACTTCTGGAAGATAACTCTGTGCACTGGGCACAAACACCGGATAACTGTGTAACGATGGCGCATACCCACGGTCACTATCTCCCCTCGCAATTAGCAATTTAACTATCTGCCATTCTGTTTCGTTGCTGTTTTTATTTATGTCGTAATTATCTAAAGCAAAATTAGTAATCAGCTGTTTTAGATCGCTAACTGATAAAGACACATCTTTATTTAAAATGCGTAACTTTTTTGCGTCCGTGAGCAACCGTATAATGTGCCTATCAAGCAATTCAACACGACCTTTTTTACTAAGCATTGTGCTAAAACAACCATCACCGTAGTTTAAGGCGCGATTTTTCAGCGAGGGTGTCTCAGTTATCACAAAATTTGATAGGTTTGTCATATTGTGACAGTAATCCAAAATAATTTAGTCAACATCATTTACCGTGCAACAGCAAATACAAAAAAGCCACGATACCGTGGCTTTTAATCATAACAAATTGTGGTCATTTTTAACTAGCTTTTCATCAAAATGAGCTATAATTTATACAGTCCATTTTTTAAACAGCAAAGAACCGTTGGTTCCACCAAAGCCAAATGAATTGCACAGTGCGTACTCAGAATCAAATTCGGCCGCTTTATGTGCAACAAAATCCAAATCACAACCCTCACTCGGATTATCTAAGTTAATCGTTGGTGGAGCGATTGAATCGCGTAAAGCTAATATTGTAAAGATAGCCTCTACAGAACCAGCAGCACCAAGCAAATGACCCGTCATTGATTTAGTGGAGCTGACTTTCACGCTTTTTGCTGCATCACCAAAGATACTTTTAACTGCACTAACTTCAGCGACATCTCCGGCAGGCGTTGAAGTGCCGTGAGCGTTAATGTAGCCAACTTGCTGAGCTTCAACATGCGCGTCTTTGAGTGCATTCTTCATTGCGGAAGCAGCACCCTCGCCAGTCTCAGGAGGCGATGTCATGTGATATGCGTCACCGCTCATACCAAAACCAACAAGCTCGGCATAAATTTTCGCGCCCCGGGCTTTCGCATGTTCATATTCTTCTAGCATAATAACGCCAGCGCCTTCACCCATTACAAATCCATCTCTGTCTTTGTCCCAAGGGCGACTCGCTTGCTGCTGATTATCGTTATTTGTCGACAATGCTCTAGCTGCACCAAAACCGGCCATAGCCAGTGGTGTTATTGCTGCTTCGGCACCCCCAGCTAGCATACCGTCAGCATCCCCATATGCGATTATTCTTGCAGCTATACCAATGTTATGAACACCTGTAGTGCAGGCTGTCACAACATTTAAATTTGGACCTTTCAAACCTTCCATAATCGAAATAAAGCCTGAAATCATGTTTGTAATTGTTGATGGAACAAAAAATGGAGATACTCTTCTAGGGCCACTATTTAATAGCTTACTGTGATTTTCTTCGATTAACTCTAAACCGCCAATACCAGAACCAATGGCAACACCAATTCGTTCTGGATCTACTTTTTCGATATCAATCTGTGCATCACGCAGAGCTTGAATGCCAGCAGCAATACCAAATTGAATGAAACGATCCATTTTTTTGGTTTCTTTCTTCGCAATATAATCTTCAGGATTAAAGCCTTTTACTTCTCCTGCAAATCGAGTTGAAAACGCTGTTGCATCAAATCGAGTGATGTCAGCAATACCACTTTTCCCTGCTAAGATGTTGTTCCAAGTAGTATCAACATCGTTACCAAGCGGGGTTAGCATTCCTATACCGGTTACCACTACACGACGTTTAGTCATGATAGTCTCCATACTTTTTTATAAGACTCAGAAATAAAAAAACGGCCCATAAAGAGCCGTTTTTCTAAAGATTCAATTACGCGTCTTTATTAGCGTTGATGTAATCAATAGCTGATTGAACAGTCGTTATCTTCTCTGCTTCTTCATCAGGGATTTCAGTGTCAAATTCTTCTTCTAAAGCCATTACTAGCTCAACAGTATCTAAAGAGTCTGCACCTAAATCATCAACAAAAGAGGCTTCAGATTTTACTTCGTCTTCTTTTACACCCAATTGTTCAATAATGATTTTTCTTACGCGTTCTTCAATGTTCGTCATAATTTTATGTTCCCTTTACGTGCCTTATAAAAATTTCGATGGTAGTTTATTTGCCTACCTAGCTGCTTGCAAGACATTCCCGCAATAATCTCTGTGGTCGAACCACGATTTTACTACAGAGCCAGTTTCTAAAACAGTCTCTTTTTTTGTTATTTTACTTATATTTGCAATTAAAACAACACATAAGCAGCTATGACATGTACATGCCACCATTTACATGAATAGTTTCGCCTGTAATATAGCCTGCCTCATCACTGACCAAAAATCCAACTGTTGCAGCAATTTCTTTGGGCAAGCCCAGTCGATTTGCTGGGATATCTTTAAAAATAGCTTCTTTTTGGTCGTCTGTTAAATTCTTCGTCATGTCTGTATCGATAAAACCAGGCGACACAACGTTAACCGTAATACCACGAGACGCAATTTCTCTTGCCATCGATTTGCTGAACCCTATAACCGCTGCTTTAGCTGCTGCATAGTTAGCTTGACCCGCATTACCAGTTGAACCTACAACCGAACCAATATTAACGATTCGACCGTGTCTTTTTTTCATCATACCGCGTAGTACTGCTTTCGAGAGCTTAAATACAGATGTTAAATTGGTTTGAATAATATCGTCCCATTCCGCATCTTTCATACGCATCAACAGATTGTCGCGCGTAATACCCGCATTATTAACAAGAATATCGATAGCACCAAATTCTTCATTGATTTTCGATAGTAAGTCAGTCATAGATGCGTTATCGGTCACATTAAGTACCATTCCAGTTCCATTTGCAGACAAATACTCTGAAATCGCAGTAGCTCCATTATCACTAGTTGCCGTGCCTATAACAGTCGCCCCCATTGAAACTAAATGCTCTGCAATTGCTTTTCCTATGCCTCTACTTGCACCGGTTACTAAGGCTATCTTTCCATTTAAACTAGACATTATTTACTTTTCCACTAAAACGTTATAAGTCGCTTGGTTGACTAAAAGAAGACAACACTAAGCTTTTATTAATTCTTTTATTTAGACCTGTGAGAACCTTACCTGGACCAACTTCAATAATATCGGTTACGCCTTGATCACTCAAATATAAAACTGACTCTGTCCAGCGAACAGGTAAGTAAAGCTGTCGTAAAAGCGCATTTTTAATTTCATCTGCCTCATGCTCAATGTTAACGTCAACGTTATTAACTACCCTTATTAATGGTTTATTCAACGTAATATCATTGAGTAGCTCAGCTAGTTTCTCTGCAGCAGGAATCATTAGCGCGCAATGAGATGGCACACTGACAGCAAGTGGAAGCGCTCTTTTTGCTCCAGCCTCTTTACACAAGGTGCTTGCCGTTACAACTGCATCGGATTGGCCCGCAATAACAACTTGGCCAGGAGAATTAAAGTTCACAGCAGAAACAACTTGCCCTGTTTGACTTGCAACTTGCTCGCAAATTTCAATTATACGACTATCGGCTAAACCAATTATAGCGTACATAGCGCCACTGATTCCAGTCACTGCCTGTTGCATAAACTCTCCACGAGCGCGCACAAGTTTGACCGCATCTGGTAATGAAAAAACGCCGGCACATGTCAATGCTGAATACTCCCCCAAACTATGCCCCGCTAAAAACGCGGGTGAAATATCTCTTTCAGAAGTAAGCACTTTGTAGGCAGCAACACTCGCAGTTAACAATGCTGGCTGTGTAACGTGGGTTTGATTTAGTTGTGTTGCGTCATCGTCTTGAATAACTTTCCACAAATCGTAACCCAATGCTGTTGATGCTTCAGCGAACGTGTCTGTTACTACAGAGAACTGTTCAGCTAATTCGTTTAGCATTCCAACACTTTGTGAACCCTGTCCTGGGAATACACATGCTGTTTTACTCATTTGACCATCCTACTTATCATATTTTCTTAATTAACCGTGGATCTATTATCCAGACGGTTAGCGCAAATTCAATGTTGCTAATTCAGTAGCATACATAAGCTGGTGCTGGTTAACAGCAGTTAATTGAGGCTACTAATTTATTAGTTCTTATTTTTTATTCTAATACTTAACCAACGCCGAAGCCCACGCGAAACCACCACCAAAAGCTTCGAGTAGCAAGTATTGCCCGCGCTGTATACGACCGTCTCGAATTGCCGTATCTAATGCTGTGGGAACGGTTGCCGCTGATGTGTTGCCATACTTCTCAAGCGTCATTACGACTTGATCAAGCGACATATCTAATTTTTTTGCAGTGGCTTTAATAATTCTAAAATTAGCCTGATGTGGCACTAACCAATCAATATCTGATTTTTCAAGATTATTAGCTTCGAGTGTTTCAATTACGACTTGGCTCAACTTCCTTACCGCAACTTTAAACACTTCATTACCCTTCATTTCGCCCCAATTTTCATGCACCGATTGTTCATCACCGCGCGTTGGGTTGCCAATACGTAACAAATCACCGTGTGAGCCTGCCGCATTAATATGGGTGGAGAGGATCCCAGGCTCTTCGCTGGCTTCTATAATAGTAGCACCGGCACCGTCGCCAAACAAAATCACCATAGACCGATCTGCTGGGTCAATCAGGCGACTCAAGCAATCTGTGCCGATAACTAGAATTCGTTTTGCCATCCCACTTTTTATATATTGGTCAGCAACGCTCAATGCATAACAATAGCCCGCACAGGCTGCTGCAATATCAAAAGCTGGAATATTGTCTATTTCAAGAATTTTTTGAATTTCGCAAGCGGTACTAGGCAGTGCGTAACGGCCACTAGTCGTTGCACAAACGATCATATCGAGATCACTTGCTTTAATTCCTGCTGCTTCAAGCGCTTTTATTGAAGCTTCGGCTCCCATTGTCGCCGCGGTTTCGTGCTCGCCAATTATCCGTCGTTCTTTTATTCCCGTACGATCTATAATCCACTCATCAGAAGTATCAACCATTTTTTCCAAATCTGCGTTTGAACGCACATCCGTCGGATAATAACTACCCGTTCCTATAAATCGTGAATACATCAATTAATGCTCCATCAAGACTGATTCTATTTTTGTTTTTATTTTGTCTGGAACTGCATTTTCTGCCTCGTCGTAAGCCTGTTTTATTGCGTAATAGCAAGCTTCAGCCGAAGCGTTTCCGTGACTTTTAACAACAATTCCGCGCAATCCTATCAGACTGGCGCCGTTATACTGGTCGGGGTTGATGCGTTGATAGAATTTTTTTAACAGTGGCAGAGCTAATCTGCTCAATAATCGTGCAAAAAATGTTTCTGTTGTTGCTAGTTTTATTTCATTGATCACAAATTTCGCAATACCTTCACTCGATTTAAGTGCAATATTACCTGTAAAACCATCAGTAACGACAACATCAGCGTCACCAGAAAAAATTTGGTCACCTTCTACATAGCCGATATAGTTAATGCTTGGACAGTCTCGCAGCAATTGGTCTGCATGCTTTACTAGCGTATTTCCTTTTATGTCTTCTTGACCCACATTTAATAGAGCGACTTTCGGTTGCTGAATATGCGAACATTGTTCGGCTAGAACAGACCCCATTACTGCATATTGAAATAATCCTTCTGCATCACAGTTAACCGATGCACCGAGATCAAGAAGGAGTACTTTTTTACCTTGCCCTTTAGGTAACCATGAAATAAGTGCTGGCCGCGATATCCCTGGTAAAGTTTTGAGAACATAATAAGCCATTGCCATTAGTGCCCCAGTATTGCCAGAACTAACACATGCCTGTACATCACCCGATTTAACTAAATCAATGGCTTTTCGCATTGACGAACGTTTTTTTTTGCGTAGCGCTGTGGTCGGCTTGTCGCTCATGGTGACAACTTCATCACAATCAATAAAATCTATGCGGGAGCGAGTTTTGACATCTAAGTCATCTTCGAATTGAGAATATGCGGGAGAATGACCGCAAATAGTAAGGTGTATATTAGGGAGTTGTTGAAGCGCGTTTTGTGCAGCGGACAAAAGAACATGGGGGCCGTGATCGCCCCCCATGATATCTAATGCAATTTTTACGTTAGACAAAAGTTATAGCCGAATTAAACAGCAATAACTTTTTTGCCTCTGTAGAAACCGTCTGCCGTCACATGGTGACGACGATGAGTTTCACCAGACGTTGAATCAACTGATAAAGTTGCGCCTGTTAATGCATCGTGTGAACGACGCGTGCCGCGTCGTGCACGTGTCTTTTTATTCTTCTGTACAGCCATAGGTTAAACTCCTAGTCTCGCTTAAGTTCTTTTAAAACCGCAAATGGGTTTTTACGCTCTTGTTCCGGTTCGATTATTCCGAATGTCATATCATCAGGTCCTACGCTGCAATTTTCTTCTGCATGAAGTGCAACAATAGGTAGTGACAAAATCAACTCGTCTTCAATTAACTGAAGTAAATCGATCTCTCCATGGTCATTGACCTCTACTGGATCAAAAGCTTCTGGTAACTCTTCCTCTGTGTTAGCGCCCTGCACGGGACTAAAACAAAATTCAACGTTAATTGAATGAGAAAATTCATGGTTACATCTCTGGCAAAGCAATGTCGCTTGTGTTTTCGCTGTCCCTTGGAAGTAAGTAAGACTCTGCGCGTCTTTTAAAAACTTAATATCCACGGAAACAAGGTCATCACAAGAAATTACAGACCCGACCAATCTCTCCATTAAAGAGGTAGAATAAACGCCAACGTAGGTTGAACGCTTCATCGCACTTTTCAGTGGATCTATTAATCGGGGTAGTTTGACTTTATCCATAGCGCGCGCATTCTAAAGGTTTACCGGCAGTGAGTCAAAGTTTTTAGGCGAATGAAACAAAATATAGCTAGAATACCCATCAGTCTTTCAATTATTTAAGAATTACACAACGTGCTCATGTTTAAATACGATTTAATACTCGCATCATCTTCTCCTTACCGCAAACAACAACTCGCGAAATTAGGCCGCCGCTTTACTACTCAGTCTCCTGATATCGATGAGTCACGACTGCATGGTGAAACACCGTCGGCACTAGTGGAGCGACTCAGCTATGAGAAGGCACTAGCAATTCAAAAGTCCCACCCCGAATCAATTATTATCGGTTCCGATCAAGTTGCCTATATAAAGGAAGAGGAAACCAACAGGGGCTTGTCTGCGATTAATGTGCTGACAAAACCTCAAAGTGTCATTAATGCAATACATCAATTATCAGCTTGTTCTGGCAAATCAGTTCGATTTGTCACTGGCTTATGCTGCATTTCGCCAAAGCACGCCCCTCAAATTATTTCAGAGCACGTTGATGTAAAGTTTAGGCAGCTAAGCCAGCGTGAAATAGAAAACTATATCAACATTGAACAACCGCTAGACTGTGCAGGAAGTTTTAAAGCAGAGGGGCTAGGCATTACGTTGTTTGATAAAGTTGAATCGACTGATCCAAACACGCTTATAGGGCTACCATTAATAGCATTAAATAAAATGCTGATTAATATTGGTTATAATATTTTGTTAGCGCAATAACAAAGAACCACTTAAGGTGATTGGTAAACAATGCCATACCTGCTTTACTAAACATATATTTTCATCATATCTAAGCTATCAATGATGCTCAGTGGTTTATGTTTTAATAATTCAACCTTGTCATGCACTCCATAAGAAACGCCTACTCTGGGCATACCAATATTTTCCGCCATTTGCATGTCATAAATAGTGTCACCGACCATCAATGCTTGTTCCGGCTCAATATTCCATTCTTTGATTATTTGCAACAACATATCCGAACTTGGTTTGGATTCTGCTTCATCTGCACAACGGGATAACTCGAAGAAGCGTTTGGTGTCGGTTTTTGCCCAAGCTCTTTCCAAACCCCGGCGTGCTTTACCCGTGGCAACGGCTAATCTGGCGCTCTTCTTAAGATACACTAAGGTTTCCGTGGCTTTGCTAAACAACGGACACGCAGTCTGATCTTGAGCAAGAAACTCACTTTTATAATGAGCGACTATTTCATCCGCCTTAGTATCATTAATTGAAAATAACTGTTTAATCGCTGGGTGCAGGCTTATACCAATAATATGTTCAACCTGCGCAGCCGTGGGAATATCAACTTGCCCTAATTGCGCTGCTTTCTGCATACATGAAACAATTTTAGCTGCAGAATCCATCACTGTGCCGTCCCAGTCAAAAATGATGTATTCAAATTTCATTGCTTTGCTTCTCTATTAATTTACGTAATGCACTGTCATAGTCTGCTTCGAACCTAACGCGTTCTTGGCTGACAGGATGCCTAAAGGACAAACTTTTTGCGTGCAAAAATAGTCGGTTAAATTTTAACTTTTTGAGATGCGCATCAAATTCGTCATCGCCATATTTGCTGTCCATCGCAATCGGGTGCCCCGCATGTAAACAATGCACACGAATTTGGTGCGTTCTTCCCGTTACGGGACTTGCTTCAATTAGCGTAGACCGTGCATAACTTGTCAATATTCTGTATCGCGTTTCAGAAGGTTTTCCCTGATCGGATACTGAGACCAGTCTTTCCCCACTTTTGAGTACGTTCTTTTGTAATGGCGCAATAATCTTAAAACAATCCGCAGGCCACTCTCCAGCTACAAGCGCGTGGTAGCGTTTATCAACTTGCCTATTACGTAATTGTTCGTGCAAGTCCCTTAATGCTGAGCGTTTTTTTGCAATTAATAAACATCCCGAAGTGTCTCTATCCAAGCGATGAACTAATTCCAAGAACTGATGTTGTGGGCGTAAGGCCCGCAAGCCCTCAATGACACCAAAGTTAAGTCCACTACCGCCGTGCACTGCAAGGCCCGAGGGCTTATTAAATACAATGATGCGGTCGTCTTCAAAAATAATGTGACTTTCCAATGTAGAAACTCGGTTCAAGTTTACATTGACTTGCTCTTTTACTGTTGTGCGAACTGGAGGAACGCGCACAACATCACCTATCATCAATTTATACTCCGGCTTAACTCTTTTTTTATTTACTCTGACCTCACCTTTTCTGACGATCCTGTAAATCATGCTCTTCGGAACGCCTTTAAGCTTGCTGGTCAGGAAATTATCTATACGCTGAAACTGATTGTCTTCATCAATTTCAATCGTTTGTACATTATTATATTCTTCATTCATTCGATCATTATATCGCACCTTTAGATTGAATACGCCTGCAAATCACTGTTTTTCTAGTTTTTTTAAAGGCTAGTTTAGTTACTTGACACTTGTTTATCCGCGCAATATAAGCAATACTGCGACTCGGTGCGACAGTATCCATCTATTACTAACAATACAACGGGTCAATGACCTGTTGCAAAATAGAGAAACTGTCAAGTCAGCACCCCATACCAAAATGAGTATTCGCGGGCGCTACGACACCAATTACCAACATTCAATTTAATAAAATGAATGTGCGCCTTGATAAAGAGTGCTGAGAACGACATGCACTGCATTCAAAAACAAATGCAACAAGGTTAAATTATAAACAGGTAAATAGACTGTTGAACAGATTTGAATTAACGCTAGTGAGGTAAGCTCATTAGTTTAAAAGATTGTAAAGGACGCCCTAAAGCAAAAGGGTTGTTGGATTTTTACACAATTAAAGTTTATAAATATTATAATAAACCATAACTTGTAAATTCCGATATCGCATCAAAGGACAATTTAACTCAGCCGTGAGGCTCAGTAACACAGTTAATTCAAAACTGTATCTACTAGGACTATTCCTATACTGAGTTAGATACAATGAAAAGAATGTTAATAAATGCAACTCAATCTGAAGAGTTGCGTGTTGCCCTTGTAGACGGACAGAAACTCTACGATTTAGATATTGAAAGCCCTGGTCATGAACAGAAGAAAGCAAACATCTACAAAGGCACAATCACACGTGTTGAGCCGAGCTTAGAAGCTGCATTTGTAGATTATGGTGCGGACCGCCACGGTTTCCTCCCATTAAAAGAAATTGCAAAAACTTACTTCCCCCCTGGTTACAAGCTTGAAGGCCGCCCAAACATTAAAGATGTTGTTAGAGAAGGCACGCAAGTTATTGTTCAAGTTGATAAAGAAGAACGAGGCCAAAAAGGGGCTGCGTTAACAACCTTTATATCTCTTGCAGGCAGCTATTTGGTGTTAATGCCTAACAACCCGCGAGCTGGCGGTATTTCACGAAGAATTGAAGGTGATGAAAGAACCGATCTTAAACAAGCATTAGGTAAATTAGAATTGCCTGACAGCATGGGTCTTATTGTGCGTACTGCCGGGGTTGGCAAATCGTATGAAGAACTACAATGGGACTTGGGTGTTTTAGTTAATCATTGGACAAACATTATGAAGGCGTCAGAGTCGAAACCTGCTCCCTTCTTAATTCATCAAGAAAGTAATGTCATCGTTCGTGCTATTCGAGACTATTTACGCAGAGATATCGGCGAAATACTTATCGATAATCCCGCTGTTTTTGAAAAAGCATTGGCGCACATTGAGTTAGTTCGCCCTGATTTTGTTACCCGCGTTAAATTATACGAAGGCGACGTTCCTTTATTCAGTCACTACCAAATTGAAAGTCAAATTGAATCCGCGTTTCAACGTGAAGTTCGATTACCTTCTGGTGGCTCTATAGTGATCGACCCGACCGAAGCATTAACTTCTATTGATATCAACTCAGCGCGATCGACTAAAGGCGGTGATATCGAAGAAACTGCATTTAATACGAACTTAGAAGCCGCTGATGAAATTGCCAGACAATTACGTTTGCGTGACTTAGGTGGTTTGGTTGTGATCGACTTTATCGATATGACACCAGTTAAGCATCAACGTGAAGTTGAAAATAGAATGAAAGACGCTGTCAAACCTGACAGAGCTCGAATCCAGCTTGGCCGTATATCTCGTTTTGGTTTACTCGAAATGTCTCGTCAACGTTTACGTCCCTCGCTTGGTGAATCAGCCTATCACGTATGCCCTCGTTGCAGCGGTCATGGCACAGTTCGCGGAACAGAGTCGCTAGCGCTGTCTGTTTTACGTATTATCGAAGAAGAAAGTATTAAAGATAATACTGGTCAAATTGAAGCTCAATTACCAATCAACGTGGCGACTTATCTGTTAAATGAAAAGAGACGTGCATTACGCAGTGTTGAAAAGCGTCATAACGTCGAATTATTGATTATTCCAAATCCTAACTTCGAAACACCACATTATGAAATTGTGCGTCGTCGTCCGGATGATAAAGTTGATGATATCAGCTATAATATTGAGTTGTCACAGGTACCACAAACCGCTGCAGACACAACGGCTCCTAAAGTAGTTGTGCGCGAAGAACCTGCAATATCAGGTATGTCAGCCCCTGAACAAGCGTCTCCAGCACCTGTCCCTACTGCAAAAGTAGAACGTGTTGAGCCATCTGTCGTTACTAAAGCGCTTGCTTGGTTTAAATCACTCTTTGAAGAAGAAGAGAAGCAACCTGAGGTTACGCCTCCGCGTCGCAATAACAATAATAATAGAAATAGAAACCAGAATAAGCGTAATAGAAACAATCCTCGAGGAACTCGTCAAGAGAGCTCTGGCCAAGAGCAGACTCGCACATCTGTTGCAACAGAAGCTGAATCTTCGCCTGAACGTCAAGACAAGCCACAAGGTGAACGTCCGAATAATCGTAAGCGTCGTAACAATAATGATCGTCCTGATCAGCAAAAGAGCGACCAACGGAAACCGGCGTCTGAAAAACTAGTCGAAAAGCAGGTTGTAAAGCAAGATGAAAGTGTTGAAGTAGCATCGGATAAAGCGACACCTAAGCCGGTGAAGAAGAGAGCACCAGCCGAGCGAAGAAAACGCAGAGACACTAAAAATAGTATACGTGTTAATGAAGATTCTGATGCGCCAGCGCCAGGTAATCACGCTGAAGAGTCACCAGTCAGCAGAATAGACGATTCTGAGCAAAGTGACTATGAAGACCAACCTAAAGTCCAACCAGCAGTTGCAGAGGAAAACCTGCCAGTAGCAGTTGCTGACGATGTTGAACAAAACACAACAGAGGCTAGCAACGCAGACTCAGTAACATCTGAAGACAACAACGCGTCCAAAGGTGAGACAGACACACCTCGAGGTAGAGGACGACGCTCACCAAGACATGTTAGAGCTGCGGGACAACGTCGCAAAAAAGATAAAGACGAAAAGAGTGCTGATGGCGATGATGATGCAAATTCTGTGCAAGATGAATTGCAATTTGATGAACCAGAAACAAGCAGTGCTAAGCAGCACGACGATACTGCAAACGCAGAAATAACTGCGCCGACAGTATCTGCTGAACTGGTGCAAAAAGAAATTGAGGTTGATGCTAACGCAACGTCTTCAGAACCGGCTACCGAAGCGATTCCTGCCGTTTCTCCCGAAAATAAAACAGAAGCGATAGAGGACAACGTCAAAGTTGAAACACCAGCAGCCGCAAGTAAAAGTGAAGAAACACCTGTAGCACCCGCTTCTACGCCAGCTCCTGTTAAAGCTGAGGCTCCTGTTATAGCTGAGGCTCCCGTTATAGCTGAGGCTCCTGTTATAGCTGATGCTCCTGTTAAAGCTGAAGCTCCTGTTAAAGCTGAAGCACCTGTTAAAGCTGAAGCTCCTATTAAAGCTGAAGCTCCTGTTAAAGCTAAAGCTCCTGTTAAAGCTGAAGCTCCTATCAAAGCTGAAGCTCCTGTTAAAGCTGAAGCTCCTGTTAAAGAAAAAATGGAGCCAACTGCTTATACTCCTTACGTTAGAGTGGCGGTTAAATCAGCTTCTCACCCTATGGCCACACCAGCGAAAGTTGATATGCCAACGGAACCAGAAATCGTTAAAGCTATTTCTGATGATGTTAGAGGTAATTTTGAGCTTGGTGGTAAATCGGCGGTTGTTGCGAATTCAAAGTCGCAAGCGAGTTCGCCGATGAAGAGTACCACTTCTGGGTCGTAACATTTAATTGATGCAGATACCAAAAAGCAGAATCCTTTGATTCTGCTTTTTTTTACTTTGAATAAAAGAATAAATCCAGTGAGTGGGCATATTACCATCAGCAAATTACCCAGCCGAAAACCAATCGACTCGAGATTTTACAGGTCTACAAACATAAGTATTTAACGTTCACGAAGATATAGATAGCTATTCCGCCCTAAGTGCTTCGATAGGCGGTAAATGAGAAGCTTGATAAGCGGGTAATGCTTCGGCTATTAAACCGACTAAAATAGATACGCCAAGTCCCAAAGAAACCTACCAGTAAATTACGCAATAATAATGAGGACTTAGTTGGCTTTGGTAAAGCAGTGACAAAGGAGAACTCCATGGATATTGATAAATACTTTATCCATATACCGAGCATCACCTGATTGTCACTGGTTCTTTAATTACACTATGCGTCAATGGGATCGCGCATCTATACCTAATACTTAACTGATAATTTCAGTTACCAGACCAGGTCATCAGGAATTTCATAATCCGCATACCAATCGTTGTCTTCGGTCGTCCCTTTATCTTCTTCCACCTCGGTCGCTTGGTATATGACTGACTCCGGGACCCGCTCTTTAATTTTGTCTGCAACAGGAGTTGGCACAAGCTCGTATACATCAGCTTCACAACTAACAACTGACAATCTTCCCTGCGTAACAAGTTTATGCATATTTTTATCAACATACATACGCTTCACTACGTTATTATCTGTAAAGTTCAACACAAGATCTCCCTTACGACGAGGTTGTGCGTTTACTTTGATTAAGTTAATAACTTGCGCAATAATTTCTTTACGTAGCCTTTCATCACGTTGTTTTTGGCTAAGTAAACGGTCTTTTTCCTGCTTTGCTGCTAGCGCTGCAGCTGCGGCTATTTTTACATCGCTCTCTATTTCTTGGTTATTGCGCTGCTTTGCTTTGACCTGCTTATGTTTTTCCTGCTTGATTTTTTTTGCTTTCTTTTTGTCAGCCAAACCTGCTTTGAGCAATTGCTCTTGTAACGATAATGCCATTTCTATTCTCTATTTCTTAGCTTTCTTACGTTTGTCGTCAGCAACCCATTTACCATTTTCATACCATGCAGACCAACCAGTTGCCTTACTCTTATCGTCCTCTGACATCACATATTGTTGTTTGGTTTTGCGGCTAAATCGAATAATCGTAGGATTTTTATCGGGGTCAGCTTTTGGTGCATCCGCTAAATAATAAAATTTCGGGGAAATTCTTTCTCTGAAACGTGCGAGCTCTTCAACTCGTGGAGCTCTTGTTTCACGCGATTTAGGGAACGTGTGCGCTGCTAAGAAAATGCCTGCTGCGCCATCTCTTAATACAAAATGAGCGTCTGATTTTTCACATTCTAATTCTGGTAAAAATACAGGGTCTTCTTTTGGTGGTGCAGCTTCTCCACTGCGTAATAATTTGCGTGTATTTTTACATTCTTCGCCAGTACAACCAAAATATTTGCCAAAGCGGCCACTTTTGAGCTCCATATTACCGCCGCACTTATCGCACTCAATAATAGGTCCATCGTAACCTTTTATTTTAAACGTACCTTGCTCAACAAAAACACCATCACAACTAGGTGCATTGCCGCATACATGTAACTTTCGTTTTTCGTCGACCAAGTAACTATCCATTGCAGTACCGCAGATGTCGCATCTACGTTTGGCACGCAATACTTCAGTCTCTAACTCTTCTTCATCGTCAACCTTAATCACCTCATCTCCAGGCGTAAGGTTCATCGTATTAGTACACTTTTCTTTCGGTGGTAAATTGTAGCCTGAACAACCTAAGAACACGCCAGTACTGGCTGTTCGTATATTCATTTGGCGCGAACATTTGCCGCACTCGATGTCAACCGGCACAGCTTCGTTGAGCTTCATCCCGCCATCTTCTACTGGCTTTTCTGCACTCTCTAATTGCTCCGAAAATTCAGAATAAAAATCATCTAAAACATGCTTCCATTTCGTTTCACCATGAGCAATGTCATCGAGTCGCTGCTCCATCTTAGCGGTAAAATCAAAACTAATGAGATCCGAGAAATTTTCGACTAATCGGTCGTTAACGATTTCACCCATCTTTTCTGCGTAAAAGCGTTTGCTGTCTAATTTTACGTAACCACGGTCCTGAATAGTAGAAATAATACTCGCATACGTTGATGGACGACCAATGCCTCTTTTCTCTAGCTCCCTAACCAACGATGCTTCATTAAATCGGGCGATCGGTTTGGTAAAGTGTTGTTTCGGATCTAATTCATTTAATTTGAGCTTGTCACCTTGCTTCACATTAGGCAGCAAGAGTTCATTCTCGCCCTTGCGTTTTATTTGCGGTTGAACAACAGTCCATCCATCAAATAATAACACTCTGCCCTTCGCTGTTAGTTCATATCCATTGGCTTCAACACGAATGGTCGTAGCATCATATTTGGCCGGTGTCATTTGGCATGCAACGAATTGCCGCCAGATGAGCTCATACAGACGCTGAGCGTCTCTTTCGACTTCATTGAGTGAATCTGCCTTGATAGCCACGTTCGACGGCCTGATGGCTTCATGCGCCTCTTGAGCGCCATCCTTGCTTCCGTAAACAAGTGGATCGCTCGGTAAATACTGATCACCAAAGTTTTTCTGAATATATAGACGACACCCTTCCACTGCATCTTTGCTTAGATTAGTAGAGTCGGTTCTCATGTAAGTGATATGCCCAGCTTCGTATAAGCGCTGAGCCATCGTCATGGTTTTCTTCACGCCATAACCAAGTCTCGTACTCGCAGCCTGTTGCAGTGTTGAAGTAATAAAAGGTGCCGAGGGTCGGCTTTGAGTCGGTTTAGATTCGCGACTAGCAACAGTATATTCAGTCGACTCTAAGGCGCTGACTGCAACATCAGCTTGTTCTTTATTAACCGGTTTAAATGCTGCGCCGTTGTATTTCGCAACTAACATATTCAATGCTTGTTTTGACTGCGTACTTAAA
Organism: uncultured Glaciecola sp.; assembly: GCF_937770335.1. Classification (GTDB taxonomy): domain Bacteria; phylum Pseudomonadota; class Gammaproteobacteria; order Enterobacterales; family Alteromonadaceae; genus Glaciecola. Next base: position 485,488 of record NZ_CALJHY010000007.1, read on the forward strand.
TCCGCATGAATATCCCAGAATTCCTCTGGTACAAAAACTTTAATTTCTCGTTCACGCTCTACAACAAGACGCACGGCAACCGACTGCACTCGACCTGCGGATAAACCACGAGCAACTTTTTTCCAAAGCAAAGGGGACACCATAAAACCAACAACACGATCCAGAAATCGCCGCGCTTGCTGCGCATTCACTCTATTTATATTCACGATGCCGGGGGCAGAAAAAGCTTCTTGAATCGCGTTTTTGGTGATTTCATTAAATACAACGCGTTGAAATGTTTTTCCTTTGCTATCGAGTAGCTCTTGGAGATGCCATGCAATGGCTTCCCCTTCTCTATCCAAATCGGTTGCGAGATAGATAGTGTCAGCATCTTTTGCTAGTTTTTTTAGTTCCGCGACAACTTTTTCTTTGCCCTGCAAAATTTGATAATGCGCCATCCAATTTTGTTTTGGATCGACGCCCATACGATCGACCAGCTTCTGATATTCGAAATCTTTTAAATATGCGGCTTTCTTTTTGTCAGTCCATTGATTTAGTTCTTTCGCTGGTTTTTTGGGCTCAACTCTCCCTAATGCCTTAGTTGGAAGATCCCGAACGTGCCCAACACTCGATTTAACAATAAAATCTTTACCTAGATATTTATTTATTGTTTTCGCTTTGGCCGGTGACTCTACTATTACCAGTGATTTACCCATTTATGGAAAGAACCTTATGAAATACAGTGATTTATTTATAAAAAGCGTCTAACGCGATTAACAATGTTATTAGTTTCCTTTTTAACATATATCTACAAAGTGAATAGAAAACAAGTTGTTCCACATATTTATATTTTCTAAATGACTAAACTCATTGTTTTTTATGACTTTTTCATATTTATAAATTGGCATGTTAAATAAATTGCGTATACTTCCTCCGCAACTAGCTCAGCTAACACTATCCTTTATCTACTTATAATCAGTGAAACCAACTGACTAAAGCATGTAAAAGGCAACTATTGGAGATGCATAAATGAAGCAATTTGAAGCTAACTTTGACGGTCTAGTCGGCCCTACTCACAACTATGCGGGCTTATCTTTCGGCAATGTTGCATCGAAAAGTAATGCTAACGCAGTCAGTAACCCCAAACAAGCTGCATTGCAAGGTCTCCAAAAGATGAAAGCGCTCGCAGATATGGGCATGGTGCAAGGCATTCTCGCGCCTCAAGAACGACCTGACATATATGCACTTCGCAGACTCGGATTTAGTGGTAGTGATGCGAACGTAATGCAACAAGCATATAAGCAAGCTCCACATATCTTTTTAGCCTGCTGTTCTGCTTCTAGTATGTGGACGGCGAATGCCGCAACAGTATCTCCTAGTGGTGATACTGCAGATGCTAAAATACACTTTACACCCGCTAATTTAACGAACAAATATCATCGTTCATTAGAGCCACAAATTACCGGTAATATATTAAAATCGACATTTGCTGATCCAGACTATTTCGCACATCATCATCACTTGCCAGAGAATGAACATTTCGGTGATGAAGGAGCAGCCAATCATACCCGCTTCTGTCACGAATATGGTGGTAACGGTGTCGAACTATTCGTATTTGGTCGCTATGCTTTTGATGAATCAAAACCAGCACCACAAAAATATCCAGCTCGACATACTTATGAAGCATGTGAAGCTGTTGTGCGACTACATGGTTTAAGCGAAAAAAATGTCGTATTTGCGCAGCAAAATCCGGATGTTATCGATGCCGGCGTTTTTCATAATGACGTGATCGCTGTAGGTAACCAAAATGTGTTATTTTATCACCAGCATGCTTTTTTAAATACGCAAAAAATGAAGGACGAAATACTTCGAAAATTCGGTTCAGACGATTTTCATTTTATTGAAGTTCCAGACAACGAAGTATCTATTGCTGATGCTGTTAAAACTTATTTATTTAACACCCAAGTTATTCGTTTGCCAAATGGCAATATGGCTATTATCGCTCCCAAAGAATGTGAAAAAAATTCTGCGGTATCGGCCTACTTAACCAAACTCGTTACATTAAATACGCCAATACAAGAAGTACATTATTTCGATGTTAAGCAAAGCATGCAAAACGGCGGTGGACCGGCTTGTTTGAGACTTCGAGTTGCAATGACCGAGATCGAAAAGAGCAAAGTAAACCCACAGACTTTCATTAATGATAGTAGCTATAACGCTCTGTGTGCATGGGTTAACAAGCACTATCGTGACGAATTGCATGTTGCTGACTTAATAGACCCTCAGTTGTTAATAGAATCACGCACAGCACTTGATGAGCTTACCCAAATATTAGGTTATGGGAGTGTTTATCAATTCCAAAGTTAATATATAAAAAAAACCGCTAAATTTAGCGGGCTTTTACTATTTTAATTACACTATTGTGTGCTTGCTACTAGATTAACAAGTCACAAAAACAAAATATGTTTAGCTTTCACTCAAGAGTTGGTACTCTTTGGGTATACAGACATATAACGAAAATAAAAAAGGTCTATTAATGTCCAACGACAACACAAAACGAAGTTTAACCACTAGGATTTTTATCGGCATGTGTGCCGGAGTCCTAATAGGTGTTCTCTTGCAGGTTTCAAACTATCTTTTAGGGGACCTTGATTTCAATATATTCTCAATGACCTTTTCTACTTATGGATTTTTCGTAGATGGAATATTTCACGCCGGTGGAAAGATTTTTGTCAACGCATTAAAAATGCTCGTGGTGCCCTTAGTTTTTGTATCTTTAATATGTGGAACGAGCAGTTTGAGCGACCCTTCAAAACTAGGGCGTTTGGGTGGTAAGTCAATTGCCCTGTATATGTTCACGACATTTATCGCGGTTATCTTCGCAATGACGTCGGCTTTGATTTTTAAACCAGGTGAAGGATTTAATCCAGCAACGCCAACAGGGGATTTTGTAGCAACAGAGTCTCCTGGCTTTGTTCAAGTCATCATTGACATGGTGCCTAGCAATCCAATTAGCGCGATGGCAGAAGGACAAATGATACCGATTATTGTGTTCGCCATTTTATTTGGTATTTCGATGACATACGCTGGCGAAGCAGGTAAGCGAATAACGGGCTTCTTTAACGACCTCAACGAAGTCATCATGAAAATTGTTACCATCGTAATGAATTTTGCTCCGTATGGTGTTTTCTGTTTGTTAGCAAAACTAGCGGCAACAGTCGATTCAGGAGCCATACTAGCGATCTTTAGTTACTTTATGAACGTCCTTGTCGTTTTAATATTGCACGCCGTGATTGTTTATCCTCTATTACTTAAATTAACGACGGGTCTGAATCCTGCTATCCTATTATTTAAAATGCGAGAAGTCGCAATGTTTGCATTTAGCTCAGCAAGCAGCAGCGCAACGCTGCCATTAACCATGGCTACGGCCAGACAAAAACTAGGCGTCAGCCGCTCAGTTTCGTCCTTTACTCTGCCTCTGGGCGCGACAATCAATATGGACGGCACGGCAATTATGCAAGGTGTGGCTACCGTGTTTATTGCACAAGTCTATAACGTTGACCTATCTACGGTTGATTTGCTGATGGTTGTAATGACAGCGACCCTAGCCTCAGTTGGAACTGCTGGTGTGCCAGGCGTTGGACTGATATTGCTAGCCTTGGTATTACAGCAGGTTAATTTACCGGTTGAAGGTATTGCTTTAATCATCGGTATTGACCGTTTACTTGACATGACTCGCACTGTTGTAAACGTGACTGGTGATTGCACAATATCAACGATTGTTGCCAAAACAGAGGGTGAGTTAGATGAAGGTATTTATAACGACAAAACACTTGCTAGCCAAAAGAGTGTAATAGACTAATTTAAGATAGGTAAATCAAAGGCCTGCATATATGCAGGCCTTTTTTATTGCAATTCGCTAGCAGGTTGTATATTTGCAGCCTTTGATGCGGGATAAAGAGTCGCAAGAATACAGAGGCCAACAGCCACGAAATAGGTGGTAACAACGTCGATAACCTGTAAATCAGAAGGTAAGTAATTAATGAAGTAAATACCATCTGCTAGCAATGTAAAACCAAATAATGCTTCAATAGTATCCGTAATTTGATTTAGGTAGACTGCCGTTGCCACTCCTAAAACTGTACCAATGCTCGCTCCATATATTCCGTTTATCATTCCTTTAATTACAAAAATTGAACGTATAAAGCTATCCTGAGCGCCCATTGTTTTCAACATCGCAATTTCGCTTGTCTTCTCTTTTACTGACATCACTAATGATGAAACGATATTAAAACAAGCAACACAGATAACCAAAGTTAGCGTTATATATACTACTGTTCTGACTAGCTGTATATCCTGATATAAATGGCCATTAGTCCGTGTCCAGTCCGACATATAAACAGCTTGATTAAATACATCACCGTATTCTCTTATCAGCTGTCGCCCAGCAAACGGGTCTGCTAGTTGAAACTCGATATGGGTTGCACCCAGTTTCACATTCAATGCAACTGATAGTGTTTGCCTTTTCATAACGCCAATGAAATCGTCTGCTTCTCCGCCTAATGAAATTTCACCTAATAGCGTTAACCAAAGTACTTTGGGGGCCGCGAAGGATAAGTCTTGAGCTGCAGAAGGAAGCAGCAATTGCACTTTATCACCTATTTTCAAACCAAGTTTTTCAACCACTCCCTTCCCGAGAAATACCCCATTCTCGTTTTCAACAAATGCTCCGACAGGCACCTTAATCGCTGGTTTACTTTGCAGGTAACTATCGTCAATCCCCTGCATTTCGACCGACTTCATTTTGCTTCCATTTTGCAGCAGACCTGAAGCTTTGGTGTAGGCATATACATTGACGACACGCGGATCAGCGGCAGCTTTTGCTCTTGTATCATCGTCTAAATAAACACCATCAGGGCTAGCTGCAATAAATTCAGCATGAGGAATATAAGACAACAATGTATTGCGCAGCTCCTTTTCGAAGCCATTCATAACCGAAAGTAATAAAATTAAAACGAAACAGCCCAAACCAATACCTGCGGTTGACGAAGCTGAAACGAAAGAAATAAAACCACTTTGTTGTTTACTTTGCCTAAACTTATTGGCAAATATCCATGCTAACGACAAGCTCATATTAGTCCTTTTCCAACATCCGTAATTGTCCATTTTCAAGGTACATAATTCTGTCCATTTTATTTGCCAACTGCACATCATGTGTCACTAGTAGAAATGAGGTCTTGAATTCTTTGTTGATATCGCTGATTAACTCATAGATAGAAGCGCTATTTTTTTCATCTAAATTACCCGTTGGTTCATCAGCAAAAATCATAGCGGGATTGTTAATTAAGGCTCTGGCAATAGCTACCCGTTGTCTTTCACCTCCTGATAATTGGTACGGACGATGCTTTTCTCTGTCCTGCAACCCTACTCTTTCGAGTAAATCTGTCGCCTTTTTTAATGCCTTTTGATGATTATCGCCTTTAATAAATAGCGGCATAGCAACGTTCTCTGCCGCATTAAATTCTGGCAACAAATGGTGAAACTGATAGACAAAACCAAGTTCAGCATTGCGAAACATCGCCTGCTGCTTTTTTGATTTTTTAAAAAGACTTTGATTGTTATAAAATACATCGCCCGAATCGGGGCTATCTAAAGTTCCTAGTATATGTAGCAATGTGCTCTTACCAGAACCTGAAGCACCCAAAATAGCGACCTTTTCGCCCGTCGAAATCGAAAAATTGACATTATTGAGTATCTGGAGAGTGTTGCTAGCATCTGAATATTGTTTACAAATATTTTCGCACTTGAATAGAGGAGAGGGCATCAATTAAAACTGGATTATAAATACGTGGTAATAGTTTACATACTTCTGGGAGGGCTACAAGTTTAGAGTGGATTTTTACGGGGGGGGTTCTTAAAGAATTCAACATAAATGGCGGAGTGGACGGGACTCGAACCCGCGACCCCCGGCGTGACAGGCCGGTATTCTAACCAACTGAACTACCACTCCGCAGTGGTATGTATTTAGCTATGCTTTATGACGAATGGCGGAGTGGACGGGACTCGAACCCGCGACCCCCGGCGTGACAGGCCGGTATTCTAACCAACTGAACTACCACTCCGCAAAATGCGTCATAAAACTTGTAATTGGCGGAGTGGACGGGACTCGAACCCGCGACCCCCGGCGTGACAGGCCGGTATTCTAACCAACTGAACTACCACTCCGCTTTTACAAGCTAAAACAATGAGTTACGGAAATAGACCTCAGCCCGTCCCTACATTGCGGCGCAGATAATACGGTTTCAACAGGAGGTAGTCAACTGCTTTTTTAAAATGATTGTTTGCATGACGAAAAAACAAGCAAATTGGCGTTTTAACGGCTTCTAATGACCAAAACTTTAACCTGCTCTGGATTTCATCTTTGCTTTTATGACTATTTTAAGTTTATCGAATAACTCAGAGCACGCCAGTTTGCATCTCAACATAATATGGTCATTTGGATACTTGCGCATATTCAGCACTAAGAATATGCCAATCCCCCCAAATACGAATATAAATAAATTTATCGCAATAATGAAACTAATGGTGTCAGTGGACGTCCATGAAACTTTAGGCGGTATCATTACAATTGGCGGAGTAAACGGCATACTAGCGTTATTTTGACCCAAATCTGGCTCGGGCTCAGGAGGTGCTGTAGTAAAAAACGTATGCTCTGGCACATTAATAATCACTTCCCTACCATCGTTTGTTGTCGCGAAAGCAGTAAGCTTAATACGATAGATACCGAAACCGTCGTTTTTTACCTTAATTAATTTTACTAAATCATTAGTCTCGGTCATGGTTATCTTATCAATTTCGCCATTTGGATGTGTCACGTTGCCATCCAGTAACAGTGAATCGAGTTTTATATGATCGCTGTCCGTGTCGACGCTAATAAGGTGTTCGGCTTCATTTGTTTCGTCCACTTCTATATTAATAATAATAGGATTTGGATGTAATATAACCGTTTCGTTAATTTGCTCTCGATTATACATTGGTGTTCTTATGCCAAAAGTGGGACGCCACTCGCCGCTAGGGATACTGAGGTTGAACTGCCCAGTGAAAACGCCATCGGCAGCAACTTCGTCAAGTCCTTCACCATTGTCTTGGAAGCGAGCAATCGTTCGTGAACCCAATCCAAAGTTTTCATAATTTGGATTATTATTACTGACAAAATCGATAGTTAAACTGACAACGTCCCTAAATGGCGAAAAGTCCACTTGTTTACCATCGTTCTTGAGGACTGCCGTTTGCTTTATGATTTCACCTGAATAGATATTACTAGGAATAGGCTCTGCTGCTAAGACAATATCAGCAATGATCATAACTTTGCTACCGGCAAGCACTTGGCCAACCGCTTGCCATGGACCAGGCATCGGTTTCTTTATCATAATCATGTCGTAAGTTTCAGTCTCGAACCAGCGTACATTCGTATCTTTTTCGTCATTTTCTATAAATAGTTTAGAACCGTCAGGTCGCACAAGCACAATCGGTGCAGAGCCACGATCTCTGAAAAACACCATCGTAACTTCATCAACGTCACTGTCGACTCGAAACCGATTATTTAAAAAAAGAACGCTGTTTTGGAAATCAGTCCCAATCGTAACTATCGCAGGACTATCCCTTTTAGGTTTGGTTTTTTCTAGTTCGGGACTTTGTAGTAAAAGATCACGTTCAGGGAGTCTATTTTCTTGCGCCTTACCTTCGGCTGAAAACAGGCACAAAAACACCATCAGTAAGATCGCGTAAACGTCGTGATGTAAAATACTATTGTATTGGTTGGCTGCGCCAGACCACTTCTTGAGATTGTTTTTCAATTTTGTCTAAGTATGCCTCGTGATTACTTAGTTCATCGGCAGAAGCCTTAACAACCTTTAAGACCCCTTCTAAATTAACTGCTCTTGGTGCATTTTTATTCTTAGGATCAGCCCCTTCTGACTCATGCGCCCAACTCATTGCAGTTTGGCCACCAGTCATCCATAAATAAACTTCTGCGAGGATTTCGCTGTCTAACAAAGCCCCGTGATGAGTACGATGTGTGTTATCTACACCATACACTTTGCATAGTGCGTTTAGGTTATTTTTTTGACCTGGGCGCATTCCTCTGGCTAGTGCCAAGGTATCTAATACAGTACAAATTTCACTAGTGTACTTGATAGAACTATTATTCAGCGCGAACTCATTATCCATAAAACCAATATCGAATGGCGCATTATGAATAACTAATTCGGCACCTTTTATAAAATCGATGAATTCCTGAGCAATTTGTTTAAATGCGGGTTTATCTTTTAAAAACTCATTTGTAATACCATGCACAGCTATCGCTTCTTCTTCGATGTCACGATGGGGATTAATATAGACATGGTAGGTATTTCCAGTCAGTTTTCGATTTACCATTTCAACACAACCAATCTCAATGATTCGATGACCCTCTTTGGGATTGATACCCGTGGTTTCTGTATCTAAAACTATTTGGCGCATACAAAACTTCTTTTAATTATCATGCTGGCTAGTATACTTCGCCACACTTACACCAGACAATCAGAATTCAGTATAAAAATGAAAAAACTTACCATTTACACCGATGGATCCTGCTTGGGCAATCCTGGACCCGGAGGTTACGGCGCCTTATTGATATTTAAAGAACACAAAAAGAGATTATCTAAAGGATTTAAGCTAACAACGAATAATCGAATGGAGTTACTTGCACCGATAGCTGCATTCAATAGTTTGACAGAAACCTGTACTATCGATTTGTACACCGATAGCCAATATGTAAAAAATGGCATTAGCCAGTGGATCCATAATTGGAAGAAAAATGGCTGGCGAACAAAAGACAGAAAAGCAGTCAAAAATGCGGACCTATGGCAACAGCTTGACGACGCGGTAAATAAACACGAAGTGAATTGGCATTGGGTCAAAGCGCATTCGGGTCAACCTGAAAACGAAGAAGTAGATGATTTGGCTCGCGAAGCCGCTTCATCAATAGGTTTAGTGACCGATCACGAATATGAAAAAGGTATCGAATGACATCCATTACATTAAAAATAGAACGTGAAAAGTCAATGTTGCGTCGCCATCCGTGGATTTTCGAAGGCGCAATAGAGAAAACAGAAGGTGTCATTCGCTCCGGCGATACCGTTGACATTTTAGCAAACGATGGCACTTGGCTAGCTAAAGCTGCATATTCCCCTGAATCGCAAATTCGCGCAAGGGTATGGTCTTTTACAAAATCAGAAGTTATTGATAATGCCTTTTTTAAGCGCAAAATTGAACAAGCATTGGCCAGAAAACAAGAGATTTTAAAGAAACATGACACCAACGCATTTCGTCTTATCGCTGCTGAGGCAGACGGTTTACCGGGTATTACGATTGATGTTTATGTTAACGTCGTCGTTGTACAGTTGTTAAGCGCTGGTGCTGAAAAACATCGAAGTAAAATTTTATGGGCCATATTACAATTGTTTCCAGATGCCATAGTGCACGAAAGAAGCGATGTTGATGTTCGTAAAAAAGAGGGATTAACACCCTTAGTACAAACACTTCATGGTGAACTTCCTGATACAGTTATCATTGAAGAAAACGGCGTTAAAATTTGTGTCGATTTAATTAACGGACATAAGACTGGTTTTTATTTAGACCAACGAGAAAATAGACGCATTGCGGCCTCATATTGTAATGGCAAAACAGTACTTAATTGTTTCAGTTTCACAGGCACATTCGGTTTATATGCACTGGCGGCTGGCGCAACTCAAATTATTAACGTTGACGCATCCGAATCAGCATTAACCCTCAGCGCCAAAAACGTCTCTATTAACGGCTTAGATGAAAGTAAAGTAACGCATTTAAAACGTGATGTATTTGAGCTTCTTAGAGAGTATAAAGAATCAGGAACGAAGTTTGACGTTATCGTTCTTGACCCGCCAAAGTTTGTTAGCAGCAAACACAATCTGAGTAAGGCATCTCGCGGTTATAAAGACATAAACCGATTGGCGTTGTCACTGCTCAACGAAAACGGTACTTTATTAACATTTAGTTGTTCTGGCTTGATGCCGCAAGACTTGTTCCAAAAAATCGTTGCTGATGCAGCATTAGATGCTCAGCGTGATGTGTTCTTCGTGCAAAGACTAGCTCAAAGCGAAGACCACCCTGTTAGTGGTAATTTTCCGGAAGGATATTATCTGAAAGGATTAGTCTGCAAAGTATAGTTTTGATATCGGTAAAGTAACGAAGCTTTCGCCATATTCATGATAAATATGGCGCAATAGTTGCGCAAATAGCTGGTTACTTCGCAAAATTGCAGTAAGCAAGCCTATGTGCACATCCGAATAAGCGTTTAACGCGGATTAAGTCATTTCACTAATTTGTACGCCCAACAAGCAGCTACTTTCAGTTTCTGAGGTGCAACGTATAACTTTAGCTTTTGCCATAATTGATGGAATTTGATCGCTGTTGGAATCAATAGATACACCAAGCAACGTGCCAATCTCTATAGTTGGTTGATCTATTTCAAGTGACATTCCAGTCGCACTTATATCCTTGCAGATCGCTTGCATTGTTCGTTGTGCAGGGTCACCTAACAATGCGAGCTCGCACGGCGAATTGACCATCATCCTATAAAAATTACGCTTGTCATTATAGCCTGTCATTTTTCCCTCCGGACTTTATATCTATAGCAACGATACATACATTTATATTGTGCTGGAGATAATATGTCAACTAATAGACTAAAATTCACCCAAACGATTAGTGATACGCTTTAACGAAATTGGCATGCTAGTGCCAAGCTGTTGTGCGAATAAGGACACTTTAAATTCCTCAATCATCCATTTCACTTCGTCTACTGGCGTTGTATCAACTCCACTTTTTTGCAGTTTAACAATAGCTTCTTCATACTTGGCTACTGCTTTGTCTACATCTAACTGATTGCGTCTATCTCGGTTTGTATCTATTTTTAGCTTATCAAATCGTTGACTCAATGCCAGTACATATCGATTCCAATCGTCGAGTTTTTCGTAGCCAAAATCATAAACAAAGCCCTTATATACCAGCAAGTTAAGTTGGCTCTTTATAGCGCCAATATTAGTTAGTATATTAAGTGGAATATTACCTTTGCACTGTTTTTGAATTCCGTGTGCAACCGTTAGTCCTTTTTCAATTTTCTGTGCTATTTGCAGAGCCAAATCATTAATATTTTCGCGTACAATTTCGCACGCCTTTTCAAAGTCAGCTTTGTCTCTTATTTGCTGCGCCCTTTCTTTCTCAAACTCTCTGACTAGGTGATCGATTGATGCCAAAATAATATCATCAATTAAAATATTAATTTGCCCAAAGGAGTTAAAATATAAACTGAGCTTTGCTTTGTTTGGTAGTTTTTGTTGCAAGTATTTTAGCGGTGAAGGTACTGTATTTTTAATTAATTGATACACACCGAGGCGGTGCGAATATTCGGCTTCGCGCTGATTATCAAAAAGCACAATATCTACTTTACCAGATTTTTTAACCAACGCTGGATAAGCTTTAATTTGGAAACCAGCATGTTTCTGCTCAAATGCACTGGGTAGACTTTCAAAGTCCCACGTCTCTAAGTTTTGACGCTCAAGTTCAGGTGTAGCAACCGACTCTAGCGTCTCTTTGACCTTACCTCTCAACGAATCTTGAACGTGCGCCAAGTGCTTTCCTTGACTCAATACAGTTCCTTTATCATCTACAACCACAAAATTGAACTGCAGATGATTAGGTAAATGCGCATCGGCAAAGTCGTCTGCGGTTATAGGAACGCCCGCTATTCTATGCAACTTTGTTGCAACCGCATGCCTAATAGTCTGAAAATCACCATTTTTATCTAGTGGTTGTATTTCAGATAAACAAGCATTCGCAAAGTCAGGAGCGGGCACAAAATTTCGTCTCAATTTTTTTGGTAACGAGCGAATAAGCGATACAATCAACTCATGTTGAAATCCAGGCACCAACCAATCAAAACCTATATCACTGAGTTGGTTAAGAATAGGTAAAGGAACTTCAAGATTAACACCGTCATTCTCAGCATTTGGCTCGAAAATGTAAGTTAGTGGCAGGCGCAAATTGCCTTGTTTCCACTCATCAGGAAAATCAATCTTATTGATACCTGAAGCGTCTTTTTTAAGAAGTGCTTGAATGGAGAAATCGAGCAAATCTGGTGTTTTTTTGGTCGCAACTTGCCACCATTTTTTGAACTGTGCGTCATTGCAAACGTCAGCTGGTAATTTCTCGTTATAGAAATCACATAAATCATCCTCATCAATCAACAAGTCTCGGCGCCGAGATTTATGCTCTAAAGTCTCTACCTCTTCTATTAATTTCTGATTTTTGCGTAAAAAAGCATAATTTAATACGCTCTGACCATTAACTAAAGCCTCACGAATAAATATATCTCGGCAAACAACAGGGTCAATTTGTGAATAATTTACCAAGCGTTTGGACACTATTGGTAACCCAAATAAATTAATATTTACATAGGCGTGCACTGCCCCTCTCTTTTTACTCCAGTGAGGTTCCGAATATTGCTTATTGGCCAAGTGTTGACTAATTGGTTCAAGCCATTTTGGATCGATTTTCGCAACATTTCTAGCGAATAACTTGGACGTCTCCACCAATTCAGATGCCAGTAGCCAAGTAGGATTAGACTTACTCAAGCCTGAGCCTGGAAAAATCATAAACCGTGTATTACGCGAACCTAAGTACTCCCGGTTTTTGTCCTTAAAGCCAACTTGAGAAAGTAGGCCTGTTGCCATCACAGTGTGTATCGTCTCGTAGCTAGGCTCCTCGCTATTTAACCTGTAACCAATTTCCACAAGTGACTTTTTCATTTGACTGACAATATCTTGCCACTCCCGCATCCTTAAATAATGCACAAAATACTGTTTGCACCATTTGCGCAACTGGCTGTTGGTTAGCGTTTTTTGATTACTTGAAAATGCATTCCATAGATTCAAAAGAGACATAAAGTCCGAATCAGCGTCTGCAAATTCGCTATGCTTTTCATCAGCGATTTGTTTCTTGTCTTGTGGACGCTCTCGAGGATCTTGAATACTCAATCCTGCAGTAATGATCATAACCTCTTTTGCACAATCTCGTTCTCCTGCCTCTACCACCATTTTGGCGTATCGAGGGTCGACTGGAAGTCGCGCAATTTTGCGTCCTAATGGCGTCAACACATAAGCGCTTTGTTTGCGTTCAATAGCCTGAAGTTCTTCCAATAACTTCATTCCATCGTTAATATTTTTGCTGTCTGGTGGCTGAATAAATGGAAATTGACTAACTTCACCTAATCCGAGCGCCAACATCTGCAATATAACCGATGATAAGTGAGTTCGAATTATCTCTGGATCAGTAAATTCTGAGCGTGATAAGAAGTCTTCTTCGGAATAAAGTCTAATGCAAATACCATCTGATACTCTACCGCATCGGCCTGCACGCTGATTTGCTGACGCTTGAGATATAGCTTCGATAGGAAGACGTTGTACTTTACTTTTATGGCTGTATCTCGACATGCGCGCCAAACCGGGGTCGATAACATACTTAATACCAGGTACTGTCAAAGAGGTTTCTGCTACGTTGGTTGCTAGCACTATACGTCTACCGGTATGAGATTGAAAAATTCGGTTTTGTTCGCTAGCAGATAACCTCGCGTATAATGGGACAATCTCAGTGTTACGATATTGTCGTTTTACCAAAGCGTCTTGAGTATCTCTTATGTCTCTCTCGCCACTTAAGAATATCAGAATATCTCCCGGTTTCTCGCGGAAAAGTTCATCAACAGCTTCACAAATAGCGGTTGTTTGATCTTGATCTTCGTCTGACTCACTTTCTCTCGTACTCGTTGCTTCTTGGTACCTAATTTCAACTGGGTAGGTTCGCCCGCTGACTTGAATAATAGGGGCGTCAAAGAAGTGTTTCGAAAAGCGTTCAGGGTCAATTGTTGCCGACGTAATAATTAATTTTAAATCTTTACGTTTAGGCAATAATTGCTTGAAGTAACCAAGTAAGAAATCAATATTTAAACTTCTTTCATGTGCTTCATCAATAATAATCGTGTCATATTGATTAAGGTAACGGTCTTGTTGAATTTCAGCGAGTAAAATACCGTCGGTCATTAATTTTATATGACTGTTTTCACTAACGTTATCACTAAAGCGAACCTTAAAGCCGACTTCATTACCTAGTTGAGAATGCAGTTCTTCTGCAATTCTGTTCGCGACGCTGCGCGCTGCTAAGCGCCTCGGTTGAGTGTGCCCAATAAAACCATCGACTCCGCGTCCTAATTCGAGGCACATCTTCGGAATTTGAGTTGTTTTACCCGAGCCCGTTTCACCTGCAATGATAACAACTTGGTTATTATCAATAGCATGCTTTATGTCCTCGCGCTTATCCGATACGGGTAAGTCAGGATACTCAATAGTAGGAACCGCATTTTCGCGGGCCGTCCTAGCTTGCTGTGATTGATCCACGCGCAAAAGAAAACGTTCAAGCGATAACAATTTGTCATCACCATCGGGTAACTTTTCAAGCTTTGAATATTGGCGTCGTAATGGGAAGCGATCTTTGAGTAAGCACTTATCAAGCGCATTATTTAATTTAAATTGCATGGGTTATATACAGTTACTACTTAAAAGGGTTCATTTTTATTTTATTGAGGATAAGAGTAAATAAAACGTTAATACTTTATATAATCTGGATGTCCGTTGTTCCGAAGGTTAACAGAACTGGTTGATATTGGCTATTCGTTAGCATCAATTCCAATGTAGATATTCTAGCCAGTACCTGATCTAGCAGTCCTATGCCAACAACAGTAAATTTGTAGCTATTATTACAGAGCATTGACCTCTCAACCGCAGAACAACAACGCTGGCTGATTTTCGTCTCTATCGGCGAGAAGCTATTGCTTGCCATTTATTCAATTCAAGTTGCGGCGACACCGATGACATCACCTGGTGCTTAAACGAATCAAAAGAGGGATATTCAAAATCGCTCGTTAAATTTAACTCGTTATAAATAACTCGCAACTTTCTGATTGAAAAAAAGGGAACAATACTGGTATTCAAGTACGAGTCTAATTGCGACTCAGCACTATCTAAAAGACTAACAAACGGGGCAGGCTCCACTGTTATTACTTCGCGCATAACGACTTCCTCATTAAAAACGATAGTTAGATTATAGTCCGACACCGAATAGTTGCTATAGAACGAAAGAAACTAGATATACTTTATATTCACGCTAAAAAGTATTTGAAAATTGGAAAGACCGCCTGTTGCTGATACTAAATTGACCTCAGTGTTTTACGCATTTTTTCTTTAGCTAAAAATAGTATTAAAATAAAAAATTTAGGAAAAAACATAATAACTAATAAAAACAATCTACCGTGGTAGTCATGAGTTAACACAATATAGTATCAACACGTTAAATAGTAAAAATAGGTAAGCACTAGTATTATCAATAAAAGCCTATTTACATTCAATTCTGAACACCATTTAAAATTACTTAATAAATTCATAGACTAACCTTACGAGTAATCAACTTTAGATATAAAATTCCCTGGGGTCAGGTTTAAAGTTGGTTTAAGCGTGATAAAGTGGTAATAACATAATGATAATAAGCCAAAAAATAAAAACATGTCCTCATCCTCAGCAAAAGAGATCTTTAAAGATATATTGGTAGATTTGTCCGTTAAGAAGAATAGCCAAGATGATTACGCCGAGTATTCAGGGCCAACTTTACTATGGCATGATTATGAAACTTGGGGCGTTGACCCGAAACATGATTTTCCGTGCCAGTTTGCTGCTATCAGAACAGACTTAGAGCTCAATATTATTGCCAACCCGGTCAGTTATTTTTGCCAAATTCCTAATGACTATGTTCCAAATCCTACGGCCTGCTTAGTGACTGGAATCACCCCGCAACGGAGTCTACGAGATGGCTATATAGAAGCTGAGTTTGCAGCCAAAATTGCGCTGATAATGGATAAGCCCGACACCTGTGTTGTTGGCTATAACAGTATTCGATTTGACGATGAGGTTACTCGATTTCTTCGCTATAGAAACTTCTACGACCCGTACGAACGAGAATGGAAAAATGGTAACAGCCGTTGGGACATTATTGATCTCGCCAGGGCATGTTATGCATTGCGCCCTGAAGGCATTAAATGGCCTTTGAAAGACAATGGGGTTGCCTCTTTTAAATTAGAAGACCTAACTATGGCGAATGGAATTGCTCACGAATCGGCGCACGATGCGGTATCCGATGTAAAGGCTACAATTGCTTTCGCTCAGTTAATAAAAGCGAAACAACCTAAGCTATTTGATTTTTTCTTTTCATTACGCAATAAAAATACGGTGATGCAAAACATCGATGTTGCCAACCAAAAGCCGTTTTTGCACATTAGCGGAATGCTGCCTGCGGCTCAGGGTTGTTGCAGTTGGTTCATGCCAATATCGATGCATCCAACAAATAAAAACGCGATTATTTGTCTAGACTTGGCCTCAGACTTGTCGGCGGTTAAAAGCATGAGTCCAATTGAGTTACAAGAAATCCTTTACACAAAACAAGATGAGCTACCAATCGGAGTCAAAAAGCCAGGTATAAAGCTAGTGCATATTAATAAATCCCCATTTGTTGCTCCTGCCAAAACGCTAACTCCAGAACATGCAGAGAGACTCAATATAAGCAGAGAAACCTGCTTAAAAAATCATGACCTTATTAAAGGAATTGTCAATATTACTGAAAAGCTATCTGCCGTTTTTGTTGACGAAAATAGACAACATAGTGAAGTTGATATCGATGCGGCACTTTATACTCGGGGTTTCGCTTCTTCCGCCGATAAGCAATGGATGACAGAGATTAAACTGGCGAGGGCAGAACAGTTAGCGGTTTGGCAAGACAGAGCCCCAGACGCCCTCTATGCTGAGCAACTAATGCGATATAGAGCTAGAAACTTTCCAAATACATTAGACCAATCAGAGTTAGATAAATGGCAAGCCCATCGAAAGGCTAGATTTACAACTGACAACAAGAAATCCTGCCTTTCCATTGCAGAATGTCAGATGGAAATCGCAACGCTTTCTGAAAAACATGCGGATGATATGAAGAAAACAAATTTACTATCGACAGTGACTCGTTATATAGAGCAATTGTAAAAGGTTGGGATTACTGCTAAAACAAACTAATGAGCTGTAATATTTCAATTATGATTTGAAAAGGTGTAAAAAAACGTAATATGAAAGGCGTAACACTAACCGTAAATAACGCTGCTGGACAATTGTCGGCCACAGTCGATCCATTAGTGGTCGAAGGCTCACTCGATCTTAAAGCCGTAGAAAAATTTATTCAATCATCTGACTACAACCGATTTTTCATGTTGACTAGTGGTATTGAATCATTATGTAAGCAAAGTAACGCAGCAAAGGCATCCAAGAGTTTAGACGAACAGACTCAAGTTGTCGGAGAAGTCAGAGACGCCAAAGTAAGTATAAAAATTGCTGATGATCAAATGAGTGCTGAAATGAAGATTGAATCACCCTACTCTGGGGCGGTTAGTTCTTATAATGATGTTTTGACTCTTTTACAACAGGAAGGCGTCAAAAGAGGCATAAGTAAAAAGAGAATTAACAATCTACTTTTTGAAGCATCAGAAGCGGACAGCGGTATCGAGTTTACCGATGTGGTAGCCCGCGGGCTTCCAGCTAGAGACGGCAAAGCGTCCGTATTAAAAGCACTTTTCCCTAATGCAATAGATAGAATTTTACAGCCTCAAGAAACAGAAAACAACAAAGTAGATATGCGTAATTTAGGTAACATTTTATGTGTTTCAGAGAAAACGGCGGTTGCGCAAAGAAGCACCCCAAGTGCTGGCCGAGCAGGTTATACCGTAACGAATTCTCCTTTGATACCCAATGAGGGTGAATGGAAAGAAATAAAGTTAGGTGTTAATACCTGCATTAGCGCTCAGAATGAAAATATAATTTTGGCTACGGTCACCGGTCAGCCGAAGTTTGAAAATGAAATAATGAATGTCGATGACACTTTTCAGACAAAAGGAGTCAATGTTGGAACCGGCAATATAAATTATGCAGGTGCTGTTATTGTTAATGGTGATGTCACTGAAAGTATGCAAGTTATTGCAACAGGCGACATTACAATAAATGGTTTTGTAGAGTCGGCAACCATTCGAGCCGGAGGTGATATTATTATCACTGAGGGCGCTATGGGCAAGATGAACGAAGAAGACTGTAAGCTGCAAGCTAAAGGCAGTATATTTGTTCAGCACGGACAAGGCCTTGATATTGTAGCCGGTAAAAATCTAAATGTGCGCAAACAACTCGCTTATTCGCGAGTCAAGACCGGAGGAAGTGTCACTATTGGTGATCCTGACAAGCCAATGGGCAGCATATTTGCTAGTACCATACAAAGCGGTTCATCAGTTCGCGCAGGAATAGTTGGAGCAGTGTCGGGCAGTTCATTGACCGTTGATTTTAGCGACGGAGTGAATTCATTAAACACTCGCTATGACGCTATTTTAACGGCGCTGAAACAACTCAGAGAAAACAACTTTGATCATGGGGTCAAATTGCGTAACTTGCATTCAAAACACGTTCCAAATTCACTTATTAATCAGCTGAATAAAATGGACTCTGTTTTTGAATCAGAAAAGCATCTTTTGAATTGGTTAGAGGGTGTCGAAAAAGAAATGCGTCAAGCTAAGATTGATTATGAAAAGAATGCAAAGGTAGTCGCTTACAAAGAAATATTCCCTGGTGTGTCAATAAAAATCAACAAACGCACGTGGCAGTCCAATAAAGAATATTTTAAATCTGTTATTAGCTTAGTCGATGGTAAGTGGCAATACACCCCCCTAATTAAATAACTCATGAAAAAGGGCAATAATGCCCTTTTTTAACACCATCCTAGGTACTAAAGCATCTCGACAGCTAAAGCAGTAGCTTCTCCACCACCAATACACAGAGCAGCAATACCTTTTTTGAGACCTCTTTGCTTTAATGCATGTAATAAAGTGACTACAATACGCGCACCCGATGCACCTATTGGATGACCTAATGCACAGGCGCCGCCTTTCACGTTAACCTTGCTTGGATTTAAGCCTAGTTTCGTTACACCCAACATGGTTACCATAGCAAAAGCCTCATTGATTTCGAATAAATCAATGTCATCTTTCATCCATCCCGTTTTAGCCAGCACTTTTTCAACAGCACCAACTGGCGCTACAGTGAAATCTTCGGGCTTAATAGCATTAGTTGCGTGCGCAACAATTCTCGCTAATGGCTTAAGACCTAATGCTGCTGCCTTTGAAGCAGACATGACTACCAATGCAGCAGCTCCATCTGAAATGGAGCTAGAATTTGCAGCGGTGACCGTACCGTCTTTTTTAAAAGCAGGCCTTAAACTTGGTATTTTTTCCGGTTTCGCATTACTTGGACCTTCATCTGTGTCAATAATAATATCGCCTTTGCGGTCTTTCACCGTGACCGGTGCAATTTCATCGACAAAAGTGCCATCTTCAATAGCTGTATTAGCTTTTGATAAGGAACTAAGCGCAAATTCATCCATTTGCTCACGCGTAATACCTTCAGAATCAGCAGTATCCTGTGCGAAGCAACCCATTGCTTTACCATCGTAGGCATTTTCCAATCCATCTAACATCATGTGGTCCATAACTTGACCATGGCCCATACGGAACCCTGCTCGCGCTTTTGGCAGTATATAAGGAGCATTGCTCATACTTTCCATGCCCCCGGCTACAATCACCTCAGCACTGCCCGCATAAATCAAATCATGTGCTAACATTATCGCTTTCATACCTGAGCCACATACTTTATTAATAGTAGTAGCACCCACCGATAATGGTAAACCTGCTCCTAATGTCGCCTGACGTGCAGGTGCTTGGCCTAAACCAGCCGGCAAAACACACCCCATAATGACTTCATCAATTTGTCCAGAATCAATTCCATGTATAGCCGCTGCAATTGCCGTTGCCCCTAACTCCGTCGAAGGAACTGCTGACAAAGCGCCCATAAAACCACCCATCGGTGTTCGTTTTGCCGCAACTATTACAATTGAATCACTCATTACACTTTTCCTGTTGTTGATAAAATAACCCGCTTAACCACTATGGATTACTCTGGGTCATTTAAAAGCTGACTTTAGTAATAGCCAAGCTTTAGATTTAATTTTGTTGATCTGTATTAAATTTTGCTTTACCTTTACGTTAACTCAACCTTACGTTAACGTAAAGGTAAAGAAAGCAAAAAGGTAACGACATGTCTCAGGAACAGCAATATTCAATTGGCGAATTATCCAAGTTGTTCAATATTACTGCACGCTCCATTCGATTTTACGAAGAGCAGGACTTATTGATTCCTGAGCGGCAAGGACAAAGCCGAATATATCATTTAAAAGATAAAGTAAGACTTAAATTAATTCTTCGTGGTAAACGACTCGGTTTTTCTTTGGCCGAAATAAAAACTCTTTTTGAATTATATGATACCAACTTAACTAGTGCCGTTCAGCTTGAAACCATGCTGGCATTAACAGAACAAAAACGAGCTGTTTTGAATCAACAATTAAATGATATACAAACGCTCATGAATGAATTGGATGACGTGGAAGCACGTTGTAAAGACGAATTAACTGAATTGCAAAGAGGTAATAACCTATGAATGCGCCCTACCCAACTCTTAACTTTGGTCTTGGTGAAGACATCGATATGCTTCGAGATCATGTGTATAACTTCGCTCAAAGCGAAATTGCTCCACTTGCTGGAAAAGCCGACGAAGACAATATGTTTCCAAATCATCTTTGGACTAAATTTGGTGATATGGGTTTATTGGGCGTAACGGTTACCGAGGAATTTGGCGGTTCAGATATGGGTTACCTGGCACATACAGTTGCAATGGAAGAGATTTCAAGAGCATCAGCAGGGATCGGTCTAAGCTATGGTGCACATTCCAACTTATGTGTGAATCAGTTAGCCAAAAACGGAACTCAAGCACAAAAAGAAAAGTATTTACCCAAATTAGTCTCAGGTGAACATATTGGCGCATTAGCGATGAGTGAGCCTAATGCGGGTTCCGATGTTGTCAGTATGAAACTAAAGGCAGATAAAGTTGGCGATAAATTTATATTAAACGGTAACAAAATGTGGATTACTAACGGTCCTGACGCTCACGTATTCATTATATATGCGAAAACTGACGTGACCGCAGGTGCAAAAGGTATTACCGCATTTATTGTCGAAAAAGGAATGCCTGGGTTTACTCAAGCACAGAAGCTAGACAAGCTGGGAATGCGTTCATCAAATACCTGCGAATTAGTTCTACAAGATTGTGAAGTGCCTGCTGAAAATATTATTGGTGGGCTTGGCGGTGGTGTAAAAGTACTCATGAGTGGTCTTGATTATGAGCGATTAGTTTTATCTGGTGGCCCATTAGGCATCATGCAAGCTTGTATGGATATTGTCGTACCTTATATACATGACCGTAAGCAATTCGGAAAGTCGATTGGCGAATTCCAATTGGTGCAAGGGAAAGTGGCTGATATGTATACTCAGATGAATGCAGCTAGAGCATATGTTTATGCCGTTGCTCGTTCATGTGACCGCGGTGAAACAACGCGTAAAGACGCTGCAGGCGCTATATTGTATAGTGCAGAGTTAGCAACCAAAATGGCTTTAGATGCGATTCAGCTATTAGGCGGCAATGGTTATATTAATGAATATCCAGCCGGTCGTCTTTTACGTGATGCCAAGTTGTATGAGATTGGCGCAGGCACCAGTGAAATCCGTCGTATGCTAATTGGTAGAGAGTTATTTAAAGAATCAACATAGCATTAGAAACGCACTAAAAACGCCCCTTAAAAAAGTGTTGTGTACGTTAATACCGAACGTCGCTTAGCAATAGGCGACTTTTTCGCACCGTTATGCGTCCCCGTGACAAAAGCGAGTTTGCCTTTAAATGCCATTATATGAGGTGCATCAGTGCCCAGAATTACGTCTAAAATAAACATCAATAGTCAAGAGTTTGCTGACAACGCTGCGCATATGCATGCGCAAGTAGATGACTTAAACCGCCTAGTTAGTGAATTGGCGCAAGGCGGTGGTGAAAAAGCCTGCAAGCGACATACCGACCGCGGTAAACTCCTACCCAGAGATCGTATTAATGCATTAATCGACAAAAACAGCGCGTTTTTGGAGTTATCGCAACTGGCTGCTTGGGAAGTGTATGACGATTACGTACCCTGTGCTGGTATTGTGGCTGGTATTGGCAGAGTGTCAGGCATTGAATGTATTATTGTTGCCAACGATGCAACTGTGAAAGGTGGGACGTACTATCCATTATCGGTCAAAAAGCATTTGCGTGCACAAACGATTGCTGAACAGAATAACCTACCTTGTATTTATCTAGTCGACTCTGGCGGCGCCAACCTGCCACGTCAGGACGATGTTTTTCCTGATAGAGAACATTTTGGTCGTATATTCTTCAACCAAGCCAATTTGTCAGCGCAGAATATTCCACAAATAGCTGTCGTTATGGGTTCATGCACCGCTGGTGGAGCCTATGTGCCAGCGATGGCTGATGAATCAATTATTGTGCGTGAGCAAGGCACTATATTCTTAGGAGGCCCACCACTTGTACAAGCAGCAACAGGTGAAGTAGTCACAGCTGAAGAGCTTGGCGGTGGTGATGTGCACTGCCGTACCTCTGGGGTAGTCGACCATTTAGCTAACAATGATCGTCATGCATTACAAATCGCGCGAGATGCCGTTGCTCGTTTAAATCGAAGTCGTCCACTCGTTGCAGACAAAAAACCAACGGTTGCTCCGTTGTATGATATTAGTGAAATATATGGCGTGATCCCCAAAGATAATAAGAAACCGTATGATGTAAGAGAAGTCATCGCTCGTGTAGTAGATGGCTCTGAATTTCATGAGTTTAAATCACTATATGGTACAACGCTTGTTTGTGGATTCGCTCGGATAGCGGGTTTTAACGTTGGTATTGTGGCAAATAACGGCATCTTATTTTCAGAATCAGCTCAAAAAGGTGCTCATTTTATAGAGTTATGTTCACAACGAAAAATACCACTCGTATTTTTACAGAATATCACCGGTTTTATGGTTGGAAAACAATATGAGTCCGGCGGCATAGCAAAACACGGTGCAAAAATGGTAACCGCTGTTGCATGCGCTAAAGTGCCGAAATTTACTATCCTTATCGGTGGTAGTTTTGGTGCGGGTAATTACGGTATGTGTGGTCGCGCTTACGATCCTCGATTCCTGTTCATGTGGCCAAATGCACGTATCTCGGTTATGGGCGGCGAACAAGCTGCTGGTGTTCTTGCTCAAGTAAAAAAAGACCAAGCATCAAGAGCAGGCGAAGAGTGGACTGATGAACAAGATCAAGCAGTCAAAAAGCCAGTTATTGAGACTTATGAAAAGCAAGGACATCCCTACTATGCTTCCGCGCGCTTGTGGGACGATGGTGTTATTGACCCCGCTGACACAAGACGTATTTTAGGCTTAGCTATTTCCGCGGCGATGAATAAAGAAATAGAAGAAACAAAATTTGGTGTATTCAGAATGTAAGTCAGTAGCATCAGTTCGTCACATTAGTTTGTTTGAATAGCCAATGTCGACATCATAGTGAAAACAAACTGCAGCTGATTTACAGACGGAGAAGAAAATGACAGAACAACAAGCGATTACAGTAGATATAGATGATAGAGGCGTTGCTACAGTGACCCTCAATCGCCCACATATTCATAATGCCTTTGATGATACGGTTATCGATGAATTGATTAAGGCGTTTGAATCTATCCATCAGGATAATAATGTGAGAGTGATGGTACTGGCTGCCAATGGCAAATCATTTTGTGCTGGTGCTGATTTAAAGTGGATGAAACAAATGGCCAGTTACTCATATGATCAGAATAAGCAAGATGCTAGTCAATTGGCAAAGCTTTTTAGTTCTCTGTACAACTTAAATAAACCAACCATCGCTAAAGTTCAGGGCGCTGTGTATGGTGGTGGTGTTGGTCTGGTTGCTTGTTGCGATATTGCTATTGGTAGCAAACTAAGTAAATTTTGTTTGAGTGAAGTTAAACTCGGTTTAGTGCCGGCCACTATCAGCCCTTATGTCATCGAAGCAATTGGTCCACGATTAGCAAAACGTTATTTTATGACAGCTGAGGTTATGTCTTCTCGCAGAGCCAGGCGCATCGGCTTGCTAAGCGAAGCTGTCAGTGAGGAGGAACTTGACTCTAGTGTGGAGAATATCATTTCACCCTTGCTTAACAATGGTCCAAAATCCGTTGCAACCGCTAAAGATCTTATAAATAAAATCAGCCGTCGCGCCATTGATGATCAACTCATTGATGAAACTAGCGATTTAATAGCCAGCATTCGCGTTTCACACGAGGGACAAGAAGGGTTAACTGCCTTTTTAGAAAAGCGTATACCGAATTGGAAAAAAGCATGATCAAGAAAATACTGATTGCTAACCGAGGCGAAATTGCTTGTCGCGTGATAAAAACAGCAAAAATGATGGGTATATCAACCGTCGCCGTCTATTCAGAGGCTGATGCTAATGCATTGCATGTAAAGCAAGCTGATGAGGCTGTTTGTATTGGCCCCGCTTCGTCCAAAGATAGTTATTTGCGTGGTGATTTAATTTTACAAAAAGCCAAAGAATTAAACGTTGACGCTATTCATCCTGGATATGGTTTTTTATCTGAAAACGCAAAATTTGCAGAAGCTTGTGCACTGCAAGGTATCATTTTCATTGGTCCAACTATTGAAGCTATTAAAGCAATGGGTTCAAAATCTGCTGCCAAACAAATTATGCAGAAAGCCGGCGTTCCCCTAGTTCCTGGTTATCACGGTGACGATCAAAACCCAGATTTGATTAAGAAAAGTGCCAATGAGATGGGATATCCTGTATTACTTAAAGCCACAGCAGGCGGCGGTGGTAAGGGGATGCGCCAAGTTTGGTCTGAAGCAGAATTTAACGATGCATTGGCTGCAGCAAAGCGCGAAGCAATGTCTAGTTTTAGCGACGACAAAATGTTAGTCGAGAAATACCTTACCGAACCGCGCCACGTTGAAATACAAGTTTTTTGTGATAATCATGAAAATGGCGTTTATTTATTTGAGCGTGATTGCTCAATTCAGCGTCGCCACCAAAAAGTAATCGAAGAAGCCCCTGCCCCCAATATGTCTGACGAACTTCGTACCCATATGGGTGAGGCTGCATTGAAAGCAGCCTTCGCGATCAATTATTCAGGAGCAGGCACGGTTGAGTTTCTGCTCGATACAGATGGTAGTTTCTATTTTATGGAAATGAATACCAGACTGCAGGTTGAACATCCCGTGACTGAGATGATTACAGGAGAAGATTTAGTTGAATGGCAAATACGCGTTGCCAACAATGAAAAACTGCCGAAAACACAGTCTGAGCTAAAAATGCACGGTCATTCGTTTGAAGCTCGGATCTATGCAGAGGATCCGAACAATGACTTTCTACCTGCGACAGGTGTCTTACGACTGCTAAAAACCCCAATTACTAATGCTAAGGTAAGAGTCGATACGGGTGTTGAGCAAGGTGATGAAGTATCAATTTATTACGACCCTATGATAGCAAAATTGGTTGTTTGGGGTGAAACTCGTGAAAAAGCGTTAGCTAGATTAGAAACCTGTTTGCAACATTATGCTATTGGTGGTGTTACAACCAATATAGATTACCTTCGAAGAATTGCCGGCTCAGCTCCTTTCAAGCAAGCACAATTAACCACAGACTTTATTGAGCGCCACAACGACACTATAAGCACTGCAACAAATGTAGACGTTGATACTTATTTACCAGCTATAGCACTGGGTTACTTATTATCTGAGCAAAAAGGCTCAGAGGATGACTTGCGAAATACAGCGTGGAACACACACGATAACTATCGCAGTAACTTGATCCATGAAGATTCTATTGAACTGCTGGTTAACGATAAACTGCATACTATTATTACCTCAATGACCAGCCCCAATACATGGGTCTTAGACACGATTAGTAAGCAACATATCGTATCCGGAAGTCTCACTAACGATACACTTTCATTTACTGTAAATGGGTTAAAAACAAAGCTACCCATCATGTTTAATAATGCTGAAATAAGCTTATTTACACCGCAAGGTATGCTGACTGCGCAAATTAAAGCTGCGGACTTAGGCGAAATTGGTGACGACGACCATGCTAACTCAGTAGTTGCCCCCATGAATGGAACTGTAGTTGCGTTGCTAGTGAAAGCAGGCGATAAAGTAGTAAAAGGAGAGCAACTTATTATTGTCGAAGCGATGAAGATGGAGCACAGTATTAAAGCACCTTATGATGGCACCATAGCCGAATGCTTTTTTAACACAGGTGATTTGGTTAGTGGTGGTGTGCCTTTAATCGATATTACGGCAAATGATACAGAATAGAGAATGCACACTGTAAGTAACAAAAAGGTGATATCTATGTTTGATTTACTACCAAAGACAGTCGAAATTGTTGAGGTTGGTCCACGTGACGGTTTGCAAAATGAAAAAACAAGCTTAAGCGCACAAGACAAAATTGATTTTATAGATCAATTATCATTAGTCGGTTGTAAGCGCATTGAAGCAGGTAGTTTTGTTTCGCCCAAGTGGGTTCCACAAATGGCCTCATCAGATGAAGTTTTCAGAACAATTAAGCGTGTTGATGGTATACGTTACAGTGCTTTAACGCCGAACATGAAAGGCTTTGACTTAGCCATGCAGGTCGGTGTGCAGGAAGTTGCTATTTTTGGTGCTGCATCTCAAAGTTTTTCACAAAAAAACATTAATTGTAGCATTCAAGAAAGTCTCGAACGATTTGCACCCGTTGTTGAAAAAGCAAAGCAACATAATATTCCGGTACGAGGCTACGTATCCTGTGTGCTGGGCTGTCCGTATGAGGGCGACATCAAGGTCGAAGACGTTGTAACCGTTAGCACGGCACTGCTGGACATGGGCTGTTATGAGATTTCATTAGGCGATACTATCGGCGTAGGTACTCCGCTAAAAACTAAAGCGCTCATTGAAGCTTGTTTGTTAGTAATTCCTTCTAGCCAATTAGCGGTGCATTTTCATGATACTTATGGCCAAGCTCTTGCCAACATATTAACCGCCATTCAACTCGGCATTCGAGTTATTGACAGCTCGGTGGCTGGCCTCGGTGGATGCCCATATGCTAAAGGTGCTTCAGGTAATGTTGCCTCAGAAGATGTGGTATACATGCTACACAATATGGGAATAAACACAGGAATAGACTTGAATAAACTGATTCAGGTAGGCAAATCAATGTCGCATAAGCTTAATCGTAATAATGGCTCAAAGGTTGGCGTTGCTGGGTCTTAAACTCTGTTAATACACATTTACATTCTGATTTAAGTTTAGCTGTTTATCCGTGCAATCTGAGAAATAGGACCCCCTCCATAATTTACGGTGCTTTATTTCTCACTTTTCATCGTTACACTAAGCAACAACCCGACACTAATACCCAACGCAAACATTGAAAACAATATGAGGTTTCCAGCGAACGTTAACGCTGCATAAAACGCTCCTAGTAACAAAATAACGGCACCAATTGCTGTATTTGCCTTACCAATAAAATCAGTTCTGTCAGAGCCTTCTTTTATATCTAATGCGTATATTTTTCGTCCTGAACGCGCCCCCTCATGTCCTACACTCATCAAAAAATAACCAATAACAAACCAGACTGAATGGATAGATTGGCTAAGCTCATACTGAATAATAAACATGGTTGCTAAACAAACGAGTAAAACGGTAAGCGCACCTAATTGCATAGTTAACTTGGCACTATGATCAGATAAAAGCCCCCAAATATAAGAGGATAAAATGGTTGCCGCTGCTTGCGCTATTATAAAGCCAGATAATGTAATGAATCCGCCTTGCGACGAAAAACTACTCGCCCAAACTATATAAAATGGGGCTATTAGTGCGGTATGCACAAAACACGAGCGCACTAAAATAAAGAGTCCTAGTTGACCTGAAAATGTCTTAATGTAAGAGGTTATTTTTGCTGTCATTAGGTTTTTTGTGACTTTGCTGTCCGCACGACTACTCATGACATCGATATCAGTTTCAATGTTTTTTAAGGTCAGCACACTTAACAGCATGGCGACAAAACATAAACCCGCAATTATCAATATAATTTGCTCAT
The DNA here is from genome assembly GCF_937770335.1 of uncultured Glaciecola sp. Taxonomy (GTDB): domain Bacteria; phylum Pseudomonadota; class Gammaproteobacteria; order Enterobacterales; family Alteromonadaceae; genus Glaciecola. Next base: position 513,780 of record NZ_CALJHY010000007.1, read on the forward strand.
TCATTTTACCTGCCAACAAGGTAAATGTAGCAAACAATAAAGACAACACTCCCGCCGCAGTTGAGGCGATACCGACAGCGTTTCCGCGCGTCCCCTTTATCCAAATGATTGCCTTGGATATCCTTCATCGTTAGGGAGGTCATAGCCCTGGCTAAACTCAGCCCCACGAGTGAAGTCAATACAATCAGCCCACTCAACAATCCGTAAAACTGACTGGATTCACTCATAACTAATGGAAGTAAAATGAGTGGTACAAATATCATAACCAAAATAAATAACATTTGCATAAGCATACTGACGACCCAGGGCATGCGACGACTTTTTTTACTTATTAGCCAAGCACTCATTGTAGCTTGCGGTAACAATGCCCCCGCTTCTCGAAGCGGAACTAAGAAACCAAGCATCCAAGATGGAACACCCAGCGTATTCAACAATGTAGGTAATGTTGTTTTAGCAGACAATAAAATATCTGCTAGCTTACTCAAAACAAGCGCCGTAACAATACGCCATTTAACCGTTTTCTTATTCACACAACCTCTCTTATTTACACAGAATAATACTGTAATTTGGATTTTATTGTTCTGTTTATATTAAGCATTTAAGTAAATTTAAGCTTGGTATTAGTGTTTAGCGTTTAGGTATCCAATCTGTTACCCTAATGCGACCAATTGTAGCCACGTTACAGGTGTTACCAGTCCATGTTAGTAGACCAATTTCTTGTCTACCTAGAAAATACCAACCTACAAAAATCGGTTATTTCGGTCTCTCTTATTATCTTAGGTGGCGTGGTTAAGTCAATATTGAAACGTGTTCTAGTTGATAGAGGTAAAAAGCTTAATAAGAATTACCGCTCACAAGTGAACACATTAAGTAACTCACTTAATATAAGTTTAGTTTTTTTAATACTGGTACTGTGGTCTAGCGAAATACAACAGTTTGCACTCTCTATTGCAGCATTTATGTTTGCGATTGTATTTGCGACAAAAGAGTTTATTCAATGTTTCATCGGTTATTTTTATTATTTAAGTGCAAGGCCATTTCGCATTGGAGATTGGATACAAGTACAAGACGGCGTTGGTGAGGTTATTGTTGCCGACTGGACCAAAATAACCATGTTGGAAGTCGACTTAAAATCTAATAGCTACACCGGAAAGCATTTATTTATTCCAAATAATCAGCTTTTATTAAAAACAGTTAAAAACTTAAATTTCTTAAGACGTTACAGCATGAACCATTTCACAATAACCTGTGAACCCTTAATTGACATCAATCCGATTATTGATAAATTAGAGATAAGTGCACAGGGATATTTTGAAGACTTTGCCGATGTTGCAGAACGCTATAAAAAATTCATTGAAAAAAG
>NZ_CALJHY010000008.1 GCF_937770335.1 uncultured Glaciecola sp.
TATTCGAAATAAATTATTGACTAATTTTCACCCAGTAATATACTGTACATATAAACATGTATAATCATATTGAGGTGATTTAAATGAATACATCTAATTATTTACGTAAAAATACTATTTCAAAAGCTGACATGCCAAACGGTATGAAGAACTATGCAGATATATATGCAGGGCAATTAATAAAAACGATATCGACAGGAATAAAGAGTATTGATCTGTTAGTTAATCGCTATTGTGTTTACTTAAACAGCGATGAAAATGAATTAGCAGATAATGCATTTCAAAAGTCATTGATACTGTATGGACAGGATCAAAGGCTCGATTATGTAAATTTGCCTCCTTGCATGTACATGATCATCGCCGGAGCTGACGCGACAACAAAGTTTGTTATTCATCGCTTATACTTGCCATACAAAAACGGCGTCCGCTTTGCTACCTATTTGCTCAATGAAGATGGTGATGTTATTGAAAGTGTATGTTATCAGCGCAACAGCAAATATTTACGTGCCTTTAAAGTAATCAGAATGCACATTATTATGGCTAATGATGTTTTCGAAGTAGAAGCTGCCTGACTCATTTTAATAGGGCGCAATTAGCGCGCTTTAATATTGGACGAAGGTCAAGTGCCCCACTTTATTCGCAGCCTGATAGCCAACAGATATCTAGAAACAAAAAGCCCGCAATTAAGCGGGCTTTTGAATGTTAACGATAACACAAAATTAAAATTAACCAAGCTTTTCTTTAATACGTGCAGAACTGACCAGAACGTTCACGCAAGTAATACAAGCTTAGCGCGACGAACAGCACCACGACGTTTCACTTCAATAGAACTGAAATTGCCGGGCTGTGAGTTTGGAACACACGCTCAACACCTTCGCCGCTAGAAATCTTACGAACAGTGAAAGCAGAGTGTAGGCCACGGTTGCGCTTAGCGATTACCACGCCTTCGTAAGCCTGAAGACGCTCTTTCTCGCCTTCCTTTAACGCGTACTTGCACAACGACAGTGTCACCCGCGCCAAAGGCCGGGACGTCAGTCTTGAGCTGCGCTTGCTTCAATCTTCATGATGATGTCTTGACTTACTTTACTCATCAGATCCTCTCATCCTAGATTAACTGTCATTCTGCTGCTGCAAACTTCTGCTCGACATTAAAGTCTGAGTCACAATCTTTTGCTGCTCCTCAGTCAGAGCTAGGTCGTTTAGTAAATCAGGGCGTCGTTGCCACGTTCTACCTAACGACTGTTGTAAGCCGCCACTGCCTGATTTTTTCGTGGTCGCCACTCAGCAACACACTCGGGAACAAGCTTCACCATCCAACACTTCGGGCCGGGTGTAGTGCGGGCAGTCTAAGCAAGCCATGACTGAAATGAGTCTTCCACCGCCGATTGGACTATGCCCCAACACACCGGGCACACAACCTTGAGACAGCATCCATCAACACCATCGCAGGTAGCTCGCCGCCACTTAACACGTAATCCCCAATCGACCATTCCTCGATCGACCTGAAGCATGTAATAACGCGCTCGTCGATGCCTTCGTATCGCCCAGCAACTAGATATCAATACTTAGGTCATCTGCAGTTAAAGACTGAACCGCACTCCTGCTTGATCAAGCGTTTGCCCTTGGGGAGTTAAAGGTACACAACCAAACTTATGTTTCACCTCCCGCAGCCTCTTTAGCATGCCAGATATAGCGTCTGTTAATGGCTGTACCATCATCAGCATTCCGGGCCCACCACCGTAAGGGCGGTCATCAACAGTTCGGTGCTTGTCAGTGGTATAATCACGAGGATTAAAAATATCCACCTGTACAATGCCGTTTTTTACTGCTCTGCCAACACTCCTTGATTCAAGAAGGGTTCGAACATTTCAGGAAATAACGTCACCACACCGAAACGTTGAGTAGGTTGCATTAAAAACCTGGATCCCAGTCCACCGTAATAGATCTGGCCTGCTTATCGACATTCAACACAACTTGGTCATGAAGAAATGGTAATAAACGTTCTTTTTGACCGAATGCATCGTTGTTTTTTGCCTTTACAAGCATCACATCATTTGCACCTGTTTCGAACATGTCTTTAATGACACCCAAATCGTACCCTTTATCGGTCACAACTTGCATCCCAATTAAATCCCTCCAGTAAAAGTCTTCTTCTAACTCAGGCAAAACTGAAGTAGGAACAGATATCTCAGCATTTTTAACTTGCTCAACATCCTCTCTTGATTCAATTCCAACTAACTTAGCAACTAACCCGTTACCGTGAGCTCTCCACTCGTCAATTTGTATCTCTCGATTATCACAACCATTGCCGTTTAACCGCCAAGGCGCATAACCAAATATATCTTTTGTCACTTGTGTAAAGCTGTTTATTTTGACCCAACCTTTGACTCCGTACGGAGCACCGATTTTGCCAACAATAATTGTGTCAGACGCTGAACTCATCTTTACCTCAAATAACTACAACAAAAGCGCTATTAAGCAGCAACTTTTGCATCTTTTACCAAGCGAGCTACACGGTCAGAAACACCTGCCCCTACGCCTAACCAATACTCAACACGCGCTAGGTCTAAACGTAAACGTTCAGCTTGACCTTGTGCAGTTGGATTGAAAAAACCCAAGTTTTCGATGAATTTACCGTTGCGTGCACGACGACTGTCTGCAACAACTACTTGATAAAATGGACGCTTTTTCGCGCCACCACGCTGTAAGCGAATAGTAACCATATATGCCTCAAACTCATTGTAGCGTTACCGTTAACATACCTAGATTCCCGCTACGCTGGAAAAAAGGTGACCGAATTATACGTTTCATTGCTCATTTTGCAAGGGATTTGTCATTAAAAAGTTAAATGGAGTACAGGCTTCGACTCAATGTCGATTTTATTTTTCATTAAGCATAAAAAAACGGGCCTAATCAGCCCGTTTCTCACTCGTCTTAATGACTGTTAGCGAGGGCCAAATCCACCGCCCATACCACCTGCACCGCCGGCTCCACCAGGAGGCATCATTCCACCCATACCGCGCATCATTTTCTTCATGCCGCCGCCCGACATTTTCTTCATCATTTTTTGCATTTGCATGAATTGTTTAAGCATCTTGTTTACGTCTTGAATTTGTGTACCTGAGCCCATGGCAATTCTACGTTTTCTCGACCCTTTGATAACATCAGGGCGCTGACGTTCTGAGGGAGTCATTGAGTTTATAATAGCTTCCATTTGCGTAAACTGCTTATCGTTCGCTGAATCTTTAATCTTAGCTGTCATATTGCCCATGCCTGGCATTTTGTCCATCAACGACATCATGCCACCCATGTTTCGCATCTGCTCTAACTGTTCTTTAAAGTCTTGCAGATCAAATCCTTTACCCGTCTTCATTTTCTGAGCGAGTTGTTGCGCTTTGTCTTTATCGACCTTGCGTTCAACGTCTTCGATTAAGCTCAGAACATCACCCATGCCCAAAATACGGCTTGCAATACGCTGAGGATGGAACGGTTCTAAGGCATCTAGCTTTTCGCCCATACCTAAGAACTTAATTGGTTTACCTGTAATATGTTTTACAGATAGCGCAGCACCACCCCGAGCATCACCGTCCGCCTTGGTCAAGATAACACCAGTTAATGGCAAGGCTTCATTGAATGCTTTAGCTGTATTCGCCGCGTCTTGACCTGTCATGGCATCAACCACAAACAACGTCTCAACAGGCTTCACCGCTTGGTGCAGTTGTTGAATTTCGTTCATCATTTGAGTATCAACAGCAAGGCGACCCGCCGTATCCACAATCAAAACATCAATAAACTTTAATTTTGCTTGCGCAATTGCACCTTCAACGATGTCAATTGGCTTTTGTAGTGCCGATGAAGGAAAAAATTCGACCTCTACTTCTTCAGCCAAAGTTTGAAGTTGTTTGATAGCAGCCGGTCGGTAAACATCCGCACTCACTACCATTACTTTCTTCTTTTCCCGCTCTTTTAAATATTTTGCAAGTTTGCCGACACTTGTAGTTTTACCTGCACCTTGCAAACCTGCCATCAAAATAACGGCTGGTGGCGTTGCTGCGAGGTTTAAACCTTCATTCTCAGAACCCATAATTGCTTCAAGTTCACCTTGAACAATTTTAATCAGCATTTGCCCTGGATTTAGACTTTTAGATACTTCGATACCAACCGAACGCTCTTTTATACGCTCGACGAAGTCTTTAATGACGGGCAGTGCCACGTCTGCTTCAAGCAACGCCATGCGCACTTCACGTAGCGTCTCTTTTATATTGTCTTCGGTTATTCTGCCTTTCCCACTGATGTTTTTGAGGGTTTGGCCCAATCTGTCTGATAAATTCTGAAACATATTAATAATTTGATTTCGCGATAATATGGCAAGAGTATACAATACTTATGTTGCGCATATCGATACTGTTTTGCTATAACGGTAACAGGATTCTAATTAAGGTTAATAATGGATTACACTTTTGCTTTGTATGTACCTACGCTATGTCTATATTTATGGGCAGGGATAGCGTTGTCAAAGGCTTTTTTTTCGCCTCATAATAAAGTAGGCAAATTACCACATTATGTACTTTATGCAGCAACCCTAGGACATTTAGGACTTATATTGTTGTCTAATCTGAATAATCAATCAGAGCAATTAAGCATAACACAAGTAGCGGTTTTACTCGCTTGGTTAGTCACCGTCACTATGTTGGCCGCTAATGCGTATATAAAAAACTTAGTGTTCTTGCCGGTCGTCAGTTTATTTTCAGCGTTATTTATTACCTTACAAATATTTGTCCCGCACAGCACGGGTATTCATATCAATATGAGTTTTGGGCTAATTAGCCACATTATTTTGAGTTTATTTGCATTTGGCGTACTCAGCATAAGTTTTCTGTATGCCTTGCAGCTCGCTTATATTAATTATCAGTTGAAGCACAAACAGATATCGCTGGCAAACAACCAACTCCCCCCCCTCCTCAGTGTTGAGCACATTCTGACGAAATTAATGATAATAGGCACGGTGTTGCTCGCTATTGCCTTAGCTTCAGGGTTTATATTCATACCTAATATGTTTGCTGATGGTTATGCTCACAAAACAGTTTTGTCTAGTCTTGGATTCCTCGTGTATGTCTTTGCCCTAGTCCTTCATCACTTCTATGGACTAAAAGCTCGGGTGTTAGTAACGTTTAATTTGGTAGGTGTTACACTGCTAACATTAGCCTATTTTGGAAGCCGATTTGTTCGTGAATTTGTCTTGTAAAATCACACAAATTGGATTACTCATCGCGTACTTTTATTAATACTAGATACTGGCTTTTGAATAGTAGATAATAGAACCATTGAACGCTTTTTTATTTGTTTACAAATTACAACGAGGAAACTCTTAGTTGGACGCTATTTCCACCCAAACGCTCTTTACCATTCTTGCTGTTCTTATCGTCGTTTCAGCCTATTTTTCAAGTTCTGAAACAGGTATGATGACGATTAATAGATACAAGCTAAAACACTTAGCCAATGAAGGCGACCCTAGAGCTCTGCGCGTCCAAAAGCTGATCGATAGACCTGACAAATTAATTGGACTTATTTTAATTGGCAATAACTTAGCAAATATTGCAGCTTCGCTTATAGCGGGTATTATTGCTTCTCGTTATTTCGGTGAATTTTACGGTACAATAGTAACCACTTTTGGTCTAACACTTGTCATGCTTGTATTTGCAGAGGTAACACCAAAAACTTTAGCTGCAATGTATCCAGAAAAGATCGCCTATCCTAGCTCACTCATCTTATTGCCTTTATTATTTCTATTTACCCCATTTGTAAAACTAGTTAACGGATTTACCAATATTATTTTAGCGATTTTACGGATTAATCCAAATGGCGACAATGGAGATTCATTAAGCCGTGAAGAGTTACGTACCGTCGTGTACGAGGCCGGAAACCTCATACCTAAAAAGCACCAAGAGATGTTAGTAAGTATCTTGGACTTAGAAAAAGTTACTGCAGAAGATATAATGGTTGCGCGAAGCGATATCTATGCAATTGATATCAATGACGATTGGAAAGATATCCAAAAGCAACTCACTCATTCGCAACATACTCGGGTTTTACTTTACCGTGACAGCATTGATGATGCTGTTGGTTTCATCCACGTTCGCGACGCGCTCAGGCTACTATCAAAGGATCAATTCACCAAAGCGACGATATTGCGCGCGGTTAAAGAGATTTATTACACTCCTGACTCTACGTCGCTACATACATTAATGTATAAATTCCAATCTGTTAAAGAACGAATTGGCTTAGTAGTTGATGAATATGGTGATATTCAAGGGCTAGTAACGTTGGAAGATATATTAGAGGAAATTATTGGTGACTTCACAACCTCCATTGCACCTGACTACAGCAAAGAAGCGTTAGAGCAGCAAGATGGTAGTTACTTGGTTGACGGCAGTGCTAACATTAGAGAATTAAACAAAGAGATGGATTGGTATTTTCCGACAGAGGGACCAAAAACGCTCAATGGTTTGATATTAGAGTACTTGGAAGCAATCCCTGAAAATAATATTAGCGTGCGACTGGCTGGTTACCCAATAGAAATTGTTGATATTAGTGGCAATATGATAAAAACAGTCAGAATTTTACCTCTTTTTTATTCGTCTCCTGTTGAACAGGATGCCGCGACCAAGCAATAAAGAGGCGAACGCGCTAAATAGAGTTATTAGGGGGCTTGCGTGATTTTAAAAGAAATACGTTCGCCGCTTTCTCAACTCGTTTATCTTGCGCCCGCAGCTTAAAGTCTTCGACTTTTTTATTGAATGAATCTAATTTTTGTAGAATGTCTTGGAGTTCTTCATCATTCTCAATATCAGCGTCTTGAGCATGTTTCTCAAGAGTTTGGTATAACGTTAATGGCAATGACTTTTTTGACATGTGAGCAGTCTACTTTCTTCAATTATTAAGCGATAGTTATGTATCGGTAATATTAAAAAATACTAAATGACAGAACGTCATAAAAAACATAGAAAATTTATACAAGTAATTTTTTATGTTGCAGTCCGACTACGCAGGGCTTTGGTAGAATGCTAGCTGGCGACCCAATGAACGCTCCAAATCATAATTAATCATAAGAACGTCAGCAGTATCAAAAACACGTGCGTTAAACCCGCTACAAACAGCATCACTTAATAAACTCACCAGTGGCATATGACTGATAACCAATAAGCAATTAATATTATTGTCTTGCAAAAACTCCCCATCAATTAGATCATGTGCCTGCTTGGGATTTCCGTCAGGGGTTATAGCAGAAGTTTGAACCGTATTGTTAATCTGTATAAATTGTTCAACAGTCGCTAAAGTTTCAATCGTTCTGGTGTATGGGCTCACCAACGTCAGATCAACTTGCTTTAATTGAGTGTGCTCATTTAACTGCTTAGCCATCCACTTTGCCGCATGTTCAGATTGCGTGACACCAAACCTTGTAAGATGTCTCGATAGATCATCTTCTTTATAAGACTCTGCCTCACCATGACGCATTACAAATATAATCATAATAGTTATCTTTTTAATCAAATTTTTCGCGAGTGGACGCTAACATTTTATCAGTTCTGTCTACAATAGTGTTTTAGTATAAATTTAACGACAATCGTCGAAATTCCTTTACAACTATTCTAATTACAGGTTTTATTATGATAATAACGATAAGGAAAAATATTGCTCCTTTCAAAACTAGCAAATCGAGATTATCTAACAAGCGAACTTGAAAATGGTTTTCAGTACGCGTTGATAACTTGCCCTGATATAAAAAAAGCCTCTGTTTCGATATCAGTTGAAATGGGTCACTTTAGTGATCCAGAGGATTGCCAAGGCTTGTCGCATCTAATGGAGCATATGTTGTTTGCTGGCAGCCAAAGCTACCCCGATGGCAACTTCTTAAATCAGCTACTTAATAGGCACGGTGGTTTTGTTAATGCCTGGACCTCTTCAGAGTCTTGTAATTTCCATTTTGATTGTCCCTTAAGTGAGTTTTCACAAGCGTTAGATGTACTAGTAGATATGCTTGCACAACCGGCATTAACCATTCAGGGTATTTCGCAAGAAGTCGATGCTATAGAAGCTGAATTTTCGATGAGGAAACAAGATGATGTGCGACGCCTTTACGACGTCCACAAACAAACTTGCAATACTAAACACCCTTTCAGTCGATTTAGTGTTGGCAACAAACAAATATTTAATCAGTTTACAAAAGAAGAATTACAACAGAAATTACGTAAACATCATCAGCACTATTTCGATGCTCCAAAAATGAAGGCTTGTTTTGTTCTTCCTACAGAGATGGCAAATGATGAACTGATCGCCTTCATCGAGTCAAAGCTAGTCACTTTTTACAAAAGTAATGTCACTAATACGCCAAAGAATTATCCAGAGTTATATTTGCAGAGCCAAAAAGGATGCTTGATTGAGGTCAAGCCTTACAAATTCGCACAAAATTTGATGCTGACTTTTTGCCTTCCTAATGTTTCTCACTATTATCGAAGCAAGCCTATTCTATTGCTTACCCATTTGATCGAGGATGCCTCAGAAAACACCTTACAGCACTACTTAAAACGAATGGGATTTATTCTCGATTTAACCGCTAGCGGCGGCATTGAAGGTGCAAATTTTCAAGACATTAATATTAACTTACGACTAACAGACTATGGTTTAGAATATATCGAAAGAATCATGCAAATCATTATGCAATGGTTTAATTTTCTTAGAAGTAAAGGCATCGAAGAATGGCGGTTTGAAGAAAAAGCACAGCAATTGGCTTTGCAAGTTGAGTACACAACGCTTCTACCAGGTGTAGACGAAGCTATTCTTCTCGCCTCTAAACTGCACAAACTTACCTTGCCGCTGGCACTCGAATCTGATGTGGTTATGGACACGTTTGACGATACCGTTTTTTACGACATTCCTTAGTTATTTCACTATCGAAAATTTGCGCGTTTTTTGTATCAATCCTTATGCGTTTTGTGACCAAAAAACAACTCAATATGAGGTTCCGTTTAGTATACGAAGCTTCAATTTCAATATCGAACAAAATAAATTATTTTCGCTGCAGCTGCCACCACAAAACCCTTACATGAGCGATAACTTTAAGTTAGTAAAAAAAGAAATAAAAGCAACCGAAATAAAAACCATTATGAGCTCGGATTTTTTACTGAAATTTTTGCAAAATCATCAATTTAAAACGCCAAAAGGTGATTGTTACTTTTCTTTAGAAAACCCTAGCATGATAGGAAGTGCACGTAATGTTGCTATCAAAAGGCTGTGGATTGGTTGCTTGAACGAACAGTTAAGCGAAACATATAATGGGGCTGAAATGGCTGGGGTCCACTTTAAAGTTTACGGCCATCAAGGTGGCATGACACTGCACACTAGCGGTTTTTCTGATAGGCAGTTGTTGTTATGCCAAGAGATCCTCAGTTTTATACAATACCTCAATATAAAACCGGCAACATTCACCGGTGTAAAACAAAAGCTAATTTCTACATTAAAAAACACCTTGTTGAACAAGCCTATCAATCAACTATTTGCTGACATTAATATCTTAATGCAAGAAAATACATTTAGCCAAGAGTCCATATTGGCCGAAGTTGAAAAATTACAATTACCTGAGTTACATCAGCAAGCTATTACTTATTTTAAGACAATACATATTGAGGGTTTAGCCGTTGGTAACTGGACTTTGGCACAAATTAATTCCTTTCATGCCAAAGTAGTTGAATGCTTTAAGGATATGGATAAAGTATTAAAATCAAGTCGAAACATAGCTCAAATAGCACGTAAAAAATTATGCATACGACATAATCAGACACACCAAGAACATGCGATTGTTGTATATTTTCAATCTCTATCTAGTAACAATGCGAACCGCGGGCTATACATTGCTATTGAAAAACTTCTATCGCCTATATTTTTTGATGAGTTAAGAAATAAACGAAACTTAGGTTACCTAGTGGGCTGTGGGTACTATCCGATTAATAGGCATCCAGGCTTGGCTGTTTATATTCAATCGCCTTCGCATTCTAGCGATGATTTATATGTTGCAATGACTGAGGTAATTAAAGAGTTTGTGCAAAACATTGCTAAATTCGAGCCTATTTTTGATAATTTCAAACAATCATTAAAAAAACAATTTAGAACATTTGATGCAACTACAAATCAACTGGCTCAGCGTCTTTGGATGAATTTTGATGAACTAAATGAATCGACTGACAGTAACCAGATAGCTGACGCTATCAATGTGTTGACATTTGACTCATTTAGACAAGGTTGCGAGCAGTTGACTGCCGTAAACAGTAATGGGACCGCGATATTTATTACCAAACCCAAATCAGAGTTTAATGAAAGCTTTGTTGGCTTCGAATTCATTGATGATCCGAGCGCATTTAAGCAGTTTGTAACGTACCAATAAAGTGGTTCTAAAAACCAGGGAACATTTCAATTAACGCTTGCTAAAATGGCATAAATCGGTTATTTTTCAATCGCGTATTATAAATTTTGTGCGTAATTTAAGCGAACAGTATCTAACAGTTAATAATGCCTTGAGAGAGCGAGGTTTTTTCGTCATCCTTAGACAATTTGAAATAATAATAATAATAAAATCAGGTGGTAAAATTTGTGACTCTTGCCTTTCCCCAGAAATGGCTCATTCTAATCATGTTTATAAGCATGCATTTTTTGTTTTCTGCAACTGCAAGCGCTTCGACCACCCTAAATTTTGAGCACCTCTCAGCTCAAAACGGTTTTTCTCAAAGCCAAGTCATTCAAACTATCGAAGATAAATACGGATTCATTTGGATTGTCAGCAGTGACGGTTTAAGCAAGTACGATGGTTTTCAAAATCGATTATTTAGCGCTGATGTTTCAGTGCCGGGTTCAATTCCTAGTAATTCGGTAAGCGGAATCATAATAGATGATCAACACAATCTGTGGATCGCAACAGACCAAGGCTTAGGCAAGTATCACTACGAAACGGACAGCTTCTCAACGATCAATAGTGAAAATAGTATCATCAAAGCAAATGAGATCAGCTCCATTGCGAGTGCATCAGGAAAAGAAATCTATTTTACCGTGCAAAACTCTCTCTACCGCTTGAATGCTGAAAGCCAAAAAGTAACACAGGTGATTAGTCAGTCACCCTTCCCTCAAAATATAACCTACATTAAAGATGAAAATTCTAGAATATGGATGAGTTCTGCATATTCTGGCATTTTTATCTTCGACAAGATTTCGGGGCAACTATTTGATCTTACCCTTCAAAACCCATGGAACTTTACGCTTCCAAACGTAAAAATTAACAAAATTGAAGTGGTTGGAAACAAGTATTGGATTGCAACAAATAAAGGTTTGATAACTCTCGACTCAAGCACCAACAGACAAGAAAACCTATCACGGGAAGTTAATTTAGATTTACCATCCGATGTAATCAATGACCTTAATTTTGATGGCGAAAGTCTATGGGTTGCGACTAATAGAGGTTTGGCTATTACCGATAGAAATTCGAATATGCAAACCGTCATAAACCACAACAACGCATTCTCAAGTGGTTTGCAAGACAGTAACATAACTAATATATTTATTTCGAAAATGGGCACTGCTTGGATTGGTACAGCTAGCGCAGGACTGCATAATTTTCATCCTGCTTCTAGCCCGTTAAAGCTTTTTAAACCAGTAGATGGCGACAACAAAAGCTTATCAGGCCGCCAAGTTATCGGATTCGCAAAGGATAATGAGCAAAGTATTTGGGTAGCAACTCGCCTTGATGGTCTAAATAAATTTAACCAGAAACAAGGCTACTACTCGCAGATTCCACTGAATATTTCAGCAATGATAAACGACATCAAAATCGATGCTGATAACAAAATCTGGTTAGCCACCAGCGAAGGCATTTATAGTTATAGAATTAATGGCGAAAGTATAGAATTCGAAAATCAGATCCATGCGACTAAGTCTTTTGCGGCTGTGGAGATATTTAATAATAAACTTTGGGTTTGGCATCCAGAGAAAGGATTATCGACATTTAATCTCAAAACTTATGAAGAAACTTTTGTTAGCTTACCCAGTGATATTTCGGTAGCAAAGCCTGTATTCACTGATGACAGAAACAAAGTCTGGTTACAAACAAATGTAGGCGTACTGATCAGTGATAACGGCAGTAGTCAATTTAGCCGCCCTTCTGGCTTAGAAGAATTTGGTAAGTTAAATATTATTCAGGTTTACAGCCACCAAGATGCCTATTGGGTTGTTACTGAAAACCAGGGTATTTTTAAACTGGATAAAGTTAGCTTAACACTACTAAAACAGCTCAAAGGTTTGAACGATAATGCGACTTCTGATATTCGCTCTGCGATTGGAGTTGAAAACAGTATTTGGTATGGCAGTAGACAAGGTATTTATACGCTAGACCTAGACTCTTCGAATATCGTTAAGAGACGCTCCAAAAGCGCATTAAATTTTAATGAATTAGGCCGTGGTGCGATTATAGCAACAGTAGATGGCAACCTAATGATTGGTGGTTCAATTGGTATTCATTATCTTAAAACCAAACAGCAAAACATCAATAAGTATGACCTGCCCGTCAAACCTCAGTTTATAAGCTTTACGGCTCCAAATAAAAACATTGATGAGGCCACATTAACGATACCTGCATTTATGATGAATTCGTTTACTATGGCTCACTCTGAAAGCCGTATTAATATTGAGTTTGGTGTTATCAACAGCATTAATTCAAATGCAACTGAGTATCGCTACATTCTTGTTGGTCTAGATAAAGATTGGACTTATACAACAACTAATCGTTTAGCCTCATACAGCTATTTGTCATTTGGTGACTATATATTCAAAGTACAAGCACGCATCAATGGTGGCGAATGGTCTCAGCCAAATGAACTCAGTATTTCGGTAGAAAAACCGTTTTGGCTAAATACACGTGCACTAATTTTTTACGCTTTCTTTATTATTTTCTTAGGCGTTTATCAAGTTAATAAAATGAAATCCCGTAAGAATCGCGACCAAACCTTAACAGAAGATGTTGAACGTTTAACTCTGACCCTGTCTTCGAGTGGCGATGAATTATGGGATTGGGATGTATCTAGTGGTCAAATTTATCGAGCAAATACTTGGAATACGATTGATTTCCCTCAAGACAGTATGCGCAGTCATACTACTTATGAAAACAATGTGCACGAGAATGACGTTGAGCGTTTAAAACAATCTCTTGATGACCATTTAGACGGGAAAACACAATTCTTCGAACTCGCCTACCGCGTAAAAACCTTTGCTGGTGATTGGGTCTGGGTATTAGATCGAGGTAAGGTTGTAAAGCGCGATTCTCATCATAAAGCGCAACGTATGACTGGTACGCTGAAAAACATTAATCATCTGAAGCAAGCTGAAGAACAACTTAATTTATTTAAGAGTAGTTTTGAAAACATTACAGAAGGTGTTTTCATTGCTGATCAAGAGTTTAAATTTATGTCGGTCAACAGTGCTTACTGTAATTTCACCGGCGATACCGTTGAGAAAGCTTTAGTCAGTAAATTGTCTTTTAGTCAATACCCTGAAGCTTTTACAGAAGAAGTTAAAAAGACGCTTAAGCATAAAGGCAATTGGTCTGGTGAAGTTGATGCTGTTCGCATCAATGGCGAAAAGTATCAGTTGGAAATGACGATTGACGCGATTCGCAATGAAGACAATCATATTAGCCATTATGTCGGAGTGTTCTCTGATATCAGTTCACGTAAAAAGACTGAAAAAGAATTATTGAAGTTAGCTAATACAGACCCGTTAACTAACTTACCTAATAGGTCATTCTTCCAAGCAAGTCATGAAAATTTAGTGCGCCGCGAAACACCGCATGCCCTTATTTGTCTGGATATGGATAATTTCAAACGAATTAATGATTCTCTTGGACATCAAACTGGCGACTTATTAATTAAACAAATTGCGCGTCGCTTGCAAAAAATTACAACGTCTAGCTCTACGACTTATCGCTTAGGTGGCGATGAATTCAGTATGTTGGTTGAAGCAACGGCAACTGTTCATCGCATTTCTCATATTGCCCAAGACATACTTGATACTCTTTCACGTCCATTTTACATCGCCAAACAGGAGTTTGTGCTAGGTGTCAGTATCGGTATTGCAACTTATCCTGAAGATGGACCTAATCATCAAGAATTGCTGAAAAATGCCGACACTGCTATGTATTTTGCTAAAAACAATGGCGGTAGTAATTATCAGTTCTTCAGTGGCGAAATGAATAAAAATGCAGTTCGCCAACTGCAGATTGAAAATTTAATTCGATTTGGTATAAAAGAAGACTTGTTCAGCGTCTTTTATCAGCCAAAAGTCGATATTGCTTCAGGTCGCATGGTAAGCATGGAAGCATTAGTCCGATTTGAGCATCCTCAAAAAGGCATAGTCAGCCCTGGGCAATTTATTCCATTAGCGGAACAAACAGGCCAAATTCTAGAAATTGGTGAGCAAGTATTAAGGAAAGCCTGTATCGATACCAAGCGTTGGGTCGATGCAGGATTATTTACTGGCCGAGTTGCCGTCAATATATCAGCTAAACAATTTGAATTACCGGACCTTGACGATAGAATAGAGCGCATATTGAAGCAGGTAGGCTTGAGTCCACTGCACTTGGAGTGCGAGATAACGGAGGGCACGTTGATGGAGAATCCGGAACAGGCCCTTAAAATGATGCAGCGTTTGCGTGAGCGTGGTATTCACTTAGCTTTAGATGACTTTGGTACTGGATATTCTTCACTAGCTTATCTAAAGAAGTTTCCGCTTCACACGCTAAAAATAGACAAAGCTTTTATTGATGATATTGCGACAAGCTCAGTTGACAAACACATGACCGAATCAATCATTAACATTGCACATAACCTTGGCTTGAAAGTTGTAGCAGAAGGCGTTGAACATGAGAATCAGTTAGAAATATTGAAGCGCTACGACTGTGAAATGCTGCAGGGATACCTGTTCAGTAAACCAGTTAGTGCAGCTAAATTTGAGCAGTTATTAGTTGAAGGCATAAATATGAAGAACTTGTTAGAATCAAGAAAGCCGAGCCCAATACGTCCAGGTGTTAGAATTGCCAAACGCTAGCGCGACTTTATAACAACTAGTTAAGTGCGTAAATAGCAGCTATCAAAGCCGGTTGTTTTGCGAAGTTGTACGGTTTTAGAAATCATAAACATCGGTAGTAACATCGGCCCCATTATCATCCCACCTATTAGCCAGCGTTTTTTACCCATGGCATTTTTAACAGCTTCAACATAATAGTAAATACTACTAGCGAGGAAGCTTATCACTATCATTGAACCCATCAACATGATGTTGCCTCCTTAAATAATCGTTTGTACTAAGCACAGTTTGACTATCTATGCGCAACGACTGGTTCGCTTTTAAACAAGCGCCAAATCGAGAATAAATTATATCAAACTGCTGTGTAAATAAGCGACAGATTTGCTATATGATATAAAAAAACCGAGCAAAGGCTCGGTTTTTACATTTTAATAACAAAGACTTAATAAAAAGTTTCACCCTTTTCACGCATAGTTAACAACAGCTCAGCTGGCTGGTACTTATCTGAGTAAGTTGAAGCATAATGTTCTAGGCGACTAACCACATGCGCAAGACCTAAAGTGTCCATATAACGGAAAGGCCCACCCAAAAATGGGGGGAAACCAATACCAAAAATAGCACCAATATCGCCATCACGGGGATTTCTAATAACTTCCTCTTGCAGACACAGTGCAGCTTCATTCAGCATCATCAGAACGCAGCGTTCTACCACTGTATCGTCTGAGAATTTTTTCTCTGGTTTGACACCCAGCAATTCATAAACTGAATCATCAATATCTTTACCCGGCTTCTTCGCTTTATAATCGTAAAAACCAGATTTATTTTTCTTACCTTTACGATCATTTTCTAATAACTTATCAAAAGCTTCAGGCGCATTAAAACGCTCACCAAACTGTCCCTTCAAAATTGGGATAATCTTGGTACCTACATCGATCCCTACTTCGTCGAGTAGTTTAAATGCACCAACAGGGAAACCAAACTTAGTCAACGCACGGTCAATTGAATCAAGTGGTTGGCCTTCTACAGCCATAAAGCCAGCTTCACTCATATAAGGAGCTAAAATTCGATTAACATAAAAGCCGGCACCGTCTTTAACAACAATAGGTGTTTTACCTTGACGCTTGGCAAATTCAACCGTGGTCGAGATGGTTTGATCCGATGTCAGTGCGTGCGGAATCACCTCAACCAATGGCATTTTATCTACTGGTGAAAAATAGTGTAAACCCACTACGTTTTCTGGACGTTTCGCTTGGGCAGCAATTTCAGCAATAGGAATAGAGGATGTATTAGACGCAAAAACCGTAGTTTCATTGCAGTGCTCTTCGACATCAGCAACCATCTTTTGCTTCAACTTAACATCTTCAAACACCGCTTCGATTACCATGTCGTTATTTTTGTAACCGCTGTAATCCAAACAACCGCTCAATAAAGAAAGTTCTTTTTGCATCTCTGTTTTTAACATAAAACGCTTTTTTACTTTCTTATTCAGAATGTCATAGCTGTAGCGTATCGCACCCGCAATGCCATCAGTGCTTATGTCTTTGATACGCGCCGGCACTTTTGCCTTGGTGGCGGTAACGAAAGCAATACCACCGCCCATCAACCCACCACCTAGCACTCCCACTTTTTTTACTTTAATTGGCACAACGCCTGCAACGCCTGACTCTTTTTTCATGTCGGTTGTTGCAAAGAAAATTTCACGCAGTTGCTTTGATTCTGGCGTCATAACTAACTGACCAAACAAACGGGCTTCCGCTGCGTAACCCTTTCTTGAATCATTTGTGCCCGCTTCTATACAATCAATAATATACATAGGCGCAGGATAATTACCCAAGGTCTTTGCTAAGGTCTGTTCACGGGCTTTTTTAAACAATATGTTACGACCAAACGAGGTGTTCTCCAGCACTTTTGCCGTCAGATCTTTTTTCAACACACGTTTGATTATTTTCTTGTTAGCCATTTCTATAGCAACATCAAGTAATATTGTTTGCGGCACCATGTCGTCAACAATGCCATACTTTTTAGCTTGTTTTGCGCGCACGGCCACGCCAGTCAACATCATCTTCATCGCTTGTTGAATTCCGATAAGTGCGGGTAAACGCTGGGTTCCCCCACTACCAGGTAACAAACCAAGCTGCACTTCAGGTAAACCCAATTGTGTTTTAGGACTATCGGAGCAAACACGATAATGGCAAGCTAGCGCTAATTCTAATCCTCCCCCTAAAGCGGGACCATGGATGGCGGCAACAAATGTTTTCGTCATACCTTGGATGCGATCAAATAACTTCTGACCTGCTGTCGATAACTCTTCCGCTTCATCTGCGTCACTGCAGGCTGCAAGCATGCTTACATCAGCCCCAGCTACGAATGAATCTTTTTTTCCACTTGCTACAACGACACCGCGTATTTCGCTGTCATTCTCAATTTCATCCAGTATTGCGGTAACTTCATCACCAAAGTCCGCTTTTAGCGTATTCATGCTGTCACCAGGTACGTCCATCGTTAATATGGCAATACCGTCTTCTCTTTTGGTTAAGGTAAATGCACCCATTATTCTGTCTCCACTATCATTGCAGCACCTAAACCACCTGCAGCACATGCCGTTAATAAACCGGTGCCACCGCCGCGACGGTTAAGCTCGTTCAACATTTGTGTAATCATTCTTGTACCGGTAGCGGCAAATGGATGTCCGTAAGCTAACGAGCTCCCCATGACATTAAATTTATCCATATCAATTTCGCCAATAGCTTTATCTCTGCCCAGTTTCTCTTGGGCAAACGTATCACTTCCAAACATTTTTATATTCGACAGCGTTTGTGCAGCAAAGGCTTCGTGCATTTCAATCAAAGTTAAGTCGTTTAATGTCATGCCTGCGCGTTCCAGTGCTATGGGTGACGCATATGAAGGGCCCATTAGCATGTCATCCCATACATCAATAGCGGCGAATGCATAACTCTTTAAATAGCCTAGCGGTTTATAACCCAATGCTTTTGCTTTGCTTTCCGTCATCATAATAATTGCTGAAGCACCATCGGTAAGGGGCGTAGCATTAGCAGCCGTAACAGTACCGTGCTTTTTGTCAAACACTGGGCGAAGTTTTGCGTAGCTTTCTAACTTTGAATCAAAGCGGACGTTATTGTCCCTTGAAAACGCCTTTTTATAAGGTTCAGGATAGGCAGTCATGACTTCACTATCCAAATTACCAGCATCCCAATTTTGGGCCGCAAGGCTATGTGATCTATGGGCTAACGCATCTTGAGCAACCCGACTGATGCCGTGTTTTTTCGCCATTTGCTCCGCTGTTTGGCCCATTGACAAACCAGTTGAATATTCAGCAACAGCGGGCGGTACAGGTAATAAATCTTTTAAACCTAATTTTTTAAGCACTGAGAGTTTTTGACCGAGCGTTTTTGTTTTTTGTAAATCAGTCAGAGCTCGTGCTAATTTTTTAGAAACACCAATTGGAGATACCGAAGTGGAATCAGCACCACCAGCGATACCCACATCGATGTTACCAACAATCATAGACTCAGCAATATTCACTGTAGACTGAAAACTAGTAGCACAAGCTCGTGACACGCTGTAGGCATCAGTTCGCACATTCATGCCGGTTCCAAGAACAATCTCGCGAGCAATGTTCGGCGCTTCTGGCATTTGCACAACTTGTCCAAAGACCAATTGTTGAATAATTAAAGGATCGATATTGTGCTTTAGCATTAACTCATTGACCACCATTTTACCTAAATCGACAGCGGGAACACCGTGAAAATCGGTTGCCATTTTAGCAAATGGAGTGCGCAGTCCAGCAACGATGGCAATTCGATCGCCCTGCGGGGTTTTTAAAACTTGTTTCTGTGACATAGATTATCCTGTGGCTATCAATGAGTTATTGCGAGCAGAAGCATGATAACACCTTCTGGTCAGACCTCTTTAGGGTATTGTGACAAAATAAATAGTAAAGTACAAATTTTATACGTGTATTACACGTGCGAATAACAAGCACTGATGATAAAAACACAAAACAGCGCATAAGTATTTGTTAAGCTAAATAATAAAATACAGAACCATTCATAAATTTACGAGTCGTAAAGTTGAAATTTACAGATAGATCCACATATAAGACTATCAGAGCTTGATGACTAAGCTCGGCATTTACGACGACCGCACATAAAAACTATAATACAAAATAACGTAAGTAGCGTAACAAAGGCTAAAAATAACTATGGCAGTAGAACAGTTCAAGCAATTACAAGCCCATTTAGACACTCAAGTTATCGGACAACCCTCTCTCACGATGAGTATTCTGATTGCGTTACTTGCAGATGGCCATTTACTTGTTGAGGGTCCTCCTGGACTAGCAAAAACGAGAGCAGTCAATTCGTTGTCTGACGGCATAGAAGCTGACTTCCATAGGGTACAATTCACACCCGACTTATTGCCTGCAGATCTAACGGGCACTGATATCTATCGTCCGGAGACCGGCGAATTTATATTTCAAAAAGGGCCTCTTTTTCATAACTTAGTACTTGCAGATGAAATAAACCGTGCACCAGCTAAGGTTCAATCGGCATTACTTGAAGCGATGGCCGAACGCCAGATTACAGTTGGAAATACAACCTACAAACTGTCAGAACTTTTCTTAGTTATGGCAACACAGAACCCATTGGAACAGGAAGGTACGTATCCCCTGCCTGAAGCGCAACTTGATCGGTTCTTGATGCATGTTGAAATTGACTACCCAGGTGCAGAAACTGAACTAGAAATTTTGCGCCTGACTCGAAGCGAAGCCATGAAGACGGTGAAGCCTGCAGTTAAAAAGCTGACCCAAGATGATATTACCAAGGCAAGAGCCGAGATAATGGGTATACACCTCGCGCCCGCTTTAGAAAATTACATAGTACAATTGATTATGGCCACTAGGCGGCCTGAAAACTATGATGCAGAACTTGCGCAATGGATTGAGTTTGGTGGTAGTCCTCGTGCCACGATCGCTTTAGAACGTTGCGCCCGCTCTCATGCTTGGCTTAATGGCAGAGATTTTGTCGGCCCAGATGACGTGCAAGCTGTATTACACAATGTACTCCGTCATCGGATTATATTGAGTTATCAAGCACAAGCGGAAGGAATCAATGCAAATGCTGTGCTCGATAAAATTGTTAAACTTGTCCCTGTAGGGTAATTCAGCTTGAGAATAGTATCTTTAAATTGAGAATGATTGATGTCGCTGATGTTTAATAATGCCACAAATAATAGCAATGTGGTGACGGCCGAAAATATTCAACTGTGGTTAGCTAAATATAAAACCAATGGCGTGGATATCGGTTTACCTGAACTATTATGCTATCGTTCATTGTCTCATCTGCTTAACTTGCGTCCGAGTAGAGATATAGCCGGCGCCTTGTCCGGTGGCGATCGTTCTAAGATCAAAGGCCGAGGCATGGAATTTGACGAAGCGAGACATTATCAGCCTGGCGATGACATACGCAGTATCGATTGGCGAGTGACTGCGCGAACAGGGAAGACCCACACTAAAGTGTTTCGCGAAGAACGTGAAAGACCCGTATTCGTTTTTACAGATTTTACTCAATCTATGTATTTTGGCACCGCGTATCTCTGTAAATCGGTTCAAGCAGCTCACCTTGCCTCATTAATTACGTGGAACGCGACCCAACGCGGTGACAAAGTCGGCGGTTTAATTTTTAATAACAGTCAAGATATTGAATTAAAACCCAAAGCCCAAGCTAAGAACGCACTCGCATTAATGCAGGCCTTAGTTAATATTCATGAACCTCGATTTGAAGCAATGCAAATAGACGCGCAAGGCATATTTTTGAAGGCAACTCAGCGTTTGCAGCATTTAGCCAAACCCGGTGCTTTGGTTTATCTAATTAGCGATTTTAATGGATTGAGCGAAGCTGCGATGGCCGTTATTAGCAATATCGCGCGTCATTGCGAAGTCAAAGCGATTTTAGTTAATGACCCAATGGAGCTTTCATTACCTAATTCAGCTGTTCCGCAAACCCTGACCATTACTAATGGAGTCGAGCGCCAGCAAGTTAATTTAGGCGAGGCAGTAAACAATCAAAAATATCAGTCACAACAGGCTTCTCATTTCGAAAGTATAAAACAATCATTTGCTCGATATGCCATTGCATTAAGAACGGTTTCATCGGCCTTCCCGCTTGAACAACAGCTTAGTCAACGCGATATGGGAGAGTTACTATGAATTCTGTTACTAATTCTATTACTAACTTGCTGATAAATATAACGACAAACACAAATAGTTCTGTAGACGCCTCGCTTGACGCTGCCTTAGCAAATCTTGCTGACATTAGCGTTGGACAAACACCGTCAATTTGGCCTCTTGCTTGGGGATGGTGGGTTTTAATATTGTTAGTAGTCGTCATAATATTTGGCACTTTTTGGATTGCGACTCGATATTTTAACAAACACAAACTTAAACGCAGTGCCTTGAAAGCCATTGAAAATATTTCACATAGCGAATCACAGGCGTTGTCAAAGTTACACGCTATCCTGCGCAGCGCAGTCATGCATTATTTTCCATTTGAAAACCTCAACAGCCTGCGGGGCTTAGCATGGCAAGAGCGCTTGCAAGTTAGCGCAAAGCAAAATAAGCAAGTCGATGAGCAATGCCTTTTACAGTTAACCCAACTTGAAGCTAGTTTGTATACGAAAAAGCCTAGCATTTCGGTGGACGATGCTAAAAATGCCGTTTACCTATGGATAAAACACTGTTTACCACCCGCTTCTGCAGAATTGCAAAACACAGAGACGTCTGTGCCTAGCAGAAAAGGAGACAAGCATGTTTGAATTCGCTTGGATTTGGGTGTTCGCTGTGTTGCCGCTTCCGCTGCTTATTTATTTTATGCTGCCACGCAAAGCAACAAGCGAAAGCGCAGCGTTACTTGTGCCAAATTACTTAAAAGTACAAAGTCATGCGGACAAGAGTACAAAGAAATCAACACTTCGATTAGTTTTAGCAACATTAATATGGTGTTGTTTAGTGGCGGCTGCCGCCAGACCACAATGGTTAGGCGAGCCCGTTTCCATACCAAATGAAGGACGTGATCTGATGATTGCGGTCGATCTTTCAGGGTCAATGAAACAAGATGATATGCGCATAAACGGGCGGGCAGTAAATCGTCTAGTCATGACCAAATATGTGCTTAGGGATTTTATTAAGCGCCGCATTGGTGACCGCTTAGGATTGATTTTATTTGCTGACACCGCTTACCTACAGGCACCGTTGACTTTTGACAGAGATACAGTGAAAACGCTACTCGATGAATCAGTATTAGGTTTAGTAGGCGAACGCACCGCTATCGGAGATGCTATTGGTCTGGCCGTTAAACGTTTTGATGACAAAGAAGAGTCTAATCGAGTTCTAATACTGTTGACCGATGGCCGAAATACTGCCGGTAATATCACGCCAGAGCAAGCGAATGAATTAGCCATTGACAAGGGCGTCACAATTTATACCATCGGTTTGGGTGCTGAAATACAAGAGGTCGCCAGTGTTTTTGGCCGCCGCACCATTAATCCATCACAGGATCTTGACGAGCGCCTTCTTATTGAAGTTGCGCGGTCAACTGGTGGACAATACTTCCGAGCTCGCGATACACAAGAATTAGAAGCAATCTACGCAACGCTCGATCGACTTGAACCAATAGAGGGTGAAGGGCAAAAACTGCGTCCCCTTACTGCATTGTTCTATTTACCTTTGGGTATCGCTGTCATTATTAGTGCGTTATATGCTTTGTTTTATCTTCTTAAGCAGGCTTTTTTCAATTTACAAAAACGTCGCACTTTGGTCACTGATAGTAATATGAATAACGCATCCGGAGGAAAAAAATGATTGATTGGCAAGCGTTCCACTTTATTCGTCCAGAATGGCTAATAGCAATCATTCCGTTGCTTATTATTGCTCTACTACTAACTAAAATCGCAAGTAAGCAGAGTGGTTGGCAGGGTATTGTCTCAAGTCATCTATATCAGCATTTGGTTGTCGCTAAAGACAAGAAATCATACAAACCTCCGTTCTATTTAGTTGCTTTGGTTTGGGTGCTAGCTTGTGTTGCAATGGCGGGCCCTACTTGGCAAAAATTACCTCAACCGGTTTACCAAGTCACAACAGGAAAAGTCGTGATATTGGACATGTCGATGTCAATGCGCGCCACCGATATACTGCCGGATAGGCTCTCCCGGGCCAAATTTAAAGTTATTGATTTACTTAATAGCATTGAAGATGGAGAAGTAGGCTTAGTCGTTTATGCCGGAGATGCGTTTACAATCAGCCCACTAACCTCTGACGTCACAAATATCACGACTCTTATTCCTAGTTTGCGGCCTGAAATAATGCCTATACAAGGCAGCGAGCCTTTATATGCCATGGAACAGGCCGAACAATTGCTGGCATCAGCAGGATATAATAAAGGTGAAGTTTATTGGGTAAGCGATGGAATTGAATTTGACGATATTGAAGAACTGCAAGGCCATATAGAAAAATCACCATATCGTTATTCAATACTAGGAGTGGGTACCCAAACAGGCGCTCCTATTAAGATGCTTGATGGTAGCTTTATGAAAGATGTTAGGGGCAACATTGTGCTTCCTAGCCTCAATAGTCGCTATTTTGCACAAGTACTCGGTAATACAGGTGGTCGCTACACTCCTATTCAAAGCGACGACAGCGACATAGAAAACATGCAATTTACGCCAATAATATTAGAACCAAACCAAGTAAGTAATGACATTATTGGTCAAGGAGATCAATGGCAAGATATGGGCGGGATTTTAGTACTCCTTATTCTTCCGTTTGCAGCCTATGCCTTTAGACGCGGTATTATGCTTGTATTACTTAGTACAATGTTGATTTTACCAACAGACCCTTCCTTTGCGGATGACGAAGTGCTTATCAAAGAGAAACCTGAGGCCAGTGAATGGGTCGACAACATTTTTAAGAATGCAGATCAGCAAGGACTTGAAGCATTTAAAAACGCAGAGTTTGATAAAGCCAGCAATACGTTTACCGACCAAATGTGGAAAGGTGCAGCTTATTATAAAAATCAAAATTACGAAGCCGCATTAAACACCTTTGCTTCGCTGCCTGGCGCAGAGTCAGCATATAATCAAGGTAATGCACTCGCGCATTTAGGAAAGCTAGAAAAAGCGATAGAGAAGTATGATGAAGCGTTGAAAGAGCGCCCAGGTCATACAAATGCGATGGCAAATAGAAAGCTAGTTGAAGATTTGTTGAAGCAACAAGAAGAACAAAGCGAAGATGGTCAGCCACAAGATGGTGAAGATCAACAATCAGGTGAATCTGAAAATAGCGATAAACAATCAGACGAACAAGATCAAGGTGAGCAAAAATCGGGGGATCCGCAGCAAGGCGATCAATCTGAACAGCAACAAGAGTCTGAGCAAAACCCAGATGAATCTGAGGACAATGAAGGTAAAGATTCAGAGAAAGAGTCTGATCAACAAGATGGCGAAGGTGAAGCTGACCAGGCAAAGGATGAAGAAGCTAACGAAATTGAAGAAGGCGATAGTGACGAAAATGCTGAGCAAAAAAGTAATCTACAACAGCAAAAACCGATTGAAGAGATGACCCCTGAAGAAAAAGAGCAAATGCAACGCATGCAAATGCTAATGAACAAGATACCTGATGACCCCGCTTTTCTGTTACAACGAAAAATGCTTTTAGAATCACAAAACAGGCGAAGTGAGAGATTCTCAAAGCCAAATAAGAAGGATTGGTAGTAATGAAACACAACTCTATTTGGTATTTTTGCTTAGTCACCGTTTTTTCTTCCGTTGCGCTGTTTGCATCCGATACAGCGATGGCAAAAATCACTGACTTACGTGTATCTGTGGATAAAAATCCGATTATGATTGATGAAGCACTACAGCTAATTATTAGTGCTGAAGGCGAAATTACATCTCGACAAATCGATTTATCCGCATTAGAAAACGACTTCCGTATGTCGAACACGTCAATCAGCCAGTCGACGCGGTCTATTAATTTCAATACAACGAAAACAACAACTTGGGTAACCCAATTATTTCCAAAAGCAATAGGGACATTGACGATCCCCGCGTTTGAAATGGACGGGCAAAAGAGTAAGGCATTCGATATTGTTGTAACACCTATCGGCAATGGTCAGGGCGAGACTGCTCGGGATTTTTATGTGACTGCAAACGTCGATATGGCGACGGTTTATTTGCAACAACAAATAAAATACACAACCAAACTGCTGATGGCGAAAGATATTCAACGAGGGTCTTTGCAAGCACCAGAGCTAGAAAACGCAATTATCAAACAGGTAGGTGAAGATAAGGAATATGAGGACTTTCAAAATGGCGTTCGATACAGAGTCATCGAACGTACCTATGCGATTATTCCCCAGGCAAGTGGTTCATTTTCTATTTCAGGTACGGTCTTTAATGGTGAAGCGGTTGCCGACTCACGCCAATCATTTGGCTTTATCAGCAGAACAAAACCTATTAATCGCGTCTCGCCCACTATTGATTTGATCGTACTCCCTATTCCCGATAACTATCAAGACCATTGGTTACCCAGCGAGTTTGTGCAATTGAACGAAGAGTGGCAACAAGACCCTGAGCGTATTGTATTGGGTCAACCCATTACCCGCACCATAACATTAACCGCGGCAGGCTTGGTCGAAGAGCAACTACCGGAAATTGCTGGAATGTACCCACCTGACTTCAAAACCTATCCCGACCAAGCGAGCACCGCAACGGTAGACAGGGATTCAGTGCTGTTTGCGCAAAAAGTCCAAAGCGAGGCGATTATTCCAAATCGAGTGGGTACCTTTGTGCTTGGTGAAGTGGTTGTTCCATGGTTTAACGTTGTCACAAAACAAACAGAATATGCGAAGCTTCCTGCTCGTTCTATTGAAGTGTTGCCGCCTAGTAAGGAAACCATTTCCAATATTGAGCCCATTTCAGCGCTGAATCAGAAACCAGCAACAACATCGATTGAACCGTCACCGGCTGCAAATCAATTGCCGACAAGCAATACACCCGATGCATTTAGTATCGATTGGCTACACGTGAGTTTGTTCGTTCTTTGGTTGGTAAGTCTCGGTATATTTGGTTTCATGATCATCACCCATAAACGCAACGGTGATGTGCAGCAAGCAAACGCCAGCGATCGCATCACCAGCGAGGCTGAGTTATGGAAAGTTTTGCAAAAAGCGATTGATTTACATAATGTTAAAGAAACAAATCAGATATTGGCAAAATGGTTAGAGGTTTTAACCCAACAGCCTATTCAATCGATTAATCAGTGCTTTATTGTGATGAATGCAAATGAATGCGTGGCGCAGTACAATAATATGATGGAAAGTGCGTATGGTTCTGCCCAAGCTGAATGGCGTAACCTAGAATTTATTGCAGCGCTAACTGCATTCAGAAAAGACATTATACAGCAACAGCAACAAAACCAAGATAAATTTAGCTTGTACCCAAAAACATAGCAGGTATCAAGCCCAAGACTTGGGCCACGATTAGCATCTGGATAAAGTGGCCTTAAATTCGTTATACTGCTTGTTAACGACAAAAATATAAAAAAAGAGGGACATGATGAAACGACTAGCCCAAATAAGTAAACCTGCGAAACTATTCGCTGTATCAAGCTTAGTCATTGCGATGACAGCTTGCAGCCCTGCATCCAATACGGATAGCCAGCAAACACAATCAGCCCAATCCGAGACAGTGAAGGCCCCCGCAACCGAGTCTGAAAGGCTAGCTGCCTTTTTTACACAAAGCAGAGAAACTGATCTTAAACGTTCACCGATGACGCAAAGCTATTTAGGGATAAAGTGGGATTACGGTAAATGGGGTGATTTTTCAGAAGCAAAAGCAGATGAAACTCGTGCTCTTATGGAGAATCGCTTAAAACAAGTCAGCGAATTTGATGTTGCTACACTAGGTGAGTCAGAAAAGCTAAGCTTAACTATTTATAAGGTTGATTTGGAGCGTAAGCTTGCCAACGACGAGTTTAGGCATCATACCTATATCATGGATCAGTTCAGCGCTTGGCATACAACGGTGCCAAGTTTCTTAATTAATATTCATCGAATAGAGAATGAAGAAGATGCCCAGGCCTACATTAGTAGGCTAACCAAAGTGGATGCTTTGTTTGATCAAGTTATCGAACAATTAAGAGTACGAGAGAAGCTAGGTGTTATGCCTCCAGCATGGTCATACGACCAAATGATGCAAGCTGCTGCGAATGTTGTAAAGGGCAACCCTTTCTCTGAAAGTCCTGAAGATTCAACAATATTAGCCGACTTCAAACAAAAGCTTGATGCGTCAGAACTCAGTAATGCAGAAAAATCGGGATTAATTGCAGATGCTACCAACGCATTACTAAGCTCAGTAAAACCCGCTTATGCAAAATTAATTAAAGAATTAGGCAAACAACGCTTATTAACCCCAGAAGGTGACGGCGTATGGCGTTTGCCAAATGGTAGTGAATGGTATCAAAACAGATTGAATTGGTTCACTACAACTGAGTTGAATGCACAAGAAGTGCATCAAATTGGATTAGACAATGTTGAACGCATTCACAATCAAATGCGCGACATCATGAAGCAAGTAAAATTCAAAGGTAGTTTGCAGGAATTTTTCTTATTCATGCGCAATGATGACCAGTTTTATTACGCCGACTCAGACGAAGGTCGCGAGCGTTATATGGCTGAGGCAAAAGGCTTTATTGATAGAATGGAAGCTAAATTACCAGAGTATTTTGGCCTAACACCAAAAGCACGTATGATCGTTAAGCGTGTTGAAGCTTTCCGTGAACAGTCTGCAGGCAAAGCTTTTTATCAAAGTCCGTCGAAAGATGGCAGTCGTCCTGGCACCTATTATGCAAATTTGTTTGATATGCGCAGTATGCCAACCTACCAAATGGAAGCGCTAGCTTATCATGAAGGCATTCCGGGCCATCACATGCAACGAGCCATTGCACAAGAGCTTGAAGGTATTCCTGAATTCCAAAAGTACGTTTCATTTACCGCTTATACTGAAGGCTGGGGTTTGTACACAGAAGAATTAGGTAAAGATATGGGCTTTTATGCAGACCCCTACTCCGACTTTGGTCGCTTAGCAATGGAACTATGGCGTGCTTGTCGGTTAGTGGTAGACACAGGCATTCATGAAATGAAGTGGAGCAGAGAAAAAGCCATACAATATCTGGTCGACAATACACCAAATCCGGAGGCGGACTCTGTTAAGGCAATTGAACGTTATATTGCTATGCCGGGACAGGCAACAGCTTACATGATTGGAAAGCTGAAAATAATGGAGTTACGCGATAAAGCTCAGGCTGAGTTAGGCGATAAATTTGATTATAGCGGTTTTCACGATACGCTCCTAAAAAACGGTCCTTTGCCAATGACATTACTAGAAGACAACGTAAACAAATGGATCGCAGCATCTAAATAACAATTTTACGCAAGGTGCAAGCCTGTAATAAAATTAAAAGTAATGAAATCGCATAGGTTTTCCCTGTGCGATTTTTTTTAATATTTAAATCAATCTAAACAATCTCCGTAGCAGTGACTAAATCATTGTTCGAACAATCCTTTTAAATGACGTATTCTTTAAAAAGAATTTAAAAAAGAAGAAACTTCATGTTTTCGCGAAATAAAAAACCAAACTTATCGGTCTCTACTGACATGATGAAAAAACAAAAACGATATGAAGCCCTTGTTAAGGCATTTCACGCGGACATATTTCGCTATGCAATGTGGCTTATAAAGGATAAAGCGATTGCTGAAGACGTAGTTCAAGAGACATTTCTGCGAGCGTGGAAGTCACTTGACTCACTTAAAGATCAAGCTGCAGCTAAATCATGGTTAATTACTATTTTACGCCGTGAGAATGCGCGACGCTTTGAACGTAAACAATTTGATCTCGTCGATATTGATGATGTTGTCGTTGCCGACCCACATAATTTTGGAGATGTGACATTGGAACATCGAGAACTGAGAAGAATTATGTCAAACCTCAGCGAAGAGTATAGAGAGCCATTAATGATGCAAATTTTAATGGGTTTCACTGGTGATGAAATTGCTGAACAACTTAACCTTAATAAAAATACGGTAATGACCAGACTATTTAGAGCAAGAAACCAAATTAAAGAAGCCTTACTAGACGAACAACCGAAAGGAGAACAGGTAAATGGATGAACTATCATTCCGTCGCACCATTTATGCTGAGCCAAACACAACCGATCCGGATATTATTCAGGCGGCCAATAATGACCCAGCAAAACAAGCATTTTGGGACGAAGTTAAAGCAATGGATGCACAATTAGCACAGGCAATGAATATACCAGTGCCCGAGAATTTCGCTGACAAGTTGATTTTGCGTCAAGGCATGGACGAGTTTACGCAAAAACGTAAAAAACGCCCTTGGTATGTCGCTATGGCAGCATCTGTGGCGATGGTTGTCGGTGTTTCTTACATGACATTGCTCGCAGGCAATAATGGATTGGCTAACGATGTATTTGCACATGTTAGTCATGAGTACATGAATAAAGAAATGACGATGGGTGGGAAAAATGTCACTCAAGAAGCTATTAACGAAAAAATGGCTACTTTTAATGGTTCATTATCTGAAGATATTGGCGAAGTGGTATCGGCTAACTATTGTTACCTGAACACAATTAAAAGCCTGCATATGATTATTAGAGGCAAAACAGGTTTAGTAAACCTATTTGTTGTTACGGACAATAAGAGCAAGGAACTAGAAGAAGACTTTAGTAACGATGAACTTATTGGAACTTCGTTTTTATTGAGTTCAGCTAAAATTATTATTGTTGGCGACGATAAAGAAGATGTATCGCAACTACAACTAGTAGCAAAAAACGCGTTTAGATTTTAAAACGCGCCACTCCCGTGAGACTCTTTGGCCGCAATAGCTTATGCATTGCGGCTTTTTTTTGACTAAATATTTATTAACAATGACAATAATTTAGTTCATTTCATAAAATTATAATCTTACAATGTTTACTATCACAAGTTGGGGTTAAACAACCTTATCTGTTAACATCCACAAAACAATAAAAATAATAGAGAGTAATATGGAAACTGGTACCCTTATATCTTTGGCTATATACTTTATCGCAATGATAGGTATAGGTGTCTACGCATATAGACAAAATGAGGACACGTCGTCTGGATACTTGCTCGGTGGCAGAAAACTTAGTGCTCCTGTAGTTGCTTTATCAGCAGGCGCGTCAGATATGAGTGGGTGGATGCTACTTGGTATTCCCGGCGCTATGTACTTGTCCGGCGCATCATCGCTTTGGATTGCCTTTGGATTGATATTAGGTGCATGGTTAAATTACATCATTGTTGCACCTAGACTAAGAGTATTCACTGAGCTAGCGAAGGATGCCATCACACTACCCGACTATTTTGAGAATCGTTTTTTTGATTCTAGCCGCTCCCTAAGAATTATCGCTTCAATCGTTATTATTATCTTCTTTACGCTTTATACCTCGGCTGGCATTGCTTCTGGAGGCAAATTATTCGAATCTTCTTTTGGTTATAACTACGAAGTCGGTTTGTATATTACTGCCGGTGTCGTTGTTTGTTATACCTTATTCGGTGGTTTTATGGCCGTTAGTTTAACTGATTTCGTGCAAGGTATTATTATGTTTATCGCCTTGGTAATGGTGCCCACAGTCGTTGTTTTTGAACTTGGCGGCATCAGTAATACATTAGACGTCTTATCAAAGAGCGACAGCAACCTACTTTCTTTGTTTGTTGATGCTAGTACCGGTGCGACAGTTACCTTTGTGGGTATTGTCTCCTTGATGTCATGGGGTTTAGGTTATTTTGGTCAGCCACATATCATCGTGCGTTTTATGGCTATATCTAGTATCAAAGAAATGCCGACTGCTCGCCGTATTGGCATGTCTTGGATGATTGTATCTATCTTTGGTGCTGCAGCTACCGGTATATTTGGTTTGGCATATATGAGTTCGACCGGCCAATCATTAGATGATCCTGAAACCATTTTCATCACCCTTTCTCAATTATTGTTCCATCCTTTAGTCGGTGGCTTCCTACTCGCAGCAATTCTAGCAGCCATCATGAGTACTATTTCTTCACAATTGTTAGTAACTTCTAGTTCATTAACAAGAGACGTGTACGTTACTTTTATTGACCAGCAATGCAGCGAACAAAAACAAGTTGTTATAGGACGCATATGCGTAGCATTAGTTGCCGTTGTTGCGATTGCCCTTGCATACGACCAAGACAGCAGTATTTTGTCCTTAGTAAGTAACGCATGGGCTGGTTTTGGTGCCGCATTTGGGCCTTTAATTTTGTTTTCTTTGCTATGGAAAAACATGAGCCGAATTTCAGCGATCTGCGGAATTGTGAGTGGTGCAGCGACAGTATTGGTATGGATTTACGCACCTTTGGGTGAGAACGGAGGTCCTATTTATCCTGAATTGTATGCAATAATTCCCGGATTCGCAGTATCCAGTCTTGTTATAGTCGCAGTTTCCTTAATTAAACCTGAGAAAAATGCAAAAATTCGCTCACTTTTCGAATCATTTGTCGATAAGTATGCATTAGAAAGTAAAAGTTAATTTGAAAGGGCGTTAATTTAACGATGGGATTTTTCGCTGCTAGACAACCAATTTTAGACAGGCACAAATCATTATTTGGTTATGAATTGCTTTTCCGCACAAGCTTGGACAACGTCTTCCCAGACGTTGACCAAGAAAAAGCAACATCCAAAATGATAGAAGTTTTACAATTTGATCTCGGCATGGATCGTATTTCCGAAGGTAAGCTAGCGTTTATCAATTTTACGGAAAAAACGCTCCTAGGCGGATATGCTGAGCTCCTTCCCAAGCAAAAAATTGTGGTTGAGGTATTAGAAACAGCAAAGCCAACTAAGTCTCTTTTTCTAGCATTACAAAAGCTTCATAATAAAGGCTACATACTGGCGCTAGATGACTTTGTCCATGATGAAAGATGGACCCCGTTTTATCGGCTAATCCATATTATAAAAATAGACTACCTCGAGGCTACAACGGAAGAAATTAATAAAACGATTGCTGCCGCTAGAAAGTATCCTCATATTAAGTTACTCGCCGAAAAAGTTGAAACCAACAGACAATTTAAAGAAGCATTGAACCTAGGTTTCGATTACTTTCAAGGTTACTTTTTTAGTCGACCTGAAGTGATCAAAAGTATATCACTTACCCCTGCTCAAACTTCGGTTGCCGGCCTATTGAATAAGGTGGCAGCGGAAGAGCCTAACTTCGATGAAATTGCACAGCTATTTGAATTAGACGTAACCCTTTCATTTAAGCTACTGCGTTATGCTCAATCAGCTACTTTTAAGCGCCGCAATCCAATTAAAAACATTAAACAAGCCGTTTTAATGCTTGGAAAAGTTGAGCTTCAGCGTTTCGTAGGTTTGCTATTTGCGGCTCAATTTAGCAGTGATAAACCACAAGAGCTTATTCGTTTGTCGATGCAACGTGCAAAATTTTGTGAACTAATAGCACCGCATTGCAACCAAAGCAATGATAGCTCATCCGCATTCTTAACCGGTATGCTGTCCTTAATCGACGCCATGCTCGATGCCGATTTGAATGCCATCATAAGTGACTTGCCATTAAGCCAAGACATCAAACTTGCGCTCACCCAGAAACAAGGCTGGTTAGCAGATTGTATTGCGCTATGTATAGACTTCGAAAAAGGTATTTGGCACAAAATGGAAGACAGCTGCAAGCGGCTAAATATTCCTTATACTGGCATTCTCAAAGAGTATCAAATCGCAAGTGATTGGGCCGAAGATAAGGTGAATGAGTTTAGCTAAGTATTAAAGTTGACGACTACCGACATCATTGCAATACGCCCCACGTCCTATATATACGATGCCTCCACTACTCCGATATAACAAATTTACAACATATCTGCCGTTTTAGTTATTAAACGGCTATTATACATATCAAATTATCATAATCGAATAGGGTCTAAATATGCTAAAGTTCTATGCATATAAATATTTAGCATATTAACCTTATAACATGGAGCCCGTTACTGAAATGACTACCTCAATTCCATCCATTACTCATCTAAAACAGCTTGAAGCTGAGAGTATTCATATTTTTAGGGAAGTTGCAGCTGAATTTGACAATCCAGTCATGTTGTACAGCGTTGGCAAAGACTCATCGGTACTTCTGCACTTAGCAAGAAAGGCCTTTGCCCCCGGCGTCATTCCTTTTCCACTTCTCCATGTTGATACAAAGTGGAAATTTAAGGAAATGATCTCGTTTAGAGATGAAATAGCTAAAAAACATAATCTTAACTTACTTGTTCATAGCAACCAAGAAGGTATAGATCAAGGCGTTGGACCTTACTCTCACGGAAGCGCAAAGCATACAGACATCATGAAAACAGTTGCGTTGAAACAAGCGTTAAATAAGTACAAGTTTGATGCTGCATTTGGCGGTGCGCGTCGTGACGAGGAGAAATCCCGTGCCAAAGAACGTGTCTATTCCTTTAGAGATAAAAATCATCGTTGGGATCCAAAAAATCAACGCCCAGAGCTTTGGAATATCTACAATAGTCAGATAAACAAAGGCGAAAGCATACGTGTATTCCCAATGTCAAACTGGACTGAGCTAGATATCTGGCAGTATATTTATCTCGAAAATATCGAAATTCCGTCATTGTATTTGGCTAAACCACGCCCTGTTGTGAAGCGCGACGGTAACTATTTTATGGTTGACGATGACCGTATGCCAATGGAAGCTGGCGAGAAACCGGAGATGCGTTCAGTTAGATTTAGAACCCTAGGCTGCTATCCATTAACAGGTGCAGTTGAATCGACCGCAGATACTCTGCCAGAAGTTATCCAAGAAATGCTGCTAACCAAAACATCTGAGCGTCAGGGAAGAGTCATCGATCATGATTCTTCTGGGTCTATGGAAAAGAAAAAAATGGAGGGTTACTTCTAATGGCCACTAATATTGTCTGGCATGAACATGATGTAAATAAAAAAGCACGATCAGAATCCCTAGGTCAGAAACCTGCGGTTATTTGGTTAACTGGATTATCTGGCTCGGGTAAATCAACGATTGCTAATTTACTAGAGAAAAAGCTCTATTCTGAAAATAAGAAAACCTACTTGCTAGACGGTGACAACGTGCGACATGGACTTTGTGGTGATTTGGGTTTTGATGACAAAGACCGCGTTGAAAACATTCGCCGAATTAGCGAAGTAGCTCAATTATTTGTTGATTCCGGCACAATCATAATTACCGCCTTTATATCGCCATTCAAAGCTGATCGTGGTTACTGTCGTTCTTTATTGGAAGCAGGTGAATTTATAGAAGTATTCGTCGATACCCCCATTGAAATTTGCGAACAGCGCGATCCGAAAGGATTATATAAAAAAGCACGCAGTGGTGACATTAAACACTTCACAGGTATTGATTCTGCTTATGAAGAACCTGAGGCGCCTGAAGTGCATCTGACTTATGTAGACGAAACCCCAGAACAAACGGCTGAACGATTATTTACTGTATTGTCGATGAAAGGATTTATATAAATGACGAGTTTTGAATTAACCCCAGAACTTGCCGAAAAGGTAAAGCAAATTGCTGTCGAAGCCGGCGAGAAGATAATGGAAATCTACGCTCAAGATTTTACCGTTTATGACAAGTCTGATTCCAGCCCATTGACTGAGGCTGACTTAGCCGCTCATCATCATATTGTGGATAGCTTAGAAGCAATATCACCATTGCCTATACTGTCTGAAGAATCAGCTGACATTCCATGGTCGACACGTAAAAAATGGGTTCGATACTGGCTTGTAGACCCATTAGATGGCACTAAAGAATTCATTAAAAAGAACGGTGAATTTACCGTTAATATTGCTTTAATTGAGTATGGCGAGCCAACTTTTGGTGTTGTACACGCTCCTGCCATTAGTAAAACTTACGTGGGCCAATTAGATGTTGGTGCTTACAGTGAAGTTGATGGTGCTAAATCTGCAATAAAAGCAAGTACACATAAAACGGGAGAAACGTGGAAGATTGTTGGCAGCCGATCACACCAAAGTCCTGAAATAAACAAAATACTTGATAGTCTTGGTGGTGAAAGTGAATTGGTCGCTATGGGCAGTTCATTGAAGCTTTGCTTGGTTGCCAGTGGCGAAGCACATATGTATCCGCGTGTAGGACCTACTTGTGAATGGGATACAGGTGCAGCGCATGCTGTCGCCATTGCCGCAGGTGCAAAAGTCACTGTTCTAGATGTGAATAATCCATTAGACAAAGACGCATCTCCACTTCGATACAACCAAAAAGATTCCGTCTTAAACCCCTATTTCTTGGTAAGTTGCTCATGAATAACGAAAACGAATTGCTTCAAACCGACATATTGTCGTATTTAGAACAACATGAAAATAAAGACCTTCTGCGATTTTTAACGTGTGGTAGCGTTGATGACGGCAAAAGCACCTTAATTGGTCGTCTACTTTATGACTCAAAAATGATTTATGAAGACCAGCTCGCTGCTATTACTAAAGATAGTAAGAAAAGTGGCACTACCGGCGAAAAAGTAGACTTAGCATTACTTGTTGATGGTCTGCAGTCTGAGCGTGAACAAGGTATTACTATTGATGTTGCTTACCGTTATTTTAGTACAGAAAAACGTAAGTTCATCATTGCAGATACACCGGGGCATGAGCAATATACACGCAATATGGTTACAGGCGCATCAACATGTGACCTTGCCATCATACTGGTAGATGCAAGAGAAGGTGTAAAAACACAAACTAGACGTCATTCATTCTTAGTCTCGTTGCTGGGTATCAAACATATTATTGTTGCCGTTAATAAAATGGACTTAATGGAATATAGACAAGATGTGTATGAGCAAATTCAGAAAGACTATATGGAATTCTCAAAGCAATTAACCATACCTGATATCCGCTTTGTGCCGCTCTCTGCGCTTGAAGGTGACAACGTTGTTAATCGCAGCGACAAAACCCCTTGGTTTAAGGGTGAATTATTGATGGAATTGCTTGAAAATATGGAAGTGACACAACAATTGTATAAAGATTTCCGTTTTCCAGTGCAGTATGTCAATAGGCCTAACCTAGATTTTAGAGGGTTCGCCGGTACTATCGTTTCAGGTTCGATTAAACCAGGGGACGCGATTACCGCGTTACCTTCTGGAAAAACCTCAACGGTTAAGACCATTTCTACCTTCGACGGTGATTTAGAGGTTGGTTACGCACCAAACGCAGTGACATTGACGTTAAATGACGAGATTGATATTTCACGCGGTGACATGATTGTTAAGTCAGATGCTTTGCCACTGCAATCAAGTGCATATAAAACGCATATGGTTTGGATGTCTGAAGATGCGCTTATTCCTAATAAGCAATATAGCTTTAAATTTGCAACCAAAACAGTATCTGGAAGCGTGTCGAGCATTGACTATCAAATTGATGTAAATACCTTACAGAAAACTGACGCTTTGCACCTTAACTTGAATGAAATTGGTGTTACTAATATCAAATTGACTCAAGAAGTTGCTTGCGACCCTTATGCCGAGAACCGTAAAACAGGGGCATTCATTATGATCGATCGTCTTACCAATAGCACCGTGGGTGCAGGTATGATTATTAGTGAGAATGAGAGCAAGCAAGGCGCGCATGAATACTCAGAATTCGAGCTTGAGTTTAATTCATTAGTAAGAAAACACTTTCCACATTGGAATGCGACCGATATTAGCAGTTAGGTAATAATCTAGTGGCCCTTGAAATGAAGGGAATGCAGTCGTTAGTTCGCTGTATTCCCTTTTTTATTAGTTCACTTTGTTTGACTCAAGGAATTGTTGAACTGGACACTGATTGGAGTAGAGCGCTCATTTAAGACGCGTATTAGGTGGGTTTTATTGCTTTTGGATATTTTAAAACTTAACGGGTGTAGATCTAAAAAACACGTAGAAGTTATCTATTAGAGTTAACGGGCTTAACAAAGATGCAAACTGACTAAACAAGCCACTTTATATTACTAAAAAATAGGTTATGCTTAGCTTTCTGAGTCCACCCTTGCTCAATTCTGAGTAGACTATTGTGCCAGAAACGCTGCGATAAATAAATTGACAACAAGGTAGTTATATAATGACTTGGGAACAAATTCTCGTCTTAGTTATTTTTTTCAGCACTATTTTTGGGCTCGCTTTCACTAATAAACGCCCCTCAAGTGTCTTTGCAGCTAGCATGCTTTTATTATTATTAACGCAACAACTTTCCTTTGACGCTATTCTCAACAATATGACGAACACCGGTCTTGTTACCTTAGTTTTACTTTTGCTGGTTAGTCATTCAATCGACAAAACCGCCTTCATAAAACGACTGGGTAGAGCTATAGTGAGAAAGTCATTTACGCAAAGCTTTTGGCGTATGTTTGTTGTCACATTTAGCTCTTCCGCTTTACTTAATAACACAGCAATTGTTGCAAGTTTGATTGGACCAATTAAGCAAAACCAATTACATGCCCCATCTCGGTTATTAATTCCTTTGTCTTACGCCGCTATATTAGGCGGAACCGTAACCTTAATTGGAACTTCAACTAACTTGATAGTAGATAGTTTCTTAATTGAACACGGTCATCCCGGGTTTAACTTTTTTGATTTTACCTTGTTTGGTTTAACCGCCGGTCTAGCTTGTGCTGTGCTGTTATTTTTCCTTACCCCTTTGTTACCCAATATTGCTAGCCACAAAAACAGCTACCAGAGCTATCTACTGGAGGCTGACGTTGAGGCTGCATCAGAGTTGGTTGGCAAAACCGTAGAAGATAATCACCTACGTAACTTACCGGAACTATTTCTTATCGAAATTATTCGCCGTAATGTGGTGATGTCACCCGTCACTCCTGATATGCTGATCGAGGAAAATGATAAATTAATATTCTCTGGTAATGTGCAGAAAATGGATAATATTGCGCACATAAAAGGCCTAACGATGTTTGCGGAAGCTGACGGTCTATTGCGCGATAATTTGACCGAAGTGATTGTGTCGAATCGCGCACCAATTATTAATCAAACACTCAAAGATGTAGGCTTTAGGGCTTTGTTTGATGCGGCCGTTGTTGCTATTCGCAGAGACGGAGAACAAATATCAGGAAAGTTAGGGGAATTGAAACTACAAGCTGGTGATTTTTTATTACTAGCGACCGGTGCCGATTTTCAGCGTCGAGATAACATCAACAAAAACTTCTTTATTGTATCCGAACAAAAAATCACCAGAAAACTAAAGCCGTGGCAGGAAGCTTGTACGCTTCTTGGCTTTGTTACTACTGTCCTTTTAGCCGCGACATCGACTGTTCCCCTGGTCATTGGGCTGCTCTTCTTTACCGCAAGTTTGTCGGTTATAAACGTATCATCTTTAGGGGAAATTAAGCGCAACTTGCCGGTCAACCTCATTCTAGTCATCGTGGGTGCGTTAAGTTTAGCTACCGCGCTTGAAAACAGTGGAATTATTGATTTAGCTACTAATCAATTGATACCAATCATTGGTGATATGTCGCCCATAGTTGCTCTTGC
The DNA here is from genome assembly GCF_937770335.1 of uncultured Glaciecola sp. GTDB lineage: Bacteria > Pseudomonadota > Gammaproteobacteria > Enterobacterales > Alteromonadaceae > Glaciecola. Next base: position 38,766 of record NZ_CALJHY010000008.1, read on the forward strand.
TTTGGTTTATTTAATTACCGTAATACTCACTGAATTTGTGACCAATAATGCTGCAGCAGCGCTTATGTTTCCATTTGCTTACGGGATAGTTAACGCAATGGGGTTGCCTTTAATGCCATTCGCACTTGCTGTCGCATTCGCTGCCAGCGCCAGTTTTATCTCTCCTTATGGGTATCAAACTAACTTGATTGTGTTCAGCGCAACAAACTATAAATTTAAAGACTTCGTTAAACTAGGAACACCTATCTCTATTCTCTATTCGAGTATCGTCTTATCATTGCTAAACTGGGTATATTTCTAAGGCTCAGCACCCTAGCCTATCTGTTCGAGCATATGAATATTTGAAATTGGATAATAGAGACTCCATGTTTATCTGCGTCAATAATAGCCCAACTTATAGTTAAATACAGGCAAGCGACTAACGTCGGTGGCCTGCGCTTGAAGGTGTTACACCTGATTTAAGTTTAAAGTCTGGGCCAAAATCAGTAAGCGGATGAAATTTCATCGGCTCGGTAGAATCAATATTTTTCAAAAGAGTACTGTAATCATCAAGGTATTTGTCACAGGTTTCTTGCCCTAGGAATACAGGTGAATAGGCTACAAAAGGAGGCAGTACTTCAAATCCCGTATAAAATAAGGTTCCGTTGTGGAGGTGCCAAAGAGCAACATTAATATCACCCATCACACCATCAGGTTCAAACATTTCGGGATAGGCTCCGCAGCTTGTCACAACCATAGCTTTACGGCCTTTCAAACCTCCCGTTTCATAGCGTTTTCCCGCCCCATATACTATAGAATTCACGAACACCCGATCAAACCAACCTTTCAAAATCGCCGGTGTTGAAAACCAATAAAGAGGAAACTGCACAATAAATAAGTCGCACCAGAAAAGCTTTTTCAGCTCGGCTTTAATGTCTTCAGGAAGTGCATCATTGTCAACCGCAAACTTCTGCTCACGATCATACTGCAAGCGATCAGGGAAACGTCTAATTGAAAAATCAGCAGCACTAGCCACTGGGTTAAATCCCATTTTATAAAGATCGGAAACCACCACCTCATGACCTTGGGCCTTCAAGGTTTCAACTCCCTTTCTATGCAATGCTGCTTGGAACGAAGCATCCGGCTCTGGATGTGCATATAAAATAAAGACTTTCATTTTCTCTCCCTAAAAAAGCGCATTAGACAACTGCTAAGCTATTAAAAATAAGTAAACGTCATCAAACTAGGCTTTATTGTTTAATCTAGCTTAACGATTCAATGTTACTGTTTTAAAGCCACTATTGAGGCCATTAATCGATAGCCTTACCCAGACCAGATTACATCATCCAATCTTGCGATTAGAAGAGTAGTGCACATCCATTATCTATGCAACACGCGCACAAACAAGGAGTTTTTTCCAGAAAGGTGTTCGTTGCAAGGAGAACAAGCACTCTGTGTATCTAGGTAAATCAGTATTTTTTATTGATGACATTTTGCAGAGAATCTATCTACAATGATCAGGTAGCCAAGCTAATGCTGTTCTGAGCTAAGGCCAGGTGTTCTGAACTAAGCTAGAATATCTTGCGTATACATTTGCCGAGCAGCGCTCGAAAAAAAATCAAACTGAACCCATAAACGGAGTATTTCTATGCAATATCAAGCACCGGTAAACGACATCAAATTTCTTTTGTTTGATGTTTTGGGCGCTGACAAGCTTCATGAACTGGATAAGTACAGCGAAGCAACACCCGATATTATATCAGCGGTCATTGAAGAAGCTGGAAAATTAGCTGCGGAAGTTCTGCAGCCGGTCAACAAGATTGGAGACGAGCAGGGCTGCCAATATGACCCTCAAACACACAACGTAACCACCCCTAAAGGCTTCAAGGAAGCTTACAAGCAATTTACTGAGGCTGGATGGGCATCACTAGATTCTCCGACTGAATTTGGTGGACAAGGCCTGCCGCATACCCTGAAGTTTATCGTAGACGAAATGGTCTGTTCCAGTAATCTCTCACTCGGCATGTATTCCGGACTCACTCACGGTGCCATCAGCGCACTATATGCTCACGGCACAGACGAGCTGAAAGATACCTATTTGGCGAAACTCATCAGCGGGGAGTGGACAGGGACGATGTGCCTGACCGAACCGCAATGCGGTACAGATTTAGGCATGATGCGCACCCGCGCCACTCCTTTGGCCGATAACAGCTACAGCATTGAAGGCACCAAGATTTGGATTTCAGGTGGCGAACACGACCTAGCTGATAATATTATCCACCTAGTGCTGGCAAAACTCCCGGGGGCACCTGACACGACGAAGGGTTTGTCACTGTTCCTTGTACCCAAGTATTTACCTGGAGGTTCAGAACGTAACCCTGCGTTTTGTGGCGGGCTTGAACACAAGATGGGTATCAAAGGCTCAGCAACTTGTGTCATGAATTTTGAGAAAGCGCAGGGTTGGTTAGTAGGAGCACCCAATGATGGTATGCGGTCTATGTTCACTATGATGAACGAAGCACGTTTGATGGTAGGTATGCAGGGATTGGGTATTGCTGAAATGGCCTTTCAGGAGAGCCTGAGTTTTGCCCGTGATCGTCTGCAAGGTCGCTCACTCAGTGGTACCAAAAATCCTGATGGGCCAGCGGACCCTATCATTGTACATCCCGATGTGCGTCGCATGTTAATGCGCCAAAAAGTCCTTAATGAGGGAATGCGAGCTCTAGCACTCTTCACTGGGCATCAACTCGATTTGTCGGTAGCTCACCCCGATGCAGCAGTGCGCGAGGGCGCAGATGACATAGTGCAGATCCTTACACCAGTAGTGAAATCCTTCCTCACTGACGAGGGATTTAATAATGCCGACCAAGGACTTCAGGTACTTGGAGGCTCCGGCTTTACAACTGATTGGCCTCTTGAGCAACTCGTACGTGACGGTCGCATTTCGAGGATTTACGAGGGTACTAACGGCATCCAGGCTATGGATTTGGTCGGTCGTAAGCTCGGCTTAAATGGCGGGCGACTCACCCGGCGCCTGCTGACAACATTGAATGACTACCTCAACGAGAATGCCTCACTGGCACACCACGACGCGCTGGTAGTTGCGGTTAAATCTCTGGAGGAAGCAACGCTATGGATTACGCGCAATGGGATGAAGGATGCAGAGCAGGCCGCCGCAGCAGCCAGCCCCTTCCTTCGCCTCATGGCGCTGACAGTCATCGCCTACCTTTGGTCGAGGATGGCTGCGGCGGCAAGGCGACAACTAGATGCAGGCGCAGGCAACATTCCGCTGTTGGAGAGTAAGCTGGTTTCGGCTCAGTACTTTTTCGACAAGCTGTTGACCGAGAGCTCCTGGCTGCTTGCCGATATCACCAGTGGAAAAGACAGCATGATGGCTTTGACCGACGATCAGTGGAGTATAAGATAAACTAACGCTATCGACTAGCCTCTGTGATAGCTGCATTTGAGGCTGGTTTTGTGTTGATAGCTGGGCTATGTTTGTCTAAATGCGACAATATATTGTGGATGATGCCAGGTTCGGTGTTAAATGCAATTATCGTGGGTATCTTGCCAACACAAACGAAGTGAAATACGGAGGCTAAGCACCCATTGGCGAACTGGGTAGCCGCGCAGGAAACAGTTCTCAAGTCGACCGCAACGTAGAAAGTTATGAAATTCTCGTTCAACATATTTGGGTAAGTATTTACCCTGCTCGGCTAAGTTTGCATTAAACCCACAGTTCCAAACATTAATACACTCACACACTATCTACCTGTGCCATATCCATATCCATATCCATATCTGAAGTAGTTTGCAAAATTATTAACTTAGTTAGTAATAGTCTCTAAGTTATGAAGAATATGCGCACCCCCAAAAAATAAGAATGAAAAAATAACTACTAATCTAAATTTAGTTATTTATTTTAATAAAATAACAATAAATAGAACAGAAAACTAATAAACAGTGTAATTGGAGCTAACAAAAGAACCTTATGCTAGGTGCTACGTTTTATCATGGTTTATAGTATAAGCATCGGATATCTATCACATGAGCAACGCCGCACGATCGACAAATACAGAAGACAAAGTCGCCGCAAACAACCAATTTTGGGAGAATATAGCAAACCAAATCATTATCGATCCTGATTACAAGCAGCGTATTTATGCTGATTGGACCGCAAGTGGGCGCTTATTTCGGCCAATAGAAGACCGTATTACCAATATGGTGGGCGGATTAATGGCCAACACTCATACCGAAGATAGCTATACTGGGCGTGTAATGACAACGTGGTTACATGAATCTGAGCAGCTCATTAAAAAACATGTCAATGCATCGAGCGAAGACGTTTTATTAAATGTAGGCAGCGGTATGACAGGCGCTTTAGCTAAACTGATGCGTATGATGGGTTGGTGGTGTCACGAACAGCATCGTGCCGCTGTGATCGCAACGATGGCAGAAAAGCCCTTGGTTTACATTACTCATCGTGAACATCATAGTAACCATACAATGTGGATTGAAAGTTTAGTTGAACTGAGAATTATACCAGCCTTATCCGGTGATGAAATAGATATCGAGTGGTTGCAGCGTGACCTACTAAATGAGCAAAATCGAAAAATTAAAATAGCGTCGATTACAGCTGCATCGAATGTAACAGGTATCGAAACACCTTATAGAAACATCGCAAACAAAATGCATGAAAACGGCGGAGTTTGTTTTGTTGATTTTGCTGCATCAGCCCCTTACGTCGAGATCAACATGCACCCTGCAAAAGGTGAATGGCTCGATGCAATATTTTTTTCTCCCCATAAATTTTTAGGGGGACCCGGTTCATCAGGTGTCCTGATCTTTAATAAGCATCTTTATCAAAATAAGATACCAGAACAGCCGGGAGGCGGCACTGTTTTATGGACGAATCCATGGGGTGAACATCGCTTTATTGAAGATATTGAGCAACGAGAAAGCGGCGGTACTCCGGGTATTTTGCAAACTATACGCACCGCGATGGCAATTCAATTAAAAGATGAAATGGGAACTCAACGTATTTATGAGCGAGAGCAATATTTAAATGCAATTTTGTTCAAGCGCTTAGAAAAGATTGAGGGTGTGAGGGTTTTGTCTGATCAACATAGTAAACGTCTAAGCATCTTTTCAATTGTATTTAACGATATTGACTACAAGACCGCAGTGCAGCGTTTGAGTAATGATTTTCAAGTTGAAACTCGCGGGGGTTGTGCGTGCGCTGGCACATATGGTCATCACTTGTTGGATATTGATTATTGCACATCAAAAAGCATTACTGACCAACTTGAGGATGAGCTGCAAGATTTAAAACCGGGTTGGGTTAGAGTGAGCCTGCACCCTTGTATGAGCGCAATCGACGTAAACAAAATCGCGGATGCAATAGAGAAAGTTGCTAGCGGAATTGCGGCTCAAAAAACTATCGTTACAACCGCTCATTCTATTTGGGAGCCCTTGCTGTAAGAAAAAGCGTGGCGAGCTATTGATTGCATGACATCGCATCAGAAATTAAATTCGTTGAAAAAATGACGATAGATAACATTCTGTCGCCTGTAATAATGGTATCGTAAGCACCGGCACAATTTTGACATTACACGCGTCTTTTTTGGTACCATTGAAACGTATTTGAAGCATATTAAGTAATGTAAATTTAAAAAAGAGCCCCCCCTGTGGAAACAATTCTTACACCCAGCGCAGTTGAAATTATCCAGTTGGCTTTGGCCCCTATTTTTCTTATCGTTGGTATTGGTAATTTGGTCAACGTCGCCACCGGTCGTGTGTCAAGGATAATAGACAGAGCAAGATGGTTTGTAAATTTAGCTCGGGAAGAACCAGAGCGTATAAATGATAAAGCGATACTCGAAATTGAAGCATTAAATAAGCGTATGAGGCTGGCTAATTGGTCAATAAATTTCTTGATTGCTTCAGCAGTGGTAACTTGTTTCAACGTTATGTTAGTGATGATCAATGGTTTGATAAGCACAAATTTAGATACCACGATTATAGTTAGTTTTATGCTGTGCATGATCTTCTTAACCGGCGGCTTGATTGCTTTTTTTCTTGAAGTTAGCTTGGCTACGGCAACCTTAAAAATTAGAGCCGTGGATATAACCCAATTTAAATAGGAAACACAATGCTAAATCTCAATTTATTACAGTCATTACCTGTTATCAAAATAATGACTATACCTATTGTTGCTTTATTTATGGTTGCTTGCGTTAAATCAGATAAGCCGATTGAAGATAACTCAGGAGCTGCCTATCTTACTAACGAGGCAATTTTTCAGGACTATGAATATAATGCCAAGCGTCCTGGCGCGATTCGATGGGAAAAAGAAGGTTCAAAATTTACCGCATTGGAAACAGCCCAAGGTTTTGAAGATTCGATCTTGGATAAAGACCAGTATGGTAACGACATCAAAGTGTATGAGGAAATTGTTCAATATGACCCTGTAACCTTAGAACGAACTATTTTAATTACGTTAAAGCAACTTATCCCTAAAGGAGAAACAAAAGCATTAGTTGTTGATGATTATCAATGGTCTAAAGATCAAAATATGCTTCTAATTTATACCAATGCCGAGTACGTGTGGCGTGATAAAACCCGTGGTGAATATTGGGTGATGAACCTTAAAGATGGTGATTTGTGGAAACTAGGTAGTGAGCAATCGGCAGCCAGTCAAATGATGTTCGGTAAATTTTCACCCAATAGTTCGCACTTTGCATACGTTGAAAACAATAATATATATGCACAAGATTTAACTAGTCGAAGTATCAAAGCGCTAACCACTGATGCTTCCGAATCAATTATAAACGGTCTTTTTGATTGGGCGTATGAAGAAGAATTCAGTATTCAGGATGGATTCCGTTGGAGTCCGGACAGCCAGCGCATTGCCTATTGGCAATTTGATACACATGCTGCCAAAGACTTTTTTATCATTAATAACACTGATACGCTTTACCCTGAAGTTACTGCAATCCCCTACCCCAAAGTTGGCGAAGATAACTCTGCTCCACGCATAGGTATTGTGCCCATTGCAAATGCAAAAACTATTTGGGTCACTTTACCGGGTATACCCAAAGATATGTATGTTCCGCGCATGGATTGGGCCGATAGTTCTGAACAAATTCTAATTCAGCAAATGAATCGCAAGCAAGATACCAATACGCTTTATTATGCAAATGCGACAACTGGAGATATATCCCCAGTATTTACTGAAAAAGAGGAGACTTATCTCGAGCTATTTGACGACCCCATCTGGCTTGAAAACTCAGATGCTTTTCTGTGGCAGAGTGAACGTAATGGGTGGAGACATATTTATAAAGTTTCCCGTGACGGCAAGTCGCTCACTGACCTGACGACAGGTAATTTTGATGTCACCGAATTTATATCTGTGGATGAAGTAAATAATTGGTTATACTTTATCGCTTCACCTGAAAACCCTACCCAACGTTATCTCTATCGCACCCGCCTTGATGGCAGTAGTCAGATGGAACAAGTGACACCTAAAGCGTTTTCTGGCACCAATAGTTACAAGACCTCATCGGATTCAAAGTGGGCAATTCATACTTACTCAAGTTTTCTTAAACCGCCGGTTTATAGCCTAATCTCGTTACCCGACCATAAAACTCGCCGTGTATTTGAAGATAACGCAGAGTTAGTAGCAAAGTTAGACAACTTGGCACTAGGTGAACACGAATTTTATAATGTTGACGCACAAGATGGTCTTCGACTTGATGGATATATAATCAGGCCACCTGCGTTCGATAAAAACAAGCAATATCCAATTATTAATTATGTCTATGGTGAACCAGCAGGTCAAAGTGTTGTTGATAAGTGGCACGCCCGTAATATGTGGCACTTAATGATGACACAAAAGGGCTTTATTATTTCTGTCATCGACAACCGAGGCACTCCATCACCCAGAGGAAGAGATTGGCGTAGATCTGTTTACGGCAACATTGGGCCACTCGCGTCTCGAGATCAATCAGATGCATTAAAAGCGATTTGTAAGCGTTGGGACTATATCGATTGTGAAAAAGTAGGTGTTTGGGGTCACTCTGGTGGCGGCTCTATGACACTCAATTTATTATTCCGCTATCCTGACCTTTACCAGGTTGGCGTATCGAGAGCACCGGTTCCTGATCAACGCTTGTATGACTCAATCTACCAAGAACGCTACTCTGGTTTGCTTTCTGAATTTGAAGACAATTACAAAAGTGCTTCACCGATAACCCATGCGAAAAATCTTCAAGGTAAATTGCTACTAGTGCATGGTACGGGAGACGACAATGTCCATTATCAAGGCACTGAGAGATTGATAAATGAACTAATTAAACATAATCGCCAATTTGATTTTATGGCATATCCCAATCGACGACACGGAATTGTTGAAGGTGAAGGTACATCGCTTCACTTAGGAACAATGCAAACTAATTACTTTATTGAACATTTGATGCTCAAGTAAGCCGGAATAATCAGCCCATTATAATTATAATGGGCTGATTATAAGTCATCCCTTTCGTCCCTTTCTAATCCAAGCTATTTTTCTTAGTCCATAACTGCAACGACAAGTTTAAGTATAAATACGTGTTAAATTTCTTCATGCCCATGAGCTAAAACATTGGCTATATGCAACTCGCCTGCTGCCGATTAATTACTTTTATTCTTAAAATACGTCGTTGTCAAAACGCATACTTTTTGTAAAATTTACTCTGTGTAATTTCCTTTGTGAATTTTTTTGTAAAATTGCGTTATGCTCATTGTATTGAAAAAGCAAAGACTCAAAAACTAGACACACCGGAGAATACATTATGAATATGTCAATAGCTGCAGTTAACCGCCTCGAAATTGAAAAGCAATTATTTATGCCAGAGCTAGTGACTACTTTTGGTGAGACACGTCAGCATGTAAATTCTGATTTGATTAAGAATTGCCTTGAGCCGAGTGAAATATTAGACCAGCACTTTGCATTGCAAAACGGCTCTCATAAAGATGTGAAACAATATGTTGTTTACTTTTGTCACATAATGGCATTTTTTGCAGACGGAAGTCATTGTGGTTTAGCCAAACCCAAACAATTTGTCGCCTTTCTAGGATGCAAAGAAACGCCAGAATCAATAGTGCTAAAAGAGAATAACGTTCACCTTGAGTTGGTTCTTAATACGCGTGCCAATATAAATAGAGGCGAGTCAGCTATGCATATTGAATTCCCTGCGCAAAGCACCTTTATGTCAAAGTCAGGTGACGATTATTTCGTTGAATAATGTATTGGTTATTGCGTCAGATAAAACAAGCTAATGTATTGCTCTGGAGCGTAGGGGATAAATCATACTGTTTTATCTTGATCGTTCTGAGCAATAGTTTGATATAGCCATTAGTAATTTATGTTCCTTATTTTACATATACTGAACAAACTATTTTGCGCTCAGATAAGCAGAAATTAGTACAGCAAATGAGCTGTGCTATAACAAGTCTCGATTAGTTATAGATGCCTTAGAAAAACGCTTTATGATGCTACTTGCATAGAAAAGTAGAAGTTAGTCAGATGTTCAGCTAGAGTGAAGTCGAAATACTAAACCGTTAAAGGCTAGATAGAATATTGAACACATTCCAACCCACGAGTACGCCCTCTTTCAGTACTTACCAATTTTCAGAGCTGTCTAACTTTTCACTCTACAATGCTTTGAAACTGCGCAGTGATGTTTTTGTGGTAGAGCAAAACTGTGTCTATCCAGATTTAGACGACAAAGATATTCACTCTACTACCCTGCACCTGTTAGTTGAAACTGCGTCGGATCCAATGCTCAATGACGGAACAGAAGCGATAAACAAAGTCATTGCGTACGCAAGATGTTTAGCTCCTGGGATCTCATATGACGGTCCGAGTATTGGTCGTGTAGTAGTCGCATCCTCGGAGAGAGGTCATGGGCTCGCAAAATTAGTGATGTTGGAGGCAATCAATATTTGCAAACAACATTGGCCTGATGAAACTATTCAAATCGGTGCTCAGGTTTATTTACAGAAATTTTATACCCAATTAGGCTTTACACCGTTTAGTGAACCCTATGATGAAGATGGCATTATGCATATAGATATGCAGTTATAAAAAAAACTTAGCTCTGCTGTAGCCGGCTATCCATTAGTGATGGTCCTGATCTTAAGCACCAGCTAATTAACATGGCTTTGTTAGCATACACGCATTATCAATTGCGCTTATATTCCTACTTTTCGTTTAAATTCCTCCCAAGCGTAGAAGGTTTTTAAAGCCGGTCGGCGGGCCAGAGCAAAAGGAAATTGTTTGAGCGGTGATTTCCAAAACGGAAGGTCAGGCAATTTGTCTGGAGCACAGTGCAATTGTGCCAGGCGTTTTCCTGCTTGAATAGAGAAAGCTAACCCTGCACCGCAATAACCACTGCTATACAACGTTTTGTTCTGTTGATCATTATAAACGCGTGGATAATCATCTAAGGAAACGCTTACCCACCCGCTCCAAAAGGCACTTATACTAACCTCGTGTAAACTAGGGAATGTTGCCAAAAGACCATTTTTTAGTGCTTTTTGGTACTTAGCGTTATTCGCGTATCTTCCTTCAATAGATCCCCTGCCTCCAAACAACAACCGGTTGTCAGGAAGTATGCGATAGTAGTATTTCAAAGGCCTTGTATCCATAACCATTAAGCCCTCAGACATCCCAACATCTAGCAATTGTTGTGGAGTTAAGGGATCAGTCACAATAATGCTAGATATAACTGGAAAAGTGCGATCTTTTAATCCTTCATACAAATTGCGTTGACCATATCCATTAGTTGCAACGATGAGTGTGTTCGCCGTAATTGAACCCAACTTAGTTTTTAATACATGCTTTTCATTAATTCTCTGGCAATCAATCACTGCGCTATTTCCGCAGATATTCGCGCCTGCGTCTGCCGCCTTTTTTGCGATACCTTGACACAATAACCAAGGGTTTATGCCAAACGCATTAGGGTAGTAAATACCGCCGTAGGATCGGGTGCCAGATAAATATTTAGTAGAAATTTCATCTGCTGAAAGTGACAATATTGAGTCACCATAATCCACCGCCAACTCATTTGCTTGATGGTGAAGCGCGCTTACTAAAGACGGCTTGTGAGCTAACTTTAAATAACCACCTGCAGTCCGTTCGCAATCAATTCCCTCATCTATTAACTGAGAAACAGTATCAATGGAATTGAGATATTCAGCATATATAGCTTGGCTTACTGATTTCCCCCAGCGTTTTCGCATTTGTTGGACACTTAGCCTCCCGGTCCCTGGCAGCACAAAGCCGCCATTGCGGCCACTGCAGCCCCAACCAGGTTGGTTAGCCTCAATAACAGTGCATTCTACTCCGTGTTCTTGGGATAAGTGCAGAGCACATGATAAACCGGTATAACCAGCACCGATAATCACAACATCCGTCTTATGTTCGCCAATAAGTGGCGAGTAACGGACAGAATCTTTACCTGACACCCAAAAACTATCAGGCTGATACTGGTCGCTTGGTGGGGTAACATCTATAAGTGGATCGTACATTAGTATTCTAACTCATTAAACCGCAGTATCATTTCAGCCGCGGTACATTGACATAAAACACCACAGACGGGGCAATCGTAACTATCTTCAATACTGTATTGCTGCCATCTATTTGAATGCTCTTTAACTAATTCACCACCACAAGCTTTGAAATAACTAAACGCTGAGTTACCGGGACTAGCTAGCCAAATATGAGCGACTCCTGCCAGCGCCCCTTGCTGTTTCGAGGTAACGATTGATTTTTTCAATAAGGTTGAACCTATGCCGAATCCCCTCATTTCAGTGTCTACCGTATTGCATTTAAAATAACAAACTTTCTCTTTAGGTATCCCCCAAAGTGGCGGCGAGCACCACTTATCGGGCAGCCATTGACTCACTGCGATAGTAAGGCGAAAGCCAATTAAATAGCCGTCTGGCGTATTTCTTATTGAGGTAATATTATGGTTATCGACCTCATCAGGCGAACGCACAGCAACCCAACTAGCATTAATATTGTCTGACCAACTGCGCTGATACAAATCGGTTAAGCTATTTTCATCTAGATAATTATCACCATGCACTTCGTTACCTAAAGCAATAACTGCATCAAAATGTTGGGGCAAAAGTTGTACGTAGTTTATTGACATATCGAGATCGCGTTGAGGTCTTGTTGTTATAATTATGGTTGAGTACGTTACAGCAAAAGACAATATTATGCACAGCGGCTCACTAGGAGCGGAATCAAAGATAGTCGACTATCTTCCTTTTTGTAGGTGCGCCGGCAACAATCTATTACCTAAATCGGCTAATTTCACTTAGTTGGCTTTTGCTCAATCACAACATCGGCGTAGCTGCGCAGTTTGTCTTTCTTTCTTATCGCCGCGAATGGGTCAACGGCATCATGGTCATCAGCTTCAGGGATCTTAGCTGTTTCACGTCCTTTTTGCTCAGAAGTGCTCGATTCTTTATTTGAGTAACGTAGTGACGATTCAGCGCTATTACCAAAACGCGACTTCCACTTTAGTAACTTACTCAGTGCGCTGTTTGATTGCTCAGATGCGAGTTCTTTTTGTTGGCGCTTATATCGATTGAAATAATGATTTGCCACTAAAAATAGCGTAATACTAGATGCCCATATTAGCCACTTCACCGCAAATGATAAACCGATACTAGTCGGCGTTTCCTGCAACTCATTGTATCTTAGGTAGTCCTGATGTACTTGGCCGACCACAAAAATAAACGCAATCAATATGATGAGACTAAGAATAAAAAACTTATATTTGCGCCATAACAAGCCAGAGAGAATGATGTTGATAAGTTTATTCATAGCTTAACCAAATATCCCAATTCCTAAAACCGCGAGAACCGCAAGGACACCCTTTTCTTTGATTGTGGAATAGATTTTGGATTCTTCTTCTTGAACAATCACTTCCAATTCGTCGCCCGTAAAGTCTTGCGGTTTCTTCTTCGCTAACACAATCCGAGTTTCAGCGCGTTTGATTGCCTTTTCTCTAATTGCTTGCTTAAATTTTGAATTTACTTTTGAAAATGGATTCACTCAAATACCTCATGTTGAGTTTGTATTATAAACTGAATTACAATATTTTACTCAAATCACTCGTATCAGAATGTTTCTCGTCATAAAAAGTGATATCTTAATTTTACAGTCACTCGAAAAATAAACGTCCAATGAATCTTCGATACCCCAAAAAAATGACTATTTTAGTGAAGGCTGCCTCACTTTTTTTATGCGTTATTTGTGCGCCTGCATCCATTGCTACTGATGAGGAGAGAGAAGTCCTTCCGAACTATGTTTTCACTCCTACAAAAAAACCTATTTTGCAAGCTGAAGCGGCTTTAAGCAAAGCACTGGCTGAACATAAATATGCGTTAATCGTGTTAGGCGCGCAGTGGTGCCATGATAGCGTTGGTTTAGCTGAAAATTTCTCTACCAACGAAATGCAAACCGTATTGGCGGAGCGCTATGTCACGCAATTTATCGATGTAGCTTACTTAGAAGACCGACGAGATATCACGAACTTAGTAGGCTACCCAAATTACTTTGCTACGCCTACGGTGTTAATAGTTGATCCTGTATCTAATACTGTAATGAACATGGATTCGCTCAAGGAATGGCAGAGTGCAGATAGTGTTGATCTGCAAATCTATATTGAACAATTTTCTCGCTTTAACCAAGAGGACACTCCGCTCAAACCGGCTCTAAAGAATAATATGCTACGTTTAGATGCGTTTGAGACTCAGCAAAGCGAACGTTTACAGAAAGGCTATAGCGTTTTAGGCCCTTTATTAGCCGCAAGTGACGTTGAGGAGGGCAGTAAAATGACGGGGAAAGAACGAGAGCAATTTTTAACACTTTGGCGGCAAGTGAAAAAATTTAGAACTCACCTTCAGGCTTCCATTCATGAACTAAGAGGCACAGAGTTTGATGACAGCGAACTACCGCAGAAACTAGTAGATGCGACGCAAAAAGTACAATCTTGGGAACAATCCGTCCTCGAGGATTAATCGGTTACCAAACTCCCAATATGTATAAAAACCGAGCAGCAAAGAGCATGATTACCGAACTGTTCTGCACTCTTATATAAAAATGACATGAGTTATGTAAAACAAACTCCATTTCTCTTGGGTTTGCTGTTGATTATGGGCATCAATTTATATAATATTCGTGCACTTAAAAAATTCGAAGATTAACTCGAACTAAAATGACTATTACAAATTTCGGCCACCATCATCATATGAACGCATAACCTTTCAGGTTCGTGCCGGAGAGGTATTGTTTCCTTTCCATGGCATTAAAGAAATTTGAAGCCCTCGAGAGGAAACTTTCGGGGGCTTTTTGTTTGATTTTTGTAACGTAAAAAATCAAATCGATCTCTCTCGGCTGAAATGGGTATTAGATAGGACTATAAAGCATGTGTAAGTAGATGATTTACACTGAAAACGCAAATAAAATAGCGGCGATAAATTAACAAGTAGCAAAAATTAGCGAAAGCATACAAAGGAACTAGAAATGAGCGATTCAACAAGATTAAAAATTGCAGTACAGAAAAAAGGCCGATTAAGCGACGACAGCATTGCGTTATTGAAAGCTATTGGTATAAAACTACAAATTAGAGATCGCTTGCTTATTGCTCATTCAACTAATCAGCCTATCGATTTATTGCTTGTGCGCGACGACGATATTCCCGGACTAGTAATGGATGGCGTCGTCGATATGGGCTTTATTGGCGAAAACGAACTTGAAGAAAAAATGCTTGAACGCCAATCATCTAATCGCCCGGCCGATTTTAAAACACTTCGTCGCCTAGATTATGGCGGTTGTCGTTTGTCTATTGCGATCCCAAACGAGATGAAGTATGACGGTATAGAAACGTTGAACGGCAGCAAAGTAGCCACAACTTATCCTTACCTACTAGAGCGCTATTTCAAAGCCAATAATATTGATGCACAAGCAGTCATGTTAACCGGCTCTGTCGAAGTTGCACCTCGTGCCGGTGTTGCTGACGCAATATGCGACCTAGTATCAACAGGCGCTACACTTGAAGCTAATGGTCTGCGCGAACAAGAGGTTATTTTTGAATCAAAGGCTGTTTTAATTCAACGTTCGCAGCCTCTTAGCGATGACAAGCAAGCATTGATTAATCGTTTATTACCGCGCGTTGATGGTGTTATGCAAGCAAAAGAAAGTAAATACATCATGTTACATGCACCGAAGGCTTATTTAGAGCAAGTAAAAAGCTTACTCCCAGGCGCTGAAAATCCAACGGTATTGCCGTTAGCTGGCAATGACGAAACAGTGGCTATTCATGTGGTGAGTTCCGAGACATTATTCTGGGAAACAATGGAAAAATTAAAATCGTTGGGCTGTAGCTCAATTCTTGTTATGCCAATTGAAAAAATGATGGGGTAATCGCGATGTCGTCGCAATCAATTATTGAGTGGGGCAATCTAACCGAGCAACAACAACTAGATGCGTTGTTGCGTCCGGCGATGAAAGACAGTGTCATGTTACGTGATACGGTGACTAAAATTTTAAGCCGCGTGCGCGAAAACAAAGACGCAGCAGTATTTGAATATACAAAACAGTTTGATGGTGCACAGCTAAGCGAATTACGTTTAGACCCCGCCATTATTGAACAAGCTGAAAGCAAAATTGAGGCGAAAGTTAAAACCGCTATTGATATCGCCTATGCAAATATAAAGACATTTCACGAAGCCCAAATACCCCAGGATATTCGCATTGAAACGACGCCCGGTGTGGTTTGTGAACAAAAACACGCTGCCTTAGAGAAAGTCGGTTTGTATATCCCTGGTGGCAGTGCACCTTTGCCTTCGACAGTATTAATGCTGGGCGTGTCGGCACAAGTAGCTGGTTGTGAGTTACCCATTTTATGCACTCCTCCTTCACCACAAGGCACCATTGCAGCCGAAATATGTTACGCAGCAAAGATCTGCGGTATTCAACACATTTACCTTTGCGGCGGCGCACAGGCAATTGCGGCGATGGCATTTGGCACCGAAACTATTCCCAAAGTTGACAAGATATTTGGCCCCGGTAACAGTTTCGTTACCGAAGCAAAACAGCAAGTCAGCCAAGTGGTTAGTGGCGCTGCTATAGATATGCCAGCAGGTCCTTCTGAAGTGTTAGTTATTGCTGACGCAAATGCGGATGCGGGTTTTGTTGCCGCTGACTTATTGTCACAAGCTGAACATGGTGCTGACTCACAAGCTGTATTAGTAAGTAATGACCGTGCGCTGATTGTAAAGGTTCAACAACAAATCGGCTTGCAACTTACGCAGCTTTCGCGCCGTGACATTGCTAGTAAAGCAGTCGACAACAGTCGTTATATTCTCACCGATAGTATTGAACAAAGCGTGCTGGTAAGTAACGCCTATGCACCTGAACATTTAATTGTGCAAACCGACAATGCACGCGACTTATTAACCACATTAAAACATGCGGGATCTATTTTTATTGGTGCTTATTCTCCTGAATCTGCTGGCGATTATGCAAGTGGCACCAATCATGTATTGCCAACCTATGGTTATGCTCGAAACTATTCAAGCTTAGGCCTACTAGACTTTATGCGTCGCTATACTGTGCAAGAATTATCGCGTGAAGGATTAGAAAATATCGGTGATGCCATTATGGATTTAGCCGACGCTGAAGGTCTCGATGCGCATAGGAATGCCGTTAAGATTAGGTTGACTGGCTTAGACCTACCCTGTGTTTCACCCGAACAGGCTGACAATGCTGATGTGAATAGTGACCCGATTGCAAATAGCGTATCGACCATTCCCTCACAAACAGATGGCCGCGTATACATATACACGCCGGTAGGTGAATAGTCATGAGCACTAACCAAAGGGGCAAAGCTTCTGAGGTAAATACAGCAGCCAATTGGCTGCTAGACCTCACGCTTGAGCATGTTAATGCGTTGACCCCTTATGAATCAGCAAGACGATTGTTTGCTGGCTCTGGCGCTGACACAGAACAAGTGTGGTTGAACGCAAATGAGTCTCCATTTGCAGGCGAGTATGCTATTGATTCATCGGTGTTCAATCGTTATCCTGATTGCCAGCCTGATAACGTGATCAAAGGTTATGCAAAATACGCAAAATTACAGGCAGCGCAAACTTTAGTAACAAGAGGTGCCGATGAGGGCATAGAGCTGATCATTAGGGCCTTTTGTGAACCACGTAAAGACAGTATTCTTATTTGCCCGCCCACGTATGGCATGTATGCAATCAGTGCACAAACGTTTAACGTTGATGTAAAAAGGTCTGTGCTGAATAACGATTTTACGCTTAATATAGCCGACATCCTAAAGCATGTTGGTAAAGTCAAAGCGGTATTCATTTGCTCACCCAATAACCCCACAGGCACAAGTGTTTCTAAACAAGATATCGTTACCGTGCTTGACGCATTTAAAGACCAAGCTATTGTTGTCGTGGATGAAGCTTATATTGAGTTCGATATTGCTCAAACCCAAACTGATTTACTTGAGCAATACGAGAATTTAGTGATATTGCGAACGTTATCGAAGGCGTTTGCACTGGCCGGTTTGCGCTGCGGATTTGCACTAGCATCGCCAGCAATAGTCCAAACCTTATTAAAAGTCATTGCCCCCTATCCTATTCCTGCTCCTGTTGCTCAAATTGCAAGCAAGGCGCTAGAAATTCCTGGGCTAAGTAAAATGCACAGCGACGTTGATTTATTAAAAGCTGAACTAATTGCATTGCGCGAAGCCTTAACTAGCATTGGTGATATTCAAATTGTAGGTGATATTAACGCCAACTTTGTGCTTTTTAGAACACAACGCAAAACTGAACTTATGGCGTTCCTCGTGAAAAACAAGATGTTAATCCGCGATCAATCAAAACAGATAAACTTAAATAATTGTTTGCGCATTAGTATCGGAACACCAGAGCAAAACAACACATTATTAGCATTAATAAAGGCATTTTTTGCCGACGGAAATCAATAATATGAGTCAACAACCTATTCTTTTCATTGATCGCGACGGTACACTAGTGGAAGAGCCACCCGTCGACAAGCAACTCGATAGCTTGGAGAAGCTAGTCTTCGAACCCAACGTTATTCCTCAACTACTTAAACTGCAAGCGGCTGGCTTCAGGTTAGTCATGGTTTCAAACCAAGATGGTCTGGGCACAGATAGTTTTCCAGTCGCTGACTTTGATTTACCGCACAACGCGATGATGAATATATTCTCTAGCCAAGGCGTGGTGTTTGATGACGTATTAATTTGCCCACACTTTGAGGCGGACAATTGCAGTTGCAGAAAGCCTAAATTGGGCCTAGTAAAAGACTACTTGCAAGCAGGCAAAGTCGATTTCACCCGCTCCTTTGTGATTGGCGATCGTGACACCGATATTCAACTTGCAGAAAACATGGGCATCAAGGGTATAAAGTACGACCCTCTAGCTAACAATTGGCCTATGATCACCCAGCAGTTGACGGTAACGGAGCGCACTGCAGAGGTGGTAAGAACAACATCAGAAACCAACATTAGAGTAAAAGTAAATCTGGACAGTTCGCAGAAACCAGAAATACATACCGGTTTAGGATTTTTTGACCATATGCTTGATCAGGTCGCTACACACGGCGGCTTTTATTTGAACGTGAGTGTTGATGGTGACCTCCACATAGACGACCATCACAGTGTTGAAGACACTGCGCTTGCACTAGGCGAGTGCCTTAAGAAAGCATTAGGAGACAAACGCGGTATTGCCCGTTTCGGTTTTGCCTTGCCAATGGATGAGTGTCGTGCGGAATGCATTATGGACATTTCAAACCGTCCACACTTAAAATTTGATGCGCCATTTAGTCGTGATGCAGTGGGTGATATGGCAACTGAAATGGTACCTCATTTTTTCTATTCCATTGCGCAAACAATGGGTTTGTCGTTGCACTTGTCAACAACAGAAGGCAATGCTCATCACCAAGTAGAAAGCTTATTTAAAGTGTTTGGTCGCGCGTTACGCCAAGCTATAGCCAAAGAAGGTGATGCGCTACCGAGTACCAAAGGATCATTATAAATGTCTAACTCATTAGTCATTGTGAATACCGGCTGTGCAAATATAGCGTCGGTCAAGTTTGCATTTGAACGCTTAGGCATTAATGTCGACGTTTCTGACGATGTGAAAGTGATAGCGAAAGCGCAAAGAGTGTTACTGCCTGGTGTAGGAAGCGCACCGGCAGCGATGAGCAGTATCAATCGAAAAGCGCTAGCCGATTGCTTACGTTCGTTAACTCAACCCACATTAGGGGTGTGCTTAGGTATGCAATTAATGGTTACCGACTCGCAAGAAGGTGAATTTGGTAAAACCGATTTGACCAATGGTTTAGACTTAATACCCGGCCATGTTAAACGCATGCAAGTGGGCAATTTGCGTTTGCCACATATGGGCTGGAATAGAGTGACAAGTAAATATATAAACCCGCTATTTGAAGGTATTCCGGATGGCGAACATTTCTATTTTGTGCACAGCTACGCCATTGATGACTATGAATATACGTTAGCCACCTGTCATTATTCTTCAGGCAAAGGCCAAATATTAGCGAATAACATAAACCCCGAGGTAATCAGTGCCGAGCAATTAAAAGCTGATATTGGTACTACTTTCTCAGCAGCCATTCACAAAGATAATTTTTTTGGTGTGCAGTTTCACCCAGAGCGTTCCAGTGATGCTGGCGCGCAGTTACTTAAAAACTTTATTCAGTTGTAAGGAAACAAAATGATTATTCCAGCTATCGATTTAATCGACGGAAAAGTAGTTCGTTTATATCAAGGCGACTATAACCAGACAACCGAATACCAACTTGATCCAATCGATGTCGTGCATCAATATGCCGACGATGGCGCGCAGTGGTTACATATTGTTGACTTGACCGGCGCTAAAGACACGGCTAAACGACAACTCGCTCTTATTTCAGCAATGGTTGCTACTAAGCGAATGAAGTTCCAAAGCGGCGGCGGTGTTCGCACCAAAGCAGATGTTGAAGGCTTATTAAAAGCCGGTGTACAGAGAGTCGTTATCGGCTCACTTGCCGTTACTCAGCAAGAAGTAGTAGAACAATGGATGGTCGAATTCGGTCCAGAACATATTGTTTTGGCTCTCGACATTAATATTGACGAAAAGGGTAACAAATTTGTAGCGACTCATGGCTGGCAACAAGACTCAGGTGTTTCTATCGAGGCCCTGATTAAACGCTATTCCAAGGTTGGCCTAAAGCATGTGCTTTGCACCGACATTAGCCGCGACGGCACGCTTCAAGGCGCCAACCATAACTTATACAAAGAAGTGGTTGCGCAATTCCCTGACATTCAATGGCAGGCCTCCGGTGGCATCGGCAGTTTGCATGATATTGAGGTGTTAAAGCCCACTAATGTTGCTGGCGTCATCTTAGGCAGAGCCTTGCTTGAAGGTAAGTTTACTGTGAAGCAAGCTATTGAATGTTGGTCAAAGTAAGTAAATAATATTTCAGTCAGATTAGGGTATTAATTGATTTAGTACTAATAAATGCACCGCAAACCTACTACAGCTATTGTTCAAAGTTAAATATTACGTAAAATGGCCGTCATTACACACGCTATCCAGCATAATACTGATAGCCGAAGGTCAATAAAATTGGGCGATTAACGCCAACAACAAATATTAGGAATTATACATGGCTGTGTTCGGGACTGTTTTTATGCCACAAATGGCATTAGCAATTTTTGAAAATGATAAGTGGAACGATACCCAAAAAGTCTCTGCTGAGAGTATTCAAATGCATCCTGGCGCTCATGTGTTGCACTATTCAAGTACTTGTTTTGAAGGATTAAAAGCCTTTCGCCATGAAGATGGAGGTGTTTACATATTTAGAATGGATAAAAACCTCAGTCGTTTTGAGCAAAGCAGTCAACTGCTGAATTTACCTAAAATCAACAAACAACAAGTTGAAGCAATGATCTTAGACATTGTTGCTCAATATGCTGATGACGTGCCACAGCCTCCAGGTTCGATGTACATTCGCCCAACTCATGTTGGTACCGAAGCGTCTATCGGCAAAGCGGCGGCGCCATCGCTTTCTTCTATGTTGTACGTGCTACTATCACCTGTCGGTGATTACTTTGCTGGCGGTGCAAAGCCGTTACGTTTATTGCTAGACGAAACCGGTATGCGCTGTGCTCCACACATGGGAATGATTAAAAGTGGTGGTAACTATGCAAGTGCATTAGGCCCTATTTTAAAAGCCCGTAGCGACGTGCAAGCTGACCAAATACTTTTTTGTCCTAATGGCGATGTACAGGAAACCGGTGCTGCTAATTTTATTTTAATCGATGGTAACGAAATCATCACTAAAGCACTAGATTCTAGCTTCTTACATGGTGTAACTCGCGATTCTATTCTAACCCTTGCCGCTGACTTGGGCATGACCATAAGTGAGCGAAATATCTCTGTCGATGAATTGTTAGAGCGAGCAGCAAAGCCAGACGTTGAAGCTGCGCTTTCAGGCACAGCAGCAGTACTTACACCAGTAGGCACCTTTATTCACAATGGCAAAGAACACCGAGTCGGTAGCGGTGAAACCGGCCCGACCACAATGAAATTACGCCAAGCCTTAAATGATATTCAATGGGGTAAAGCTGAAGACAAGCATCATTGGCTGGTTAAAGTTAACTGATAGTTATTTAGCCGTGGATATAAAAAGCAGAGTCAATTTTGTCACCTAAATAGGTATGTAGTCCTATTTTCCTGCCTGAATCTCCGTTCAAACTTATTAAAAGAAATATATATGAAGTGTACCTTATATCCAATTATAAAAAATCAAACACATAAAACAGGTGAACCGCGATGTTAGCTAAACGCATAATCCCATGCCTCGACGTAAAAGACGGTGTTGTAGTCAAAGGGGTTAAATTTCGTAATCACGAAATTATTGGTGATATTGTTCCTCTAGCCAAGCGTTATGCTGAAGCCGGTGCCGACGAACTTGTTTTTTATGATATTACAGCTTCAAGCGACCAGCGCGTGGTCGACAAAAGCTGGGTGACTAAAATCGCGCAAGTGATTGATATTCCATTTTGCGTTGCTGGCGGCATCAAGTCGATTGAAGATGCGGGTAAAATTCTCGAAATGGGTGCCGATAAAATATCAATCAATAGCCCCGCACTCTCCAATCCGGGATTAATCAAAGAGTTGCATGATACATTTGGTCAACAGTGCGTTGTCATTGGTATTGATAGTTTCTTTAATGAAGAAACAGGACAATATGAAGTGTATCAATTTACTGGTGACGAAACGCGCACTCAAAAAACAGCATGGCAAACCATCGACTGGGTAAAAGAAGTACAGTCGCACGGCGCTGGTGAAATTGTCTTGAACTGCATGAATCAAGATGGTGTTCGCAACGGTTATGACATTGCGCAGCTTGCTGCTGTCAGAGCCGTATGTAACGTTCCCCTGATTGCGTCTGGCGGTGCAGGTGAAATGCAGCACTTTGCCGACGTTTATAAACAAGCCGATGTTGATGGTGCGCTAGCGGCGTCCGTCTTTCATAAAGCGATTATAGATATACCTCAACTAAAAGCCTGGCTATCCGCTCAAGGAATAGAAATGCGCAGCAAATGCGTGTTGACTCAATAGGAAGTAGAATGAAAATCACTAACGAAACATCGAAGCAATTAGCGTGGGAAAAGATGGACAACTTGTTACCTGTGGTAATACAAGACTCCCATTCCGGCCGTGTCTTGATGCAGGGTTATATGGATCAAGAAGCATTAGCTAAGACCCTTGATTCTGGCAAAGTCACTTTTTTTAGTCGTTCCAAACAACGTTTGTGGATGAAAGGTGAAACGTCTGGCAACACTCTTGACTTAGTCGATATTTCAGCAGATTGTGATCAAGATGCTCTGTTAATTCTGGCTAAACCAAATGGCCCCACTTGCCATACCGGTGCTAGCACTTGCTGGTTCAATAGTGAGCCGCCAACGATGACCTTTTTTGCTGAGTTAGAGCAAGTATTGGCAGAGCGCAAAGAAGCGGACCCATCCACCAGCTATACGGCTGAGCTTTACAGCAAAGGTATTAAGCGTATTGCACAAAAAGTGGGGGAAGAAGGTGTTGAAACAGCACTGGCGGCTGCGGTCCAAGATTTAGATGAACTAAAAAATGAATCTGCCGACTTGTTATACCACCTAATTGTGTTGCTGCAAGCCAGTAACCTCTCATTAAACGACGCTATTGAAGTATTGAAAGCTCGTCACAACAAATAAACGCGCTCACTGTATCCAGCGCTAGCGATAAAAAAGGGGCACGTAAATAGATACAGCCCCTTTGTAACGCTTTCATTTAGCGTTACAAATAGCAGACCTACAGTCCCCTGCACTTATTCTAGCTTGCTTTAGATAGACTGTTTAAGTCCCCATTATAATGATCCGATAACCGGGTTAATTTTTTATTTAAGCACTTTTATAGTAGGCTTATTCTTACCATATAAAGACTTTACAGGAATTGCATGCGTACCCTAACGAATGACTCGGCAGTCACTGCCAAAAACGTTTTAAAATCGACATTTCAATCGATCTCATTTTTAGTTGTCACTCTTTTATTTATAAATGGTAACGCAAAAGCAGATGATAACGAAGACTTGCATGCCTTGCTCAACCAACATTGGCAACAAGCACAAAAAGAAAAAGTATTCTTTAGAACTGACCCTGACGCCTGGAAACCAAACGGTAAACTAGCTGACTTTTCTGAGCAAGGTATCGCAAGACGCAAAGCCTTTAATGCGAAAGTTCTCAGCCAACTCTCCAGCATAAATAGTAAAAAATTAAGTGAAGACAACTTAATGAGTTATCGTTTATTCAAATATGAAAGAGAATTTGAACAAAAGTACTATCAGTACCAAGACAAGTTTTTCCCAATTAACTTTTTGAGCGGTTGGCATACCTATTTTGCTGAAGCGCCGGCTAATATGGCATTCCTAAATAGTAAAGATTATGATAATTTTTTAATTAGCTTAGCAGACTATCCGCGATTTAATCGTGAAAATATAGACTTAATGAAACAAGGTGTGAGCGCGGGTTTTGTGCATGTTTGTGAGAGCTTTAGAAACTATGCTCAAAGTATCCAACAACACATTGTTAGCGATGCTGAAAACAGTGCTCTTTTTGAACCATTCACGCGTTTTCCAACGACGTTTACTTTGCAGCAAAAACAAAATTACAGCACCCAAGCTAAGCAACTTATTAAGTCTCATGTGATCCCGTCTTATCAACAAATGTTCGACTATTTCACTCAACAATATATGCCAAATTGTCGTAATAAGGCAGGTATAGCATCTGTTGAAGGTGGAAAAGAATATTACGCTTACGCAATCGAATACTACACAACAACCACCCTCAGTGCTCAACAAATACATGATTTAGGCTTGTCCGAGGTTGCCCGTATCAAAAAAGAAATGCTGGCAATTATCGAGCAAGTTGGCTTTGAAGGTAATTATGCAGAATTTTTGGCATTTTTAGCAAGTTCAGACCAATTTTATGCAGATAGCGAACAAGATGTGCTAGAAAAAACTGCTTTTATTACGCAAAAAATGTATGGAAAACTGCCTTTCTTTTTTGGTAATTTGCCCAGAAATACATTTACAATTAAAGGCTCAGCGAGTCGTGGCGCATTTTATATGCCGCCACCAGATAACCGCACACCGGGCACCTATTTTCTAAACTCGGTGCCAGCTCAACAACCCCTTTATAACCTTGAGGCGCTGAGTTTGCATGAAGCGGTTCCAGGTCACCACTTACAAAACGCCATCGCCATGGAGCTCGACTTACCCGAATTCAGAAAAACCCTAAACCACAGCGCTTTCTCCGAAGGTTGGGGACTTTACTCCGAACGATTAGGCAAAGAAGCCGGTTTTTATACAGACCCGTACAGCGATTTTGGGCGTTTAGGCTATGAAATGTGGCGAGCAGTAAGGTTAGTTGTAGATACTGGAATACATGCCTTCGGCTGGACACGTCAAGAGGCCATTGATTATCTAGCGGCACGCACTGCGTTGACCGATAAAGCCGTTGAAGATCAAATAGACCGCTATATATCATGGCCAGGCCAAGCACTGTCTTATAAAATTGGTGAGCTCAAAATTCGTGAATTACGTGCACGAGTTGAAAAGAAACAAGGTGTTAATTTCGACATCCGTGTATTTCATGACGCCATCATCGGCAACGGGTCGCTTCCTCTGGCTGTATTAGAAGAAGTAATTGAAGAAAAATTCGGATTATAATCAGTTCGAGGAAGGCGTTGCGGTTAATAATCCGCGACGCAAATTGATTTAAAAACTTCAATATCAAAGCACCGCGGATCTAGCATTTTGTTGTGATTTTTGATCTAAATTACGTTCATATACGCTATTACACTTCTCGATATTGGTCGTTAGCTTTCATTAGAAATAAAAACATTACTAGCCAACCGTTTGATTTAAATAAACTTTTATAACTTCACGAAAAATAATATCATTTTATTCTTGAAAAAATTAAATCCGTTCTCATATATTTATTGTGGTCGCCGAAAGGGTTCACAAAACCGCCGCCGAATTGTCGGGGCACTTAATTTAAACATATTGCTTAAAAGTAAAAGGATATGACTATGCGTACTATCGATCTATCTCCATTATACCGTTCATTCATTGGTTCAGACCACTTAGCATCGATCATTGATGCGGCAGCAAGGAATGAAAAACAAAACACTTATCCTCCGTACAATATCGAATTACTCGAAGATGACAAATATCGAATTACGATGGCGGTTGCTGGCTTTGCCAAAGACAATGTTGTTATTGAGGTTGTGGAAAATACCCTCATTATCAGTGGTAGCAAAGAACAAACGCCTGACGAAAGCCGTAAATTTTTACACAAAGGTATTTCAGAAAGAAACTTCGAAAGAAAATTCCAACTTGGCGACAACGTTAAAGTACTGACCGCCGATTTAGAGAATGGTCTACTGCATGTCGATCTTGAAAGGGTTGTCCCTGAGGCGAAAAAGCCAAGACGCATCGAAATAGGCAGCAACATTATTGAAAATAAGTAAATAGTAAACATATGTCTTAGATAGAGCGACAAAGAATTCCCTAGCTTTGAAGTTCTATCAAAAGGTAAACATGAGTAAGCTCCCTTTGGCCATCGTATTTGCGATGGCCTTTTTATTTGCAGACCATTACGTTAATAAACTAAATAAACTTAGCAACTACGATGTACAGATTCCACAAAGACAATGCAATTAACACAGCAAACGTAGCTAAAGTGCCGCTAATACGTCCCCAACTTGCACCTGACTTGTTGACTAAACCATAGGCATGAGCAACGCGTCCGTATACTAGTAAAATGCCACAAACATGCAAGAAAACAACCGCTTGAGAAGTCATTTCTGCAATCAATAATAGAATCAAACAAATTGGCGTGTATTCAGTGAAGTTTGCGTGTGCTCTCGTCGCTTTTTGCAAACCGTCTATATTTCCATCACCTAAACTAACCACATGCTTTCTTCTAACTTTAATAACTTGAATAGACAACGCAAGAAAAACAAGGCCTAGAAGGCCGCTATACATTCCAGTAATAATTAAATTCATTTGGTATTTACCATACTTAGTTTATAGTGAGTGTTGCGAATTGAAGCATGCTTAAAACTAAAATGAAATTAAATAAAGTAACTACTTAACTTCGCTTATTGTATTCGCGTTAATGAATTGTTAAATTAACGCCCTTAGTAAATAAATACTTAGTTTTATGACCTAGTGTCAATTTCCGTTTATAACAACACCCTATCCTTTAAAGTACTAGGAGATAAGATTTGAGTCATTTATTTAGACTAGGCGTGATATTAGTCATCGTTTGGTTGCTGCTGTCCGGCATGTATGAACCGCTGATGTTAAGTTTTGGCGTTATCTCCGTTCTTATTTCTCTTTGGTTAACCAAACGCATGCTGCGAATTGATCAAGAGCAATACACATTTTTCGTTACTATCAGCCTAGTTAAATTTCTCGGTCAATTATTCTATAAAATTGTGCTGTCAAATTACGATGTGACTTTGAGAGTTCTTGGTATAAGGCCTGTACAATCGACCTTTATTACTATTGAAATCCCTTTCGACAATGACGTTGCAAAAGTACTTTATGCTAATGCGATTACACTTACACCTGGTTCCGCCAGTGTAGCCTTGTCGGAGCATACCCTCCTGGTGCATACGATCAGTGAACAAGGTGCTCAAGACCTGGCGCACGGTGATATTTTAAATATCATGCCAAAACAATATCAGGTAAAAACGATAGAGAATATTAACCAATGACCGAATATTACCTCGTTGCCGGATTAGCTATCCTGATTGCAATGGCATTAGGCGTTTGCAGAGCATTGCTAGGGCCAAGCGTATTTGACCGTATTCTCGCTGTCAATTTGTTTGGCACTAAAGCCGTGCTACTAGTTGCGATTTTTGCTTTCTTTACAGGGCGTCATGATTTATTAGATATTTCGTTACTCTATTCATTACTTAACTTTGTCGGCGTTATTGCAGCATTAAGATTAGTCGAAAGAGGCAAATTTTTTGCAAATAACAGCGTACCAGAAGAAGAAACTGGTAAAGACGATGAAAAAAATAACGAGGCAAACGCAATGAACAAACCAAAAGGAGACCAAGATGCTTGAAATCTTTGGCTTTGTGCTCATCGGTATGGGGTGTTTTCTTGGGCTTGTTGGCGCGTTCGGCTTGCTAAGGCTGCCCGACATGTATGCTAGATTGCATGCGGTCGGTATAACAGACACGCTATGCTCGTTTTTGATTTTGTCAGGACTAGCCTGTCATGCAGACTCAATCAACGTTATTGCTAAACTTGCTTTAATATTTTTATTCCTTTTATTTACAAGCCCGGTTTCATCCTATGCGCTAGCAAATAACGCGTGGCGCTGGGGCTTAATACATAATCAAAAAATACATATCAGTAGTTTCAAAACAGATAAGGAAGGCGAATGAGCCTAGTCGTCAATTTAGTTCTCCTAGTTTTTCTCTTAGTCATGGCGTTAGCCGTTTTAAAAACACGTCATTTATTTGCAATGGCAATGTTATTTGGTTTATATAGCTTGCTAGTCGCTGGCCTGTTTGTCGTCCTAGACGCCCCCGATGTCGCATTTACAGAAGCTGCGGTAGGAACCGGCATATCAACGGTTCTTATGCTAGTCACATTAGCTTCAATTAAAGATGGTCACGAACTCGTCTCCACCCAAAAATCACGCACCGCTCCACTTATCATTTGTGTATTAATGGGTGGACTGCTTATCTATGGTACGCATGACATTGCTGAACTAGGTGATCCGCAAAGCGCACCACATATGCAGGTTGCCGCGCGATACATTGAAAAAGGACAAGAAGAGACCGGTGTGCCAAATCTAGTTACCGCTGTGTTAGCAAGTTATCGAGGCTTTGATACCTTAGGCGAAGTAACTGTTGTGCTTACTGCAGGTATCGGTGTGCTTATGTTGCTGGGTTCAAGAAAAAAACTAAGAATAAAAGAGGTATCCAATGGCAAATGATCTCATTTTAAGAGTGGTCACTAAATGGCTGTCTCCTATCATTATCTTGTTCGCACTTTATGTACAATTTCATGGTGATTATAGTCCTGGTGGGGGTTTCCAAGCCGGTGTAATTTTTAGCTCTGCGATTTTATTATATTCACTTACCTACGGTCTTGATGCTGGATTACAGCTTATTCCTGAATACATCCTGCGCATTGGTGCAAGTTTAGGTGTGCTTATTTACGGTGGTGTAGGTGTTGCTTCGATGGTACTTGGCGGCAACTTTTTAAATTACAGCGTCCTCGGCAGTACACCCGTTGCTGGACAGCATCTTGGTATTATCATTATCGAACTCGGTGTAGGTATCACGGTAGCGTCAGTTATGGTGCTGTTGTTTTTCACCTTTGCAAGACGGGTAGCACCAGAATGATTGAGTACATTGTTGGACATATTAACTATTGGTTGATTGTTGCTATTATGATGGTTGGTCTTTATACCCTCATGAGCCGGTCGAACCTGGTCAAAAAGTTAGCTGGATTATCGATGTTTCAAACAGCCGTTATTTTATTTTATGTCAGTTTAGGTAAAGTGACGGGTGGCACTGTGCCGATTATCAGTGAACAATACAGTCTTTATTCAAACCCGCTTCCACAAGTGCTTATGCTGACAGCTATCGTTGTTGGTGTTGCTACAACGGCTTTGGGATTCGCATTGGTTATTCGGATAAAAGAAGCTTATAACTCCGTCGAAGAAAATGAAATTTCGGCTATGGATGAAAAAGAATAATGGAACAACTCACCATCTTATTGATTGTCATCCCTTTGATGGTCGCACCAATAACCGCATTAATTCCATCTGAAAAAGTGACGTGGTTATTAACACTTATTGTTTGTTTAATATCATTGGCCATTTCTTGCTACATTCTTTATGAAGTAATTGACGGTAGCCATGTTATTTATGAATTAGGTGGCTGGCGTCCGCCTTGGGGAATTGAATACAAAATTGATTCATTGAATGCATTTGTTGCTCTCATCGTCAGCGCAATGGGTTGCCTTTCCTGCTTATTTGCTTATCGCAGTGTGCCAGATGAAATTGAAGAGAAGATGATCCCGCTGTTTTATGCTGCCTTTCAGTTATGCTTATTAGGCCTTTTAGGCATTGCATTAACAGGTGACATATTTAATCTGTTTGTCTTCTTAGAGATATCATCATTAGCTACCTATGCCCTTATTAGTATGGGCAAAAATAGAAAAGCGCTGACCGCGGCGTTTTCATATTTAATATTGGGTACTATCGGTGCAACATTTTTCCTAATCGGTGTGGGCTTTTTGTTCGCTGCTTCTGGCAGTTTAAATACCGCTGATATCGCCAGTCGATTCGATTCATTCAAAGACATGCAATTGGTAGAAACCGCACTAATCTTTATGGTTTTGGGCATTGCGTTAAAAGCGGCGATATTCCCTCTGCACAGTTGGTTGCCAAACGCTTATAGTCAGGCCCCATCAACAGTCGGCATATTCTTATCTGCTACCGCAACGAAGGTATCAATATACGTGTTACTTCGTATTCTGTACGATCTCTACCCTGTCGACTATTGGGTAAATATGTTGCTGCCACAAATTATGTTGTCGTTAGGTTGTGTCGCCGTTATTTATGGCTCATACCGTGCGTGGCAACAAACTGAAATGAAGCGACTTTTAGCATTTTCGAGTATTGCACAAATTGGTTATATTGTGATTGGCTTTTCACTAGTGAGCCAACTAGGATTAACGGCCGCTATTCTGCACTTATTCAATCACGCCCTGATTAAATCAACCTTATTTATTGGTGCAGGCATTCTGCTATATAGAGCCAACACCACTGAATTAGGTAGTTTAAGAGGCTTAGGCAGGGACATGCCATGGACATTTGCAGCCATTACATTGGCAGGGCTTAGTCTAATTGGTGTGCCGGGCACTGTCGGTTTTGTTACAAAATGGTATTTACTCGAAGCTGCGGTTGAAAAAGGTATGTGGATTGTCGTTATCACTATTGTTTTAGGTTCAGTACTGGCTATCGGCTATGTTTGGAAGATAGTTGAAAACCTGTATTTCAGAAGCAAACGCAAGGTACATATACAAGACGTACCAAGCGGTGACTCAGCAATTGCTATAACGCCAAAGACCATGTCTGCCGCCCTTTGGATTGGAGCCATGTTATGTATATTTTTTGGTTTAAATACTGAATTATCTTTTGAAGCGGCATCATCTGCTGCAACTGCACTGTTGAAGCAATAGGAAATAATGATGACCCAATTAGCTTTAACCGATTTATTAATTCTTTCTATGATAATCCCTATTGTTGGGGCTATTATCATATCCAGATTAGATAAACACATTAACTTGCGCGAAACAGCCACTATTGTGACTGCTATTATCCTGTTTATTATCAACGTTGACATCTACCTCAGCCTTGACCTGGACCATGCAAAAGACGTGGCGGCATCCAGGTTCACTTTTGCTGAGCCGATTAAAGGTTTATCAATTGCCTTCTCTGCAACGGCCTTTGGCAGCTTGTTTGCGCTAATTGCTAGTGGTTTATGGATTGCCACATCAATCTATGCAATTGGCTACATGAGAGCGCACAACGAAAAACAACAAACGCGTTTTTATGTTTTATTTGCTGTCGCCATCGCTGGCGTTATGGCCGTAGCCTATTCAGATAACTTATTTACTTTATTTTTATTCTACGAAATATTAACAGTATCAACATATCCGCTTGTTACACATGCCGGCACTCGGGATGCCAGAAAAGGAGGGAAAACTTATATCCTCATATTAATGGGGTCATCGATCTTATTTTTCCTTCCTGCAATGGTCATTGTGTATTTTGTTTCAGGTACCCTCACTTTTCAAGAAGGGGGTATTTTAGCTGACAATCTCGATATGATTTGGGCTGCCCCTCTTTTATTGATGTTTCTCTTTGGTATCAGTAAAGCGGGTTTAATGCCTCTGCACAAATGGTTACCTGCAGCAATGGTTGCGCCAACCCCCGTTAGTGCGTTATTGCATGCGGTGGCGGTTGTTAAAGCGGGCGTATTCTCAGTGATGAAGGTTGTTGTATTCATCTTTGGTACCGACTTCATTACTGAATCTGGTGCCAACCATTGGTTAATTTGGATACCGTTAACGACCATTGTTCTTGCATCATTTATTGCTTTAACAAAGGACAATTTAAAAGAACGTTTGGCCTATTCGACAATAAGCCAATTAAGCTACATTATTTTAGGCGCACTGTTGGCCAATGAGGCAGGTATATTGGGTGGCACAATGCACATTGCGATGCATGCGTTTGCCAAAATAGCCTTATTTTTTGCAGCTGGTGCAATTCTAGTAGCGAGTCATAAAAAATACGTTAGCGAATTGGCCGGTTTAGGTCGCGTTATGCCATTTACTTTTATTGTGTTTACGATTGGGACCTTAAGTATTATTGGTTTACCGTTCTTCGGCGGTATGTGGAGTAAGTGGTATTTGATATCCGGCGGTTTAAACTTTCAGGGCCCTGAAGCCACTTATTGGGCAGTACTTATTGGCTTAACGGTCAGTTCATTACTCAATATCTATTACTTACTCAGTATTCCGATGACCGCGTTTTTCAATAAGCCGGTTAAATCTAGCACTGAAAATGATCATGCTGGCGGACACCCCGTTAGCGAAGGAATTAAAGAAGCCCCCATAGCCTGCCTGATTGGTATGGCTATTCCAACATTCATAACAATTTATTTGTTCTTTGATCCACAAGTGTTTTATCGACTTTCATCAACACTGACAAATTTTTAAGGTATCGAAATGAAGATTGAAGCAAATAATACGGGGCAAAAAGTCCACTTTTTCGACAACCCTAAAAATGTCACTTGGATGATTCGTATATTTTATGCGATATGCATATTGTTGGTGGTTGCTGACTTTGTCGTGCACCGACATATTTACTTGTCGTATGATGAGATCCCTGCTTTTTATGCCATCTACGGTTTTGTCGCCTGTGTTGTGCTTGTTATTATTGCGACGGGAATGCGGAAATTTGTTATGCGTGATGAACACTTCTATGACAAACGCGAAGATGAAGTAGAACAAATAGTGCCTCGCGTTGATGTTAAGCATACCCCTGATAGTAATCAAGATACGGAGTCGCATTCATGAGTTATGCTATTCCTGCTTTTTTACCGTTTTTCTTAGCTGCATTATTTGCCGCGATTGCACCCGTCAGGTTTCGCTATCTGCTAGTTTTAGTTCCGTTGGTCAATGGTATATTAATTTACCTAAATGCTGACCAACTAACGCCAATTAGCATTCAATTACACACATTCACCCTCCAGATTATGGATGTAGGTGCACAAGTCACTGAACAAGATGCGAAACTGACTTTACTGTTTGCTTATCTGTTTCACTTAGCGTGTTTTATTTGTCTTATTTATGCTTTGCATGTGAAAGATAAAGTGCAAATAGTAGCAGGCTTACTATATGCAGGTAGTGCAGTAGGTGCGGTATTCGCTGGCGACTTTATTACCTTATTTATTTTTTGGGAATTACTTGCCGTTACATCTGCTTTCTTAGTTTTTGCACGCAGAACCAAAGCGTCTAAAGCCGCAGGTATACGCTATTTGATTATCCAAGTGCTGTCAGGTGTATTGTTACTTATTGGTGCTATTAGCTATTTTCAGCAAACCGGCTCTTTAGAGATCGGCTATATCGGTCTGGGCTCAATGGCATCGTGGTTATTCCTTATTGCATTTGGTATCAAAGCGGCCTTCCCTTTCATGCATTCATGGCTAACAGATGCTTATCCTGAAGCGACGCCAGCAGGCGCTGTTTTCTTATCCGCATTTACCACTAAAGTGGCTATCTATATGCTAGCCAGAACCTTCCCAGGTGAAGACTTGTTGGTTTATATTGGTGCTGCAATGACTTGTTTCCCAATATTTTACGCCGTTATTGAAAATGATCTTCGCAAAGTATTAGCGTATAGCTTAATAAACCAACTTGGTTTTATGGTTTGCGGTATTGGGATAGGCACAGCCTTAGCACTCAACGGTACCGTTGCTCATGCATTTAATGACGTTATCTTTAAAGGCTTATTGTTTATGACCATGGGCGCAGTTCTGCACCGCGTGGGGCATGTTAATGGTTCGAATTTAGGTGGCTTGTACAAGACAATGCCGAAAACGACTATTTTCTGTATTATCGGTGCAGCATCAATTTCAGCCTTCCCGTTGTTTAGTGGCTTTGTAAGTAAGAGTATGGTCATGGCTGCTATGATTGAAGCCGGCCACGAATATTTATGGTTAATGTTATTGTTTGCCTCAGCAGGCGTATTCCACCATGCTGGCATTAAAATTCCGTTCTTTGCTTTCTTTGCTCATGACTCAGGTTTGCGTCCGAAAGAAGCACCTACCAACATGCTAGTCGCAATGGGCATCGCTGCATTTATGTGTATCCTAGTCGGCACTTACCCTGAGTTTCTGTATCAAATGCTACCTTGGGAAAATAGTTACGTACCCTATGACCTAACGCATACGTTAACCCAGCTACAGTTACTGTTTTTCTCTGCATTAGCCTTTGTTTGGCTAAATAAAAAAGGACTCTACCCACCTGAGTTAAAATCAGTCAACCTCGATTTTGAGTGGATATATAGAAGAGCAATGCCAGCTGCAGGACTTGGCTTAGCCAGATTCGCTGACAATCTCAAAACTCATTTTGTTGGCTTCGCTGTAAGTGCCGTTAATGCATTACCAGCAAAGAAACGAGGTAACGATGCGAACGCGGCTACATTAACGTTGCGCATGGCATTGGGATTTGTTGTGCTAGCGGTATTAGCATTTGTGACACAGTTTATTTGAGTTACAACAGGATATTGTCGATAAGACGCTTCAATTTACAATTTTGCCTGTCACTCGCCAGAGTGATTGCATTATAAGTCGGTTTACTTTTCACCTGTCTAAAAGGCCTTTCTAATTGAAGGGCCTATGCACAGGATGTTAATTTAAAATTTTAACATGCAAGTTGACTGCAGGTTAAGGTCAACTGCTTGAGCTAAAAGCAGATACTGATATAGGTAGTTGTAAACAGACCTGCTACTATAACCACCTGAACTAAACCTTAAATGAAGTTTGGATTTAAAGATAACCCCCAATATCTCTAAGCTAGAAAGCCTAATATTTTCCTCGCTAATGGCTTTACTGCAAATCATGGTACCAACATAACTTGGAGTGATTTGCTGTTGATTAACCCTGTATCTTATTTGCTTAGTGCCGCTATGCCAAATGGCATCGTCACGACTACTATTTAAACCCCAATAAAATTAAAGCCTATTGCATAGCACGCTTATGTGGCTTAATCTTATGACCTTAAATATTTGCTTAAAATTTGAGCTATTTGTTAATCAAAGGAAATATTTTTAGTATCGATATTAACGTATCACGTCTATGAAATGGATAAGATTTGAATATAACCTCAAGGGAATTTGAGCTGTAGTAAAAGTTTGCTTCAATTTCTTATTAATATAAAAAACATCAGGGATAACGATGAAACATAGCACATTAAAACTCACCTTATTAGCCACTGCCATTTCGAGCAGTATGGCTGTGCACGCTCAGTCAGAGGAAACTAGTCGGCTTGAACGTATACAAGTAACAGGTTCGCATATAAAAAGAACCGATTTGGAAGGCCCGTCTCCGGTTACCTCATTATCCGCCGAAGATATAAGCAAGACCGGTGTGACTGATTTAATCGGCCTATTTACAAAACTACCAATGGCTGGTCAAGGTACATTTTCGACTCAAGGTAATAGTAGTGATGGAACCGGTAATGGTGGTTCAAGCGTATCATTAAGAGGTTTAGGCGCAGACTCCACTCTTATACTTGTGAATGGAAGACGCATTTCTGTTTCCCCTTTCGCAAACGAAATAGAAACAGCCTTTGTTGATATCAATAATATTCCATTAGCGGCCATAAAACGCGTAGATATTTTAAAAGATGGTGCTTCTGCGACTTATGGTTCTGACGCAATCGCGGGCGTTATAAACATTATATTAAAAGATGATTATAATGGAATGGAAGCCACTGCAAGAATTGGTGATACAGCTGATGGTGGCGGTAAAGAGACAAACACAAGCCTATTGTTTGGTAGTAGTTCAGAAAAATCCAGTCATACCTTCGTATTAGATTATTTTGATCGTGAAGAAATTCTTAATGCTGATAGATATTATACTAGTTCTGCTAATCAAACTGCTTTAAGACCCAATGACCCATACGCAACAGACGGTAGAAGTTCTTCAGGTTTCCCTGGTACCATTGCACTTGCCTCAAACAACTCTATTCGCGTGCCAGATACCTTTGGCAACGATGTATGTCCCGCAGAAGATATTGTAGGCACTTTGTGTCGTTATGATTATGCGCCAATGAGTTCTACGGTACCTGCATCTGAGCGTGTTAGCTTTATGTATATGGGTAAATATGAAATTAACGATACCCTTAGAGCGTTTGTTGAGTTAAACGGACAAAATTCAAAAACAACCATTAGAGGGGCTGCCAGCCCAAGCTTTAATGAATTGTTTATGTCTGCAGATAATGTAAATCATCCATTTGCCGATGATCCTTCAAGTGAATTCTACCAGCAAGAATTGACGATGCGTCGTCGTTTAGTTGAAATTGGTGATCGCGAAAAGCGCGTTGATTCAGATTACTATCGCAGTGTATTAGGCATACAGGGCGAAATGGATGAATGGAACTGGGAAGCTGCTTATAGTTATATAAAGAGTGACTCGATTGAACGCGGAGTAAATGGCTTTCCAAACTCTCGTCGTACTCAAGAGGCAATAGACAGCGGTTTATGGAATCCGTTTGAGCCTTCTGCTAATAGTCAAGAAGCTCTTGATTATATAGAAACCCAAACCACTCGATATGGTAAGTCTACCAGCAGAACTTTTGATGGTAAAATATCTGGTCCCATCATGGATATGTCAGCAGGCGAGCTAATGCTGGCTGTCGGTGCTGAATACCGTGAAGAAACCATTAGTGATAATCCAGACGACCAATTCCTGCGTGGTGATGTTTTCGGAACAGAAGCAACACAGGCAAATGGCCAGCGTGATAACGCGTCTATTTTTGCTGAACTAGCAATTCCAATGACTGAAACATTCAATATTCAAGTAGCTGTGCGTCATGAAGATTATAGTGACTTTGGTACTACTACTGATCCAAAAGTGGCCTTTATTTGGACACCTATGGATGAACTTTCGGTACGAGGTTCATATGGAACTGCTTTTCGCGCTCCTTCTTTGAGTCAGATTGGTTTAGGTGTTACAGACGAGTCTCCTAGCTTAGTTGATACTGTGCGATGTGCTGCAGTAGGTAATGTTGATCAAGCCTGTGAACTTTTTGAATATACGGCACAGTTAGCTGGTAACCCTGATTTAGGGCCAGAAGAGTCTAAGAGTTATAACTTAGGTGTTATTTATGAAATTACCGACAACATTGATTTTTCTGTAGATTATTATAATTACGATATTGAAAATGTCATCGGTAAAGACACTCAGTTCGTATTTACGACTCAAGGCAGTAACCCTGCGGTTGTTCAGCGTTTGGATACAGGTGTAGCCGGCGACCCGGGGCAAGTGGAAGTTATTTTTGACCGTTTTGAGAATTTATTCGATCTTAAAACTTCTGGATTAGATCTTGATATAGGTTACAGAATGTCAAATGACATGGGTGACTTCAAATTAAATTACGTCCTAAACTATGTATTGAACTACGAAGATATCCGAACTGGTGGTCGTATCGATACGCAAGAAGGCGGGTTTGAGCAGCCTAAAGTTCGCTGGACGACTTCTGGATCTTGGGTGAAAGACGACTGGAGTGCAAACTTTGCCATCAACTATATTGGTGAGTTTGAAGAAGATGCTGCTGTGCGGACTAGAACAGACGGCAGTATAGCGCCGGATATCGATGCTATGGTGACGGTTGATACGGTTGTTAACTATGCTGGTATAGAAAATACAACCTTAACGTTAGGTGTAACAAACTTGTTTAACGAAACACCACCATTTAGTTACAATTCATGGACGGGTTACGTGGCAGGAACGCATAACGCTCAGGGTAGATTTGTCTACGCCCAAGCTACTTATAAGTTTTAAGTATCTAAGAGTACATTTTGCACGATAACGAATGTTATCTGCTGTGAATAAAAAAGGCGTCATAATGACGCCTTTTTCATGCCCCTAATACAATTTCAAACATAAACCTGTTCTATGCAATTGATCTTATGTTTGTTTATTTTTAGTGTTACAAACTGACTTTCAGTGCAAGTAGATGTTGACTGAAATGACGTTTGTGGCTTGTGACTTCAACTTGTGCTTCAAGTTTAAAACTGCAGAAAACCATTGCAGTAATATCTATAAGAAATTACCAGTCAATAGCTCTGCAGAATGTCTAAGATTGGCCGGCAAAGCCGGCCTTTTCGAGTAGTAGCTATTAACGCATACCATCTAGTTGAGTAATTGCTACTGCAGTTTCACCACGAGTAATAGTTGATTGCGGGTTAAACTTAGCGGTAATAGTTGGTTCAAGAGCAAAAGGGCCTTGCTCGAAGCTTACGTCTGCGCGAAGCAATCCCAGCGCTAGGGCAACCTGTACGTATCCTTTAAACTCATCGCTGATGTCATCACTGTCAGATAGTGTAACCACTTCACCAAACACGATTGCAGTTACATCTTCATTGGTATCAAAAGACAGAGCTGCCGCTTGCTGACCTAATGCCTGCACTAATGAATAAGCTAACGCTTCACGCTGTACTTTGCTTTGTGCAGCAAAGTTAGATGAACTATCAGTTTTCATGAGTGCATCGTCTGTACGATCCAAATCAGCCAGACGGCCGCCTTGTTGCATCACTGAGTTCACCGCTGCTGCCATGTCGCTATTCACATCAGTAAACACCGCTTTGTTACCATTCAACGACTGACGCACACTGCTTGCCAGGGTTAATGTATCGGCTAGCTGCACACGGGTTAAATCGCTATCGGGTTCAAAGCCATTGACGGTAGCATCCATCAAATGACTATTGACTACATACTCTGCGAATGGGCGAACTGGATGGTTCTCAGTATCATCAATACCGTTAATGCCTTGGGATTCTAGGAGGCGAATATTCACATCAAAGTTACCCGGTGCACCAACGCCATTTGTAACACCTGCTGGGTCAACCGCTAAACCACCAATGGAGCCAATACCTCGTGCGTACACCTTCCACTCGCCGGGTATTCCTGGGACAATAGTACCCACTGACGTACCCTGTAATATCAGGCCAATTCCTGAACCGTAAGTATTACCTTTAGGGTCTTCCAAAACGAACGCTAAGCCTGTTTCAATAGTGGCTTTTGCAGAGACTAAAGACACATCAGGACCAACCATAAATGTTTCAACAGGTGACTCACCGACGGGTATAAAGGTAAGGTTTCGACTAAATTTGCCGCTTTCAATAACTATCGCTTCAGCGTTAAATTGACGATTTAATTTAACCGTATCACCGTACACTTCTTCACCGTTAACAATCGCATTCACTGCAAGGTGTGCATTAACGTATCCGCCACCCACTTCCCATCCATCTTTGCCGGTCATTGGCGTAGCAGTTTGCTGTAAAATACGTTTTATATCTTGCCACTGTAGCGTGGGATCAGCCTCAAGCATCAAGGCAACAATACCGGATACATGTGGTGCAGCCATAGATGTACCGCTGGAAAGAGTATAAAAAGCCAGGTTTTGAGGTTCAATCACCTCTGCATCAGAGTCTGCGCTTAAGCCGCCAGTACTTGAGGTAGATGCACGAGCGGAAATAACATCAACACCCGGTGCAGTTATCGTAGGACGATCTTCCCAAACGAGGGTTTCACCATCAACTACCACTTCTTTACCTTCACCGTTAAACTTACCTCTTGAACTAAAATCGGCCAACACGCCATTTTTATCTCCGGCAGCAACCGTAACGACCCATGGCGCTTTTTTGAAATTACCGGTAATGGAATGCTCACCAGGACCTGAGTTACCTGCAGAGAAAACAGTAATAATACCGTTATCGGCCAGATCTTTAGTTGCTATGTTAGTTGGATCATCAGGATTGAAGTCAGTACCGATATCACTAGTGCTACCAAATGAGTTAGATATAACCCGAATATTGTACTGGAATTGATGTGTTAAGGCGTAATCAAACCCACCAATAGAGTCGAGAATTAATATTGCAGCGCCTGAACCATAACCAATAAGATCAGCGCCAGGAGCAACACCTGCATGCTTACCAGAACTCATGGCACCGTTACCACCAACGGTTCCTGCAACATGAGTACCGTGGCCGCCACCGATATCGCTGTTCGAGATATCTTCTTGATACGTGATCGGTAAAATTCCACTGAAACTACGTAAATTGGTTTGTGCAAGCACGTTTTGCTTAACGTGAGAAGGAAACAATAGGTCACTGTGATTGCCATCAACACCAGA
>NZ_CALJHY010000009.1 GCF_937770335.1 uncultured Glaciecola sp.
TGATCTGTTCTTAGTATTCCTGCTGGCAACTTAGAATCCGCTGTGCGTATACGATCACTCACTTGGCTAACACTCAAGCCTATAGAAGCTAGCACTTGAGGATCTATCGCAACTAAGATCTCTTCTATTGGATTACCATACAACCGCACAAGTTCTGTGCCCTGCACGTTACGTAACCTATCCACCAGCTCACTAGCAAGCCTTCCTGAAACTGACAATGAAGTCTTCTCTGGAAGGTCCGCATCAATGGAAATCAACATAGTAAACGCAGTTGCTCCGCGCTTATCCTCTAAAATTGGTTTACTTGCACCATCAGGTAACCTTATTGACGCATTATCCAGGCTGTCTCTGATTTTTGAAAATATTTGCTGATTAGTTGAGTTGTCCACCCAGTCTTGTAATTCAACCATTACGCTGGAGAAGCCTGCTTTGGATGTAGACTTAATCTCTTTAATTTCATATAACTCGCGCAGTTCATCCTCAAGCACATCAGATACTAAGGCTTCAACTCGTTCAGCAGAGGCACCAGGGTAAGATGTAAGAATAATGACATTACGTAAATCGATTCGCGGGTCTTCAAGACGTGGCAAAGTTGTCACTGCCGACAAACCCGCGACGAGAATAATGATGATGCTCAAAGCAAGTAAATGCCCTCGACGAAAGAAAATTGTATACCAAGATGAATTATGTTGAGTATTCGACATTATTTAATTTCTCGCCGTACTTAGCACGTGGATATTTTGTACTATTTGGTTAGGCGTTAATCGGTGCAATCCCGACACAACTAGCAACTCACCTTGCACTATAGCGCCTGATACAAATGCGCGGTCTTGCTCCATATATTCAACATAAACACTGCGGGGCTGAATAACTTGAGAGCCGCTTGACTTATCAATCACAAACAATGTCCACAAGCCCCTAACGCCATTGGTTAAAGCACTAATAGGGATCCATGTACCCTGTTTTTGAATTTGTACATCGACTGACAGTGACACTAGATCCCCAGGCATAAGATATAATTTTTGTGCTGCTTGGGAGTCCACCTTAAATACAGCATCTATAGCTCGAGTTGCTCTGTTTCG
Source organism: uncultured Glaciecola sp. (assembly GCF_937770335.1). Classification (GTDB taxonomy): domain Bacteria; phylum Pseudomonadota; class Gammaproteobacteria; order Enterobacterales; family Alteromonadaceae; genus Glaciecola. The sequence continues at coordinate 1,083 of NZ_CALJHY010000009.1, forward strand.
TTGTTTTGCTAGTGAAGTTAATATTGATGGTAATGTTTCACCTTGATAGCTTAGTGCATAGGGCTCACCTAAATTCAATGCTAAAGAAGATTGAGTTGGCAGTCCTATTCTTGCTTCTAAGTCCAGCTCAGCCATTAGCGAAAACACCGGCTGACCGGAACTCACCACGGTTCCTGAATCTAATAGTTGTTGCACAATCTGACCGTCAAAAGGCGCAATTAAGGACGACTTCTGAAGTTCGACATCAAGGCTTTCTTGTTTAGCTCTTACCTCAATTACGAGCGCATTGGCCACATCTAACCCAGCTTTCGCTTCGTCTAATCTTTGCTCCGGTTCTAGGCGTTTTTTGACTAATTCAGCAGTTCGCGTTGCAGACAGGCTAGCTAGCCTTGCATCTGCCTCAGCTCTTAATAAAACGGCATCTAGTTCTTTCTTTTGAGCGAATAGTCTTTGTTTATCTAAGATTGCTAAAACCTGCCCTTTCTTCACTATTTCGCCTTCAACAGCCCGTATTTTTTCAATTACTCCGGAAAGTTCAAAAGCGAGATTAGCTTGTTGTGCCGACTCAATTAGCCCATAGACTTTCCGCTGCTTCGTATAAGCTGATTGAATAGAAAGCAATTGTACATTTACTTTGGCATTTTCAATAACCATCGATTGTTCGTCTGCAAATGCAATTGCCGTTTTATCACCTGAAAATAAAATCAACACAATCAGCAATAAAAAACTGCCTATGCAAAGAGATAAGAGTGTCAACTTTCCGTTCTTTACAAGCCTATGCTTGCACTCATTTGTTTGATCTGCAGATACAGCTGAAATTGAAGCATTATTGTCAGAGGGACCTTTATTAGTGCTCATATATTGAAATCCAATGCTAAAAAAAAATGTCATTTTTGTGTTGCCTATAAGCATACTCTTCCCCTTTTACACATAGTGAGGATGTCACTTTTACTTGATATTAGAAGCTAAATATCGGGAACTATTGGTAATGATGACGGATGCTAAAGCATAAATACTGGACCGTCTAGTATGATTACTAATATTATGCTAAATTAGTTCTGAGCCTCAATATTTCCATCTCTTTTGCGGAACAATTCATATACCATTATGGAACTTATGACTATTTCATCAACACCTACTGAAAGTTCACCAACGCAAAGCAAATCCAAGATAGTTGGCCGACCTAAGAGCAGCGAAAAACGCCATCAGATTTTGTATCACGCTGGAGAACTTTTCTTGCAGCAAGGGTACGATCGTACTTCTATGGATGCTGTTGCTAAACAAAGCGGTGTTTCCAAACAGACCGTTTATTCACATTTCCAAAATAAAGACGTATTGTATAACGCGGTTATAGAAAGCAAGTGTGAAGAATACCGGATTGAAGAAGCAGCCATGTGTATCGACTCTAATCCGCTAGACGATATTCTGTATTCAATTGCCTTTAACTTTATTCAATTACTTAACGATAAACGCGTTATCGCCATGTATTCCGTCGTTATAGGCGAATCAAAGAATAACTTACATTTAGCACAACTGTTTTATGACGCAGGGCCCTCACATAGCATCAGTTTGGTCAAAGACTTACTAATGAAACACCCCGAAAGTAAGTTATCAGAGTCTGATGCCAAAGAACTGGCTACGGATTTTTTCAATCTGTTAAAAGGCAATTATCACATGCTCAGTATGCTCGGGTTAGCTTATAAACAAGACCAAGCAGAGCTCAAAGACTATGCACGTAAGGTCGTTACTAAAACGCTCAAAATTGCCGAATTGTTCAGTTAACAAAGCAATACAAAGTCGATCGTAACTTGTGCAACAATACTGACACTTTTCTATTATTTTTATGAAAATTTAGCGCTTTCATCTGCAATTTTTTGATAAACTCCGCTACAGTTAATATTTCACCGAAAAAGGCATCGTTTTGATGACTCAATTTACTGGTAATCATGTTTTAAGTGTCGCGCAGTTTGACCGAGAAGCCATAGAGAAAGTCTTTTTGGTAGCCGACAGTATGTTACCTTATGCGCTGCGTAAAAAACGTACACAAGTTCTTGAGGGGGCGATACTAGGTAATTTATTCTTCGAACCTAGCACAAGAACACGGGTCAGCTTCGGCACCGCATTCAATTTGCTTGGGGGAGAAGTTAGAGAAACTACGGGTATGAGTAACTCGGCATTAGCCAAGGGCGAGTCATTGTATGATACCGCTAGAGTCCTTAGCGGTTATTCCGATATAATCGCCATGCGGCACCCACAAGAAGGCTCTGTAGCAGAGTTTGCCGAAGGCAGTCGAGTCCCAGTTATCAATGGTGGCGATGGTGCTAACGAGCATCCAACTCAAGCATTACTTGATTTATACACTATCGAAAAAGAAAGAAAGTTTCACGGTGAAGGGATTGACGGCTTAAACATTGCCATGATTGGCGATCTTAAATACGGCCGCACCGTACACTCCCTATCAAAGTTATTGTGCTTATATAAAAATCTTCATTTCACATTTATTTCACCTCAAGAGCTAAGCATGCCTGCTTATATTTGCGATATGATAATTAATGCAGGTCACAAACTAACAATAACTGAACAATTAGAAGGGAGTTTTAATGCAGATATTTGTTATCAAACTCGTATTCAAGAAGAGCGCTTTCCATCCCAAGATGAAGCAAATAAATATCGCGGAAAATTTCGTTTGAATCAACAAATATATACGAAACACTTCCAATCAAAAACTGTCATCATGCATCCTCTCCCTAGAGACTCCAGAGCGGAAGCAAACGAACTTGATAACGATTTAAATCTTAATCCGAATCTGGCGATTTTTAGACAAACTGATAACGGCGTATTAGTCAGAATGGCATTGTTTGCCCTGACATTAGGCGTTGAAGACAAAGTCTCCGATTTCGATAGACCCGTACATTGGTACAGCAATAAAGGCCAAAGCTAACTATGACAACCAATTCAGAAAAACTTTTCGCACGTGCTCAAATTACGATCCCCGGCGGCGTGAATTCTCCCGTTCGCGCATTTAAAGCCGTAGGCGGGACTCCTCGATTTATTAATAAGGCCGATGGTCCATATATGTGGGATGTAGATGGCAACCGCTACATTGACTACATCAACTCTTGGGGTCCAATGGTTTTAGGCCACAACAACGCCAAAGTCAGGCAAGCAGTTATTGATGCGTCTGAATTCGGTTTAAGTTATGGCGCACCAACCGAAGCCGAAATTATTATGGCTGAATTAGTCAATAAGTTAGTGCCATCAATGGAAATGGTGCGCATGGTAAATTCGGGTACCGAAGCTACTATGAGTGCAATACGTCTTGCTCGCGGTTATACCGGCCGAGACAAAATATTGAAGTTTGAAGGATGTTATCACGGCCACGCCGACTCCCTTTTAGTGAAAGCAGGATCGGGGGCGCTTACTTTAGGTGTACCGAGTTCACCCGGTGTACCTGATGATTTTGCAAAGCATACCTTAACCGTCGACTTTAATGACCTTGACTCTGTGCAAGCTGCATTTGATCAACATGGCGACGACATCTCATGCATTATTGTAGAGCCGGTCGCTGGCAACATGAATTGCATACCGCCTGTTGAAGGATTCTTAGAAGGCTTGCGTAGTATTTGCGATCACTATGGCGCATTACTAATTTTCGATGAAGTTATGACCGGATTTAGGGTCTCTTTGGGGGGTGCTCAAGAGCGTTACGGCGTAGAACCGGATCTTACTTGTCTTGGTAAAGTCATTGGTGGAGGTATGCCCGTAGGTGCTTTTGGCGGCAAAAAGAAAATACTTACGCACATCGCCCCAACCGGTCCTATATACCAAGCCGGCACATTATCAGGTAACCCAATTGCAATGGCAGCAGGTCTTGCAGCACTATCGCAATTAGCGGAGCCTGGTTTTTACGATAGTATTTTTGAAAATACTAAAATATTAGCTGAAGGTATAAGAGATACAGCGCATCGAAATAATATACCTATGAGCATAAATGTCGCTGGTAGTATGTTTGGGATATTTTTCACTGACGTTGAACATGTCACCAATTACAAGCAAGCAATCAATTGTAATACTGCGCAGTTTAACCAGTTCTACCATGCAATGTTGAACGAAGGTGTTTATTTTGCACCCGCATCTTATGAAGCAGGTTTCGTTTCTAAAATGCATACGATTGATGTTGTTGAAGCAACCATTGAAGCCGCAGACAGGGCCTTCAAACAAATTACTGCGAAGTAACTAAAAGGAAGTTAAGTCCGTGCTCTTGTGGGTTATTGGTTTATCAATTTATGCAGTTATAAGCACTACGCTTTGGTTAATTGCCTTGCGTAGGGCTCAACGCATCAAAAATAAACTTATCCAGTATACCGACGCAGAGAAGCATTCTTATCAGCAAAAAGCTGACCAAGCGATGCATCTTAACCAAAATTTTCAAAAATTTGTCCCTCGTCAATTTGTAGAGCACATTTACAAACAAGGTCAATCAATCGAACTCGGTTATGCCGACGAAGACAATGTCGCCATTTTATTTTGCGATATACGTGGCTTTACTGGCCTCTCTGAAAAAATGAGTCCTCAGGAATTAATGAATTTTCTAAATTCGTACTTTTTGCGAATGAATGCACCTATTCATGACAACAAAGGCTTTATCGATAAATTTATTGGTGATGCCATTATGGCGTTGTTCGACAATCCAGAAGGATCTGACTGTGACAAAGCACAAGATTCGATTCGAGCTGCGATTGGCCTCAGACGAGCATTACTTTTATATAATGAGCACCGTGAAAAGAGTGGCTATGCTGCTGTCAATATTGGTATTGGCATTCACTTTGGACCCGTCATTATTGGAACCGTAGGCTCAGATGATAGGATGGATACAACCGTCATTGGTGATAGTGTCAATATTGCACAACGTCTTGAAACATTGGCGCCGGTTTATAACGTCGATATCATTGTGACAGACCAATTAGTGGCAACTGCAAAATACGCATTTGCTTCTCGCACCATCGACTGGGTTAAAGTAAAAGGTCGCACCGAACCTTTAAAGTTGGTTGAAGTACTTTCACATTTGCCCGACCCAACGCAAAAGAGGCGGTTAGCGATGGCTGACGCTATTCAACAAGGATTGAATTTACGAATTGATGGCAACTTGCGCGAAGCACTCGATGTATTCCGCGAAGCGAATAAATTGAGTCCACAAGATCCCATCATCAAGCATCATATTAAGTGGACCGAGCAGCTTATTTTACACGGCGTTCCTGAAAACTGGGATGGCGCACTGCAAATCGGCCACGATTAGACGCTATCGAATCAGTGCCTAGCTATCAATAGCAGACATGGCATACAAAAATGTTATATCATTCCGCCCAGGCCGTTCTATTTTTAAACAAACCAGAACCTTATTATTGATACTAACGAGAAGCAGTATGCCAAAAGCCAGTGAAATAAAAAAAAATGCCGCCATTGAACTTAATGGAAAAGTCTATTTTGTAAAAGACATCGTAAAACTTACGCCGAGCGGCAGAGCAGGTGCAAGTTTATATAGGATGCGTTTATATGAAGTTGCTACCGGTGCTAAAGCAGATGAAAGTTTCAAAGCAGATGAAATGATACATACCGCTGAGTTTAGTAAGAAAAAGGTGATGTTTTCATATAATGATGGCGATGAATATGTCTTTATGGATAATGAAGATTACACCCCTTATTCGCTTGATAAAGCAACTATTAGCGATGAGCTTTTGTTTATTACGGAAGAAACTACCGGTTTACAGGTGTTAATTGTAGATGACAAACCAGTAGGTATTGAATTACCGGCCTCCGTTGATTTGGTTATTACTGAAACCGACCCTTCAATTAAAGGCGCATCGGCTAGCGCTCGCACAAAACCAGCTATCTTATCTACCGGGTTGACGGTCCAAGTGCCTGAATATATTTCAACTGGCGAAAAGATAAAAGTAAATACGACGGATGTTAAATTTACAAGCAGAGCATAACGCTGCACTTATCGTCTCGCGAACTGAATGCTGAAAGTCACGAAACTGCAATTGCGGGCCTCGCTGTCAAGGCCCGTATCATTTTGATGGATCACTTAAATTCAAAGTAAGGTTGCGTAGCCAGTGCTTTGTTTTCATCCGATAGAAAAACAACACCGACTTGACGATTTCTTCTGAATAGGTAATCAACACTACCCAATAGATTGGCAAAGCAAAGTAAAAAGCAGCGGTAAAAGTCAACGGAATACCAATTACCCACATACCCGAGAAATCGATAAGCATACAGTGTTTATTATCACCACCGGCGCGCAAAATTCCCATTGAAGCCGTCATGTTAAATACTTTTATACAAGTGCCAAATGTAATCAGGAGAAATAGATCGTGGGCGACAGCTAGCGTATGCTGATCCAAATTAGAATAAGGCATAAACATTAATGATTCCAAACTCAGCATCAGCAACCCTAAGACAAATGTCACTATTGGTGCACTAATCGCAAAACCCCGCGCTACCGACCACGCAGAACTAAATGCATCTTGCCCGAGTCGTTGGCCAACCATAATGGAACATGCTGAAGCAAAGCCAAAAAAGAAAGCAACTAATAAGCCTTCCAGTGGAGCCATCAAGCTCATTACTGCGAGTTCTTGTGTACCAATACGACCATATATGAGCTGATAAACAAATGTGCCTAATGACCAGACACCAAAGCTCACCATCATCGGCCATACTAATTTAATTAAATGACGCCACTGTTCTTTGTCATAGAAGTCACTGCCCGTAATACACATAGGGAAGACGATATGTTTGCTTTTAGCCAGACAGAACACAATCATTAGGGCATGCATGGATCTAGCAACAAAGGTTGCCCAAGCGGCTCCTAGAACGCCCAAAGCATCGACCCCTACGCCTCCGTTAATTAACCAGTAGTTCAGGGCGATATTGATAACAATTGCAATGCTACCAAGCGCCATAGACAGCCTAACCTGACTAAATCCACGCAGCGCATTCTCAAAAACCATTACCACCAGTACGAAGGCCAGACTAGGCATTGTGACCCACAAATATTGTGTGCCAGCATTAATGATTGCAGTATCAGTCGTTGCCAAGCCAACAAGCCTATCGCCAAAAACAAAAGTCAGTAATACCACCGGCAATAACAGTGCAGCGCCAATAATCAATGTCTTTATAACGATAGGACCGATACGCGTGTATTTACCCGCGCCATAGTATTGCGCAGACAACACACCCACCCCGGCAGCCAAACCAGACAAAATGATCAGTACAACAAACTGAATCCGGTTACCTAATCCAACAGAAGCAACCGCAGCATCGCCCAAATGACCGACCATCATAATATCGCTCATACCCAGCATAGTTACTAGAATACTTTGCAACGAAATAGGCCAAGCAAGTTTTAGGCTTTGTTTGAATGCAGAGGTGTTGTTATTGCGCACTTTGTATAATGGAGCCGTCAAAGAAAAATTAATGTCGATAACTTTATATTTTATAAGGTTATCGGTAAATAAACACCCTTTATTCTTGCTATCTTGGGGAGCATCGCACGAAAAAACGCAAGAAATTCATGAAAAATCACCTTGAAGCAAAAATCAAAGACACTAAATAGGTGAGCAAACAGCATCAATCTTCGATGTCATCCTTTTAGTTTGCTTGCTCTTTTTTAGTGACTAAAGATTCTGCAAGAAATCGTTCAACTGCATCATAAACAGTCCTTATATCGTCGTCATAATAAAATATAGAATGACCAGTATCTTCAAGCGTAATAAATTCTACTGTCTTGTTATGTTTTTTCATCGCTTTTTCCATCATCTCAGCCTGTTCATAAGGCACAACGTCGTCTTTATCCCCATGAATAAGCAAAACGGGCACTTTAATGTTTTTGGCGAGTAGCGCAGGAGAACGTGCTTTCAACATATCGGCATCAACATCAGGATCACCAATGCTCTCTTTAATAAAATTGTGAAGTTCTTCGGATTCAAACTTATTTAAGTCAAACTCAACCTGCTCTGGCAAGTGCGTGACACCATTTATACTGACAACACACTGAAACATATCAGGGGTTTTGACTGCTCCCATAAGAGCTGCGTAGCCCCCGTAGGATGCACCTACAATACAAACTTTAGATGCGTCTACTAGGCCTTCCTTAATTAAGAAAGCCACGGCATCTTCAAGATCTTCTTGCATCTTACCACCCCACTCTTTATAACCAGATTCTTCGAAGGCTTTGCCATATCCTGTAGACCCCCGAAAATTTGGCTTAATAACTATGTATCCGCGAGTAGCGATGAATTGGGTAAAATCATTATAATTGAGAGAGTTTCGGGATTGTGGTCCGCCATGAGGCATCACAACTAGAGGGAGAGCCTTAGAGCCATCAAAACTGGGTGGTGCATAAATATAGGCATTAATCAGCATCTTATCCCTTGCAAGATATTGGGCCTTAAAGCCAGACGCTAATTTTTCAGATGGTAGTGCTGAGTATGCGTAATTAAATTTTTTAATTTCATCATTTACCAAATCATAGGTAAAATACGTAACCGGATTATTAGCCCCCCAAGACTTCACGATTGCATGGGTTTGATTAGTTGAAACACTGCTAAATGAAAAGTTTTCGCCTTTAAAATACGCTGATGCTTTTTCGTAGACCGCTTGTCTACTTTCATCAAAATAGTACGACCTATAAATATCCGTTAACGTTGTATAACCAATTACCTCGTTATCCATGCCTTGCCTGATAACACTAACTATATCTGTCTTTGGTAAGCTAACGAATACTTCTTTTTTGTCATCTTTGAGTAAAATAAGCTCATGAAAACCGCTGTTCTCATTAAGCTTTCGATAGACAAGCTGACCGTCTTTAATGCCAACTAAATCCTTAAATTCAACTTTATTTTTATCTTCATCATCTTCATCAAAATAAATTACATCCACGCTGCTCCATTCTTCTTGACCATTGTATTTAAAAATCTCAATGGTTTTAGCGACGGGTTTATAGTCATACTTGAAGAATAAATTACCTGCTTTGTCGTTTACGTAAGCGACAGTAAACCTGCCTCCTGAGACTATTTTCTCAGACTCCCCCGAACTTACGTTGACCTTGAACAACGTCAAACGCTCTCGACGATAAGCTGACATCAAAATATGTTCTGGATCATCAGGTAGAAAATGGGTAATTCTAGCTAAGTTCACATTACGCTTGACCGAACCCTCGTCGTTCATGAGCGCGATAGCGCCTTCCCCGTTGAGGTCAGCTGAAATAATTCGGCCAAACATGAAATAATCATCAATATCAAAGTCGTCTTTCGATTCTGATTCACGCCTTACTTTCTTAGTGTTGTAGGGAACTAACAACTTGACCAAGATTCGATTATCATTTGCCCAAGTTACGTCATAAGGTCTAATGACGTTATCACCGAACCGTGACACAACTTTGGCATTTTCGATATCAAAGATGACTACCGAACGTTGGTCCTCAAAATTCCATGTGCTCGCTACAAATTTTCCGTTGGGGGACACTTTGGCTGTGAGCATATCGGGTGCAGCAAGAAAATCGTCAACCGTTAATTTTTGAGCATAAGCAGAGAGATGCAGAATAGGGAATAATACAATAAATAGACTAGAAAATTTTGACACGACAATCCTTTTCGATGGCAAGTTCTTCAGTGATTATAAACATAAACCTTGGTTTTGCAAAAAACAGCCGTTTGATTTTAACGGCTATCTGTTTGCGGTCTAATCGCTATCAGTGGAGCGGGTAGGCCAATCAGTCAGCATATCCCCACGGCGCTTTTGGGGATTCAATAGGCTTAGTTAAGTCAAAATCAACTCGAAACTCTCTTCCCTCTCGCACCATTCTATAAGTGAATTTGTCAGGATAAATGAACATTTGCCATGTGTTGCCATTCGATTGGGGATTGCCGGCTTGGGCAAATAGTTCCTTTGAATACTGGTCTGCTGGAAACGACTGAGCCTGATCATAACCTGCATCAACCGTATGCCCACCATACATGGTTGATGCATCATCGCTGCCATCTTCATTTCTATGATCATGCTTTAAATTCAATCCGCTCCCCGTTTTGGTAATAATCCACGTACGCGAAGCATCGTTGCCAAGATGAAATGGAATTTGTAACTGCGTACCTGAACACTTTCTAACATGCATTACTAGTTTGCGCTCAAATGCGGGGCTTGGATCATTGTCAAATACAACTTTCCCCTCAAATGCCTTACCGCATAGAGCCGCAATGCTATTGAAAAAATTATCATGGGTCGGAATGGAAACTAAAGGAGCTGGCTTGATAACGGTCGCAGCTAATACAGGGAAGCTAAATGAAAAACTAAAAATAATGGCTATTACGGTGGCTGACTTCATAAAAATTGGTACCTAATTGTTGATGGTAGACCTTAGGTTATTTCATCTTGGATCAAAAGCCCAGTATTGCTTTAGTTGAGAGCACAGTTCACTGAAAATGACTCGCTACAGTCAACTGTTTGAATTGCATAAAACGCTTATGTTGGACTTCTTTCCTTTAATACTTCTCTCATTCGCTGTTGTACAACTTCGACTAACAGATCGGGTTGGAATTTAGAAATGAATCTATTGCAGCCTACTTTCTGGACCATCGCTTCATTAAAACTGCCGCTTAACGAGGTGTTCAAAGGAGGAACGGTAATCACTTCTCTAACTTTGAATACATTGAGCGCGAAGGTGTGCCGCGAACCCAATTTAAACAGCAGCAATTCTAGCCGGTTTTCAACCACCAACTGCGTGCGCTGGTCAACTGATGACATTAGATTAGACATAACACTCTCTAGAATACGTAAGGTACAGAAGACTAAACATCTTATTACTATTAACGTTTATCGCCCGATAAAGCGCATTTATGACTTCTTTTCAAGCATAGTTAAAGAACAGACTTATTGCTTATGTTTACGCTAGGTTAGCGTGCGCGCGTTTCGGTAGGCTCCGATGCTAGGTATTAACGCAATCAAGAATGTAGCTGCTAGCACAGTAACTAAAACCAACAGAGTGTGTATTGAAAGAATATTTGGACTTAACGATAAGCCATACTCCGCCAGTAACCAGTCATTACTCAAAAAAATTAAGCTCACAACCGTCACCACTCCGACAATGCAGGCAGCTAATGCTATGCTGAGCGCCTCCAATTGCAACAACCAGAATACAAAGCTAGGTTTTGCCCCCATGATCCTTAACACGTTAATTTCAGCCTTACGCTCCCGCAGAGAGGCTAGTAACATCGTACTTAAACCCAACAGAGTGGCAATCAATACTGCGGCTGAAATAATACGCAAGACGTTTTCAATCGCACCTACCAAACGCCAAAGCTCGCCTAAGGCAACGCCTGGGATGATAGCTGAGAGCGGTTCCAGTTTATCCTGATTTACTTGCCGTTGGACTTGCAGCACCGCGATGCGTGATTTGAGACCGAGCATAAAGGCCGAGACTTGGGTAGGTTGCATGATCTCGTATTCGAGCAAATCGTGGCTGACTTGACTCGACAGATCCGCTAACCCGGATTGCTTATCTGAATCAATACTATGGTTATGTTCTTGTTCTTGTTCTTGTTCTTGCTCTTGCTCTTGCTCTTGCTCTTGCTCTTGCTCTTGCTCTTGCTCTTGCTCTTGCTCTTGCTCATCATGATTATTTTCAGCTTGTGTAGACTTTTTTAAACTAATTTGAGAAACGTTTCGTTTAGATAAGCTTCTTTGGGGTTGGGTATGAATTGACTCTATCGCATTCAAGCCGACATGTACGCCTTGATCGACTGGTGTGCCCGTAAACCCCAAAATACCAACAACGGTGAATGGATGATCCGCATGATGGCTAAAGCTAACTTTACCTACACCATGAGAGATGATGATTTGATCACCCACTTTATAATTCAATTGCTTGGCTGCGTCCGCACCTAAAACAACATCGAAGTGATTAATTATCGACGCGGATTTTTGATTATTATTCACGGCTTTATTTACCATAGCATTGGTAAAACGTCCGCCAGCTTCAAAGCTCAATTGACGCTTGTCGCCATAGCGGTAGTGCTCAAAATACGCGTTGGTCGTGCCAATGACGGCGAAACCTTTATGCGAATCACCGAGTGAGAGCGGGATCGACCACTCCACCTGTGGATTCGAAACAATACGCTGATAGCTTTCCCAACTCACCGAATTAGCATTGGCCCCCACCCTAAATACTGAACTGAGCAATAAATTGATTTGCCCTGTTCGAGCGCCAACAATTAAGTCAACACCAGAGACCGTCCGGTAAAAGCTACTTTTCGCTTCTTTGCGAATATGTTCGATGGACACTAACAAAGAAACGCTGACTAACAAGGCTAGAAACGTCAACAGTACCGACACTTTTCTGTGCAATAGACTCTGTTTGGCGACGCTAAAGATCATTCTTTGCTATCCAGTTGATTTACGAAAGCGGGGCTACCGTTGATATCAGTTAATGATTCAACTCGATTGAAATGACTAGCTAATGACTGGTCATGGCTGACAAATATAAGTGCGGCATTTGAACTTGTTGCAGTTTCAATAAGCACATTCATAAAGGCACCTTTAGCTGATGCGTCGAGGGCCGATGTCGGTTCATCAACAATCAACACATCCGGCTTATTAATTAGTGCTCGAGCTATGGCAACTCGTTGTTGTTGTCCAACGCTCAATTCACCGGCTTTTTGCTGCATGCAATCAATGGGTAATTGTAACGCTTGCAACATCGAGACGATGCGTTCTTGCTTTGTCTCCTTTTTTGTATAAGTGCTCTCTTGCTCAGCGCTGTTGTTTGCAAAATGCATTGCTAAGCGAATATTATCGAGCACACTCAAATACGGAATTAGATTAAATTGCTGAAAAACGACACCAATATGTTGAGCTCTGAAGCGGTCTCTTTTGCTCGGTTTTAGGGCTGTAATATCTGTATTTAATATATTAACCGTGCCTTGCTGCGGTGCTAAAATACCTGAAAGCAAATTTAACAGCGTACTTTTACCGCACCCAGATGGGCCGTATAAGAATACGTGTTCTGATTTATTTAAATGCCATTTTTTAATATCAATAATAGGCTTGCCGCGAACGTAGGAGAAAGTAAGAGATTCGACAAGCACAGCAGGCGCTAGTGCAGTCGAAGCGTCCTTATCAGCTTCACCTAATAAATCGCTCAAAAAGGAACATTCCCATCGTCGTATTCTTTTGCATGACGTTTAATGAATTGGATTGAAGGTGCAAAGAAAGCGGCTCCGGTTTCAGCGTTTGAATAATCGAGAAGGCGATCATAATGGCCCATCTCATCTCCAAAAATACGGCTGTGCAACATGTCCCTAAATGACTTACTGCTATTTGAACAGCTAATAAAGAATAGGCCCTGCACTAACATGTCACCATACGGCATACTTTGCTTTAATAAACTAGGATATTCGCCATTAGGGCCGGTTAATTTAGTACGAAAACTATGCGATGAGCGGCCGCTGTCGACTAAAGGTAAATTATGCTCTTTTGTTTTACCCATTACGCCTTCTTGTCTGCGCAATGAGAGTGAATTCCATCGATTCATATCATGGCGATAGCGCTGAATGTGCAGGTAACTGCCACCTTTGTACTCAGGATCCGTATCGCCAACTACCGCAATATCAAACTTTTTCATCCCTCTTGGGTTGTCTTCACCATCCAGAAAACCGGTTAAATCTCTGCCATCAAGATACCGAAAAGCACTAACCTGTTCCACGAGTTCCACATGTACACGAAGTAAATCGAGCACTTCAATACCCACAGCGTGGCAGATATCTAGGCGGTCGGCTCTAATTTGAATAAATAAGTCACAAGGGAGCACTGGTGCACAACGATCGTCGCTTTGCATGTCGGGGAATCCGGCGAGTTCTTGGGGTGAACTGTGGGGATATATTTCAGACCAGAAACTTGAGCCTATGGCAATGACACCAGACACCATTGCCTCATAGTGTTCATCATCAAAATGCTCAAATAAATCAAGCAAGCGAGACAACTTCTCACGCATTGCTGGAAAGTCATCGTCGACAACGTTAAACAGCAAATATTGAGCATGCAAATTTGGCTCTGCGCAAATACCCTTTTGCGGTTGACTCATTAATTAATATCCTGCGGCTTGACCGTCTTTTCTAGTTTCAGAAGCACCATAGTACACTTTGTTTTTATCGTCTAGCATGATTGCTTGATAACCGCCGAAAGCGCCCGATACGTCTTTTATCGTATGCCCTTTTTCAAGTAAATCGCGACGCGTCTTCGCTGAAAAACCAGATTCTAAGCTAATATATCCACCGTCGGTCATAATATCTCCCTCGGGTGAGCTAGAGCCAGTATGCAGTATCCGCGGTGCATCACCCGCTTCTTGTAAATTCATACCAAAATCAATCATATTGATAATAATTTGAGCATGCATTTGTGGTTGCGTTCCACCACCCATGACACCGAAGCTCATGAGTGGTTTGTTATTACGAGTTACAAAAGCAGGAATAATTGTATGAAACGGACGCTTACCCGGTTCTAAAGAATTAAAATGGTCTTTATCAAGCGAGAACATTTCACCGCGATTCTGCAAAACAAACCCTAGATCGGTTGGGATCATGCCTGATCCCATGCCTCGGTAATTACTTTGAATTAGTGACACCATATTGCCTTCACTGTCAGCAACGGTGAGATAAATGGTATCGCCATCATGTTTGCCAGCATCCACCCGCTTTGCGGATACATCAGGAGCAATCAGCTTTTGGCGTTTTTCCGCATATTCCTTGGAAATAAGCCAATCGACCGGAATCTGATTAAAGTCAGGGTCAGCATAAAACTTAGCTCTGTCTTCAAATGCGAGTTTTTTGGCTTCAACAAAAGTATGTACAAACTCAGCACTATCTCGTCCCATACTTTCAATGTCGTATAACTCCAATACGTTGAGGATTTGCAAAGCTGCAATACCTTGACCATTGGGCGGTAATTCCCACACGTCATAACCACGGTAATTGGTCGATACAGGCTCAACCCAATCTGATGTGTGTGACGCCATATCTTGATAACTAAGCAATCCATTTTGGCTTTGCATGAACCCGCTGATGGTGCGCGCGATATCCCCTTTGTAAAATGCATCGCGCCCGCCAGTTGCTAATTTTTCGTAAGTAGCAGCAAGATTTGGATTCTTGAAAATTTGACCTTTCTTTGGCGTTTTTCCATTAATGGTAAAGGTTTCCTCGAAACCTGGATAATGCCCGATCCGTTTTTGATTCATTTCAAAATAGTAAGCAATGACTTCTGATACGGGAAACCCGTTGCGCGCATACCTGATTGAGGGAGCAAGTAGTTCTTGCATCGGCTTTGAGCCAAATCGCTCACTTAACATGAACCAACCATCAACCGCGCCAGGCACAGAAACGGGTAATGGGCCAAAAGCTGGGATTTTATCTAAACCCTGCTGAGCAAAATAGTCACGAGTAAGCCCTTTTGGTGATCGTCCTGATGCATTTAACCCATACAACTTTTGCGATTTGGCTTCCCAAACAATAGCAAATAAGTCGCCGCCTATTCCGCTACCTGTGGGTTCAACTAAACCTAACATCGCATTTGCCGCTATGGCTGCATCAATAGCATTACCGCCACTTTTTAATATATCCAAGGCGACTTGAGTAGCCAATGGTTGACTGGTTGCAGCCATACCATTTTGTGCAATTACTTCTGAACGACTCGCAAACGTTTCGCCTGTTATGCGGTCATATGCACTAGCATGGCCGGCAGGCAACGTTATTGAAATACTAGAAAACAGAACAAGGGTTGATTTGATCGACTTAAGCATACTGCACTCTTTATGGTTAATTTTAATTATAAAAAAATCTTATGCTGACAGTGTAACGCTGATTTGCGCTGAGTGCGAAAAGGAATTTATAGCTCTCTGCAACAAATCCTATAAATATTTGTCTATTAGACTACTCCATTTAATCGAGCTGTCACTTTGCTTTCACGAGTTAGTATTTCAATTTTATTTGTTTCGTCCTTTTTTCTATCTGCATGCTCAAGTATGCCTAGCAAAGATATGCGTGAGAACGCTCAATTTACCAAAGAAATCCTGAGCGATGGGTCTAAACAATTTTTGCTTTCAATATCCCATCGACCAGAATTTAAAGGCAAACTTAATCACCAAGCTGAACGCGAACACAGGGATGTCCCCATAGATCGCGAACGAGGCAGAGAGCCGCAAGGTGGTAGCGACCGAAGAGGCAAAGCAAAGTCCTATCAAACAGATTCTGCTTCTGTATCAGGCCTGAATAGAAACAAACGAAAGATGGTCATTTATTTGGTCGAAAGTAAACTTGCAGAATCGGGCTATTGTAGAAAAGGTTACTTTGAATTGGCATACTCGCAATTATTACAAGAAACCGAATTCAAAGGAGAGTGCCAAGAAAGTGCATCAGCTGAAGATACAAAGCGCTGGGGCTAATATAATTTATAATGCTTGGTAAAGCTCACTGCGACTGTCCAGTTTGCAAGCGTGCAACGAAGTTTAGCGGCTTAGTCAAAAAACGCCTCAACATCACTTGGCATTAACTTGTTAAGCTATACAATACCCACCCAACAAAAAATTAAATAGCAGTTTTGGAGAACTCGATGAAATTAGTATCTTGGAACGTTAATGGCGTGCGAGCCGCAATAAAAAAAGATTTTTTTGAGTCTTTGGCGTCGCTTGATTGTGACGTTCTGTGTTTACAGGAAACTAAAGCGCAAGATGAGCAAGTGATTGAGGCCTTGAGCGATTTAAAGGGCTACTATGTTTTTACCAACTCAGCGGTAAAGAAAGGGTATTCCGGTACCAGCATCATAACGCGAGTCAAACCCATTGATGTAACAAGTGACATCGGTATCGAGGAACATGATCAAGAAGGCCGGGTTTTGTGTGCAGAATTTGCCGATTTTTTCTTAGTGACTGTATACACACCCAATTCAGGCAACGATTTAAAACGCTTGCCCTATCGAACACAATGGGATGCTGATTTTCTGCGTTATGTAAAACAACTCGATGTTATGAAGCCAGTAGTCGTTTGTGGCGATTTAAACGTGGCCCATCATGATATTGACATCGCTCGCCCCAAACCTAATTACAATAAGAGCGCAGGTTACACCCAAAAAGAGATAGACGGTATAGACAATCTGGTTGCGGCTGGTTATGTAGACACTTTCCGACACGTAAACCCTGAAACAGTAAAGTACAGTTGGTGGAGTTATCGAGCAGGCGCTAGGGAACGCAATGTAGGTTGGAGACTTGATTACTTTTTCGTCTCCCAGAAACTAAAAGGACAGATTATCGATGCTGAAATACATAACGATATTCATGGCTCGGATCACTGCCCTGTTAGTCTTAAGTTGTCGACTACTTAAGTATTAACAAAGTTGGGCTTGATGCATCAATAACAAATTAATGCACATTAACCGCCCTGCGTTTTAGTCCAGCGTTTTGAAAAAAATATCTATATCCTCGGTTACGTTCACTTTGTCAGCAAACCAAGGATGTAGTTTGAGTAATATTTTGGTATGGGTAATATCATCATTATATAGCACAGACTTATACTTAACGTTTCCTTGGGCCAATGCTGTAACCATGGTCTCTTGATTAAATCTGCCTACCGTTGTATCTCCGTTTCCATGCAGTAATATCATGGGTGGCTCACCTCCTGTCATATGATTGGCGACTTTCATAATCTCAAAGTTTTCTTCTCCAAAAATAGCCACATACTCCTGCGCCTTTGGCGTAAAATTGTATGGTCCAGCTATACCGGCAACGCCCTTAATAAATAGCATATCTTCGCCTGCTTGGTGCAAATAGCGTTTATCAATTGCGGCCATTGCGGCAATATAGGCACCTGCCGAGTGGCCGACTAAAAAGACTTTATCAGCACTCCCTTGATACTTCTCTATGTTATTTTTCACCCAAACTATGGCCTTAGCGCCATCTTCAACAAACTGCGGAAACTTACCTTTTGGATAAAGTACGTAATTTGGGATAGCAACTGTATAGCCTTTTCTGACGAAGCTGTCCGCGACAAATTCAAAATATTTTTTATCACCCCAAGACCAACCTCCGCCAAAAAAGAATACGATGACGGGGGTATTTTCGTCGGCATCTTGTGCTCGATAAATATCAAGCTTTTGCCAAGATTCACTGCCGTAAGGAATATCACGGGTAATATTGTATGAGTTAGTTAGCGAAACACCTGCATTTAACACGCGTAATCCTGCTGCTGCAGTATCAGTGAACCAGGCGATAATGACTATAATTGACACTGGGATAAGAATGAAGAGCATTAATTTTTTCAAATTTAATATAAGCTAGAAATATGACATAGCGTGTGTATATATCTTATAGCGCTAAAGATCAAATTAACCTGAAATATTTAGGGTTCTGAGCAACAGACACAAAAAAGCCCCGATAAATCGAGGCTAGATGTCAATCCTGACATTACTTGGTGACGTGTATTTATAGTTATTTTTACGCCAACCTTTGCTTCCTTGCATCTTCCTTGAATTTCCCTGATAGAGCTAGCTGTCCCTTGCTAGCTCTTTAAGCTCTATTGAATCAGCTTATTGACGGCTTGTAGTGAAGTCTGGGTAAGCTTCTAATCCACACTCACTCATATCTACGCCTTCAAACTCGTCTTCCTCTGTAACTCTTACACCCATAACCGCTTTTATTGCCAGCCATACGATGAGACTTGTACCGAATACCCAGATAAAGATAGTCGCAGCGCCTAATATTTGGCCACCGAACTTAGCAGCAGGGTTAGTTAACGGAACGACTAGTAAACCGAATAGACCAACAACACCGTGAACTGAAATAGCGCCTACAGGATCATCTATTTTAAGCTTATCTAGTGCAAGGATACTAGCGACAACAATCAAACCACCACAAGCGCCAATAACTGTCGCGATTAAGGGTGTTGGAGTTGAAGGTTCAGCCGTGATGGCGACTAAACCTGCCAATGCGCCATTTAATGCCATCGTTAGGTCAGCTTTGCCGAATAAGATTCTGGCAAGTAATAATGCAGCGACTAAACCACCAGCAGCAGCCATATTAGTATTCATGAATACAATCGCAACACTGTTGGCACTTTCAACGCTTGCAGTAGCTAATACCGAACCACCGTTAAATCCAAACCAACCCATCCATAAAATGAATGTACCTAGTGCTGCCATTGGTAAGTTAGCTCCCGGAATAGCATTTACTTTACCGTCTGGACCGTATTTACCTTTACGAGCGCCAAGTACTAAAACACCAGCTAATGCAGCCGCAGCACCTGCCATATGAACGATGCCTGAACCTGCGAAGTCTGAGAAACCGTAATCCGCTAACGTGTACAAACCAAATACTGCTTCGCCACCCCAAGTCCAACTACCTTCCATCGGATAAATAAACGCGGTGAGAAAAACAGCAAAGATTAAGAATGACCACAACTTCATGCGCTCAGCAACCGCGCCAGATACAATTGACATTGCCGTTGCAACAAATACTACTTGGAAGAAAAAGTCAGCTGAAGGTGCGTATGTTGCTGCATCCTCTGCTACTCCGGTTGCACCGTCAGCAGTAATTCCATCTAAGAAAAGCACGAAGTCGCCACCGCCATACATAATGCTATAACCACAAACCATGTACATAATACAGGCAATTGAATATAACGCGACGTTCTTGGTTAAAATTTCAGTTGTGTTTTTTGCGCGGACAAGACCCGCTTCCAACATTGTAAAACCTGCCGCCATCCACATTACCAATGCGCCACAGATTAAAAAGTAAAAGGTATCTAGTGCATACCCAAGTTCGAATGTGATTTCCATTTTTGTTCTCCGTTTATCTAACTGCGCGACTTAAAGAGCGTCAGCGTCTGCTTCGCCAGTACGAATACGCACAGCTTGTTCTAAGTCATAGACGAATACTTTTCCGTCACCAATTTTGCCTGTTTTCGCTGCACCAACAATGGCTTCAACCAACCGCTCAACTTGATCATCGTTTATGGCGATTTCAAGTTTAACTTTAGGTAAAAAATCAACTTGGTATTCAGCGCCACGGTACAACTCAGTGTGACCTTTTTGACGACCAAATCCCTTCACTTCGGTTACGGTTAAACCGTCGATTCCGATTTCAGAGATGGCTTCACGAACATCATCAAGCTTGAAAGGCTTAATGATTGCGGTGACTAATTTCATAGTGTGCTCCTGCGTTATTCAAAAAGAAGTGGTAAAGTTACGTTGGTTTATTCAAGACCAATGCCAATAGTTAATTACCTTTAAAATCATATAGATAGTATTTTTTTAAGTAAACGCAGCCGGATAAAAAGCACCATAATGGTGCAAGTAAAGATATTCGCCCCATAATTACGCAACCAAACGAGAAAGCTAGTTACGTGAGTAATGAATTACTTTAGAGCATCTGATGACGGAGGATATGTTTTGAGTTTGCGTTAATTTTATGATGTGAGATATATTATTTCACATCATAAAAGTGAAGATACAATTGGTATCATGGTTATAGAGAAAACTTAATTTCCAAACAATTTCTCCCAAAGTGTTTTTGACTTCTTTTTGGGTTGTGTTTTAATTATAGATTGCCCATCACACCCCTTGGCTCTTGCAGGCAGAGCACTAAGAATTGCTGGCACACTTAAAATATCGCCGCAACCTGGAGTTGATAATTCACCGGTATGTGCATTGAAGTGCGCTATGCCTAATCCTTCAGGGAAGCGTCGCGATAAGTTTTTAGGTGACTGTTTCTCCTGAAAGGAAATAAATACCTGCATTGCACCGCTTGCGCCCGACAAATTAATGGGCGAATTATCGTCCGAACCCATCCATACAGAGGTAACCAAATTTCTGTCAAAACCGGCAAACCAACTATCTCTATAATCATTGGTTGTGCCCGTTTTACCCGCCATATTAACATTCGGAAAAGCTTTTCTTACTGCACTAGCAGTGCCCTCAAGCGTGACTTTGTGCAACGCATAATTAATTAGATAGGTTG
Organism: uncultured Glaciecola sp.; assembly: GCF_937770335.1. Classification (GTDB taxonomy): domain Bacteria; phylum Pseudomonadota; class Gammaproteobacteria; order Enterobacterales; family Alteromonadaceae; genus Glaciecola. The sequence goes on from NZ_CALJHY010000009.1 coordinate 22,129, forward strand.
CCGATTCATCGGCTCGAATTTCACTTGTTACGTCGCGTAAATAAAGTACTTCATTTTCATTTGATGTTACAGCCGTTAAGCTGTGCAGTTCATTCAAAACACCATTATTTGCGATGGTTTGATACATTTGATTTACCTGCAGTACAGACAAATCGATGGCACCTAATGTGAGCGCAGGCACTTGTGTTATGTCTTTAATAACGCCAAGTCGGTTTATAGTATAAGCCACTTCGTCTAGGCCGACCGCCATGCCTAACTTAACAGTTGGCACGTTATACGATTTAATCAAAGCTTCAATTAACGGTACTTTGCCACGGAATTCTTTATCAGCATTTAAGGGCTCCCAGTACTTACCGCCAGTGCTTCGCATTTTTACTGGAGTGTCTTCAAGCATGGTGGCTAAATTGTAATGCTCTGGGTTTTCTAGGGCTGATAAATAAACAGCAGGTTTGACTAATGAGCCAATCGGTCGGTAAGCATTTAATGCACGATTAAATCCACTGAATGCCGTTTCTCTGCCACCCACGATTGCTCTAATCTCACCGCTTTTGACATCAGACACAACCATTGCGCCTTCTAGCGTCGGTTGATTACGCTTTTGGGATATATTGTTTACTTGCTCTTTCAACGCAGATTCTGCCCGGCGCTGCGCATTTATATCTAGGGTCGTGTAAACTTTAACGCCCGATAATTGCTCTGAACGACGACTAATTACACTATTGAGTTCATCGCGCACTTTGTCCATAAATGCTGGATGCTGACCACTCGCCAAACTTTTACTATTGGCGGTATTCAAAGGCATTTTAACAAAGGTGGTGTAATCGCTAGTATCGATTTCATTGGCTTCAAATAATAAACGCAATACAACATTACGACGTTCCAATGCTCGATCAGGGTATTTACTGGGTGAATAATATGAAGGACCTTTAACCAAACCAATTAGCGTAGCGATTTCAGGAACATTAAGTTCAGCCAATGGCTTGTCAAAGTAAAAATGACTGGCTAAACCAAAACCATGCACGGCAACCGCCCCATTTTGACCGAGAAAGACCTCATTTATATACGCATTAATGATTTCATCTTTGTGATATCTGGCATCAATAACTACCGCCATAACCGCTTCTTTAGCTTTTCGAGTGTATGAACGTTCACGCGTGAGAAAAAAGTTTTTAGCTAACTGTTGGGTCAATGTGCTCCCGCCTTGCACGGTTCTACCTGCAATAATATTCGCAAACAAAGCGCGAATAATAGATGTTGGTGCAATACCGTGATGCTGGTAAAAATCTCTATCTTCAACAATCACTAATGCTTTTTGTAATAACTTAGGAATATCATCACTTCCAACTAGCATTCGATCTTCTTCAAGCCCATTCACTAAACGAGACACTAACCAAGGTTCTAATCGCGTTAATGCAACGGATTTTGCCGTCGGGTTAGCCCCTGTGCCTATCAAATTTTCAATTTTAGTAATGCGTGCCCCCTGCCAGGTGATACGTATATCTCGTTCCGGTTCAAAGCCATTAGGAAAATGAAAAGCGCGACGTTGAATACGTAATTGATTTAAGTAAATCTGATACTCGCCCACCGATTGAGCCCTTGGCACTTGGCGGTAACCCAACAGACTCAATTCATCTTTAACCTCATCAATGGTAATTTCTTGTTTCACCTGCAACGTCAGCGGACGCGCAAATATTTGCACTGGTACTTGCCACTTATTGCCTTCAAACCTTTGTTTTACCTGCGCATCTACGTAGATAACATAGGATCCAGAAGCTGTCAGTGCGACAATGGAAAGTTTCCAAAAATGACGTTTTAACCATCGAAATGGTGCTAGAGGTATTTCTTTTATCTTCAAAGCGTTGTTGTTCTCTTGATGTTGTTATTCTATTTATACGGCAGTGCATTCTTCATAACCAACTTAATTTGAATCCAGATGGGTATAAAACAGATGATGCTACACAAACAAATCTTAAATACCCATTGGTATTTGTGCGATATATTTGTTTGTATAACGGTATATTGGAGGAAACGTTATGAAAGTCAAAATTGAATTGGAATTAAGCCCATCCGAGGCTCGTGAAATGTTCGGTTTACCTGATTTTAGTGAGTTACATTTGACGATAACAAAGGATCTCGCAGAACAATGTGTGCAAGATCCTCAAAAAATGATGGATGGTTTTTTGAAAGGTCAGAGTAAACCTTCGTAATCAAGAATAAGATTATTCATAAAGGCGGATTTATTTCAATAAATAAGGAAATTCACCTTAAGAAGCATCAAGCGTATTTCTAGAATTCATTGATAAATACTCCTAAATTATTACTACATATGTAGTAAATTAATGACGTTAGTCAAAACCTAAAAGTGCTAACTCTAGCACTTTTTGTGTATTTTATGGTCAGTATAAGTAATAATGTAAAGGTTCGCATTCAACACTAGTTGGATGCAGCCAAAGTAAATCATATTTTTAGCATTAGGGAATAATCATTATTATGTTTCGACCGTTTTCTCGACTTAATAGGTCATCAAAAATGCGAACTTTCCGCCTATTTAGTTGTTTATCTGCGCTTTCAATCGTAATTTCATTTTCAACATTGTCGTATGCACAAACAATAGTTGAAGCATCCGCTGAAAAGGACCTAAGTTTTGCTGAATGCAAAGTGTCGCTGGCAGAAATTGCATTGCAGCGAGGCGTTTCAAAAGCTCGTATCGCATCTGAAATCCCACATTTAACGCAAGTTCCTAAGGTGCTGGAGTATGATCGCAATCAACCAGAATTTGTGCAAACATTTCCAAGTTATTATAGTGCTCGAGTCAATCAGTGGCGCATTGAAAAAGGTCGTGAAGCGTTAACTGGTAATAAAGAGTTTTTAGCTGGCCTAACTAAAAAATATGGTATCCCAGGGCACTACTTATTAGCATTTTGGGGGCTTGAAACCAACTTTGGTAATTATAAAGGCAAAATGTCGACACTTGATTCACTTGCGACGTTGGCCTGTGATCCTCGGCGCAGTGAATATTTTACGAGCGAATTAATGCTAGCACTGAAACTCATGGATCGAGAGTCGCTTACCAAAGACCAAATGATTGGCTCATGGGCCGGTGCTATGGGACATACACAGTTTATGCCTACAGCTTATACTAAATACGCAATTGACGGCGATGGTGACGGCAAAATTGATTTATGGAACAGCGAAAAAGATGCACTGGCATCAGCAGCTAACTTTTTGAACAAACTAGGCTGGAAACCTGGCCTGAGATGGGGCCGTGAGGTAGCGATTCCTGTTGGTTTTAACTACGCCAGCATTAGCAATGAGAGAAAACCGATTAGCTATTGGTCTAATTTAAATATTACTAAAGCCAACGGTAAAACGGTAGGAAAATCTGACATTCCATCGAAGCTAATTGTACCCGCTGGCCATGAAGGACCAGCATTTTTAGCCTATCACAACTTCAACGTCATTTTACGTTGGAATAACTCTGAGTTTTATGGCATTGCCGTGGGCCAACTCGCTAATCGTATTTTAGGTAACGATGAGTTGAGCAAAGCCTTACCTGACCTACCCAAATACAGTATTAGCCAAATGGCTCAAATGCAACGTAAGTTGAATAGTATGAGTATCAACGTTGGTGGTGCGGACGGGATTATTGGCCCCGCAACTAGAGCCGGCATTCGTGAATTTCAAAGTCGTAATGACATGATTGCCGATGGATTTCCGTCAACAGCGACGTATAATGCAATACTCAATTTTTAGGTTCTGAACAACGACCGTTTACTTGGTAAAAATTAGCCACACTGTTTGCTATATCGTCATGTTTGACCAATCGCGCAACCGGGATCGTCTTGGTGAGTTAGCTAAAAACTCTGGAGGTACTGCACGCACCATATCTGTATCGACGTAACCAGGAGCAATTGCATTCACAGTGATACCTTTAGATGCACCTTCCAATGCTAGTGACTAATGCGACTTTGGTCATATTTACTCCCTATTGAGTGACTTTAATGGTTAAGTAAAAAAACAGCACAAAATAAAATCTGCTGCTTATTTCAACTTAGCAAAATGTAGACCGAAAAATACCTTACCAATTAAAAAGCACTCACTGTATACTTTGAATTCGCACGCTAACTTCGTCTGCCCAAAAGGAAAACTAGCTTTGCAATCTACCTATCGTCTTGTTATCGATTGTCCCGACCAAACTGGACTTGTGGCTGCCGTGTCACAATTCCTCTCTGAGCACGGCGCCAACATTCTCGAAGCGAGTCATCACACCGACTTACAACTCAACCGTTTTTTTATGCGTCACGAAATAGATGCAAAGTCGATTGCAGTAGATCATGAACATTTTGTTTCTGCGTTTAGTAAAGTGGCCGAACGTTATGAAATGCGCTGGAAGCTTAACGATTCAGACAAAAACATGAACGTTGCTCTGTTAGCAAGTAGAGAGTCTCATTGCTTAATTGACGTATTGCATCGTTGGCATACAGGGGAGTTGCAATGCAATATTCCATGTATTATAGCGAATCATGAAACCATGCGAGAGTATGCTGACTGGTATAAAGTTCCGTTTCACTTTATTGACTTTTCAGACAAAGAGAAAGCATTTAAAGAAGTAGAAAGTTTACTCGAACACTACCAAGTCGACTTAACGGTACTTGCCCGATTCATGCAAATTGTGCCTAATCACTTATGCCAAAAGCTGGCTGGCAAAGCAATCAATATTCACCATAGCTTTTTACCCTCTTTTGCTGGTGCAAAGCCATATCAACAAGCATATGAACGAGGTGTAAAGCTAATCGGTGCTACTTGTCATTATGTAACTTCAGATCTTGACGAGGGACCAATAATCGAACAAGAAGTGTTACGCATTAGTCACAGTGACTCAGCCCAAGATATGGTTCGAAAGGGTAAGCGATGTGAAGTAAATGCGCTCGCTAATGGCATTCGATATCACTTACAAGATCGTGTCATTATTCATCGGAACAAAACCTTAGTGTTTGCTTAGATAGATATTCGCCGTTGAATTACACAACGGCTATCTTACCTCAATCAACACTTCATTTCGGCGCATAATAGGTAAGGTAATCGGTCCATTATATCCGGCTTTAACCGGAGGACTGATGGCAATGTAACCGTTATTGATAATCCACGTTGACAGAATTTGAGTGTATTTTTCTACGTTGCTGTCACTCAATGTGCCACTAAACTCAACAGTCGCGACTTTATAGTTTTTAAGTTCACTTACTTGAACATCAGGATCAGTTGGCTTGGGTGTTGTTGCTAGTGTGAAGTTATTTGGCATAACGAATGACATTAAGGAGATTCCTGCACTTTCATTCATAAACACAGGAGCCGTCATCGAAATTTCAGTCCCTTTTTTATTCATATTTTTATCATCCATAAGAACCGGCGCGGTCATGGCAATTTCAGTTGCCCCCTCATTTTCGCCTCCAATATATTTGAACAACTTTCTAAACGCACTATTGCTGCTTGACCCAGACATACTAGCTGAAACTAGCACCATCGATTCGTAATTGCGAACTTCAATATTGTTGAGCTCGTCAGATTCCAGAAGAGTGTACGGTGCCGTGTCTACATTACTTTGCCCGACCACTGAGCATCCCGCCACAAAAATTGATGCCAATATTGGTAATATTGATTTCACTTTATATCCTTAAGTTTTGCCTCTTTTTTAGAGGCAGAAGTTTGCATTACGTTATAAATGTAACACGACGATTTTCGCATAAAGTACCGAATTTTGCGGTCTCATTACTAATATTGAATATTATGCTTATGTTTACTATTAGTCATTATAACGAAAAACGCTCTCGCAAAAAATGCGCTATGCCATCCTTGTGATTATGTCCGATAACAGCACTAGCCGATTTTTTAATTTCGGCGTTTGCATTTTCTGGAGCATAACTTTCATCAGCCAATGCAAACATACTTAAATCGTTATCACTGTCTCCAAAACAGATAATGTTACTGGCACCTAATTGTTTTTTTAAATTAGTAACTGCATTGCCTTTGCTCGCGCGGCAATGGTGAATATCCATCCATCTAAATTTATTACCCTCTGTAGTTGGTCCGGAATACGCAATTAAATTTGGGTGGGTATTAACTTCTAGCCACATTTCATTAATCTGATCGGCAAAACCAATCATACTAATATTAGTAACTTGACTATCAGTGGGCAGCGCTTCTAAAGGGAGAAGTTTAGCTTTAGTTCGAGAAAAGTATTTATTAACAAGGTCTTTCTCAACATCATGACGCGTTTCAGCATGGAAAATAAAATGCTGGTGCTCATCAATAGTGTTAACAAAAGGGGTAATTCCATGTGAAAGAGCCAAGCCAATAACAGTCGAAATTTCAGTATGATTAAGTAGATTTTCGAGCGTGAGTTGTTGATTTTTAGGATCCCATACTGTCACCCCATTATTATAGATTTGGGGTAAGTCAAAATCATGGCCATCAACTATACGCCGAGCCGATAGCATCGTGCGCCCAGTTGCAACGGTGTAGGCGATGTTTTTTTCTTTTAACAGTAACAGTGTGTCTTTGGTGTAGCGTGATATTTCAGATGCATCGTTTAATAAGGTGCCGTCTAAATCAAAAAAAATAAGATGCATAAATATTTCTATAGCCCAGGGTTACGGGCAATCAGTTCGCCCTTCGGTTAAGTTGTGTTTCGTACTCATAAAGTACGTGTTGCAAGGCAATTTAGTTTATGTGCCTGTGCAGGAGCGTTGCGTGTACTCCTCCTATATTGGGAGCAGAATCTTGCGCAATATTTAGGGCCATCGAATAATTGATAACATTGATAACATTGATAAATGCAGTTTGTTTAGAGCGAAACCTCAAATAATGTGGTTCTAAAAAGACCTCATCAATAAAATGTTAATCCGCGCGATGAATAGAACAGTAATTACCTCAACTACCCGATTAAGCGTCGCCGATTTGTTCTTTCGCTAAGCTTCGCTTTCAATTGCTAACGCTACCGCTTCGGCTACGCGTATACCATCTATTCCCGCTGACCATATTCCACCAGCATATCCTGCGCCCTCTCCCGCTGGATACAGACCTTCAACGTTTACACTTTGATAGTCTGCACCGCGTTTGATACAGATAGGTGAAGAGGTGCGAGTCTCAACCCCTGTTAATAAACCATCCGCTTTAGCAAACCCCTTTATTTGACGATCAAAAGCGGGAATGGCTTCACGAATAGCTTGAGTGACATAATCGGGTACCACTGTGCTCAAATCAGTTAGCGTAATGCCTGGTGTATAAGATGGTTTAACGACACCGATTTCGGCACTTGGTTTACCTGTTAAAAAGTCACCGATTAACTGTGCTGGTGCATGATAATTTTCGCCCCCAACAGTAAATGCTAACGCTTCCAAACTGCGTTGCAGTTCAATTCCAGCTAAAGCATCACCTGGGAAATCTTCTTCTGGGGTAACGCCAACAACAATAGCGCTATTGGCATTTCGTTCGTGCCTAGAGTATTGACTCATTCCATTAGTAACGACTCGACCGGGTTCGGATGCTGCAGCGACCACGGTGCCGCCGGGGCACATACAAAAACTATAAACCGTTCGACCATTTTTACAGTGATGTACTAGTTTATAATCGGCTGCACCCAAAATTGGATTGCCCACGTTATCGCCAAAGCGACTGCGGTCAATCATACTTTGCTCATGTTCAATTCGAAAGCCTATCGAAAAAGGCTTAGCTTCAATATAAACACCTTGTTCATGAAGTGCTTTGAAGGTATCACGGGCGCTATGACCAACGGCTAAAATAACTTGCTTGCAGCTTAGGTAGTCACCACCAGACAAATGCAGTCCTTTGATTTTATAATTTTCTTTATCAGGTTCTAAATCTAAATTTTCAACCCGAGTGCTAAAGCGGAACTCGCCTCCTAGCGCAATAATTTGCTCACGCATTTTTTCCACCATATTGACCAGTTTAAAAGTACCAATATGGGGTTTACTCACATACATGATTTCTTCAGGTGCCCCAGCAGCGACAAATTCATGCAGTACTTTACGACCGTAATGCTTGCGATCCTTTACTTGACTGTACAATTTACCATCTGAAAAAGTGCCCGCTCCACCCTCGCCAAATTGTACATTCGATTCAGGGTTAAGCTCTTGTTTGCGCCAAAAACCAAAGGTATCCTTAGTCCGCTCGCGCACCGCCTTTCCTCGTTCTAACACAATAGGTTTAAACCCCATTTGCGCCAAAATTAACGCGGCAAATAAACCACACGGGCCAAGGCCAACGACGACAGGCCGATGGCTAAGGTTGGCTGATGCTTGAGCAACAAACTTGTAGCGCATATCTGGTGTTACGCGGACATGGGGATCATGAGAAAACTGCTCTAACAACGCTTCTTGGGTGTCTACCTCAACGTCGAGCGTATAAATGAGTTGAATGTTTTTATTATTGCGTGCGTCATAACCCCGTTTGAATAAATCAAATGACAGCAACTGACTCTTAGAAATGTCGAGTTTGCTGAGAATGGCAAGCTCGAGTGCCTGTTCATCATGATCGAGGGGTAATTTAATATCGGTTAAACGCAGCATAATATACTTACTCTTTATAACGCCGGACAGCCTTTCTGTCAGGGCGCGATATTTTAAAACAGTTAGCGTAGTTTAGATAGCCCTGTCTAGATGACTAAATTGACACCCTGCAGTGCACAATGTCACAAAGAAACTTGTGTTTTAATACCGCTACTTTAAACTTGGCATATCGCACAATGATTATATAGTTAGTCTGCCATGACCTTTGTAGTAACCGACAATTGCATTAAATGTAAATACACAGACTGCGTTGCCGTTTGTCCCGTTGATGCTTTTTTTGAAGGGCCCAATTTTTTGGTTATCGATCCTGAAATTTGTATCGATTGCGACTTGTGTGTGCCAGAATGCCCAGCGGATGCGATTTATCAAGATACAAAACTGCCAACTGAACAGGCTGAATTTTTGGAAATTAATGCTCAATTGTGCCAGGAATGGCCAAATATTATAGAGCTCAAAGCAGCACCCAGTGACGCCGACAAGTGGAATGGTGTAAAAAACAAGTTACCATTGCTTGAACGTTAGCCTTTAAAACCTTTACCCACGATATAAACTTCACGAGAACGGGCTCTAGATGCTGCTGGTTTGCGAACCATAACTTTATCGAAAGACTTTCTTACGTCTTTTGCATATTCTTCATAACCCACGCCTTGGAAAACTTTTGCACAGAAGCTGCCACCCGGTTTTAGTACATTGCGCGCCATATCAAGAGCTAACTCTACAAGATATATTGAAGAATATTGGTCAGTGGTATTTACACCGCTAAGGTTAGGCGACATGTCAGAGACAACTACATCTACCTTATCATCGTTCAACATACTTAGAATTTGATCGTAGACAGCAGCTTCAGTGAAATCACCTTGAATAAAGGAAACTCCTAATATGCCATCCATGGGTAAGATATCGGAAGCAATAACACGACCTGATTCACCAACTAATTTGGCAACAACTTGAGACCAACCGCCCGGCGCAGAACCTAAATCCATGACTATATTGCCCGGCCGAATTATCTTATCTTTTTCGTTAATTTCGATAATTTTGTAACTGGCACGAGAGCGATAACCATCAATTTTCGCTTTCTTTACGTACGGATCGTTGACGTGTTCGTCCATCCATTGCTTACTGGTTTTTGATCGGGCCATAGAGTGAATATACTATTTGTATCGCTTGAACGGCACTTATTGTAAGCTTGCAAACGAGATTTGCAAATTCCTTGTGGTTTTAAATGGTTTTTTATTTCGAAATATCTCGAATTAGGGAACGTTGACCTTTTTCTACCCGACTTAAATTATTCAAACCACGACAATTATGGACAGTGATGTTTTGCTATTCGCTTCTAAAAATAGGTGGGAAGATAATAACAATATGACTCGTATTGCTTTATTAGTTTTGCACTTTGTACAACAACGATAACCTGAAGGCAACGTTATATGAAACTAGATGATGTCAAAAAGCTGCATCAAAAAAAGTACCGCGCACAACTAGGTTATTATTTAGTAGAGGGCGAACATCTTGTCCTTGAATTACAAAAAGCTGAATTACGCAGAGCAAAGTTACAAGCAAATGTAAAAAATCAGGGTCATTTGAATGATGTGACCCTGTATGTGACTGAAGAATATCAAGATTGGACAAGTCAGTTAAATACACAATTTACGATAGTGACTATTAACAAGAAACAAATGGCGCAGCTAAGCGACACCAAAACGCCACAGGGGATCATTGCTCGCGTGCCACTGCCTTCTAGTAATCAAATAAATGGCGAGAAAGCAATTCCAGAACAACACCAGCGGTGTATTTATCTGCATGAAGTACAGGATCCCGGTAATTTAGGAACTATTTTAAGAAGTCTTGCTTGGTTTGGTAATTTCCGATTATTACTCAGCCCTAATAGCGTCGATCCATTCAACTCCAAAGTCGTCCGAGCCAGTATGGGCGCTATTTTTCATGTGCCAGTTGAACTAGAGGTAGAGTTAAGCAATTTAGCAACACGTTTCAAAAAATTCGCTTATTTAGATTTACAAGGCAGCAGCATTAATACGCAGGGCTTTGCTAATTACGATTGCTACTTATTTGGAAATGAAGCAAGGGGCGTCCCACTTGAGTCGTTATCAGCTTTTGATGCTAATGCTTTTACTATTCCCGGGAGTGGCAGTATCGACTCACTTAATTTAGCCAGTGCAGTTAATATTTGTGTTTATCAGTTGTCAGTTTAGCAGGTAATCCTTTCAATTAAGCCGTTGACGTTTGTCACACAATAACGGCGATGCTATATCTACGTTATTGTGTGATTTTCTGGAAGTTGAATAGATTAAGGCTGAGTAATTGGGATCAACGAAATTTCAACTCTTCTATTTTGCTTTTTACCCTGTTCAGTGCCATTGCTTGCTATCGGTTGAGTTTCACCAAATCCAATAACTTCTAACCTGTCTCTGATAATACCGCTATTATAAAAATAATCAGAGACTGATTGTGCACGTTTTTCTGATAAATTTTGATTTAACGCTTCAGAACCGGTGTTATCTGTATGGCCACTAACAACGACTAATGTTTTATTAAACTCAGTCAATACCAAAACCACTGAATCCAAAACAGAAAGAAAACCTGTAGCTATACTGGCGTTGCCCGAAGCGAAGGTAATATTGCCAGGCATGATGAGGTTTACATTATCACCGTCACGTTCAACACTTACGCCAGATCCTCGCAACTGCTCTCTTAGCTTGGCTTCTTGTACATCCATATAGTAACCAATACTACCTCCAACTACTGCTCCACCAGCAGCCGCTTTGAGTATTCTTTCATTCCGTTTTCCGGAATCCTTGTCTTTATTTGCTAGGTAAGCCACAACAGCAGCGACACCCGCTCCAATACCTGCGCCTTTGCCTGCTTTACTAACTTCTTGGTCCCCTGTGTAAGGGTCGTAGGTCGCGCAAGATGTAACTAACAGAAGACAGGATAGAGAAAGAGCAGTGCTTAAAATTTTCATTTAATTTCCTTTATTACTTATGTAAATATGATTAGTAACGAATATTTATTGTGAGTCGAGGGTTTGTTCAAATACAGAACACTTATATGAGTGAAGAAGTGGTGAGGTTACCAAGTACCCCTCTCGACTCGTCGGCTTAGTTTACAGTAAAGGTAACTGAAATCATCAAGTCATTTTAAATGTCGGTTTACAATAATGTTAACCAAAAGTATATAGGCGAAACTTGCTAAGTGTATGATGAATGCTTAACATTGCATACCGGTTTATCCTGATATAAAAAGTGTAAAACCAAATAAAAACTGATGATGATAATAATAATTAAAAGGAAAACGATATGACAAAAGCGGTATTAACGCTTTCTGCAGTTGCTCTAGCGCTATCGATAGTTGCTTGCTCTGACAAACCCAGCGAATATGAAACAGCAGCGTCTGAGGCTACTGCAGTTCACAGTATGGATAATGTGCTTCTCGCGGAATTCACCGGACCCTACAGTGGTGTTCCTGCCTTTGATAAAATGTCGTTGGCTGATTTAAAACCTGCACTAGAGAAAGGTATGGAGCTCAATTTAGCTGAAATTGATAAGATAGCGACTAACCCAGAGCCGCCTACCTTTTCAAATACAATCGTTGAAATGGAACGCGCTGGCCGTGCTTTAAGACGTGTTTTTACTTACTATCGTATATGGAGCTCGAACAACTCTACTCCGGAGTTTAGAAAAATACAGCAAGAAATGGCACCTGTGATTTCCGGTTTTTATTCAAAGATAACGCAAAACAAAAGCCTTTTTGAGCGCGTTCAAGCTGTCTACAAAAGCGACGAACTGACAACGTTAACCAGTGAAGAGCAGCGTGTCACTTGGATGACGTATAACGGTTTTGCACGAAATGGCGCAACATTGAATGACGAAGATAAAAAGCGTTATGCCGACATCAATCAAGAACTTGCGTCATTGCACACTCAGTTTTCAAATAATATCCTCGCGGATGAAGAAAACTATGTACTGTATTTAAACCAAGACCAACTCGCCGGTTTACCTGAATCGTTTGTTAATGCTGCTGCTGGAATGGCTGATATACGTGACAATAAAGGTAAGTATGCAATTACTAACACTCGTTCTTCAATGGACCCTTTCCTGACCTATTCAGAAGACAGAGCGCTGCGTGAAAAGGTGTGGAATACCTACTACAGCCGGGGTGACAATGGCGATGAGTTCGATAACAATGAACTCATCAAGAAAATCCTTACTTTACGCCATGAGCGCATTACACTGTTAGGTTATGACAATTATGCGCAGTGGCGCTTAGAAGATCGCATGGCAAAAACCCCAGAACGCGCAATGGACCTAATGGAAAAGGTCTGGCCCGCAGCCATAGCAAGGGTCAAAGAAGAAGTAACTGACATGCAAGCTATCGCAGACACTGAGGGTACAAATATTTCTATAGAGCCTTGGGATTATCGTTTTTATGCAGAAAAAGTACGTAAAGACAAATACGCACTAGATTCCGATGAAGTAAAACAATATTTACAGCTAGGTAAATTGCGTGAAGCAATGTTTTTTGTTGCCGGTGAGTTATTCAACTTTGATTTTACTCCCGTTGCCGACGGCAAAGTGGCCGTATTTAATCCAGATGTAAAAGTGTGGGATGTGACCGACAAGACTAGTGGCGAACATATCGGATTATGGTATCTCGACCCGTTCGCTAGACAAGGTAAACGCTCGGGAGCTTGGGCCTCAACTTACCGCAGCTACACCACATTTGATGGCAAACAAACGGTATTGTCGTCAAATAACTCAAACTTTGTGAAAGGTCCGCAAGGCGAACCGACGCTGATTTCATGGGATGATGCTGAAACCTATTTCCACGAATTTGGGCACGCTCTGCACTTTTTGTCTGCTAACGTTGCTTACCCAAGTTCACACTCTGGTGTTCGTGACTACACCGAATTTCAGTCGCAGTTGCTTGAGCGCTGGCTGTTAACCGATGAAGTCATTAATAATTACTTAGTTCACTACAAAACAGGTGAGCCAATTCCACAAGACTTAGTGACTAAAATCAAAAATGCCTCTACGTTTAATGAAGGTTTCAAAACGACAGAGTATATGTCGTCTGCAATTATGGATTTACTTTACCATACGACTGATCCAGCTGAAATTGAACCGGACAGTTTTGAGCGCGACGAGCTAACACGCTTAGGCATGCCTAAAGAAGTTGTTATGCGTCACAGAACGACTCAGTTTGGCCACATATTTTCGAGCGAAGGTTATGCCGCAGCATATTACGGTTACATGTGGGCTGAAGTGTTAACCTCTGATGCAGCCGAAGCATTTGCTGGAGCACCTGGTGGTTTTTATGATAAAGAAGTGGGTGAGAGACTAGTGAAGTACTTGTTCTCTGTGCGCAATGCAATGGACCCAGAGGAAGCTTATCGTAAGTTCAGAGGTAGAGACGCAAAAGTAGAAGCGTTAATGCGTGATAGAGGCTTTCCAGTGACCTCAAGTAACTAATAACATTACCCAATGTTAAACTATCTTAAGGAGCATTTACTATGCTCCTTTTTTGTATTCAAAAACCTCACCGATGGCTTCTAATGTTTGTTCAATAGCACCTCTATTTTGTTCTATTACCTGTTTATTTGCCGCACCCGCTCGTTTTGCAACATCCACGTTGTTTAACCATTCCAATGCCGTATCTGCGATTTGCTCCGGGGCAGATAATACCTTTAATCCACCGGCACTTGCTAACGCGTCACAAATAACAGGGTTATTGAAAATACTAGGGCCCATCATCGTTGGCACTGCATACAAAGCAGGCTCAAGTGCATTATGTCCGCCTTTGGGTGCAAAACTACCACCGACAAAAGCACAGGAGGCTAATTTATAACAAGCCTTAAGCATTCCCATTGCATCAACAACCAAAATATCGGGTGTTATTTGCAGTGGCTTGTCGTTTAAGGCACTGAGTTTAGCCACTAAGTAGCCTGTAGCTTGGCAAAGTTGTGCGACTTTTTCAAAACGGTGAGGATGCCGTGGCACAATAATAAGGACCGCGTTACAGTGGGTCTTTCGTAATTTTTTAAATGCATCCAAACAAATGGTTTCTTCTTGCTCATGTGTGCTGCCTGCCACAAAAACAGCTTGCTCATTAAGGACGAGTTGCTGCTTTAATGCCGCCGCCTTAGTATCATCTTGGATATCCAATTCGAGGTCAAACTTCATATTGTTAGTTAGCGTCAAATTTGGTTTATAGACACCTAGCCTGAGAAAGTTATCAAAGTCTTGCTGACCTTGCGTACAAATACGTGAAAACTTACGCAAACTAGGTCTAAATAGGAATGCTAAATGCTGATAGTTTTTAACTGACTCGTTGGTCATTCTGCCGTTAATCAAGACTGCAGGAATAGCACGTCGAAAGCATTGATGAAGCATGTTGGGCCAAATTTCAACTTCGGTAACTAGTACCAGTTTCGGCCGAAGTTTGTGAAAGAATAGCCACATACAAACAGGAATATCAATAGAAAGGTAGACATGTTGAACGCTGTCCGAAAAAACGGCTCGTGCTTGTTTAGCGCCTGTTGAAGATGTGGTTGATATTGTGATAGTAAGTTCAGGATAAAGTTGCTGTAAACGAAGCACTATGTTCTTCGCTGCATTCACCTCACCTACTGATACGCAATGTACTAAAATCCCTTGCTTTGTTGGTTTTCCGATCAAACCAAAACGTTCACGATTACGGTTTCTCTGCCCTTTGGTTTTATCTGGTTTTAAAATAAGTTTTAGTATTGCTAGCGGTAACAGCAAAATAAGGACGAGGTTGTAACACCAACGCCATATAAAATGGTACCAATGATACGTGTACGGTATATTCATAAATTACGTATTAATGTTGAGATAAGTTGTTCTTGGGTAAATGGTTTGACTAAGTAATCATTCATTCCCACGTCTAAACAAGCCTTTAAATCATCTTCCATGCCATGCGCAGTAGCCGCGATTATCGTTTGTTCTGATAAGTCTGCATTATCTAACGCCCTCACCCTGCGAGTTGCTTCAAAGCCATCCATCAACGGCATTTGACAATCCATCAAGATAAGGTCGAATGGACCCGCTGTTTCGACTACATGCAAGGCTTCTACTCCATTTTTTGCGATTGTTAATAATACGTTTTTGTCTTTCAACATTTCACGGAAAACAATTTGGTTAATTTCATTATCTTCGGCAATTAAAATACGTAAATTAGATAATGCACTCGCATCTACGAAATGGTTCTGTTTGACAAAGTGTTTCAATTCTTGAATAACATAGCCAAGTATAGAACAAATATCTGTTGATTGGTCCTGCACGATTGCGAAATCAGTAGAATTTAACTGTGCATTTAAGGGTATCGTATGGGCAAATTCAGACTTGCCTACCCCCGACTTGGCATCGTCAGTCTCAACAACAGAAAAAACCACCGCACTTTTTGCACTAACACGCTTTAAAGATTGTGCGCTCAAATCGACATTCATGGTTTCCAGCGAATTTGGCATTAATACGATAAACTGCCAGCGCTGACTCCGTTTTAACTCTTCCATGGCAGCCTTTACGTTTTCGGAAAAGCAAACATCAATGGCTAAATTCTTCGCAGATTCGTGCCATTTATCGAGACATTCTCGGTCGTTACTGATAATTATCAGTGGTGGTAATTTCACCTGAACAAGGCTTTCTAAATCCAAATCTGCGCTCGTATTTTGTAAAAAAGGAACAGTAAACCAAAACGTAGAGCCTTCTCCTATTTGACTTTCCACCCCAATTTCGCCGTCCATTAACGCGACTAATTGTCGACTAATACTGAGACCAAGTCCGGTCCCACTATATTCTCGAGAAAATGAATTGTCGCTTTGCTCAAATTCATCAAACACCATACTTAATTGTGTTTTTGCAATACCAATACCTGTGTCTTTAACAATAATACGCAGAATGTTGTTTTCTGGAATACTCACGGTTAGGGTTATTTTCCCAGCATGGGTGAATTTAACCGCATTGGCACACAGGTTGTTCAGAACCTGCGCAATTCTATTCTTGTCCGCTTCAATGACATTGGGTACATCATTATCGATGTTAAACTCAAAATCGACTCCATTTTTTGAGGCATTACTCATGTGCCACTGCATTCGTTCAGTAACGTCTTCTCTTATGTCAAACGCAGAATTGAATACTTTCAATTTACCCGCTTCCATTTTGCTGTAATCTAGCACTTCGTTGACTAAGTGCAAAAGCGATTGACCACTTTGTTTCACAATGCTTGCATATTTGTGCTGCTCTTTATTTAGGTCTGAGGCTAGCAATAGCTCATTCATACCTAACACCCCATTAATAGGCGTCCGTATTTCATGGCTCATATTTGCGAGGAAATTACTCTTCGCTTTGTTTGCAGCATCAGAAGCTTCAACCGCATTTTTGAGGGTTGTAATATCTTGAAATCCCCCCTTCAGTCTTATCGCGGTGTCGTCTTGGTATTCCGCGTAACCTAGCGCTCTAACCCAAATGCGATTGTTTTTAGCAGTAATCAAGGGCAGTTCAAGGTCCCAGTTCGCTCCAGATAATATGCATTTCTCGACAGCTTTGTACATCATTGCACGGGCATCTGGTGCATAAAAAGCAACAGCGGTTTCGAGTTCCATGGGCGTGTCCTGAGGTACTTCATGGATCGCATAAACCTCACTGGACCATAGCACCTCATTCGTGGCTAAATCGACTTCCCATGTCCCCAAGTTAGCAAGGCGGGTGGTTGTCTCCAAAGTTTGGTTGTTAAGTAATATTCGTTCCATAATCCGTTTATCATGGTCAATATCACTCATATGTATTACGAAACCAATAAGCCCTGCATTCTCGAAATTTGGATACTGGCTTAGATAAACCCAAATTAAGCTGCCGTCTTTACGAGTTAATTGAAAATTTCCCGAGTGACTTAATTGCTGAACCAGCGCTTTATTAAAATTTACGACTTCCTTTTCGTTAGTTATGCTGTTGATAAAAAATGAGGGATGTTTACCAATAACTTCTTGCCACGTATATCCTAGAATTTTTGTTAATGCATAATTGGCCCAACTAATACTAAGGTCAGTTTCAATTATCAAAATAATGTCCGGTGAGTTGTTGGCAATTTTTAGTAAACGACTGTTTTCAATTAGAATCTTAGGGGCCGATTTTTTCAAGGCTGCTAGTGATTTCAATTCATCCTGTGACGGAATGGATTCCGTAATAGTGACGACGATGCTAGTTTGAGCAGTATCCGAACCAATAAGTGCGAGCGCAACACTGACGTTGATAATTCCCCCCATTTTATGTTGCCCAGGAAACAAACAACTGGCAGTGCTTCTGTATCCTTGGTTTATGAAGGTAAGAAAATATTGTTTATAGTCTTCCCGGTTGTCGAGCGAAAACAACATTTCAATATTTTGCCCCTTGAGTTCTTTCGGGGTATGACCAAATAAGGTCAAGACACTTGCGTTTGCATAGCCCATTTTTCCAAACTCATCGACCTCGAAGACTGCGCTGGTACTTGCGTTAAGTATCCGCTCGGCATCACTTGTGGGAGACGTTTGATTAGAATTCACTGGATTCTCTAGGGTAACTAAAACTAGGCTGTTCCAGATTAACGCGACAAGCGTTGGTTATCCACAATTATAACCGTAGAAAGGTAAATAAATTTGAGTAAATAATATTGTTGCATTTGTACTATTTATTTTGCTGAACTGGCATACCACACCAATCATGTTTAAATGTTCAGCATCAGATAAAGCTAGCTTCAACTGCAAATAGATCGATATAATATTTAAGCCAAAAAAAAGGCGCTAACCTCGAAAGGTAGCGCCTATTTCAATTTGCTTTTACTTAAGCTTTGGTCACAACTTCAACTAACATCCAAGTCTTAGACTTAGAAAGAGGACGACATTCAGTAATAGTTACTATATCGCCTTCGTTACACACATTAGCTTCGTCGTGTGCGTGTAGCTTAGTTGAGCGCTTGATAAACTTCCCGTAAATTGGGTGCTTAACAGTTCTCTCAACCATAACAGTAATGGTTTTATCCATCTTGTTACTAGTTACACGGCCTTGTACTGTACGAATCTTCTGTTCAGTCATTACGCGTCAGCCTTTTGAGTTAAAATAGTTTTAACACGTGCGATGCTGCGACGTACTGTTCTTAATTGGTCAGTCTTTTCAAGCTGACCAGTAGAATGCTGCATGCGAAGATTAAATTGTTCACGGAACAAACTAATCAACTCAACGTTCAACTCTTCTACACTTTTCTGTTTAAGTTCAGTAGCTTTCATTACATCACCGTCCGAGTTACAAAGGTTGTTTTAAATGGCAATTTCGACGCAGCCAATGCAAACGCTTCACGAGCTATAGATTCTGGAACACCTTCCATTTCATATAACACGCGTCCTGGTTGAATTTGGCATACCCAGTACTCGACGTTACCTTTACCTTTACCTTGACGAACTTCTAAAGGCTTCTGTGTAATTGGCTTGTCAGGGAAAACTCGAATCCAAATTTTACCTTGACGTTTAACGTGACGAGTCATAGCACGACGAGCTGCTTCAATTTGACGTGCGGTCATACGACCACGCGCGACAGCTTTTAAAGCATAAGTCCCGAAGCTTACTTTGCCTCCGGCAATAGCAAGACCACGGTTACGACCTTTATGCATTTTACGAAATTTCGTACGCTTTGGTTGTAACATGATTAGCCCTCTCGTTTAGCGTTGCGGCCTTTCTTCTTAGGTGCAGGAGCTGGTTGCTCTTGTGTAAGAGGCAATCCGCCTAATACTTCACCTTTAAAGATCCAGACTTTCACGCCAATGATACCGTAAGTCGTTGCTGCTTCAGACGTTGCATAGTCGATGTCAGCACGGAAAGTGTGCAAAGGTACGCGACCTTCACGATACCATTCAGCACGTGCTATTTCTGCACCACCTAAACGGCCACTTACTTGAACTTTGATACCAAGTGCACCCAAACGCATTGCATTTTGTACTGCACGCTTCATAGCGCGACGGAACATAACACGACGTTCAAGCTGGCTTGAAATGCTGTCAGCTACTAGCTGCGCATCTAGCTCGGGTTTACGAACTTCTGCAATATTGATCTGAGCTGGCACACCGGCTAGCTTAGAAACATGATTGCGAAGCTTCTCTACGTCTTCTCCCTTCTTACCGATAACAACACCCGGACGAGCAGTGTGAATAGTCACACGGATACTCTTTGCTGGGCGTTCGATAACGATCTTCGAAAGTGACGCGCTCTTTAACTGTTTCGTCAAATATTGACGGACCTGGTGGTCATTAAACAAGTTATCTGCATACTCTGCTGTATTAGCGTACCACGTAGACGTCCATGGCTTGCTGATACCCAGGCGTATACCGGTAGGATGAACCTTCTGTCCCATAATCTACTCCTAGTTATCTGCTACAACCACAGTAATGTGACTGCTACGCTTAAAGATACGATCAGCACGGCCTTTCGCACGTGTTTTGATTCGCTTCATAGTCGGGCCTTCGTCAACAAAGATTTTAAATACTGACAACTCGTCAATATCTGCACCTTCGTTGTTTTCAGCGTTGGCTATAGCTGATTCAAGAACTTTCTTGACCAGCGCAGCGCTTTTCTTTGGACTATACGTTAAAACTTCTAAAGCTTTTTCAACGTGTAACCCGCGGATTTGATCTGCTACCAAGCGTGCCTTTTGAGGTGACGTACGAGCAAAACGGTGTTTAGCTAATGCTTCCATTTTATTCCCCTTATCTCTTGGCTTTCTTATCTGCGACATGGCCGCGAAAAGTACGCGTTGGTGCAAATTCGCCCAACTTATGGCCAACCATTTCGTCACTGACGAAAACAGGTACGTGCTGGCGACCGTTATGAACCGCAATGGTCAACCCAATCATATCTGGGATGATCATAGAGCGACGAGACCAAGTCTTAATTGGTTTCTTTTCGCCCTTTTCCACTGCAGCTTCTACCTTCTTCAGCAAGTGGAGGTCAATAAAAGGACCTTTCTTGAGAGAACGTGGCATGGTGAATCCTCGCTGTTATTTGTTACGACGACGTACGATAAGTTTATCGGTACGCTTATTACTTCGGGTCTTCTTACCTTTAGTAGGTACACCCCAAGGCGAAACTGGATGACGACCACCAGATGTACGACCTTCACCACCACCGTGCGGGTGATCAACCGGGTTCATGGCAACACCACGAACTGTTGGTCTAACACCACGCCAGCGAGTAGCACCGGCCTTACCTAGTGAACGAAGCATATGCTCAGCGTTACCTACTTCACCGATAGTTGCACGGCAATCAGATAATACTTTACGAACCTCACCAGATTTGAGACGTAGTGTTATGTACGCTCCATCACGGGCAAGAATTTGTGCATATTGACCAGCAGAACGTGCAATTTGTGCACCTTTGCCTGGCTTCATTTCAATCGCATGTATTGTTGAACCGACAGGCATGTTGCGCATTGGCATTGCATTACCTGCTTTGATCGGCGCATCAGCACCAGACTGGATTGCATCACCTGTTTTAGCGCCTTTAGGTGCTAAAATATAACGACGCTCACCGTCTGCGTATAATACCAAAGCGATATTAGACGAACGATTTGGATCATATTCTAAACGCTCAATTTTCGCTGGAATACCGTCTTTATTACGTTTGAAGTCAATAATTCTGTAGTGTTGCTTATGACCACCACCAATATGACGAACAGTAATACGACCATTGTTATTACGGCCACCAGATTTGCTTAACTTATCTAATAAAGGAGCATGTGGAGCACCTTTATGCAAATCAGGATTAATAACCTGAACAACGTGACGACGACCTGCAGAAGTTGGCTTAGCTTTCAATAATGGCATTTCTAATCCCCTTCTTACTCAGTAGCACCGACAAAGTCGATATCCTGACCTTCTTTAAGCATAACATATGCTTTTTTCCAGTCACTGCGTTTGCCAAAAGACTGCCCATGACGCTTAGTTTTACCTTTGCATACTAGGGTACGAACAGAGTTCACTTCAACTTCAAACAATTTTTCAACTGCAGCTTTGATCTCTGCTTTGTTCGCGTCTTTAAGAACTTTGAAAACAACTGTGTTGCTTGCTTCAGCAGCCATTGTAGACTTTTCTGAAACATGAGGTGCTAAAAGCACTTTTAATAAACGTTCTTCGTTCATGCTAATGCCTCCTCAAGTTGTTTTATTGCTTCAGCTGTGATTAACACTTTATCAAATGCAATCAAGCTTACTGGGTCAATTCCTTGAACGTCACGAACGTCAACTTTATACAGGTTACGTGAAGCTAAGAACAAGTTCTCATCTACTTCAGGAGTAACAATCAATACATCAGTTAAGCCGTATTCATTCAATTTCGCTAAAAGTTCTTTAGTTTTTGGCGTTTCAACACCAAATTTTTCAACAACAATTAAACGTTCTTGACGTACCAATTCAGACAGGATGCTTTGAATCGCACCGCGGTACATCTTTTTGTTAACTTTTTGTTCAAAGTCACGCGGCTTAGCTGCGAATGCACGACCACCACCAACCCATATAGGGCTTCGGATAGTACCAGCTCGAGCTCGGCCTGTTCCTTTTTGACGCCATGGCTTCTTACCACCACCACGTACTTCAGCGCGAGTTTTCTGCGCTTTAGTACCCTGACGAGCACCTGCACCGAATGCAACAACCACTTGATGTACAAGTGCTTCGTTGAATTCACGTCCAAAGGTAGTGTCGGATACTTCAAGAGCGCCTTTCGCGTCTTTCAATGTTAATTCCATCAGATTACTCCCAGACGTTACGCTTTGCCAGCTGGTAAGACGATGACGTCACTACCAGTTGCGCCAGGTACGGCACCTTTAATTAATAAAAGGTTGTTTTCAGCATCTACGCGAACTAGTTCTAAAGACTGAGTGGTGATTCGCTTGTTACCAAGCTGACCAGCCATTTTCTTGCCTTTAAATACTTTACCAGGTGATTGGTTTTGACCAATTGAACCTGGAGCACGGTGAGATAGTGAGTTACCGTGTGTCATGCGTTGATGACTAAAATTCCAACGCTTAATTACACCGGCAAAACCTTTACCTTTAGATGTACCTGCTACATCGACCTTCTTCGTGTCATTGAAGATAGCAACAGTAATTTCACTGCCTACTTCAATATCACCACCTTCACTTTCGTTTAGGCGGAATTCCCACAAGCCGCGGCCTGCTTCCACGCCAGCTTTTGCAAAATGTCCTGCAGAAGCTTTATTGACGCGGTTGGCTTTTTTAGTGCCAGCGGTAACTTGTAGTGCACGATAACCGTCAGTTTCCTCAGTACGTAACTGAGTAACACGGTTAGGGGTCGCTTCAATAACAGTTACAGGGATAGATACGCCATCTTCTGTGAAGATACGAGTCATGCCCACTTTACGACCGATAAGACCAATCGACATTGTTATTACCCTCTCTTGTTAGCCCAGGCTGATTTGAACATCAACGCCGGCAGCCAAGTCCAATCTCATCAAAGCATCAACTGTTTTATCAGTTGGTTCAATGATATCTACTAAACGTTTGTGTGTGCGGATTTCGTACTGATCTCGTGCGTCTTTATTAACGTGCGGAGAAGTTAGAACCGTGTAACGCTCTTTGCGTGTTGGTAAAGGGATAGGACCCGATACTTGTGCGCCAGTGCGTTTAGCGGTTTCTACAATCTCTGCTGTAGACTGATCGATCAACTTGTGATCAAACGCTTTTAAGCGAATACGAATTCTTTGATTTGGCATCGATAAAGCTCCAATCGAAAGAACAAAATAAATCACCTTTTCACTCCTGTTGCTTTCTTAAAAAAAGCGCGGATGAAAAGATGTGCGTAAACCATTGACCTCCAATTGAGGTCCTGTTCATATGTTAGCGTGCTGCGCGCCGTTAGCTTGTTCTAGTAAATTAATACTAGTGTAATCAAGTCGCTTGCTGCGTGGCGTATAACTAAAGAAGCAAAAGCTTATAGACCTAGTTATTCGACCCGCTAAACAATGCCTTTCATAAGGAACTTTAAAAGCACCCGTAGAGACAGTGGGCGCAGATGATACAGAGATTGAGCAGAAAGGCAAGGCTTTAATACGAATAAGTGTGGAAGGCTGCCTTACTTATCGGGGTTTTAGCTAATAACTACCAGTAATCTCGACTGGACCAGCTAGCCTCTCGATTAACACGTAAGTAGCGGTCATAGAGCCCAGGCTGTTGAATAGATGAGCGGCATCGTCTATTCTTTAAGTCCGTAACGGTTAATTAGGAAACTATCGTTGTTAAACAGAGATAGCGTAAATTGGATGCAGAAGGGGCTGCAACATCATCAAACTGGGCACTTACAGCGGGCGCAAGCTTGTTACGAACGCAGTTTACTTGCACAACCAGACAACTATGAAGCTCTTCAACTAATGGGTGCTGTTTTACATAAACAGGGGCATTCACTGCAAGCTGTTGATTACTTACAGCGCTCATTAACAATAAAGGAAGACCAAGCACATGTTGTTAATACGCTAGGTAATGTTTACAAAGCGAATAAACTTTTTACGAAGGCAACGCAGCAGTATCTTTTAGCATTGCAACGAAAGCCCGACTATCTTGACCCTTATATAAATCTTTGCCAATTGCTTTTAGTCCAAAGTGAGTATGAAGCATGTCAAAAAATACTGATCTCAGCAGCTCAACGATTTCCAACAAGCTGGCAGCTTCTGAGGATTCGAGGGCAATTGGCCAGTGAATTAGGCCAGTATAAAAATGCAACTGACTATTTGTTGAAAGCCAATACCCTAGCTCCGGATAATGTAGCAGTGCTGCATGCCATCGGTTTAAATTATAGATTATCAGGGAAAACTGAAAAGGCATTGGAGTTTTATCAACAGATTCATCAGCTAGGTCATCAGTCTGAATCTTTTTTCCATAATTATGGCAATGCCCTAAGCGATGCGTCTGACAATGGACAAGCACTAGAATACTACTCATTGGCATTACAACTGAACCCATTAGCAAGAGAAACGTTGGTTAATTGGTGTGATCTGATGTGGGAGTGTGGATACAGTGACAACATGTTTGCGGCCTATAGTCGCGCTGTCATGGAACAATCAGTTGGTATTGAAATTTATGCGGACTACATTAAAAAATTGCTACGCACTAATATGCTGGACCTCGCAAAACAAATTATCATGAAGATGGAACAAAAATTCGCCGGCAATAGCCTTACACAAGTGCTTAATCTCTTATTGCTTCGAGCAGAAAAGGACGTTACCACCGAAATAGGAAACCTGTCGCCTATATTTCAAGACGCTGACTTATTGTTAGACGATAAGTTGGGCGCATTAGAATATATGCTGGAGCGTGGCGAGTACCAGTATGTCTTAAACCAATTGCAGTTTTTACAGAAAGATAATCCAACAAACCAATGGCTGCTGGCACTATTACACACTTGCTCAAGGGTAATCCCAGAACAGGAGTTTTTATTCCATCATTTAGCAGATTATGTATTTGAATATACGATGTTACCTCCTGATGAACTGACAATGACAGAGTTCATAGCGCAACTCAGTGCTTATCTTTTGACCTTACATAATTCAAAAGAGCAACCACTTGAACAGACGCTACACAAAGGTACTCAGACAAAGGGGAATCTGTTTGATAATGAGCACCGTCTTTTAGTGCATATCCAAAATCAATATAAGCAGGCGGTGCTTGAATATAAAAGAACACTCGCACATTTACCCGAAATTTATGCCGGATTTTGGCGAGATAACGCTACGGAGTTTAGTGGGTCTTGGTCAGTAGCATTGCAACAGAGTGGCTTTCATAATTATCATATTCACCCAATGGGGTGGCTCAGTTCGGCCTGCTATGTTGCTCTGCCTGATATATCAGACCTAAATAATCATGGGTATCTCCAGGTAGGAGTGCCCAATCTGGCAAACAGTGGACTGAATTTAGCGCCGCTAAAAGAAATAAGACCAGAAGTGGGTAAACTAGTGCTTTTTCCATCCATGCTTTGGCATGGAACGGTTCCTTTTGATGAAAATGCAACGCGGTTATCTATTGCATGCGATATTGTTTATACCAATATGGGCGAATAACTAACTCGGGGAGTTATCCGTACTTTGCATTAGGACTGTTTAAAACCTAATATTTCCCATGCGACGGGTGGATCTTCTGCTCGCAAGTGAAAAGGAACTGCCGTCGTTATAAGTAAACCCTGTTGCGCTAAACTGTTGCTGATATTCGTAATATCATTTTGCGTCAGCGCTGCATTGTGCATTGACTGCAGGCGCTCTACATTCTCTAACGCCTGTTCATGTGCTGTATCTATCCATTCAATAACCGTCGAATGTTCGTATTGATTATAGCGTGACAACAACTGCTTAATACCTTGATACAAATGTACATGGTGTCCGTTGGGAACTTGGGCGCAATAAGCTGCTATCTTTGGTTCAACTGACATAAAGGCTTTTACACTTTGTTCAACCTCTTGCTTTTTATCAACTTTAAAGGCTTCTACGACTAATCTGGCTAAAGTTAAAAACTGTGTGTCTTGCACTAGAATGAGTCCATTTAAACTCTTCTCAGTAACACTATCAATCACGCCACCTTTTATATGGCACAAAAATACACACTTTCCGCCCGATTTTAATAGACGGGGCACTTGAGCAAAACCCTCACCGCTTAAGTACTCAATACCGAACTGACTGACAACGCCATCAAATTGATTTTGCGCCAATGTTTTTATATTAAGGGGCTCAGCATAGGTATGCACTGAAGGTATATCTTGCTTTAATATTGCCAGAGCATCTTCAGAAATATCCAAAGCATGGGCATCATATTCATCGATAGTGGGGATGCATCTATAGATAGCGCCTGCACCACTTGCGATATCTAATAAACTTGCAGACTTTCCGAATTTACATATATGAGACTGCCAAAAAGCCAGTAAATCTGCATGTTTATTACCTTCTTTATCTGTAAACACATCAGGTTGCAATTGATCTTGTTGCCAGTATTCAAGCCACTTATCCATAATTTTCTAATTTTTATACGTTAATTAACATAATACTTTTTTTACTGCTATTTTAACATAGCAAAAAAAAAGAGAGCCTAAGCTCTCTTTTTTAATTCAAGTAAGCTCTTTCTTAGAAAGAAGCTCTGAAACTTACTGCGTAAGTACGACCAAATACATCGTATGTAGCAGGATAAGTGTTAGCTTGTTCATCGTTGTCACCAATTACTGGTGGCTTTTCGTTGAACAAGTTATCAATACCCACTGTTACGCGGTAGTTATCACTAATGAAGTAAGTACCAGCAAGATCAAAATAACTAGTTGCATCAATCTTCTCAACTGTGAAGTCACTGCCGTCATCATCATCGTTTACGTCACCAAGGTAACGCCATAATAGCTGTGCGTTAAAGTCATCAGTACCGTAGCTGAACGTCATGCGGTGCTTATACTCTGGCGTAGGTTCGCCACAGTTTACGCCGAAGTTACCAGCACATTCAATTAGGTCAGGAGAACCGTTAAATGGTAAGAAATCACTTTCTGTAGTGTAAGTACCAATGTAGTTAACACCGACGTTACCGCCTAACATTTCAAGGTCATAACCAGCAATTACATCGAAGCCTTTAAGCGTGATTGAAGCAACGTTTTGTGACGAACTTTCTACGAAATCAATAGTACCGTCACCGCGACGATTAATTGCATCACAGAAATCACCACCTAGACCAGAACCCGCTTTAGTTGCATCGTAACAAGTATCTAGGATATTGTTAGTTCCGCCACCGAAAGCAGCAATTGCGTCTAGGATTTCAATGTCGAAATAATCTAGTGAGAATGTAATGTCTTCAGTTACGTCAACAACTATACCAACGGTAAGTGTTTCTGCTTCTTCCTGAATTAGGTTAGGGTTACCACCAGAAATAGTACGAACCTGACCAGATGCTGGATTAATTGCATCCGAGAATACTACGTTAGCTGGAACGCCTGTTGCTTGGCAAAGCTGACCCAAAGCAGCAGTTTGTGCTTGGTTTCCGTTACCAGCACATGGATCCGATCCACCTGGGAAACCTTCTCCACGTGGAGAGAACAACTCACCAATGTTTGGCGCACGTACCGCAGTGTTAAAACCAGCACGGAAACGGAAGTTATCAAACGGTGCGTAGATACCGGCGATCTTATAAGAATCTACAGTACCAGCAGTTGAGTAATCTTCAGTACGATATGCAAGTTCAAGTTCTAACAACTCTGCGAATTCAACACCACGTAAAATTGGTAATCTCATTTCAACAGAATAACCAGCGACAGTAAATCCACCTGACAGTCCAGGAGCGCCGTTGAAACCAGCGATAGTGCCTGCAGCTAAGTCCTGTGAAGGTAGGAACTGGAAGTTTTCTTGTCTGTGCTCATACGAGAAACCAATTGCAATTGGGCCACCTGGTAGTTCAAAGAAATCAGACGAGTCACCACCAATTGATGCACCTAAGATTTTTTGTTCGAACAACGCAACAGAAGCTACGGCAGTTTTAAGGAAGTCAGCAGCACCTTGTGAGATGTTACCTTCTCCGAATATATTCATTGGTACGCAGCCACTGGTTGAGCCGTTAGCAGATGGATCCGAACAAGAAGGATTACCATTTGCGTCAAGAATAACCTGACCGTTAGCATCAGTAGATAACAATAGAGCCTGATCAAAACGACCACGGTTTACGTTACCAAGCTGCGCTGTAGAATTATTTACTTTACCTGTTTGATAATATGCATCATAGAACCAAGGAGAGTCGCCGATATCACCACGGATACCTGCTTGGAACTGGTACGACGAAAATGCATCTTCAGAACGTCTTGGCCCAACTTCCTGTAAACGACGACGTAACAACGCGCCAGTAGCAATATCAGAAATGCCGTCACCGTCAATATCTGCGTCGCCACCAATGGCGTCAGATATAATTTGCTGTGCTGCAGGTGTAATGAACGGGTTACCGTCCAGTGTAAAATCAGATGTTTGGAATATAGGTGTTGGCGCTAGCTGCGAAGGTACACGACTATCAGTAAACATGACACGGCCATACAATTCTGAATTCTCAGAAATCTCATACGAACCTAGCGCTGTTGCTTGGTGACGCTCTTGAGGTAACTGAATATAGTTGACAGGTGCATAGTTATAAAAGTCATTGACTTGACCACTAGTTACGAACGGACGAACATCACCGCCTTGGTCAAATATAATACCACTGGTGTCCGAAAACGAACTAAAACCACCATTAAAAATTGCAGTTCCTGGCACACCAGAAGAACCACCTGGCTCTAAACCACCGGCACCATCGTCAAACAATGCTGTTGCTGCAAAGTCACGGTCGCCTTGAAAAAGATCTTTACGGTCTGTGTAGGAAAAGTTAAATACTACATTACCTTTACCATCTGCAAAGTTGCCACCAAGAGTAAAGTCAGCGTTGAATATTTCAGCATCGCCTTCTTCGGTAGTTTCGTAACCAGCTTGAACTTCAACGCCTTCGAAATCGTCTTTAAGAATGAAGTTAACAACACCAGCAACAGCGTCAGAACCGTATACTGCCGAAGCACCACCAGTTAAAACTTCAACGCTTTTGATAAGAGCTGTAGGAATAGAGTTAATGTCAACCGCGCCGCCAGCAGTAGTAGGAACTGCACGTGTACCATTGATCAATACTAGTGTTCTGTTCGTACCAAGACCACGTAAGTCGACCGTAGCTGTACCGTTACCTGGGTTGTTAGACGTTCTGTCTAAACCAGGGACTACCTGTGGTAGTGTGTTTAAAAGAGATTCGGTGTTCACAGTACCTGTTAATTCAAACTGGGCTTGACCAACAACAGCGATAGGCGCTGATGATGCAAACTCTGCTTGACGTAAACGTGAACCAGTCACCTGAATTTTTTCAACTGCTTTTTCAGCACCGTCATCTTCTTGAGCTAGCGCAGAACCAGCAAAGCCCAACGTTGAAGCAGCTCCGATTGCGCAAGCAATTTTAACTGCTCTCGCTAATTTGTTATTTTTAAACATGTATGTCTCCCAGACAAGATAATTTCTATTTATTATTTATTTTTTATGACTTGAGTTTTCACTCAGTACCCACACTATATACGGATATATAAGTATTGGTCAATATACTAAGTGTATTAAAATAAGTATTTTAGGTCATATAACAAAATCTGATGCAAAAGCTCTTTTTGCTCATACTTCGGTTAACGCTGTAATTTCGGCGCATATAAATGGAGTCTACAATTAAATTCGGTGTTGGCTACTATTGCCTTAAATACTGGATTCTACCGACCTTTAAACTAATTAATCCGGATAAATAGGAACTAGATAGTTATTTCCAAGGTCGAATCTGTTCATTTACCCTCCACAAAATACGGTTAC
This sequence comes from uncultured Glaciecola sp., assembly GCF_937770335.1. Classification (GTDB taxonomy): domain Bacteria; phylum Pseudomonadota; class Gammaproteobacteria; order Enterobacterales; family Alteromonadaceae; genus Glaciecola. Next base: position 52,140 of record NZ_CALJHY010000009.1, read on the forward strand.
CTCGCTGCCCTCTTCCCATATTGGGTGTTGCGCCATTATTTTATTAAACATTGCGCTTTGTAAATATCTATCTAGCCATCTTTTAAGGCTTGAATAAGAAGACTGAACGTACCACTGGCGTTCAACTTTGGCGAATTGACGAATAAATGGAAGTATTGCTATGTCGGCTAGGCTTTCATACTCACCAAAAATATAATCATGTTCACTTAGGCGCTTATCTAAGTCTTCAATGAATTTTTCACAAGCTTCTCGGCACTCGTTTACATTAGTTTCATGATAGCGTTTAGCCGCTTTGTAACGTTCTAAACACGGTTTGAATTGGCGGTCGTAGACATCAATAAAGGCGATTAAATCAGCGCAATTGTAGGTCTGTTTTGTATCGATTGTACTTTCACTCTCAATACCATTGCCCTGCTGCTTAACGGAATAGTGCGGTTTGCAATGACCAAGCAACAGATTATCGGGATCATTTTTGCCTAAGCTCCACAGCATCACATCTATACTTTCATCGATGACTTGTGCCTGTGATACGACCAAAATAGGTACGGTACCTTTCTGTGAAGCAATAAGCATTGCCGCCGGCTTATTAGTTAATTTAACGTCACGCAGTTCAACTGCTTGTTTTGATTTAAAAATGGCGAGTCTTGCCCGCATAGCAAAAGGACAGTGCCGAAGAGAATATAAAATAGGTAAGGTCATTTAAATTATCGTCATTTTAGGTTTAATTTTAGGTGTGATTTTTACCAATATCACTGCTGAATTGTAATATTCTAACATCAACTCACTTTATCGCTATAAAGAGCGCAAATATACAGGTAAAATCCCTGCAAAGTTAATGCAGCGTAATATTGGTTATAAGTGATAAAAATGAGCTCAAAGATTGAATTATTAGCGCCCGGTGGCGATGTCGAAGCAATTAAAGCAGCAATTATCGCAGGTGCTGATGCCGTTTATTGTGGTTTAGATAGCTTTAATGCGCGCAACCGTGCTTCCAATATCTCATTTGATGAACTCGTGGGCGTTATTCGTTTAGCCCATCAATATGATTGCGAAATATTTTTGACCTTAAATATTGTCATTTTAGAGCGCGAATTTAAAACCATGGCTAAATTGTTAAGTAAGCTGGTCAACACCACTCTAGACGCAGTCATTGTTCAAGATATTGGTATGTTCTATTTGATTAGAAAATATTTCCCTACCTTAAACATTCACGCATCAACCCAAATGACCAGTCACAATGTTGGACAAATCCCCTTTCTCAAGCAATTAGGCGCGTCACGTATTAATTTATCAAGAGAATTAAACCTACGTGAAATTACCGACATAGCGGCCATAGCAACGCAGCACGATATACTAACGGAAGTCTTTGTTCATGGCTCACTCTGTGTTGCATTCTCGGGTTTATGTTATTCAAGCTCTGCCAGTGTGGGTAATTCAGGAAACCGCGGTCGCTGCAGCCAAGCCTGTAGAGAGGAATATGAAACAACAGAGACCGGTAACAACTTCCCTCTCAACATTAAAGATAATTCAGCCTTTTTCGACCTACCCGCATTAGTTGACGCAGGTGTTCATTCATTCAAAATTGAAGGAAGAATTAAAGGGGCGAGTTATGTGCATACAGTAGTGGATAGTTTCCGTAAACAAATTGATGGATATTTAGAAACGGGGGAATTAACACAGGACGGCGAACGACTGTATAAAGTGTTTAATCGTGATTTAACTAATGCTTTTTTGCGCGGTGACTTAAATCAATCGATGTTTATTGAAAACCCGCGAGATAATTCAACCAATCACGTGTTAGCAGCAAAAAATGCAATATCTGTTGTACAAATCTACGATGCCAAACAAGAACTACAGCAAGAGAGAGATGAAATTAATGCGACTGTTTTTGACAAAATAAAACACTTAAGTATTGAAAAAGGGACATTAACCTTGCGTTTTAGTGGCGAAGTAGGTTTGCCGTTAACGATAACAGCCGTTATTGAAGAAGATGGATTATTGCCTGGTTCTCCCATCAATACACGGACAATAACCGTGCAATCAAACCAATTATTAATTAGTAGTAAAGAGCCTAACATTGATATAGCAGCGCTTGATAAGCGCTTTAAAAGCTTCAACAACGCTCATTATACACTCAACGCAATTGATGCTGAGGCTGTGGCGCCGGACATGAGTTTAGTATTTAGTTCGCTTACTGCACTTAAAAACGAATTAGCCCTTATATTAAACGACGGTGCGCAAATACTGCCAGAAATAGTATTGCCAAAGCTTGAGAATAATCCAAAAGCAGACCTTGATATTTCGCCTAAGTTGTCGTTATTAATTTGTGACCAAAGCGACATACACTTAACTGACGTTACCGACGCTGACATTTATTTTAAATTACCCGATGCTTATAAGCGTGGCTGCACTGAGTATGTTGATTTTCTGGCAAACAATCCGCGTTTGATTCCGTGGTTTCCGCCTGTCTTAATTGGCAAAGATTACGATGTTGCTCTTACTATTTTAGAGCAAGTAAAACCAAAACTAATTGTAACTAACAATACAGGTATTGCGCACCGAGCCTTTGAGCTGGGTATCGAGTGGATTGCAGGGCCATTCTTAAACACCACAAATTCGTATGCACTGTTAGCTATGCAAGAAACCTTTAATTGCAGTGGTGCGTTTATTTCTAACGAAATTAACAGACAACAAATTCAGACTATTTCACGCCCCAAAAACTTTAAAATGATGTACAGCATTTATCACCCTATTTTATTGATGACAAGTCGCCAGTGTTTTTTCCAACAAAGTGTTGGCTGCGAGAAACCACGTATCGACAATGGCTGTATGCTGTCTTGTGACAAATCAACCAGCATCACTAATCTGAAAGGCGATTCATTTGCTATCGACAAACAAAAAGCGGGCTACCCTAGTATTTATAATCAAGACCAGTTTATGAATATGGAAATTATTAACGACCTAGCACCTATGTTTGACAGCTTCATGATTGACTTAACTAACATAGGCGCAGGTGACAAGAGCTCTCCGGATAAAATCCAACTGATCGGTCAGTTTGAGCAACTCCTGAGCGGCAATAAGACTGTCGAAACTAATCTAAACACATTGGTGCCACAATCAACTAATGTGCAATACCATAATGGTTTGTAAGGTACCTAATATTTACTCTTATACTTACTCAGTGACGTCTCTTTATTAGATGACGTCTCTTTATTAGATGACGTCTCTTTATTAGATGATGTTTCTTTATTGGATGATGTTTCTTCATTAGATGATGTCTCTTCAGTTGAAGAGGCGATCCTGTCCGACTAGTCGTCTACAACTCAATCTTTATATTGATTATAGTAGGTGCTAATTACTCAAAAATGCGACTAATTTACTGCATATTAAGAAAAAACGACGCCTTTTATGAGCGTTGCCGATAGCTTAGGTATACGTATGTATTCAAATTTAGTCTGGGTCTACAAGCGGTATCATTCTATGATACTTGTTCAACGAGAAAAAAAGATTTTATATGATTGAAAGTTCCGTGTACAAACCAGCCATAGACAACCTTCGAGCTCAGCTAGACGCGCATCCGACACTGATGGATGCCTATGCTCAGGTTGAACCTATTATACTGCAGATTTTTGGCGCACAACGCATGAGCTTGTTTCAACGAAGACGTCAACATCAAGACCTCGTAGCTCGTTTTAAAACAGGCAAAGAAACGCGACAAATTAAAGTGCCTATAAGTCCCCTTTCGATTGCTGGTTATGTAGCTTTGGCGCAACGTCCACTTGTTATTGATGATCCCTACAACGCTGAACAACTAGCTTCAGTGCACCCAAGACTCCGGTTTGCAGGGCAATTCGATAAATCGGGTACCTTCAGGACCCAGAATATATTATGTGTTCCGGTCATTAATGCAGATGTGTTAATGGGAGTTATGCAAATCATTAACAAAACTGACTCCCCTTTCAACGAAAAAGACGTTGAAATTGCGGTCAAGGTTGCCCAAATATTAGGTGACAAGTTTCGTTATGAGTTAGGTGGTACAAAACATCAATTTGAATATTTGATACATAGAGGACTTACTTCACAAAAAACTATCGACGAACTTTCTGAAAACCAAGCAACCACTAAACAAGTGATACAGCGTCTTGTGTCAGAACATCGCATCGCCGAGGATGAAATCGGCAATGCGATATCTGTGCACTATCAAGTACCTTACATCGGCTATATGCCTGACAAGTACCACCTGTATCAAAGTGATAGCAGACTCAATCTGTCTTATTTGAAGCGTAATCATGTAGCCGTGGTATCAGACGCCAATGACAGTCCTATTGTGTTAATGGCAGAACCAAATAACGCCACGCTGTTAATGGAAATCGAAAGTGCATTGGGTATCGACAGTTATGAAATTGCGGTTGGTCTTCCAACCCACATTCTGCAATACCTAGGCGCAAACATAGGTGGTTCTGGATCCGGCGATCTGGACGAAATTCTTGACGAAATTGGTACTACCGGTGAAGAAATAGAAGACCTAGGAGATGATCTTGCTGACGACGCTCCGGCCGTAGTTAGATTGGTCAGTCGTGTATTGCACGATGCTAAAAGGTTAAACGCGTCTGATATTCACGTTGACCCTGAAAAAGGTGCGCCTACTCGAGTGAGAATGCGCGTTGATGGCGTTATTCGTGATATCAATCAAGTACCAGCATCTCATCACAATGCGGTGATTGCGCGGATAAAAATCATGGCAAGCATGAATATTGCAGAAAAACGCGTTCCCCAAGATGGTAAATTGACCTTTAAGATGTCGGGCCAACCTATTGAAGTGCGTGTCGCTACAATTCCAACAGTGGCGGGTGAAGGTGTTGTTATGCGTATATTGGCAACGGGCGGAGCAATGCCTATTGGTAAGATGAATTTGTCACCGCGTAATATGAGCATGTTGAAGCAAATGATTAAAAATCCACATGGCATCCTTCTTGTTGTGGGCCCCACAGGTTCTGGAAAAACAACCACGCTCCATGCAGTATTAGGCTACCTAAATACACCAGATAAAAAGATTTGGACCGCTGAGGATCCCGTGGAGATCACACAGCCAGGATTACAGCAAGTGCAAGTCGTGCCGAAAATTGGCTTTACATTTGCCAATGCCCTTAGGGCATTCTTGCGTGCCGACCCCGATATAATATTGATTGGTGAGATGCGTGATAAAGAGACCGCGCATGCTGGTATTGAAGCATCCCTGACAGGTCACTTGGTGTTATCGACACTACACACAAACTCAGCCCCTGAAACTATCACGCGATTACTTGATTTAGGCTTAGACCCCGTTAACTTTGCCGACGCTTGTGTTGGTATCTTAGCGCAACGCCTAATCAGAACAATTTGCCCTGATTGTAAAGAAACCTACAACGCGAGTGATGATGACAAAGCATTTATTCGACGCCAATATGGTGAAAGCTATATACATGAATTAGAAATAGACTTTGATGCTGATATTGAGCTGAGTCGAGGTTCTGGGTGCGATACATGTGGTGGCACCGGTTATAAAGGTAGAACGGGTGTTCACGAATTACTTGGTATGTCGACCGAATTAAGAGGCATGGTTTACAAAGAAGCGTCGGTTCCAGAAATGAAAGCACAGGCCGCAAAGGATGGTATGAGAACATTAACTCAAGACGCCATTTTAAAAGTATTGAAAGGCGATACTGATATTGCTCAAGTCCAAATATTAGGCGGTCATTAGCTTAATTATGTACATTGCGCCACCAACCTCGATGGCGCAAAACCATACTCTGCTTTGAAACAAGTACTAAAATATGAGGCTGAACTAAATCCGACTTTAAACGAAGCTTCATTAATGCTGAAGCCTTTGTTCAATAGATTGATGGCTTTCTCTAATCTATATTTTTTTAAATGCTCTTTGAAGTTATGTGCGTAATATTCATTTAATCTTCTATTTAAGGTTCGCAAACATACACTCATATGCTGTGCTGCCAGTTCACGCGTAAACTCTTCATTTGCAAAATTATCATTCATGACTTCATTGAAGTGAATAATAAAACTTTTATCTTTTTGGTTATCAAAGGTAGCAGCTTGGGGAATATCAAGTTGATGTCGGTGATATTCAGATAGTTTTTCACCTACCTCTTCGGCAACTCGCTGTTGCTGCTCGATTAAAGCAGCTACAGTCAATTGCAATTCAATTGACCGTAGTGGTTTTTCTATGATGCAATTTGCGCCTAAGCGCAGAGCGGATAATCTGAAATTATGAGCAGCAATACCGCAGCTAATTACTATCGGTATATTTTCGGTCTGTGGATTTCCTCGTATGAGCGTTAGCAGCTCCAAAGGATCCATATCCGGTAAAATTTGGTCCAGCAAAATAACGGCTGGCTGTAAGTCTTGTATTAGTTGCATCGATTCCAACGGTGTTACGCAGACGGAACATTGATAATTGGATTGCAATGCTCTGTGCATTATCATTTGGCTGGTGTCGTTTTGATCAATAATCAGGACCTTCTGTTTGCCACGTTCAACAGGACTTAAACTGATAGACGGTGTAACATTATTAGCTAATTCAAGCGGTTTTCCTATAGACGCATTCTGGTTATGATCGAACGGGATAACATCAAAGGTCGCCGGCATCGAGACGTAAATAACGGTGGAATAGTTGAGAGCACATACTAGCTTTACTGAACCACCGAACTGCGTAATAAGGCGATAAATGCTGGCTAAATTTAAGTTTCCTTCATAATCTTGTGCTCGTTTAGCAATATGGAAACGAGGATTAGTGCGCCCCGATAGATTAATTTTATGAATTTCTTGGCTACTTATTCCTCCACCCCACGCAGTCACGCTAAAGTTAAAACAGGAAGCACAACTATCACAACGCAAGCTCACTGTTGTTTTTGCATCTGCTATTTTTGAAGCGTGCAATAGCATACCTCTTACTATTTTATCTAATGTCCCTTTGGGTATATGCAGCATGCTGTGACCTTGCTGTGTTAGGTCCAACCGTTGCGCCTTCATACTGAGGATCGAATTAAGCATAATCTCGTTATCTGCAAAGACCGCTTTAGTACTAACGGCAATATCAACCTCGTTTCTTTTCTGATTGCGTAATGTAAAGTACGTAAGTCGCTCAGCCAATTCGGATATTTTATGCCAATTGTGTTTCTTGTACTCCCTGCGCTCACCGTCTTCATGGCCGTAAAACACCGAACTATTTTGTTGCTCAAACTCTTCGTTAATAACCGTCCGAATAGTTGCACCTATATTAGTGACACTAAGTTGCTGAAAGTTGAGCGTCTCTAATATCTCTTTTTTACGAATGTTAAGGTTTTCAAATTTTATGACTAGGGATTTGTGTTTTAACAACAGCTTGTTATGAGCGACATAAATCATAACGGCGAATGACAATAAACTAAGGGCAACTATGACAATGCCTATAATCGAATAAATATAAACATTTGAGTGATTGATTTGTGCTGTAAACATAACACTTCCCTGTACTAGCGATTAGCTTAATCCTTAAGGCATATTGCTAACTTTCGACACTATATACAACTGGCCACAAGGAGTGTTTCTAATCAATAACACGATTATGCATTGATAGCTCTCCTTTTTAGATTTGGGTTAAAGCTTTACTGCAGGGTTTCAGTGTAGGTTTAGATGAAGACTTTTACGCAGGACACATTCTAAAATCGTTTTTGCGCATCAACCCTACCTTAGATTTTGGCAATATAAGACAAGCAGGTTTTATAGTCACTAACGCCTGCTTCATATTTATATAACCAGGCCTGCATGTCAGCGTTATGGGCCGCTTGAATGTCATATATATAGTCACCCAAATAAGCAATTTCGTTTGTTTCGATCTGCCAGCCATCTGCGATACTTAACAACGCTGTCGGATCTGGTTTAGCGGGAGCATCTTCGCGAGTGATAACGATGTCGATCCCAATATTATTCCTATTCAGTTTAAGCTCTGTTGCTTGCCTGCAATTACGTGTAACGATAGCGAGCGGTAGTGAGTGTTGTCGGGCGACCTCGACAAAAGCCTTCGCGCCAGGCAGCCAAACGGATGTTTGAGCATCATGTAGTTCGTGTTCAAATACTATTTTACTGGCCTCATCTTGTTGTTTAGAACAAGATAAGTTGCCGATAAAGGTAAGAATATCTGCTTTCGCAGGACAACCTATATCACGCTTTACTGCAGCGAAGTCTAAGCTTGTCTTTACTAGCGTATCGTCCAAATCAAAAATAATGCCCTTAACCTGAGTAAACTGAAATTTGATAAACGACTCCCATAGAACATTTTGCTAACGACTTCAGTCCGGCGATAAGTCGCACGTGTTGATTTAAGCGCGTTAAAAACAAATAAAAAATGACCTGTATGCTATCACTATTCCTGTGCAAACTACTTAATAGTTCAAATGGATTTATAACTATTTATAAAATAGTCCACTAAACTAAGTCGAATAAGGAACACAGTCAATAAACTGTTTATTTATACAGTTATTAATGTATAGTACACCCAATAGTGTTATTCATTAAAAAATCATGGAGGCCAACATGGCAGTTATCACTCAGTATGTGGTTCAGCATAAAGGAGTTGAGAAATTGGTGACAACCGATAAGAAAGAGGCAGATAAATACGATAAAATGTTAGAGGTTGCAGACAACCTTAGCGCTTATTTAGCGGCCAAGGGCATTGAGCTCGATGAAGCAATTTCTGAGGAGTTAGGTATCTTATTATCTAAAAACAAAGAGTCTGTAATGAAAATAATGAAAGGCGGCGAATTGGACGGCATACTTGAAGTCGAATCAGCCGAAGTTGTCGAGTTATCTACTGCGAAGAAAAAGAAGTAATTTAATCGTAAAACTAGTGCTCACTAATGCGTAATCATCACCAAAGAAATTAGTCGGTAGCTAGATAAAGCGTTAAGGTATATGGGTCTAAAGAGTAAGTCGAGTGTGTTGTCCGATGAAAGTCCATGTCTTAAAAGGCTTTATACAAAATATATTTTTAGTTGAGTATCCCGATAAATGCATGTTGTTAGACGGCGGTTCTAAGGCCGACTTTGAAACAATACAAACCTTTTTTACGGAAGACCTCAAGCGTCCACTAACTGACCTGAAAGTTGTGATTGTTACTCACATGCATCCTGACCATGCTGGTTGTGCACACTATCTAAAGAAGATGACTGGGTGTAAAATTGTCAGTAGTAAGCATGAGAAACAATGGTATCAAGGTGTAAACGGCAGACTTGCGCATCTTATTGATATTATGCTCGCACTTTGGGTTGCGGGTAAAATGAAAAGGCCAAGACAGAATATTTGGTACCATCCGCATTTACATCCAGACGTCACATTGGGTGATGGTCAATCAATCCCCGAATTTGACGAATGGCAGGTATTCGAAACTCCTGGTCATACCGATAGAGACTTGTCGGTTATGCACATGCCCAGCAAACGAATTTATGTGGCTGATCTCATTGTTAAAGTAAAAAACAAGCTGTCTCCTCCTTTCCCTATCTATATACCTGAGCTATATAAAACCTCATTATTGAAACTGCAAGCATTGAAGCCTAATTCGGTTTTAATGGCTCACGCGGCTGAGTTAACGCTAGTGGAGGATGATTATGCCGATTTGCTTAACAAGGCTCCAAATGAACCGGAGACTAACAAAATAGCGATAATGAGGATGCTTAAAGGAAAGTTATTGGGGAAAAACCTAGGACTAAGAAATAAATCTTAGCCCTGTATATTAAAGGTATTTGCTTAGGCTGTTCCGCCTACCGTAAGTTCATCTACTTTCAGCGTCGGTTGACCAACGCCAACCGGTAATGATTGACCGTCTTTACCACAAACACCAATACCCATATCCAACGATAAGTCATTTCCTATCATCGAAATTTGCTGCATCACTTCAGGCCCGTTACCGATCAGCGTAGCACCTTTTATTGGGGTTGTTATTTTGCCATTTTCAATTAAATAAGCTTCTGAAGTTGAAAATACAAATTTACCAGAGGTAATATCAACTTGCCCACCACCAAAATTAGGCGCATAAACACCCTTTTCAACTGATGCGATAATATCTTCGGGGCTATCCTGACCTGCGAGCATATAGGTATTGGTCATACGGGGCATAGGCAAATGCGCATAGCTTTCGCGTCGCCCATTTCCTGTCGGGCTTACGCCCATCAAGGATGCGTTGTGCTTGTCTTGCATGTAACCCTTTAAAACGCCGTCTTCAATAAGCACATTGCGCTGAGTCTGCACGCCCTCGTCATCTACAGACAGTGAACCACGTCGATCCACCATAGTACCATCATCTATAACAGTTACGCCTCTCGCCGCCACCTGCTCACCGATCCGACCACTAAATGTTGAAGCACCCTTGCGATTAAAATCGCCTTCAAGACCATGACCAACCGCTTCATGCAGAAGTACGCCGGGCCAACCACTGCCAAGAACAACTGGCATTAAACCTGCGGGCGCTGGAACCGCCGCTAAATTAACTTCAGCCATATGAATTGCCTCATCAGCTACCTGCTCATATAAAGGTTTGTTTGTTATGCCCATGCTTTCAAAGTAATCATAAGTGCGGCGTCCTCCGGCACCTGACCCTCCGCGTTCTCGTTTACCATCTTTTTCTAGTAACACAGAACAATTTAAGCGAATAAGTGGACGAATATCGGTTGCAAAAGTGCCGTCTGTGGCAGCGACTAATACCTCTTCATAAACACCTGTTAAGCTGACAACCACTTGGGTGGCGTGAGGAGCTGTTTTTCTTATATAACGATCTATGGTTTGTAAAAGACTAATTTTGGCACTGTCTTTCATGCTCAAAATCGGATTATTTTCAGTATACAAGGCCTTGAGGTTTACTGCAGTGAATCCGTCAATCTTCTGAATTCCACCAGTTGGTGCAATTCCCCTAGCAGCTTTGCAGGCGTCCTCTAAGGCACGACTTGAAATTTCATCGGAGTATGCAAAACCCGTTTTTTCACCAGATATCACGCGAACTCCAACACCCCGCTCTATATTGTAACTACCGTCTTTTACGATGCCATCTTCTAATACCCAGCTTTCGTGCTGAGAAGACTGAAAGTATAAATCAGCAAAATTGGCTTGATGAGAAAATACATCTTCCAATAATGAAGAGAGCCTATTTTTGTCAATCCCTGAGGCAGTAAGAAGATTGTGTTCGACAGATTGGCTCAAAATGGTTTCCTATTATGTTTATGTTGTTGTATCGGCATTTCGTTGCGAATGTTAGCCAATAATGTTTTGTCGTATTTAGCTGCTACCCAACCTTCGTTAGCAGGTAGATTAGCAAGTAATTCTCCCCATGGAGAGTAGATACAACTATTTCCATAGGTTTCGCGTCCATTATTATGAACGCCAGTTTGATCAGATGCTACTACATAACACTGATTTTCGATACTCCTCGCTTGCAGTAAGGGATGCCAGTGAGCCTCACCGGTTCGCCGAGTAAATGCACTGGGTACCACCAATACGTCTAGTTGTGGCATTTTTTGCATAAGCTCTGGAAAACGAAGGTCATAACAAACTATCTGACCGACCGTGCCCCAAGGGCTCTCAAAAGTAATGATATGTTCACCAGGCAAGGTGGTAGCTGATTCTTTGTAGTGACCTGTATTGTCGTTCACACTGACATCAAACAAATGAATTTTATCATAGCGACTCACCCGCACACCGCCATTGTCATAAACCAAACTCGCGGCATAAAATTTTGCTTTTGCACCACTGTCATTGTCGCTCTTCAACGGTTTGATAGGTAAGGTGCCAGCAACAATCCATTTATTATAGCGCTTTGCTAGCGCCGACAATGCGGTCTGTATTGGACCATTATCCAGCATTTCGGCAATATCGATTTGAGCCTTATCGCGTGCCCCAAAAAAGGCGAAACACTCAGGCAAAACAACTAACTGCGGTTTGTCTGCAAGCTGTCTTAATTGGTGTTCAATTAGCGTAAGATTATGTTCGATACTCGGTGTCGAGGTAATTTGAATAGCAACAAGATCGGTCATCATTCAGCACCATCTTTTACTTCCATCATGAGGATATCTTCCTCAGTTGGAGGAATAAAATTATTATATAGTTCAGGCAATTCATCTCGACGAGCAGGGAGGGCAACTTCAGTGCTCTCTCGCCCAGTTTCGATTAATATTGGTTCCTCTAAAGTGCCTGTAATACTGTAATTAACGTTGGAAATAACTTTAGCTGATGTTAACACTTGATCTAGAGCCAATGCAGCCAATGCAGTCGGTGGATTGACCATGAAGTAGACTAATACTGGTAGGTTACCGGTTACATTTGGCGTAAAACTCACATTGTAATTAAGTTTTTTAGCCACTAAATCAGTGTAGCCATAAATTTCCATCTCACCGGCCCCCCCGTCTATCTTTGTATCTCGGGTATCAGCTTTGCCTTCTGTAACCTGAACACTGCCGCGCATCTCGTCATAGAAGAAACCTTTAGCAAATACATCTCTGAAATCCAAACTTAGCTTTCGAACTAACGAATCTAAGCTCAACAATGTAAATATACGCGACCCCTTATCACTCAGTTCCGTGATGTAACCATCGGATAATTCCCATTGCATTTCACCATCCAAATAATCAAACGAAAAATCGAATGGGGAGGCTTTCCAAGTAAACGCAAAATCCATTTCCGCTTCACTATCTTTGATACCGGAATCAAATTGAAAATCTTTCAAAAACTCGCCAAAGTCATTACTTTTTAAATCACCATTAATGAATGTATAGTGATCACTGTTGCGCTTGTACCACTGTCCGTTTGCACGAACATTGCCATTTGGGCCGTTGATTTGAATATCTTCTATACGCAAACCATCATCGTTAGGGAAGCTTTCAAATTTAATCTCACCTAAACGATTGCCAAATACCTGGCAGTCTTTGCAATTAATCCTAATACGAGGCAAGGATTGAGGTTCTATTTCTGTTTGTGGTTGGTTGTCCTGCTCTACCCATGTGTCAAATCGAACGAAGTCAGCGTTTATCTCAATTCCTTCGTCTACCCAGCGATTATGAAAAATAATTTCTGCTTTTGCTTCGTCGGACAAAACATCAAGTATCCAATCGTTATTCATGGTTTTCACTGTCACATTGACATCAGTGAGGGACTGACCAGCTAAAATTAAATTATCAGTTTCAACAAATATACGCTGTGGCTCACCGAATATGGGGTTTCTCTCTGTTGATGCCTTAGCGGAAACATTAGAGAGTAATGCTGAGATACTCTGATACCATGTTGTCAAATTGATTTTTGGTAAATTTGCACTAATGCTAAAACCCACACCTCGACCAACGAAATCAGTTTTACCAATAGCCAAATGTGCCCTACTAAACTGCAATTCTTTATGCGGCAAAATACCGTCAAAGCGAACCTGTTCGCCAAACGCCAATTTTACATTTGACGCCTGTCGATTGCCGTTAACTTCCAGCGTAATCGTTTTTTTATCACCTTCTCTCTTATCAAATGGCGGTGGTAAAATAGAACTCACCTGATCTAATTTCGTGAACAATGAGGCCTGATAAGAAAAATCTTTTTTTCCTATTGCAACATTAATAGACGAGCTCCATGCACTGCGTCCTTTGACATATTCACCCAATTCACTGCTTACAAACGGAACTAAGGGTGTTATGTCCCAATTCCCATCAACGGCTACATCAAAACGATATTCACCATTACTGTTAGCACCGTTGAAGTCGGCAACAACTGGTTGCCCTAGTAAATCGACCTGTAAATCAGAAAACGAAACTTTGTCGTTGTCGAATATGATATGTCCATCTACATTGTTTAACTCTAATAGCAAACTCGGGATTTGCACAAAATTGTCGAGCAACGTCACGATACCGCTTGCCGATGTTTTCTGTGGAGCATCAAGAGGAATGTATAAAGATAGCCTTGTGGTCAAATCATTGCTCACTAGGATATCGTTGGTTAATATTCTTCCTAAACCCTTAGATAGACTACTATTTGCGAGCAAACTGGAAATGTCATCGCCGGAGCCATATGCTTTGGCTTCAATAATAAGATCAGCCCCGCCCACCAATAGAGGGATATAAGCGTTCAGCTCTTTTATTTCTATGCCGGCAATCGTTGCTGCCGAGCTTTGCATTACTAAACTCAAATTTTCAAATACTAAGTTAAGGTCTAAGCCATTAACGCTTGGCCAATTGCGGTCAAAAGAAAAGTCGGCGTTTTGTATCGCGACATTTGCTTGAAAGGTACCTTGGTTTTGTTTAAACGGAAACTCACTGAACTCTCCATGCCAAAGCAACTGAGCTTGCGCTATTTTACCTTGAGCATAGAAGGCATTATTGAGAAACCGGCTCACGCCCTCACCAAGAAGAGGTTCTAATGGCAAAAAGCGCCGAATATGCGACGCATCTAATTCACCAATATCCACCGCTAGAGATAAAAAAGAATTATCAACTTGATACTCAAAAGTGGGCAGAATAGAAGTTTCAGGAAGTACAATGGCACCTGATGTCGAAGAAACCCGCCAAGTGTCATCAGCTGAATAAAATTGAATAGGTAAATCGATGGTCTCGATAATCAAGTTCTGAGGAAAAATATTGTCCGCTGTAATCGCAATGTCATTGCCCGTTACCCGAAGTGATCCCCTATTTTTTTGCCAAGAAAACTCGGCGTTTAGACCAGTAAGTCCGGGCACCTGACCACTAACGTCCCACTTAATATCATTAAGTTTAAAGTGCGCGGCAATACCAGCGGGTCTTTTTTGAATAGCTAGGTTAGAAATGTTACTGGTTGGTGCAATCGCTTTTAACTGCTCGAGTAAATTGCTGTCAAACAATCCTACAATTGGTAACAGAGGAGTGATAGCAAAACTATCAGCCGCTTGAATTTGTAATTCACCCAGTTTAGAGAGTGAGCCTTTCCAGCTCGTCAATAGTGTTTTGTCATATACAGAAAATAGGAGGTCGTTGACGTTAAACAGCCATTTGTTTTCTGCTGGCTCAGCCACAAACACGCCGGATTCTATACCGGTGCTTAGGTCCATCTCACCTTGCTTCCAAATAAATCTCGTCGGCTTTATGTTACCGTAGATTTTAGTAATCGACTTACTGTTAATATCTGCCCAAAACTCGAAATTAGCTCTACCTTCAAGTAACTCGCTTTCTAATGCAGAAAATTCGTTGATCCAAGGCGATACATCTAATTCATCTGCCTTCGCATAAATCATCCCATCGAAATCATCCGCTCGACCTTTAAGATCGATGACAAAAACGGCTGAGTTAGTAGCTAGCTCAGACACAGTGATCAGTCCGGAGCCTTGGTGACGTTCCCCTTTGTTGATCCACACCAGATTAGCAATATTAAAAGATTGGCGATTATTGGCGCCACTAATGGTTACTTCGCTGTTGACCAATGAAAAGGCTTGTAACTGCTCTAGAAATAGACCTTCTAAGGCATCTAATATTGGAAAATCATTATTTGAGGTTTGAATTTGTTGCAAATCAATATCTAGCGACAAACCATCTAAACCAAAGCTTTTTGAAGAAACTTGCCGAGTTAATAATGAATCCCAAAAATCAATTTCAACATATATATTTTGGATATCGAGCTGGATAGGTGAATTGTCGCTTCGTTCGAGAGTAAGCCCCTCAAGCACAAGCGCAGGACCAGATCCCTGCCATGAGGCAGAGATTGAAGCGATTTGCAGACTCACGCCATATTCTGTTTGTACAAAGTCTTCAAAAATTTGTTTTTTGTCGTTTAATAACGGCAAAGAATAGCGTAGCAGACTCATCAAAAGCGCGAACACAACGAGCGTAATCGCGATGAGCGTCCATATTTTACGGACAATAAAAGTTGCTACACTTGACAGTTTATTCACATCATTACCACATCAAATTTGTCTTGATGATACAACAGCTCCGTCTGTATTTTTATTTGCTTAGACACGAACACTTCCAATTCGGCCAACATGTGAGATTCTTCACCTAAAAGAGCATCAGCGACGATAGAAGATGCATAAACAACGAATTTATCGGCTTCATAAGCGCGATTCACTCTGACAATTTCACGCATAATTTCAAAACAAATTGTTTCTACCGTTTTGATACTGCCACGTCCTTTGCATGCAGGGCACTCGCCACACAAGATATGCTCCAGGCTTTCTCTGGTGCGTTTGCGGGTCATTTCAATTAAACCCAACGCAGTGAAACCATGAATATTCGACTTTGCTCGGTCTTTGCTCATCGCTCCTTCTAGACTGTGTAGGACACGCCTTTTATGATCTTGTTCCATCATATCGATAAAATCGATGAGTATCATGCCACCTAAATTGCGCAAGCGCAGTTGTCTCGCGATCGATAATGTTGCTTCAATATTGGTATTAAAAATAGTTTCTTCTAAATTACGATGACCAACAAAAGCGCCCGTATTAATATCAATCGTTGTCATCGCTTCGGTTTGGTCGATAATGAGATAACCGCCAGATTTAAGGTCGACCCGCCTTTCCAATATACGTTGAGCTTCATTCTCAACATCATATAGGTCGAATATTGGGCGCTCGCCCGTATAGTATTCAAGCTTGCTACTAAGTTCAGGAACGTAATCTTTAGTGAACTGTTGTAACTCAGTAAACGACAATTTTGAATCGATTCGAATGCGGTCTAATTCTGTGCCAACAAAATCACGTAATACGCGTCGAGCTAAAGGTAAATCTTCATATAGCACATGCGTTTGCTTAAGTTTGAGACGCGATTGAATTTTTGCCCATAAACGACGCAGAAAATCTGCATCTTGATGCAGTTCTGTTTCAGAAACACCTTCTGCTGCCGTGCGTAAAATAAAGCCACCATTTTCATCACATAGTGATTCGACAAGGTTCTTTAATCGCTCACGCTCTGATTCATCCTCAATGCGTTGTGAAATTCCAACATGCGTTACATTAGGCATGAATACCAAATAACGCGAAGGTAAAGTAATGTCTGTCGTAAGACGCGCACCTTTAGTACCAAGAGGATCTTTGACAACTTGAACAACAATGTCCTGGCCATCTCTGACCAAGTCTCTGATGTCTTTCTTTTCTATCACTGTTTCAGATACTTCAACCGCAATTTCATCATGCACTGCAATGTCTGAGGCATGCAGAAATGCGGCTTTATCCAAGCCTATGTCGATAAAGGCTGCTTGCATGCCAGGTAGTACTCGGCTTACCTTGCCGCGATAGATGTTTCCCACTAAGCCTCTTTTAGTATGCCTTTCGATGTGAATCTCTTGCAGAATACCATTCTCAATTAAAGCCACTCTGGATTCTGATGGGGTCACATTAATTAACAGTTCCGCGCTCATGAATGTATTCCCATTTCTGTTAACATTAATTGTGTTTCAACTAGAGGTAGTCCAACAACGTTGCTATAACTGCCATTAATTCGTTTCACAAATTTACCGCCTATGCCCTGAATCGCGTAACTACCAGCCTTGTCTTGGGGTTCGCCCGTTAGCCAATATGCTTGTATTTGCTGATTAGATAGACAAGTAAATTCGACTTCAGTTTCTACTACTTTTGATATTTTTTTATTTGCAGCAAATATCACGACACCCGTCATTACGATATGACGCTGTTCAGATAACTTATTTAACATAACCATACTATCATTTTGGCTTGTTGGTTTACCAAAAATTTCATGTCTATAGGTAATAATAGTATCAGCCCCGATAACTATCGCATCTGGATTTTTAAGCCATATTGCCTGTGCTTTTGAATAAGCCAAACGCTGCACAAGAGCCTCGGGTAATTCACCCAGTAGAGGCGTTTCATCGATGTCAGCCGTTTGGATTTCAAAATCGCTGATAAGGTGTGCTAGAAGTTCATGGCGACGGCTGGAGGCAGACGCTAGGATGACTTTGGGTAAGTCACGCATATTTGGCATATTAGGTGACTCGGAGTAATCTGCGGTAACGTCTTAAAAACCAGAACAACCACGGCCATAAAAATACAGAAGTGATAACTGGCCATAAAAATTCAAATCTGAACTGCACGCCTGTTAGCGCATATTGTAGCCAGTAAACAACCATGTGATAAAGCATAGATAAGATGAAGATCATAATGGCCTGCTGGATCACGCTATAGTTTCTAAATCGTTGATAGTTAGCAGCAACTAAATAAACTGGAATGACCATTGCAAAACTATGCACGCCCAAGGAAGTCCCATAAAGGATATCTAAAACCACACCACAAATAGCGGTTGCACCTAGACCAACTCGGTTAGGTAGTGCCATAGTCCAATAACATAAAAGCAATAACAACCAGTCGGGACGATAAACGTCGATAGATGCTGGCATTGGCATAATTTGGAGAATAAATGCAACAATAATACTTACTGGAATAAGGGTCTGATTTAACTTCACTGTTTTTCCTCAGTCTCTTCCGGCAGTGTCGTATCAGGAAAGAAAGCATCTGGTGCTATAGCACTTGCTGGAGCTGTAGCTTGAGGCCAAAGTAACAACAAGTATTTTATGCGGTCTAGTTTTGCAAATGGTGTTGCCGTCACTTCTGCAAACGGTCTACTTTCGTTACGTATAATTGTCGTTATTGTAGCTACTGGATAACCCTCAGGGAAAACCTCACCGAGTCCAGATGAGACGAGCACATCGCCCTCTTCGATATCTGCGCTGTGAGGTACATGTTGGAGCTGCATGGAATCCAAACTACCATCACCAACGGCGATAAAGCGCACGTTGTTACGCTCGATTCTAACCGGAATGGCATGCGTAACATCTGATATTAGTAAGACTCGACTGTTGGTTGTACCGACTTCAGATATTTGGCCAACAATACCGCTGTCGTCTAAGACCGATTGACTTAAAAAAACACCGTCCAGAGCGCCTTTATTAATCACAATTTGATGACTATAAGGGTTGGTATCGACGGCCATAAGTTCTGTGATCATCTTGTGCATACTATCGCGCACTGGTGCATCAAGGAGTTTACGTAAGTTTTTATTTTCTTGCTCTAATATGCGAAAGCGCTGCAGCTGTTCGCTCATCAAGGTAACTTGGTTGGTTAGCTTTTCATTGTCGTTGAGGAGTCGTTGTCGTGAACTAAACCGATCTGCACTCCAACTAAGCATCGCACCTGGCAGGTTCGCAATGTATTGCAAAGGGCTTACCATTGAATTCAAATAAGTCCTTGCCGTGGCAAAGTTTTCCACTTTAGTATCTATTATCATAGCGCTCACTGATAGCACTAGAACGACAGCTAACCTAACAAATAAACTTGGACCACGAGCGAAAACTTCATTCATATTAAGATAAAGGCTAACGCCAGCCCTTATTCATAACTAAATAAGTCGCCACCATGTAAATCAATCATATCGAATGCTTTACCGCCGCCACGAGCGACACATGTCAGTGGGTCATCAGCAATAACGACTGGAATACCCGTTTCTTCCATTAATAACCGATCGAGATCTTTCAACAATGCGCCACCACCTGTCAACACCATGCCACGTTCGGAAATATCCGATGCTAACTCAGGCGGAGACTGTTCTAAGGC
This sequence comes from uncultured Glaciecola sp., assembly GCF_937770335.1. Classification (GTDB taxonomy): domain Bacteria; phylum Pseudomonadota; class Gammaproteobacteria; order Enterobacterales; family Alteromonadaceae; genus Glaciecola. The sequence continues at coordinate 71,719 of NZ_CALJHY010000009.1, forward strand.
GACCATAACGGCGCTGACGATACCAGATAATGGCTCTTGTAGAGCTTCTAAAATTTCGTTGCTGTTAAGAATAAAGCCGCGAGGAACACCTTCAGCAAGATTACGGCCGCGAACTTCAATTTCTCTTACTTCCTCACCCGGGTATGCCGTGCCTATTTCATGCTTAATGCGCTCGGCAGTAGCTTCACCGATGAGTGAGCCGAAGTTTCTACGAATATAGTTAATAATAGCTTCGTCGAATTTGTCACCGCCAATTCGTACAGATGAAGAATACACCACACCGTTTAACGAGATGATAGCCACTTCGGTTGTACCACCACCAATATCGACAACCATTGACCCTGTTGCTTCTGATACTGGTAATCCAGCACCAATAGCCGCGGCCATGGGTTCATCAATTAAATAAACTTCCCGAGCGCCAGCTCCCAGCGCTGATTCGCGAATAGCACGGCGCTCAACTTGGGTTGAACCGCAGGGCACACAAACCAGAACACGAGGACTCGGTCTAAGGAAGTTATTGTCATGGACTTGTTTAATAAAGTGCTGAAGCATTTTTTCAGTTACATAAAAGTCTGCAATTACGCCGTCCTTCATTGGCCGAATAGCTTTAATATTTCCTGGCGTTCTACCCAGCATTTGCTTAGCTTCACGACCAACTGCAGCTACGCTTTTGGGACCACCTGCACGCTCTTGGCGGATCGCCACTACGGAGGGTTCATTGAGGACAATACCTTGATCCTTTATATAGATAAGCGTATTCGCTGTACCTAAATCGATCGAAAGGTCGTTTGAGAACATGCCTCGAAGCTTTTTAAACATGGAATGCCTTTGCGTTATTTTTGTTGTTTTTTGGGCCCGCAAATTCAGTTCGAAAAAAGAACTAGCGAGCAGTAGAACAGGATTATAGGGCTAATACTGTAACTTTACCAACGCATTGTGATAAGGGCAAGCAACGCATCGCAAAATTAGTCGCGAATAGCTCCAATCTGAAGCTATTGGCTTAAATCAGTCGTTAAATACTTCGCGCCAATGGATTGTTCGGTCGTTACCTCGATAAATACCAAAGGTGGCGACCGCTTCAGGGCTGTCATCATAAGCACCATCGTTGTCCCAATCATACTTAAACCAATCATAAGCATCATATAACACAACTATCTGACCTTGATTTCCAGCTCCTGGCGCTTTTAATTCAATTGTTTGCGTTTTACCGTTACTGAAGATACCAGCTCCGCCGAGCGCGCTCGTATGTGACGCATCTAAGCTAATATTGGTTAGGGATACTCTATCGGCATCGTAACTAGCGCAACTTTCATCTGAGCTCACGATAAAGGCAGTGCCATCAAAATGTTCAATTTGCATCAGTTGAGGAAAGTTTGAGGTTTCAGGTCCAAAGCTATTCTCTAACAATAACCGGCCAAATCGTATATCAACGCCGCTTGGTGATGCCGCAACAGGGATGTCATCCACTAACACGTTTCGGTTTACCTGCACGTTATCAGTATCAATAATAGTCGCGATAGAAAAATCGATGTCTGATACAAATGGAGCCACCAATGCGTTGGCGGAACGCTGATAGAAAAAATTATCAGCCGCTGACAGTTGATAGTGTAAGACACCTCTGGGTAGGGCATTACCACTAGATGTTGCGGTCATATTATATTGACTCAAGGTGCCGGTATTCATATTCGCAGTCAACGGTAGTGGATTAGAATCAACTCCTTTCGCCATTTGGTCAAATGTCGGTGTGTTAACAATAATATCGGCATTAGTGAGCTTCATGTAATCATTAAAATAGTTTTGTGTAGTCTCACCCTGACTATTACGGGCTGTAATTTCCATTACCGGATTGGTAAAATACGAAATTGCACCAATAGTATTTGTGGCTTCGTCCATTTGACCACTGTAGGCGGCTTTAGCAAACGCGGTTGTCACATTGCATGCCGCAAAAAAAGCACCATTGTCGGCGACCGTTTGCGTGAAGTATTTAGGAATAAAACGGCCAATGTTTATCGCTGAAGCGGGCACAATGATATTAACGCTACCATAATTGCTGTCTTGTACGTCTAAGTTGAGCAAGCCTACTTCTGAATATTGCGCTGCACTAAAAGTAGATACTCCAAAAGAAAATTCAGTAATAGTCACGTCTTCAAAATGATTCGTTTGTAGCACCCCGTTCAGCCCATAGCGCAAATAGCCGTTTGTACCGTCTGGAGGGCCTATGCGTTTTAGTTTAAACTGCATTTGCCCAGGTGAATAATTAGTCGTAATTAAGCCAAGGCTGTTAAATGCAGTGACTATTAAATCAAAATTGTCACCTGCAGGGTGAGTAGGCGTTGCCGTGGCTGTTGCACCATCTAGCACAACGGTTCCTAACTTTGCACTGACAACGAATTTATCAGGCGCTACCCAAAAAGTATTACTACTAGCAGATAATGCCACGCCCCCCACTGAATAATCAGCATGTAAGCGAATTTTTCCAGCATCGTGATAAATTGGTGTTGGTATTATTGCAATACTATGGGCACCAAAGTTTAATGTAGTCTTAGTAAAATTGGGAGATTTAGAAATATCAGTCCCATCGATACTAAAGTTGAGACCGTCGGGACTAATTGGAGTGATATTTTCCTGTGATATAGCTATTTCTTTATCACCGGTAAATAAACCTTCACAGACACCATCACTATTTTTAACTGCTTGCAGTCTAAGAGGAAAACTCTTCCCAGAAGTCTGATTTGTGATAGTTTCAGAAAAACTGGAGCGTGCATTTAAAAATCTAAATCCGGCATCAGTAAAGACTAATTCGCAACTAGACGAATTCCCATTGGCACAAATAACCGGCTTATCGGTTGTTCTCGATATATTTTGCAGTGATAAAAAAACTGACTCGGCAAGTGTATATGGAATGCTGGCAGTGCCGGAACCATTGAACATAATACCATCGGTGACAGAATTAGAGCCCATTGCCTTGACATCTAGTCTGACAGTTTCATTACTTAACGTACAAGAACCGTCATAGGCATTAGTACAAGCGTTAATAGTAACTTTTTCTGCCGCACAGGTCAGGCCCTGACCATCATGGATTATTTGATAATGATTGATTAGTGAGGGAGCAGCGCACTGTCCAAAGTCTACCTTACCGTTGATAGCACCGTCACGCAGAATTTCATAACCTTCAGGCGCCGCATTTGTACGGATATTATTTGCAATAGATATTTCTAGGTAGTCGCTGCCGTTACGTTCGAAAAATATCGACACAATGTCAAAGACAGAGTCTTGGCTTAAGGTAAAAGAGCCACCTGTATTAGTATTGCTCGTAGTACCTTCAAACCTCAGTTCATTACTTCCACCCGAGCCGGAAGCCCCAAATTTATCGAATAAAACCGTATCACCTGACAGCGTATTCATCACAAAACTAAAACCGTCATCACTCTCAACAAAAATGGTGTAATCGCCAGCGGGTAAGCTGAGTGTTCCTGAGGTATGCACTAAAAAGTTTGAATCAGTTACGCCGGCCCCAACACCCGGATAAGATAAAGTGCCTGTAAAGTCGTGACCTAAGCCACCGAAGTCTATGCGATCAACTGAGCTTGAACCAGTTGCGGCAACATTATATGCGCCATTATCGATTGAACCAGACGCAGGTGAACCCGCAGCTAGCCATGCAGAATGGATGGCTAGCGCTTCCGTTGTGGTATCAATCTGATTGTCTCTACCACGACTGTCAATTTTAATGCCAACAGCATTCAGGATACCTGTATCACAGGAATTATCACACGGGTTTTCATCACGTGTGCTTCCATCATAATTATTGTTAGCTAATTCATTTTGGTAAATACTGCGAATTTGACTGGCAGAAAGTCTGCCATCAAACAGTTTAAATTCATTTAACCTGCCCACAAAGTTTTGCTCGGTGCTAAAACCACCTCCGAATTTATCTTGTTCTTGTCCTATAATTACCGCATTAGCATTAATTACTGATAAGGCCCCTTCACCTAAACCGTCATCACACGCTTGCTTTGCGCTATCAATAAATAAACAAGCATTCATACCTACTCGTGTAATCACTAAATAATGCCAAGAGTTATTATCAAAATTAATGTTAGTATTTAAAGTAAGACCTTTATTCCCCACTTTAACGTGTACTTGATTGGAGCCGACTAAATAAATTTCTAACTCATCATCATCAGCGTTATCTCCAAGTGCATGAAATATTTCCTGTTGTGATTTAGCTACTGCCGTTTTAAACCAAACCGAAACTGAAAAATCATCTAAGCCATCGACAGCACCGCTGGGTATATAAACCCAATCATCGTTGCCGTCAGCGCTTAAATTAAGTGATTTATTGATTACTGCTTCGTTGATAGGGTTTGGCACTCCATTGCTGCCGCCATTATACCTGCCGGACTGATCAATCACTTCATTCGCGACTCCTTCGTACGCGCATTCATCAAAACGGTAATCTACTGTTACAACTGGCGTTGGCGTTGGGTTGCTCACAGAGCAAAAATCGTTAAAGTTAGCTGTATCGATACTATCGGGCGCATAGGTAATAGCTGCTTTGTACTTTAATTTAACCTCGTCTGCATTTATTGCTCCTTCAAAAACGCTTTCATTTTGAAGTTCAACTTTTTTGTTACCATAGATAAACCCGTTAAAACTGGCTTTATATTTAAATCTAACATCCTCATATGCAATCAATACCAACTGATCTGGTGTCCCACCACCGTTAAAAGAGACCTCGTTTTGAACAAACTCAGGTGCATCTTTACCTTTATTATTAATTATTAACGTCACTTTATCGTTTTCATTAATCACGATCTTAGTTTTGTAGCCAATTTCAAAAGTTTCAATCCAATAAACCCCCTCATCGAAGGTGATTATTGTCTCTTCGACTGATGTTAAATTTTTAATAAAAGTAACTTGGTCGCTTGCCGTAGTTTTCGTGAAGTGCAATTTAGCCTGGTACTTTACTAGAATATTCTGATAAGAACCTTGAGGTAAACTGAGTGTTTTTCTATCGTCGACAGTCTTGTTGACCTTTGAGTTGGATATCATAAATTTTGGTAATGATAATGCTTCAGCTCTGTTTTTTGAGTCTTGGCATTTTTGCGATATACAGCTAGGATTATCGTCAGTTGTTTCATCTGACTCAACTTGAATATCGACACTACCATTTGTGCCATAGAGATCGACTAACTGCTCAAATTCAGCTTTGCCTTTGTTTGAGGAGGATGACAATACCGTTGGGAAAACATCTAGGCAACTCGCTGCTATTGAATTTGCTGAGGCCACAAACAGCAAACTCATACCGATTACTTTTAGACTTTGTAAGCTCCTATTCGTCATACTTTGCATCCTTTAATTCTCTTGCATGGCGTCCACTGACAATGTGCGATTCACAACAATGTCATTAAATCCGCAGCTTCCCGTGCTTGAAAATCGATAGTGACGATAATTCTCACCCTTAAAATTGATATCTTCAGTTATACATCGTGCAGTAAAATCACATGCCTGAAATCCAGTAATTGAGCTAAAGCTTGTTGGGCTAGAAATAACTTGATTACATTGTTGTGGGCCTGTACCTAACGGAAATGCCGTCATTGCTAACTCTTGTATACCTGCTCTTGCTGCATTTTTGGCACGCACACCATACACTTCATATAACACTGAATTTGACGAAGTACTGACCATATTAATTAGCGTTCCGGCTAAAAGTGCCAAAACAATAATGGCGAATAACGCCATGACGATCATGCTACCACTTTGTTTCACGGGCCATCTATGGCTTTGTTTTCTAGAAACAAGTAATCGCTTGGTGTGTGTTTTTTTGACACTTTTACTAAGGGACATTGGGAACATGTATCTCCTGTGTAAAAATTATATTTTCGCCCTCTCGGGTAAAAATCAGCTGTGTTTGTGTATAAGCATTTCGACGTAAAGAAGCGTCAACAATTCGGAATGGATTTGTACTATTCGACTCACTTGAATCGGGGTCTGCGCTGAGTTTATTGGCTAGGTTTTCTGCCATCAACACACCACCGCTGACAAAAGTTGTTTGTGTTTCAGAAATCGTTGACTCATGGCGATAAATTGCATTATTCCTCACGCAATAACTGGTCGCCGAATTGGCAATATAAACCCGTCTTGCTGGGCTGCCTTCAGAAAATGCCCCATCGAGTGTGAGTTGGATTACGCCATCAGCATCATCTTTGGTTGCACAATCGCCGTCACCGTCATCGCTGCAAGCTGCAATGACCCGTCGTTGATTGCTTGTATTTGAATAAATATTATCTGAGTCTACAGGATAAACTAATGCATAATCGCTTCCGGCAGCGGGCGTGAACACATCACCATCTATGTCTTGCATTACTATAATATCGATTTCACGCTCATTCGTCGGGATCACGGGTAAGGTTAAGTAAAACGAGCTCCACCTGATCGGTACAAACTCTAAGCAATGAACACCTGCATTCCCCGCAAGGCGCAATGAATTTGGTAGGGCAGCAGAAATCTCACGATTGATTCGTTCAACCGCAAAGCTACCCTCTCGCAATAAACGTTCGCGCTCGCTAGCATCGATAAAAATTTGGGTCGATGAACTAATAAAACCTGTAATGCCGACCGAAACAATCGATAACACAATCAAAGTCACGACCAGTTCAATTAATGTAAAGCCTCGGTTACTGGTTGGGTTCAGCCGTGCGCTACGCATTAATAATTACCCTTCATACTTGCCATTATAATACTTTCACCGCCGGGCGTTATAATAGTGACCAATATTAGTTTCTTGTTTGCAACTAATGTGCCTGTATCTAAATTGCCGTCTTGATCCAAGTCATCATCATTAATACCGTCGACATTTTGATCATAAAACACCGTAATTTGAGCAGTGAAGCCGGCATAAATATTGACGCCGTCAATGTTTGTAGTTGAACCCAGTGAATTTAAAATATTTTGACCTGTAATATCTAGGCCGTGGTAGTCATCGACATCATTGAAAGAGCTTCGATTTTCAGAGTTATCAGGCCCAAGATCACTGCTGTTGGTACAAGGAACGTCGGGTTCATTACAACGCAGCATACCCCCTACCCGATTCGAATTTTGATCGAAGGATTTGGCTAGAATTTCATTACTTAATGATTGCCCTAGTGATGCTGCTCGAACTTGCCAAATAGGGTCAATACCTTTTTTGACTTGCGGTTGTAAAACATTAACGACCAGCACCGTAGCGATTGCAAAAATCACAATGCCAACAATGAGTTCAATTAATGTAAAACCACGCTGAGTCCTTACAAATCGAATCGGTTGGGGGGTATGCTGCGTTTGATTAAGTAGCTTAACATACATGAATGAAGCCCTCGGACTCGATACACACAGGTGCAGTAGTCACACCGGTGAAAGTCACGGTGCAACCAGCACTGCAATTCGAGATTGCAGTTTTCGGCGCCCCGAACGAATCGAAATCGATAGCACCAACAATTGTCGAACCATCGACAGCCGTCATTGAAACACTTGCTTCTATAATCTCAGTCGCCGAGGTCCTCAAATATGCTGGGGAGTTATAATCAATGGAACTTACACAAGTACCCGATTCATTGCCCGATGCATAATTACTTGAAGCAGGACCAAAAGCAATTTCAGTGTTGGTATTAACAAAGCTGATTCGATGACAAAACAAAGGACGAGAATCCTGCATTGCTCTAATTTGCATGTTGCGCAATACGGATACAAGTCGGTTTTGATAAGTATATTCGGAGTAACCACTTGCGCCGCTGAATTTGGGTACAGCGAATACGGCTAAAATACCGATAATGACCATCACAACAATGAGCTCAAGGAGGGTAAACCCGCCTTGAGCTTTTTGTTGTTTAGGTAACGATCGTTGCCATAACATTATAATCAGACAAGAGCTGCACTAGCAGCCGGTATTAGCAGTGGTAATTGCAGGCACTGCAGTGGCCGTAGCGTTGGTGTATCCAATATTACAATTCGCGATGGAACTAGCACTCCCCAAAGAAATAGTGAATGAAGTAGTCGCTGCGTCATCGGCAGTTCCACTTAATGTCACGGGGAAATCAGTAGCATCTAAATCCATGTAACTAGGAACTTCAACAACGGCATTCCGTGCAGCGGGGTAGCCAAATACAGTTTGGACTGTAGCGCCGTTTATAGTCACGCTAGAGGCAGCTAAGCCCTGCGTACCAGCAATCGCTGACTTGGCAAAAACCAACTGAGAAGCGCCTTGTAATGCGGCTTTCACGCCTTGAAGTGTGCTTACGCGCGCATCCTCTTGGATATCAATAAAACGCGGTGCCGCTGTTACCGCTAAGATACCTAATATGACGATAACGATAATTAGTTCGATTAATGTGAAGCCTTTCTGTTTGTTCATTTGGTTTTTCATAATAGTTCCTTCAAAATGGATGTTGCTGTTAAATTTAAACATTTATAATAATATGGAGTGACACCTGATCCCTTAGTTGTCACTAAACACAATCACCTGACCAATCCTTGGGTCATAAACAAAGCCATTACCAACACTTGTTGTAGTCGGCTCAGTTGTGTTGTTCTTTACGCTGCGGGTTAGGTAATAATGACAAACGTCGTTGCCTCCTGATCCCGCACTTTTATTCACATTAGTGAAATATCGAAAATCGGTTACTGCCTGCACACTCCAAGTTGACGAAATCGTCGGTGCGCTTTGCATAATTAAATTGAAAATGCTCTCGCAATCTAAACCCGTAATAGCGTCGTCCTCGGTGCTTGAATCATTATTTAGCTGCCCCGTTGGATAACCCGTATCACTATCGACACCAATCGAAATTCCCTCGATGGTGACAAAACTTAAGTTGTTGCCGTTATTGTCTTGCGGTCGAGCTTCAATTTCCCATTGGGCGCGAACAAGGCCAACACTTGTCGCGAAACCACCGGCAACACCTTCAACTGTGGCATCTTCAGCGTCTTGGGGCACATCTAAGAAGCGCGGTATCGCTGTCGCTGCTAAAAGCCCTAAAATGACGACTACAATGACTAGCTCTATTAGCGTAAAGCCACGTTGTTTCATATTATTTACCGCTGCCATGATATTTTCCTTTACTTTATTCAGTTGTCATTTAAAACAGGTTTCCTGTTCCAAGATAATATTCAAACTTTTGACCTTTGCGACTATAACGACATGTATCGACTGATTTCCCAAAGTCATGAATGATCTGTTTGGATATAAATTCGACTTTTATGCCTAACTGTTTCTCAACATCGACATCAAACTCTAACCCACTTACCTCAGCTACGTCTGCGCTTGCAAATACATGTAACAGGGCACTGCAAGCATCTTTTGATTGTGCTAAATCAGGCCACCCTTTCTTGTTTATCTCAAAGCGATCAGTCCGCTCAGCGCGAGCTGTTTCATAAACAATCGAATGAGGTCGACCTTCGAACTCCCACTGCCAATGCATTTGTACTAGGCCTTTCTGCATCAACCCTTTTACATTCTCAAAACCTACTTTTTCCCATGCATCGTTGTTGTCGCTTAAAAGACGTTGGTATAAGCCAGTCGCAATCAACATAATTACGATAAATACGCAGACGAATCTAAATAACTTGCTAGACATTATTTGCCTTGCACCACGCTCATCATGTCCCACATTGGTGTAAATATGCCAAGGGCTAATACAAGAACCATCCCCGCCACAATAGCTATCAAGATTGGCTCTATTTTTGAGGTTAGACTCTGCAAGTCATATTCAACCTCGCGCTCATAAAATTCAGCGACTTCCTTCAACAGCTCATCAACACGACCCGTTTCTTCTCCCACATTAATCATCTGCATAACCAATGGTGTAAACAAACCGCTGGCCAACGCCACCCTAGATAAGTTTTCACCTTTTTCGATGCGCTCGCGCATCTTAATGATAGCTGTACTCATGTAAGTATTGCTGACTGCATCAGACACTAGATTCAATGCTGTCGTTAATGGCACCCCCGCTCTTAACATCATAGAAAAGCTGCGAGCAAAACGACCTAACAACGACCGTTCTATAATTGTTCCCACCAACGGAACTTGTAGTTGAAATCTATCCCATTTATAGCGCCCTTGTTTAGTATTAAGATAATGCGATGTTATGAAAAAACATACGATACTAAGGATAATTAGGACCCACCACTTAGTGACAAAAAAGTTAGACATCCCTATTAAAAACAAGGTCATACCAGGTAGTTCCGCATCAAATTTCTCGAACATACCTGCAAACACGGGAATGACAAAAATATTCATCACAATGAGGGCTGCGACCAAGGCAAATACGACAAACATGGGATAACGTGTTGCCGCTTTTATTTGCTTACGCGTTTCTTGCTCTCTTTTCAGGTATTCAGCGAGTTGCATAAAAGCGTCATCTAAACGACCTGTATTTTCACCTACGTGGACAACGCTGACAAAAAGTTGAGTGAAAATTTTCGGATGTTGAGCAAATGCAGAAGACAAATTTCGGCCACGTTCTAATTGGTCGATAACATCGTTCAGTGCGTGGCCCATGCGTTTTGAGTTTGTATTAGCCAATCCAGCAATTGCGCGAATAATAGGTATGCCAGCCTTTGTCAATGAATACATTTGACGCGCAAAGATGACTAAATCATCAATACTGACTTGTGGAACAAGAAACCCGATATCACTGGACTCTTGTTTTTTAATCGACTTCGACGACAACGCCGTAATATCAACAGGAGTAATTTTTCTTGTCATCAACATCTTGGCAGCGGTCGCAGCGTCATTCGCTTCGATCGTTCCGTCAACAAGCACACCATTTGACTCGCGGCCTTTGTAAGCAAATGAGGCCACTAGTTATCATCCTCTAATGACAAACTTGAATCACTAAAGCCAGTTGACAAACTGCTTGTCATTTTCGAAGCGACTGGTTCTGGTTGCGGAATTAATTTAGGAACATCATCTTCTGGAGTGTGCTCTGCATTATCATCTTCATCCTTCGCGTCACCTACCATTTCAACCAGTTTCAATACCTCATCGATACTGGTAATCCCTTCTTTGGCGTAAAGTAATGCAGAATGAGCCAATGGTTTATAATCTGGACTAAGGCGCGCTGCAGCAGAGAACGCGCTTGTATCTTCATTTTTTAATGAATTCATCATAGCTTCAGTCATTTCGAGTAACTCGAATACACCAACGCGTCCTCGATAGCCGCTATGGTTGCATTTCTGACAACCAGCGCCTTTTTTGAATTTTATGTTAGAGATATCCTCATTGAGCGTTTTGAGCCAAAAATTAGCTTCGCTCGTCATTTTTTCTTCTACGCTGCAGTTATCACAGATACGTCGCACAAGTCGCTGTGCGATAATGCCTCGCAGTGAACTGGCAACTAAATAACCTGGAGCTCCCATATCGAGTAAACGAATTGCGCTACTAATGCTGTCATTAGTGTGCAACGTGGAAAGGACTAAGTGGCCCGTCAATGCTCCACGAAGGCCAATTTCAACGGTTTCTTTGTCACGCATTTCGCCGACCATAATTATATCTGGATCTTGGCGAAGTGTGGTTCTGAGAACACGCGAAAAAGTTAGGTCAATTTTATAGTTAACTTGTACCTGGTTAATTCGCGGTAACCGATATTCCACGGGATCTTCGACCGTAATAATTTTTGATTCAGACTTATTTAGCTCGGTCAATGACCCATATAGCGTGGTGGTTTTGCCTGATCCCGTAGGACCAGTTACTAAAATCATGCCGTGCGGTCGTTTTAATAGCTTTCTATATCGCTTTAGGATACTCGGTGGCATACCTGTTTGGTCAAGCGCGAGTAAACCCTGTGATTGATCGAGTAAACGCATTACTACTGACTCACCGTGTTGCACAGGCATAGTCGAAACCCGAATATCAATAACGCGCCCTTTTATTTTTATCTGTGTGCGGCCATCTTGCGGCAAACGCTTCTCAGAAATATCAAGACCCGACATTAGTTTCAATCTCAGTACCAGCGCTGCTGCAATGTTACGCTCTGGAATGACCGTTTCTTGCAACTGACCATCGACACGTTGACGAATGCGTAGTTGACTTTCTTCAGGTTCAATATGTATATCTGATGCCCCAGCCAAAACTGCATCTTCAAATATAGAATGTAATAGCTTTGCGACGGCGGTATCTTGTTCGCCATCAACACCAATATTGAGTTCAAAGTCTTGTGAGTCATCATACTCTTCCGCTAATTCTTGTGCGAATGAGGCAATTTCTTCGGTTTTACGATAAAAACTTTCGTAAGCTGCAAATAGTTGAGTTTCACTAACAACTGCTATTTCAATCGGTTTAGGTAGGCGGTTACTGAGGTCATCCACCGCATTTATATCGCCAGGATCACTCATGCCGACAAGTAACTTATCACCTTTGTCGTCCAGTACCAGTGCACGATACCGGCGTGCTTGAATTTCAGGAAGTAACTTAACTGCATCTGGGTCAACACGATAGTCATCTATATTAATCAATGGCACATTTAAGTGCTTGGATAACAACTCCAGCAATTGGTCTTCACTAACCATATTCAGTGCAATCAAGGTTGCACCCAACTTACGACCTGATTGGCGCTGCTCTGACAGCGCTGTTTTCAGTTGTTCTTCATTAATTAAGTTGTTTTTAACTAACAAGTCACCTAATCTAATTTTCATATTTTATGACCCCGCCAAAGCTGCTAAGCGCCCATCAACAAAACTAACAACCTGTGTTGATAACTGATTTGATGATTTGACTTTTTTATAAGTAATAACAGCTTCTCCATGCATTTTTTGCTTGTCTTGGCTAATTGCCAAACCAAGCATCCAACGCGCATTACCTGGTTGACGTTTTAGCAAAACGGCATAATCTTGTAGAGAGGTTGCGTAATCTTTTTGTTTTTCAGCGAGCGCTGCTCGAAAACTAAGTAATTCATTGTCTGCAATCACACTTTTAGGGTGCTCAATAAGCAACGATAGTGCTTGTGCATTTCTATCTTCACGAAATAATAAGCGAGCCTGCATTAGTCGCATACTGCTATCATCGGGTGACAACTTAATGCCTTGATCCAGCAAAAATGCGGCTCTCTTTGGATTACCCTGAGCGAACTCGAGACTTGCCAGACGTTTTCGAGCACTCGCGTTTCTTGGATCCAAAGCAATGAGGCTGTTTAGGTCTTTCATTGCTGCTGCCGTATCACCGTTTTTAATCGAAAGCTGTATGCGTTGCTCAAACATCTTATGAGTCGACGCACTCTTATTGCTTGAAGTTACATTAAATACAGATTTTTCGCTCGATGCCTGAGCCAGCTCATCCCCGCCCTCAACCGCAGATTGAATGCCACTAATAACATCGACTGATTGGGTTTGTACTTGCTGTTGTATTTCTGGCTGTGTTGATTGCTCTCTTGCCGCCGCTATTTGCGCCATTTTTTTTACCTGCTGCTCGAGTTCTCGGTTAACTTCAGCCAGCTTGGCTTGGGCAACGGCGGTAGCTACTGCTAGTTGCTTTGCACTTTCTGTACTTTTGCGCGTGGCTTGATCCAGCTCACTAAATCCAATTTGCTGTTGTGGGCTCTCCGGTATGTTTCCAACGAGTTGCTCAGGACTATCCGCTGATAACTCATTAGTTGGCAGGATAATTAAATTTGAGGGCACATTAGCGACTGGCTCAGAGTTTTGGGCTCGACTTTGCTTTGGCAGCAATAGCCACGTTATTGCGCCGACGACGATGAAGAGCACTACAACACCGACAAACAATTTTCGTGATCTAGTGCTTTGCGATTCTATCGGTACATAATCAGCCTCGTAAACTGACTTTTTGTCACGCTGCTCAAGGTCCTTAAGCATTTTATTTACAACACTCATTTAATCCATCCCAAATCTAACAAATTAAAATTCGAGGAAATATTGGTAAGTACTAGTATCAAAACAGACGCTGCAATAAAAAGTGAGGTTGGTAACCAGCCCCATAAACTATTTTTACGAATAGAAATAGCGGCTTCAGTATCATCAATGGCGGTTTTCACATGATGTAATGTGATTTTTTGCACGCCCTCGCCATACGCTAACATGAGTGACTTATGACACAGCACATTGACTATTCTTGGCGTTCCGCCACTAGCCTTGTGTAATAATTGGCAACAAGCTTCATCAAACAAACCTTCAACACGATAACCTGCTACGGCCATTCTATGACGGACGTATTGATACAACTGGTCAGCATCCATCAACTTTAATTTATAAGAAAATGTAATACGCTGAAGCAATTGGCGTAATTTAGGCTGTTTTAGCTTGACGTCTAATTCAGGTTGTCCAAACAAAACAACTTGCAAAAGTTTTTGTGACTCGGTCTCAAGGTTAGTCATCAAACGAAGTGCTTCAATACTTTCATCCGGTAAAGCTTGTGCTTCATCAATAATGAGTACTGCATTTTTGTGTTGTTTATGAATTTCGACAAGGCGTTGCTGAATAAGTTGAGTAAACTCTTGTTGATCACTTCCCTCGGGCAATGCAACCTTCAATTCGGCGGCTACCGCACGACGCAATTCCGCAGGTGACAAATACGGATTAGGAATATAGGCACTGACAAATCCGTCAGGAAGTTCGTTGAGGAGCTTTCTGCAAATAAGTGTTTTACCAGCCCCTACTTCACCCGTCACTTTGATGAAACCCTCCCCACATCTGAGCGCCGTAGACAATACTTCAATTGCTTCTTTATGACTCGGCAAACCAAAGTAATAGCTCGTGTTTGGCGTAAGCGTAAAGGGTAGCTCTCGAATACCAAAGTGATATAAATACATGGTTATTCCACGTACAACCAATCGGCCATTTGTGCACGACTGGTTTCAATTTGCTGGCGCATAGTGTTTTTGCCAACAACGGTAGGCTTGAGCAATATAATAAGTTCTTTTTTAGATTCTTTCTCACGTTTACTTTTAAACAAATTACCCAAAATTGGAATATCGCCCAATAGCGGTGTTTGTGAATTCTCTGTCGTGATAATCGACTGCATCAAACCACCAATAACGACAATTTCACCCGACATTGCACGAATTATTGTGTCTGATTCGCGAATAGTGCTCTGTGCCAGTGGTAAAATGTATTGCTCTTCATTCAACGTAATCACTTTTTCTTGCTCTTGTGTTTCGATAACAGAAGGATGAATGTGCAATAAAATACTGCCGTTAGCATCAATCTGTGGCGTTACGTCAAGCGCAATACCACTGAAAAAGGGAGTTAGACCAATGTCGGGAGTAATTGAGGTTGAACTCGATGTAATCGTATTTGAGGTAGAAACATCAGTCACAAAATATTCGTCATTACCTACTTTTATAACTGCTTTTTGATTATTAATAGCAGTTACACGTGGGCTTGAAAGTACCTGCACATTGCCTTGTGTATCCAACAAATTGAGTACACCGCTGAAGTCTTTATTCAAGAAAGATAAGCTAGTGATACCGCCTAGTGAGGCTGATATCTCGTTAGCAAAATTCCCCGATGAGGTATTAAAACTAACATCCGTGCCACCCGAGTTTGACAACACTTGCGTCCAGTTAATACCTTGTTGGTATTCATCGTCTAAAATCACTTCCAAGATGCGCGCTTCAATAATGACTTGGCGTTGTAGACTTTCTTCAGAGATACTGAGGAAATTACCGATAATCTTTAATTCAGATGGTAAACCTCGCACTGTGACTAAGCCAGCTTGCGGCGATACGAGTACTGAACGACCTTCTTGATTACCTAACATTTCTTTCAAACTGGTTTGAAGGTTTCCCCAAAAATCCGTTTCAGTGCGTGTGTTAATTGACGTACCATTTGGACCATTGCCGTTACTAGAGCTGCGACCCCCTTGGCTATTACTTACCTGAGAATTTCCACTGAAATTGTTAGAGCCACCATTGTTGTTGCTACTATTGTTGTTGTTGTTGTTGTTACTGGCATTTTCGGAGACGCCACCAGAAATAATACTCGTTTGAGTATTACCGTCGCGCTTCATTAGTAAATAATTAACTGCAAATGTTTCTGTGCGCATACCCGCTGGAAACACCTTATATATATTGCCAGTGCGGTCAATGTGAAAACCATATAGGTCAGAAACAAGATCGAAAATAGTATCCAGTTCAACTTGTTTTAGGTCAAGAGATATAAGACCCGTTACTGCCGGATGAATAGCAACCGAGAAAGGTGTGTCTTTTACTAATCCAGCAAAAAAGCTGACCGCATCAATTTGTCTAGCATTGATGTCGTATTTATCTGCCGTAAATAAAGTGTTGCTAGGTTTCGTCATTTCACCCGCAAGCAAATAATCAGAAACTGCGGCTTCTAATTCAGGTACAGGTTGAGGTTGAGGCTCTGGCAATTGCATTTGAGCGTCCAACTCCTTGGCCAGTGACTTTTCGACATGACTGCTTTTGGCTGATTGACAGCCAGCCAGTGCAATCGCAATAAAGCAAAGACTCAATGCTTTGCAGATCCGTAAATTATTCATTATTTGTCTGCTTCTTAAAATCACTTTTTTCATTTACCAAAAACCTTAAAGGCTTTGCCTTCGGTTCATTCTCATTCTTTAAAAACACGCCAGAATTGGTGATCTCTGTCACGCGCCATGCGCCTACTTTTTCACCTACTTGTAACCAGCTATTATTAATCACGGCATAAAAGATTAGGTTCTTTTTTAACACTGCCGTGAGATTAATCGAGGTATTAATTTTTGCTTGGTCGGCGGCATTCACAAAACGTTCGCTTATACTCGGTGGACGGGTAGGATCGCTTAATGTCTGTGCTTGAATCGTTGCCGCAATACTAAATAGTGTTAGAAATAAAGCGATGCGCCCACAAAATCGACTACGTTTATTAATTAACATTGATATAAGCCTCACTTCTACTTAACGTAAACAGCTCAATATCAACTTGTGCTCGCGGAAACTCTTTAACTTCAAACTGTATTTCTCGCCAGTGCAGTTTCCACTCCATTTGCTCTGCAGAAATTAAAAAATCACGGGTATCAAGGTACGACCCTTCAAACCTGATTTTTAAACCATGCTTAAATAATTCAGGACCAATAGAATCTTCAGAGCGATTGTTTTTTTTATCACTGCCAAAAATATTGCTCGGCGGTATAGAGGACATGCTCATTAATCTGAGTTTTTTCGCCTTTGTAAATAATTGCTCAAGTAACAGAGGCATTGCGTAAGGCGGGACTAGTTGCTCTAGCTCGTCAGCAAACAACTTCTCCAAAATCAAAATTTGTTGATTAACACCCGCAATTTGATTTGTTATTTCGAGATCAGGATCTAGATTAAGCTGAGACTGAACCAAGTCTGCGCTATTTGCTATGTCAACAAGACGAAGCTTGTTTTCTTTTATCTGCTTGCGGATATCAATTGTCTGCGCAATAGCTGGTTCAAGTAAGCCTAGAATAAAGACAATACAAATAACAAAAGGAACTGCATAAAAGACCAGTTTTTGCTCTCGAACCGAAATGGTATTAAATTTCGCCTCGAGGTCGTCCATATAATTATTCATTAGTCTCACCCCGCGTTACTTGTTTCTGCGACATTTTACTTTCAATCTTAAAGCTCAATTGTTCTTCTCTTCGGAAAACCGTTGCCGCGCCAAAATTGCGATTATTAAAAAAATCGGTTTTACCAATAGATTTAAGCCAACTAGGCAGCGCATCTGGCCGGTTAATGTTGCCCTCTATTACAATTTCAGTCTCGTTAACTTTGAATGTTGTTAACCAAACATTGCTATTATTTACTTCAGCAAATGAGGTTAATGCAATCGAAAATGGCTTCTCCTGAAGCTTGCTTAAATTCTTAAGCTTGTCCGCAAGATATTTTGCGGTTGAGAGCCTCATTTTTTGGGTGACCAGTTTTGCCGATAAAACAGGGTTTTTTTGACGCAAGGTTAAGGTCTTAGTTAAGTCCTCAAGCTGACGTTGCTTGGATTTAATACTACTTTGTACCTGTGATAATTCTTGCATACGTGATTGTTGATCTTGCCAGAAACCGAAATAGGCGCCACTCATAATTAGTAAAGCGATGACACCAAATACAATTGTATTAGTGGCAGACACCCATGCAAACTGAGGTTTAAACTCGTCACGGTAAAGATCAATACGGGTATTCATGACGATACCTCAGCACTTTTTGGAATGCCGCTATTGCTATCGCCTTGCTCAGTAGCTTTGCTTTTCTCGGTTATTACTGAATGCTTTACGTATGCAGCACCTAAACACGAGAAACTAGCCATTTTAAAATTGAAGCTTGAGTCACAAATTATCTCGGGCTCAAAAAGATTAACCGGCAGTCCCATGTTCTCTTGAATCTGCTTTGCGAGCTTTTCTGATAAGGAGGTATCTAGTTTAAGCAGTACTTTGCGCACTGGTGATTGTCTTAGCTGACTTTCAAAATAGTCCATAGAACGTTGAATTTGTATACAAAGAGATTCGGTGATACCCATTGAAAGTTCATTTTCACTGTAACTGCCCAGATTTTCGAACCCTCGGAGACGACGAGTAAAGTACAATTGGTTATTCTTAACAATATTTAAAACGATTTCTTCGCCATGTTCTTGTACCAAGCTAATGACCGCGTCATCTGATGTTGGCGTTAATTCAACTGTAGCCGTTTCTTCTATTAGGATACTTTGTAAGTTTAAATTCGCGTCGTAAATACCCTTGCTAAGACTTTTGATATCTTTGCGAGGGATAGCGACGACGCTTAGCTTTGACTGGCCAGTTGCTTGCGCAGGCGGATTTAAGTAGTCATAAACATAGTCGGTATTAGGTGGTAGTAAGTCTTTCAACGGCCATGCAATGGCAGCGTAAACTTCACTTTCAGGTACATTAGGCTTATCAATTTGTAGCAGCTGGTACCAGTGGGAGGTTAGCGAAACGTAGCAATCTGTATTTGCTAGTTTGTGACGCTGGACATAGTCGGCCAGTTGCTTTTGCCAATTTGAATGGCTAAAGCTTGCATCTAACACCCACTGCAATTCATCACCCTGTTTCTGTAAAGCGCACAAGAGTACACTGTCGCCAGAAAAAGCGATGCCGACAGAAAAATACGATGACTTTCCTCTAAGTTTTGACTTGATAAGTTGTCGCCAACTCAAACGCATAAGATATCCGTGCCTTTTGGTTATTTGTGCTCCAATGAGCATTGGTCAGTGGAATGGTTTGATGTCGATACGTATGACGTTAAACACAAGTAGTGAATTCCACGTTACTAATGGTATATCGGCTTCAAAAAAATTTTCTTAACCTTTACAATTCCTTTAATCACAGACTTAGTGTATGTGATCGGTTTTCATGATTAGGTATGCAATACCCAACAGCCTGTTTCTCAAATTATACGTATCATCCATTATACAAATTAGTAAGATAGGCGAAAATACTCGATTACAGTGGGTTTAGAGCACACAATTGAGAGATTTTCATACTCTAATTTAAATGTTCTGCCCTATAAAAATCGTCTACTAAAACAAATAAATAAGGAAAATAGTCCAGTAAAGAAGTAGCTAATATAGAATCCAATTGATTTATTGCGGTGCCTTCATTAATAAAAACGCAGTAAATGAGTTAGTTATCAATGGGGCAAAGATTGGCATAGCGATGGTTTTATTTGTGGGAGTTACAGGGTATATTTTAGGAAAAGACGCAAAAGTCGGGTCAGGGCTTCGTTTTTCATGCGTTTTGAGTACGCCTGCAACTGGCGCGTAAAACAACGGTGACATACGGGGTGAAAATCTAGCACACGGCAGAAACAGCCATTCTTAAGCCTATTAGCATATACTAAAGTAGTAATTTCGGACCTCAGAGTGACATTTCTCTTACCCTAAGAACAAGTCGCAAATGGCGCGCTCGTTGCGTTTTTCCACTTAGTTGAATGCTAATACCAAGCCTTAATCATTAACCCTAATTCAACAAAGCGATGCTAAAAACTTATTACTTACATTAATTCAAGAAGCGCACAAAGGGCTAAGCAGCCGAACCAACTAGCTAGCCTCTATACTTCACATACTATAAACGTCTGTAAAACAGGCCTTAATTAACTTAACTTCATATTGTATATTTTTGTAATCAAAAAAAAAGCCTGTAAAAACAGGCTTTTTCGTATTTATAATCTACTTTTCTTAGAATTAAACCGTCATTGACTTACAGAGTAATAGTTTACAAATATGGGCCTTAAGTACAAGCTAGAATGGAATATCATCATCAAAATCAAAATCAGGCTCTGCCATAGGCGGAGTTTTCTGAGGAGCCTGCTGTGGCGACTGTTGTGAAGACTTATTATAGCCGCCACCTTGATTTGACTGGCTACCAGCGCCCTGTTGATAACCGCCTTGGTTACTTTGACCACCTTGGTTATTCTGACCACCTTGGTTATTCTGACCGCCTTGAGGACTTTGCTGATAACCGCCTTGACTGCCACCACTTTGGCCACCGCCGCCAGTTTCATTCCGGCCACCTAACATTTGCAATTGATCTGCAATGACTTCAGTTGTGTAACGATCGTTACCTTGCTGATC
Organism: uncultured Glaciecola sp.; assembly: GCF_937770335.1. GTDB lineage: Bacteria > Pseudomonadota > Gammaproteobacteria > Enterobacterales > Alteromonadaceae > Glaciecola. Next base: position 92,251 of record NZ_CALJHY010000009.1, read on the forward strand.
TTGCCACTTGCGTGTTTGCAATTTACCTTCTAAGTAAATTTGAGACCCTTTCTTCAAGTACTCACCTGCAATTTCCGCTAAACGGCGGTACATAGTGACTTTGTGCCATTCTGTTTTTTCTTGAAGTTGACCTTGCTGGTCTTTCCAACTTTCACTAGTGGCGATACTCAAATTGGCAACGGCATTACCATTGGGCATATAACGAACTTCTGGGTCGTTGCCTAAATTGCCAACTAAGATTACTTTATTCACACCTCTAGAGGCCATGCTAACTCCTGTGATTTACACTTATTTAATTGTTCTTATGTCGCTTAATTCGAATATTATGCTATTAACCAATGCTGGTTTCACACATAAACGGATGTCGATATTGGCGTCTTAATTATACTAACTAATATACTATTGAATTGGATGTATTGCACACCCAATTCACCTGATTTTTTGATAAACAGTTCTGTGATTCAGGGTTTACTAATGGCTAACTTTAAATCTTTCTCAGCTAATCAATGATTTAGCTTTTTCGATGTCAAATCCAGTGCTATCGACTTTCAAATATACTGCGCTTTTTTCAACATCAACTAGCACCTCTTGCACACCTTCAATTTTTTGCAAATCGCACTCTAGCTTCTTTTGATTTGATATTTGTAAAAGAATGCCTGTGTTTTCAATAGAGAGAGTGACTCTTTTTACTTTCGTGGTTTTTTGTAATCCCCACACAATAACCATGGCGATAACAATGAATAGCAAACAAGCCACTAAAGCTAATTTAGGACCTAGCCATCCATTTAATATGCCCGATATTAAACCACCTAAAAACGCACCGAAAAATTGAAAACTCGCATAGATCCCCATGGCGCTGCCTTTTTTGCCAGCCGGAGCAATGCTCGATACCATTACCGGCATGTGTGCTTCCATGTAGTTAAATCCAGCAAAAAACAAGGTTCCTGCAAGCAGAATAATGAGCCAATTCAACTCAGGTAATAATAACAATCCGAAGCCTGTCGCCATAAAAGTCAAAGATATTATAAAAGACGTTGACGTTTGTAGATGCTTACAGACTTTCATTAACACAACCAAAATCAACACTGAAACAAACAGAATTGGTGTGTAAATTTTCCAATGTTCATCTAGGCTAAGATTCACTTGCGTAAGCAACACAGGTACTTGCACGAAAAAGCAGGTTATTAGTAAATGCACCGTCAAAACACTTATATTTAAACGCCACAGACTCGGGTCTTTAGCTAGGTTTTTTAGTTGACTAAGTTGCGGAAGTGCATCTCCCGATGGACTATTTTGTTTAGGGGTTGGCACACCAAACTTAACCAGAGGCAAACAGAAAACTGTCAGTACCGCCGTAATCCAGAATATCCCTTGAATACCATAGAGTCCGGCAATAATCGGACCGGTTAAAAGGGCAACGTAGAATGAGAGGCCAATAGAAACACCAATAATCGCCATTACTTTTGCACGCTCTGACTCGCGCGTTACGTCTGCTGCCAATGCCATTACCGCACCAGCTATGGCACCCGCGCCTTGCAAAATTCGACCCACCGTTAACATGATCATAGAATCCGCATTAGCGGCAATCACACTGCCGATTGCAAAGAAGCAAAGTCCCATATAAATAACTGGCTTGCGGCCCCATTTATCGGATAGCACCCCCATAGGTATCTGCAATATGGCTTGAGTCAACCCATAGCCACCAATTGCTAGCCCAACAAGGAGCGGCGAATAGTCTGGATATTCAACCGCGGCGATTGCTAGGACCGGAATTACCATAAATAACCCAAGCATACGTAATACGTAAACTAAAGCTAAACTAATGGCTGCACGTGTTTCTTGTGGATTCAACTTCGTATTATTTCCATTGGTTAATTATAGATAATCTGTGTCGAGCAGACTGTAACTAAGCGGTTCAATTCTAACACAAGAATTTGACGTACTCATAATTGCATGATCCCTTCTATTCATGATCCGTAACAAACTCATATTTTTTCGTAAATTTGTGTCATACTTATCGATTGTTCTGGCACCATCTCATCTAAGGCAATATGGATAAAATAGAAGTTCGCGGGGCTCGCACCCATAACCTGAAAAACATCAATATTGAACTCCCAAGGAACAAGCTTGTTGTAATTACTGGCTTATCTGGTTCAGGGAAATCTTCACTGGCATTCGACACATTATATGCTGAAGGTCAGCGTCGTTATGTGGAATCTTTATCTGCTTACGCAAGACAGTTTTTGTCCATGATGGAAAAGCCAGATGTTGATCACATAGCAGGTCTGTCGCCCGCTATTTCAATAGAACAGAAATCAACATCGCATAATCCGCGATCAACTGTGGGCACAATTACGGAAATTTACGATTACTTGCGCTTGCTATTCGCTCGCGTAGGTGAACCAAAATGTCCAGACCACGATGTTGCTCTGAATGCACAAACAGTGAGTCAAATGGTTGACCGCGTATTAGAAATGCCTGAAGGCACCAAACTCATGCTATTGGCGCCGGTTGTCCAAGACCGTAAAGGCGAGCATGTAAAAACACTTGAAAGCTTATGTGCTCAAGGTTTTATTCGGGCGCGTATTGATGGTGAAGTTTGCGATTTGACCGATCCGCCCCCGCTCGACCTGCACAAAAAGCATACTATTGAAGTGGTCGTGGACCGCTTTAAAGTGCGTGATGATTTGCAGCTTCGCTTGGCTGAATCATTTGAAACTGCACTCACACTTTCTGCTGGCTCAGCTAAAGTAGCGTACATGGACGATGATGAAAAACACAAAGACGAAATTGTGTTGTCTGCAAACTTTGCGTGTCCGCATTGTGGTTACAGTATAACAGAGCTAGAACCGAGAATATTTTCATTCAATAACCCCGCTGGTGCTTGTCAAACCTGCGATGGCTTGGGAACAAAGCAGTTTTTCGACCCGCACAGAGTCGTCGGCAACACTGAAATCAGCTTAAGTGGCGGTGCTATTCGTGGTTGGGATAAGCGCAGTTATTATTACTTCCAGATGCTGCAGTCCGTTGCGGATCATTACAAATTTAACTTAAACACCCCTTTTGAAAAACTAGATGAGCAATCTAAAGATATCGTTTTGTTTGGCAGTAAAGGCACCTCCATTAAGTTTAAGTACATTAATGAACGTGGCGATATTATGGAGCGAAAGCATCCATTTGAGGGCATCATTCCTAATATGGAACGTCGTTTTCGCGAAACTGAATCTAATACAGTGCGTGAAGAACTCGGCAAATATATGAGCCACCAAAATTGCACCAGTTGTTCAGGCGCAAGGCTCCGAGTGGAGGCCAGAAACGTATTTATTCAGGGCACCAATTTACCTGAAGTCGCACAGATGTCGATTGCCGCATGTTTAAGTTTCTTCTCAAATTTAGAACTGACAGGCCAACGCGGTGAAATTGCAGATAAAATTCTAAAAGAAATTCAAGACCGCTTAGCCTTTTTGGTCAATGTTGGTTTGAACTACCTATCATTGTCGCGCAGTGCTGACACATTATCCGGTGGCGAAGCACAGCGTATTCGACTTGCGAGTCAAATTGGTGCAGGTCTAGTCGGCGTAATGTATGTGCTGGACGAGCCATCTATCGGTTTGCATCAACGCGACAACTCAAGACTCCTAGAAACGCTCCGTCATTTGCGTGATTTAGGCAACACCGTTATCGTTGTTGAACATGATGAAGACGCGATTAAAGAAGCCGATTACATCGTGGACATTGGTCCCGGTGCTGGTGTGCATGGTGGCGAAATTATTGCTCAGGGTTCCCTAGAAGATATCATGAATAGTGAACGTTCACTCACTGGTAAGTATTTATCAGGGAAAGAGTTCATTGTAATACCAGAGAAGCGAAATAGCACAAAAGATCGTAAATGGGTAAAGTTAACCGGTGCCACTGGTAACAATTTACAATCAGTGACATTGAAGATCCCACAAGGCTTGATGACGTGTGTTACAGGTGTATCTGGGTCAGGTAAATCAACGTTGATTAACGATACTTTTTATCGCATAGCGCAACGTGATTTAAACCGTGCTACCACTAACGAACCCGCTCCGTATAAAAGCATAACGGGGTTGGAACATATGGATAAAGTAGTCGATATTGACCAAAGTCCAATTGGTAGAACCCCACGTTCGAACCCTGCAACGTACGCGGGTATTTTCACCCCTATTCGTGAAATATTTGCAGGTACGCAAGAGGCACGTTCGCGCGGCTACAAGGCTGGACGATTCAGTTTTAACGTCAAAGGCGGACGTTGTGAAGCATGCCAAGGTGATGGTTTGATTAAAGTCGAAATGCACTTTTTGCCGGATGTTTATGTGTCTTGCGATGTGTGTATGGGTAAGCGATACAATCGTGAAACACTAGAAATTCGTTATAAAAATAAAAACATTCATGAAATTTTGGAAATGACAGTAGAAGACGCACGTGATTTCTTTGAAGCAATTCCGTCAATTAATCGCAAGCTACAAACCTTGATGGACGTTGGCCTTTCATATATTGGTTTAGGCCAGTCAGCCACAACACTGTCAGGTGGTGAAGCACAACGCGTTAAGCTTGCAAAAGAACTATCTAAACGCGATACCGGTCAAACCCTCTATATCTTAGATGAGCCGACTACAGGTCTGCATTTCCATGATATTAAGCAGTTGCTGGAAGTACTGCATCGTTTACGTGACCACGGTAATACTGTTGTTGTTATTGAGCATAATCTTGACGTTGTAAAAACAGCTGACTGGGTTATTGATCTGGGTCCAGAAGGTGGTTCAGGTGGTGGTCTTATCGTTGCAGAAGGAACACCAGAAGATATTTGTAAAGTTGCCGCTTCGCACACAGGTAAATACCTAGCCAAAATGTTGGCTGGTAAACAAGTTAAAAGCTAGCCACGAGCCGATAGAGTAATAGTAGCTCGTAAAGTACTAAAAGATAATAAAAAGCCTACTAGCGAATAAAGTATCTGCTAGCTTATTAATTGCCCAGGCGCTTATAAATTGCCCAAGCGCCTATAAATTACCCAAGCGCCTATAAATTGTCCAAGCGCCTATAAATTGCCCAAGCGCCTATAAAGAGAAGGAATAAAAGTTGTTAAGTATTGAATTTGATGTTCGTTTTTACGAAACAGACGCATTACAGCATGTCAGCAACACGGCATTAGTGGGCTGGTTTGAAACCGCTCGCCTGCCTATATTTAAATACTTCACACCTGAACTTGATCTGAGTAACTGGCCTCTTATTTTGGCTAATTATAATGTCGACTTTTTAGAGCAAATTTACTTGGCAAATCCAGTTGAAGTAAAAACTTGGATTAGTCGCATTGGCAATAGCTCTTTTATCGTTTACCAAGAGTTATGGCAGTCCAACATGAAAAAAGCAAAAGGCACAACGACTCTCGTTCACTTCGATTATAAAAGTAAAAAGTCATTGCGTATCCCTGATGATATTCGCGCTAAACTTGAAGAACATAAAATAGAACTTGAGTAAGGTTCGCTATCTTATTTTGAACCAGCTGGACAATAGAGGAAGGCATTGTGAAGAATACCAATTTCATTAGCGTTATTGATAACGCTCTCAGCCCCGAGTTGTGCCAGCAACTAATCAATATTTTCGAAAAAAGTGACCACCTCGCTCCTGGTGAAACGGGCGGTGGTATTGATACCAGCAAAAAGCGTTCAACCGATGTGTCTATTACTCGACATCCCGAATTTAAAGACGTTTATCCTCAAGTTGCGAGTATTACCGGTAAACATATTGTTGACTATATCAAAGCCTATTTTTTTGCATTGATTGGTCCTATTGGCCTAACTATGGCGGACATTAAAACAGGAAAGCCGGTTAAACTTACCGCTGAAAATTTCGACGAACAAGCGTTGCCAAGGCTTCCCCAAATCGTTAATTACTTATTTAGAGTGGGTGAAATTAATGCTCAAAAATATACTGCTGGTAATGGTGGCTACCCATATTGGCACTCTGAAAACTACCCGCAGAAAGGCTCGACAGATGCACTGCATCGTAACTTATTATTTATGTTTTATTTGAATGATGTAAGCGAAGGAGGTGAGACTGAGTTTTATTATCAAGACAAGAAAATCACACCAAAGACAGGTCGAATGGTAATTGCACCAAGTGGCTTTACACATACTCACCGCGGTAACGTACCGACCTCTAACGATAAATACATTTTAACCTCTTGGGTTTTATTTAACCCAGCGGAGCACATATTTGCGCAGGGATAATAGCTAAGGTTATTACTTGTAAGCGCTGTTCTTAAGAATCACATATGTCGAATGTTTATGGTGTTAAGCTAATCACAAAATCGATATAGACTACATCTTATGATTTTAGGAATTTTTGTAAAACCTTAATTAACTCTCTACGATCAATAGGTTTGGCAAGATGGAAATTCATGCCCATTATCCTAGATTTTTCAACATCTTCTTTTAATACTGATGCAGAAAGCGCAATAATTGGGGTAGCTTCATCGCGAAACCGAATCACTTTAGTCGCTTCGAAGCCATCAATATTTGGCATCTGCAGATCCATCAATATCATATCAAAATGTGCGTTCTTTGTTACTTCAATAGCTTCCATTCCATTGTTCGCTAATTCAACGTCTAAGCCATAGGATGTTAAGATTTCGCTAGCAACCAGTCGATTTATTTCATTGTCCTCCACAATTAACACTCTTCCTTTGAATTGCGGCGATTCAATCAGAGTATCGTTATAAATATTCAATGGTAACTGTTGGGTTTTTTCTAGGGTCAAACGAAAATAAAATTGGCTACCACAATCTACTTTACTCTCAACCCATATGTCACCGCCCAATTTATATGCAAGGCTTTTCGATATTTGTAGTCCAAGGCCTGTTCCACCATACTCGCGTGTTGTCGATTTATTTGCTTGTACAAACGGAGCAAAAATTTCACTCAAACTTTTATCCGAAATACCGATCCCTGAATCCGCAACACAAAATTCTAGCACTTGAGTTGTCTGACTGTTCTCCGTTACCTTTAATGAAACGCTAACCGCCCCATTATTAGCGGTAAATTTGATGGCATTACTTACTAGGTTATTAAGCACTTGCATTATTCTAGTTGAATCGCCCATCAAGGCATACTCAACAGATTCATCAATGTTGGTCGTTAATTGGATGTTTTTATCAAGGGCTGATGTTTGGAAAAGTAATTCAGTTTCGTTTATCACCTGCGATATGCTAATGGGCACATGCTCAATCACCAGTTTGTCAGCCCTGAGCTTTGAGTGATCAAGTATATCGTTCAAAATATTATTTAAGGCAGCGCCAGCGCGTTTCACTCTCTCAAGTTTTGGTCGCTGAGCCTCTGTGATATTAGACGACAAAACAATATCAACTAAGCCAATAATGCCATTCATAGGTGTACGAATTTCGTGTGACATAGTGGCTAGAAAAACAGATTGGGCATCGCTTGCTCTGCGCTCCCTCGCTAGCGACTGTTCCAATGCATCTGATTTATCCAAACTCTCAACTAACGCCTTTTCTAAGAACCAAGCCAGCAGGAATACCATGATTGCGATAAATACATTTGTGACTGATAATCTCAACCAGATTGCAAGCTCATAATCGAGTCCTGAAAAGGGAACTAATAAGGTAGAACTTGCAATAAGTGATGCCGAGACAATTCTCCAATATCCTTTGGTCAACATTATCGGGAAAATAGTAGCTAGAGATACCAATGTGGCTGGGACAAGACCATTAAGTAGTACTAACATAATGGCCATTGGGACAGATAAAAGAACCCAAATTTTGGCGCAAAGTGAGCTATAAATTGGTTTATATAGTGCAGCTATTGAAAGTGAAATCCAAACAACTGGAAAAGCGATTGCGACAGAAATGTGACTCGGTGATGTTATATAAATCACCACCGACATGACAATTGAAAGCACTATGAGAGCCTTAAAGGCAGTTTCCCGCAAACGCATTTCAACTTTTGCTGAGTTACTAAAGACTGTTTCCAATGAATTAATCTCGATGAATTTTGGTAAACATATTTGTTTTATAATGCCTTTAAATTTTACAAAACCATAGCTATTTTTTACTTTATAAAGTAGCTATGCCTATCCTTCAAACTCGGTCACAACCTGCCCTTTTAATGTATAACCAACAGTCGCTATATCACCCTTCCAGCCATCGGTAGAGAGTATACCGGTTACCCAAACAGCATCGTATAAATTAGCTATTGGAACACCTTTAGCAAATTTCACATAAACGATCTGATTTGAAGGTGGAGGAGGCACATGGACGCAAGCACCAAAATACGGAACTAGCAAAAATTCGGTGATATTATCAGCATCTCCTTCGAGAGGAACTACAAATCCTGGAATCTTAACGAACTGCCCATTTAAGGCTTGAAGCAAAGGCGCATCCGGTTCTACTTGTGTCATTTGTCCGTTATGATCAATTGCACTTGGTGGCACAACATAATCTTTTGGTACCATGTCTTCCCAATATAGCTCTTTAGGCTGTTTGTCGTCATTAGCCATCGAAGCGCCAGCAAATAAACAAGCACCCAGTAATAATAACCCTAAGTTAAATTTCACTTTCAACAGTTTCTCCCTTATGAAATGATCACATCTTTAAATAGTATAAGCTTTCGTGCTTAAATATCGAGTAAAAAAAAGCCCGCATAATGCGAGCTCACTAGTTTGATAACATAGGCCTTTATAGATTGCTTAAGCCGTCTTATTGTATCGCTCAATACTAGAGGTAATTTCGGCTTTCGCTGCATCGAGATCAGCCCAACCTTCAATTTTAACCCATTTATTTGGCTCTAAATCTTTATAATGTGCGAAAAAATGTTCAATTTGGTTTTTCAACAAACCAGGAACGTCTTCAATGTTTTGAACGTCTTCATAAATCTTAGTTAGCTTTGATACCGGAACCGCGATGACTTTCGCATCTTCACCAGACTCATCAGTCATTTTTAACACGCCAACTGGACGACATTTAACCACTGACCCGGCTAGTAATGGATGTGGAGACATAACAAGCACGTCCACAGGGTCACCATCATCAGACAATGTGAGGTTTACATAACCGTAGTTTGCAGGATATTGCATACAAGTTGCCATAAAACGATCGACAAAAAGCACACCGGTGTCTTTGTCTACTTCGTACTTAACTGGAGTAGAGTATGCTGGGATTTCAATGATGACATTAAATTCATCAGGTGCGTTTTTGCCTACTGGGACATCATTTAAGCTCATGGGTATTTCCTATAAATAAAAAAATTGCCGAGATTATAAGAAAATCTCGGCAGAGTATCTACATAAAGCGCCTAATAGTTTGGTCGCATGGCGCGATAAAGTTAACTTGGTTTTCGACTTACTTGTAATAGCTCTTACAAGCCAGCACTTCATTTTTTGAACCTAGTAGCGTCGGTACACGCTGATGGATCTCTTCTGGCATAACTTCCATGATGCGGCCATTGCCTGTATCAGCTAAACCACCGGCTTGTTCCATTAGGAAAGCCATTGGATTTGCTTCATAAAGTAGACGCAATTTACCCGGCATTTTTGGATTACGCTTATCAAAAGGATATGCAAAAATACCACCTCGGCATAGCACTCGGTGAATATCGCCTACCATTGCTGCCACCCAACGCATATTGTAGTCTTTTTCTCGTGGCCCATCTTCACCGGCAAGAAGATCTTTCACATACTGCTGGATTGGCTCCTCCCAATGACGTTGATTCGATGCATTGATAGCAAACTCTGCTGTATCTTCCGGCACTTTGACGTTGGCTTGGGTTAAAAGAAAGCCACCATGCGTTTTATCTAGTGTATATAAATGAGTACCGCGTCCTGTAGTCATAGCTAACATTGTTGAAGGGCCATACAGCACATATCCGGCGGCAACTATTTGCGTGCCAGGCTGAAGAAATGCCGATGGGTCATCAGGCTTCATCCACTGCGGGGCATGCGTAATAGAAAATATCGTACCTATTAAGCTATTAATTTCAGTATTTGATGAACCGTCTAATGGGTCAAAACTAACCAAATAATTCCCATCTGGATTACATGGAACAACGGTGTCTTCTTCTTCTGAGGATATAGCCTTGACGTAACCCGACTCTCGTAATGTATCTTTCAGTATTTGATTAGAAATAACATCTAATTTTTTTTGCGTTTCGCCTTGCACGTTTTCAGACAAGGTAGAACCAAGCACACCGGCCAAAGCACCTTGGCTTACACGGAAAGAGATTTCCTTACAAGCGGCTAAGATAGTACGAATTAAAAGAATAAGTTCGAGTGGTGCACCATCCTGTTGAAGCTGGGAGTTTAAGCGTTTCATGTTACCAAGTGTTCCTTAGATATAAGACCAAAACGGTTATAATGCGCATATTGCACAAACTATTTATGCATAATGCACATCCGTGTGTTACTTGGTTAAGAATTGTAACTGGGAAGTGTTTAAATTGCGACCTTGTTGTTGCAAAGCAAGTTGTTAGGTATCTTATTTTTACATTTCCTGCTGTTGCATTTCGCAATGTTTTGATACAGTTAGTATAACAACAACAATACAAATTAATTAAAACATGCACGTACATATATTGGGCATATGCGGTAGTTTTATGGGTGGTATAGCGGCAATTGCGAAGTCACTTGGACACAAGGTGACTGGGTCAGACACGAACGTTTATCCTCCAATGAGCACTCAACTAGAACAATTAGGTATTGAATTAACAGCTGGTTTTGACACTCAGCAATTCGATCCTATTCCTGACATAGTTATTATCGGCAACGCGATGTCACGAGGTAATTCGGCCGTTGAATACGTACTTGACCGGAATCTACCTTACACTAGCGGCCCCCAATGGTTATTGGAGAATTTACTAGCTAAGCGTTGGGTTATTGCTGCTTCAGGTACACATGGTAAAACCACAACATCCAGCATGATAGCTTGGATACTTGAAGATATAGGTCTTAATCCCGGTTTTTTAATTGGTGGCGTACCAGAGAATTTTGGGGTTTCAGCGCGTATCGGCGAATCTCCCTTCTTTGTGATTGAAGCGGACGAATACGATTCTGCTTTTTTCGACAAGCGCTCTAAATTTGTGCATTATCGCCCTAGAACATTAGTTATGAACAATCTTGAATTTGATCATGCTGATATCTTTGAAAACTTAGATGCCATTAAAAAGCAATTCCACCATTTAGTGCGCTGTGTTCCTTCCAACGGACTCATCATTTCCCCTATTGATGACGCTAATTTAGAGGATGTATTACATAAAGGCTGCTGGAGTGATACGCAAAAAGCAGGGGATACCGATACTTGTGATTGGCGGGCCCAATTAATTAATCCAGACGGTAGTCAATTTAATGTATTGCAGAATAATGAAATAGTCGGCTGCGTAAATTGGGGCCTCATAGGCGACCACAATGTCAGCAATGCAATCATGGCGATTGCAGCAGCGCATCATGCTGGCGTGCAAACAATCGATGCCATTGACGCATTAGCGCGCTTCAAAAATGTAAAAAAACGAATGGAAGTGAAGGGGCAAGTAGCCGACATTACAGTTTATGACGACTTTGCTCATCATCCAACTGCAATTCAAACAACCTTAGCAGGGCTTAGAAATAAGGTTGGCGATGCCAAAATTATTGCCATACTTGAACCGCGCTCAAACACCATGAAAATGGGCGTGCATAAAGAAACCTTAGCGAAGTCTTGGCAGCAAGCCAATGAAGTATTTTTATTTGAACCTGAAAATGTCGATTGGTCAATGCAAGAATTGGTCATAAATAGTATTGCCCCCTTACGTTTATATAAAGACACCCGAGATATTGTTGAAGCCGTTGTTGAACAGGCGCAACCAGGCGACCAGATTTTGGTGATGAGCAACGGCAGTTTCAATGACATTCATCAAAGCTTGTTAACTGCGCTAACGAAAAAGTTTAAGGATTAGTGTTGATTAAAAACTAGTAGAACGTCGAGTGCGATAGCAAAAAAAACGGCTATTCGCTCGCCATTTAAAATAAATAACCTTTTAAAAATCACGACAAGAGACGAATTATGAAAAAATTATTGATTGCTTCTACCCTACTCGCAGTTAGTTCAATGCAACAAGCACATGCTTGGGGACAAACTGGCCATCGCGTTACGGGAGCCATAGCTGAGCAATATTTAACGGATGAAGCGAAAGCGGCAATTAAACAATTACTGCCAAACGAGAGTCTTGCGGAGGCATCAACCTATGCAGATGAGATGCGCTCGAACCCGAACGAATTTTGGCAAAAAGAAGCGCGTCCATATCATTATGTAACCGTGCCAGAAGGTAAGCATTATCATGAAGTCGGTGCGCCTGAAGAAGGTGATGCTTTTACTGCCTTGCAAAAATTTTCAAAAATTGTAAAAGATGTAACTGCTCCGCTCGAAGAACGCCAGCGCGCTCTGCGATTCATTGTGCACATCATTGGTGATTTACATCAACCATTGCATGCTGGAAACGGCATCGATAAGGGGGGTAATGATGTAAAGCTTGAGTTTTTCTGGGATGACTCTAACTTGCATCGCGTTTGGGATTCAGGATTAATTGATAGGCGTCAATTGTCTTTCACCGAATGGACTCAATGGTTAAGTGAAAAAATTACGCCCGAGCAGGCTGCTGCTTGGAACATAATCGATCCGCTAGTTTATATTGCAGAAAGTGCTGTGATTCGTGACACGATTTATCCTGAGACAGAACGCCTAAGTTATGATTATTTATACCAACATTTACCAACAGCGACGAAAAGATTACAAGAAGGTGGCGTGCGTATTGCGGCACATTTGAACGACTTATTTAAGCAGTAAACTCATAAATGCATATTATGAAAAGGGAGCAAGCGTCGAATAACTTGCTCCCTTTTTAATTCAATCTATGTCTAAAGCTTCAGGCGAGAGAATAATGCCTGTCCCGTCGGCGTAAATATGGTCCTCCGGTAGAAAAGTAACTCCTGCAAAATTCACCGCAATATCAAGGTCACCAACTTCTCGACTTTCTGAATTCACTGGAATGGCAGTTAATGCATGAATACCTATATCGCAATCTTCGAGCACATTAATTTCTCGCACACTGCCATAACAAACAATACCTTCCCAGCCATTTTCAGCTGCCATCTGTGCATTATATGCGTCAATTAAAGCGCGCCGAGTAGAGCCACCACCATCAATCAACAGTACCTTGCCTTCGCCTCTTGTGGCTAAAACTCTGTCAACCAAACCTTTGTCTTCAAAACATTTGATGGTTGTGACTTCTCCACCATAAGAGTAGCGACCACCAAAACTGGTAAATATAGGGTCAAGTACATCAACACTATCAGCGAATAAATCACATAAGTCAGAAGTATTGTATTCCATAATATTCCTTAAACAGTTTTTATACCGTGTTTTTTGGGGATTTTTAAACAGATTTTTTATATTAGCACTTCTGACCATAGATGAAACACAAAAAAAGTTGAATGATTTTTGTCATATAGGTTTCTTTGTTCTGTCACTATTTGTTCACATTTGAAACGTATCGTTAATCGTGTATTTGACTAATTGGAGAAAAGTATGACACTACAGCGAATTACAAAGGTAGATACAGCCCTGTTTTATTGGTTCAATCGATATTCAAGTAATAGCAGTGCTATACATACTATTCGCGCCATTTCAAAAACGGGTGACGGTCATTTATATATATTTTTTGGTACATTACTATTCTGGTTGGACAGCAGCCATGGCGTCCTTTTCTTTTACACCGCTTTAATGGCATATGCACTAGAGATACCAATGTACTTAATTTTGAAGCAGTGTTTTAAGCGCAAACGGCCTAGCGCAAGACTGCTCAATTTTAATGCTCACATTACGCCCTCTGATAAATTTAGTTTGCCGTCAGGGCATACCGCAGCGGCATTTCTAATGGCAACTATTGTCAGTAGCTTTTATCCAACCTTTAGTATTATCGCTTTTAGCTGGGCCAGTTTAGTCGGGCTATCTCGTATTTTACTTGGTGTGCACTTTCCTTCCGATGTTGTTATTGGCGCTTTTTTAGGTGCGAGCATTGCGAGTATCAGCATGCTTATATTAACGTAAGGTCTATTGATGAAAATTCTTTATGGTGTGCAAGGAACCGGAAATGGTCACATTTCGAGAGCTCGGCTTATGGCTGAAGTTTTTAGTCAACGGGCGGATGTGCAAGTTGACTACTTTTTTTCAGGGCGGGATACCGATGCCTATTTTGATATGCATATATTTGCTCAATATCAAACCAAACGTGGCTTGTCATTTGTTACACAAGGCGGTGCTGTACATCGATTTAAAACCATTAAAAATGCAAAACTAGTCGAATTTGTGCGCGACGTAAGACAATTAGACCTCAGTGCGTATGACCTCGTGCTAAATGATTTTGAACCCATATCAGCATGGGCTGCAAAAAATCAACATATTCCCTCACTTTCAATTAGCCATCAGGCAGCATTCAACTATCCAGTGCCAACCGAGGCCCAAAGTCTTGTCGATAAATGGCTTACCCGCCATTTCGCCCCTACCCAATATGCATTAGGTGTGCATTGGTATCACTTCAATCAGGCCATTATTCCGCCCTTTGTGCCAAAGGGACTATCTACAAGAACCGTGCCCTATCCTAAGAAAGAAAAAAACACCGATTTCACGCTAGTCTACCTGCCATTCGAAGACCAACAACAAATTCAGCAAGTATTGCAGCCGCTGAGTGAAAATCGCTTTTATTGCTATCACCCTAAAGTTCAGCACCCATATATTCAACAAAACATTCACTGGTTTCCACCATCGAAAAGTGGTTTTCATCAAGCGCTATCGGCCTGTACGAAAGTGATAGCTAATGGAGGATTTGAATTGGCGACGGAGTGCTTAAGTTTAGGTAAAGCAATACTGGTGAAGCCGTTAACTGGACAATATGAGCAATACTCAAACGCACTGATGCTTCGTCAACTGGGTATTTCAGATACATTATTTCACTTAAATACCGACGATATTGAAGAATGGTTGAACAATTATAAGGCAACAAAAATTAGCTTCCCAAGCAACGTTGACTGCTTCATCGACTGGATTGTTGCTGGCAAGTGGTCCGACACCGAGACGATATGCCAGCAGCTTTGGCAACAAGTTGAATTTCCAGACGAAGTAGGCAAAAAACTCAGTAAGGTAAGTCGCATAAGTATTTAGCTCAAGGCCTAGAAAGAGATTGCATTTTTAGCCATTGCAGTGCAATGTTAAGCGCATATTAAGCTAGTTGTATTATGTCCATGAATCGAATGTCAAAAATGGTGCTTTGCATAGCGCTGACCCTATTTTTATGTGCCTGTGGCCAAACCGGCCCGTTGTTCATTCCTGAGCCAGCACCCAGTAATGAGGAAGCACCTGCGGCCGTAGCCGAAAATCCTGAACAATTGAACACTAAAGAAGGTCAATAAAATGGATTTTTTCTCTTATAAAGACAATCAACTTTTTGCTGAAGACGTGGCTGTTGCTGATATTGCAAAAGCACACGGTACACCACTATATATTTACTCAAGAGCCACAATTGAACGCCATTGGCATGCCTTTAATAACGCTGTTGCTAATCATGATCATCTTATTTGCTATGCGGTTAAAGCCAACTCTAACTTAGGTGTTTTGTCTGTGTTGGCTAAATTAGGCTCAGGCTTTGATATTGTCAGCAAAGGTGAGCTTTCACGTGTTATTGAAGCTGGTGGTGACACAACCAAAGTCGTGTTTTCAGGCGTAGGTAAAACATCGGGTGAAATTCGTTTCGCCCTTCAGCAAAACATCATGTGTTTTAATGTGGAATCTGATGCGGAGCTCGATCGTATTAACTACGTGGCGGGTGAACTTGGTGTTAAAGCACCTATTTCAATTCGAATTAATCCTGATGTAGACGCAAAAACCCATCCGTATATTTCTACTGGTTTAAAAGCAAATAAATTCGGAATTGCACGTGATGATGCACTACGTGTATATAAACGTGCTGCTGCAATGTCCAATCTAGATATAAAAGGAATGGACTGTCATATTGGGTCTCAGTTAACCGACATAACACCATTTGTTGACGCACTAGAACGTTTATTAGTGTTAGTAGATGAGCTAGCCGAACATAATATCGTGATCTCGCACCTTGATGTTGGTGGCGGCTTAGGCGTGCCTTATAAAGACGAAACTCCTCCGCATCCAGATGAATATGCAGCGGCAATGAGTGCCAAAATGCAAGGTCGTGATCATCTCAAACTTATTTTAGAACCCGGTAGAGCCATCGCAGCGAATGCAGGTATTCTTATTACCGAAGTTGAGTTTCTAAAACAAGGTGAAGAGAAAAACTTTGCTATTGTCGATGCCGCCATGAATGATTTATTGCGCCCTGCATTATATAGTGCGTGGCAAGCTATTATTCCGGTACAACCACGACTTGATATTGCCACACAAAAATATGATGTTGTTGGCCCGGTTTGCGAGACCGGTGACTTTTTAGGTAAGGATCGAGACTTAGCGATTGTCCCTGGTGATTTTCTAGCAGTGAGAAGTGCTGGTGCTTATGGTTTTGTAATGGCGAGTAATTATAATAGTCGTTGCAGGCCTGCTGAGATCATGGTCGATAAAACCGAGACAATTGTGGTTCGCGAAAGAGAAAAGCTAAAAGATCTCTGGAAAGGTGAACATAAAATTACGTAAATTAGGACCATAGATTTGGTCTTACACTCATAATAATAATTATAAGAAGAAAATGCTGTTAAACTTTTCTAAAATGCACGGGCTTGGCAATGACTTTGTGGTTGTCGATAACGTTACCCAAAATGTGTTTTTCTCAAAAGAGAAGATCCAACAGCTTGCTGATCGTAATTTTGGCATTGGCTTCGATCAACTTCTTATAGTAGAACCACCTTACGATCCAGACCAAGACTTCCATTATCGCATTTATAATGCAGACGGATCAGAAGTATCTCAATGTGGCAATGGCGCACGTTGTTTCGCTAAGTTTGTGAAGCAAAAAGGCTTAATTAACCGCAATAAAATCATTGTCAGTACCAAAGCCGGTCGTATGGTGTTGTACCTTGAAAAAGACGGCAATGTATCAGTCAATATGGGGTGTCCAGTATTCACTCCCGAGCACATTCCCTTTAAAGCCAACAAACAAGAGAATATCTATATTATCCGCGATCAGGAGCATACCTTTTTCTGTGGGGTTGTATCCATGGGTAACCCACACTGCGTGCTCGAAGTCGACGATGTAGATAATTATGATGTAACCGGCATTGGCAGCATAATTGGTAATAACGAGCGTTTTCCAGAAGGCGTAAATGTTGGTTTTATGCAAGTTATTAGTCGCAGCGAGATAAAACTACGTGTATTTGAGCGCGGCAGCGGAGAGACTTTAGCCTGCGGTAGCGGCGCTTGTGCGGCCGTTGCAATAGGCATTATGCAAGACAAACTAGATAAAGAAGTGAATGTAACGCTTCCTGGTGGTAGACTGATAATAAAATGGCAAGGGGAAGACAGTCTATTAAAAATGACGGGCCCCGCAGAACACATTTATGACGGACAAGTAACGCTATGAACAAATCAAGTGTTAAGGGAAATACCGCGCAAGCGATAGCACATGACTACGCTTCAGAAACGGTCACGGAAGCAGAGGTACGTGAGTACATTCTGAATAACAAAGACTTCTTTGTTAAAAATCCGGATGTGGCTGAAAGAGTCCAAGTGCCACACAAGCAAAAGGGCACAGTGTCACTTGTTGAGCTTCAGGGGAGTCAGCTGCGCAAAAAAGTCCGCCAACTCAGCTTTAAACTTAGCCAACTCATTTCAATTGCTAAGCAAAATGAACAAATCTATCGTGTGTATGCCGACCTAAATCTGCGCCTATTACGCTGCACTGATTTTGCTGAAATGCAATATACTATTGAAGAAACCTTGCAAGATGAACTCGATATGTCAGCCGCTGCGATTAAACCTTTTAAAGGTCTTTTTGCCTTACCTGAAATTCAACAACGTTTGTTTCTAGAAAAACGTTTTAAAGATACAGATTTCTTTTTTGGTCGTTTGAATCAGCATGAAAAGCAACTTTTGTTCGGCGATGGAATTGCTGAATCAGTTGCTCTAGTACTACTAGGCGATAAACGCGACCTAGGCATATTAGCGATTGGTAGTGCCGACCCCATTCATTTTGAGCCCGACATGGACACGTTGTTAATAAAGCAACTTCAGGAGTTCCTGAATGTATCAATGCCTAAGTTACTTCATTATTAGTAAAGGCTAATTTTGTTTAATGATTTGGCTGTAACGCAAAAAGTCCCTCCTCAATTAGGCTCTTGGATTATCGACTTTATTCACCACATTCGTGTTGAACGCCAACTTTCCGAACTCACCTGTAAAAACTATCAACGTCAGATACTCAGTGCCCTAAACGACCTCAACATCAACGATTGGACAGAGCTGTCTCCTGATCATATAAAAATGATGTTGATGCACTGCAACAAAGCAAAACTGTCCACTCGTACCATCAATTTGCGGCTAAGTGTGTTGCGAAACTTTTGCGAATTTATGGTCACAAAAGAATATCTAACTAACAATCCAGTTGCCGCAATTCAGTCCTTAAAACAATCAAAACCATTACCCAAACAATTGAATGTCGATGAAATGAACAGTTTACTCAATTTCGATACGACGGGATTTTTAGATATTCGAGACAAAGCGATGTTCGAACTGCTATACGGCTGCGGCATGCGTTTATCAGAATTAACAGGGCTCGAATTGAAAGATATTTTAGCCGGTGATGAAGTAAGAGTTATTGGTAAAGGTAATAAAGAGCGGCGTTTACCATTGGGTCGTCAGGCTAAAATTGCGGTTAACCTATGGATTGCTGAACGCAATAAATTGTTGCCTTCAGCAGACCAAAAAGCCTTATTTTTATCCAAGCGTAAAACCAGAATTTCAAACCGACAAGTACAAAATAGGCTTGACCATTGGGCTAAAAAACAAACCCTTTATCAACAAATTAGTCCACACACACTGCGCCATTCGTTCGCAACTCACGTATTAGAATCTAGTAATGATTTACGAGGTGTTCAAGAATTATTAGGGCACGCGAACTTATCCACAACTCAAATCTATACTCATCTTAACTTTCAGCATCTTGCTCAAATTTATGACAAAGCACACCCGAGGGCGAAGAAGAAGTGATTATTTACAAACCGACTCCTAAAATTAGCGCTATGACCTTCGATTTGGATGACACCTTATACGACAATTGGCCTTATATTATTGAAGCTGAAAAAGGCTTATTGAATTTTATTGCCAAAGCATATCCAGATTCGTCTCACCTTAGTAGAGACGATTGGCAACAGTATAAACAGCAAGCATTGCGTAACGATCCTGAGTTGTTCTCAGATATGGGCGACTTACGCCGAATCATCTTAACAAAGGGACTCGAGGGATCCGGTTACCGCGGTAAAGCACTGGCCGACGCCGTACAAACTTGTTTTGATTGGTTTTACTTTGAGCGCAGTAATTTTAAAGTAGGTGAAGCCCAATGCCAATTGCTGGCAAAACTAGCTGAACACCTACCGTTAGTTGCTATTACTAACGGTAATGTAAATACCCAACAAATTGGGATAGATGGCTATTTTCAACATACATTCAAGGCCAGTCGTAAAAGCCCAATGAAGCCGCATGCTCATATGTTCGATCAAGCAGCCGCTTATCTCAACATAAGCCGCGGCAGCATCTTGCACGTAGGCGATAATTTGGAAAAGGATGTTTGGGGAGCAACTAACGCTGGTTTCTCTAGCGCTTGGTATGCTTGCGATAGACCAATGCAAATTGAGAACGAGTCCGTTCAAGTTCTACCTAACGTTGAAATTCATCAACTTGACGAGCTCTTAGCATTTATTTGATCAGCCTCAATTTAAACACACTGATGTGATAATTTATTACGTTGTATTATAATTGATTAATGTATCTTTCATTGCGCCTATCCCATCGCTTTATAACGATATTCTAATTTAATGAACATCTGTAATTGAATATTATTGAGTGTCGTATATAAGTACGGAGTCACTTGTAATGAACTACCCACGGGCATCGATTCTCACTGGACAATGGCTTTTCTCGACATAGCCGATAAAAGCATTATGATACAAAAAGACATTTAGCTATTTAGTCAACTCAAAGCGTTCAATGAGTATTTGGTTGGTTATTAAAAAAACAGATTACTAGACCTATTTGAGGATCCTACTATGCTTCTAAAAACGACCTTATTCACCCTATTTATATTGATGGTATCGGCAACAGCTAGTGCGCAGTTATCATCCTTTAAAGAGGGGCCTGTAATAACTGATTTTGGTAAAAATGCCAGCGTATCAACTCATACGGTTTCGACATCGGCAGAATTTAAGGTTGCCTTTGATGTAGGAAGTCCTGCGGATGCGGGCGAAGTAAACCGAAAATTTGATAGTCTAGCGCGTTTTATTAATATGCATGTTGGCGCCGGCGTGGATAAAAAAAACATTCAACTTGCGCTTGTCGTTCATGGCAAAGCTAGCTTTGATTTGCTTGATCATACGACTTATCAAAAGCGACATAAATTAGATAACCCGAATAAAGCATTACTGCAAACACTGATGAATAACAAGGTGCGCGTCATTTTATGTGGCCAAACTGCGGCTGCTTATGAAATTGACATTAGCCAACTTGTTGAAGGGGCTGAAGTAGAACTTTCAGCGATGACAGCACATGCTCTTCTACAACAAGATGGCTATACTGTTAATCCGTTTTAGTGATGGAAGGTAAGACGGCTCAATATTTATTGCCAAAAAAGTAAAGCCATCTCGTTTTTGTTAACTTTGAATTTAGGCTGCATTATGACAACAAATTTTACGACCACAAGCTCTCCATTTCCACACTTGCTAGCGCCATTAGATTTGGGCTTTACCACCTTAAAAAACCGCACCTTAATGGGCTCAATGCATTTAGGTTTAGAGGAAGAAAAAGGTGGTTTTGATAAGCTGGCCGCTTTTTATGCTGAGCGGGCAAGAGGTGGTGTAGGTCTAATTGTTACAGGCGGGATCGCACCCAACATTGCTGGCTGGGTAGCCCCTTTTGCTGGACGAATGAGTAGCTCACGGCATGCCAAAAAGCATCGCGTAATCACCGATGCCGTGCATAAAGAGGGAGGTAAAATATGTATGCAAATTTTACACTCTGGACGCTATGGATATCATCCCATGGCAGTTTCTGCCTCAGGGATAAAATCACCGATAAGTCCGTTTAAACCCAGAGCACTGTCCTCAAAAGGTGTTCGAAACACGATACAAGATTATGTCGATTGTGCAAACTATGCAAAAAGCGCAGGTTATGACGGCGTTGAGATTATGGGCTCCGAAGGGTATTTAATTAATCAGTTTTTTTGCGAACGCACAAATCAGCGGGATGATGAATTCGGTGGTAGCTTAGAAAATAGAGCTCGTCTTGCAATTGAAGTAGTTAAACAAACGCGCAAGAAGGTCGGCCTCGAGTTTATTATTATTTATCGCCTATCGATGCTAGATTTAGTTGAAGGCGGCGCGCTTTGGGATGAGATTGTCTACCTTGCCAAAGAAATAGAGAAAGCAGGCGCTACACTTATTAACACGGGCATTGGATGGCATGAGGCTAGAGTGCCTACAATAACCACATCGGTGCCACGAGCAGCTTTCACATGGATAACACAGCGCATGAAAGCGGAGGTTAGCGTTCCACTTATTACCAGTAACCGTATTAATACGCCTGAAGTTGCTGAGTCTGTTTTGGCGCAAGGTCATGCAGATATGGTTTCTATGGCGCGTCCATTTTTGGCTGACCCCGACTTTGTCGCCAAAGCGATGCGCAACGAATCAGACCAAATTAATACCTGCATTGCCTGCAACCAAGCTTGTCTTGACCATGCTTTTGAGCAAAAACGCGCGAGCTGCTTGGTAAATCCGCAAGCTTGTTATGAAACAGAGCTTATCTTTAAGTCGGTTGCCATTCCTAAAAAACTTGCCGTTGTAGGTGCAGGTCCTGCGGGATTAGCCTTTTCGACTTATGCTGCCGCACGCGGGCATGAAGTCCATTTGTTTGAACAAGCAAATGAGATTGGCGGTCAATTTAACTATGCTAAACAAGTACCCGGTAAAGAGGAGTTTTATGAAACTCTTCGATACTACAACAGACGTATAGAAGTAACTGGCGTTAAACTCTATTTAAACACTCGCGTTGACGCAGAGATGCTTAAGCAGGAGGGCTTTAAAGAAGTGGTAATGGCCACCGGTATCAAGCCGCGCAGGTTAACTATTCCAGGAAGCGATCACCCTAAGGTCATGAGTTACATTGACGTGCTGCGCGACCATAAGCCTGTGGGTAAAAAGGTTGCTGTTATTGGTGCTGGTGGCATTGGTTTTGATGTTTCGGAATATTTAGTTGAGCAAGAAAATCTAACCACCAATTTGGATAAATGGCTTGCTCATTGGGGCATCGATAAAGCATTTAATACACCGGGAGCATTGGTAGAAAAACAGCTACATGAACCGCCAAGGCAAGTTTATTTGTTACAAAGAAAAACCACCAAAGTGGGCAAAGGACTAGGTAAAACTTCCGGCTGGATACATCGCAGTTCACTGACTAACCACAAAGTACAAATGATGAATGGGGTTAGCTATGAGAAGATTGATGATGAGGGGCTGCACATAATCATTGGTGACAAACCCAAAGTGTTAGATGTTGATCACATTATTGTTTGCGCTGGCCAAGAACCTTTGCGAGAACTGCAATCAAGTCTGGAAGAAGCAGGCATGAATGTGCATGTTATTGGCGGTGCTGATGTCGCTTCAGAACTCGATGCAAAACGAGCAATTCGACAAGCTGCCGAACTAGCCGCTGAAATTTAGCATCTACAAGATTAGCGGCTCGAATCTAGCCGCTAATCTTATTTAATGCTAAAGCCTAGCAGCGTGAATCGCTAAGCCTTCACAAACAGAGTTAAACGCATCACCTTCGATTACTGGCAAATTAGGCAACATTTCTTCTGTTAACTGTTTTCGAACAATTGGGGATAGACTCATACCACCAGTAATGAAAAGCATTTCTGGTGGTTCACTGCTATTTTCTAGGCATTCCACAACTAAACGCTTCACACGGCTTAGCCATGTTTGCATAGAGCGATTTAAATCCTCTACCGACAAATCCACGTCATAATCAGGCTCAATATAATGTAGTGGCAAGGTTATTTCGGCTTTAGAGGAGAGCATCTCTTTCGCTAAACGAGATGAATTGACAAGACGGGCTGAAAGCTTGTCCTCTTGCACTGTTAGTAATCGACCTAACAATTTGGGTTCTTTTGTAATTGATCTGGTTTGCATGATATCCAAACCATATTCATCTGAAAAAAAGCGGTTGAGCTTGGGAATGTCATCGACAGCGCACATATCTGAAAAATAAGTAGGTGGCACAGGTAGCCCACTTTGCATCTTCAAGCCCTGGCCCATTGTCGGTGCAATTGACTTCACAATTAAATTTTTATCACACTCCATACCGCCAATTCGAGCTCCGGTAACAGAAAGCACATCTTGCTGACGATTAAGATTAGACCGTTTTTCTGGTGACAACTTGATACAACAAATATCGGTCGTACCACCACCAATATCGACGACGAGTACATTGGTCGGTTTGGCTAAATTAGGCTCAATTTTGTAAGCAGCAGCAATAGGCTCTTCCAGAAACTCAACATGCGTAAAACCAGCCATTTTGGCAGCTTCGGCCATTATCTCTAATGCTTGATTATTGCCTTCTTCGCCTCTGGTTCCATGAAACTTAACCGGACGACCAATTACCGCAGTGTCGACAGTTTTTTGTAGTTGCTGCTCTGCACTTTGACGAAAATAGGCCAACTGTTTAGCAATCATTCCTACGAATGCTGCCTTCTGACCAGCCACTAAATGCGCACCTAAAAAGTTTTTCGGTGAGTAAATTAAACGGCCTTTTTCTGGGGTTTTTAAATAGCGTTTAAAACCTTCTTCACCAAATGCAAATTCGCCTGTTTCAACCAATTGGTGAAGCGACAAATCCTGCACTGTCATATATTTAAGGAGAAGTTGAATCGCTTGGCGCTGTAATGCCGGCTTGTTATGATATTGCGCACGTAAATCGTCAATTTTTTCACTAAAAACACGTTGTTCTCTGGGATCTAGCGCTTCGTAGTAGCTATTCTTAGCTTTTTCCAGCTGATCATTGATAGCACGCTGAATTTGCGAGACTTTAGCCTCAATAGCAGACACGGGTGGACGTGGTAGATCATCTTTGTAATATACAAAGACGGAGGAACGAATTTTATTCGATTGTTCTACATTAGGATCTAGTTTAATGAAATGATGTTGCGTCCCATCAAAATAAACTGCCTCTGAATTCGATGTACCGTAATCTATGCCTATTGCTGCCATCTTGGTCCTGAGTGATTAAAAAAAGAGACCGCGGATTGTAGAGTAAAAATATATGCAATTCACTACTTGATTTAGCATAGGACAATTAAATATGCTTACAACCTCAGCGTTATGTTTGGGAATGTATCAACGTTTGAAACGGAAACGTATTAAAACCAGCGATTTATAATACCTAGACATTATCAATAACCTCTTAAAGCGAGAAATTGATAAACGGAGAAAAGGAAAGGCTAATTATGATAAAAGTTCGGCGAATTAAAGCTTAAAAGACTTGTTGAATGACTCAATTAAACTGGCGGCGACAAACATCAGTAGCGTAATGTGCTGCTATTTGGCTCAAGTGATCTTTGAGTTAAGCGAGACATTTAGACGGCGATTTTAAGTCATAGGTAGGCGTTCATTTAAGTGCATGCAAAACCCAAAGCAGCGCGACAAGACTTCGACGGGAACGCTTATTAACATCAAAAAAATGACTCGACTAATATGCATTTTTGTAATAAATAGTGTCAGTCAAAGTACGTGCAAAAACCGTTGTGAGAAAAAATGTAAGAGTAAACTTGTTTAATAATGAAGATGATTGATGAAATTATATCCGTTATTTTCATTTTATATTACGTAACAAAAACCAGATATGCGATTTTTATTCTTATCATCCGTTGTGTGTTTTTGCCGTACAGTAATAAATATTGCTTACATTCGGTTGTTTTTATTATCTTTTTGAAAAAATATCATTGCTGTCCTGCTGTCGTCTCTAAGTGTAACTAACGTTTCTGTATTAATTTTGTAATAAATAATTCATTAATAATTCACGAAAAATACATAAAAGTGTCACAATATAGTATAAATACAAGAAAGCTATCATTTGGGATTTACCCAATCAAATGGCTATCAATTACAATGTTGATATTGGAAAACTACGATAATGCGTCATTTTTTTACGTTCTGTTTAATACTCTTTATACCTAATTCTCTGCTTGCGGATGTGGTGACAACAGATGGAAGTAATGTAGTCATCAACCTTAACGGCCCGATTGAGGTTAAAACATTAGATGGTAAGTTCTCAGCCAAATTAGGTGGTCGTATTCAGTGGGATTACAATTATGCTGAACTAAATGGCGTTGCTGACGAAGACGATTTCAACATTCGTCGAGCGCGTTTATATCTATCTGGGAACGTGAATGATTGGTCTTACAAAGTGCAATTTAATGTAGGTAATGACAATGGCGGAACACCAGAAGACCTGTATATAAGATACAACGGCTGGGGTAAACAGGCCATTGTTACTATTGGTAAACAAAATGAACCCTTTGGTTTGGAACAATTAGAGTCATCAAAGGATATTAGTTACCTTGAGCGGTCGGCTGTTACTGAAGCTTATGCACCTGGACGCCAGGAAGGAATACTATTCAGTGGTCAACGTGATGCGCTCACCTATGCCTTTGGTATATTTGAAGATGATAGTGTAGGCGATGGTACAGCAATGACTGGACGCGTTACTTATACCCCGATCAAGTCTGTTAATCATGTTCTTCATTTTGGGGTTGCTCATAGTAACCGTGACAATGACGTCGACATAACGGGCCTAGAAGTTGCGTATGCGAAAGGGCCTTATCATATGCAGTCTGAATTTATATCGGCTGAGGAAAGTAACGGAAGTCGTGAAGGTTTGTATTTGCAAGCAGGTTGGATCATCACAGGTGAAACAAGGCCTTATAAAAATGGAATTTTTAAGCGAGTTAAGCCAGGTAATAGATCGGGTGCTTGGGAACTCGTCGTTCGCTACGAAGATGGAGATGGTGCATACTCAGACGAGGAACTAGGTTCCACTGATGCAACGTCATACGGTGTTGGAGTGAATTATTATCTAAACCAGTTTATTCGCATCGGTGCGACCTTTACTGACGCAAAAGACAATATCAATGATAATCATGGCAAGGAATTTCGGGCGCGGATACAAATAGCCCTTTAAACTACCTCTGACAGCAATCAAGGGCAAAGATAAACAATGCTGTTACGACGAATAATCACCCACATAAAGGAGCAAAATTAGTTCGCTGTTATATTAAGCGCCAATGAGCTTGACTAGACGAAATAGTTGACGCGCTATAGTTGTGAAGAATTGGTTAAAAAACGAACACAAAGACGCTTAAAAAAGTAGAATTTTAAATCCGATGGCAATTAATATAAACCCACCAAATAACTCCGCTTTAAGGGTGATTCTTTCGCCTCTAATGCTCCCAAGAAAGAAGCCAAACAAGCTAACAACGAGAGTGGTTAGTCCAATAATTAAACACGAAAAATATGGTGAGAATGGTATCAAGGCTAATGTAAACCCGGCAGCGAACGCATCGATGCTGGTCGCTATGGCAATAATTAGTAACGTATTATGAGTCAATGACGGTGCAATTTCATCACCATCCCTTTGAAACGAATCGTAAATAGCTTTAAGCCCTAAAGACACCAAAATAGTAAAGCCAATCCACTGCGATAAACTCTCAAACCACGCGAAAAGAGTCACACCACCTAAGTAGCCTAAAAGTGGGAATACAGCATGAAAAACAGCAAAATAAATAGCGATAATAAAGGCGCTGGAAAAGCGATTTTCAGCCTCGGAGCTATATTTATATATACGGCTTTTATTTACGCCGATACCAATAGATACGGCGAAAACATCCATGCTTAGCGCGACTGACAATAAAATTACTTCTAACATGAGACATCAATCATACGTTTACAAAATGGCTAATAAAATACAAATGATACTCACATGGTGACTGAATACCATTATTAATTAAGCAAGAGATGAATTTTTACGGTACGACTATGGGGCTTCAATAGTGGTATTTACCAGCCGGCTCTTCATATTTGATTTCCGATATACGCCGAACAATAAGCCCTACCCTTTCGTTTCTTTATGGCCTAAGAGTGGTGCTACCGGTCTTGCATAGCATGCTGAAAATATTAATTATTTGAACAACATAGCATGCACGAGGTATTTAGCTTTTTGGATATTGTTGATACACATCGTACTTAATGACTACACTATCCCAAAGTCGTATTATGTATTGGTTGGGCAATGCAAATAGTGCCTATTCATTGTTTAACATAAAGCTTTCTTTTTAGGAGAACAAAATGCGTTTAAAGCACTGCCATAATTTTCATGATTTTCGTATATTGGCTAAAAAGCGCTTACCCAGTCCTATCTTCAACTATATCGATGGCGGAGCCGATGACGAGACAACTTACCGGCGCAATACGGCAGCATTTGATACTTGTGACCTAATTCCTAGTGTATTAACCGGTGTCAAAGATATTGATTTATCCGTCACGGTTATGGGTCAAAAGCTAGCTATGCCGGTCTACTGTTCGCCTACCGCGCTGCAACGCTTGTTTCATTACAAGGGTGAACGAGCAGTTGCGGCGGCGGCAGAAAAATACGGTACTATGTTTGGGGTTAGCTCGCTTGGGACTGTTAGTATTGAGGAAATCGCACAGCAAATTAATTCTCCGCAAGTTTATCAATTCTACTTTCACAAGGACCGCGAATTAAACTCAGTCATGATGCAGCGCGCCAAAGCGGCGGGTGTAAAAGTAATGATGCTCACCGTGGACTCTATCACTGGCGGTAATCGTGAGCGTGATCTTCGCACCGGCTTTTCCATACCATTCAAACTGACTTTGAGTGGTATGTTGCAGTTTGCTATTAAGCCTATGTGGGGTATTAATTATCTAACGCACGAATCATTTAAATTGCCACAACTGCAAGATCATGTCGATATGAGCAAGGGGGCGACATCTATTGGTGGCTACTTTACCGATATGCTCGACCCCTCTATGAATTGGAAAGATGTCGAAGCCATGGTGAAAGAATGGGATGGTGAATTTTGTTTGAAGGGAATTATGAGTAAAGAGGATGCAAGGCGCGCTATTGAGATTGGTTGCACTGGCATTGTTATTTCGAATCATGGCGGCAGACAACTTGATGGATCACGCAGTTCGTTTGATCAACTTAAGGAAATCATGGACGAGGTGGGTAATGAAATTGACGTCCTATTCGACAGTGGTGTACAGCGCGGAACTCATGTACTGAAGGCGTTATCATTAGGTGCGAAAGCGGTCGGCATTGGTCGTATGTATCTTTATCCACTGGCGGCAGCGGGACAGCCTGGTGTGGAGAGAGCGTTGGGGTTAATGCATGCAGAGCTTGAGCGCGGTATGAAATTGATGGGTAAAACGGCTATTAACCAATTAAATTATAAAAACCTGAGATTTCGTGATTAAACACGCAAAGACTGTATAAACACACAGGTTTATTGCTATACTTGACCCATTCGACGCAAAATAAAAAGAATTTTAATGGATGTAACTCGACTACTCGAAGATCTTAACGACAAGCAACGTGAAGCAGTAGCTGCCCCTGCGCAAGATATGTTGATACTTGCCGGCGCTGGTAGCGGCAAAACCAGAGTATTGGTGCATCGTATTGCTTGGCTAATGGAAGTTGAGTCTGTTGCACCATACAGTATTTTAGCGGTAACTTTTACTAACAAGGCCTCACGTGAAATGCGTGGGCGCGTAGAACGCCTAATGGGTCAACCCATGAACAGTATGTGGATTGGAACGTTCCATGGCTTAGCTCACCGTTTATTGCGTTCGCATCATGAAGAAGCTGGCTTACCTGAAAACTTCCAAATACTCGATTCAGACGATCAATACCGACTAATAAAACGCTTATTAAAGTCGATGAACCTAGACGAAAAGCACTGGCCCGCCAAGCAAATTCAGTGGTACATCAACGGCAATAAAGACGAGGGTTTGCGTTCAAGACACATCGAAACCCATGGCGATCACACGCAGCAAAAAATGAAAGAGATTTACACCGCGTATGAACAAACTTGCCAGCGTTCAGGCTTAATCGATTTTGCTGAATTATTGTTGAGAGCGCATGAACTATGGGCCAATAATCCGCAGGTTTTACAGCATTATCAAAAACGCTTTAGAGCCGTGCTCGTGGACGAATTCCAAGATACTAACAACATTCAGTATGCATGGTTAAAACTACTTTCATGTGAAAATAATAATATGATGATTGTGGGTGATGACGACCAGTCGATCTATGGTTGGCGTGGCGCAAATGTACAAAATATCTCTCACTTTTTGAGAGACTACCCCACCGCTAGCACAATAAAATTAGAGCAAAACTATCGTTCAACCTCCAATATTCTTAATGCCGCGAACGCCGTAATTGGACACAATCCTGATCGCTTAGGTAAAGAGCTGTGGACCGAAGACTCTGAGGGCGAAAAAATAGCGCTATATGCTGGGTTTAATGATTTAGACGAAGCGCGCTTCATTGTTTCACAAATTAAAACCTATCATGAGCAAGGAGCCGCACTGTCAGATTGCGCCATTTTGTATCGTAATAATGCACAATCTCGTGTTCTGGAAGAGGCATTACTGCATGAAGGTTTAGCCTATCGCATTTACGGTGGTTTACGCTTCTTTGAACGTCAAGAAATTAAAGACGCTCTGGGTTATTTACGCTTAATTAGTCAGCCAATTGATGATGCTGCCTTTGAACGCGTGGTCAATACACCTACCCGTGGGATGGGTGATAAAACACTCTCAATCTTGCGTGTATTTGCAAGAGAAAATGATATTTCAATGTGGCAAGCGAGTAGTAAAATGCTTGCACAAAATATGTTTTCAGGCCGCGCCGCTAAAGCGCTTAAAGGGTTTGTAGAGATGATCCTACAAATGACTCAAGAAGTGAAAGACTTACCGTTAGAGAAGAAAGCTGACTATGCCATTAAACATTCTGGTTTGTACGCCATGTATCAGGCCGAAAAGGGTGAAAAAGCCAAGGCTAGAGTAGAAAACTTAGAAGAATTAGTTACCGCTTGTAAGCAATATGAAGCACCCGAGGAAGCAGAGGAAATGAGTCCACTATCTGCATTTTTGGCACACGCATCACTCGAAGCCGGTGACGCTCAGGCAGATGCAAATCAGGACGCAGTACAAATGATGACTATTCATTCTGCAAAAGGCCTCGAATTCCCATTTGTGACATTAGCGGGTGTTGAAGAAGGCATGTTCCCAAGTCAGATGAGTAACGACGAACCAGGAAAATTAGAAGAAGAGCGTCGTCTCTGTTATGTGGGTATGACTCGAGCCATGCAAAAATTACTCATAACTTACGCAGAAACTCGACGAATATATGGGCAAGATAAGTATCATACTCCTTCAAGATTTATTCGTGAAATACCCGGTGACTTTATAGAAGAAGTGAGGCTGAAGACACAAATTAAACAGCCAGTGCATAATCGCTTTAGTGGCGCTTCGTCGCACGCTGCATTTCAAGACAGTGGCTTTAAACTGGGTCAGCTAGTTGAACATAAGAAGTTTGGCGAGGGCACGGTACTTAATTATGAAGGTTCAGGTGAGCATGCAAGAGTGCACGTTAACTTCAACTCTTTCGGTACGAAAATTTTGATGTTAGCCTACGCAAAGTTGACTAAAATAGGCTAACACCAACAAGCTAAAACGTTGGTCTGCATATGTTATACCAACGCTTTAGGTATTTTCCTGCAGCCATTGGATAACGCTTTCATGATCACCTCTAAATACAACGCGCTCTTTGCGTTTCTCTAACTGATAAAGATACATGGGGTCATAGTAGTCCACCGTAATGGCGCGCAGCCAATCTCGGTGACTACTAAAGTTGTCTGTGTGTTGGCGTTGTATCGCCGCTTTCATTAAGGCCAGTATCTCATTGGTCCGTTGGCTTCCAAGGCGTTTTTTTACTCTCAATAAACTATCGATGAGGTAGTCTGAAAACGCGTCTTCACCGCTATTTTCATGCTGGCCTTGATGATGTGCGATCGTATCTGCATAACGCTCTATAACATACTCCTGCCAAAGTTTCTCGATACGCTCCTCTACCGATAAGTCGATAACAACCATATCGCTCGCGGCCATCGCCACATTGAGTACTTCAGGAAGATGGCGACCACCAATATTACGACTCTCATCTTCTAGGATTATTCGTTGGCCGGGGTGATTTTCGCGCATCTCCAGTAAAGCTAATGCGAGATTATTTTCAAAGTCACTCTGCGTAGGCTGCTCTGTAAGGGGGCGTCCGAAACTAGAGCCTTTATGATTAGCATGACCTTCGAGGTCGATGCTGGTATTCAGCGTTTTGATAATATCCGTTTTACCTGTGCCGGTCATACCCGACAAGAGAGAAAAGTTTTCAGTCTGGCAAGACTCGTCTAAATAGCTCAATAAAAAAGTGCGCAGAGACTTGTAGCCTCCCTCTATGCGCGGACAGTTAATACCACTATCTACTAGCCACTGCTGGCTGAGTTGAGAGCGCAAACCGCCGCGAGCACAATACAAAAGTGCGTTTGGATGTCGCTCTAAAAACTGCTGCCAAGCTCTTACTCTGCCCTTTTTATTATCGCCGTTGACCAGTCGGTGGCCTAAATCAATCGCCGCTTGCTGGCCTTTTTCTTTGTAGCAAATACCAATCAAATGACGCTCTTCATCGTTTATGAAGGGCAAGTTGACAGCTGAAGGTAACGCGCCTTTTGCAAATTCAACCGGTGCACGCACATCAATCATGGGCGTTCGTTGCGACAACAACTTTCTATAATCTTTGCTTACTATTACATCAGTATGCTTCAACTTATCACCTCAATCGAGTATTGATCCCCAAGCGCAGTTTCAAGATATCCAATCACTTGATAATAACAACCTGCCGCACTGAGTATAGACTTGGCTTCCTCAACTGACTCGCCAGCTACCGACACCAATAGACCCCCGCTAGTTTGTGGGTCACAAAGGAGCGCTTCTTGTCGCGGGTCCGTGCCCGAGACATGCTGACTGATACTATCCCAGTTACGCTGACTGCCACCAGAAACACATCCCTCATCAATATAGTAATGCACAGACTCATCTAACAGCGGCACGGCCTTACTATCAATAGTCGCCTTAAGATTGCTGCCTTGGCATATTTCAAGCAAATGTCCAAGTAAGCCAAAACCAGTAACATCTGTCATTGAGTTCACTCCGCTGAGGCTGCCCAGTTGAACTCCAACTGTATTCAAGCGCATCATACTCTCGACTGCCAAACGACTATGCTCAGGTTTTAGCTTACTTTGTTTTTCTGCCGTGGTCAGAATACCTACTCCTAGCGGCTTAGTTAAAAATAACTGGTCACCGGACTTCGCAGAACAGTTTTTCTTTAAATTTGTTAGTGCCACTCTCCCCGTCACCGCAAGACCAAAGATGGGCTCAGGTGAGTCAATTGAATGACCGCCGGCCAATTGAATGCCAGCTTCTCTGCAAGTGTGTCTCCCACCATCAATAACTTGCTGCGCGATCTCTGGACCAAGTGTCTTTGTGGGCCAACCCAGTATGGCAATCGCCATCAATGGCGTTCCACCCATCGCATACACATCGCTAATCGCGTTAGTCGCGGCAACCCGACCAAATTCGAAGGGATCATCCACAATTGGCATAAAGAAGTCGGTAGTGCTAATAATGCCACTACCATCGCCAAGGTCATATACTGCAGCATCATCTTTGGTAGTGTTGCCCACCAGTAGGTTAGGATCAGGTTGAGGCACAAAATCAGTTTTAAGAAACTGTTCTAGTAGGTTCGGAGCAATTTTACAGCCACAGCCAGCACCGTGACTAAATTGAGTTAAGCGTATTTTAGATGTCATGAACTACTGTTGTTAATCGATGATGCTACAGAGTACGTTGTTTGCCCTTTTAAAGCTTGAATTTTGACTATAATATTCACCCTTCACCTCGCTTTGTAGTATTTAATCCGAGGGAAAGCGGAGCAACTGTGCACCAACAGTTACCCGGTTTCTTGATATTAGAGCTATTAGTTACCAACTTGGCTAAGCGCATTGCGCGCATCTTCGAAACGCTGATATAACCTTGGCATGGGTCGTTCACCATAGCCTTTCTTCGCTTTCTTTTCGGCAGCGTCTATGCCACGCAATAAATCGACTACCGCAGCCTTGTATGCATTTTCCTCAGTGCTGCCAATTTCAGCGATCCAAATTGGCGATGAATGTGCGAATGGTCGCGCATGCATACTTGGCCAGCTATCCATGCGTTGTTCATCAGAATATGCTCTCGCGGCAACCCAACCGCCTTCGGGTAAATCCACCATGCCGTTATAGGATTTCGTCTCACCAGCTTTTATACCAGCAAATGCTTGCACCACCATACCATTAACGATAATTTCAACTTTATCAATACCTACTGCACTGGCAAGTACTAACGTATAGTTTTGTTTTCCACCACGGGTGATATCGCCCGGCTGTGCGCCGTTATCCATAGAAAACACAAGCGCTGGGCCCGTTGTCAAAAAACTACGACCGGCTATTGCGCCTTCAATCACTGGGTCTGTAACACCAGCTTCATTTATTGGTCGAATGTAGGCGCGCCCTGTTCCCACCGCGGGCGTGCGATGAAAATCAACCCAGCTATCGGTGCCAGACATCGCTGCCACCGGCTGTCCGATATTTAATAAGCGATACCAGAGTTCAGCGGTACCCAGCGAACTGGTCCAAGCACATACCAACTCTAGTCCCATATGAGGCTCCAGTATGCCGTCACTAAGTAACTCTAGCGGAATACTGCTAATCGCAGCTTCACTGAACGGATTGCCGTCGTCAGAAACTGGGTGCACGTAGGTGGCAAAAGCCCCAACCTGATTAGCGTAAGTAAATACATCAGCATTGCTTAGATTTGGGTCACCTAAGGTTGGATTGT
This sequence comes from uncultured Glaciecola sp., assembly GCF_937770335.1. Taxonomy (GTDB): domain Bacteria; phylum Pseudomonadota; class Gammaproteobacteria; order Enterobacterales; family Alteromonadaceae; genus Glaciecola. The sequence continues at coordinate 126,544 of NZ_CALJHY010000009.1, forward strand.
TAGGACCAAAAAACCAAGGATTGAAAGGTTCTGTGACATTTGACAAACCAATATGGCCATGAAAATGCGACCGCACCTCTTGCCCCTGTGCTATGAGATGATCGCCTTGCTCTGTGCGTTTTCCGATAATATCTTTATCTATTTTCCGCTCCCAGCGATTCCATGACATTGGCGAGAGGTAATTCAAGTCTTCACCTTTCATTAATAGCAATGCGTCCTTATGGCTAGCTCGGTGATGGCCATCGCCATTTAAATGCACATGAAAGTCAGCCGATACATAGCCTGCGGTTGCGCTATCCCACAACGGCGCAATTGCTATCTCTACACTTTTTGAGACTGCTTTTTTGACCTTAGCTTCAACCGATATCAACTTAGTCATCGGCCCTCGAACAGCTTCTATTTGGTACTTACCGGTAGGTAGCGTAAATGTCTCGCTGCCATCAATATAAAAATATGTACGACCTGTTTGCGGATCATCAAAAGTTGCGCTGTTAGGTGCTGCAACAGGATGGCCATCGGCTGATGTAATAGACACTCTGGCCACGCTAGCTTGCTGCTGTGCATCGACAACAGATACAACAAGAGTGCCGGTCGATTCGCCATAGTTCCATTCTTTAATTAGCACTGCTGAGGCGTTACCACCATAGGTGGGAATCTGCATGAGTCGGAACTGCCGGTTATCAGTCAGCTCTACAAAATAAATTTGCTTACCATCGGCGCTAAATGCTGGTGTTAATGCAAAACTTGCACCGTCGGTCAGCCTATGTGATACCCGTGTATCAGCTAAATCCATCGTAAATAAGTGATAATCATTATCTATGGGAGCACTGTAAACTAACAAGTTTTGGCTAGGATGCACGTCACTGGTTAGATGATAGGTTAGTGTTTGAGCCTGCACAATTTGGTCTGTACCGGCGGTAAAATCGCGCTGCCTCAGTACGCGATGCTCATCATTTCCATGTAAATAGATAATCGCATTTTGATTGGCTACACGTCGCACATTACGCTCTACTTGTCGCAACGAGGTAATTTGCTGCTGTGAACCGCTGGCAATGTCTCGTTGGTAAAGATCTAAAGAACCGGAAGCACCGCTGCTATAAAATAAGGTGCGGCCATCAGACGAAAACTCAGGATCAAGTTCAATCGCGTCGGTATTGATTGAGGTCTCTTTACCACTTTTGAGCTCTTTAATAATGATTGCAGTGTCGTTGCTAAAGTCGCGCACAAAAGCGAGAAGGGTCCCATCTGGAGACCAACGAGGCCGTGAATCTAACGCACTTGAATTAGTTAATCGAGTAGCAACACCACTATGCATGTCTAATAGCCAAATCCAGCCCTTGGAGGCTATTGCAATCTGCTTACCATCGGGTGAAGGAGCTGGATCTGTAACGCCATGAGCTAGAATCGGCAATTCATGCTGCTCTAAGTATGTATGGTGACCAAAATCATCAAGCTTAGAATAATGATTAGTCCATTGCGCAAGCGTATTTGTTGATAGCAATAGCACTGACAAAAGTGATAACACCATTATCACATTTTTTGCATTTATCATGTAACATATTTCCTTTAGATTTGACATAAGATCGGCCTCTGTCAATACATTCAAGCGGTTGCAGACCGATGCACCAACCGCCGTGCTTAACTTACTTCAATTACTATTCATCATCACTTTTAAATAAGCAATGTTTCGCATAATCAGTCGCTTCATTAGTCGACCAATCGCCTTTTGCTTTTTCGTCTAAAGCGGCACACCACTCTTTGCTGCCAACTTCTGGTGCACAACCACTTAACAATACGAATAAACTCGCAACTGCAAAAACTTTTAATTGTTTATTCATTACTAACGCCTTTTATAAATTTAAAAAAACACACGTAAAACATAGCTAACTTCTGGCTAATGTCCTACATTTTCGACCTAGCAAAACTAAAAAGTGAACAAATAAAAGTCAGCGATGCGCCGAAGCCTGGCATGTCATCAATTATTTCTTTGCTTGGTATTTAAAGCTTAACGATTAATTTGCCATTATTACCGCCAGTCAGTAGCAAATTTAAACCATTAATTGCTGACTCTAAACCATCCAATGTATGTGCACGGTGCTTAATTTTACCTTGCATCACATAAGGTGTCAGTTTGGCAATCAACTCTGGTATTTCTGCGTAATGATCAGGCATTGTGAAACCTTGTATCATCAAACGCTTCTTGATAATCGGGATCCAATTCGGTCCAGCACTTGGGGTGTCGCTAGCATAATCCGCGATCATTCCGCAAACGGCGATGCGACCATGGGCATTCATCGCTTCAAAAATGTGGTTTTGGATCGCTCCCCCGGTATTTTCAAAATAAATATCAACCCCATTTGGGGCAAGCTCAGCAAGCTTTGCAGCAATATTATCGGTCTTATAATTAATTGCGCCATCAAATCCCAACTCATCCACAATCCAGTGACACTTCTCGTCGTTTCCAGCGACGCCTATAACAGTTAACCCATCGGCTTTTGCTAATTGACCAACAATTGAGCCTACAGAACCAGCTGCGCCACTTACCACAATGGTTTCTCCTGCTTTAGGTTTGGCTACACCATACAATCCCTGCATTGCGGTTACGCCCGGCAGAGCAAACACCGACAACACCATCAGTGGATCCAAACCTTCCTGTACTTTATTTAAGCCTGGGCCTGAACTTAAAAAATATTCTGTCCAACCCATTAAACCCATAACGCGCTCACCCACATAAAAATCAGGGTGGTTGCTTTCGACAATCTCGCCTAAACCGGAGGAACGCATAACGTCTCCCAGAGCAACAGGAGGAATATAACTTTTAGTGTCGGAACTCATCCAGCCGATCATGGCAGGATCTAATGACATATGAGTTTGTTTTACTAGAAATTGACCTGCACCAACTTTCGGCATGTCTTTTTTAACTACTTCAAACGTATCTGCCCGAATGGGTCCAGGAGCTGGGCGCTGGGCGAGATTAATTGTGGTATAGGTACTCATTGTAGACTCTCCATTGGTATTGTAGTTATCAAAATTTTATTATCGATTAGGCACATATATTCATTTTTGGTCTCAAAAATTACGTGCTTCTATTATTACTATATAAAGTGTCAACATTATATAGTTTTACAGAAACAGCTGGGGTATTTCTTGTCGCCGTTGATTCTCTTGCTCGCAAAAAGCATGAAAGTGGAGCACTTCTGATATTTAAGGATTTATTTAGTGATTAGGTATTTATGAAGATGCGTATATTGAACATCACTATCGATTAGTGGCTGCCATTATAGCCAAAACTAGCGTAGTTATTATTTCCCTCATGACCCAGCGCAATATAAACCAGTATGAATGCACGCCAAATAACCATATTATTTGGCGTGCTGATTATCTATGCTTTGTTAGAGTGATAACATGCGTTACCATAAAAATAGATCGTATTTAGATTAAATGTTGTGCGATGACTATCTTTAACCAGAGATCTTAATTTTACTTGTCTTTAATTGTGGTTAATAAGGCGATTTTTTCCACTCATTTAGTAAGAAAATCGGTCATACCAACTTTGATACAGCGTTCTCGGATCTGTCTGTTCAAACTTATTAAATATCGCTCGTATTTTTTCAGGCGCGATTACAACGCCTGTATCTCGACCCTTTGCAGTTAGCCAAAAATTTTATATTTAAGGTGTCGTGTTTATTTAAAATATAAGCACTAATCATTTGTTCAATGGCCCTTTGACATTCTGGGGCAGTGATTGCTAGCTGGGCACTTTATTACTCATATTCAGGAGGTTAAATGTTTACACGCGCGATAGTACGAAAGCCTTGTGAAGCTATAGTTAACGGACTAACCACAGCAAACTTGGGCGCACCCGACTACGCACTCGCTTGTGAGCAACACCAAGATTATGTGACTGCATTACAAGAGTGCGGGCTGCAAGTAACCGAATTACCTGCTTTAAAAGACTACCCAGATTCTTGCTTTGTTGAAGATGTCGCATTGCTTACTCAGCATTGCGCTATTTTAACCCATCCGGGTGCGCTCAGTCGCAAAGGGGAAGTCGCTTATATTACAGCTGCACTAAACGCCTTTTATTCTTCAACACAGGCCATCAGTGATAAGGGCCATGCCGAAGCAGGCGATATCATGATGGTAGGTAGTCACTTCTACATTGGGTTATCAGAACGAACTAACCTAATCGGTGCTAACGAGATCATTCGTATTCTAAGCAAACATGGCTTATCTGGATCTACCGTTAAGATGAAGGAATTACTGCATTTAAAAACGGGTGTTAGTTATTTAGAAAACAATAATCTACTCGCCTATGGTGAGATAATGTCACACCCCGACTTTGCTGAATATAGGCGCATCGAAGTTCATGAAGATGAGCAATATGCAGCGAATAGTTTATGGATAAACGGAACCATTTTACTACCTAAAGGTTTTCCCAACACACTGAAAGCAGTTCAACAATTGGGTTATGAAACCAGAGAAGTTGCAATGTCTGAGTTTCAAAAGATCGATGGAGGCCTAAGTTGTTTGTCTCTGCGTTTTTAGTAAAACTACATTTTCATGAAATACAGTATAGCGAGTAATGCCAAGCCAACAAGAATTAACAAAGTAACATTGGGCACAAAATACGGAAATACAAAAAGCTGGACAGTGTTGCCGAATTAGGTCAGGTTTGAAGAGATAATACCAATACCGAATAAGGAAATTAATGTATACATTTACAAAAAAAATGCTAACCACGTTAACTACTATTGCATTAACAACAAGTGTGCTTGCAAGTGATTTAACGACTGATCAGCAACTAGCCCGAGCTATCTATAAAGAAGCAGTCGAGACGCCAACATCAGTTGACCAACAAGGCTCTACTGTTGTGCTCGCCAATAAATTCAAAGGCCACTTACAAGCGGCTGGCTTTGCTGACGAAGATATCACCGTCCTAGATATGGATGGATTAGGTGGTTTGATAGTGCGTTACCGTGGTAGTGAAAACGCTAAAAAAGGCATCGGCTTTTTAGGCCACATGGATGTTGTAACCGCCTATAAAAAAGACTGGGTCTTAGACCCCTTTACACTAACAGAAAAAGACGGATATTTTATGGGCCGCGGTGTGGCGGATAACAAAGCCGGTGTGGTCGGAATTCTTGCAACTTTTATTAAGCTAAAGAAACAAGGTTATGTGCCCAATCGTGATCTCTATATTATTTTTACGGGTGATGAAGAAACTGGAATGACGACGACCATTGCGCTGGCAAATATGGCCGCAAAAGCAAAAAATTACGGTGATCTACTGAATATTGAGTTTGCTTTTAATGGTGATGCTGGTGGCGGCATGCTGACGACAGAGGGTAAAGCCATTCAATATGGCATTCAGGCTGCTGAAAAAACCTATCACACGCTTAACCTAACGGTGAAAAACTCCGGTGGTCATAGCAGTCGTCCGCGTAAAGATAATGCTATTTATCAATTGATGGCTGCATTAAAGAAAATCCAAGGCTATGAGTTTCCAGTGATGGTGAATGAGGTGACTTCCGGGTTTTTAATCGCCATGGCAGAAAAAGAAACGCCTGAGAATGCAGCCGCTTTACGCAGCATAGTAAAAAATACAGATGATAAGGAAGCCGCTGCTCAATTATCTAAATCAGTCCTTTTTAATGCCACGCTTCGCACCACATGCGTCGCAACCATGCTAGAGGCAGGACATGCGGAGAACGCGTTACCACAGTCTGCAACTGCCACAATTAATTGTCGTATTATGCCTGGCACTACTCCAGAGGCGGTTGAACATAAACTCGCTGATATTATTGACGATAAGGATGTGGTTATCACTGCCCTTGCCGAATCAACCTATGCCGACGCATCACCACTCAAGCCAATTGTGATGGATGCTGTTAAATATGCTATCTCAGCGCATTATGGTGATGTGAATATTGTACCTAATATGTCAACAGGAGGTACCGACGGCAAAGAGTTCCGTGCTCTTGGCATTCCAGTGTATGGTGTAAGCGGTATGTTTGCTGTATCGGGTGAATCAAACGCTCACGGCTTAAATGAAAAAGTACAAGTTCAAAGCTTTTATCGTTCACTTGACCACTGGGAAAGGTTAATAAAACACGCCACCGGCGGTGTTAAATAGTCAATAGCAATGTCATGCGAACGCTGTTGCTCGGTTTTTGCATGACCGCTCCCTTACCTCACCATGCTCCGACTTTCTCAGTCAGTGGTTTTGTTATTTCGGCACTTAAAGAAAGCATTTGATTCTAGTGTCATCACTGTCACATCATGCTGATTTACAATCTCATAATTCACACAAATTAACCCAACACCGGGTTTACTCTCAGACAATCTGCACTCACTCACACTACTTTTTACACTTAGAATATAGCCCGGATACACCGGCTTTAACCACTTCAGATTATTGATCCCTGGCGAACCAAGTGAGCCATGTTCTTCTGGTAAGTTATCAATCAGCATGCGCATGAACATCGCCGAAGTATGCCATCCACTCGCACATAATCCGCCAAACAGGGATTGTTTCGCGGCCTCATTATCTAAATGGAAAAACTGAGGGTCATATTTGCTGGCAAACTCTTTTATTTCACTTTCCGTTACCTGATATGCACCAAACTGAGATGTTTGACCCGGTTGATAATCTTCGAAGTACATATGTTTTCCTATCCTTTATTGTAGTAAAACTGATTCAACATTAATTAACCGCGCATTCTGCTAGCACGCATAAATTAAGAGTAAACACTATCCTTATCCGTTTCAATATACTTTACTTTTATTTTATTTTCGTTCGATTCCTGGCTTTATCATGCCCTATATTTTTTGTTTTAAGAGGTGTCTGAGCTTTTTGCAGCAAGAAAACTTGGTGTTTAACGTTAACCTAAATATCGGCTTATCATAACGTCCAATTCAACCTCGATAATGTTTTCATAAAGCGCCAGAAAAATGCTAATATTTTAAGAAGTTGTTAATTAGATTAATGATTCAATAAATTAGCCAAAGGTCTCCTCATATGACCTTTACCTTGAAGAATCAATGCATGTTGAATAGCTGAGTTACATCCTCTATTCTTGCTGCACTCGACAAATGATATTGATAATATGCATAACGAAAAACTACACATTGAATTATTCATTCAGCCAGTTTTGTTGGTCGATCAAAATCAACACCTAATCGCTTCAAATTCAGCATTTGATGAGCATATTGTATTGCACAACTCGCAGGATGATCTGTTGCAAAAATTAAGCCCGTTAATTAAGGGCGAAAGAGACCGGTTGCTTTATGTAAACGAAGAACAAGAATTTGTATTAACGTCATTACCTATTCAACGTAATCGATGGTTAATAAGGTGCGATTCAGCAAAGTCATCGGCACTGGCTACTCGTTACCAAAATATTTTAGCAGCGACTGATCAGGTCTCTGATGCCGTAATTATTTGTGATGTTTATACCAACATAGAAATAGTAAATGAAAAATTTCAGTCCTTATTTCCAACTATTTCGCAACGACACCTAGAAGGCAAACCGGTAATTGAGTTGGTCACTCAAGTGCTAAACTATATTTTACCAAATCAAATTAAAAAATCAAAAGTACTGTCCCGCTTCATCAGAAAAATTTTGACACTGAAGCAACCTTGCAAGTTCGGTTTTACTATCAATGGACGCTATCTAGAATATCGAGACAGAATTAGCTACTCAGGTGAACGAATTGGCCTTTTAATAGATGAGACAAAGCATAAGGAACTCAGAGACCAACTTCAAATTGCTTACGATGAAGCCAATAAATTAAGTCTGGCAAAAAGTGATTTTATGGCCGCCATGAGTCACGAAGTTAGAACCCCCTTGAATGCAATAATCGGTATATTGGAATTATGCGAATATGATGAAAAGTTAGTCGGTAATGAATACATTTCAAGAATAAAGTACAGCGCCGACCATCTGCTGCGACTCATAAATGACGTATTAGATTTCACCAAATTTGATGCTGAAATGGCAGACCTAGCGCCTGTAACCGTAGATATACGAAGACTGTGTGAACAGCGTATAGAAGATTTTATAGGCCAAGCTCACCTCAAAAATATAACAATGTCGCTTTTTGTTGACCCCAGAATTCCGCGTTTAATTTTAGTAGACGATGTACGTGTTATTCAAGTACTCAGTAATTTAATCAGTAATGCGCTCAAATTTAACACGAGTGAGCTTCCAGAAGTCTCGGTCATTGTTGATATGTCAGTGAAAACTGATGTAATTCGGTTTCATATAAAAGATAATGGCATTGGCATTTCCAAGTCACACCAAGAAGTTATTTTTACAGGATTTTCACAGGCCACACCCGGTATTCATAGAGAATTCGGAGGAACGGGCCTTGGATTAAGTATATGCCAAAAAATATGTACTTTGATGGGAGGGAAACTACACGTAAAAAGTGAACCTGGAATGGGCACGGTGTTTACGTTTGAGATCCCCTTAATTGCGCAAAGTGCAGCAGAACTAGATTTTTTAAAAACGGAGGTGTTTCAGCAAACAACAGTGTTGACCAATGATGCTCGTTTTTATAAAACACTTCGACAGTATTCGAATTTCTTGGGCTTTAAATGTGAGTTAATTATTGAAATACCAGACAGCTTAGAGCTGGATCAAATGCTCATCGCCTCGTCTTCTTCAATATCCGAAATTATGCATAATGATAAGCCTAATCATGTGGCGATATTATTTGATAATTCACCTTTAAAAGAATTCTCTAGCCTTCACCAGATACAGAAAGTGCCATTAAAACTCTCCAGTTTGGAGTCTTTTATTTGTAGTCAACGAACTTCTCCAATCTTCAAAGAAAAAGCGAAGGTTAAACCGACCATTAACAGAAAGTTGAGAGCGTTAGTGGTTGAAGATAACAAGGACAACATGTTTGTGCTGCGCAAACAATTTTCATCTTTGGGAATAGAAGCGTCATTTGCTATGGGCGCCGAAGATGCGATTATTTATTTTGAGCAGCAGGCATTCGACATAGTATTGAGCGATTACCAAATGCCAGCCATCTCTGGATCAGAGCTGTTGGCTATGTTGGTCGAAATAGAAGAAAAAGAAGATAAGCCTAGAGCGACAAAGTTGATACTGACAGCTGACAAAACACAAGCGTGTTATGAAAATTGTATGCGTGCAGGAGCTGACCAAGTCATCTATAAACCGCTTACGTTGTCACAATTATCAATAATATTTTCAGACACGACTCTCACAACATCATCTGAACAAATTGAAAAATACGAACACATAGATGAGAGCTTGGAAGAAGAAGACGACGAAGCCTTTTTCTTTGGTGAAAGCCACGTTACCACTAAGCTTCATGGAGCTGCGATGGAACAGTTTTCACCCGAATCAATCTATTCTTATATTGGTGAGGTAACAATTGACGAAATGAAATCCTTCCTATTAGAATACTTTCAAAACTTGAAAGATATTAGAATTGAAATGACCGAATTCGCGGACGCCAAACAATGGGAGAGTCTAAAAAAGATAGCGCACAGCTTAAAAAGTAGCGCTCTGATTGTGGGTGCCCAAGAACTGAGTTCACATTGTGAAAGTATCGAAGAGTTAAATTTTGATAATACTAGCGAGCAGCAATTAAAAAGTGCTTGGCACGAAATAAATAGCAGTATTGAACAATTAGTTTACCTCTTACAAATGGAATTGAATAACAATGAAACCTAAATTAGACAATCACATTGTCGTGTTTCAAACCAACGCAGATAGCGATCGGATAGTCATTAGTACGCTGACAAACCATTTTAAAAGGGTGACCGTAGTCCAAACATTAAAGGATTTATGCAGACTACTTGTTAACAAAACACCCAAAGTATTTTTAATCACTGGCGAAAGCATGCCTAATACCCTAACAAGTTATTATCGTGCATTGGATGCAGTTTCAGAATATAAAATTTGTGACCACAGAATAGTATCACTCATACCGCGGCAAGACGAAGGTGAAGCATATAACGCATTTCGTAGCGGCGTAATTGATGATTATTTAGTGGCAAGGCCGGTCTATGAAATACATCGCGTTATTTTAATCTGTGAACATTTATTAATTCAGTTAGGCGTTACTGTAAACCTAAAAAGTAATGATGTTGAGTTTGTTGAACAAATAGCAAATGTTACTCCAGACGTTATATTGTCTATGGTGAAAGGGTTAGAGAGAAAATCAGCACTGCGTTTTGAATTTGAAAATTGCATTATAGAAATTGATCGCGCCTTAGATAGTGCAACTGAAAAAATCCAGCTTAATCAGACCGTTGAATTGGATATTGCAAAGCTTAAAGAAACACTTGCCGTTATACGTTCAAATGAAATCAGGCCAGAATTACTCAAAATTCAGCAAAAAGCGATGGATTTGCTAGAACATGCCCTCGGCACCTCCAACAAGGAAGAAAACAAATCAGATATTTTGCAGATCACTGATATTAAGCCAGATTCTCAACATCATGCTTTTAACAAACTTTATCAACAAGATCTCAATCCAGACTCGTTGAAAGACTATCCAGATAAAATCCCTTCCATTTTAGTGGTTGAGGATGATCTGATTAGTCTGCAACTAACACAGAAATTGTTGAACAATTATAAGGTAAAACTAGACGTTGCTAAAACCGGCAGAAAAGCATTCGCGGCACTTACAAGTCAACGTTATGATTTAATATTGTTGGACATAAACTTACCCGACACAAACGGTATTTATATTGTAGGGCAAATTAGCAATGGGGATGGTATTAATAGTGACACTCCAATTATTATGCTGTCAGGAAGCAAAGATAAAGCGACGGTATCGCAAGCAATTAAAAGCGGCGCCAAAGGTTACATCATAAAGCCATTATACAAAGACTTAATAAATAAATTATTTACTAAATATAACCTCCCGATAATGGCTAAAAATTAATAGTTTTACGCTTTGCGCAATTTAGATTTGGGAGTAATCTGACCTATTAAAATGAATGAATTTTGTAGTTCTGAATAAACGAAAGCGCATCCGCGGCTGGCACTGGGCGGCAAAAATAATAGCCTTGTAGAACGTCGCAACCATTGTCAGCGAGATACCGAGCCTGACCTTTTGTTTCGACTCCTTCGGCAACAAATAGTAAACCTAAGTCATGACTTAATGAGATTGATGCCTTACAAATTTTAGCATTATCAGTGTCTTCCTCCAGATTAGAAACGAATGACCTATCAAGCTTCAGGGTTTGCACAGGCAGGTTTTTCAAATACGACAATGATGAATATCCAGTCCCAAAATCATCAATGGCAAGTTCAAATCCCATGGACCTAATTTCGTTTAATGTCCTAGTAGATTGCTCAGGGTCTTCCATTGCAATTGATTCTGTAATTTCTAGCTCTACCATATGCGGATTAATCTTGTATTTGTTGACCAGCAAACGCAAATCATCCACAAAGCGAGTGTCTGCAATCTGTTTAGCTGATATGTTAACCGCAATTTTAATGGGTATTTCAGAGGCACTTGACCAATCAAGTAATTGTTTGAATGCGGTTTCAATTACCCAAGCGCCAACTTCATAAATTAACCCCCGCTCTTCAGCGATCGTAATAAATTTTTGAGGCGACACAAAGCCTAAGGTTGCATGGTTCCAACGTATTAATGCTTCAACACCGAACTTTATTCGGTCACCCAAATAGATTTGAGGCTGATAATATAGTTCAAGTTCGTCTCTAACCAAAGCTATGCGAAGTTCCTTCTCAAACATGTTGTTTTCTTCAACCATCCTATTTAATTCATTTGTAAAAAAGCTATAGCTACCTCTACCATGAGCCTTAACATAACACATAGCCACATCTGCATTTTTGACCAATTCATCAACTGATTGCCCGTCGTGAGGGTAGACGGAAACACCCACAGACGGGCTTGACGTGAGTTCTTCCCCCCCCCAAAAAAAGTAAGGCAAACTTAATGCATCAACAATTGCTTTGGCCGTTGATGCTATAAAAGAAATATCTTCAAAATCGGTCAATATGACTAAGAATTCATCGCCACCAATTCTAGCGATGTAGTCATTGTTCCTTATACAAATATCAGTTAAGCGCGACGCTATTATCTTTAGCATTGCATCGCCAAGTTTGGATCCTCGGGTAACATTGACTCGTTTGAAATGGTCCATATCGATAGACAACACTGCCACACTGTTTTTGGTTTGTTTTGCGCTGCTCAGAGCTTGCGTCAAAATACCTTCAATTCTATAGCGATTATACAGTTTGGTTAAAGAGTCATGGTTTGCAAGATGATAGATTCTTTTTTTATTTTTTTTTTGTAACGTGACATCTTCGCAGTTGAACTGAAAATTAGTGAGGCTTTCTGCTTTATCCATTATGGGCGATATAGTAATTTTAAGTGAGTAACTTGATTTGGCAATGCTTGAACCTTCTACTTCACCATGCCAAGGTGTTTTATGTTGAAATACATGATTCATACCTTGAATATATTCTGTACCTAAAACAAGCTCTAGACTACTAATATTTTTACCAGTGACTTGCTGTTGAGTATAGCCACTAATCACGGCAAATGATTTATTTACATACTCAATAATGCCTTGTAAATCGGTTATTAACGTAATGATATGACTTTGTTCCACCGCCACGGTCAGTTTTTGTAAATCAAGAACTGCCTTAACTAATTTCTGATTAGACAAATAGACTTCTTTATTTTTTGCTTCAAAAATAGATTCGGCAGCGACACGAGCGGTTTTTTCGCGTTGCAGTCGCCGCTCTAAAAATTCAATTTTTGCATGCATCTCATTGAAAATCATAATTTACTCAAATGGAAACGCACATGACTATTACCCGATATATGCTCTGCCTTAATCGTGATATTTTCATCGTAGTGTTTTAATACGCCTTGCATCAGACCATGAGCGAGTGCTGACAGCCCTTTTGATGATTCATATTCCATTATTAGACAAGATGAGTCGGTGTCATCAAAACTAAATTTAGGTAGGACGGCGTCAGGGTAGAGGCTGTGAACTTCAACGTGAATATGATTATCGAGACTTTTCATAAAATCAAACATGCACGTAGATTCATTGAAAAATGAAGGAAATAAGGTGACAAAACGCCCAGCAAGATGTTCACCAAAAGTAAAAACTAAAACATCCGCAGGCGTATCAGTTTTTTCTGCTAACTTATTGACCATTTGCAAAAGTTCGTTATGATCGTATGTGCCAACAGACGTATACGAACCGCCAGAGGACAAATCACATTCAACGATTAGTTCATCTAGTAATTCAGGAGAATATTTTGTTTCCACCATTTCATTAAATTCAGTAAAAACGAGCCCTTTCATTTATATACTTCCATGTGTAATGCTTAATGCTTACGCCGATGCGCAACACTTACTTCCCTGTATAACTTGTCTCATTGGCTTGTTTACGAATAAATTTTGTAACAAAATATTTCAGTCTATAATCAGGTTATACACTACTTAAAATTCATTTGTAGGCTTATTTAACACAAGTTTTTTAATGTATCCTAAGCTTCTGTGTACCAATACATAAACTCGTACTATCTGAGTTTAGATCATAAGTTTTACTGCTGCTGTTGCCTGATGAGCGGATTAGCGTACATGTTTAACAATTTTTGCTGCTCTTCAAAATTTAACATTACTAACCGCGACTCGAGATAACGCTTCGCTAGCTGAGGCTCTTTATCACGCTTCGCTAGCTGAGGCTCTTTATCACGCTTCGCTAGCTGAGGCTCTTTATCACGCTTCGCTAGCTGAGGCTCTTTATCACGCTTCGCTAGCTGAGGCTCTTCACTCCCCGTCGTCACTTCATCACTAGCTGAATCCACTTTGGGCGTTGCATCTTTGTATTCGCTATTCAACAGACCCAGCGCTATGCTGGAAGTAGAAAAAGGTTGGTAACCGGCTAAAATTTCTTGATCAATAAAAGCGGAAACCTCTTTTGCATTTTCAAATTGATTGCCGACGAGTTTGCCGAAATGCACATGCACTCTACCCTTTTGACCGGTTATGCCGTTCACGATACTGTGCATGTCCTCGTTATCAGGTTTATCATAACCTCCTTCCTTTGCTGCTTGGCACAATTCTTTTGCTTTGCTTACATCACATGGATCAAATTCGTAGGAAATAGAAACAGGCACAATTCTCAAATTTGCAATGTAGTCAGAAAAATCAATCTCTTTTGGTTTGTTCAGTGACAACATAGAAATAATAGCCGGGTTAGTTACATCAATACCGTCTTTTGCTCGACCCTCCCGCTGTGCAATCCAGAGGTGCTGTTTGTCGTTTTTTAAAGAGCAGTAGATGTACTCACTGAGTAACTTAGCCGCAGCTAATTTTGCTCTTCGTCCCTCGACCGAGCGCTGAACTACAAAACACTTATTTAAGCGCAAAATGTCAGCGACCCATCCCTTACTTAACAAATTGTCACCAACCGCAATTCGAACCGTGTCTTGGCCATTAATATGTAGCACCCAATTAATGAAGGCTGGATCGAGTGCGATATCTCTATGATTGCTTATAAACACGCAAGGTGAAGACAAATCGAGTGTGTCGATTCCAGTCACCGTTAACGCGTTTGTTGTTTTAGTCAACATGCGTTGCATGTAAGGTTCAATCATACTCTGAAAGTCACGCAAGCTTGCTGTCGTTTGTATTTTTTTGCTAATAAAACGTTTAATAAAATAAGCAAATATTGGCTTAGTAAATTGAGGCCATTTAGCAAAACGAAAGGCGACTAACGTACTAATAAACTCTTTGTTATTAACTAATTGTTTTAGTACATGGGGTAAATCAGCATTGTCATAGGGTCTGATTTCGTCAAATTTAGAGCTCATATCTTGGTTTTCACCGTACTTATGTGGCTAGAATATGGGCTTATTGTAAAACCCGCCAATTCGCTTCTAGTTGTTCAATTGCCGTGCTTACATAAAGCGATTCATCGCTGATCGTAATTGACCAACTTGACTTACGTTCCACCTGTTTTGCTAGGGCTTGAATTTGATCCCATTGAAAGGCAAAAAATTGAATAGGTAAGGTTTCAAATTGATCTTTACTTTGTTTCCACCAAACATCCGACTTCGTATTGAAACTATACACAAATGTATTTTTTGAAAGTCGACAGGCTTTTTTCATGCGCTCAAAACTTGGCTCACCAACATCAATCCAACTCAATAACTGATCATCTAATGTTTTTTGCCAAATATCAGGTTCTTCTACGGAACTTAATCCTTTGGTAAATGCTAATAAGTTTTCGTTATCATCAAAAGAATGAAGGCAAAATACCAGCACACGAACCACCATTCTCTCTAGCGTTTCAGAAGGATGTTGCGCAACGGTCAAACTCAAGTTGGGATAGTGATGATTGTTTATATCAGCAAGCGTGATATTAAATTTGTAAATTGTGGGTTTAAGAGCCATTTGATTTTCAGTTGTTCAGTTAGATTTCGGCATTATTGCAGGTCAACCAAGTTACCCGTGATCGCGCGTTCTAAAACGAGTAATCAGGAGTGTACACTACATATAAATTATCTTTTTAAAAGAATGCATGTAACGACCAAACGAGGATAGATTATGTCTGTATTGCTTGCCACTAAAAAAACATCTTATGTTTGCAAACGAGCCGTGTAAGCACCCATGTTATATTATAAATTTTCACTTAAAAGTGTGACATTTAGTTCAAAATACTAATTATTCGCAAATATAACCAAACGGCCAATTTGAAAATAAGTTAACACTCTGTTTTACCTGTGTATTATTTTTGGTACGAGCTTTGCTTTACTTTTTAGCACAATAACAATTATGTGTAGATAGATGCCGTTAGTGACGACATTGTCATGTCCTTGAACTGCTATGCTTTTTACATTTAGTGTCCTTTGGATATAATAATCTTCGTGTGAAGCAACCTAAAATGCAATATGCACATCATTGATAAATCGTGTTAATAAAGGAATCTGATCATGCCAGTAAAGTTAGAAGATAGACCCATAGAACAAGTAAAAGAAGAAGTCATTGATGTACTTATTCACAATTACAGTCATGGCATTATTTCTAGTGACGCTTTTGAGCGTCGACTGGATGCGGTTATAGGTACCTCATCGCATCAAGAAATGGTGGATCAGATTCAAGATTTAGATGCTGCGCCAGACGACACCTTGAAAAAGCAAAAGGAACAGCAGTTTTCTGTGAACTATAGCCAAGCGCCAGCTGAAGACAAAGAAACGTTAATTAATATTTTGGGCGATACTGACCGCAGTGGTGTCTGGACAGTGCCCAAAGAAATTAGACTATTTACTTTACTCGGTGGCTCAACCCTCGACTTCACAGACGCCCGTTTTACAAGTCCTTATGTGACAGTAAAAGTGTTCAGTCTATTGGGTAGTGATAAAATATTCGTCCCTGAAAATGTGAATGTATTGTCAAAGGCATTCTGTATATTAGGAACTTCAAAAAATAAAGCGCCCTCAGTTGCGTCCATACATGCACCTACAATTACGATTGAAGGTGTAATTATTTTATCCGAAATTAGTATTAAACTTAAAACTACAATGAAAGAAAGCTTCGTCGCATTTGCGAATAAAATGAAGACCATGTTTGAATCAAATCCGAAGGTATAATTCATTTCTTCAGTATGCTTTGCTTATTCACTTGCATGCACTAGACACGCCGATTCAATAAAACCCGATATACGCTTTGCTATGGGCGGTTTTACGCATTTTATTTCGCCTTTTTTAGGCTGATTACAATTTGCATGAACTTATCCTAAATTAACGCTGTAATAATAGGGTATCGGCACAATATTGCGCCATGCTGCTGTATTATTTACGCCATCGATAATTGCTGCAGGTATAAGCTGTCTTTGGACTTTTTTGATTATATGAGTAAGGAGCACTGGATGCATTGGCGTCGTTGGTTGGTAGCTGTCGTTTTTTGTTTTGCCGTAGTCGGCTTACTTGGTTTTGTTAAATTTAACCAAGTTATGGCTGCAATCGCCTTCGGAGAGTCGTTCCCCGAGCCTAGTGAAATGGTAAAAATTGAAAGCGTTGCAATATCGACTTGGCAGCCTAACTTAAAGCTCATTGGCTCAGTTTTACCGACGCAAAGCTTAGAAATTCGTAACGAACTGGATGGCGTAGTTACTTATATCGGATTTAAGTCCGGCGGAAAAGTCGAAAAAGGCGCCGTTTTATTAAGAATGCAAATTGACGACGAGTTAGCACAACTCGACGCTATTGACGCAGAAATAACCATTGCCGAACTAGATGTCAGGCGATTTAAAAAGTTATTCGAGCAACGTGCTGCAAGTCTCGATCAATACGAACGAGCAAAAGCACAATTAGCAGTGTCTGCGGCTCGAAAACGAGCACTTGAAGCTGTTATCGCAAAAAAGACAGTCATAGCGCCTTTTAGCGGTCAAGCCGGATTGCATGAACTGGAAATTGGGGCATTTTTATCTGCCGATACAATGGCCACAAAGCTGGTTAGTGATTCACATACCGTTTGGGTTGATTTCAATATTCCACAAACCTATTCAAACTTAACGGTAGGAACCAACGTGGCTGTGAGTGCCGACAATTTGGGACTGCATGATGCGAAAGCCGTTATAGCAGCAATCGATCAAGAAATATCAACACGTTCTAGAAATATAAAAGTACGCGCAGAACTAACGAGCCACCAAGTTAAGTTAAAACCGGGCGCTATTGTTACCGTTTCAGTGCCGGTTGATGCACTCAAACAAGTTGTACGACTTTCTAGTAAAGCAATTAGATACGATACTTTTGGAAGCTATGTTTTCAAATTAACAAAAGATGACAAGGACAATTGGCGCGCCGCTCGCCAAGTAGTTAATGTAATTTATAAAGAGGGTGAAAGCAGTATTATTGATATTGCTTCGAGCAACGGATTGGAAGTAAACGATATTATTGCAACTCAAGGATCGTTTAAATTGCGCGAAGGTATTTTGGTTTATATCGATGAACAAGGCGAATAAAGATTATGGACAATCAGAAGCCTGACCTTGGCAAGCCTAGCATCATGGATGTTTTTTGTAAGCGCCCTATTCTCGCTATCGTATTGTCACTTGGTCTATGTCTAGTCGGTATTAGAGCTGCACTAGAATTGCCTATCCTACAATTTCCAAAAATTGAAAGTGCATCACTGCAAGTTGTTACACCTTATGTTGGTGCGTCAGCCGAAGTCGTTCAGGGGTTTATTACCGAACCTATTGAACGAGCAGCGGCTTCCGTACCCGGTGTCGACTACATTGATTCAAATACAACACCCGGCGTTAGTAATGTCACAGTATGGTTGCGTCTTGGCATTGACAGTACCCGAGCATTAGCTGAACTTTCCTCAAGGCTCGACCAAATCCGCTTTGAATTGCCGACTGGCGCTGAAGACCCAACGGTTCAAGTTGTGAGGGCCGACAGACCCTTTGCTGTCTTCTATTTAACGGTTAATTACGATGAAGAAGCCGCCGGCATGTCGCGCTTCGAAGTTACTGATTATCTTTCTCGTCGAGTTGTGCCTAGTTTATCCACTATTCCAGGTGTTCAGCGTGTTGGGCTTGAGGGTGGTCGTTCTCCAGCTATGCGTATTTGGTTAAACCCAGAAAAAATGGCTGCGCTTGATGTTGCGGCCGATGATATTTCTGAAGCACTGCGCGCAAACAATCTGGTGGCAACGTTGGGACGTAGTGAAAACGCTCAACAACGCATAGGCTTGCTAACAGATACCTCTCTCAGCAATGCCGAGGAGTTTGAAAATCTTATCATTCGCCAAATAGATGGTGCTCAAATTCGTATTAAGGATATTGCCGACGTAAAATTAGGTGAAGAGGAAGGTCAAGTCAGCTCGCGTTTAGACAAAGATACCGTTTTATATATTTCTGTATGGCCGTTGCCTGGTGCTAACGAAATCGAAATTGGCGATCGTTTGTACGACATGTTGGAAAAGGTAAATCAAACATTACCTCAAGGTTTAAGCATTACTGACGGATATGACGGCACCATTTACATGCGCAGTGCATTGCGAGAAATATTTATCACGTTAGCCGAAACTATCATTTTAGTTGGTGTAGTCGTGGTTGCCATGATGGGTTCTTTTAGAACTGCTTTAGTCCCCCTTATTACTATTCCTATTTCAATTTTAGGTGCGATCGCCGGCATGACATTGATGGGCTTCTCCCTTAATTTACTAACCGTTCTAGCTATTGTTTTGTCGGTGGGATTAGTGGTCGACGATGCTATTGTTGTTGTTGAAAATGTCGCCCGACATATGCGTCAAGGCATGACCAGAATGGAAGCTGCTTTGGCAAGTTCCAGACAATTACTTGCCCCAATTATCAGTATGACCATCACCCTCGCGGCTGTTTATGCCCCGATCGGACTATTGTCCGGACTCACTGGCGCATTATTTAAAGAGTTTGCATTTACCTTAGCTATCGCCGTTTTAATATCCGGTTTTGTTGCCTTAACGTTATCTCCTATTATGAGTGCCTATGCCTCGCCTGAGGGTGGTAAAGAGGGTAAGTTCACGCGTAAGGTAAATGGCTTCTTTGAACGCCTACAAACAACCTATGGAAAAGTAATTATTCGTACTATCGAGTGGAAAGCGCAAGTGCTTACTATTGCCCTGTTTCTTGCTTTACTTACGGTACCATTCTATTTGTTATCATTAAAAGAATTGGCACCAACAGAAGACCAATCTAGTATTAATGTTATTGTTGAGTCTTCACCTGAAGCTTCTTTGCAATACAGTATGAAGCAAATGGACAGTGTTGTAGACACGATGAAAGAGCTTGAAGGTGCAGAGGCCATGTGGCAAATAGTGAATCCTCTTGGCGCGTTTAGTGGCGTTAATTTTGTAGACCAAAGTGAGCGTGATCAAAGTGTTCAGGAAATGTTTTGGAAAGCGTTTGCCTCGCTTTCGTCTGTGACAGGACTAAAAGCATTCCCCGTTTTAGATTCTGCCCTGCCCACATCTGGTAATTTTTCGGTTGAATTGGTGGTTCTCAGCACTGACTCTTATACAGACATGAAAGTGAATGCAAACAAGATGGTTCAGGCTGCCATTGCCAGTGAAAAGTTTCTTTTTGCCGACACCGACTTAAAAATCGACTTACCGCAAGCACGCTTTAACATAAATAGACAACGTATTGCCGACCTAGGCATGGACTTAACAACTGTTAGTCGTCAATTAGAGGTGATGTTGTCTGGTAACTTTGTTAATCGATACAATCAGGATGGCCGAGCTTATCGAGTCATTCCTATGATTGATGAAGCAGGAAGAGCGAATCCTGATGCCATACTTGATCTCCAAATTCGCACACCCGCTGGTGATTTAATACCTATTCGCTCTATTGCCACATTAATAACGGAAACCGCACCGCGTGTACTGAGTAAATTTCAACAGAAGAACGCGTTTAGGATCTATGGCGAAGTTATTCCGGGAACCACTAAAGAACAAGGGTTAAGCGCGCTAGAAGATGCTGCTGCTCTCCTTCTGCCAGCTGATTACAGTATTGACTATGCTGGCGAGTCTCGTCAAATAAGGCTTGAAGGAAACACCTTAGAAGGTGTTTTATTAGTCGCATTAGTCTTTGTTTTTCTCGTGCTTGCCGTTCAATTCAATAGCTTTAGAGACCCTTTAGTGGTGTTACTAGGTAGCGTTCCACTAGCGCTTGCGGGAGCTATGATGTTTGCATTTTTAGACTTCACTACTATCAACATATACTCACAAGTGGGTTTTATAACCTTGGTCGGCTTGATAGCTAAAAATGGTATCTTAATAGTCGAATTTGCTAATCATATGCAGAAAATGGGGCATACCAAGCTAGAAGCAATACAACTGGCCGCACAAACCAGACTGCGTCCGGTATTAATGACAACGGCAGCAACGGTTTTAGGTCACTTTCCTTTGGTCTTAGTTACTGGTGCGGGAGCAGAAGCGAGAAACAGTATCGGTATTATATTAGTTGCCGGTATGTTGGTAGGAACCGCGTTCACCCTACTTGTGCTGCCCAGTGTTTATATGGTTTTAGCATCTACTCATTCACCAGATCAATTAAATGATGAAGGTATCGGTATTGAGAGTACATAAAAATCGAATGACACAGGCTGACATTTAGAATAACGCAGAAAAAATGTCTTAAACTGAGATCTAGAGCAATATTTCAATAGCTATAAGTCTATAAATATGTAAATTTAATGATCATTCTTTGTATTTTTTTTGTTTCAGATATATGCTTAAGAAATATGATGTTTTAGTCACACTTCAACCCAATAAGAGAAGCCTATGCCTTTCAATAATGAGCTTACCGAAGAACTTAATCTTATCTTAAAATTTCCCAACAAAAGCTTGATGCAAGGGCTTAAAGTACACAACGACGCTGACCCAAGTAGAGTTGCGGCGGCAAAACGATTATTTGATAAAGGTATTGTTAGCCAGCCTGATGGTGGCTATCTAACTGACCTAGGACATGATCTTGCTGAGCACGTCTCAGTGGTACAATCGGCATTAACGCATTCAGGATAATCTGACAAAAGAACATTTTAGACCTTGTGTTTTACTGATATTGTCCCAAACTCTATTGTGAAGACACGAAAACGTAATCAAAAAAAGAGGAAAACCTATGAAAATAAATGTTTCAGGTCACCATTGCGATATCTCAGAGTCAGTTAAAGAAGATATTGAGCAAAAGTTCTCGAAAATAGCCAGCCATTTCCCTACCCTTATCGCCATAGACATCATTGTGACTAAAGAACACGGTGAATTCAGTGCTGAAGTTGCCACTAAATATGAAGGCACCAGTATTGCAGTCAAAGGCAAAAACGACGTCATGTATCCAGCCATAACTCAAGCTCGTAAAAAGTTGGATGCTGCACTTAAACACCGAAAAGGTCAGTTAAAAGGTGACTTACATGAAAAACCTACTGTGACCACACCAGAAATTGCGCATGAAATCATCCAGGATATGGACCTGACCTAACTTCTCCGTTATTTGACAATAGTGCTCAAGTTAACGCTAAGAACTTGAGTGCTATAACAAAGACAGCCTGCATAATTTAGATTCAACTTTCATCTCAAACAAAAGACAAACATATATGAACAAAGCGTTTAAGTGGGTTGTTATTACATTTATAACACTACTGGCTTTAGCTGGTATCGGATGGTGGTCAATAGGCTCCGACTGGCGAGCGCTTTTATCTAATCCTCCGCAAGACACTGACATATTGTTTTGGTCGCAAACTCAGCGTGACGTGGGTTTTAAAATGATGGATAAGTTACCGATATTAATTAAATTAAGTCCAATACCGGCGAGTACAAACGCAAGAACATTACCTGATGGTGAAAATCTCTTATTTGATATTGATATCGACATGGACGCCTTTTTTGCTAAGCAAAATCTATCCGGCGCGCTAATTTTGCATAAAGGCAAGATCCGCTATGAGCGATATGGCCTTGGACATTCACCAGAAAAACGCTGGACTAGCTTTTCAGTAGCGAAATCGCTGACGTCGAGTCTGGTCGGCATTGCTTTAAAAGAGGGTTACATCAAGAGCCTTGACGATAATGTTTCCGATTATATCGACGGCCTCAAAGGCTCAGCCTACGACAATGTAACAATAATGCAGTTGCTCACCATGACATCAGGAGTGCAGTGGAATGAAGACTATACTGATCCGCAGTCCGATGTAGCCCAATTTAATAATCATGTTGCCAACGATGGTTTACGTACCATTGTGAGTTACATGAGAACCTTACCTAGAGCATATCCCGCCGGCGAACAATGGCAGTACTCCACCGGAGAGACTAACCTTATCGGCATTTTGGTAGCTGAAGCAACGGGTCAAACTCTTGCACAATACCTTACTGAAAAAATTTGGCAGCCGTTTGGTATGGAAAATAAAGCCAGCTGGCTATTAGACTCAGACGGCTCCGAAATTTCCGGTTGCTGTATTCAGGCTAGTTTGCGTGATTTCGCGCGATATGGCCTTTTTGTGCTGGAAGATGGCAAGACAGATGGGACGTCTATTTTACCAGTAGGTTGGTTTGAAATGGCCACAAGCAAGCAGGCTGATATTGGCATATCTGGCAAAGGCTATGGTTATCAATGGTGGACGTTCGACGATGGCAGTTTTACCGCGCGCGGCATTTTCGGGCAAACCATCTTTATTGACCCGAAGAGACAACTGGTTGTTGCCTTCAATGGAAACTGGAAAAATGCCACTGACAGTCAACTAAATCGACAGCGTTTTGAATTTATAGATATCGTAAGGGCAAAAATTGACCAAGAGGGTTAGTCGACATAACCGCGCTACCCTTGCTTAGAATAGGCAAAATCATTACCTATTCAACACGGTATCAATCTCATTTATTCTTTCAATACCCAATAAAAAAACAAGGTCTCAAATGACACAAGCAACTACCCTAATCGATGGGCTTTATTTTGGCGAAGCGCCTCGTTGGCATGACGGCCGACTTTGGTATAGTGATTTTTATGATAAGACAGTAAAGTCGGTCGACCTGCAAGGTAACACCAAACTAGAAGTACAATTGGATGAACAACCCTCAGGTCTTGGTTGGTTGCCCGATGGCCGCTTGCTAGTTGTGGGTATGCAATCGCTTACCTTAAAGCGACTTGAGAAAAATGGATTGGTTGTGCACGCTGATTTATCAGAATACTCAACACATCTATGCAACGATATGGTGGTCGATAAGCAAGGTAATGCTTATGTCGGTAACTTTGGTTTTAATCTTGACGAAGAAATGCAGCGCCGAGGTGTGGAAGGAGTGCTTGCTAATCACCCTAAAGCCAACATTGTTAAAGTAACACCAAAGGGCGAGGTAAGTGTTGCAACAGGCGATATGAGTTTCCCCAATGGTTCCGTTATTACACCTGATGGCAAAACACTTATTGTCGCCGAAACCTTGGGTTTATGTTTAACTGCATTCGACATTACTGAAAAATCAGAGCTAGTAAATCGAAGAGTGTGGGCTAACACAGGCGCGCGCGTACCCGATGGTATATGTATGAATGCTGACGGCAATATTTGGATCGCTAACGCAATAAGCAATGAATGTGCGCTTCTTGCTCAAGGCGGTGAGGTACTGGATATAGTCAATACCAGTCAAAACTGTTATGCATGTATGTTGGGCCCAGAGGATGGTAAAACGTTATTTATGCTTACTGCGCAGAGCTCACATGCAGCCATAGCCGGCGCCAGCAGAGCAGGGAAAATTGAAATGGCGAAAGTATAATCGCCATATTGCATTAAGGGTGGTAATTTCACCCGCAACACTTCTTGTATTTTTTACCACTGCCGCAACTACAAGGCTCGTTGCGAGCAGGGACCTTGACAACGTTAACCGCCTCTTTTTTATTAAGGAGTGCAGTTAGCTCAAAGATAGATTCAACAGCACCTTCGCCGCTATCAATAGTCACTTCCGCAAATAATGCTGCATCAGCAACCAAACTTTCCACTTCTTGCTTTCGCGCTTCACTGGTTACAATTAACGTCAAAGGGTATTTTTTACTACCGGATATGCGACTTGCATTCCTTTCATAACCGAATTTGAGGTTGCTCTGCCGCGCATCTTGGCGGCCTTGGAAAAAGAATTTATCTGACATGTATGATCCAAATCTCTATAAAACGTGAACGGTGACCATCAATTTGTTGGTCACTACCAATAAAGCTAAGTGTACCTTGTCCTATAGGATCAGCCTACTATTAAGCGCTTATGCTAGTGCAATTATTCGATACGTAAGGCAAAGTTAATGACAACTCTGGTTTCGGTATTAGTTTGGGCTGTTCCGTGATGTGCAACATTTTTGCATACGATGTGCTAATTTTCGTTAACGTGGATTTTCTCGTCACCAACGAGCGTTTTTCCATTGCAACTATTAACATGAAATACAGCCATCCTAAATTTATCTGACACGTCAGGATCTAGTTCCCTATCGATATGTGTCGAATAATCAAGTTAAGCACTCAATGCTGATCTTCGATATTAAGCGCTTCAAAACCACCCACTAAATCAAACAGTTCTTCATCTATCGCTTTCTGGCGCTTGCGATGGAAATTACGATTCAACCTCTTTTCTAATTCTTCAATATTTTTCTCCGCTCGCTGCATTGCCGCTAATCGACTGGCGTTTTCACTAGCTAACGATGCAGTGCATGCTTTAAATAGTGATACAAAAAAATATTCATGAATAAGGCTAATCAAACAACGTCGTTGGCCGTTGATTAGTTCGGGTAGTGACCTGCCCGGCCAATGTTCGGTTACTAACTTATGCTGCCATTTTATATCCAGAGGTAGCAACTTTTGTACTTTCGGTGCATAACCCGTATTTGATAAAGGGGCGTTAAAAAACAAATAAATATCGTTAACCTTTCGGTCTTTGCGCTGCGCCTCAATTTCCACTAATAGTTCTGTGACTAATAATGTAATTGATTCCATTTTACGAGGTAGAGAAAAATTCCGGACACCGAACGATTTCTGCTCATTAAGGCCAGATTGTATGCGCTCACCTACAGGCCAAAATAAAGTGTCAGCAGATTCATTCCCCAGTGTTTTACGCATAAAACTTAATAATGTGTCGTTGAATTGA
>NZ_CALJHY010000010.1 GCF_937770335.1 uncultured Glaciecola sp.
TAGGAAAATAAAATGCAACTGCAAAACCAAGATATTGTTGTCGAACAAGCGAATGCTGAGGCAGTTATTAGTGAAGTCCTCAAACTCACCGCAGCTGATTCAGATTTTGAGGTTGTGACCTAAACAGCGGGATGGCATCACTTATCCAGCTTTTGCATCTTTGCCGATATCATTAGGTGAAATGTATAAGGCAGCGGCTGATGCACACGCAAGCGCCGATTTTTTAGTGTATTTGGATGAACGTTACAGCTTTGCCAAGCTACACAAGCTGGCAACCACCTTCAGTCACGTGCTTAGCCAAGAATGCGGCATAGGTAAGGGCGACAAAGTGATCATTGCTATGCGTAATTATCCGGAATGGATAGTTAGTTTTATGGGAATTACCATGCTAGGCGCAGTCGCAGTGCCAGTAAATGCGTGGTGGAACGAACATGAGTTTGCGCATGTAATTAAACACAGTCAAGCAAGTCTGGTCATTGTGGACGATAAACGTTTTGATGTGCTAAATAGTACGCTGCAAAACCTCAAAATTGCTTGCTTGATTGCAAGGCCAAACCAAGAACAGAACCAATCATTGTGTTTGATGACTAAAATTAATCAATTCGTTACTAATAGCCGCGATCTAGAAAACTCCCTTGAACTAAACAACAGCCTTGAGCTAAATAATAGCCTTAGGCCAAATAACAAGCTTAAGCGATCAGTCCAGCAACAGCAGTACAAGGTTGAGAGTAATGATATTGCGACTATCTTTTACACTTCCGGCTCTACTGGAACCCCCAAGGGGGCCGTGTCTAATCATGAAAGCGTGTTAACTGCGTTATATACTTGGTTGATGCTAGGCTCAGCCGCTGGCATCGCCAATGGAGCTGGCGAGGTAGAACCTGCATTCGCGCCAGCAGCCCTGATGACTGTCCCTTTATTCCATGTCACGGGGTGTCATACCTTGTTTTTGTTGTCCATGTTAATAGGTAGAAAAACCGTAATGATGCCTTATTGGGACGCCGCGTTAGCACTTAAGCTAATTGAGCAAGAACGAGTTACCTATTTTAACGGCGTGCCTACGATGTCTATGGAATTAATGAATCATCCCGACAAAGATAATTATGATTTAGACTCATTAGTTGATATCTGTGCGGGCGGAGCGGCTAGGGCTCCTGACCATGTTAGAAAAATTAGCCAATTATTTAAATCAGGTAACCCGAGTTGCGGCTACGGATTAACAGAAACCAATGCGCTGGGCGCCGTAAACGGTCCAGTAGAATACTTGGCTAAACCAACCAGTGCGGGCTTGCCGACACCACCGATTGTTGATGTCAAAATATTCAACGATGAAAATCAGCCTTTACCGCAAGGCGACATAGGTGAAATTGCGATTAAATCAATATCCAATATTATTGGTTATTGGCAAGACGAAAAAGCGACATTGGCGGCCTTTTCTGATGGTTATTTTAAAACCGGTGACTTAGGCTATTTAGATGAAGATGGTTTTATTTATATTGTTGATAGGATTAAAGATATTATTATTCGTGGTGGTGAAAATATATCTAGTCTTGAAGTAGAGAATGCAATTTATAAACATCCAAGTACCCTCGAAGCATCTGTGTTTGGACTACCTGACCAACGTTTAGGGGAGGTAGTTGGCGCTGTTGTTTGTGTAAATAATAGTGAGCCGGTGGATGAGGATAGTCTGCAGCTATTTCTAGTTAAGTTGATTGCCCATTTCAAAGTGCCTCATAAAATTTGGTTAGTGAAACACAGCTTACCTCGCTTGGGATCGGGTAAGATAGACAAGCGAACGTTAAAAGCACATTACCTGTCATTGATTTAAGCACTTGAACGTATCTAAAAATAAAGGATTTTAATTTATGGCAGTAACCATAAACTCTAAAGCGTTAACCGATTATATTGGTAAGCAAAGCGGTGTGTCTCGTTGGTTCACTATTAGCCAAGAGCAAATAGATATGTTTGCTGACGCAACTCACGACCATCAGTTTATTCATGTCGATGTTGAAAAAGCAAAAGAAACACCTTTTGGTAGTACGATTGCACATGGGTTTTTGTCATTATCATTGCTTTCAGCGATTGCATACGACGCGTCAATTAATCTTGAAAATACCATTATGGGCCTCAATTATGGTTTTGATAAAATTCGCTTTTTGCACCCAGTTAAAGTGAACAGCAAAGTAAGAGGCAGTATGGTGTTGGTTGATGTCTCAGAAAAACGTCCGAACGAATTCTTACTAACTTGGAATGTAACGATAGAAATTGAATCAATAGAAAAGCCTGCATTAACCGCTCAGTGGTTAACTATGACAATAGTCTCAGCATAAACAATGTAATTAAAGAGGACAGTATGAGCATAAGATATGATAACCAAGTGGCCATCGTTACGGGAGCGGGAGCGGGCTTAGGCCGCTCCCACGCAATAGCGCTCGCTGCGCGTGGAGCAAAAGTAGTGGTCAACGACCTGGGTAATGCAGATGGCAGCCTGTCACAAGGTGCGTTAGACGTGGTCGCTGAAATTCAAAAAGCAGGTGGTGAAGCTATCGCCAATGGAGCTAATGTTGCGAACATGCAGCAGGTTCAGAGCATGATAGAAGAGGTAATGACCTTATGGTCGCGCGTTGATATTTTAGTTAACAATGCGGGGATCCTGCGAGATAAATCCTTTGGTAAAATGTCCATCGAGGACTTTCAGTTAGTGCTCGATGTGCATGTTATGGGCTCAGTTAACTGCACAAAGGCTGTGTGGGACATCATGAAGCAACAAAACTATGGTCGCATTGTTATGACTACGTCGTCTTCCGGCTTGTACGGTAACTTTGGGCAGGCAAACTATGGCGCTGCAAAGATGGCGTTAGTGGGCTTTATGAATACGCTATGTATTGAAGGCCAGAAAAACAATATTAAGGTAAATTGTTTATCGCCGACTGCACGCACCGCGATGACGGAAGAGTTAATTGAGGATAAACGGGTGTTAGAACTAATGACCGTTGAATCAGTAACTACAGCCTTACTTGCTTTAGTGGCTGAGCATGGTCCAAACCGAGCGATTTTAGGTTGCGGTGCTGGTGGTTATGCCAGAGCAGTAATCAAGGAAACGGATGGTATTTATCTTCCGCCCGATCAACAAACACCTGAGAATCTATTAGCAAGCTGGGATGCGCTTGAAGACCAAAGTAAGTCAGAAGAACTAGTCGCTGGTTGGATGCAAACTAATAAATATGTAGCCAAAGCTGCTGCGTCTTTAGGTATTAATTTAGCTAAAGGGTAAAGGGTAAGTGAAGTGCTCTGAATTTTTAGGGCGCTTTACTCAATACTAATTTTGTATTCAACAAAATACATGAACCCATTGCTAGAGTATAATCAATCAGCCAAAAACTAGCAGTGGCGTCACGTCTTTCCTCACTTCATATAGTCAGTGCCTCCCATTGAAGTTAACCTCGGATTTAAAAATGCGGCTTCTCAATATAAAAGTGGCATAAGGCACGTGGAAATTTGCACCTAGGGCGTCAAAGGCATACTTGATATCCGCAGCATGAATACAACCCCTTATAAATCACAAATATGCCAATCGATAATTCATAGATACTCCAACGACACTAGTAGCAATCGATAGTTTTGTGCAGTTGTGTGGGTATTGATGATTGAATAATCAATTTCTAAAAATGGCTGAATAATAACTTCATCGGTCACGCCAGAGAAACCTCATAAACTAAAAGAATACCAAAAGTTCAAATTCAGCATAAAACGCAATTGATATTTTTATAAATGTTTTTACGGAAATGATAATAAAATGTAAATTTTGTTAAATAATTCTTGAAAGTAGTAAATACATACTGTAAGTTCAAATTATAATGTTGGCACTAAAAAGACTACTTATAGTTGTAAGTGTTCAATAAAGGTAAACAGAAATGTTAAAACTCACATTCTTCACCAAAACAGCATATGGCGTTGGTCAAATGTCACAAGGCGTCAAAGACACTGCGTTTCAGTCATTTGTTGTGTTTTATTTTAGTCAGGTGCTTGGCATGCCAGCTATCATTGCGGGCCTTGCGGCGCTTATTGCTTTGCTGTTTGATGCCATTACTGACCCCTTAATGGGAGACATCTCAGATAATTGGCAGTCAAAGTGGGGTAGACGTCATCCTTTCATGATTGCGGCTGTTATCCCTTTCCCAATTTCATTATATATGTTGTTTTCACCGCCAGCGGGTCTTGATCAGCAATCGTTATTCTTTTGGCTACTGGGCTGGTCTATTGTCGTTCGAGTAATGCTTACCATGTTCAATGTACCGCACAATGCCTTAGGTGCTGAGTTAAGCAAGGATTATGAAGAACGGACAAAAATTGTAAGTTACCGCACTTTTTTGGGCTACATCGGTGGCATAACTTTGTCAGTAGTCGCACTTAATTCATTTTTTAAATCGACAGAGGCTTTTCCAAACGGCATGTTAAATGTTGCAGGATATAGCAGCCTAGGGGCAATGGCTGGGATAATTGCCTTTGTTGCAATGATTATATGTATTCTGGGTACCAAACATACTATTCCATTTTTGCCAAAAGCGCCGGATAATCAGAAAAAAATAGATTTTAGTAGAAGTTTTAAAGCGTTTTTTGAAGCCCTTAAACTCAAGCCTTTTAGACTTATTTTCTTGGTTCAAGTACTCACGATGATTGCCGGCGGTGCAGGTGCCACTTTTATGCTGTACCTCGGTAGCTACTTCTTTGAATTGTCCACTGCACAAATTTCACTATTGACCTTAACAATCGTTGTCGGTCTTATTCCAGCTTCAATCATCGCGCCTATATTATCGAAACGTATCGATAAAATGCCAAGCTTAGTCGCCTGCTTGCTGATAGCAACGGTCTTTAGTTTTAGTCCGATTATATTGAGGCTGTTTAGTATCTTACCCGAGAATGGCTCTGATTTGTTACTGCCTGTTTTGTTTGCAACTTATGTCGGTGGCTACAGTTTTTTTATTGCAGCTGGCATAATTATCGGTTCTATGTTGGCAGATATTGCCGATTTACATGCGTCTAATACAGGCAAACGTCAAGAGGGATTATTTTTCGCAGCCAACTCTTTTGCCCAAAAAGCCACCTTCGGTATTGGCACTTTACTAGCAGGCATAAGCTTAGACGTTATCGCTTTTCCTAAGCAAGTAGATGTTTCCATGGTAAGCGATGAAGCCATTTTTAACTTGGGTGTTATTGCTGGTCCAGTACCCTTAGTTATCTATCTAATAGCGGCCTACATGGCGTCAAAATATGATTTAAACAAAAGCAGACATGCAGAAATAATTATTAAGCTGCAGGCTCAGCAACACTAAAAACTATACACAATTTAAAAGACGGGGAAATATGATGGTCCTTAACACTACTAAACATAACGGTTTTAAACTTACTCCTTTAGCTTGGGCATTAATTTGTATTGGCACAAGTTCAACGGCTTTTGCCCAAGATCAAGACGCTGATGAAACAGCAGAGACTGCCGGCATAGAAGTGATTTCAATCACCTCTACAAAACGTGTTACTCCATTGATGGAAACCGGCCAAGCGGTCAGTGCCTTTAGTGAAGCAAGCATGGCCCAGATGAACATCGATGGCAGCCAAGATTTAGTGCAATATTCCCCCTCTTTAATTATTACGTCTAGTAGAATATCCATTCGTGGCGTTGGACGACCTACCACTGCACTTGGTTCAGATCCGGGGGTGGGGATTTATACTGACGGTGTATACAACACCGAAAACGGTATTTTTGAGTATTGTAATTTTTGTGACATAGAGCGTATAGAGGTGCTCCGAGGACCTCAAGGTACGTTATATGGTCGAAATGCTGTAGGCGGAGCCATTAATGTTATTAGTAAAGAACCGCAAAGAGACTTCGGTGGTTACTTTAATTTAGAAGTTGGCAATGACGGTTATTTAGTCACTCAAGGACAGATAACAGGACCTCTAGGCGACACCTTTTCTGGTATCGCTACCATATCTAAAATGGAGCGTGACGCTCTACAAGAAAATCTAGCAGCGGATGTTGGCGATTTGGACAATAAAGATAGAACTTATTATTCAATGACTTTAAAAGCGGATTGGACCGACAACTTTTCCAGTTCATTACGCTACATGAATTATGAGCGCAGCGAAAACCCGTCGCCAGGTTATTTGGGCGATGCTTATCCAACTGAGTTTGTAAATCTTGGAGCTGCCAATTTACCTGGCATTTACTTTGGTTCAAATGCACTTAATCACGTCTCGGGTTACACCATACCTAATCCGGCAGTGAATGATATTAATCAAACAAACGTGGATACTTTAGGCCAACAAGATGTGGAAACAACACGCCTAACCTTTATCAGTACGTTGACAGTAGACGATTTAGAATTTAAATATACATTCGGTGACAACGAGTTTACTTATGACTCTATTGCTGACG
>NZ_CALJHY010000011.1 GCF_937770335.1 uncultured Glaciecola sp.
ACCTGAACACGTTTCATTTGAAAAAAACCGTTAAAAACCGTATCTTCAGCCAGTATTTTTACATCAGCATTACCGTACTGTAATTGTTTCATTCTGATCCTCTTTGGCACTTTTTAACTAAAGTAAACGATGCAGTGCTGAAATTCAGCATAAAAATAACATTCTGTTACACTTAGTGGTTATATGTAACAACCATTCATTATGTTTAAAGGCATGAATGTCCTTACACTTGATGCAATAGAAAAGCTCAATGTAAAAATACTATTTTTAAGGTCATTTTATGAAGAAAACGCTACTTTCACTATTTATTGGTTGTAGTCTCACTGCATCCGTATTAGCAGACGACTTATCTCAAGTTTATCAACTTGCACTACAAAATGATCCTATTATTAACCGAGCAAAGGCTGACAAAGAGCTCGCATATAGTGGCATAGCGTTGAGCAGATCCAACCTGCTTCCTCAGCTTTCGGGTGCCATTTCTTACTCCCTAAGCTCTGGTGACCAAGTTTTCACAACTGCAGACGGCTTTGGCACAATCGATTCTGAATCTGACACACTCAGCATGGGATTAGATTTACGTATGTCTATTTACGACCATGCCAACTGGGTTGGTATGGACAGAGCAGAAAAAGTAGCGCAACAAGGTGATGCAAACCTAGCTTCAGCTTTACAATTACTTATCGTTCGCGTCACCAATGCCTATCTTGCGGTACTAAGAGAGCAAGACAGTGTCGAATTCGTGAAAGCTGAATTGCGAGCTATTGAGCGTCAACTTGAGCAAACTAAGCAGCGATTTGAGGTCGGTCTAACGGCTATTACAGACGTTCATGAGGCTCAAGCTAACTTCGATAACACGGTTGCACGCCAAATCCGAGCTGAAAATCAGTTAGAGTTACGATTAGAAGAGTTACGCGAAATTACAGGTAAGTACCATAAAGATATTTCGGTTTTGGATACAAGTTTATTCTCTGCGACACAGCCGGCTCCGGAAAAAGTAGGCGATTGGTTGAAATTGGCAGAAGACTCTAATTTTGATTTATTAATACAACGATTCGCCAAAGATATTGCAATGGAAGATATTGCATCTGCAAAGGCTGGCCATTATCCAACATTAGGACTATCGGCTTCCCTTAGCAGAGTTGACCGAACTACGGAACGTCAAGGTACAGCTTCGATTGAATTTCCAACGTTAAATAGTCAATCGTTAGGTTTAAGCTTGAGCATACCGATCTACCAAGGGTGGCCGCGTGAACACAAACACAGACCAAGCGCGCAGTCGCTACGTGATTGCTAGTGAAAATCTAGAACTGGTCTACCGTCAAACTGTGCGTTCAGTAAGAAGTTCTTACAACGACGTAAAAGCGGCAGTTTCTACAATTCGAGCCTTAGAGCAATCAGTCGTATTCTGCCGATAGTGCATTAAAAGCCACAGAAGCTGGTTTTGATGTAGGAACAAGAACAATTGTAGACGTATTAAATAGTACAAGAAACTTGTTTGATGCAAGACGCAACTTAGCAGATGCTCGTTACAGTTTCATTTCAGCAATAATAAATCTCAAGCGTGCAGCAGGCACACTTACTGAAGATGATTTATTAGCTGTAAACCGTGTCATGAAGCCTAAAAAACAGGCGATGTAAAACTAAGCGATGTGGTAAATTAACATTAAAAAAAAGCGGTCGTCTAATTTAAGACTGCCGCTTTTTTATTATCGACCCCCACCCAATAGATTTTTTTACTGACGACAATTCTTTGTTAGCCTAAATTACCCCCCCCCCCCCCTATCCTTTTAATAAGTAATTAACTCGGTATGGCTTGTGCTAATTGGCGAAGCGACTACTTCTTGTCCCTATCAATCAATATTTGAATCTGCCCCCTGATATCTTTAATCTGATCTTGTAGTTCATTCATCGAGGGCTCTGACTTCAGACGTTCTTTATGCATTTCCTCATCCATTACGCCAACGACAATGCCTATCACCATATTCAAGAAGGCAAACGCAGTGAAAAATATGAAGGTCATATAATATATCCAACTCATTGGATATATTTCCATAGTTTCATACTGAATGTCGGTCCAATCTTCAAAGGTCATCACTCTAAATAAAGTCAGCATTGAAATCGCAATATTACCCCATAGAACAGAATTAATATCTTGAAACAGGAAGCTCCCAACAGCAGCGTAAATATAAAAAATAATAAACATTAACAAGACAACGTAACCCAACCGAGGCAACGCTTGTAACAACGAATTAATAAGTATTCTTAGTTCTGGAATAATTGAAATCATACGCAATACCCGAAAGATTCTGATCAATCGTGCAAGTAATGCCATTTCAGATTCATTGATTGGAATTAGACTAATGATAACGACTATTGTGTCAAAAATATTCCAGCCAGATTTAAAGAAATCTTTTTTATTTTCTTCAGATAAAAACCTGACTGTTATTTCAAATAAGAAAAATAAAGTAATAAATACATCAAGATACCTAGTGACTAGTAACGACGTTTCTGACAAGTCATATGTTTTTGCACCAATCTCTAACGCAGAAATAATAATGACAGTAATAACAAAAAATTCGAAATACCTGTTTTGTTTTAAATCAAACAGGCCTTTGCGGATGGATTCGAACATAAAATTGAAACCGACTTAGTAGGTGGTTAATAGAGGCACTACTGAATGTAGTGCCCGGTTGTTAGTATTAAAAGCCGTATTGCGCTTTTAATTCAACTAACCTTGCATTTGATTGTGGCAAAGAAAGCGTGCGAGATTCGAGTCTGCGCTCTGCAATCATCTTACTGTCGTTGATTAACAAAGTTTCGATGTAATTTAAGAATATTTCTTCATTCTGCACATCTTCATTCATGACTCTATTATAAGCTTCTAATGCTTCTTCCGGTTTATTTTGACGAACCAATATCTGTGCATAAGTATCGACAGTTGCTGCGTGATTTGGCTTTAAATCAAACGCACGTTTTGCAAACCCAAAGGCATCGCTTAGTTTATTTTCCTCCATCAACAAGTAGGCCAAGTTATTTAGAACGACAAAGTTGTTTTGATTTAACTCTAACGCATCCTCATATTTCGCAATTGCAGATTTTTTATCTTTACCCATCTCTTTTTCTGCTAGCATCATAAGTGCACCGAGGTCTTTAGGCTTGCTAGCAGAATAGGTTGCTAATAATTCGTAGGATTTATCAGTTTGCTCAGTTAGGTCATACGCCATAACAAGTACCTGTAAATTCTTCAAATTTTGATTTGCATTAAAGGCAGCTTCAGCGTCGTCAACGGCATCAACAGGGTTTTTCTCGGTCAACTTAATTCGCGCCATAACACCGCGAACGAAAGGTAGTTGCTGCACTTCTTCAGTAAATCCACCGATGACTAACCTAGCACTTTCACTATCACCAGTCATGACATGAAAATAGCTTTGCAGAACTTCGATCTGAATATCATCTCTAGCATTTAAATAGCGCTTAGTGAGAGCTAAACCATCGCCGTATTTGTTTTGGCTATCCAATAAGAGTAGTTGTCCAAGTGCCGCCTCACGGTTATTTGGAGCCAATTCAATCCAGGTTTCGTAATGAGCTTCAGCTTCGCTTATCTTACCAGATTGTAATAATGAAAACCCTTTGCTTGGCCAAAATTCATTCGGTGCATTTTTATCAGCAGGGATAGCACTTAGCAATTCTAGGGCCTTATCGAAACTAGATTCGCTAGCATGCATTCTTGCGGCTAAAATAACGAGGCTGATATTTCCTGGTGTCTTCTTCAGCTGCGCTAATGTTGGCTCCAAACCTTCGCTTGCGTTGCCTTGTTGCTGATTTATTGCAAAGTAAGCAGTCAATGAAGGTAAATAATCCGGCGATAACCCGATAATCTTCTTTAGCTTCATGGTAGCCGCATCTAACTTTTTATTGCGTATATCAAGGCCAACTAACGCCATATTTACTTTATTGTCGTTTGGCGCTAATGCAGAAGCACTTAAAAATTCAGCTTCGGCCTTGCTCAAATCATTTTTTCTTAGAGCCACTTCACCAGCCAACAGGAATCCTTGCGGATCATTACTTGCTTCTTTCTTCCAATCATCCGACAAAGCTTGTGCTTTTTCGAGTTGGTTGGTTGCGAGATAAGCCGTCGCTAAGGTTGTTTTTGCAGTCACCGATTCAGGTGACTTTGCTACCGCACTCTCCAAGTCCAGCACACCATCAATGTTGTTGAGACTCAGTTTTAATACACCTAATCGAGTTAAATCAGCAGCAGTTTCACTGATATTTTCGACTCGTTCAACTAAAGCTTTGGCTTTCTTTGCTTCACCTGATTGCAGTAGTTCGTAACCTGCCGATGAAAATAATGTCGCATCAGCAGCTGTTAAACTATCTAATCGTTTTAATACTTCTGATGCTTCTGTTGTCATTCCCGTTTGCAGTTGACTCGCCGCTAAAATGCGCAGCCCGGCGTGATTATCTGGCAAGGATCCCGCAATCATGGACAAATGCGAAACTGCAGTGTCAAAGTCTCCTTGCTGAAAAGCGCTATAACCGGCAACCAACCTAGCAACTGGATCGTTACTACCGTTGCTAATTGCAACTTCAGAAAACTTCTGGGCATTTACAAAATCATTGTCTGCTGCGCGAATGACTCCTTTTAATTGATTCAATAGTGCATTTTGGTCATTGATATTCAATAGATGATCAACATGCACTTCAGCTTCTTCTGTTCTGTTTTGCTCAACCAACATATTCGCCAGTATAAAACGAATTTCATTATCATCTGGCGCTGCATTCACATACTGGGCATAAACATCTGCGGCTTCTGTCATTTGTCCGCTTACTAGGTAAAGACGAGCTGTAACACTTAATACATCTTTATTAAGCGGTGCTTGTTTGCGCAATTCAATTGTTTTTTCCAGAGCCTCATCATTATTTTGTGTTAGTACTAAATCAAGGACACCAGCTAAGCCTTTGTAAACAGAAGCGGTATCCAACTGCATTAACTTTTTAATTAGTACCAAAGCTTCATCTGTTTTATTCAGTTGAATCAGAGACTGTGCCTTGTAATAGCCTACTTCAGATTTTTCTACAGAAGTTAGCTCCGCCATGTCATGTTCAATTTGCTCAAGCGCAGCATTTGCTCCCGTGCGTTGATAAGCTCTGGCGAGAAGAGGTATTGTCTTTGCAGGTGAATAACCCAGTTCCATCGCCCGATTGAGCTCTTTTTCTGCGGCTTGATAATTGTTTTGTCCTAAGTATAAATTACCCAGTTCAAAACGCGCCTCAGCCTGTTTAGGGTCCACTTGAATTGCATTTTTAAGTTCAACAATAGCTGATTGTTGGTCACCATCCACAACAAACGCTTTGGCAGCAGAAATATGGTCCTCACTAGTTTTCTTTTGACAACCACTCATACCGATTAGTGCCGTTAGCAAAAGTACTGCAATCGATATTCTCTTGATCGCTTTCGTCTTTGACAAAATGCGCTTGTTTGAATTGATGTTTTGCTTGCGATTATGATTGATGTTTTTCATTCTTCTGTCCACTTTTTATCCTACTCCCTTGTATTTTAACCTATTTTTGAAATAAAAAAACGAGGCTCAATTCAATTAATTACGAGCTAACTCAGGTGGTTACGAACTAACCCACAGTAATGATGGTAAGTCATCACTAATTCTTATATAATTCTTTTTTTAGAAGGCTATCACAACCCTTCAGCAATGCCCCCTTTCAGTCACTCAGGATACCCGATGACCGACACTGTCGATGTTACATTTAAAGATTTAAATCTTCCAGCGCATTTATTACAAGCGTTAGAAAAAGTAGGCTATGAAAAGCCATCTCCAATACAAGCCAAGAGTATTCCACTTTTACTCGATGGTCGAGACCTTTTGGGCCAAGCCCAAACAGGTACTGGTAAAACAGCTGCTTTTGCGCTGCCAATGCTAGCCAATATTGACCCTGACGATAGCACTACACAACTTTTAGTACTAGCGCCAACGCGCGAACTTGCTATTCAAGTTGCTGAAGCGTTTCAGGTTTATGCCAGCTTCTCGAAAAAAATTCGAGTACTGCCGGTATACGGTGGTCAGTCTTATGATAACCAGATACGCCAGCTCAAGCGCGGCGTGCAGGTTGTTGTAGGTACTCCGGGTCGAATTATCGATCATATAAAGCGTAAAACACTGAAGTTAGACAAACTTAGATTTTTGGTGCTCGACGAAGCCGATGAGATGTTGAGAATGGGTTTCATCGATGACGTTGAACTTATTCTAAGTCACGCACCTGCAGAGCGTCAAACAGCGTTATTTTCTGCAACTATGCCTGACGCGATTAAGAAAATAACGAAACGTTATTTGAAGAATCCAGAACATATTAAAATCGAATCAACAGTTTCATCAGCAAGTATGATCAAGCAGCGTTATTGCCAAGTTGCTGGCCATCACAAATTAGAAGCGCTCACCCGTATCATGGAAGTTGAAGAGTTCGACGGAATGATTATTTTTGTGCGTACGAAAACTGCTACGGTTGAATTAGCTGAAAAACTGATGGCTCGTGGATACGATGTTGAGCCTCTAAACGGTGATATTCCGCAAAATTCGCGTGAAAGAACTGTTGAGAAGTTGAAACGTGGTGATATTGATATTTTAGTCGCAACTGATGTTGTTGCTCGTGGTCTTGATGTTGAACGTGTCAGCCACGTTATTAATTACGATATTCCATATGATACTGAGTCCTATGTTCACCGGATTGGTAGAACCGGACGCGCAGGAAGAACGGGTGATGCGATATTATTTATCTCTCATCGTGAAAAGCGTTTGTTGTTTGCAATTGAAAAAGCAACTAAACAACGTATCGAAAACATGGATATTCCTTCAATTACACAATTGAACGAATCACGTTTGGTGCGTTTCAAACAAAGTATTATCGAAGCGATGAATGATGAGTCAATTGAATCATACATTCCAATCGTAGAATCGATTATGGAAGAAACTGAAGCTTCTCCAGATTTAATAATGGCCGCACTGGCTAAAGTTGCCCAAGGTAATGAGCCTTTATTATTGAAAGAATCTGACCGTCCTGATCTGCATAGCAAACCAACGTTTAATGAGCGCAGTGACCATGGTGATCGTGATAACGGTAGAAGACAAGGTCGCAATGAACGCACTGAACGCGGCAAAAGTGACCGTAACGAAAGAAAACCTCGCCCAGCAAGAGGCGCAAGCACACCTGATGAAGGTATGCAGCGTTTCAGAATTGAAGTAGGTCATTCACATGGTGCGAAGCCAGGAAATATTGTTGGTGCAATTGCTAACGAAGCTAACATCAGCAGTAAAAACATAGGTGCTATTGAAATCTATGACAACTTTACTACTGTCGATTTGCCGAAAAGTATGCCAAATGAAACGAAAGAAACGCTATCCAAAACACGGGTTGCGGGTCAACGCTTAAATATACGTGAATGGTCTGATACACCGCCAAAACGTAAAAGCTAAGAGTTTCTGACAACGAATTATCAAAGCCACTCTATGTGGCTTTTTTTTGACCTAAATCCTGAATAAAGACACACCTTGTTGCAGCGTTTATTTACTAGACAGTGTCAACAAAGACACACCTGTTGCAAAAAATTCGCTTGTAATAAGTTATCAATCAAGCGGTTGTTAAATACTTTTAACTTTTTAAGTCCAAAATGAAATATTACCTTTAAAAATATTGTTATATTAGAATAAGGTTAACGTTCATAATCCACACTAGTCTTTCTGATAAGCGCGCACTAATGAAATATTTCCCGATATTCGTCGATGCTGAACACATCCATTGCCTTTTAGTTGGCGCGGGCGAAGTTGCTGCTAGAAAATGTGAACTGTTATTAAAGACTCCTGCAAGGGTTACCATCGTATCTCCTTGGGTCAGTGATACAGTTAAGCGCCTTGCAAACGAATCTGCTCAAGTCACTCTAATTGAAAGAAAGTTTGAAGACTCAGATATTGATGGTAAACAGATGATTTTTGTTGCTACCGATGATGCCTTGGTTAACAAGCACATCCACGACATAGCGCACGCGAAAAACATGCTTGTCAACGTAGTCGATAACACACCACTATGTAAATTTATCACGCCGTCTATCGTCGACCGTTCACCTATCATTATCGCTATGAGCAGCGGTGGCGTCGCGCCTGTATTGCTGCGCTACATTCGTCAAAAATTAGAAAGTGTTATACCTGCCAATATTAGATTGTTAGGTGACTTTTCAGCGAAGTTCCGCAACACTGTAAAAGAAGCGCTTTCCTCGGTAACTGATAGACGCTACTTTTGGGAAGAAGTGCTCGACGGTGATGTTGGTGAATCTATTCTGCAAGGAAACGA
Source organism: uncultured Glaciecola sp. (assembly GCF_937770335.1). Lineage (GTDB taxonomy): Bacteria > Pseudomonadota > Gammaproteobacteria > Enterobacterales > Alteromonadaceae > Glaciecola. Next base: position 8,359 of record NZ_CALJHY010000011.1, read on the forward strand.
TAAACTTGCAGAGCGACAATTCGATAAGGCACTCATTGCCTACAAAAACGGAGATAAACCGGCAGGCCAAGTTTATTTAGTTGGCGCGGGTCCTGGAGATCCTGACCTACTAACGTTCCGAGCATTAAGATTGATGCAAAAAGCTGACGTTGTTGTTTATGACCGATTAGTCAGCCCGGAAATACTTGAACTCGTGCGCAGAGACGCAGAAAAAATTTATGTTGGGAAGGCACAAAGTAACCATACAATACCACAAGAGGATATTAACGAACTACTAGCCAGGCAAGCCCTAGCTGGAAATCGAGTCGTGAGATTAAAAGGAGGCGACCCATTTGTATTTGGCCGCGGGGGAGAAGAAATTGAAACCCTCATTCAACATGGTGTTGATTTTCAAGTAGTCCCCGGCATTACAGCCGCTACGGGTGCTGCAAGCTATGCAGGTATACCTTTGACGCATCGCGATCATGCCCAATCAGTGACATTTACGACTGGCCATTTGCGAGATGACACTATCAATTTAAATTGGCCAGCACTTGTTCAACAAAATCATACCGTTGTATTTTATATGGGCCTGACTGGCTTACCTATTATTTGCGACAAACTTATTCAACATGGGATGTCCCCACAAATGCCTATTGCATTAGTGCAATCTGCAACACGAGAAAATCAGGAAGTTGTGACGGGAACTCTTGAGAATATTGTCAATAATCCGAAAGTGGCATTGTTAAAACCACCCACATTGATTATTGTGGGTACTGTTGTTAATTTACATTCATCACTTAACTGGTTTTCACGAGGGAACGTAGACCAATAATCTTGTAAGGTTATTAAAATGCGACACACTTACAGCGAAATAATCAATATTGGTTATGCCATTTAAGGCCAGTTCGCAACAAGAATATTTTTTTAAAATAAGTTCTGCGTCAGGTATTGAATTTAATTATCAATGGCAAAATGTTGGTGGTGTGCGTGAACTCAATTTCTTACTTTCGCATGCCAACATCGATAATTCACCTAATTCTGCTCCAGCCTATAACATAGCTCTAGCTCAAAATTATATTAATAGAAATTTACTTGAATATGCGCAAACAATAAATCCGAAAGTTGCGAAAACCTCAATTAAGCGCTCTGGAAGTTTCTAGTAAGTTAGCAGATAAAGTAAACGAAATTACTGAGACGTTTGGTAAGAAACACGAAGAAGCAGAAGCCGATTACTTAACTGAAAACTACTATGTTTCATTTAGGAATGAAATGGGCCAGTTGATGATTAAACCAGACCATATTCGTTACGCTGAAGAAAGTAGTCAAAATCTTAACTCTATTGTACTCGCTATCAAAGAACAAATGAACAATCCCTATAACCCTAGAGAGTTTGTTGATTTCTCATTGAACTGGCTACAAACTATTCCATGTGACACTCTTGAAAACCGTCTTTCGTCGAATGGTTCCGGTTTTGCCGCACCTCGACAACTTTTGTTAAACAACAAAGGCGACTGTTATAGTAAATCAACCCTTTTTCTTGCACTTCTAAAGTCCTATAATCCAAGATTACCTTCCAAAATGTTTTTCTTACCTAATCATGCGTTAGCTGGAGTCTTAGTTAGTCTTAAACCAAATAAAGCGGATGAACAAATCATACATGACAACGTTTCGTATATATTGGCTGAGCCTACTGGCGCTGCGCAGTATAAATTAGGTGAGATAGCCCCTTCGAGTAAAATGGCTATCAGGAATCGTCAATTCACCACCGAACTATTTTAAATCTCCCCATCAATCAGCAACAATAAAGACACACCTGATTTGCTTTCTCTAAGAACAAAAATGCAAAACTAGGACACACCTATAAACAAAATAAGGACAAAACAGGTGTGTCCTTATTCGAGGGTTTACAGAAAGGGGGAGTGATATACTAGACGAAAGTTGCATAACTTTTTATTAACATCTATTGTTCGTTCTAGAATGCGCAAATGGCAGTTAGATTAGTCATATAAAGACGCATCACCTAAGCATTTATTAATTCACGGCAGAAGAAAAATAATGATATCAACAAGACAAAAGCTGATCCCCTTCCTACTCTCCGGTTTACTGAGCTTTAGTGCCTTAAGTATCGCCGATGATCACGAAGAGATAGAAACAGAAGAAGACAAACCTTTCGCAACATGGGATGTTTTAAATCCGCCCATGACATTATCTAAGGTCGAAATAAACACCAATGAAACGACCTGGTCTAGTTTAGATGTTAGCCCCGACGGCAAGCAATTTGTGTTTGATATGCTCGGCGATATTTTTATTGCTAGCACCAATGGTGGCGACGCAAAGCCGTTAACCCAGGACTTCGCCTGGAATATACATCCAACAATAAGCCCTAATGGTAAACAAGTTGCCTTCATTTCTGACCGCGATGGACTATCTAATGTTTGGGTAATGGATTTAAGCGGTGAGAACTTGCGTCAAGTTACCAAAGAAAAGAAAAACTTAATACACTCCCCTAAATGGAGTCCGGATGGCGAATACATTGTCGTCAACAAAGGTATTATGTCTAGCCGAAGTATTCCTGCCGGTGAAATCTGGCTTTATCATCAAAGCGGTGGCAACGGCCTTGCAATTAAAGAACGCGTTAGTGGCAAAGTTGACCAAAAGAACATTACTGACCCTGCATTTTCACCCGATGGGCAGTATATTTACTACACGCAAGATGTTACGAGCGGTTCGCAGTTTAGTTATAACCGAGATGCCCTTCAAGGCCTATTCGCGATTATACGATACGATAGAAAAACAGGTGAGGAAGAACGTTACATTTCTGGAACCGGTGGAGCAGTCGTACCGACACCTTCGCCCGATGGAAGATATGTAGCATTTGTTCGTCGTGTAAAAAGTAAAACCGCATTATTCTTAAAAGACATCAAGTCTGGCGATGAAAAAGCGATATTTATGGATCTCGAACGCGATATGCAAGAAGGTTTCGGAAGCGAAGGTTATTTTGCATATTTCGATTGGACTCCTGATTCTGAACAAATCATGTTTTGGACAGGTGGAAAATTCCATAAACTCAGTATAAAAGACCAGTCACTAACAACTTTAGACGTGAACATTAAGACAACAGTTCAATATGCAGATGCTTTGCGTTTTGATGTCGATGTTGCTCCTGATGAGTTTGATGTTAAAGCAATACGTTGGGCACAGAAATCACCCGATGGTAAAACGATCTTATTCCAAGCACTTGGTAAACTCTACACGAAAGATATCAAAAGCGGCAAAATCGAACGCCTTACTAAGCAGAATTCGCATGACGAGTATTATCCGCGGTTTTCAAACAACGGTAAAAAAATCGTTTATACAACATGGAGTGATAATGGTCTTGGCGATATAAGAATTATTTCTGTAAGAGACGGTAAAGGCAAAATAGTGAGTTTGTCAAAAGGCCATTTTATCGAGCCTAGTTTTTCAACAGACGGAAAGTTGGTTACTTATCGCAAATTTACTGGCGGCTACTTGCTAGACCCGACTAATTCTATTGACCCTGGTATTTACGTTCTTAATTTAAAAGAAGAAACCACCGAACGCGTTTCAAAGAGTGGTGTTGAGCCGCATTTTTCTGCCGGTAATGAGCGCGTTTATTTTAGCGAATCAGTGGGCGGAACACCCTACAGCGAAACACAGTTTTCTAGTGTGAACTTGCGTGGCGAAGACAAACGAGTGCATTTACATGGTGGTGACAAAGTCAGCGAATACCGTTTATCTCATGATAAGAAATGGATTGCTTTTGTTTATCAATACAACACTTTTGTAACCCCATTTGCAGATAATGGTCAAAAAGTGACTATTGGTCCTAAAATGTTATCACTTCCTGTAAAACAGCTTTCTGCTCGCTCTGGTAACTACATGACTTGGAGCCCTAATAACCAATCAGTAGGTTGGTCTCACGGCCCTCGTTATTTTGAGCGTAGTTTAGATAATGCTTTTAGTTTTTTAGCAGAGTCAGATGCGCAACTGCCTGAGCCGCTAAATGAAGGCATGGATTTATCTTTCAAGAAAAAATCTAACAAGCCAAATCGTTATACAGCGATTGTTGGTGGCAAGCTCGTGACAATGCGCGATGCAGACAATCAGAAAGAAGTTATTGAGAACGGCATCGTACTAATAAAAGACAATATGATCGAAGCTGTCGGCACAATGGCCACAATCACGATCCCTGACGATGCACTGGTTATCAATGCTGAAGGGAAAACTGTCATTCCTGGACTCATTGATACCCATGCACATGGATCTCAAGGCCGTAATGAAATTATTCCTGATCAAAACTGGAGTCAATATTCTAACCTCGCGTTCGGTGTGACAACGATCCATGATCCATCGAATGACACCACAGAGATTATGGCTGCAGGTGAATTGCAAAAAGCGGGACAACGCATAGCTCCAAGGATTTACTCAACAGGAACAATATTATATGGCGCAGAAGCACTGGGCTATAAATCTATTATTGACGACTATGATGATGCTTATTATCACGTTCAAAGATTAAAAGATCTTGGAGCTATCTCTGTTAAAAGTTACAACCAACCGAGACGTGACCAACGTCAACAAGTGCTAGTTGCGGCTAAAAAACAAGAGATGATGGTGGTGCCAGAAGGCGGTGGTAAATTCCAACAGAATATTTCTATGTTAGTTGATGGGCACACTGGGTTAGAACACAGTCTTCCTATTGCCAATGGCTATAACGATCTAACCCAATTATGGAAAGCGACGAAATTTGGTTACACACCTACCTTTGTTGTTTCTTATGGCGGATTAACCGGTGAAACGTATTTTTATGACCGTACTAATGTGTGGGAAAATGAGAGATTAATGCGTTACACGCCCTACTTTTTGGTCGACCGCAATATTCGTCGTCCCAAAGCGCCTGATGATCACTACAATCATTTTGCCGTTGCTAAATATGCAAAAGAATTGCGCGATAATGGCGTGAGCGTGCATATTGGTGCCCATGGTCAACGTGAAGGCTTAGGTGCACATTGGGAGTTATGGTTAATGGAGCACGGCGGTTTTACTCCATTTGAAGCTCTTCGTGGTGGTACTATTGATGGCGCAAGACATCTTGGTATGGATAAGGCAATCGGCAGTATCGAAGTCGGTAAATTGGCCGACTTAGTTATTATTGATGGTGACGTTCTGAATGATTTAAGTCGTAGCGAATTCGTTGACTATACTGTGATTAATGGTCGCGTGTTTGAAGCGGCTACGATGAACGAAGTTGGCTCAACAAATAAGCGATCTCCTTTTTTCTTTGAAAGCGACAATAACGCGTTTATGCCTGAGCAAACTAAACAGCAAATGGAAGCGAAGGCTCACATGTACCATTGGGTGCATTAATTTAGGTTAGTTTTCAGCTTTAAAAATTAAAAACGCGTCTATATGGCGCGTTTTTTTGTGTCTTAATTTCTCTTCACATTTATCATTCGTTTAAAATTCATACAACAAAATGCAAAAGTTATGCATAACAGCGTTATTTAGATAAAAAATAGCATTAGATTTTCTAATATCCAAAGCCTGAAATAAGCGCTAAAAGTGACATGATTGAGGTGGAATTTAATATTGAAAAACCATATAACCATCTGTTTTTAATTAGTTTAGTTCGCTTTAACTAAAGGGTCCTGTATTGATAGACTCGGTCATTAGTACATCTTTAAAAATGGGACAAAATTGCAAAATGTCCCATTTTTAAAAGTATTTGTCCCATTTTTAAACGTCGCTTTCCCTGAACATAAGTAAGCTAGTAGTTCACATCAAACCGTGATCCTATGAAAAGACCGGCTACGTTCAAGGAATGAAAAAACAATGCGATATTCAACTGAGCTGTTTAGAAAAGAAGCAATAGAAGGGCAAAATACAAATAACTTTGGTGAAGCTATGCTGTTACCTAAAACCAATCACCAAATACTTGCCGTTACGTTAATTTGTTGGTTTTTGTTTTTATGCGGACTACTTCTTAGCGCCAGCTTTAGTAGTAAAGCAACGGTAAATGGTTGGCTCGTGAGATCTAAGCCCAGCATCGATATCATGGCTAAAGAGACAAATGGTATAATCAAATCTATACAGATAAGCAACGGAAACCAAGTATTTAAGGGACAGGTGTTGCTCGAAGTATCGCGCAATGCAAGTGCTCTCATAAATGAAAACTATCAACAACAATTAGATTCGCTATTGCAACAACGAAAATTATTAGAAAAGCGCGAACTTATATTAATCAATAAATATCAACAACAAGAAAGACAAAATGAGGGGGCGATACAAAACTATCAGCAACATTTGAAGCTTAATTTTGGGATTACAAAAAGGTTAGAAAAACGCGCTCAACAGGCGTCTAACGAAGAAGCCGTCTTATTATCACTTCTGCATAATCACAGCATATCAAAGTCAACTTACAACACTCAAAAAGAGAAACGTCAGGCAATTGAATTTCAACTAGCACAAACATATTCAACTAAATTGGACTTTGAACAAAGATTATTATCAGCCAAACAAAACCAAGTCAGCAGCAAAATAACATCAGACGAAGAGCAAAATGCGCTTGAATCACAATTACAACGCACTACCCAAGAGATAAAACGATTCCAAGGAGCTGGTGACTACCTTATTAAAAGTCCAATTGACGGTATTGTGAATAACTTACAAGCAACAAACGGTGAAACTATCAGCGGCAATATACCATTAATGCAAATAACCCCGTTAAACAATCCATTAAAAGCTGTTTTATACGTACCATCAAATAATGCCGGATTCATTAAAAGTGAGCAGTTAGTGCAGCTCAAACTCAATGCATTCCCTTATCAGAAATTCGGCACGTCCAAAGCTCATGTATCGCACGTATCGCAACAAGTACTATTGCCACATCAAGTCAAGCGCTCGCCTATGCGACTTAATGGACCCGTTTTTCTAATTGAGGCGACACTTGATACACAAACAGTTAACGCTCGCGGTGACACTGTGAAGCTCAAAGCCGGCATGCTTTTTAAAGCCGAGATAACACTCTCAAATAGGAGCTTGCTGGAATGGTTGTTAAGCCCAATTTATAGCTTGCGGGGTCAAATCACATGAATCTTAACTCGGATGTTGAAACGACCAATACAAAAACAACGACTAGAAAAAAGGCACAAACAAAAGTCAGTCATATATTGAGATTTTCGTCCAAACAAAGACTCAATATAATTATGCAAGCTGAAGCCAGTGAATGTGGTCTTGCATGTGTCGCAATGCTCGCTAACTACCATGGCAATCATATTAGTTTAGATAAGTTGCGCCAACTTAACCCTGTATCAATTCAAGGAAGTAATTTAACTCAACTTATGCAATTAGGTGACTTACTCGGCCTTTCTTGTAGGGCATTGAAAGTACAACTCGCGGAACTTAAAGAATTGAATACACCTTGTATTCTGCATTGGAACTTTCAACATTTTGTGGTTTTACAGAATGTGAGCAAAGGGCATTGTGACATTGCAGATCCCGCCTTAGGCCTCAGAAGATTAAATATGCAGCAGGTTAGTGAAGCCTTTACTGGCGTTGCTATTGAGATGCGGCCAAATACTAAATTTCAAAAGGCTCAAGCGTCACAAAAACTTGAATTAATACACTTTTTAAGCAGCGCCATTGGTATTAAACGCCAGCTAGGGATTTTATTTGGGTTAAGTTTATTGCTTCAGCTCTTTGCCATTATAGCTCCATTTTATATGCAAACCGTCATTGATGAAGTCATCGTAAAATCCGATAGTTCCTTACTTAATGTGCTCGCTCTCGCCTTTCTTTTATTGCTATGTATAGATACGGTCACGTTGATGCTTCGCGAGAGAGTCATGCTTTATTTTTCAAATCAATTTAGTATACATATGGCTACTCGTGTTTTTACCCACCTACTTTCACTGCCGATAGACTATTTTCAAAAGAGACATTTAGGCGATATTGTGAGTCGTTTCTCCTCTCTTCAAAATATTCGTCATATTGTGACATCAGGCATCATTTCAGGGCTTATTGATGGACTAATGGCATTGTTGATGCTTATCGTTTTATTCTTCTATTCTGCCACACTGGCCAGTATTGTTTGCTTAGTTGTCATATTTTATGGCCTGCTACGCTGGTTATTCTTTAGGCCCATGAAACGGCAAAATATGGAGGTTATTCAAAGCCAAGCTTCTGAAAATACGCATTTTATGCAAAGTATTCGGGCGATAAAAACGATCAAGCTCAATAATAAAAGTACACAACGCGGCTCTCAATGGCTCAACCTCCTTAGCAATGCGATGAATAAACAAATTAAGCTATCACGTTGGCAAATAAATTTTTCAGTGTTGAATAAAATATTATTTGGTTTAGAGAATATTATGATCATTTATTTAGCTGCCAAATTGGTCACTGTAAACTTATTTTCGATAGGTATGCTGTATGCATTTATAAGTTACAAAGCTAAATTTATTGCAGCGGCTGACAGTTTGATTAACCACTGGCTGGAATTCAAAATGCTCAGAGTTCACTTAGATAGATTGGCCGACATCGTTTTTAGTAAAAGTGAGATATTTACAAGCCTCGAAGATACAATCAATAATAATGTAGAACACTTAACAGCCAATGTACAGAGTGCCTTTCATGTGTCTGCTCGTGATTTGTCGTTTCAATATCACTCAACTCAAGACTATGTTTTTAAACACATAAATTTGAATATTCCACGCGGTAAATGCGTTGTCATTTGCGGGCACAGCGGTTGTGGAAAATCAAGTCTGTTGCTGTGCTTAATGGGCTTAAGCACTAGTGCTGAAGGCAACGTTTATATCGACGGCAACTTACTCAATGCCAGTAACCGGCACCAACATGGTGTTGCTGCCGTGCTTCAGGATGATCAACTACTTAATGGTTCAATTCTCGAAAATATTACAGACTTTGCAGACACAACAAACCTACAGCTTATGATTGAAGTGACTAAATTAACCTGCTTACACAGGGATATTATGCATATGACGATGCAATACAACACCTTAGTAGGAGATATGGGGAACACATTAAGTGGCGGCCAGAAACAACGTCTATTGCTTGCTAGGGCGCTCTATAAGGAACCAAGATTGTTATTCATGGACGAAGCAACGAGTCATCTTGATGCTCCTACAGAAACAATTATCAATGACAACTTACGTAAATTGAGCATAACCAAAATTATGATTGCTCACCGCCAAGAAACCATTGCAAGTGCAGACATTGTGCTAGCTTTTATTAAAGGTGAATTATGCGATATCACGCACCAATATCTCACCAATACCAACCCGCAACAAACATCGAAATAAGGAAAATTTACGATATGAATATGATTACTCAAATACAAACCCTCTCTAAACGTGAGAAACAAGTAGCGATGAAAATTATTGAAGGATCGCCTAATAAAATTATTGCGGCTAGTTTATTCATCAGTGAACGTACGGTTAAATTTCACTGCGCGAACATCTATCGGAAACTCAATATTAGCAATAGAACAACGTTAATAGCGAAGTATTATAAGGAACTATATGACATGGCCTCGTAGTTTGTAATTAATCAAAAGCGTGACTTTAACCAATCGCGCAATCGAACAAAATATAAAGCCCGAATACCGGGCTTCTTTATACTTAGTCTTTACTGGTAATCTGATAATACAAATCGAGAGTGTTGTTTACTCCGCTGACTGCTTCAAGATATAACTGAGGAAGTAATTGATAGTGAACACTCACTTCGCTAACGGAGTCGAATACACCTATACCATATGTTATTTTAACACCCTCAGCCAATTGTCCTGACAGCTGGACTTGAGTGTCGCTGCCTTGTCCTGCTGTTTGCAGGTTCAAGTCTTTAACGCCCAACTTCTGTCCAAGACTACCAATGCCGTTTTCGCTGCGTCCAACACCGAAGCTTACTAGTGCATTCACTAAGGTATTTGAATCTGAACCATCGCCTCCGGCTCCAAAATCATCTGCACCACTAATGAGATATGATAACTGTCTTGCCTGTTCCATTGATGGTTCCGAAAATAGTTCTACCGACGGCTTAAGAGCGTTTCCAGTAACCCTGATTCCCGCAATGACTTTATCTTTAGTATTTAACGGGTTACGAATAGCTTCAATATCAAATGCAGGAACGTCAGGCTGACCACTGAAAGTGATATCGCCTTTCCTTATCTGCAGCACTTGAGAGTAAGCTTTATAATCACCTTTGAGGACCTGAACGATTCCGTTCACTCTTGTATTTTGAGTATCAATTTGTACCGTCAAATCACCACTTAACTCTGCTTTTAAATCTAATGCATCGAGCTTAACTTCGCCTTTTTTAGCCTTGTCAATTAATACATTGACGTTAACATCAAGTGGCAACACTCCTTGTTTAACTACCTTCTTATCATCAATCACAATAATATCTTGCGTAGGCGATTTTGCGCTGGGCGGCAATGATTTAATTTTCACCCTGGCATAGGGCACTTCAACTTTACCTGAAACCGAGAGTAGATCTGGAGTAAGCTTAATTTTTAAGTCCGGAGATATTTTAAATTGGTAACTTTCATAAGCTATATCGAGCTCGTCGCCGGCAACTATAGTATTAACAATCAAGGCATCAGTGAAGTCAACATCGCCATTAATGCTTCCTTTGCCCTCGCCTAACGTAAATTGTCCGGCAAAGTCGGCTTTAGTGCCGTTAAAGGTCAATTTTTGATTATAGTCCGCTAACCTTAGTGGATATTCTTTTAATACAACAGCGCCGTCTGTGATGGTTAACAGCCCCTCTAATGACGGCTTATCTAAGAGACCTTCAAAAGAAATATTCGCGTTAATGTCACCGCTTAATTTTTGTACCTCAGTAATAAAAGAAGCGAAATAAGATACAGCGAAGTCACTGATGGTTAAGCTTCCTTGATGTTGATAAGGCTTACTTGTTAGGTCTAATTTACTATTCAGAGAGACTTGCCCCGCCTCGGTACTGTCGAAGCTAAAATTGCTATCGATACCATCTGGAGCTCCTTTTACTGTAGCTCGGATATTCTCTATACTTACTTTGTTATCATTTGAAACAAGCGCGGCATTTTCAGAAACTACATCAGCGGCAAAATACAGACCTTGTTTCTGCTGCCAGTCAATATCAATATCAATATTTACATTTAGGTCAGATGTGTCGATATCAAAGTTAGGCAATAGCTTTGCTACCCCAGGATTCATAGCATTGTAGTCCAATGAAACCTTTGTTTTAGCTTGTTGTTGCGTCGCGTTTATGTCCTCTGTACACAATCGATCACCGCGACCTTCCCAACAATGTCGAGCAAGAAACAAACTAAAAGGCTGTAGGCTAAAGGTTAAATCTGGTTGATCTTGCAATGTAAGCTCAGCTAAGCTGGAAACGAGTTTTCCCTCTAACCACTTGCCTGACCAACTCGTATTTCCCGCATTCAACTGTCCTTTGAAAAATTGCTCTGTAATGTATTCTCCTTGAGGAATACTCAGTCGTAATGACTGCTCGCTTTCATCACCACTCAACTGAACTTCAAGCTGCGGAATATTTTGCCCACCGACAAATAGGTTTGAAACCGAAATTTGCGCTTTTGATGCAAGTTTATTGGCCATGTTGACACTGATATCAATTAGCATATCCTCTAAACTAGTGCCCGCCGCGGTGAGCTCTTTCGCATTCGCCTGCATAACAATTTTAGGGGTTTCAATTGCGCCTGATAGATTGCCTTTCGCATATATCTGCCCCTCTAAATCAGGGTAAATATCACTTAAGGCATTTAAATCGATTGAAAAATCCAGACTAGAGGCATTTTCACCTCTTTTATCTGGGAAATTCACCCCAAGTTGACTGATGGATTCAAGTGCTTTTTTAGAAAAAAGAGTGCCTTGCACGTTCATCTGATTATCCCCCTGAATTAACCGGACTGATTGCACTTTCACGTTGCCGCTTTTTTCTAGTTCCGCATCAGCTATCATAGATAATGGTAAATTTTGCCAAGTCCCGTTTAACTGTGCTCCCTTAACTGCGGCGGATTGGGTTGTTTCGGTTATCACAATAGAGTGCGGTAATTCTCCAGAAATAAGAGATTTTAACGATATGTCGAGTTTCGCTAGCTGAACGGATTCAAGCTTTATATTTCCATTGAAAGATAACTCATTTTGACCATCACTTTCGGGCGCCAATATGGCTTTACCAGCATAATCAAGTGTTCCTATGCTCCCATTAAGATTCATTTTTTGAATCTCAACAATTGAGCGAGCCGCGTTTTTTGTGCTCATCGGCTTGAATAATGCGTTTAATTCAAAATTTTCAACGCCCATAAGTTCTTGTGTTTTTAACATGCTAGTTAAACGATAACCCTGCATATCTCCATCGATTTTGGTCTCCAATAAAGACACACCTCTTAACTGCAACATCACATCATTACTCAACATAGGAAACCAACCCTGTATGTCGTCAGTAATAGCCGCCGATAATTCTTCAAATTTAAAATCAACATTTAAAGGCAATGTTGGTTTTGACAACTCAAACGCTGAAGTAATATTGATCACTTTTTGCTGAGTAGACAAATGAGTCAAGAGCAAATTGATCTTGTTAATATTCCCTTGGCTTGTAAATTCAAAACCCGTGGAATTATTAAAAACAGGTGTGTCTAGTTTAAGGGATTTAGGAGAAAGCTTCGAAACAGGTGTGTCTACTTTGCGGGCGACTAGCATCAAATTATGCTCGAATTTTTTCGTAAAGTTTATGGTTGCTTTGAGTTTCAAATTTGTTGGTATGAAAGAGGGCGAATCTCCTCCTTGTTGCAAATTACCCATCACTATCGTCGTATTTAGCTTTTGATTTTGTATGGTTAATCCAATAGCCAAACTGTCATTACAAAAAATAGTAGTTACCGAATCATCTTGAGCTTGCTGTCGCAGGCATATAGTACGCAGCATCGCATTGTTTAATGTCAATTCAATTGGAATATAAACCTCAGGTATTTCAATTGGTTTATATTGGTAATTTGCTAATGCGCTTAACCACTCCCGAGGCCGCGGTTTATTTGCGGAATGAATCACAGTTTGAGTGAAATCAGGTTCCACCACTTTAGGTAATTGAATAGATAAGGAGCTTACGTTTAACTGTGATATATCCAGCTTTTTATGAAAAGACAAAGCCAAAAGTAAGTCTTTTAATTTCAGAACCTCAACGTTATATTGAGAAACTACTATCTCACCAATACTTAATTCACTCAGCCGGAGTAAAACAGGTAACTCAATAAGCTTACTTTCTGTAACCTCAACCAACTCTTCTTGCCCTGGTGTATCGCCAAGTGCAAGAATTACGCTGTTTAGTCGAACTTTGTTAATGCACACTTCTGCAGCAAAAAGGCAGCTTAGATCTACATCAAGAGATAGGTCATTTAACTCAACATTTACACCAGGTTGCTTAACTCGTATATGGTTTAGCTCGACTTGGGAGTAAAAACTCCCGCTTTTATATTCAATCGCAACACCAACGTCGCCCTCATTAACATAATTAATCGCCCATTGTGTGCCAATGCTCGACAGAGCAATACTCAGAATGATTATAATCAACAAGGCAGCGCCTAACAGAGACCAAGATGCTATTTTGATAGTTCTATTTAAAATAGTAGAGTTCGACATATTAAATCCCAGGCCCTATAGAAAAGTGAAGTCGCTTGGTATTTTCCTTGTCACTAAAACCTCTAGCAAAATAAAGTCTAATTGTACCGAGAGGCGATAACCAATGCACCCCGAGTCCAGCCCCATAAATAGGTGACTTACCTATATCATTACTCGCACTGCCTGCATCTATAAATACGGCAGCGCGCCAATCATTGCTAACTTGATACGCATACTCGGTGCTGGCAACGACTAAAAATTGTGCACCAATGAGTTCAGGTTTTCCTGTCGTTTCATCAATTCGCTCTTCACTGACTGCATTTAAATCAAAACCACGCACACTTTGGTCACCACCTACAAAGAATCGTAGGCTTGAGGGTATCTGTTCAAAATCGTTTGTGACGATAGCACCAACATCACCTCGCACTATATACCGATGCTTGCCAAATGATCTTATCCACTTAGTTCGCGCGGTGACACGTAAAACATTTACATCTGATATTACGCGGTCCGAAGCAGCCTCAATAGTCAATTGCTGACGATCTCCCCAATTCACAAATAATTCACCGTCTTTCCTAACGCGATTGAAGGTGAATCCCGGCAATAAAAGTTGTGTGGATTGTTCTTCACCAATACCTTGAATAAAGTTCTCATATTCATACCGAAGAAAGACTATTTTATCCCAATCATCCTTGCTCTTAGCTCCCAATTGACGCTGGGCAGCAAGGGTATATGTTTGACTATCTCGCTGCTCTTCATTCACCTCTTGATAACCCATTTGAACTTTAAAGAAATCATTCAACGGGTTTGCCATAGGGATCGTATAGCCCAAAGCTACATTCTTTTTGGGCCCTGAAATATAAATTTCAGACGACAAACTATGACCACGTAAATTTACCCAAGGCCGCTTCCAATTGGCTGTGACTCGAGGGCCTGAGTCTGTCGACGCACCAATACCGAATTGGTAGGTATCTTTTGGTTTAGCAGTCAAGAGAACTTCAATAGGTACAATTTTACCTATACGCTGCTCACTCTTCATTGCATTAATATTTGCTCTAACAATCACATTTTCATAGTAGCCAGTTTGGCGAATTAACTGCGTAAACTCACTCACTTTTTGTTGATCAAAATACTCATCTTCTGAAAATGGCTTTACAGCTTCAACAAGCTCCATACCCCTGCTTTCAGCAATATATTCAAGGTTTCCGAAGCGATAACGTGAACCGAAGTTAAATTTCCAATGAATATTTGCCTGATTTTCAGCCAAACTAACTTGAACTTCTGTTTTATCAAGTACGAAATCGAAATAACCGAATATCAGTGAAAAAGATTGAATTCTGGTTTTCAGGCCATCATATTTTGATTGTTCTAAAGTCATTCCTTTGAGCGCTCTCAACGAATTAATAATATCTTTTAACTCAGTTGGAAAGTATGTTTGTTGCGCTGCCAACTCATCATATTCTATCGTGACATCGTTAATGATAAGCTTTGGCCCCAGCGTCAATAGGATTTGGACGCCATCGTTATCGAATGATTTTTTATTGAAATTTTTAATTTCGACCGTTGCCTGATAATAGGAATATGCCCGAATAGCGGTAATGATTTTGACTCTAGTCTGTTTTTCGAATTGCGCTAACTCATAGTCATTTTCTGGAAAATTCAGACCCGCTAAATGAAGTTGGATATTATCGACAACTTGACTGTCAGCGCCTTTATTTTCATCTGAAGATTTAATTTCCCATTTAGCGGATGCGGATGCGTGAACAAAAAACATTGCCAAAATAATAATGCCGCTGAAGAATTGTCGCCCAATGGGGAAGAAGGAAATAACCTGCTCCTTATAATTCATGTGAAAATATTAACGGCAAATAGGTGTGTCTTTATTATCCTTTGATTTTTGGTGAACAGCAAGACTATAGGGCAGTTTTTATTGTGGATGGAGGCGAACTAGTTGAAAGGCCAGTAGCGTGGATCCGCTAAGTCATTTATTCTAAATGCGTCTGTAAGGAAGCAGATATGCAAACTACCAAGGATGGTAAAACATAGGCTATCTTAAAGACTGGCCTATGTTCCTTATTTACTTAATTCTCACTTCACTAGCATGACAGAAATTAGCTTTTAAAAAACAAGTTGAGACCAATAAGCCCTACTATAAAGCTAAATTTAGATAAGTTCTAAATAAAAAATAGGGTTAATGAAGACAGCAGTGACTATTAAAAGCCTAATCGCTTTATAGACTCAAAAAAATAGAATTTGTGACGTTGATCGCAAACTTAACCGTCTAGAATAACAAAACCCCAGTAACCAAAGGCTAATGGGGTTTGAATCAAATATTAAAACGCATCTATGCGCTGCGGTTGACTAGACCAATAGCGCTGCTCAAACACTCTTGCAATAGGCTTTGTTAGTAGCCACTTTGTTGCATTTAAAACACTGACTTACTCGTTAAAAATTGCAACATAAAGAAGTGTAAAAGCGAAGACTTACGTCTTAAGATACAGACTACAGTATAAATCGACTTAAGTCTTCGTTATCTGCTAACGTTTCTAAGTGATGATTCACGTAATCACTATCAATAACAACTGACTCACCTGACCTATCAGACGCTTCAAATGAAATTTCTTCCATTAAACGCTCTAAAACAGTGTATAAACGTCTAGCTCCGATATTTTCAGTTTTTTCATTTACCTGCCAAGCCACTTCGGCTATACGCTGAATACCAGATTCAACAAAACTGATATCAACACCTTCGGTTTTTAATAAGGCTTTATACTGAAGCGATAGTGAGGCGTCCGGTTCTGTTAAAATTCTCACGAAATCTTCTACGCGCAAAGCGGATAACTCTACACGAATAGGAAGTCGACCTTGCAACTCTGGGATCAAGTCAGATGGTTTTGCCATTTGAAAAGCCCCTGAGGCTATAAATAAGATATGGTCAGTTTTTACCATGCCGTATTTAGTTGACACAGTCGATCCTTCAACTAGAGGCAATAGGTCACGCTGAACACCCTCTCTGGACACACCGCCAGATTGCGTTCCTTCTCCCTTGCAAATTTTGTCAATTTCATCAATGAACACAATACCATTTTGTTCTAGCGATTCAATTGCCTCTTCTTTTAAATCTTGCTGATTAACTAATTTGCTCGATTCCTCTTCAATTAACAATTTGAAGGCATCTTTTATTTTTAGTTTTTTCTTTTTCTTACTCTTCTCACCTGACAGATTTTGAAACATACCTTGCAGCTGGTTAGTCATTTCCTCCATTCCTGGAGGCGCCATAATTTCAACACCGATCTGTTGAGGAGCGACATCTAATTCAATCTCTTTGTCATCCAAGAGGCCTTCACGTAATTTTTTACGAAAAATCTGACGTGTACCTTTATCCTCGGCTTCTTCGCGCTCACCAGATGCGCTTTGAGCAGGCGGAATGAGAATATCTAAAATTCGTTCTTCAGCCGCTTCCTCTGCTCTATGTTTTACTTTTTTAGCTGCGTCTTCTTTGGTCATTTTGACAGCAATATCAGCGAGGTCGCGAATAATACTCTCAACTTCTTTACCAACGTAGCCTACTTCAGTAAATTTAGTCGCCTCGACCTTGATAAACGGCGCATTGGCTAGCTTTGCTAAGCGACGCGCTATCTCGGTTTTACCCACACCCGTCGGACCAATCATCAAAATATTTTTTGGTGTAACTTCTTGACGTAGTTCTGGCTCAAGTTGCATTCGGCGCCAGCGATTTCGGAGCGCGATGGATACCGCTTTCTTTGCATTTGCTTGCCCAATAATATGCTTATCTAAGGCATGTACAATTTCTCTGGGAGTCATTTCTGACATAGTCTGGTTACCTTTGATTAGCTCGCCCAACAATGCCTATGAAAGGCCTTGGAGCAACTTAATTTAAAAAATAGAGTTAATAATCCAGTGTTTCGATTGTCTGATTTTGATTGGTAAAAACGCATATATTGCCTGCTATGGTTAAGCTTTTCTTTGCAATTTCTTGTGCGCTTAAATCAGTGTTAGCAAACAGTGCGGTTGCTGCAGCTTGGGCAAATGGACCACCTGAACCGATTGCTATGAGGTCTTCTTCCGGCTGTATAACATCACCGTTACCTGTGATAATCAAGGAACCACTGTGATCCGCTACAGCCAATAACGCTTCTAATTTTCGCAGCATACGATCACTTCGCCAATCTTTGGCTAATTCAACCGCAGCCTTAGTAAGGTGACCTTGATGCATCTCAAGTTTAGTTTCAAATCGTTCGAACAACGTAAAAGCATCGGCCGTTCCACCTGCGAATCCAGCCAATACTTTATTGTTGTATAGCCGTCTGACTTTACGTGCATTTCCCTTCATAACGGTATTACCAAGTGAAACTTGGCCATCACCTGCAATCACAACTTGATTGCCTCGGCGAACTGATACGATCGTTGTCATGTAAACTCCTACTTAATACCGTCTAATTTCGTTGCGTTAAGAAGAAATGGGGGGCGTTCGAACTATTTCAAGTCTGGTTTTGTTACTACATTGACAGTTTATCACTTTTATCCTTACCCTTTGCTTAATCCCAATTCCAAATTTGGCAGCGATTAACCCGAGCAGATCTAAGTGAGTGGCGATCTCGTTCTGCGTCGCGCTTAGTCTCATAAGGCCCAAGGACGACACGATACCAAATTCCTTTTGAACCTTTACTTTCGAGCACCTGCGATTCCAGTCCTTGAAATGCGATTGTCGCTTTTAATTCTTGCGCTTGCGATTGCTTTCTAAAAGACCCGCACTGCATTAAGTAGCGACGGTCTGAGTTTGGTAATTCATCTACCTCTACTTCTACTGAGTATGCAGGTAAGCCTTCAATAAATTCCCACTGCTCTTCCTCGAGCACAGGTAGTGGATCTCTTTCATCTTCAACCGATCTCGCGGGCAAATTGCTAGTGGTTGATTTATCATTAGTTACCGTTTTGCTGGCCGTATCGTCTTGTTCATTTTGCAGCGTATTACTAGTATCATTATCACCAGCATCTTTTAAATACCATAGAATCGCCACAAACCCGCTTACCACTAGTATTGCGAGCGCAACTTTGAACCAAGCAACCGATTGGGCAGCTCGCTTTCTCTTTTTGGGAGCTTGTCTTTTTTTCTGGCTGCGCGCCACGTAATCTCTTTGCGCCATAGTTTTCTTTATTACTTTTTTAATTGAGTCGATTCGGGTGCAAGACTATACAAAGTTTTGCTATAAAAAAAGCTAAATTATTATACTTTAGTTAACTAAAATCGATCGGTGATACATCAATACTCCAGCGGACCTGCTTACTTACTGGCATTTCAGATAACGCTTTATTAGCTTGCTCAGTTACTTGTTGTAAATACTTTCGTGAAGCTGATTGAATTATCAACAGATTTCGATAGCGTCCTTGCTTCTTTTCAATGAATGCAGGAAATGGCCCCAACACTTTTGCATGTTTAAATTGCGTGAATATTTGGGCACATAATTGCAAGAAGTGCACAGACAAATGTTTATGATGCGACTCGCTGCGAATACAAATCTGGTGTTCGTGTGGCGGTAATGCGGCATGTTTACGCTCAAGCAATGCGTATCTAGCAAAGTCAGAAAAACCATTATTGATAAGGTCTTGTAACAGTGGGTGCTCTGGGCAATGCGTTTGTAACCACATTTCTCCGGCTTTATCGCTGCGACCGGCTCTACCGGATAACTGAGTAATGAGTTGAGCTAGTTTCTCTGGCGCTCTAAAATCCGCACTAAACAGAGCACTGTCGACGTTCAAAATAAGAACCAGTGTCACATCCGGAAAGTGATGGCCTTTTGATAAAATTTGAGTACCAACAAGAATTTGATATTTTTTCTGATTAATTTCTTGCAGTAACTTGCTCAGCTTCCCCTTGCCGCGAACGGTGTCACTATCGACACGCACAGTGGCATAATCTGGAAACAGGCTTTCTAAGCCTTGTTGCAACTGTTCTGTGCCAACACCAAATGTGTCTAACTCATTGTGTCCGCATTCCGCACATACTTTCGGTAAGTGACGGATATCAGCGCAGCGGTGGCACTGCAAATTATTTGCACTTTTATGCACGGTCATCGGGTTATCGCAACGAGCACAATTCTCGACATGACCACATTGATGGCAAAGTAAAGCAGGAGCGTATCCACGCCGATTTACAAACACCATAACTTGATTACCTGCATCCAGTTGTATTTGCATTTTATCGAGCATTCCTTGCGCAATACCATATTGCATAGGCTGGCCCTTAATATTCATTAAGCGTTGCGCCGGCATTGCGGCACTGCCAGCACGGTTAGGCAATAGAATGTGTCGATATTTCTTTTCTAACGCATTGTGCAAACTTTCTAGTGATGGGGTCGCACTGCCCAGCACCAGAGGAATATTTAATTGCCTAGCACGATAAACAGCTATATCCCTGGCATGATATTTTAAATTATCTTGCTGCTTAAAAGACTCATCATGCTCCTCATCCACAATGATCATTCCAGGATTTTTCATTTCTGTAAAAATAGAAGACCGCGTTCCTATTATAATACCTAAACTGCCGTCTTTAGCTTGCTGCCACACTTGCAATCTCTCTGTATCATTAAGATTAGAATGCAATGTACCTACCCTTATCCCAAAACGTTTTTCAAAACGCCCAACCGTTTGTGGTGTTAAGCCAATTTCCGGAACCAAAATTAGGACTTGTTTACCTGCAGCCAATAGCGGTTCAATAATTTGCAGATATACTTCAGTTTTGCCACTGCCAGTGACCCCTTCGATCAACATAGTATCGAAACCATTGGCGAGATTAATAGTTGAAATTGCCATTGCTTGTTCAACATTCGGAAGCGGCTTTTCGGATATTGAAAGTTGTGCTGTCCACTCGTCGGGTTTTTCAACTACGTCGACCTTTTCAATCAACAACTTGTCTATGAGCCCTTTAATAATGGCCGCGCTAAACTGTTGCTTAATAGATGATAATCGCTGCGCACTCTTTTCAAGTAGACAGTACAAATCAAATTGTTTAACTGAACGAGCGAGCAGTTCATCTACCTCACTATGCGCTTTAGTTGCTGCATGGAGTTGCAAATAAGATTGAGTAGCAACGGCTGCTTTAGTTTTACCGCTTTGCTGTTTTCTTAGCGCCGCCGGCAGTAACGTATGTAAAACTTCGCCAATCGGGTAATGATAATATTCACTCATCCACTGACCTAAGGTCAACATCTGTTCAGAGCACACTGGCGAACTGTCGAGTATTTCAATCACCGATTTGAGTTTGGATATTGCATAGTCAGATTCGACATCCACACGCAATACAATACCAACGCATTTACGAGGGCCGAAAGGCACTAAAACTCTGCATCCAAGCAATTCATTATTATCTGAACGAGCAACTACTGAAGCAGTAGACGCGGCTTCGCCTGATGCTAGCTCAGTCTGCGATAATTCAATCATCGCAGAGTCAGTTGCAATAGCATTGTCAATTTTATAATCAAACAATTGTGACATGGGCACCGCAATGGCCACTTGAATAACTTGCAATGAAACCTCTTTTCTTATCAATAATAGCGTTAGTTTTTACCAGCGTTCGATCATTATTTCCTGGCACCATGATATCAACCTTTGCAGAGCAACTACGAAATATTTTTACGCCTATGTTGTTCCCTTGATTATTATGCTGATAAATTGTTATATATCTATTAGGTTTAGCAACAATTCATTAGTTATTTCTTGATTAAGGCGCGTAACTCAATTATTATGCGCATCCAAATTTCAGTAGTTGAATATTCAGCTGCTTTTTAATCAATTTCGTTTGGTGTGCGACTTCGGGTTGTATAGCGAGACGGCCTAAATATAAATAAGGTATTCCAATGAAAGACGGTATTCATCCTAAGTATAACGAAATCAAAGCAACTTGTTCATGCGGTAGCGTAATTAACATCCGCTCTACACTTGCTAAAGACATCAACCTGGACGTATGTTCGTTATGCCATCCATTCTACACTGGTAAGCAGCGTACAGCTGATACTGGTGGTCGTGTTGATAAGTTTAAGAAGCGTTTTGGTGCACTCAACTCTAAGTAAGCTCTCATCGAGTAGGCTTGGTTTGAAGAAAAACTATAAAAGAGTGCAATGCGCTCTTTTTTTATGCCTATTAACTGAGAAAACAACAACTTATTAGCAATGTGTTAAATACTAATCCAGCCGATCCTCGTTTTCTGCAAGCAAGCTGAGCCGAAGGCTTAACTATATAAAACTTCATATATCGATGGCTAAATATATAAATACTCATTATACGCTGTACATTATAATGCCTAACAAAGGGAAAACTATTCACACGAAATCATGGTCTTACCAGTTATATTTTAAAATAAGATAATACTTCCAGTATCCTTCACTTTCTATCGATATGTGCTACATTTGCAGAGTATTCGCCCTTTGCTTGTAAGTCATTTTGAAAACTTACCAAAACAGTATCATAAAAACATTCGAAAGGACCTGACCAACATGCCAGATTTTCGCCAACAAGCGCTCGATTATCACGAATTTCCTAAGCCCGGCAAAATTAGTGTTGAGCTAACGACCCCCGCTGACACTGTTACCGATCTAGCACTCGCTTATAGTCCTGGTGTTGCAGAGCCCGTGCGTGAAATTGCGGCAGATCCAAACGCAGCCTATAAATATACAGCCAAAGGCAACTTAGTTGCTGTTATCACTAATGGTACCGCTATTCTTGGCCTAGGTAATTTAGGTCCACTTGCCTCCAAACCTGTAATGGAAGGCAAGGCTCTATTGTTTAAGCATTTTGCGGGAATCGATTCAATTGACATCGAAGTGAAGCACCGCACCACAGAAGAGTTTATTAACACCGTCGCTAATATCGCTGACACCTTTGGTGGGATCAATTTAGAAGATATAAAAGCGCCTGAATGCTTTGAAATTGAACAAGAGCTGATCAAGCGCTGTAAAATCCCTGTATTTCATGACGACCAGCATGGCACCGCGATAGTCACCGCTGCTGGTATGTTGAACGCACTCGAAATTCAAGGTAAAAAAATAGACGAAGCTATCTTTGTTTGTTTGGGTGCTGGCGCAGCGGCTGTTGCATGCATGGAATTACTCATTAAATGCGGTGCTATGCGTGAAAAAATCTATATGCTTGACCGCAAAGGCGTCATCCACACAAGAAGAGAAGAATTAACACCACACAAAGCGTTGTTTGCTAACAATACCGACAAACGCACCTTAGAAGATGTGCTAGAAGGCGCTGACGTCTTTTTAGGTCTAAGTGGACCTGACCTTCTGCCACCAGAAGCGCTGAAATTGATGGCACCCAACCCCGTTGTATTTGCTTGCTCCAACCCTGACCCTGAAATTAGACCTGAACTAGCGCATGCTGTGCGCGATGATTTAATTATGGCGACTGGACGTTCTGACTATCCCAATCAAGTTAACAACGTTCTTTGTTTTCCATTTATTTTTAGAGGTGCTTTGGATGTGAGGGCATCTGTGATTAATGATGAAATGAAAGTAGCAGCAGTTGAAGCATTGAGAAGTATTTCGAAAGAACCTGTACCTGAGAAGGTATTGATTGCGAGTCAGTCAAAGTCACTCACTTTCGGTAGGCATTATATTATTCCTAAGCCGATGGACAATAGACTGTGCAAGCGCATCGCTACAGCGGTTGCGAAAGCAGCAATCGCGTCTGGTGTTGCAAAAATAGAGAGCATTCCAGATAATTATCTAGATAATTTTTAGACCAAAAAAAGGCGCTTCATTTACTTGAATGAAGCGCCCTTCTAATTTAGGTTGCCAACTTACTTAGCAGCTGATGCTAGGCGGCTACAGGCTCTGCTTTCTTAATCGGCTTACTCATTAAAATGTAATCGTAAGCAGCCAACGACGCTTTCGCTCCCTCACCCATTGCAATCACGATCTGTTTATAAGGCACGGTTGTCACGTCACCACAAGCATAAATACCGGCTTCACTGGTTTGGCTTTTTTCATTAATAATCACTTCGCCATTTTTAGTTAAGTCAACAACACCTTTGAGTACTGAACTATTAGGCACTAAACCAATTTGTACAAACACACCTTGCAACGTTTGCATATGAGCTTGATTAGTTGCGCGGTCGATATATTCAATCGCGTTAACCTTGCCATCTTTGGCATGAATTTCTTTGGTTGCCGCATTTTTAATGATCTTGATGTTGTCTCTTGCATTTACTTGATCAATTAACACTTGGTCTGCCTTCAATTCTGGCATGAACTCAAATACCGTCACCGATTTTACAATACCGGATAAATCTAGCGCGGCTTCAACTCCTGAGTTACCGCCGCCAATAACAGCAACGTCTTTACCCTTATAGAAAGGACCATCACAATGCGGGCAATAAGCAACACCGTTACCAATGTTCTCTTTTTCACCCGGCACACCTAGCTCTCTCCAGTTAGCGCCAGTAGCGATAATAATGGTTTTGGTATCAATTACTTCACCCGACGTTAATGTCAGCTTTTTAATGTCACCTTTTTCAATTTTATCAACACGGAAATGCTCACGGATTGTTACTTCATAGTCATTCAAATGTTCCATCAATGACGTTGTTAGCTGAGGGCCCGTTGTTTTAGATACCGAAATCAAGTTTTCAATTCCCATGGTGTCTTTTACTTGACCACCAAAACGGTCGGCAATTATGGTGACTTTTAAGCCTTTACGCGCCGAATAAATAGCAGCTGCGACGCCTGCTGGACCTCCACCAATAACGGTTACGTCTTGCAATGGAAGCTGCTCGACATTGTCGTTTGCTTGCAACATTTCTGGTTGCGACTGCGTCAACTTATCAATCAGCTTTGCTGTGTCTATTTGACCTGTTGCAAATACTTTACCATTCATGAAAACAGTGGGCACGCCTTGGATACCATTTTGTTCGACCAAGTCTGGATAAACGCTACCATCTATCATTTCAGACTCAATATTGTCATTGAGTAAAGCAAATTGATTCATTGCTTGGACGACGTCTGGGCACGCATGGCAACTTAAGCTAATGTAGACTTGAAATTTAAGCGGGTTAACCACTTTCTTGATCATGCTTTGCACACTTTCATCAAGCTTCAGTTTTACACCACCTGCTTGCAGGACTGCCAAAACGAATGAATTAAATTCATGCCCGCCTGGCACACCCGAAAAAGTGATGCCGCTTGGCTTATTATTTACTTCTAAACCAAAACTCACAGCGCTGCGGAAACGCGTTGGGTCATCCCGCTCTTCAAGCGTGATTTTGTCTGATATGGACGCAAATTGGCTTAGCATTTCTTTGAGTTCTGCTCGCTTTGTATGCTCACCAGTCTGTAATACTAAAGTGACGTTGTGTTGCATGTCTTTCGCGTATTGCGCTAAAGCTTTTAATATATCGGGAGTTAACATTGTTGTTTCCTTTCACTTTAAATGGGTTGTAGCAAAGGGCTTCACCATTTACTTATGGGGTAAATCATCAAAAAAAGGTCGCACTAGTTTCAGCTCAGTTAATGAACCCTATCCTTTTCAGATTGATAGTTAAAATAAATAAAGGGTGAAAGCCTTTGCTTTCAAATTTCTGTTTTCAATACTTCGCTTTCGATCATGTTGGCATCTCTAAAAGCAGTCGTTGTATCTTCAGCGTCTTCGGTGTGTCACTTACGACGCAGACTGAAAATTGGGGAGCGGGTGCTCCCCAGCAATATTTTCTAACGAAGCTTAGATCTTACCAACAAGATCAAGGCTTGGCGTTAATGTCGCTTGACCTTCTTCCCAAGCTGCTGGGCAAACTTCACCGTCGTTATTTGCAACATACTGAGCTGCCTTCACTTTACGAAGCATGTCAGCTGCTGAACGACCGATACCTAAGTCATGAACTTCTTCAACTTTAATGATGCCGTCTGGGTTAGCTAAAAAAGTACCACGTAGAGCACGGCCATCTTCTTCAATCATTATGTCAAATGCACGAGTCATTGAACCAGTTGAGTCAGCAAGCATTGGGTACTTAATTTTGCCAATCGCTTCACTTGTGTCATGCCATGCTTTGTGCACGAAATGTGAATCAGTTGATACAGAATAAACTTCAACACCAAGTGCTAATAATTCGTCATGCTTTTTAGCCATGTCTTCTAATTCTGTTGGGCATACGAATGTAAAATCCGCTGGGTAGAACACGAAGATAGACCATTTTCCCTTTACATCTTCGTTAGTGATAGTTTTGAATTCACCATCATGGAAGGCTTCTACCGAGAATTCTGGAATTGATTTGTTTATCATAGTCATTGTTTGGTTCCTTTTTAAAATTGTGTTTAGAAAATGCTTAATTGGTAATTCGAATAAAACGTTTGCCGTTTTGCTTGATACGAATATAAGCGTTTATTGTAAATAAATAAATTGAATAAAATCGATTTGCTTAATCAGTTAAATCGATTAATCCATTTAACTGATTAATACAGAGAACTATTATTTCCTCATAGCCAACTAAGCTTTCAACACCACATTTATTCTAATCAACAAATACAGTGTCAGTTCAATAGTTACAGTCAGTTCTGCCGTTGGGATCGATGTTGTTACGAATTAGGTGTAATTCAATAACAATATCGAAATTGAATGCTAGAATATGATATCACCAATAAACCTCGGCGTTCATCGCTACTTTACGACTCATTTCCATCACATTTATAACGCTACTTAATTTGTCATCAATCCAATCGTTAAGGTCTTCAGCATCTTCAATATCGACCTCCTTCAGAACATTTCGCAAAAACAACAGTGCTTTGACCTCATCTATGCCTTTAACTAAATCCAACCAAGGTGCCCTAAACTTGCCTCGACTCTCGGCAAACAAATCAGCTAGCAGAAAGCCATTAAGTAGAGTTTGCCGCAACAGCACCTCAAGAGCGATGTACTTGGTGTAATCCATCTCGACTTTTGATGGAAGACTCTGCATCACTGTCTGCCAACCTTGTGACAACCAACCCTTAGCATGTTTTGATACTGGAATTTGATGCCCTGTAGCTTGCGCTCGCCATGGCCTTTCGATGAGTAATCTTGATGCCCCAAGTTGCACTTGACTGCTTTCCATGGAAACTAATAATTGCTCTGGAGATTGCACCGTTAATAAACCTTCGCGGCGGCCATTAAGGTAACTCATCAATGTTTGATGCTTTGGTATCCTGCGACTAAATGGTCCTTTATTCGAACGCAATTTACGAATGCACTGCAAGTCATCTTGCCAAGACCATTGCTCAGACAAAACAAGAAGTTGCTTATGCAAGTTAAGTAATTCCTGACATTGCAGCACAGGCAAGTACAAAGACACACATTGCAGCAGCAATCGAACGCTTTGTGCTATTTCCTTCAACGCGCCAGTATAACCTGATTGCAAATACACATACTCGTGATGCTGCCAATGCGACAGTGCGCATTCAATTGCCTTACAGAGACCATCTTCTGTTGTGTCTTCAGCATCTAACTCTAAAAACATTGGGAGCTCGAATGAATCCAAAACAGTGCCATTCATTAATTGATAGCCGCGCGCAGCTTTGGTCACATTACTTAAGCGAACAGGAGTGACTTTACTTATTTCATCTGCTAAATCAAATAGCGCCGAGGGCGCGCCAGCTTTTAATTCAATCTCGATTTCACCAATCGGCAACTTTCCCTTTTTATGTTTGACTTCACCACTATCAAAAACTAATTCAAGGTGATTTTCACCATCCACAATATCAAAAGTGACGCGATGGAAATGGGTTGAAAATTGCACTTGTAACTGTCGATTCACTTCTTGAACATTAATATCATTGGCCCATATTTCAGAGTCAAATTTCTCTAAATCTGGATGTGCTTTTTCTAAATCTACATTATATTCTGGGCGCTGATGCAACCCGCCTTCCACTTTACCTTCAGTTTTTATTGTCTGCTCAATATGATCATTAACTCGGCGAATACGAAAACCCATTTTTCGCTTGCCTAGAAATTGTTCAGGCGTGTCGTAATAATCATTTAATACATCAAAAGAACTGCGCTTCACCTTACCTTTTAACTTTGGTAACAGCGTCTGTTCAAAACTGGTCAGCGCGTCTTGGTTTGCAACGAGTTTTAATTCAATTTCCATGGTCTCAACTTGCCAATAAAAGGTTGCTTGCGTATATACCTGTACCATATCTCTGAATGCTTGTGTTCGCAAACCTTTCAACATTCAAGCTAGTAAATAGACTATCGCTAGAACGAGTATCACGCTGAACACCGTCACTAAATCTGAGCCGCAAAAAATACCACTAAAGAGGAAATTAACGAAAATTATTAAGCAAAATACTGAGCGAAAAAAGCGAATAATAAAAAATAACGCAGTAATCTAATGCAATGAGCACACATGGAACTGTGTGGGTATTAATTAGTGTTATCATTAAATTTTTATTGGGCCTATTAGGGCGAAAAAAAGTGAATCCATTCACGTACGTTAAATCAAGCAACGCTTGTGCAGCCGAGTTTATCCAAAATAACCAACACATAAAAGGTTGATAGAATGCTAACGTTTTTGCTAGTTATTAATATTGCCGGTACGGCCGCTTTTGCAGTTTCCGGAGCATTATTGGCAGCTAAGAAAAAAATGGACTGGGTTGGTTTTATTTTTATCGGCAATGTCACGGGTATTGGCGGAGGTACTTTGCGCGACGTTATATTGGACGTGCCTGTCTTCTGGTTAGTCGATTGGTATTATGTTGTTATCTGCAGCGTTTTTGCAGTCATAACTTATTTCGCTACTCAGCAAATCTCTCGTAAATCAAACGCGTTGTTATGGGCTGATGCTGTAGGTATGGCATTGTTCAGCGTTTTAGGGGCTGAAAAGGCATTGAGACTGGGGGCTGAAATTCCCGTAGCCGTTATAATGGGAGTGTTTAGCGCCTGTTTAGGTGGGATCATTCGCGACGTTATCCTCAATGATGTACCAGTGGTATTTCAAAAGGAAATTTACATTACTGCGTCACTCTGCGGTGCAATTGCTTATTGTGTTTGTTTTAACCTGCTAGGTATTATTGGTTTCTATGCCATAGGCCTTGGTTGTGTCGTCGCATTCACGGTTCGTGCTATCGCTATAGTAACTAAGTTATCCATGCCAGCACACAAAGGCTTACAATAATCTGATTTACTTTTTACCCGTACTATTTAGCAGTACTATTTAGCAGTACTTTGCATCGGTACGTTTAAACAAAAATATTGAGCAGGTTTTACCCTGCTCAATTCATTCTATTTTTTAATCGTCATCTTCAACCAATGTCATCAACGACGTATTACCGCCAGATGCAGTGGTATCGATACTGATTGTTTTTTCAGTAACCAAGCGTTGGATCAAGTTGTCGTTATACTCAGCAGTAATCACCGGTAAGATTGCACCTTGTCTCTCTGCTAGTTTCGCAGAAATATAAGCACTTCGGTCTGTACGACTGTCGACCACAACACCAGCCAAACCTTTGTTCATCAATAAAGCTTCAAGGTGACATAAATTCGCCACTTGAAAAACCGACTTTGGCGCACCTGTACTAGCTAATTTTTCTTTGAATGTCAGGGCTTCTTCATAGAACAAGTCTGATACTACTGAAATAACTAAATTACCTGTGGCTAGCGCAGTTACAATCGATAGCATCCAATATTCAAAAGTAACGTCTTTATCGGCGAAACATACCAACACGCCTCGAGGCTCCAAATGCAAGGTATTAGATTCACCAGTGGGGCCAGGCAGGTTGGTAGGCTTACGCAATCTGCGCTCAATAGCAATCAGCTGTGTTCTAGCTGTTGCCAATGTTTTATTTAAATCTTCGGCAAGCTCTTCAACAATTTCTACATTAGCAATTTTTGCCAATAATTGACGTACAAACGAAATACGATCATTTAGTGGTGTTAAGCGCCATTGGTTTTCGACAGCCATTGCCGAATCCATGAGATTATTAGCTTCAGTTACCGCAGCTCCGTCACTCTGAATTGCTTTATCGTCAGCGTAATTGTCAACTTGCGATGCCACTTTTGGTGTCGCTCTTTCTTTCATCAGACGTGGTAAGTAGTTCGGACCACCGGCTTTAGGGCCAGTGCCTGACAACCCACGTCCACCGAATGGCTGAACACCAACGATAGCGCCAATCATGTTGCGGTTTATGTAGACGTTACCTGCTCTTGAAAGACGCGCCAACTCGTAAGCTCTTTCCTCAATGCGAGAATGCACACCCATCGTTAAACCAAAGCCGGTGCTATTGATTTGCTGTATTACTTTGTCTATTTCTTTGCCTTTGAAGCGGATCAAATGTACACAAGGTCCGAACACTTCTTTTTTCAATATATCAATATTATCTATTTCAAAAAAGTGTGGTACAAAGAAGTTACCGTCGTCTTTAGGCAACTCACATTTATGTAATAACTTTCCATGTTCTTGCATATATTCGACATGATCATTGAGTGATTTCAATGCTTTTTTATCAATAACCGGACCAATGTCTGTCGACAATAAAGAAGGATCGCCAAGGGATAACTCTTTCATGGCGCCTATAATCATTTCGCTAACTACATCAGCGATATCTTCTTGCACAAACAATACACGCATAGCTGAACAGCGCTGACCTGCACTTTGGAAAGCAGAGGTAACCACGTCATCAACCACCTGTTCCGGAAGCGCAGTTGAATCTACAATCATGCAGTTCTGACCGCCCGTTTCTGCAATCAATGGGACCTGTTCAGTGCCACGAGCAGCTAATATTTGTGATATTAGCGAGCCTGTTTGCGTTGAACCCGTGAACATCACGCATTGAATACGCTCGTCTGGTAAAAGCACATCACCAACATCAGGACCATCGGCAATGACTATATTGACCGTATCTTCAGGTAGGCCTACCGATGTCATTAATTCCAAAGCACGCTTGGCAATTAAACTTGTTTGCTCAGCTGGTTTGGCAATCACTGTATTTCCGGCGACTAATGCTGCTGCTATTTGGCCTATAAAGATAGCAAGTGGGAAATTCCAAGGGCTGATACAAAGCACCACACCGCGCGATTGCAAACGATTTGTAGGATCAAGTCGTCTTGCTTCAACAGCGTAATAACGGCAAAAATCGACAGCCTCACGGACCTCATCAACACTATCTACTGTAATCTTGCCCGCTTCTTTGATGCATAGACCAATTAACTCGTCCATATGACGTTCAAGAATGCCAGCAATGCGCATTAACAAGTCTGCTCGCTCATCAACAGGCACTGTTGACCAAGATTCCGCCGCTTTAGTTGTACGTTCAAGCATGGCTAGCATGTCTGCTTTGCTGTGAAGCTGATGGGTACCTACGATTTCGCTCAGCAGCGCTGGGTTGCGAACAATAATCTGATTTTCGGCCTCTTCTACTTCACCAAGTGCTTTTATATGTTCATCAAACCACTTTTCTAATCTAAAGGATAAATCTTGAGTCGCATTCAAGTCATAGATATCAAAACCACGTGAATTTGCTCTGCTTGGTGCATACAAATCTATCGGCATAACAATTTGTTTATTCTCGCGCACCATCAAGCGCTGTGTGCGCTCGACGGGATCCTCAAGAAGTTGCTCAACTGGCTGGCTATCGTCAACTATCGCATTTACGAATGATGAATTAGCTCCATTTTCTAGTAAGCGGCGAACCAAATAAGCTAACAACTCTTCATGAACACCAACCGGTGCATAAACTCGGCATTGAATTTTGTCTTTAGTAACCACTTGGTCGTATAAAGAGTCACCCATTCCGTGTAGGCACTGAAATTCGAAGCCTTCTTTGTCATCGCCTGCAAGTTCAATAATAACTGAGGCAGTATAAGCATTGTGTGTTGCAAACTGCGGATAGATGCTGTCACGGTATGCCAATAATCTATTAGCACATGCGTGATATGAGACATCAGTAGAGGTTTTACGGGTGAATACAGGAAAATCGTCAAAACCACCTTGTTGGCTATGCTTTATCTCAGTATCCCAATACGCACCTTTAACCAAGCGAACCATCATTTTACGGCCCACTCTAAGTGTTAATTCACGCAACCATTCGATCACAAAAATAGCTCGTTTCTGATATGACTGCACTGCCAAACCAAAACCATCCCAGCCGTCTAGGTCAGGGTCACTAAATACTTTTTCAATTATATCCAAGGATATATCAAGACGCTCTGACTCTTCTGCATCCACAGTTAACCCAATATCGTACTTCTTCGCCATTAGACATAAGGTTTTTAGACGTGCTGGAATTTCTTCCATAACGCGATCATATTTAGCAAAGTCATAGCGTGGGTGAATAGCTGAAAGCTTGACTGATATACCCGGACTCTTGCGTGGTCCGCGTCCCTTTGCTGCTTTACCGATGACTTCAATAGCTCTGACATAGGCTTGATAATAACGTTCTGCATCTTTACCTGTTCTGGCGCCTTCGCCCAACATGTCATAAGAATAGACGTAACCTTGAGTCTCTTTTTTCGCCGCTCTTTCAACAGCATCTTCAATACGTTCGCCCATAACAAATTGGCGACCCATTACTTTCATAGCAATTTTCATTGCGCGGCGTATAACTGGTTCACCAAGGCGACCCATTGTCTTTTTGAGTAATCCGAACTGCTCAGACTTCCGTTTGTCTGCATAGTTAACCATATTGCCGGTTAATAATAATCCCCAGGCTGACGCATTCACGAATAGTGAGTCACTATTGCCCAAATGGGGTGTCCACTCTCCTTTTGAAAGCTTGTCTCGAATAAGCTCTTCTTGTGTATGTTTATCAGGCACACGCAACAGCGCTTCTGCCAAACACATCAAGACGATCCCTTCCGCTGTGGATAACGAAAATTCATTCAACAGTGCATCAACGCCGCCGTGGCCTTCTTGCTCGCGGCGAATTTGCAGAACCATTGTCCGAGCGCGTTCCCATGCACGTGAACGAGCAGCCATATTTACTTCTGCTTCAGGTAAAATATGATCAATAGCCTCTGATTCACCGATACGGTAAAACTCGCGTATTTTCTGTCGGATCGGACAGGTATTATTGATTGTATTGTTCACTAACATTGGGTTGCCTCACAGTTATTTTATTACTATTACTTGGTACTTATGCTGCCTTTGCTTTACAGCTTAAAAAGTTCGCGTACGATAAGCTTAATTGCGATGAAAAACTACCTTTGTAGATAAAAATATCACCTGATTTTTTTATCTACAGTCTTAGGTGTTTATTCATACTATTTAAGCGCTTAATTTTTCACTCAAAATGCACAAACTAAGCCCCGTTTTCATTGGTTGTTGCTGGCTTATCAGCTATAATTCTTAGTACGTGATTTTAGCGAGGTTGTTCATCATAGTTAAATACTTTTTTTTCTTCCGTGTTTCGCTAGTAAACAAACTGTGCTGTTTAACCAGCACAATAAGGATTATTTTATGTTTAAGCATCGTTTTTCTACAAAATCGCAAGTAACCCAACAAGGCCGTTTATCTCTGTGGCTTTCTATTCCTTTAGGCACTATTGCGGGTATTTTTATACTCTACTTCTTATTTGCTAATACCCTACTAAAAACGCTAGCCACCAATGCCCTCGGGGATGCTTCCGGCGCGGAAGTCAACATCGACTCCATCGAGCATGGTGTTTTTCCATTTAGCCTCACATTAAATCGACTACAAGCCACCGATAACAACAATCCTAGTCGTAATAGACTTGAAGTAGCAAGAGTGAAAGCTGATGTTGATTTTATACCTCTATTAAACAAAAAATTGATCGTTAATGAACTCATTGTGCAGGATGTAGAGTTTGACACTCAGCGCGAAAGCGCCGGTGCAGTTTACGTCCAACCTGACGCGCAAGCTTCAAATTTTGCTTTTCCAACCTTATCGGACTTACCGAGCGTTGATCAAATATTAGAGAAATCACCATTAAAAACCACTGCGGCGGTGGCAGAAGCACAAAAAGTGGTGCAGCAATATCAACAACCTTTACAAGACAAGTATGCAGCGTTGCCAAGTACAGATAAGTTAACCACTTATAAAGAGCGCCTAAAAGCACTGCAAAAAATTGACTACAAAAACCCTGTTGAATTAGCTGCAGCCAAAAAAGAATTTGATGAAATCAAACAAGCAATAATAATAGATAAAACAAACATTACAGAATTTACTGACTTGGCAAAAGAAGCTAAAGCCGCTTCTGCCAATTCATTATCAGCATTAAAAACAGCGCCTCAAGAAGACTTCGATCTGCTTAAAGGGCTCGTCGCAGGAGATGAAGGCGCGATTGGGCAAGTAACTCAGCATTTATTCGGTGAAAAAGCCAAAATTTACACCCAAGGTTTATTGGCTGCCATGGCTATGCTATCTAGCGATGCCGAGGAACCTGTTATTGAAGATACGGCCCTGAACGATGGTCTTCCTAATGTTTGGATCAAGAAAGCGGCAGTAAATATCAAATGGCAAGACGAGCAAATTGAGACTGTTTGGCAAAATATAACTGACCAACATGCACTCATCGGTAATCCAACGACATTTTTAATCAATTCAAGCCAAGCCGAAAATTGGCGTTTTATTGACCTTAAAGGCACTTTTGAAATTATTCAAGGTCAGGTTAATTCTGTTCAAGACTGGGATATTAACGGACTAGTATTAGACGCTATCGAGTTAGTTCCAGAAGAATCAAAGCAAAAACTAAACGCATTACTAGAGTCAGGTTTGCTTGCCAGCAAAGGAGGATTAAAGGTTGTCGATGGCAAACTATCTGGATCATCGGTAATCGATCTACGTGCATTGAAGTTAAAAGCGACAGGTAAAAACGATTTAACCAGTGCAATGGCTGATGTAATTTCAGGGCTTTCTAACCTAAGTTTGACTACTGATTTCTCTGGCAGTCTGACTAGCCCGTCCATCAAAATAAAGTCTGATTTGGATAAAAAAATGCTGCAAGCCCTTTCTAGTGGCTTGACAGGCAATAGTTCTGGTAAACTAAGGGAGCTCAAAAGTAAATTAAATGCAAAAGTAGCTGAACAGCTAGGTCAGTCCGGCCAGCAACTAGAGTCAGTTGATGCTCTACTCGCAGCGGCGCAAGGCGACGCTGAAAGTCTAAATGAGCTGTTAAAGTCACAGATGACAAATGCATTGGACCAGAAAAAAGATAAATTATTAAACAAGCTTACCGACAAGTTAATTGGTAATGAATAAAATACAAACCCAATAATAAGGAATGAGTCATGCGCAATAGATGGATACTCGTCATATTGATTGCCCTGCTTGGATTATTGCAGACTCGCCTTTGGTTTGGCAAAAATAGCATTGCCGACTACAACCTGATGAAGTCAGAAGTAGAGGAATTGCAACAACAAAACGCGAACCTGAAACAACGAAATACGCTTTTACAGGCTGATATTAGCGATCTCCAGCTAGGTTTAGAATCTATTGAAGAGAGAGCACGTAACGAATTAGGTTTAATCAAAGACGGCGAGACATTTTACCGAATTTTACCCCCAGAGAAGTGATTTTGACAGCAGTAGATACATTCGTAGCAGTTGTTCCTGCCGCCGGTATTGGTAGTAGAATGATGTCATCAGTGGCAAAGCAATATCTCACCATTGGTAACAAAACCGTTATCGAGCATACGCTCGACGCTTTGCTGTCCCATCATCAAATTCAACGGATCGTTGTCGTTTTACATCCACAAGACTGCATTTTTCGATCACTGAAAGTAGCTCAAAACCCATTAATTGAGACTGTCATTGGCGGTACGCAAAGAGTCGATTCAGTCTTGAGCGGATTAAAGCACTGCTTAATCAAACCAGCACCAAACGTAAATCCATGGATATTGGTGCATGATGCGGCCAGACCGTGCGTTACGCATGCGGAGCTAAACGATTTATTCGCCTGTATTAACACCTGTGAAGGCGCAATATTGGCCGTCCCGGTCACTGATACTATTAAGCGAGCTACTTCAAAGGAAAATAGTCCAATAGCTGAAATTGAAGAAACTGTTGAACGCACTCAGCTTTGGCATGCTCAAACTCCCCAGTTTTTTCCGCTTCAAAAGTTAATCGATGCTATCGAACTCGCACAACGTAATAAAATTAATATTACCGATGAGGCCTCTGCAATGGAGCATGTCAATGCCAGTGTTAAACTCATTGAAGGACGCAACACAAATATCAAGATAACTCGCCCATGCGATCTAGCACTCGCTGAGTTTTATTTAACCGCTACTGTATCCGCAAATAATAATAAAAATAATAAACAAGGAGGTACGCTATGTACCGCATAGGTCATGGTTACGATGTACACAAGTTTGGTGGAATGGGCCCAATCACTATTGGCGGTATCTGTATAGTTCATGAACGCGGCTTGATTGCACATTCCGATGGTGACGTCGCTTTGCATGCATTATGCGATGCACTGCTCGGATCATTGGCGCTGGGCGATATAGGTCATCACTTTCCAGACACTGATACAAACTATGAAAACATTAGCAGCCTGGAACTGTTGAAGCAGGTTTATGAGCGAATTCAAGATTTAGGTTATATGCTTGGCAATGCAGATATTACGATTGAGGCTCAAGCGCCCAAAATGGCACCTCACATTAACTTCATGCGCGAAGCAATCTCCGATGCCATCGGCGTTTCGGTGAAAGACATCAGCATAAAAGCGACAACAACTGAAGGCCTTGGCTTTGTAGGACGAGAAGAAGGCATTGCATGCCACGCTGTCGTGCTCATATGTCCGCGACGATAACTGAATGTCATTATCTATTTCACATTGGTCTCGGTTACACGGTGATGCATTAGGCAGTGCAACACTCAAACAAGAAATGCATGATTTTATCGTTGAAGAGCAACTCGGATTCGAGCCTAGTGGAGAAGGTGAGCACATCTTCTTATGGTTAGAGAAAACCAACTTAAACACCGCATTCGTTGCTGAGTCGTTAGCTAAGTTTAGCCGATTGCATTTGCGCGATATTACTTACGCAGGCAGAAAAGATAAATTCGCCCTCACTCGACAATGGTTCGGGGTACATATTGCCAACAAAAAAGAACCTAACTGGGATGAGTTCGAACTAGAGGGTGCCAAAATTTTGCAGGTGGCACGCAATGACCGAAAGTTGCGAGTCGGTGTGCTCAAAGGTAATAAATTCGAACTTGTATTGCGAAATTTAACATCCAGTTTGGGCGCTGATGCCGAATTTGATGTTCAAGCATTAGAGCAGAGACTCGCACTAATAAAACACCAAGGCGCACCTAATTATTATGGTAGCCAACGTTTTGGCGAAATGAGAGTAACACC
Source organism: uncultured Glaciecola sp. (assembly GCF_937770335.1). Lineage (GTDB taxonomy): Bacteria > Pseudomonadota > Gammaproteobacteria > Enterobacterales > Alteromonadaceae > Glaciecola. The sequence continues at coordinate 45,301 of NZ_CALJHY010000011.1, forward strand.
GAACGCTGATGAGCAAACCACCACAGGCGATAAATTGCTGCTAGGTGGTAATCTCGCACTGGCTGAAAAGCTGATTGGTGGAGAAGCCATCCGTAACCGTAATAAACGTTCCATGGCTATATCTGCATTAAGAAGCTGGTTGTTCAATGAAATCATCCACCAACGAATAGTGCAACATAACTTCCATCAACCGTTGCTTGGTGACGCTATGCAATTGAGTGGTTCAAACAGTTTTTTTGTGTTCGAAGATGAAGCCGAGCAAAATGACATAATAAAACGATTAGCTGAGTTTGACATCAATATCACGGCGCCTCTGTGGGGCGACGGAAAACTACATTCAACAACTGCAGCTAGAGACTTAGAGTTGCAGTGTGTAGCGCAATTCCCTGAGATAATACAAACACTTAATTCGTTGGGATTGAAACAACAAAGGAGAGCTATACGAATCATTCCGCAAGGATTTACATGGCAAATACAAGATAATAATTTGACGATGCAGTTTTCACTTCCTGCGGGCTGTTTTGCGACCTCTATTGTGAGAGAATTATTAGATGTTTAAATGGTTAATGTTAGATGTTTGCTTGCATAGGTATCTAATTAATTTAGTCTCAAAATACGTTTCTGTACCTCCCTATTTGGAGTATGAAATCCCTGAACAGCCAACGAGTAAAAAGGCAAATAATACATGAACATATTATTGAGCAATGACGATGGTGTAAATGCGATAGGAATAGCGGTTCTTTTCGAGCATTTATCAAAAGAGCACGATGTCACTGTGATCGCCCCCGACCGCAACTGCAGCGGAATGAGTAACGCATTGTCACTGCATACCCCACTGCGCATTGAACAGATGCCAAATGGCTTTTATGCTGTGAACGGGACGCCATCCGACTGTGTCCAATTAGGTATTAATAAATTTATGCTTCACGAACCTGACTTAGTCGTGTCGGGCATAAACCATGGTGCTAATTTAGGTGACGACACCATTTATTCTGGTACCGTTGCCGCTGCACTAGAAGGCCGCCATATGGGCTTACCCGCTATAGCAGTCTCGCTATGTAGCAAGAAAGCAGATTATTTCGATACCGCTGCTAAGGTGACTTGCGATATTATCCGCCGACTTACCTCGCATCCTTTAGAACAAAATGAAATTTTAAACGTAAATGTGCCAGCCATACCTTATGACTTGATAAAAGGCATAGTGGCGACCAGACTTGGTAAACGCCACCGTGCAGAAACAATGGTGCAAAGCACAGACCCTTTTGGCAGAACCATATATTGGTACGGCAAATTGGGCAGTGAACAGGATGCAGGTGAAGGAACTGACTTTGATGCCGTAAACAATAATTACTGCTCTGTAACACCGCTATCTGTAGATATGACTGTGCATCAGAAAGTAAGCAAAATGAATACTTGGTTAAATACCAAAGAAACGATGAACTAGGAATAGAAATGGCAATATCATCTCGCAAGGGCTTACAACTCGCGCAACTATTAGAACAAGATGGCGTCAGCGATCACAGAGTATTAAACGCTATTGCTAAGACACCTCGCGAAATTTTTATTCCGGACGCCCTGAAACATAAGGCTTATCAAAATACAGCGCTGCCTATCGGTCAAGGTCAAACGATATCGCAGCCGTATATTGTGGCAAAAATGACAGAGTTATTACTTAACGCCCCTGTACTGCCTAAAAAAATATTAGAAATTGGCACAGGATCTGGCTATCAAACAGCCATTTTAGCCGGTATTTTTGTCCACATATATTCTGTCGAACGCATTAAAGCACTGCAGTTCCAAGCCAAACGTCGAATGAACCAACTCGACTATCACAACATTTCAATGAAACACGGTGATGGCTGGCAAGGCTGGCAAAGTAAAGGTCCGTTCGATGGTATCATTGTAACTGCAGCGGCATCACAGCTTCCACAGGCCTTACTTGACCAACTCAATGACGGTGGGCGCTTAATCATTCCGGTTGGGAATGAACAACAAAGCTTAAAGTGTATTGATCGCCAAGGTGAAGAGTTTATGGAAGAAACCATTGAGCCTGTGCGTTTCGTGCCATTAGTTGCAGGTGATTTACTTTGAAGCTATTTGAAACTTGTTATGAACTTTGCTTAAAGTGGGCACAACACAGACATGCTGAAAAGTACCTCGCGGGGCTAAGTTGCTCCGAATCGATGTTCTTCCCCATTCCACCCGATGTCATGCTGGCACCGATGGCGCTTAGTCAGCCACAAAAAGCGTGGCGCTTTGCTTTGATTACCACAGTTGCATCGGTTATCGGTGGCATATTAGGCTACCTATTAGGTTACTTTGCGTTTGAATCTTTTATTCAACCAGTGATTATCGACATGGGTTACCAAGACAAACTAGCCCATGCGACCCTGTGGTTTAAAGAATATGGTGTCTGGGTTGTATTTTTAGCCGGATTTTCTCCCATTCCATATAAAGTGTTTACTATCAGTGCTGGTTTTTTACATATGGCGCTTATTCCTTTCATAATCGCTTCAACGATTGGACGAGGCTTGCGCTTTTTTTTAGTTGCAGCCTTAATGAAATATGGCGGACCCATGATGGAAGCCAAACTAAAAGAATATATAGAAATTATTGGTTGGGGCACTGTGGTGCTCGCAGTTGCTCTCTATTTAATACTCAGGTAAGAAATACATGGTTTGCTTGGTCAGACGGAAATGGATGGGCTTTGCAAGAACAGGGATCGTTGCTATTTCGCTCATATTACTAACTTCATGTAGCGGTCGTTCTCAGCCTGCACCCGTCATGTCGCTCAACACTTCTGTTGCGAAACAAAACAATCTCACCGAAATTGATGGCGAAATATACGAGGTCCAGAAAGGCGACACTCTCTTCGCCGTTGCGTTTTATAGCGGTAATGATTATCTAGATATCGCAAAATATAACGACATAAAACCCCCGTACGGCATATATCCTGGCCAAACGTTGACCTTAATTCCACCATCTGAAAAAAATAACAAGAATGAAAACAAAGATATAACCTCTGATCCAAATAGCTATACTAAAGTTGTAGTTGACCCCGCGAAAACACAGGCGTATGGTGAAAGAGAAAGGAAAAAACATCGAGAAAAATCAAATAAAAAACACGAAACTTCGGATAAACCTGATAACGACGTGATTTGGATTTGGCCAGCATCAGGTGAATCAACCTCTGCTGTGGTCGGTAGCGATGGCACTAATCGTGGGGTTGATATAAAAGGCGATTTATACTCCCCAATATATGCAGCGGCAAATGGCAAAGTCGTGTATGCAGGGAACGCATTAAAGGGATATGGAAATTTAATCATTATTAAGCACGAAAATAATCTGTTAAGCGCGTATGCGCATAATGATACGATTTTAGTTAGTGAGCAGCGTTATGTTAAGCAAGGACAAAAGATTGCAACTATGGGACGCACTGGGTCCAGCGATGTTATGTTGCATTTTGAAATTAGGCGTAAAGGGAAGTCGCTCGATCCCTTCAGATTCTTACCAAAAAAATAATTCGTTTATTGGCTTATCCTTAATTGGATCTGTTTTCCAGCCTTTCACTGAATTAACTTTAAGAAGTTGATCGGGGTGAACCATGACTACAAAACAAATTAGTAAAACTGCAGCACAAAAAGTACAAGCTGATGCAAACGAAGGTCTGAGTAACAAGCAACTTGATGCCACCCAAATATATCTGGGTGAAATTGGTTTTTCCCCGCTACTTTCCGCTGAAGAGGAAGTGAAATTTTCGCGTGAAGCATTAAAAGGTAATGAAAAATCACGTGAGCGAATGATTGTTAGCAATTTGCGCTTGGTGGTTAAAATTGCTCGCCGTTATAATAATAGAGGATTAGCGCTACTAGACTTAATAGAAGAAGGCAACTTAGGTCTCATTCGCGCAGTTGAAAAGTTTGATCCTGAACGCGGTTTCCGCTTCTCAACCTATGCAACTTGGTGGATAAGGCAAACCATTGAGCGGGCACTGATGAACCAAACGCGCACTATTCGTTTACCTATCCATATCGTCAAAGAACTCAACTTATATTTGCGCACGGCTAGAAAACTTTCTCAAGAACTTGATCATGAGCCAACCGCACAAGAAATTGCTGAAGCAACTGGTGAGCCAGTGTCTAGTGTTCAAAAAATGCTGAAATTAAACGAACGTATCAACTCTGTAGACACTCCTATTGGTGGTGATGATGAGAATAAAGCACTACTTGATATCATTGCGGATGAACAAGGTACGCAACCAGAAAACCAAGCGCAAACGAATGACATGAAGCTCAACATCATAAAATGGTTAGAAGAGCTCAATCCTAAACAGACAGAAGTATTAGCGAGGCGATTTGGCTTACTAGGTCATGAACCAGCGACCCTAGAGGATGTCGGAGTTGAAATAGGTTTAACGAGAGAACGTGTTAGACAAATTCAGGTCGAAGCGTTAAAGCGCTTGAAAGATATTATGCGTCACCATGGTCTTGATATAGAATCTCTATTTACCTATCACGGATAGTCAATACAAAACTGATGATGATTTCTTTTATACGACTCGCTATATCTGGGCTTATCGCCTTCTGTTTCTATGCAGCTTGGGCTTATTATGCCAACAGCCTAGTAACTAACGATCCCGAAACGCTTTACAAAGCGGCATTAGTACAAGGTAGTTATAGCGGCGGCATAACACTTATTTTCGCCTTTACGCTAGAACTTTTTCATAAAATATTAAGTAATAAATACTATTGCCTTCCCTTTATTGTTCCTACCGTGGCAAGACCGGCTTTTTTTAGCAAAGAGTGCGAAACCGCGAAAACTTTTGAAGTATCTTTAAATCATATTGAACGCGCTTGCAGCGGAACGTGCTTGCCCGGGGTGCTATTAACACCATTGCCAGCAATTGCTTTGCAGGGTAGTTTTGTGGTGGCAGTGAATATTGCTTTTATGACGCCTAATTTATGGCTTACGGTCGCTCCGTCTATATTCTTTAGCGCGGTTTATGGTTATATATATAGTATTTCGCTAACCAGAAAACTTAGGCTCGCTCAAGCGTAACAAAAGTATAGTCGTGTGGATTTTTTTCATCTTTCTTGTGAACTTCTCGTGCGACCTCAGTCCAGTTGCCATTCGCTTCATAATCTGGAAACTGAGTATCACCAGCAACCTTCAAATCGATAAAGGTAAGGTAGAGGCGTTTTGCTTGTGCCAGCATAGATTTATAAATGCTTCCGCCGCCAATAATCATCACTTCATCATAAGCAGATGCTTCTTGCATTGCTGCTTCGATGGATGTCACGACAGTGGCATCGGCTAACGAATAAGCCTTATTGGTCGTAATAACAATATTGGGACGCCCTGGTAGTGCTCTCCCAATCGACTCATACGTCTTCCTACCCATCAGTACTGGCTTACCCATGGTTACCGACTTAAAGTGTTTTAGATCCGCGGGCAAATGCCAAGGCATGTCGTTGTCGGCACCGATTATGCGGTTGTCTGCCATCGCAGCAATCATTGATATCATTTCTTTATGCCCGAACTATTCTTTAGAGTAAGCTATCTTTACTATTTATTTTTGGTAGATAACTTCGACGTCGTAATCGTCATCATCCCAATCTTCATCATCTAAGTCATCATCAGCTTCTATATCGCCCGCCTGTTCATCTGTATTGACTTCTTCAGGATTGGTGTTCCACTTATATGTTGTTTCTTCTTCTTTGTTGAACATTTCTTCCTCAGGCGGAAGGGAATCAATAAACTCCATGATGTCTTGACAAAGCACATCTACATTCAACTTTTGAAAGGCTGAGATTTGATAGTAGTCTTTTTCCCAACCTAGCCTAGCAGCAATGTCAGCACATAAAGCATTCGCTTCGTCTTCTAGCATTAAGTCGATTTTATTAAATACTAACCAGCGTGGCTTTGAAGCTAATTTGGGACTGTATTTATCTAACTCATTATCAATCGTTAATGCATTTTGAACCGGATCTGAACCATCTGCAGGCATGATATCTATCAAATGGATTAGGACGCGGCAGCGTTCAAGATGCCTTAAAAATTGAATACCTAGACCGGCTCCATCAGAAGCACCTTCGATCAAACCGGGTATATCAGCAACAACGAAACTGGCTTGTGAGTCAAGACGAACAACACCTAGATTTGGTACCAATGTAGTAAATGGATAGTCAGCAACTTTTGGTGTCGCAGCAGAAACCGAGCGGATAAAAGTCGATTTACCCGCATTAGGCATTCCTAACATGCCTACATCTGCAAGCAGCATGAGCTCTAAGGAAAGCTTGCGAATTTCGCCTGGTGTACCGTCTGATTTGATACGCGGGGCTCTGTTGGTGCTACTCTTAAACCGCGCATTACCTAGACCATGATAGCCGCCTTGGGCTACTTTCATACGCTGACCATGCTTAATCAAGTCACCCAGAAACTCACCGGTATCTTGATCGGTAGCGCGCGTGCCAACGGGCACTCCTAAGATCAAATCTTGACCACCGCGACCAGTACAATCGGCGCCTTGACCGTTAGTGCCACGCTGTGCACGATGAAACCTTTCAAACCGATAATCAATTAGGGTATTTAAGTTTTCGTCAGCTTCAAGATAGACGCTACCGCCATCACCGCCGTCACCACCATCAGGGCCACCGTTAGGTATGTATTTCTCGCGTCTGAATCCAATAACGCCGTTACCACCGTCTCCAGCTTCTACGCGTATCTCTGCTTCATCAACAAACTTCATATCTTTTCTCTAAACCTGTGGTTGGTGCGCGTCAGCAATCTAAATACAATGCCTCCACACGAAATTACACTTTAAGTATAGCAGTTTTTGCTCTACCAGTAACTGGTCTTTAAACCAGCTTTAAACCTTAAACAATTCAAATCATTAAACGCAATTGTCAACATTGCTCTGCATAGCGATGTTGATCTGAGCATTAGCAATTAGCCAAAGCTCTCTTTTCAAAAAAACGCGGCAAGCTCATCTATGAGGGCTTCACAATCACATCACTGAAACCGTGGTTTTTTTGAGGAGGGAGCTTTTGTTAATTATTTCCCATCAACTCTCGATGAGACTAATAGCCTTGCTCTTTGCATCTTGTTTGTCAGTGACACTCTGCTTGAATAGTGCAGCGCTAGCAGGACGTTCTATGGTAGTAAACTTTTACTACTCAACTGTTTATACCTTACATTAAGACTACCCTGATAGTGTATTATCAAAGAATAAACGCACTGCTGAAAATCCAGCAATTATAGTCAATTTATGTTGAAGTCGCTTTCTCAAAAAACGTCTAACTTCAGAGATAAAATTAGAAAGCTAAACATCGGTGGCCTTGCAGCATCTTTTTGAGAAAGGGACTTCAACATGCAGTGACATCTCGATAACAAGCATTACAAAACCATTCTGTATACCATCAATCGACGTGCATATCTTAAACGCTAATGCACTACCGTAAAGTACGGGTTAAAAAAGCACGTAAAAAAAACCCCGCCGATAGCGGGGTTTTCGATATGCTTTAGACCGGATTACTCAGCTAGAATGCTAACAAATCTGCGGTTTTTAGGGCCTTTGATTTCGAACTGTACTTTACCTGCTGTTAATGCGAATAAAGTATGGTCTTTACCAATACCCATATTTGTGCCAGGGTGAAACTTAGTCCCACGCTGTCTAACAATAATATTACCTGCTAATACATCTTGGCCGCCATAGCGCTTAACGCCTAAGCGTTTACTTTCTGAATCGCGACCGTTCTTAGTACTACCACCAGCTTTTTTATGTGCCATGAGTTAGTCTCCTATTATACGTTAATTGCAGTGATTTTCACTTCTGTGAACCACTGGCGATGTCCCATCTGCTTGCGACTGTGCTTGCGTCGACGGAACTTAACTACTTTAATTTTTTCGCCGCGACCGTGTGTAACTATCTCAGCTGTAACTTTACCACCCGCAACATAAGGCGTTCCGATTTTTACATCTTCGCCGTTACTGATCATCAAGATATTATCGAATTCGATTGACTCACCAGGAGCCACTTCAATCTTCTCAAGACGAAGGGTTTGACCTTCGGCCACACGGTGTTGTTTACCACCACTTTGGAAAACCGCGTACATATATTTCTCCGCACTGCGCATACAAGCGCTTTTTATTCAAAAAACAGGGCGCGAATTGTACGTTAAGGATTCTAATCTATCAAGCATAAAACCGAATTTTATTTAGGCTATTTTCAATTAAGTAAAAAAAGCGCTGACAAGCAGGCAAATTGGGTCTTATTTGCATCAGTTTTGTACAAGCCATTGTAGATTAATGTACACTACGGCACATCACTTATTTATCGTTTAAAATTAGGCGCGGTACAAGTTCAATATGAATTTAGCAAGTATTCAATCACTCACTTCATCGGACATGCAGGCCGTTAACAAACTGATTCAAACGCAAGTTGATTCAGATGTTGCTCTTATCAATCAACTGGGTTTTTACATCGTTAATAGTGGTGGTAAACGATTACGTCCATTATTAACCGTCTTGGCCGCGCGTGCTCTCAATATTAAAAATGATGAGCACCATACACTAGCCGCGATTATTGAATTTATACATACCGCAACACTTTTGCATGATGATGTTGTCGATGAGTCTACGATGCGTCGTGGACGAGAAACCGCTAACGCGGTATTTGGCAACCAAGCAAGCGTGTTAGTGGGTGATTTTTTATATTCACGTGCCTTTCAGATGATGGTTGGCCTAAAGCGCATGAAGGTCATGGAAATTTTATCTGAAGCAACTAACCGGATCGCTCAGGGTGAAGTCATGCAACTAATGAGTTGCAACGATCCTAACACCACTGAAGCAAGCTACTTAGAAGTTATTTACAGCAAGACAGCTCGTTTGTTTGAGGCTGCAACACAACTTGCGGCTATTCTGACGGATCAAAATGAAGAAATTGAACTGGCTATGCAAGCTTATGGAAAGCACCTAGGCACGGCGTTTCAACTCATTGATGATGTCCTTGATTACACTGCCCAAGCCGATGACATGGGTAAAAATGCAGGTGATGACTTAACTGAAGGTAAACCAACTTTACCACTGCTGCATGCTATGTGGCATTGTGAAGCATCAGATGCAAATCTCATCCGAGACGCTATTGAAAATGCTAATGGTATGCCTCATTTTGACCATATATTAAAGGTGATGCAGGACACCGGATCATTAGCTTACACGCAAGAATGTGCTGAAATTGAGGCTAAAAAGGCGAAAGATGCCTTAAATGCAATTCCTGATAGTGAATTTAAAGAGGCACTTATTGGCCTCGCTGATTTATCAGTTAACCGAAACTACTAACTGATTAAACGGATTATATTTAGCCACTGTTTTAATAAGCAGATTCAAGCACATTCTTTTATAACATCATGAATAGCATTAATTTCCTGAATTTATGATATTCGACGCAATTCTATACTAACCCATAAAGCTTGAATGGTTGAAGATGTGTCGACTAACTTTAGGTCGCCCATGTCTTTTATTTGATTGAGCCTAACACCACTAACAAATGGAACGCGGCGAAAGTAAGTTTTTTCACCTTTTTGATAAAGATAATCTTGCGATCTAACCAACAAAAATAAAATAGGCAAACCAAGAAGAGACCATACCGTCCATTGCGAATAAATAAATGAAATAATTTGCAACGGCAAAGCGCCATAGAGGAGCGCAAAAAATACGCTATTGAGAATAGACCGTTTCATAAAAATCCTTTTTTACACCACGCTAATTAATTAGATTCTTCGTTTCCATACGAGGCGGTTGCACAATAGCAGAAAATTTGTTCAGACAACAGACAATATAGAGGAGTACTTAGGGAAGGTTTATTCATCGTGCCGTTATTAACTAAAACTTTTTACTTTAATAAGTCAGTTAATAGACTTCTCTCTATTAACTGACTTGTGATTACTTCTTGTTCTATCACGTATTTTCTTCGGACGACTAATCGATTCCTAAACCAAGGTCTCTCGTCATATTTTCATTTCGTTCGCGGTGCACAATAATATTGTCTTCAATACGAATACCACCAAACGGTCTAAACTCATCAACTACATTCCAATTGATAAATTTGGATTGCTCTGAGCCTTTCAATTTAGCCAATAGACTATCAATGAAATACAAGCCCGGTTCAATCGTGAATACCTGCTTAGGTTCAATGATTCGAGTGCATCTCAAGAAGGGGTGATTTTCTGGTGGCGGATTAGGCGTGCCACGATCATCCCGGGCATGCCCTGCAACATCGTGCACTTGTAAGCCTAAGAAATGACCAATACCATGTGGGAAGAATGTGCTCACGATACCGCTTTGCACACAGTCTTCCACTGACATATTCACAATACCAAAATCATATAATATTTTAGCGATACCAACATGCGCAGCTACATGTATTTCAACGTAACTTAAACCCGGCTTCATTTGCTCACCTAAGTCGATAGTCAATGCATCTACCGCTTTAACTAAATGTGCAAAATCATGCTTTTTAGCACAATACGTCCGAGTGATATCAGCGGCGTATCCATGATAATTAGCACCAGCATCAATCAAAAAGGTTCGAAAGTCGGATGGTGCTACTGAATTTGTTTGCATGTAATGCAGTATTGCCGCATTTTCATTTAGCGCCACAATATTATTATAAGGAAGGTCATTGTGCCCCTGCCTTGCTGCACGCAGGTAAGCGTTGTTGATATCGAATTCACTTTTCTCATCAAAAAAGGCGGCTTTTGCCGCTCTGTGTGCACCTACAGCAATAGTATTTGCTTCGCGCATACATTCGAGCTCATATTCCGTTTTATAGGCGCGTTGCCAATGCAAATAGTTGAGCACACGGTCAGGGTTAACCAATTCAAAACCAAGGGCCTTGGCAACCTCAATATATTCACCTACATAAGCGTATTTTACTTTATCATAAGGAAGATGCTTCTCAACTGCGTTCGCTTGCTTTAAATACACAATATCAAAATGTTCAACCCAAAATTCTGTTGGCTCAGGAGGTACTTTATGCCAGAAGTCTTCAGGGCGATAAAAAATCAGTTTGGGTTTATCAGTTCCATTAACTACCAACCAACAGCAAGGGTTATCAACAACTGGAAGCCACGCTTTAAATTGGGGATTCACTTTGTACGGATAATAATTGTCATCCAAGAACATGATTTTACCTTGTCCGGAATGAATAATTAAACCATCGATACTTTCTCGCTGGATTGCCTCCAATGTGCGAGCTTGCAAGACCTTTATATGTTCAGCGTAAGATGCAGAGTGGCTTGGCATTGTTGTCCTCTTTTAGAATTTAGGTTTAAATCTTACTTGCTTGATTTGCACATGCTTTTTTTCGTCTATGTGCATATTATCAGGCTATGGCTTTGTTGTCAGTGGCATCAGAACGATTCGTTCTAGTCGCCAACGCTGATCGGGATTTGCATTTGAACTAACTCGCCAAAAACTGAGTTATCTATTGTTTTTGGTATTTTTGAGTCACTAATTTCAAAAAGCTGATGTTGATAAATTTGCTTATATGCCATGACTGCTTTGACGTAATTTCGAGTTTCTCTATAAGGAATAGTCTCGACCCACAAATCTGCACCAATCGTCTCACTAATCGGTAACCAGCTTTTTACTCTACTCCAACCAGCATTGTATGAGGCAGTCGCCAGTACCATATTGTTATCTACTTTATCCATTAAATATCGCAGGTATTTGTTGCCCAATTTAGCATTCGTATTGGGGTTCATTAGGGAGCGATCCGATACGCTTCTTTTTTCTAAATATCTCGCCGTTGAGGGCAATATCTGCATCAACCCAAACGCTTTCGCTGACGAGACTGCGTCGCTCATAAATGAACTTTCTCTGCGGGCAATAGCAAATGCCCACTCAGGTTCAATTTCATTACGCAGAGCCTCTTTAGTCAAAATGTCCGCATATGCCATAGGAAAACGTCTATTAACGTCATTTAAATAACCCGTACTACTAAAAGTGAATATAGCTTGATCATGCCAGCCCCATTGACCTGCTATGACAGCCGATGCAAGCCTTTCTTGGTCATTCAATTGTTGCTGCACGAATCGCCATTCTAATCTTGCCTCGTGGTATCGCTCTAGCTCTTTAAGCTCGAAAGCACGCTTTGCGCTCGGCAGTTGTTCAACTCGGTCAATAACGACCTTTTCTATGACCAAAGGGTTATCTTGAAAACTAAAAGACTGCCCTAGCCTAGCACTCGCTAAGAACCCATAATAATGACGCTCGCCTGCCAATTGCTTAAATAAGTCGTTAGCCTTGTATTCGTTGCCCAACGCAGCATAACTGCGTGCTAACCAATATTGATACTCGTGAGTACGAGTTAATAGAGGCGACGCTTTTTCTATCAAATTAATTATACTCGGCCAGTTTTGATCTTTTAACAGGACGGTCAGATGCCAGCGCAGTACCTCGGGGTCTTGCTCTAATGATTCCGATTTAATAAGCCAATATTCTGCATCTTCATGTTTAGCGATGGCCAAGCTAACCGCAAACTTATTTGCAACATGTGCTTGTTGTTTATCGGTAAACGTAAGTATTTTCTGTGCCCTTTTCCATGTTTTTAAAGATGCCGCCTTGTTTCTCCAAATTAACCTGCCTAGACCATAACTGATAATTTCGGCTTCAATCTCAGGGTAATGGCCTTTAAATGCCTTGAGTCGCTTTACAGTAGAAGGGGACTTTCTTGTTTTTTTCCATAAATCGGCTAGGTATTTTTTATCTTCGGGTAATAACGTTCTTAAATAGGAAATAATAGAATATTGCCCACCATTAGCTGCTTTGGCGATACGTTGCAGTATTAACGTTTCAGTCAATTGACCGTCAGCTTTCCACTTTTTAAACAGTAAGTCGCAATCTTTCGGTTGCGACTTACTGTTATTCCACAAATCAGCTATTTGCGGATATAATTCATCTTTACTCACCTTATCTTCAAGTTGATAACGCAAATATCGGCACACTAATTTGGTGTCGCCGATGGGCTGATAGAATTCCAAAAATAAGCTTTTTCGGTTTTTCTTTGCAAGGTGTCGCAACCACGGCCGCAAAACGCGACGCTCTAACGGCGTGTCCTTATATTCCTCGAGGAACGCTCTGACCTGTTCAACTTTCTTAGTCGTCAACCCATGTAAAATTTTTCTTTCTATTAAATAAGGTACTAATGGATAGTCTCCCAGATGAATCACCAACTTTGCAAAGTCTTCGTCGCTGGTATCCCATACATATTTTTCAATTCGTAAAAATTCGCTACGTTGGCTCTTTATTTGTTCCTCTGGTGATTTATTTTCCAACGAAAAGGCAACAGTCGACAAAAAAATGCTGAGAATCATAATAAGACTAAAAATGGGTGCTATAACGTTAGACAATGCGGTTTCCGTCGTTGTTAAAAATTAATTACATTAAATAAACAAAAAAATAACTGGTACAATGAGTGTTAGAAAAAGTAAACTTATCAACCATGTTGATCATCTACCAGAATGCTCTATCTTAAGTAGTACCATATTAATTGGTAGAACGTTCAACAATAGTATAATCACTAATCGACAAATGGTGATTAATCTTAACAATTTCCATCATGCGTGTTGTAAATGTCACAGGAGAATATAATGATCTTTGAAGGCAAAAGTCTATCAGTAGTAATGACAGACGACTCAATCGCTGAACTTGTGTTTGATGCACAAGGCTCAGTTAACAAATTCGACAGACAAACGGTCGCAGAACTCGACCTGGCCGCAGCTGCTATTGCTGCTTCAAGTGACGTAAAAGGCGTACTTGTGCGTTCTGCAAAAAGAACGTTTATCGTGGGTGCTGATATCACTGAATTCACGTCATTGTTTGAAATGGACCCAGCAGATATCTTAATTTGGGTTGCGAAGACTTCTCAAGTATTTGACCACTTTGAAGATTTAGCCGTTCCTACTGTTATTGCAGTAAATGGCTTTGCTCTTGGTGGTGGTTTTGAGATGGCATTAGCCGGCGACATTCGTGTTGTTGATACAACGGCAAGAGTCGGTTTCCCTGAAGTAAAGCTTGGCTTAATGCCTGGTTTCGGCGGAACAGTTCGTCTGCCACGCGTTATTGGTGCTGACAATGCACTTGAATGGATGACAACAGGTCGCGACCGTGACGGTGCTCAAGCAATGAAGGAAGGCGCAGTTGATGCTGTTGTTGCCCCCGAACATTTGCATGAAGCAGGCCGCAGCATGCTCAAAGACGCGATAGCTGGAAAACTTGACTGGCAAGCTCGCAGGGCTCAGAAAAAAGCACCATTGATGTTAAATGCAAATGAGTCAACGATGAGTTTCTCCACTGCAGCCGCGATGGTCGCTGCCCAAGCCGGCAGACATTACCCTGCACCACATAAAATGGTGGAAACGGTAAGCAAAGCAGCCCGTCTTGATAGAGACGGTGCACTAAAATTAGAGAATGAAGGTTTTGTGGCGCTTGCTAAAACTGATGCTTGTAAAGCACAAGTCGGTATTTTCCTTGCTGATCAATTTGTCAAATCCAAAGGCAAAAAAGTAGCTAAAGGCGCAACTAAAGAAGTCAAACAGCATGCCGTTTTAGGTGCTGGCATAATGGGTGGCGGTATTGCTTATCAGGGTGCAGTTAAAGGCATCACTACCATTATGAAAGACATCAACCAAGCTGCTCTCGATCTTGGTTTAAAAGAAGCGTCTAGCATTCTTGAAAAAGGGATGCAGCGTGGCAAAGTTGATGCAAAGAAAATGGCGTCAACACTGAACAAGATAATCCCAACACTTGATCAAAATGCAATTGCCAATGCAGACTTAGTTATAGAAGCAGTTGTTGAAAATCCGAAAATCAAAGCTGCTGTGTTAGCAGATACTGAAAAGACCGTTTCTGATGATGCTATTATTTGTTCAAATACCTCGACAATATCTATAAATCAGTTAGCGAAAAGCTTACAAAAGCCAGAGCGTTTTTGCGGCATGCATTTTTTCAATCCAGTACACAAGATGCCATTGGTTGAAATTATCCGTGGTGAAAACACGTCTGACGCCACGATTAGCACGGTTGTTGCTTCAACACTTAAAATGGGTAAAACACCTATCGTTGTAAACGACTGCCCTGGTTTCCTGGTTAACCGCGTTTTATTCCCCTACTTTGCAGGCTTTAGCCAATTGTTAATAGACGGTGCTGACTTTACTGCCGTTGATAAAGTAATGGAGAAAGTATTTGGTTGGCCTATGGGTCCAGCGTTTTTACTTGATGTCGTTGGCATGGACACAGCTGATCACGCTTCAACCGTTATGTCAGATGGCATTCCTGAGCGTATGCAAAAAATTGATAATGATCCGGTTACGTTACTGTATAAAGCAGGTCGATTTGGTCAGAAAAATGGTAAAGGTTTCTATGACTTCTCGCTAGATAAGCGTGGACGCCCGGCTAAAAAAGCATCGCCAGAAGCTTACGCATTGTTTGAAGGTCATGTTGCTGCAACTAAAGAATTCGACAAAGATGAGATAATTGCCCGAGTGATGGTCCCAATGGCGAACGAAGCTATTCGTTGTCTAGAGGAAGGTATCGTAGCCAGCGCGGCAGAAGCAGATATCGCATTATTATTTGGCTTAGGCTTTCCTCCGTTTAGAGGTGGCATATTCCGTTATATTGAAACCATGGGACTCGTAAACTTTGTAGCATTAGCCGATAAGTACGCAAGTTTAGGTCCAATTTACCAAATTTCAGATGGCGTGCGCGAAATGGCGGCTTCTGGAAAATCTTACTTTTCACAATCAGCCTAAGTCACCAGAGGAGATAAAAATGAAAGATGTCGTCGTTATCGATTGTATTCGTACCCCTATGGGACGTTCCAAGGGTGGTGTTTTTAGAAATGTGCGCGCTGAAACTTTATCCGCACACCTAATGACAAAATTAGTAGAGCGCAACCCAGGTGTTGACCCAGCTGAAATTGAAGACATTATTTGGGGCTGTGTCCAGCAGACCAAAGAACAAGGATTCAACATAGCTCGAAACGCTCAGTTGTTAACACAAATCCCAAGAAGTACTGGGGCTGTTACAGTTAACCGTTTATGTGGTTCATCAATGCAAGCTTTGCATGATGCTGCGTCAGGCATTATGTCTGGCCGCGGCGACGTTTACATGATTGGTGGTGTTGAGCACATGGGTCACGTACCAATGGATTTCAATATAGATTTCCACCCAGGTATCGCGAAACATGCAGCACGCGCTTCCGGCAGCATGGGAATGACAGCTGAACTATTAGGTCGTCAAAATGGTATCACACGTGAAATGCAGGACGCGTTTGCTGCACGTTCTCATCAACGCGCTCATAAAGCAGCCGTTGAAGGTCGTTGGAATGAAATAGTGCCGATTGAAGGTCATGATGCCAATGGCGTATTACGCTTAATTGAACAGGATGAAGTAATTCGCCCTGAAACTACCATAGAGGGACTCGCAGGTTTAAGGCCCGTGTTTGACCCAGTTAACGGCTCAGTAACAGCTGGTACCTCATCAGCACTATCTGACGGCGCTTCAGCTATGTTAATCATGTCTGCAAGTCGTGCGAAAGAACTTGGTTTAACGCCACGTGCGAAAATTCGTGCAATGGCCGTTGCTGGTTGTGACGCAGCGATTATGGGCTTTGGTCCTGTTCCTGCCACACAAAAAGCATTGAAACGCGCTGGCATGACAATGCAAGATATTCAATTAGCTGAATTTAACGAGGCATTTGCGGCACAAGCATTGTCTTGTATTAAGCATTTAGGTTGGATGGATGAATACGAAGACAAAGTCAACTTAAATGGTGGTGCGATAGCATTAGGCCACCCATTAGGTTGTTCTGGCTCGCGTATTTCAACAACGCTGATTAACTTAATGGAAGCAAACGATAAAGAAATTGGTTTAGCGACCATGTGTATTGGTCTAGGCCAAGGCATAGCGACCATTTTCGAACGCGTTTAAATGGACTGAAAAATCAAAAAGGGATGCTATTTAGCATCCCTTTTTTATTACCTCTTTATTCTTTAAAAGCGTTAATAGAAAGAGGACTTCCTTAATGCGTGCATCAATGAATAAAATAGATACAATGATTATCCATCAGCTGTGATTTTACTAATTAATGCCTGAAGTGTCTCATCGCAAGCGTCATTATCTACCTGACAGCCGCCATATGTCGACCAGTTGAACTCGCACCAAATTGCAGACATAGGTCTCCACATTGGTTTTAGAGTTTCTATCTAAAATGGGCAAACACATTCGCCCAGTATTCTTTGGCCTGTCACCGGATGGTCAAACTGCAGTTTTTCAGCGTGTAGCATAAGCCTATTGGCGGCATGTTGAGTTTGTTGCGTACCATATAAATCACACCCCAAAATAGGATGCCCTATATGTTGACTGTGGATACGCAACTGATGCGTTCTGCCGGTTTGGGGGTGGTAACTTACTCTTGTTGATAAAGGATGTTGTAAGCGTTCAAGCACTTGATAGTCCGTTTGCGCTTGCTTACCATACTTAACACAGGTTTTTAACCTTGGAAATAACAAAGGATCCTTTGCTATAGGCATATTAATCTGCCCACTGTCATCAATCACGTGTCCGGCTATAATACTGACATAAGTCTTAACCACACTGCGCAATTCAAACTGCTTAGACAAGTTGGCATTCGCTTGCTTATTCAGGGCAATGAGCATGATCCCAGATGTCCCCAGATCTAAGCGATGCACCATCTTAGCACTCGGAAAATCCTGTAATAAGCGAAAGTGCACCGAATCTTTATTCAATGGGTTTTTACCAGACAGGGATAACAAACCACTGGGTTTATTTATCATCAAAAAATGTGCATCTTGGAATAAAATGACTATTTTTTGCAAGCATTCTGGAGCAACAAAGTTATCAACAATCGCTTTCATCTTAAGCAAGAACTCGAGTCATTTTTTTGCTTAATCGCTGGAAACAAAATCACGCCACGATTCCAAAACTCCAGTGAAATCTTCAAGCCCACAACCCGCGATAGACTCTTGATCATATAACTCTGTTCCCTCTGGCAGTTCGTCTGGTGCATCAACATCTAAAATTTTAGACCTCGCTTCTACTTCATATGAGTCTAGTAACAAGTTTACATCATCGCCTTGCAGTAAAAACTCTTTAATTTGTCGGCTTTCTAGCTGCTGAATGGCATTAAATAACGCGTCCATCTTACTTTTATCAGTGCCTAGCTCTTGCGTAAACCACTGGGAAAAAGTCTCACTCCCCATTTCAAACTCTGCAACAGGGCTACCTTGTAGATCCCGAATAAATTGATAATTCATCATTGCCTCATGCTTTGTTAACAACCGACTGACGAGTATACACTTCACCCTTATCTTCCAAATGAGTAAGATAGACTCGGACATCAAACTCTATTTGATGATAGTCAGGCATCATATGCCGGCAAAGTTGATAAAACGCTTTGTTATGGTCTTTTTCTTTTAAGTGTGCAAGTTCATGCACCACAATCATAGTAAGAAATTCAACCGGCGCATTTTTAAATAAAGTACTAATACGGATTTCATTCTTACTCTTTAGCTTCCCGCCCTGCACTCTTGTTACAAAGCTATGTAAACCTAGGGCATTATTGACCACATGAATTTTTTTATCGAAGACTATCTTACTTAATGGTTGTGACTTTTTAAGATACTGATTTTTTAGATCCATTACAAAGTCACGTAGCGTATTATCGTTAGGTATATTGCTGACCGTAGGGTACTTCTGAAGCAGATAATCGGTCAGGCGATCTTGCAACATTAATTGTGCAATTTGCTGTTGTAAGTTGGGAGCGTATGAAGACAAATACTTTAGCGAAGACACAATACAATTATCGGTTATGAATATTGCATGAGTGTACTCCTGAGATCCCTGACTGTCACCTGCTGGTGACTATTTTTTCTAATTAGCGGTCACTTTGCACCACTTCACGATGCACCCCAAATGTTACGTTACATGTTCAATTATGTTGCCAGTTGCATGCATAAACATAAGTGTTATTCTAATCTACCGATTTAAATGTCAGTTTAAGGCAATTTACAATTAAAGGAGCGCCTCTCTTGTCGCTAAAGACCCACTGGTTTTCAATTCGTCTCATTCTGTTAACTGCATTATGTTTAAGCACATTCGCTTGCAGTGAGCCCGCATCTGCTCCTAGTAACCTCGCGTCTGCCAAAGCCGCTGTTGCCATGCCCGATAGTTATAGTGCCGATGTTGCAAAGGGGATATTACAAAAAGGTGGCAATGCCATTGACGCTGCTATTGCGGCACAATTTGTGTTAGCAGTCACCTTGCCTGAAGCCGGGAATATTGGTGGTGGCGGTTTTATGTTGATCTATAAAGACGGAAAAGGCGATTTTATCGATTATAGAGAACAAGCCCCTTTATCTGCGCATAAAGACATGTACTTAGACGAGCAAGGCAATGTAGTTCCTTATCAATCTGTCATCGGTGTACTGTCATCTGGTGTCCCAGGTACCGTAGCCGGAATGTGGTTAGCACATGAAAAACACGGAAGCTTGCCTTGGAAAGAGTTAGTCCAACCTGCCGTTATATTGGCAGAACAAGGCTTTATTGTGCATCCTAAACTGTCTTCTTCTATTACGAGACATATTGAAAACCTGAAAGAGCGCGGATTTGATGTCAATTTCAAAGATTACTTTGCCGCAGCAAATGCCAATGAAGTGTTTAAACAAGCAGAGTTAGCTAGCACGCTAATGCGCATTCGAGACCAGGGACGTGATGGTTTTTATAAGGGCCAAACTGCCAAAATAATCAGTGACTTTATGCGTAAGGAAAATGGACTAATTACTGAAGCAGATTTACTTTCTTATCAAGCCAAAAGTAGACAACCGATCAAAAGTCAATGGCGTGAATACGAATTAATGACCGCACCACCACCTAGTTCTGGTGGTATAGCAATAGTACAGTGGTTAAAAATGTATGATCTTTTAAGCCAAAATCAGCCTCAGCTTGAGCACAATTCAGCTCCCTACGTTCACTTGTTAGCCGAAATAGGTAAACGCGTGTTTGCCGATAGAGCAGAATATCTAGGAGACCCCGACTTTGTCAATGTTCCACTTAATGCGTTAATTGCTGATGACTATATTGCCATGCGCAGTCAAACTGTTTTACGCGATCAAATTTCAGTAACCAAAGGCATTAAACCTGGATTAAAAGAAAGTGAACAAACTACTCATTTTTCAATCTTGGATAAATGGGGTAACTCAGTATCTAATACCACGACAATTAATTTGGGTTTTGGTAGCGGTGTCGTTGTCGAAGGAGCTGGCTTTTTGTTGAATGATGAAATGGACGACTTCAGCGCTAAACCGGGAGTCGCCAACGTATTTGGGGCTGTCGGAGGGGAAGCGAATGAGATTCAACCGCTAAAGCGTATGTTGTCATCAATGACACCAAGCATGGTATTGCACGATAATAAAGTGGTTATGGTAACGGGTTCGCCGGGCGGCACGACCATTATCAGTTCGGTTTATTTGTCTATATTAAATGCACTGGAGTTTGGTATGAGTGCACAAGAATCTGTGGACCAACCTCGGTTCCACCATCAATTACTACCAAAAGACGAGATTCGATATCACGACGGGCTTGATGACCAAGTCATCAGCCAACTTGAAAAAATGGGTTACATCATGCGTCAAAGTCAATTTGGTGATATGCATATCATTGTGCATAACCGCGGCACACTTGAAGCTGCATCAGAAACAAATGGCCGAGGCAAGTCTGTCGTATTCGAGGGCAAGTGAAGCCTCTTATAACTTCACATTGCTTTGCTTTGTGAGCTTGCCTCTATCCAAACTGGAACGCCGTTAAGGACGGCGTTACCTGACAATTCATCTAGCACCATTTCATCGGTTAGGTCATTCACACTCACACCGGCATGTTGTTCTGCGGTTTTCAAACGCATGCCTTTCTTATTGTGACCCCAACCATGTGGGATAGAGATAACACCAGGCATGATTTTAGTCGTAATTTCTGCTGGCAAACTGATTTCACCCACACGCGATTTCACATTTATCATCTGTTTGTCTTGTATTGCAAATTTCACTGCATCATCAGGATGAATTTGCGCAGTGCAACGAGACAGTCCATTGTTAGTTCCCTTCACCATGCGCTTACTATTATGTAACCACGAGTTATTGGTTTTCAAATGACGTCTGCCAATAAGTTGTAGACTGTTGTCATCTGCCAACGTGGTCGCAAAAAAGTGCTTATCCAAACGCGTTAAATCTGACATAAAATAATCAAAACTCATGTCGATTTTTTTATCAGCGTGAAAAATTGCCTCAGGTAAATCCGGTTGCAGTGGCCCGAGATCAATACCGTGCGGCACATCTAACAGAGTGGCAATACTAATAGGTTTTCCTGCATGTTGATAACGCCCCATTTGTAGCATGTCATCAACCACACCTGTCGGCTTTTTATCCCAAAGCATTTGGTACTTATCAGTAGGCAAGCCATTTAGCTTGTCGATTCGCTCCGCTAGGCCAAGATATATTTGCCAATCTGTTTTGCTGTTTGCTTCTGGTGGGAATATAGCAGGCGAATATTTGGTGCTGTTGCGAACCGCAAAATTATGGAAAACAATATCGTAGTGATCTCGTTCAAGCGCCGTTACTGGCGGTAGAATAATATTTGCGTGTCTGGTACTTTCGGTCATAAAAAAATCAATGGCAACCACAAAGTCGAGATTTTCAAATGCCGCATCAAGCTGCTGTCCATTCGGCGTGCAAATAATGGGATTCCCAGCACCGAGGACCATTGCTTTTATTTGACCTTCGCCCGGTGTTAACATTTCTTCAGCTAACGCAGACACGGGAAACTCACCAGCAAAGGCTGGAAGTTTGCGCACGCGAGTATGAAAGTGACCAATTGAACCTCGACCAGAATGTGGTAAGAAGTCCGCAGCTGGTTGAGTAAACATCATACCGCCACGTTTGTCCAAGTTGCCGGTCAACATATTGAACAGCATAATTAAATATTGTGTCAGCGTCCCAAATGCTTGCACACTTGCGCCCATTCGACCATAGCAAACAGCCGATTCCGCAGCGCAAAAATCACTCACTAACTGTTCAATTTGAGCTGCTGTCATGCCTATCTTGCTTGCCACCTTTTGTGGAGTATAGGGCAATACATATTGCTTAATTTCTAATAACTGAGGTGCAAATTCAAGCAATCTTGCGGGCGCCTCTCTCTGTGTAGAAAACAAAGTATTGATCATAGCAAGCAGCAACAACGCGTCAGTACCTGGTTTAATGAAATGATGTTCGCTGCTCATGTCTGCTGTTTCCGACTTTTTAGGATCGATAACAACCACTTTTCCTTGCCTGTTTTGAATGGCTTTTAATCTGCGCTTTATGTGCGGAACGGTCATGATGCTGCCGTTTGATGCTAAAGGATTGCCTCCAATGATCATAAAATAGTGTGTATGATCAATGTCAGGGATTGGAATTTGCGATTGATGACCAAACAGCTGTCGACTGACAATATGATGCGGAAGCTGATCAACCGACGTAGCTGAATAACGATTATGTGACTTCAATGCACGATAGAAATAAGGACCAAATAATATCGACCCCATATTGTGTGCATTAGGATTACCTAAATAGGTCGCTACCGACTCCACTCCATGCTTTTGCTGAGTTTCAAACAAACCATTAGCAGCTTTATCTAGCGCTTCTTCCCATGAAATTTCCCGCCACCCATCTGTTGTTCGCTCTAAGGGCATTTTGATGCGGTCAGGGTCATCATATAGATCCTTTAATGCCATCGCTTTAGGGCAGACATGCCCGTCACTAAACGGATTTTTTTTATCACCTACAATCGATAATATTTCACGATCTATAGTGGTGACTTCGATACCGCACATAGCCTCACACAGAGTGCAGGTAGAGTAGTGTTTTTGTTCGGTTGAAGCCGCAGTTGAAGTCATGTTCATTGCCAATGTAAGTGGTTATGCACATAAATTAGCGGGTAAGCGGATTATATACAAGCATCATTGATATCTATGGAGCGGCTTATCCGCGAAACTGTTGTCTACTGCATACTTACGCCAACTAGTAGTCACACAAGAGTATGGGATATCAAACAGTTTCATCAGGCATAAAAAAAGAGCGATAGGGTCGCCCTTTAATTTTGTAGAATGAATAAATAGAGTTACTCAGATAGGCTATACCGACTGATTAACAGTCAATCTATGCTCTTCTAGGTTGCTTCGGTTTATCACCTCGGCCTTGACGATTTCCACTTGCGCCATCAGTACGAGCATTTCTAGGTGCTTTAGGACGCTTAGGTTTTTGTGCTTTTAAGGCAACAGGTGCTAACTTTTCATTCGGCTCAAAACCTTTTATCACCTCAGTTGCGATGACTTTACCTATCAAGCTTTGGATTTCGCTGATATTCTTTTTATCTTCGATGCTTGCAAAACTATAAGCATGGCCCGTTGCACCAGCTCTCCCCGTGCGGCCTATTCTGTGAACGTAATCTTCAGCAATGTTAGGTAAATCAAAATTCACAATTTGTGGAAGCTCGTTGATGTCGATACCTCTGGCAGCAATATCGGTAGCCGCTAAGACCTGGACTTTACCATTTTTAAAGTCAGCTAACGCTCTAGTTCTTGCGCCCTGGCTTTTGTTGCCATGAATAGCTGATGCGCTGATGTTCTTCTTAATTAAAAACTTTGCGAGTCTGTCCGCACCATGCTTTGTTCGGCAGAAAACCAAGACTTGATGCCAATTATTCTCAACGATTAAATGACTTAATAATTCATTCTTCTTTGTTTTATCTACCGGAATAATGACCTGTTCAACCGCCGATGCCGTGCTGTTTTTGGTATTAACCGAAATTTCTACAGGGTTATTCACGATTGTTTTAGCTAACTTGCGAATATCATCTGAAAAAGTGGCAGAAAAAAGAAGATTCTGTCGTTTTTTAGGCAGCAATGCCATGATCTTTTTAATATCGTGAATAAAGCCCATATCTAGCATACGGTCAGCTTCATCCAGTACTAATATTTCAAGTTGAGAAAATTTTACTGCTTTTTGTTGATACAAATCCATTAAACGGCCAGGCGTCGCGACTAATATATCAGCACCTCTGCGCAGTTTAAGCATTTGAGGATTAATACCCACGCCGCCGAACACAACCTGAGTCTTCAGGTTTAAATGTTTACCGTAGTGACGAATATTCTCATCGATTTGCGCTGCTAATTCCCTTGTTGGCGTTAAAATAAGCGCCTTCACATTATTAGCTGCCGCTGGTGTCGAGTTTTCAAACATGGACAGTATTGGCAGCGTGAAAGCAGCCGTTTTACCTGTACCGGTTTGCGCCGCGGCCATGACATCCTTGCCTTCTAACACAACCGGGATCCCTTGTTCTTGGATTGGCGATGGTTGTTTGTAGCCCTTTTCTTCTATAGCTTGAAGAATAAGAGGAGATAATCCTAAGGATGTAAATGACATGGTTATACTCGTTTGAAGAACTGATGGGACCTAACACGCTGTTAAGTAGGAATCGCCTAGCAAAATAGCTTGTTCATATTGCTAACTGATACTAAGAGCGCAGAGGGTACAGCAGAATGCGATAAGCCGCAATGAAAATGCGGTGTTGTTGACCTATTTATGGGACAAAAAACACCGATTTTTACACATAAAATAGGGTTTATTTAGTCTACCCCTAAGGGCTTTTTGTAGATAGTCTTAGCCTTCGACTAGTTTACTTTTTCAATCTTGTATCCTCTGGCTTCTAATTTAGCAAAGATACTGTCTTTGCCGGCCAAGTGTGCGGCACCAACTAACACCAATTCAGTAGGCTTGTCCTTGAGCATTTCCATGATCTTAGGCATCCAGTTATTGTTACGTTGTATAATTAAACTAGCATAAATTTCAGGAGACAATTGCTCCATGGGTTCAACAACCGTTTTGTTCAATTTTTCTACGTCACCATCTGTCCAGCTTGATAACATATCATCAATTAATGCTGGTAGGGTTTGAATTTCATTGAGCGTATAGTTGATCATGGCATTGTCATCATCGCCACCTATATTAACAATAAAGTCTAATTGATCTTGAAGTGATTCAAACCATTCGATTGGCTTGCCATCCGCTTTTGCTTTACCTGCAAAGATTTGGTCAACACCATCTTGATCGAAACCGTTTGCTTGATACTCCATCATTGTAATCGTTATTGCCACCATCGACGGTTTCAGCGGATGAAAATTAGCAATCGGTACACCTTTCGAATCCATATGCATCTTTAGCGCAGCATACGTTTTATCATTTAAGCGAGTTTGTAGTGTAGTGCCGTCCGTCAATACCATTTGTGACAACATTTTTTGTTGAGACTCTGGAGTTTGAGCACCTTCTATATCGGTTTCGAAAACCAACTTATCAGCAGCAGCGTAGGCGGCATGAAACTGCGGGGGTAAAGGCAAGTTTTCAGCTTTTAAAATATGAATAGTACCACCAAAATAAACCGTAAATTCACCATCTGTGACTTTCCATACTGACGCTGCTAATGCCCCAGTTGGAGCTAAAATTGACGTTGATAAGAATGCGATTAACGCGGCTATATTAAGCCTTTTCATAATTTTCTCTATCCTTTAGGTCGTAAGGAGCCGACGGTAATATCTATGCACAACCTATACTACCCAGTGCTGTATAAGTTGAAAACAAAAACTCGTAACAAATTGTGTTTTGCTCGTTCCTAAATATCAAGTAAGCATGCAAGCGTTTCTCACTTTTTATACCCTCCTCTTTGCCTCTGCATTTTTATGTTTAGAATACAGAGCATAAAGAACTAATAAATTGAATGCAGAAAAACCTTGAAACAAAGAATTAAGTGACTTACTTTCTAGGCACATTATAATCGAGGTTACTAGTTTCAACTAACTAATATTTAGGGTTAAAAAAATTGCTTCAAAAACACATCGGATTTGCACTGAGCATTATCGCTATTGGATTGTTCGTCCCTGGCATTCTAGCCCCAATGTTCACATTAAATATGGAGTTTGCATTGGTCCTAGCAGGTCCTACCATTTCATCAGAGTTAGTGAACAAAGAACTATCAATTATAGGCACAGTGCAACAACTGGTGCTCGAAGATAGATTATTAGTTGCCCTACTTATCTTTAGTTTTTCTGTGGTCATTCCGTTAGTTAAAGCCAGTTTATTAACCGCCGTTTACTTTACTAAGAGTATTGAATTTCAGCATAAGATCAGTACAGTTGTAGCAGTGGTCGGCAAGTGGTCGATGGCCGATGTCTTTGTGGTTGCTATCTTTCTTGCTGTACTTTCAACTGATCATGCACAAAGTGTCGAGCAACACCAACTAACCTTCTTTGGTATGTCTTTAGACTTTGAAATTAGCACTCAAACCTTGTCGAACGTCGGGATGGGCTTTTACTTTTTTTTAGGATATTGCATGGTTTCCTTGGTTGGTTCTCAATTAATGTTGTCAGCGATTAATCGTTCGCAAAATATAATAAAGAATAAGAACTTGCATAAAGCTACGGGTAATACACAAGAAAATGTAGTGAAAAAGTCCGGAAATGAACTAGACTAAAATAGAATTGAAGGAAGGAAGGAACTAATTTAAAAACTAGCTTCTAATGATGTAAATTAAACTATGTTATTCGTAGATACGCTTATTATGCTAGTAACAATGACCAGCTAGAGATGTAAAAAATATGAATGTAGAAAACGATTTTAGAGAACTCAATAATGCTGAAATTCGGCCGTTTTATGAGAAGTCGAATTATCAGGGCGCACTCCTAGTAGCTGCAAATTGGGCATTGATTGCACTCGCGTTTGCTGTTTCAGCGATTTGGCCATATTGGCCAACCTATTTGTTAAGCATTATTTTACTTGCTAATCGGCAGTTGGGCATCGCTATTCTGATGCATGATGCTGCACATCACCTGCTTTTCAAGAGCAAAAGACTCAATAACTTGATAGGTCAGATTCTCTGTGGAGCCCTTGTAATTGCTGATCTACACGGTTATAGAACATATCATTTAAAACATCACAAAGACGCGGGTACGCAAAATGATCCAGACTACCCAAACTATAAAAATTATCCCGTTACACATACTAGCTTTTTGCGAAAAGTAGCTCGCGATCTTAGCGGCATCACGGGAATAAAAAACCTTTGGGCTCTGCTACTTATGAATGCGGGTATATTATCTTACGACTTTGTTTATAAAAACAAAGAAACTAAACAAGCGCTTACGTTTGCCAAAGTGTTAATAAATTTGGTTAAGGGATTGTGGCTTCCTGTACTTTGCAACCTAATGCTCTGGTCTATTTTAACCTCACTAGGATACGCTTACCTGTATGTATTATGGGTTGCGGCTTACTTCACATTTTACCAGTTATTTTTGCGCATAAGAAATGCAGCTGAGCACGGAGCCGTGCCTGACCTACTCGATACTGAGCCACGAAAACACGCCCGCACAACTGCTGCAAGTTGGTGGGAAAGGCTAACAGTGGCGCCTAACTACGTTAACTTTCATTTAGAGCATCATTTACGTCCCACTGTTCCATGTTACCGATTGAAGTCCTTTCATCAGTACCTAGTTACAAAGGGCTATTATAATGACACCCATATAGCCCAAGGTTATGCTGATGTACTCAGACAGCTAACGCATGCAACTTAATTCGCAACAAGCCTGCTAACACTATTCAAGGTTGATTGTGTTGGCATTGGAAATGGAATCGGCTTTCAAGTAAATTATGTGCATTCCATTGTTTAAATTGAACGGTGAGTGTCATCCGCTTCAGTGAAGATTATGACTGCCGTTAAAATAGCATGGCTGAGTAAAGAATCGCTATCAACCCATTTTAGATAACGCTTCGTTGCATATCTAAACCCCCTTTATTTATTGATACGAAGGCTATGCAGCAGCGGTCCCGATATCTAAAATCGGGTAATGCAGCGGCATTTATTAATACACTAAACCCGTCTTAGATGCAGGTGTTTAATAATATCCTTGATGTTATTGTCATAACTCATAGTGAGGCGGTTTGCTTTTCTATGTATATTGTTGCTGAGCTTTATGCATAACCAAAAACTAAGTGTGAGTTGTCTACGCATATTGCCACAGTGACTACTTTTATAAATTTAAGGATGAATTAAACATGAAAGAGTTAACAAGTTCAGAACTAACATTAGTTTCCGGCGGATCTTATAGTTTTGTGATTGGCTATCTTGCTGGCAAAGCAATGGATGCCTTATTTAATGCAGCTGCGCAACATAACAATCTATTCCAAAATCACTCTCTCGCGCTGCCCTATAATCGCTTATAGCGAATATTGTAAATACTAAGTAAACAGGCAACTCATGGTCGCTCTTTAATACGTAAAGTTCTATCACCGAGTTCCTGTTTTTTAGTTAACTATAAAGCAGAATCACGAAAGGATTATCTAATGCACGCATTACAATACGGAAGGATAGCGTTAGTGTTTTTAACGTTAAGCATTTTTTCATTAGTATATAAAAACACAGCTATAGAATACCATTTAGTCTGGAATATCATCCCTCAACTCTCAATTCTGTTATTTTTGACATGGTCGATACCTTACATTCATCCGCTGTTGACAAAAAAAACGCTTTAAAATCGGCAGTACAACGTTGGCTTTTGGTTGTGCTCTATATCAATTAGATGCTTTTTGGTCTGACTCACTATTATTATTGGCGAACCTAGGTGGAATACTATTAGTAACAGGAGTAAGTAATTTTATTTATTTTAATTTTTCGCGCTCGGGCTAAATTAGTAAGATTTGAGTGAATCATATTGCATTTGACACATTTATCTTTCATGAAGTAAAAATAGGGAGTTGCGAGTTCGATACCATTAATGAGTCGATATTTTAGCAGTAGTGAAGTGGGCTTTGCTTGGATTAGTAAATTTTAGTTTGGATAAAATAGGAAATATCAAGGGGATAACGAGGCGACGCAGACGCATCACCTCATAAGAAACTTAGATTGTTTCAACGTTTGCTGCTTGCAAACCTTTTTGGCCTTCTTCTACTTCGAAAGACACTTTCTGGCCTTCTGGAAGAGTTTTGTAGCCTTCAGCAACGATAGCTCTAAAATGAACAAAAACGTCTTTACCGCCATTGTCCTGTGTAAGAAAACCGTAACCTTTATCAGCGTTGAACCACTTAACTGTGCCTGTAACTTTAGACATGTAAACCTCAAATATATATAAATTTTAACCGCGCAAATAGTTGCGCATTCCGAATTCCTGGGAAGATGACTTACTGAGATTTCACTAACAAATGGAAAAACGTCTAACTGATGGTCACGGGCGTGAACAAAGAGGTTTATAGCACTTACAGTATCAAACTAAATAACATTGTCTTTTCAGAAACAACGTGACTATAGCACAAAAAACACCATTGCAAATCTTTATTCGCTGAAACTGCTAATTAATTCAACAGTTTTGAGCAATGGTGGTTCTCTTAATTACATTCTAAAAGCTATGGTCGCAGTGCTTTGTCACCTCTTGCCAGACCACAAACACCGGTACGTGCAGACTCAATAATATCTCCACATTGTGACATTACATCTTCAAATGCGCACAGCTTATCACTAGTGCCAGTAATTTCAATAGTGTAGTTATTGGCATTTACATCTAGGATCCGTGCTCTAAAAATATCTACATTTCGCTTTACCTCGGCACGAGACAACTCGGTTCTAGTGCCGACTTTTATTAACATTAGCTCGCGTTCAATGTGCGGACCTTCGGTGAGTTCAGCTACTTTTAGCACATCAATAAGCTTGTTTACTTGCTTAGTCATTTGCTCAATAACTTTGTCACTTCCCTGCGTAATAATAGTCAATCGAGATAAACTTTCATCATCCGTTGGTGCTACGCAAAGAGAGTCAACGTTGAAACCACGTTGCGAAAACACACCTACTATTCGTGATAATGCACCTGGCGCGTTTTCCATTAAAACTGAAATGATTCTTCTCATTATGTACGCTCCGTTTTGCTCAAGCGCATATCATCCATTGCACCATATTTAATTTGCATAGGATAAACGTGTTCATTTTGATCAACCATGATATCCATAAACACTAAACCTGGGGTCGCAAAACAACGCGCCATCGCATCGTCTAGATTATCCAGATGATCTACTTTAATTCCGGTGTGACCATAAGCTTCAGCCAACTTAACAAAATCAGGCATAGATTCCATATATGAACTGGAATGGCGGCCCTTATAATTCATATCTTGCCATTGACGAACCATGCCAAGAGCACGGTTGTTCAATGAAATAATCTTTATAGGTAAACCGTATTGCATACAGGTTGATAGCTCTTGAATATTCATTTGAATACTGCCATCACCTGTCACCACAACAGAAACCGCATCTGGATGCGCAAACTGCACCCCCATAGCGGCAGGAAGACCAAACCCCATTGTGCCCAGTCCACCGGAGTTAATCCAGCGACGAGGTTTAGCAAACGGGTAGTACAATGCCGCAAACATTTGATGTTGACCCACATCAGAGCTTACATATGCATCGCCCTTAGTATGTTCATACAAGGATTGAATAACTTTTTGTGGCTTTATTACCTGAGTAGATTGATCAAACTCTAAGCATTTTTTACCGCGCCATTCTTCAATTTGTTGCCACCAATCAGCAAGCTTCTCTTTTTGGTTAGTAAAATCTGCATCAGCAAGAAGATCTAACATTTGCAAAACCACTTTATCAACGGAACCCACTACTGGAATATGGGCATTTACAATTTTTGAAATTGAAGCAGGATCAATATCTACATGAATAATGTCAGCATGCGGACAAAATTTCTCTACGTTGTTAGTTACTCTGTCGTCAAAGCGCGATCCCAATGCGATAATACAGTCTGAATTATGCATTGTTTTATTGGCTTCAAGGGTGCCGTGCATACCCAACATACCCACAAACTGAGGGTGTACTGATGAAAAGGCCCCCAAGCCCATTAATGTGCTGCACACAGGCGCGTGTAAAAGTTCAGCCAATTGAGTGACATAAGGAGCTGCCTCTGCTGCAATTGCGCCACCGCCCACATATAACACAGGACGTTGTGCCTTCAACATTGACGCAACCGCTTTTTTGATTTGTTTGTTGTGACCTTTCAATGTGGGATTGTAAGAACGCATTGTTACGTCATCAGGGAACACATATGGATGTGAATCTTGAACGTTAACGATGTCTTTCGGTAAATCAACCACCACAGGACCTGGACGACCAGAATTGGCAATGTAAAAAGCTTTTGCAATTGCCATTGGAATATCTTCGGCTTTTTTAACCAAAAAGCTGTGTTTAACAACCGGCCTTGACACTCCCACCATGTCACATTCCTGAAAAGCGTCTTCTCCGATGTGCATCGACGGAACTTGACCGGACAAAATGACCATTGGAATAGAATCCATAAAAGCTGTCGCTATGCCGGTAATTGTATTTGTTGCGCCCGGTCCAGACGTAACTAACACAGCACCAGTTTTACCTGTTGCACGAGCATAGCCATCCGCCATATGTGCCGCTGCTTGCTCATGTCGCACAAGTACATGTTTAATATCGTCTTGAGCATGTAAGGCATCATAAATATCCAGTACCGCGCCGCCCGGATAACCGAACAGATGCGTTACGCCAACTTCTTTTAGGGCTTCTACTACCATTGCAGCGCCCGACATCATTTTCACAGATTTCTCTCCTTACGCGTTTTAATTATCAAAAAAAGCTTACGACCGGAATATAGCCCAGCCGGAGCAAAGATAAAACCCAATAGAGAGAAAAAGTAAAATAATTATCCTAATATACTTAAAAATTAGGATGAAACATTCAATAATGGAATATTTACAACATTAAAATAGGACAACTAACCTAATTACTCATCCGAATCAATGCCTATATCATCATCTATATCATTTACTAAATAGTCATCTAACCGGCTCTCGTTCGATGCTTTCTTCGTGCCATGTATACTGGCATATTTGGGTCTATTAATACGGTTTTGGTACTTTAACCAAGCACGCTCTGCAGCAGTATCTGGTCGCTTACGTCCTAACGCAGAATCGATGAAACCTATTTCTTCATCGTTTGATGGCAATAAATGACCATCAATTAACGCGGCAATTAAGCAACCATACTGCGATAGAGCCTTGCTCTCAGCGATAGAAAAATCGCCAGAACGAGAAAAACCATAAGGATAATGTTTAGGATCGCTAAACATACGTTTTAACAGTGATTCGCTATTCATATTTAACACAAGAAATTGCTCCCCGAATTGAGACAAAAACAATGGTACTTGCTTACAAAACGAAGTAATAATCGGAACCTGCAGTTTTGTCAACTGATAATTTTGAAATTATAAAGAAATGTACACATATAAAGCCAAACTTAATCAAGTTCGTGCGCAATCAAACTCAATTAAATAGTTGTTTACAATGGAAAAACTACATTAAAAAATGGTTACATAGCGTATGTAGGTCAACGTTTTTATCTACACTATAAACTAATTATTTTTTGTCTTTTGATACCCAAGCCCAATGCATTTCCGCAATGACGGGTTCGTCACCACTCGCATCAGTCACTTTAACATCAACCAAGAAATCACCTTTTGGTTCGCTTTGCAAAGTTCGTATTTGTTCGTCGGTGAGAGTTGCCGTTGCTTGCATATCGCCATAAGCTCGCTTTACGTACCTAAGATTCATGCTTTTGATCAGAGGAAGCTTATCGCCAGGTAAATTTACTCCCACTACGAATCCGGTTGCTGATTCAGCAATCAATGCCATGGCTGCCGCATGAACGCTGCCGATGTGGTTTTGTACTTTTCTACGATTTTTCACAAAAAAAGTGACACTTTTCAGGTCAGTTTCTTTTATGTCTATTTTACACGTACCAACCAATTTAACTTTATATCTAAAAATCCAAGTCAGTATTTTAAAACGCAGCCACAGTGGCGTTGTCATGGCCTTGTCAGCAAAGCTTCTCAATGGGTTTACTATGCGCATAAAAACTACCTGAGTAAGTGTCTTATTAGACTATTCGGTGGGAAGGTTGGGACGTCAAGTATGCACGCCTGTCAACTTTTAGCTAAATCAGCAACCGTGTACATTAAGTGGCGTAATCTCGATTTTATCGATAAGTACCGGGCGGCTCTGTCGCTCAACGACTTAATTAACGCAAACTGAGTCCGTTAAAACCAAAAAAGCACAGTAAAAACTGTGCTTTTCTTGTATTTGGAGCGGGAAACGAGATTCGAACTCGCGACCCCGACCTTGGCAAGGTCGTGCTCTACCAGCTGAGCTATTCCCGCAATCTGGAGGCGCATTCTACAAACATCTCGGAGCAGTGCAAGTCTAATTTGCAATTATTTGTAAAATAACCTGTAATTGCCTAAATCTTAAACACATTCTCTCGATAGAACTTCATTTCATCAATTGATTCAATGATGTCATCTAACGCCAAATGCACACCTTTCTTCTTAAATCCAGCTAACACCTCTGGTTTCCAACGAGCCGTTAGTTCCTTAATTGTACTGACATCAACATTTCGATAATGAAAATACTGTTCCAACTCTGGCATATATTTAACCAGAAAGCGCCGATCTTGACCAATTGTGTTACCGCACAAAGGAGATTTACCTTTGGGTACATAATTCTCTAAAAATTTTATAGTCTCATTTGCGGCAACGTCAACATCATATTCGCTCGCGCGGCAGCGTGCTGTTAATCCTGTTGAACCATGTGTTTTCACACACCAGTCATCCATATTGTCCAACACTTCATCAGGCTGATACACCGCAATTACGGGGCCTTGTGCCAATATATTGAGTTCTTTATCTGTTACGATAGTTGCAATTTCCATGACCACGCAAGTTTCAGGATCCAAACCCGTCATTTCCATATCAATCCAAACTAAATTTGAGTCATTAAGCGATTCATTAGATGACATGATTACCCCTAGTGTTAAAAACATGAAAATAATGGCTAAAAAAGGTAACATGCAAATAAGCATTTCGCCAGTAAGTATTCAATCAACAAGGTTCACGTGGCTAAAAAACCAAAACTATCCGATCGTCAAAAACGACAGGTTAAAGATAACCGAACAAAACGCCTCGCAAGCAAGCAGGTAGCGCACAGCGATGAGCACCTTGGCGCTGAGTTAAAAGGCCGCGTTATTGGTCGTTTTGGGAAACATGCGAATGTTGAATCCATTCACGATGGCATTGTACATAAGTGTCATATTCGACGAACAGTTACCTCCGTTGTTTGCGGTGATAATGTATTATTCCGACCTTCTCAATCTGACGACTCGCGCGACCGCGGCGTGATTGAAGTTGTTTTAGACAGAATTACGACGCTCACTCGCCCTGACTTTTACGATGGTGTAAAACCCATTGCCGCCAATATAGATCAAATTATTGTTGTGGCTGCCATAGTACCTCAATTGTCAGCCCATATTATCGATCGGTACTTAGTCGCATGTGAAGATGTCGACATACAACCCGTTTTAGTCATCAACAAAATGGAATTGTTAAGTGACGAGGATCGCGAGTACGTAAAAGAAGTTGTCGAAATCTATGAAGAAATTGGTTACCGAGTAATCTACATGAGCTGCGTTACCCAAGAGGGCATTGCTGAACTGTCTACTTTATTAAAAGATAAGATCAGCGTTTTTGTTGGCCAAAGTGGTGTGGGGAAGTCCAGTATAATTAATCAATTGCTGCCTGATGCAGAGGAAGTGGTTGGTGACATTTCTAAAAACTCTGGCTTAGGCCAGCATACAACGACCGCTGCAAAATTATTACATTTTGAACAAGGTGGCGACTTAATTGACTCTCCAGGAGTAAGAGAATTTGGTCTTTGGCACTTATCTGTCGAAAAAGTTACCTCTGGTTTCATTGAATTTCGTGATTACATAGGTGGCTGCAAGTTTACCGATTGCAAACATGGAACCGATCCGGGCTGCCTCATCAGGCAGGCTGTTATGGATGAAAAAATTACAGAAGATCGCTATGAAAGTTATCATAAGATTGTCGAATCTGTAGAAGAGAACCGCCCTTCTTATTCGAAAGGGTAATTTCAAATAAGAACTTAATTTCTCATTAGTTTATTCTTTGTTGTATAATAACGTGGACTATATAACGGAGAGAGTTCAGTGCTAGATTGGTTCAAAATTCACGTTCAATACATACTTCCTAAACACTTAGTATCACGAATGGTCGGTTGGTTAGCAGCTGCAGAGGCAGGCGTTGTAACCCAGTTTTTTATCAGAACTTTCATTAAAGCATTTAAAGTTGATATGTCGGAAGCAAAGTATTCCGATCCAACCCACTATAATACTTTCAATGCGTTTTTTACGCGCCAATTAAAAGACGACAGTCGTCCTATTGAAGATAATGAAAAGCAACTTTGCCATTCAGTTGATGGCAGAGTCAGTCAATTCGGAAAGATTATTGGTGATGCGATTTTTCAAGCGAAAGGCCATAATTACAGTTTAACCACGCTACTGGGTGGCAAGCCCGAACTGGCTAGTATATTTAAAGGTGGCGATTTTGCTACCATTTATTTATCACCTAAAGACTATCATCGCATTCATATGCCTATTGACGGCAAACTTACCGATATGTTGCACATACCGGGTGAACTGTTCTCAGTTAACCCATTAACAGCAGCAAATGTACCTGACTTGTTTGCACGAAATGAACGCGTTGTAACGATATTTGATACACCGGTAGGTAAAGTGGCGATTGTGCTCGTTGGCGCCACGATTGTGGCCAGTATTGAAACTGTTTGGGCTGGCAACATAGCACCACTAGCCGGCAAAACAGTGCAACATTGGCAGTATGAAGATCAAGACATTCAACTAAACAAAGGCGATGAAATGGGCCGCTTCAAGTTGGGTTCAACAATTGTTGTTTGTTTCGAACCCAATGCAGTCGAATTTACTGACCTGCAAGCCGGCATGGTGACTCGTTTAGGCGAACCATTCGCAACTGCAAAAGACGCTGAAGAAACGTTAAGCGATTCTGAATAACCTTGATGGATCCAGTTAAAAAAAGCCTAATCTCATTGCACCTAACCGTCATGTTATTAGGCGGTACGGCACTTTTTTCGCAATTCATTTCACTGGGTGCCGTTGACATCACCTTTGGCCGTTCTGTAATTGCTTGTTTGCTACTTTTTGTAGCGGCTAAGTTAGCCGGTGAAAGGTTATGGTTGAATTCAAGTAGAGATTATTTGATTGCATTCGGTCTAGGTATAATTATGGCAGTACATTGGGTTACGTACTTTATGGCCATGCAATTATCTAGTGTATCCGTAGGTATTATTGCGCTATTTACGTTTCCGGTGATCACCGTATTTATTGAACCTTATTTTGAGAAAAATCGTTTACAATGGCAAGACGTCGTCAGTGCGCTTGTGGTTTTAGCCGGTATTGCCCTGATCGTTCCAGATGCATCATTAGAAAATGATGTTACCTTAGGAGTCATTGTCGGTGTTTTTTCGGCCTTTCTTTATGCTATTCGCAACTTATTGCATCGTCATTGTTTTTCGCACTACAGCGGCACTAAAGCGATGGCATGGCAAACCCTGATTATATGCCCTACCTTGATATTTTTTACATCCGATGAATTAATAATGATTGATGCAAACACCTTGTGGTTACTTGTTGCACTGGGTACGTTTTTTACCGCGGTACCACATGCGATGATTGCTAATTCTCTGAAGCATTTACGTGCAAAAACATTTTCCTTAGTCGCTTGTATGCAGCCCTTTTACGCAATCGTATTCGCGATGATTTTAATTAATGAACAACCGACTTGGCAAACGTTAATTGGTGGTTTACTGGTAATTTCAGCCGCGGTGTACGAGACTATCAATACCCATAGAGAAAACCAAAAAGCAAAAAAATGCTCGTAATTGCCCACCGCGGTTTTAGCAGTCAATATACGGAGAATACGATTATCGCCTTCCAGCAGGCTTTAATGCTTGATGTCGACGCTATTGAACTCGACATTCATCAAGTTGAGCACGAGTTCTTAGTTTTTCACGACCCTTACGTAAACAAACTGACCAACGGTAAAGGTCGTATCTTCGATATGCCGCTTAGTCAGGCGCGTCAACTAATTGTGAATGGTAAAGACCTAATACCGACGTTGGGCGAAGTTGCCGCACTGATAGGCGACCAAGTTATATTGAATATTGAGGTGAAATCACTGCAATCAGTTCAAGAGTTTGTCGTTTATGTTAAAAATTTTATTGCAGCATATCGATGCAAGGTAGTGATTTCATCTTTTGATCATCCTTTACTGATGGCGATAAAAACCAGTTTCAGTGACTTTACCGAAGCACAGTTGTCCTCTGACGATGCTTACCCAGTTGAATTTGGTGCATTGATTGCGCATGCTCCATTTGACCATGCTAGATATGCCAGCAATCTGGGTGTCTTAATCGCCGCTACCGATTGGAATACGGTTAATGCCGGGTTTGTAGAAGATGCACATAGACGCGGTAAGCAGGTTTGGTGCTACACCGTAAACCACCAAGAAACGCTACTAGATCTCCTAGACATCGGCGTTGATGGTATATTTACAGATCGCCCGGACTGGGCTAGACAATTTATTACCGACAGAGAAAGCACCTCTCAAACTGCTGTCTGAACCTATTAATGGTTATTTGGCAACGAATGATTATTTGTCTCAACATTCATTCGCGGCTAAGGGCGAAGCTAACGAAACACTCGGGTCCCAGATTCTATCCCAAATACGCCCAACTTGACTTAAGTCGGGTCGTTTAGTCACTTTCTCAAAATCGCCGACCTTAACACCTTTGCTCGTTTGCTCGCCAACGACAAAGTTAAATGCATAACTGCACTCAACGCCCATGCGCAAGTCAGATAGAACGACGTTATTTTTGTTTTGTCGAACTGAGTAAAAACCTCTGGTAAACCACTGCAAACGAGCAACACCCCATTCATTTTGAATAGCTGTAAGCAAGTCAGGATAAGTTTGGTACGCGTTTAAGGTGACATCTTTGGAGTTATCAAAAACAGAAGCATAGCCTTCGTAATAGTCGCCATCGGACATCACCACTACACGCCACAGCATTGTGGTTAATGGCGCAGGAGTACTAACATAAGCGTTGATTTGGATGCCTCGACTAATTAAAGCCGTTTCTACTTTCTGATCGATAGCCACTTTGGCAATAAGAGACCAACAGATATACGCACTACTTAAGGCTATTCCTAATAAATTCATACGCCGTGCTGTTGTAGCCTTAACATTTGGATATAACGCAAAGCCTAGGCCCAACAGAAGAGGCAAGGTATATGCTGGGTCAATAATAAAGATATTGGAGACCGCGACGGGATATTCCGTGAAGGGCCACATTAATTGAGTTCCATAAACAGTCAAGCTATCAAGAATTGCATGTGTGGATAAGCATAAAAAGACTAACCAAAACCACTGCTTTGTATACTGCTGGTCGCTAGAATGGAGTTTCAATATGAACCATGTGATAAAGGGGCTAGCAAGTAGATGAACGAATAGAGAATGGCTGAAACCGCGATGATAAGTAAATGCTTCAACTTCACCAGCATAAGGTAGAAACACGTCTAAATCGGGTAATGTACCTAAAATAGCGCCCCAAACGATAGCTTTACGACCAACTTTACTTCCTAGTACAGCGTAACCAACAGATGCGCCTAACGCGATTTGTGTCAAAGAATCCATGTTTACTTATTTTTTTGTGAAACCAACAATGATAGTAGAACAACCATATCTAAAAACCAATAGAATCAGTAATGTAGCCGTAAGAAAAGCTGATGCTAATGCCAATATCGATAATTACCCATGTCGTTAATACTGTCCTTGCATTAAAACTCGACAAGGTCCGGTTCTTTTAAGTCATTGTAAAATTTTATCTGCACGTTATCTTGCTTAGCGCTATACATTGCCCGGTCTGCAAAACCTCTTAGCATAGATGGGCTCAACGAGTCGTCCGGATAAATAGCAATACCAGCGCTGGCACCAACCGATAAATCATGACCACTGATTGAGGTAAATAAGGACAGTCTAGTTGTCAACCTATTAACGACTTCCAACGCTTCACCAGACGATTGTAAATTGGGCAAAATAAAGAGAAATTCATCTCCTCCTATACGCACAGGAGTATCTATATCTCTGATTTCTTCTTTAAATAGTTTTGCAATCGCGGCTAACACCTGATCACCGACTTCGTGACCCAAATTGTCATTTACTTGTTTAAATTCATTTAAATCAATAAACACAACAGCTACTTTTTGCGTACTTCTTTTTGCAGTGCTAATCGCATTTTTTAGCATTGGCATAGCCAATCTTGCGGAGTAATAATCGGTCAGGGAGTCGTGATTTGCTAAATATTCTATTTCTTGTTGTTGTGATTCAATTATTTTGAATTGGTTAGATAGCTGTTTTAAACCTTGCGATGTCAGAATCAAAATTAAGGTAATGGACAGAGTCGAACCCACTGCAACAATTACCCAGGAACCGAATGTAGCACTATATACCTCTGGTTTTACCGAATATTCAATCACGTCATGGATAAATAACCATCCTAAGCCAAGGACGAAAAGACACCAAAAAAATGAGAACAAAATGGCTGGACGGATACCCCACAAGATCGCAACCAAAAAGGATGTAAAAGTCGCGAACGTAATCACCCCACTTTGCAATCCAAAGGAACGCATACCTACTATAATCATAGCGCTAAGAACGACAACAATAACAGTTAAATCTATTTTGTAGTTAGATTTATTTGGTCTAAAATTACAGGCTAAGATGATAATTGTTACTGCTACATGCAACACAAAAACGGGTTGAAAACCAATTTCTAGCCAACGTATAAGTGACAGAGGAAGGCCAATTGAAACAACAACAGAAAGACCGAACATTAATTGAGAGGCTATTGTTCGTTTAAAATCCGTCAGAGCATCGTTTAATAAAAAAGGAAATGACAAATGCGTGCTACCTATCCCAATAATTAAATTTTAGTATAGAGTAATAGGTTAATTTTACAAATTGGGTAGGGATTTTACTACGGCCTAGCAGAGTTTATATATTATTTTTTTGACCCACACCCATCTTCACAGGTTTTACAGCTTTTACATAAACGTATATTAGTTACATGAGCGGCGATAATCAGGAAAGCACCAATCGCAATAGTGAAGGGTTCATATTCGTGTCCAAACATGTCCTTATTCCAATATATTAAGCCACCTAGTGCAAGAGAATAAAGAGGGTAAAGCTGTCGATGATATTTGTGGAAGCCAACGAATAATGCGGCAAAGCCAACTAAAATTGAGAATGTTAATATCATTCGCTCAAACCACGCTTCGGCAAAAACACTACTGGCGACTAAAGGTGCGATAGGCAGCAGTATTGGTAAAAGCAAACAATGCAAAGCACAAATACTAGACATCCAAATACCAACGCGATCTAAGACGACATTTTGTATTTCAGGATCGACAACAGATTGCCCAACACCCATCGTATTGGTTTCTGCTTCTAATATATCTGGTTTAAGTTCAGCGAATTTGCTATTCATTTACTCTTCTCAAAAACCGAGCTAGCTCGGTGCATGTCAAATTATCGTTATAATATAACATCTAATTTAAGAGCTGTAAAAGTATTAAAACGATACGCCTGTATTTACTTTGACAATTTATTTTGGGGCGATATCAGTTGCGGGTCTCAGGGTTTCTTTTGCTGTTCTCGGCAGTTCAAAACTATCGATGTCATCGTTGCCCCCGAACGATAGATATTCACTTACGGTAATAAGCTCTATATCGTCTGGTAGATTAGCTAACTTGCGTTTTAAAAATGAGATACTAACTTTGTAAGGATGTGCTATACCGATAACCGAGCCATTGCGTCTAGCCTTTAGGATAAGCTGCTCAAATTGCTTTTCAAGGAACGCTTCATTCGCGTAGTGATCAAGAAAAACATTGCGCTGAGCACTTGCCACGCCATGTTGCTGAGCAATGATATGTGCTTTAGTAAATTTGGTTGTGCGACTGTCAATAAAGTATAGATTATTGTTATTCAGAACCTGCATAACTGCATTCATCTGTAATGTAATTTGCGTAAGTTTACTGCCCATATGATTATTCACGCCGGTAGCATGAGGCACAGACTTCAAAGCTAACAATAACTGCTTTTCGACTTCCTCAGGATACATGCTGGCTAGCAAACCACCATCGCCTAATGCTTCCCCATGCAATGACTCCATCGGCATATGCAGCATGACTTCTCGGCCTTGATGATAAGAATAAGCTGAAAATCGTGTCGAAAATGGGGTATGCGGTAGTATTGAAAAGGTCACTTCTTTAGGGAGAGAGAAAGCGGCAGAATCGGCTCGTTTATTTCCAATGTCGTCAATGATGATCGCAATCTGAGCTTTTTTCTGCTGATAGCTTGCGTATTGCTGGCCTTGTTGAGAACTCACTAAGCTCACTTTCGTTGATTTAGTCGTTATCATGTTGCTTGTAGCTTGGCTGCTTCTAGCCAATAGCTCGCCAGCATCCGCAAGTAAGCTAACGCAAACCAATAACATGACAATGGTTATTTTTTTTAGCACACTTCTTCTTCTTCACTTTTTATTACCAACTACATTTTTGGCAACGCAAGTTGATTTATATTATTGTTAGTCAACAATACGATATCAATACTCCGCAATAATTGCACCCAAAATGAAGGCAATAAATCGAATTAATTTAAAAAAAGAAAATAAGCATGTTGATGCGCAAAGTCATAAAAAAAGATACAAGTGCAACTAAGGTTACAATTAGCCTGTTTTATAGTACTTCAGGGCTTTTCTTACCACCTCTCCAAGATCCAATATATGGCTAAGCCGCCAACCAAAAGAGAAAATAGTTGCATGCCATACCATTTATAATAATTGCTTTTTCTTAGCCATAATAAAATAGGCAATAAAACAACTAATAAACCCAATTGCCCGATTTCGACGCCTAGATTAAAACCTAATACACTTAATAATTGATGCTCTTTAGTAAAACCAAATTCCGATAGGGCGCCAGCGAAACCCATACCATGAATTAGGCCAAAAATGAACGTAATAAGGCCTAAGTTTTTTATCATCGGAAATAAGTTATTAATAACGTTAAATAATATAGATGCAGCTATTACAACTTCAATCCAAGATCCCATTACTGGAATAATGCCAAGAGCCGTTCCGGACAACGTAATTGAATGTGCAATTGTAAAAGAAGTAATAATCACCAGTGTCTTTCTAATGATCACTTTTTTAGATTCTATGTCTTTCCATTCATTCACCTGTCGGTAAAGACAGATAGTTAGTAAAAGAGTCAACAAAAATAGAATATGGTCAAGACCAATCAGAATATGAAAAATGCCTTGATAAATAAATGCCCCAAATGTAGCCCATGAGGAGCTTTTGTTTACACTAACATCTATCGAATTTCGAACATTCTGATCATCAACTATAAAAACATGCTGCTCTGACTCTACTCGTAAACTAAAAATGGCCTTATGATTAGCTGCGGCATCAAAAAGTAGCGAATACTCAAAGCTTAACTGGCTCATTTGCGGACATTGTGAAGAAAACGGTAAAACTAAATAGGTAACACCGGTCAACTCTTGCAGCTCAAGTTGGTTATTGACGTTGAGCATACATTGCTCTTTGTCAGCAAAGAAACGTAAACCATTTGAAATATAATTCTGGATGATCTCTGTACTAGCCTCAATTTCACCCCAGGTTAATTCACCGTTGGCGTTTATATCAAGTGTAAGAACTTCTTTTAAGTCTAAAACATCGAGCTTCACCTGCCCGTTTAGGCTTCCGTCGTCGCTAAGTTCAGCAGCAACAAAAGTAGTGCTTAGTTCATGCGCTAATAAATTATTCGCGAACAACAGAGTTAATATAAAAATAACATTACGAATGATCATTTATCGTCGCCCATAAACTGTTTGTCTGAAGGCGGCATTTGCAAAGCATCTTGAGTCATCTTTAGTAAATTCTTATCGTCTAGTAGTTTCGCTTGGTCCCAGTTAATCAGAGCCCAAGCGTGTGCTTTTTGATATTCACGTTCAATAAAATAATAATAAAGGGCAATATCGAAAGCGTGTTCGGTGTCATTTCTAGATTCTCTCAAATCAATTCTTGCTCTTACTTTTTCTAACCACACACTTCTTAATGGAACTAATCGCTTTTCCGCTAAGGCAAGTCTCAAAATAAGAGCGTCATCCTGATTCTGTGAATTTTTAACAATACTTTCAAGACGATTTCTTACCTGCTTTGGATTGTCTAATTCAAGTTCAATATCAGACCAAAGAACCCAAAAACTAACAGGCACTTTTTTATTGGTATAAGGCGCTAGTATTTTCTGTGCGCGTTGCAGCTCACCATTTGCTCTTGCAAGGCTAGCAAGAGTCTCTGATGACCATATGGCTAAGCCTTCATTACTTTCACCACTTAAGTCATTATTTTTCAAGAATACAGATAATTGCTCCAAACTTGATTTTAAATTACCGTCCTGCGCTCGTACATTAAGCACACAAGTAGCGACAAAGGTTTGCGGCGCGATTGAAATGAGACGAATACACATCTTTTCAGCGAGTTCATGCTCGCCTAAAACCGAATACATATTGGATAATAATAACAAAGCATTGGGATTTTTAGGTTGTGCTTTCAACAAAGTAAGAAGGAGCTCTTTGCTTTCTTCAAATCGATGATAATGCTGTTTAATGACGGCGTCATAGTATAACCGGTCCATCACTGATACATCGTCAGCGGATTGTTTGAGTAGGCTTGCTGCAATCGAATAATTTGCGCTATTGCCTGGATAAGAGGCGTTATTGAGTAGGTTTTGTATTTGATCACTCACGTTTAAACTGGATGTTTGCACTGGCCATGTAGCCACTACAAATGCAGATGAGTCTGGGATAAAAGGTTCTGATGAGAACGCTTTACTAGAATAGATAAAAAGGAGTAACGAGAATAAAAACAGGCGTTTCACGAGAGAAAACACTCCTAGTGGTAAATTGAACAATAAGTAGAAAAGCTAAAAAAATGGGAAATGCCATCCTTGGCGATATCCCGTTTACGTACTAATTATCAACTAATGATAATTACTGTCCTGCAGGTGACACTACTGTAGTATCTAACAAGTCCTGATAATCACCTTGATCATTTGAGTCTTGAGCAAGCAC
Source organism: uncultured Glaciecola sp. (assembly GCF_937770335.1). GTDB lineage: Bacteria > Pseudomonadota > Gammaproteobacteria > Enterobacterales > Alteromonadaceae > Glaciecola. Next base: position 89,599 of record NZ_CALJHY010000011.1, read on the forward strand.
TCTACCATTTAACGACAATGGTTTAGCACTTTGTTGTGCACTAAATGCCTGACGACTATAGTTCAGGAAAGATAATTGTAACGCCTCAATCGTGATGTTCACTGTTGCAGATGCTTCTAAGCCACCGTCATCAGTCACAACATATGTAAACGTATCAGAACCAGTCACTTCATTGAACGGCTGGTAGGTGAAACTACCATTATCATCAATAGTAACACTGCCAGACTGAGGTTCTGAAGAAAGTGCAAAACTAAGCGCTTGCCCTTCAGGATCTGAGCCAGACAATTGATCAGTTATCGAAGCTTCAGTTTGTGTAGTCAAATTAACTGAAGTTGCACTCGGCGGCAGATTAACTGGTTCTGGATCCGGTGCTACTATAACTGGTGCTGGTGCTCTGTCATCATCACTGTCAAAACAGCCAGATAAACTAATAACACCAGCCATCGCAATAGCGACTTTAATTACAGACTTTTTAATTTTCATATTGGTCTCCTTGACTGTTATTATTTAGAACCGGCAATTGGAGTAGCAAGGTATGGGAAAGTCGTCATCATCATACTAGCGTCGCTTGGTGCTCCGTCAGTAAATGCTTGATTTCCAACACTCGCGTCACTCTCTTCACACAGGCCTAAGTTAGTTGGTTCACCGTTGATAGGAATTGGGTAGCACAATGCGCCCATTACTACACGTAAAGCGATATCAACAACATCATCACCTGGACGACGACCATTCGGGAAGCCTGCAAGGTCATCACCAGCTACACCAAATGGGCTTTGCTCAGCCGCTGGTTTCGCAGGAATACCCGTATTCAAACGTAACATTTCAGATGCCGTAACAGTTGACATTTGATTCACACCTGGAAAACCAGTTAAGAATGCAGTCACCAAATCAACTCTTGGGAAGTTAGTTGGAGCAAGTGTTTCAAATCCGGCACCAGTGCGTTCATTTACCGCGTCCAAGAACAAAAGGTTCAGTAGTTCTGGTAAAGCAGGGTTGGTTACATAGTCAGCAAATTGACCATCATCTTTTGGATGCGACGAAGAGAATGTATCTTTATCTTTTAAACCAATAACGAGTTCGTTAACTAATGGTGAACCCAGTCTAGATACTTGTGTTAGTGCTCCGCCATTAACTTCAGGCTTATCAAAAGTAGCGTTTGGATTAAGAATTTTTACTTGCGGTAAGCTTGCAGTAGTCCAACCGCCAACAGTGCCGTTCCCTTCTCCAGTAATACAGTCTTTAGGTATTTCAATTGCGAGACTTGTCACGTTTTTATCAATCAAGTCATCGTTAGCAGAGTCTTGAGTGATGCCGTCTGGGAAACCGTCACCATCGCCATTTCCTCGAACACTATCGCCTTCAACTGGCACATAGTTTACCAAATCAAAGGTTTCACCTAGGTTAACTACGAACGCGTCTTTACGTTGGCCAACAAACACTTTTCCTGAAGTACTGCAACCTGGTATTTGCACATCATATATATAGGCATTTGCGTATGCATTATAGCCAGCTTCATTGGTAAATGTCTTATTACCGATATAATCTAGTGGTTTTTCAAATGTATTTTGATTGCCGTGTGCGCTTTCAGGGCTAGGTCCGCTTGTTCTTGTTAATGATGTTCTTGTTCCCGATCTCGCAGAACCTTCAATCATAGACAAATTATATGTTTCTACAAAGTTAGCATTGCTATCGTCATCTACAGAAATTCCACCGGCATTGACTAGCGGTATAGCAATAGACTTGGTATCGCCTTCTGGACCAACATTTAATGCAATACCTGGGCTAGACTTAGTAAAGTTAAAAGCAAAAGTAATGTCTTCTTGTGCATCGCCATCATTATCAATGTGGATGCTATATGTCGCTTCCTGATCCATTGGGAAATAAATTGGACCGCCGTATGCATCCTGAAGAGGAATATAATTAGCAATTATGGTGACGAAATCGCCACGACCTTCTTCATAACTATTGAACATATAGAAATCTGTTGAATCTACTGCTGGCGTCTTAGTAATGTTTGGCGCTTCACGGTGACTTGATGCATTTGCTACACCCACTGTTAACACTGCTGTTATAGCAAGTGCTATTTTAGTATTTCGTGTGTTTATCATTATAATTTCCTTTATTTGGATGAATTAGGTACTCAGGAAACCAAACGAGTGAAGTTCTGAATTGGATGCAAAAGATTTTATTTCTTTATTAAATAGTTTTTGAAGGGGGATTTAAATTGGGTCTTAGGATAACTGGAGCAGCAATGAATGCTGCTCCATACCTACGTTTTTACTTATATCAACGCTAGCTCAACAGCATACAGAACATCTGTTGGAGCGCCATTAGGTGAACCGCCTTTGGGTTCTTTACTTACCGCAAGTGCTGCAATATCGATATTATCAAATTCGACCGGCTTCGATAAATAGAACTCGCCCGATTGCTTCATTACACCAATTGAAATAGGAGCGGCGCCTGAAGCCGGGACTATCCAAAGTTGATAATCATTATTTGGCAATTTTGGTACAAAAGAAGTCACTTTGACTCTTATATCATTGGCCAAAACATCAATAGACCACAATGTTTTTGCGTCCTCATTGCTTATTACTGCAAGACTCTGAACTTGCTGCGTAGTGTCAACCTCAATGTTTGTTGATACCAAAACGGCAAGCACTAAGGCCGCAGCGGTTGCAACACCCGACCACCACTTCCAGACAATGCTTTTATCTTTTTGAGTCGTTTTATCTTGTTTAAATTGTACGACATTGCCAGCTTTCACTTGCCCTTCAGATCCACTCGTTTCGTGTTCAAAAAAACCTAATCGTTCTCGTACATTTTGTAAGACATACTCTCTTGGCTCAATTGGCTGGAGATGTAAAGCCATCTCATTTAAATGTGATTCCCAATACTTGATTTCTTTGATTATGTCTTCGTTTGCAAATTTTAACACTTCGAATCTTTCTCTAGCTTTGCCTCGCAATGTACCAAGCACATATTCAGCTGCTAATGCAGATATTAATTGTGGGTTGTCATATTTCATACACCTAAACACCTCTGTAAACTTGTTAATCCTCGCCTTATCCAACTTTTGATAGTGCCTAAAGGAATATCCAAATGCTCCACCACTTCAGAATGAGATAAGCCATTAAAATAAGCTAAATGAATTGCCTGTCTTTGCTGTTGATCAAGTTCCTTCATACAGCCTTCAATTTTAATGTCATGCCCAGATTCAGTGGTTTCAGTTGCGTCTAACTCGTCTATTATGTCGTCAGACAAATCCTCTTCTTTTCTAACCTTTTTGCTTCGCAACATATCTAAGGCACGATAACGAATGATGCTCACCATCCAAGTTAATACTGTGCCTTGACCTTCTTTATAGTAATCAGCTTTGTACCAAATACTAACGTATGCCTCTTGCAAAGCCTCTTCAGCGCTATCTCTATTGTTTAACATTTTAAGTGCAACAGCGAAAAGTTGCCCACTGGTAAGTCTATATAATTCATTAAAAGCAGGCTGGTTGCCTATAGCAACTTTTTTCAGCAATAAAAATAGTTCTTCATGTTCCATAACAATCCTCTATTTCACTTAATTAACCAAACGAGCGACGCAGCAAGGTGGATGCAAAAAATGAATTTTAAAATATAAATAATTTTATGTTCAGAAATCGGCTGTATTTATTCAACCTAAAAACCAGGGTTTATTAAGTTGTTTTTTAACTAGCCAACACTGAACGACAACAGAAATCAAATAAATAAAACATTAAGCTACACTAAATGACGATAATAGATACATTCAGTTTATAATAACAAATAATGTTCTCAGCTAAGGCAATAGGCTGAAAATACTGGTTCGGCATTTTATAGCGCTTGTCATCACATTCTCGCTGCGACTGCTCGGGGTTCACCAAAAAAACCGTAAAGTGAGGTAACGAACGGAAAGGCGGATGTGGGAGTCGCTGAGATAGGCAAAAGTAAGAGTTGTCGAGTTATATATTCAATCAGATGATAAAAAATGGGTGGCAACTTTACTGATTAAAGTTCAGGTAGCAGATAATACCTTCGCTATTTTGACTATTTAAACTTCAAGACTACGCTATTTCGGATTTAGGCGTTGCTGAAAGTCCATGCCAAACTTCATTTCCATTCGCAATTTTTACTTGTTCTTTAAGAATGTCAGACAAGTGTTCCCGGGTGGTCAGCGGGTTAGCTAAAACTACACGGAATACAGTTATCGCTTCGCCGTTGTATTTCTCAATTTCAATGCGCGTTCTAGATACAAATGACTTTCCAGCTTCGCGTTGTTGCTTTTGCACCGACACCGTCAAACTATCTAACTGTTTATTAATATCAGCAATGTCAGAAGCTGGCATACTAGTCAGCTGAGCCAAAGCGTTTGGTCTAAGTCTGTATGTCAGTAATGATAAAGTCGGCTGGGTTGTCAACTCAAATTCAGGATGAACATTGATCATCTCGGCAAACTCATGCGCTAACTCAATACTTTTATTAATCAAAAGCTCGTAACCTCTGCGACCTAAGATGTGCAAGGACGAATACACCATCAGAGCCATACCGTTGCGCGAACCTTCAAGAGTCGTGGCGCCTAAATCTTTAGAGCCCTCACGTAAAACGTACTGCGCATGATGACGCACCGCATTGCTGTGTTTAGGATCTTTAAACAAAGCCATCCCTGCGCCCATTGGCACGTACATTTGCTTGTGCGCGTCGATGGTAACCGAATCGGCTCGTTCAATACCGGCTAATCTCCCGCGGTAACGCTCAGAAAACAAGGTCGCTCCGCCCCATGCTGCGTCAACATGGAACCAACAATTCAATTCTTTTGCGACATCGGCAAGTTCGTCTAAAGGGTCAACATGACCGGTCTCGGTTGTGCCCGCTATGCCAACAATCGCAAGTAGTTTGTTACCCGCTTGTTGATAAGCTTTGCCCAGTTTCAGCGCTTGCTCTGGGTCAAGTTTTTGGGTTGGACTCGGGACTGTAAGCATATTGTCGCGACCAATCCCCAAGACATCAACCGTTTTAGATAACGAATAATGTCCACGATTAGATGACATCACGCCAATATTTTCATAACCATAGTGACGATAAGCAGCAGCTAAGCCCGCTTTTGCGACACCGGAGAATTTACCATCCGGTGACAGTAAATGATTTCTAGCAACCCATAGCGCGGTTATATTTGCGACCGTGCCACCTGAACAAAAAGAGCCCAATGCGTGATTCGCACTATGTAGATAATCTTCATAAAATTTATCATCTTGCTGGTAAATCAAATTATGCATCATGCCAAGGGTCTGCCTTTCAAGTGGCGTGAAAGCCTTAGAAGTTTCAATTTTGACAAGATTTTGATTTAAGCCAACCAATAACTTAGCTAAGGTTAGGTGAAAATATGGCAATGCCGACGTCATGTGACCTATAAACGTGGGGGAATAGGTGTTTACTGAATGGGCAACCAATTTATTGAGTAATGACTCAGCATGCTCGGAAACAAATTCAGGACTGTCAGGCACAGAAGCGATCAAGAAATCTTTTTCAATCTCTTCTAAAGAGGTCTTTTTTGTGACCACATGCTGAGAAAGGAAGTCCGAAATGTTGTCGGACAAATGCCTTTCTATTTTGGTTAACGTTGAATCACTATGCTCAGGTTTAGTAAAAACTCTAAATAAATGCTCTAAGCTAACTTCTGCCTTTGCCAATTTGTAACCTTAGATGAAAACTTTCAATCTTTAATTTTACCCCACTTCTACATCAATACCAAGATACTGAATGTGACATTTATCGACAAAATGCACGAAATGCATGTAAAAACACTTGAATTTGCTGAAAAAACTCAAGATTTTGTATTTAGAACTGATACATATTGAACATATGGTTGAATTTTAACCGAAACAAAATTAGGGCAAGGTATTTAAATGAGTCAACCATTGGTCGCAACACAGTTTAAAATGGAACGTGTTGTTCCATACTTTCAACCGATTATGAATTTACAAAACAATCGGGTGTGGCGATACGAGTGTCTGGCAAGGTTATTGGGTAATAACGAACATATTTTTCTACCCAGTGAGTTTTTAACCATCGTTGAACAGAAGAATTGGAATGCGGAGTTAACTTATCATATCTACGAACAAAGCCGCCGCTTCTGCGCAAATCGTAATATTCCATGGAGTATTAATCTTAGCGAAAACGATTTAAATGACGAGTCCTTAGTGACTTGGTTAGTGCGCTCTCATGAAAATACAACGACGACTCTATTTGGTATTGAGATCACCCATACGACATTACAGAAGCACTTTAAAGTTATTGCTCATTTAAATGAAAACTGTCCAAACTTGACCATCATTATAGATGATGTATCAACTTCGAGTGCTATTTTGGCGCAGGCACTAAAGTTACAAATTCAAGCTATTAAGCTCTCAGGGGAGATGATTAATAGTCCAAATATAGATAAAAAAGCGCTGGCTGAGCTTGTCGAACTATGTAAAATAGGGAGTACCAAACTGGTTGCTGAGCACATTGAAGACAAATCAACACTTGAGTTAGTCACCTCAATGGGCATCAACTTCGGACAAGGTTTTTATCTTTCTTCTCCATCAGCAAGGGTGTGAAGCTGCCAACATGATTGGCCTGACTCAGTGTACTTTCGCTCGAACGGCGTAATAGCAACACCGCTGACTTGATCGATTTTACTATTTACACCATAAATGCTGAGTGCTTGCTGAAATTCGTGCAGATAGGTGAGCCAATTGCTTCTTACTTCAATGTTAGTTGAACAACCCAGCAGCGCAATGAAGGCTGGACTCGCATGCCAGCGCTTTTGAACCTGTGCTTTTTTAGGATACGGATTGGGATAAAACAAGCATTGTTTACTCACCGTCCACTTTGCTGTTTTCAGGTGCTCAGCGAGTAATCGCCAAAAATCATTTAAGTCAGCTTGAAAAACGCTGACATTATTATTGATATCACCGTCTTTTTGTCGTTTGTAATGCGCATATTTATCTAGTCGCACAGCCGATTTGTCAATGCCAATGACCTTCGTATTCGGATTTTGTTGGGCAAGCACGATACTGCTTTCGCCCACACCGCAGCAAGCGTCGATGATCACGTCACCCTGCCAACTTCCCAACCAGTCAATGACCGAATCGAATGTCTGCTTGGTATGCTGCGCTATCGGTTTTTTAAATTCAGAGCGTCTATACTTATTCACAATATCAGCAAGGTCTTCGTGCACCCCTTGCTGATTCGTTGTAATTTCTCTTGAACTCGATTCCATTAAGTGCGAATACCAGTGCCCGTAGAGAGAAGGCGATAAGCGACAGCAAACAAAACAACATTTAAGCCAATCAACATACTAAGTGCTAATGTAAAATTAACATCAGCGCTGCCTAAAAAACCGTAACGAAAAGCATTTACCATATGATAAATAGGATTAATTTGAATTACGCCCTGCCAAAACTCATTGAATACTTTCTCTAGCATCGATGCCGAATAAAACACACCACCAAGATAAGTCAGAGGCGTTAGCACAAACGTAGGAATAATGCTGATATCGTCGAAACTTTTGGCGTAGATTCCGTTTATTAGACCTGCAGTAGCGAACAAAATCGAGGTGAGTAAAATAGTCACAATAATTACGCCATAATGAGCGATTTTTATATCAACAAAAAACATCGATACAAAAATAACAACTACGCCGATAATAGAAGCTCTGGCAACACCACCGCCTACGAAGCCCATAATAACGACCCAAGTAGGCACTGGCGCCACGAGTATCTCTTCGACATTACGCTGAAACTTGGCACTGAAAAACGAAGACGATACATTCGAGTATGAGCTTGTTATAACGGCCATCATAATTAATCCTGGAACAATAAACTCCATATAACTAGAGCCGTCAATTGGACCAATTCTATCACCCATAAGCTTACCGAAAATCACAAAATAAAGGGACATAGTGATGGCAGGCGGGACTAATGTTTGTACCCAAATTCGTAAGAACCTCGTACATTCTTTAATCCAAATGGTATAGAGTGCCGTCATATTACGATTACTCATCGGTGGTTCCTTTTTCTTGATTGGCTTCGACTAAGCGTACAAATAACTCTTCAAGTCGATTTGACTTATTGCGCATACTCATCACTTGGATATTTTGCTTTGATAGCTCTTCAAAAACCGGATTTAAGCCTCCTTGTTTGAGCACATCGACTTCTAGGGTTTGGTCATCGTTCGCTCGCGTCTCAAAACCTTCAATACTTATCTGATTAGCTCCTGATGCAAGATCGAACACGTAGGTTTCAACGTTTAAAGTGGCTAAAAGGGCTTTCATGCTGGTATTTTTAACAATTTTCCCTTTATCAATGATGGCAATATTTCGACATAACATTTCGGCTTCTTCCAAATAATGCGTAGTCAGAATAATTGTAATACCTTCTTCATTGATTTTTTTGAGGAAAGTCCACATTGAACGACGCACTTCAATATCAACACCCGCAGTAGGTTCATCTAGAATTAGCATGCGAGGCTCATGCATTAGCGCACGAGCGATCATTAAACGGCGCTTCATACCACCCGACAACTCTCTACCAGCAGAATTTCGTTTATCCCACAGATCAAGTTGCTTGAGGTACTTTTCGGCACGTACTTTTGCAATTGAACGAGGAACGCCATAATAACCGGCTTGATTAACAACGATTTGAAATAGCGTTTCGAACTGATTAAAATTAAATTCTTGTGGCACGAGGCCAATGCAGCTTTTAGCGTTAACGATATCAGTCGCTAAATCGTGTTCGAACACTTTCACATTGCCGCTAGATTTATTCACTAACGAGCTGATAATCCCTATAGCTGTCGACTTACCTGCTCCATTGGGGCCTAATAAGGCGAAAAAATCCCCCTCTTCAACTGTTAAGTCAATCCCTTTTAGCGCCTGCACTCCACCCTTATAGGTTTTTGCCAAGCCCTGTATATCTAATGCTTTCATTTTGCCTCTCAAGCCATTTTTTCTTATCTGGGTATCGTGGTTTTGCGCGTACCGCAAAAAGTGGCGGTATTATGCCAAAATTCAGGCTAAATAGTCACACCTTAAAAGAATAAGATAAAAGTTAGTACATAGGAACAAAGAAACTCGAAAATAAGACATTGGTCTAGCAGAGATAATAAGAATTAAGGCCGTCACTAAGATTAATGGTTATTAGTATGATTTTTATATTTTTTTCTTTTTGTATTTAAGAGAAATCATTATTTAATATTTTGCGTACAAAGCGTGTGTTAGATTCCGTATATACTTTTATCCTACTCATGGAGGACAATAAATGTCTGATGAAAAATTTGTAGACCCTAGATTGCAAGCCAAAGAAGCGATATTCCAACAATTGCACCTGAGTACTTTTGATACAATGGGTTATGCTCACGCGGTTATTCAAGAAGTAAATGAGAGTGGTAAGGATATTGCTGAAGACAACGATAACTATCAACAGCTATTACGCGATTATCAGGTAACTCGTAATATCGCACCTATCGCTGATTCGCCGCTTGCATTGCTTTGTAAGCAAACCGACGGTTATATTAAAAATTCAAACCAAGCTCATGCTTCTATTTCTCAGCTCTGTGCTGCTGCAACAAATACACTTAATCATTGGCGTATATTAGTAGAAATTCCAGACGATCTTTTGGATATTAAAGAAGTGAGTAGTCAACAAAAAGAAAATTATGCCAGTCATCTAGCTGCTTGGCATCAGGTGTTAGGAGAATTCGAACATACCAACAAAACGGATAATGGTTAAAGCACTTTTTGGTCCTGCATTGTGCAAACCTGCTATTGATCACTGTCTTTGCTCATAAGGCGACGTTCACGTCTGCGCCACATCACTTTTGCAAGCTGTTTCATGCTTACGTTAGTGTCGCTCTCATCCACTATTTCGATGCCTAATAGGCTCTCAAGGAGGTCTTCTAATGTTAGCAAGCCTTCTAAACCACCGTATTCGTCTACCACTAACACCATATGAATTCGAGATTTCAAAAATTGGTCAAAAGTACTGGATAACGGCATACTGCTTAATACCGTGGGTAAAGCGTTGCTCATTTCGCAGAGTTTTTTATCACCTTCACCATTCGCTTTAGCCAATAGAATGTCAGACTTAATGACAAAGCCGCTTATATTCTCGCGATGATCGTCTTCATAAATGGGGATGCGAGAAAATTCAGTGGGTAATTTTTGCTCCATAAAATCGTTAACTGACATTGATTCAGGCGCTGAAAATACAACCGTACGATGTGTCATCGCATCTTTTACATTTAATGAATGTAACTGCAATAAGTTCTTTAAAAAGCGCGACTCTTGTTTGGCTAATTGCCCTTCTTGACCGGACAACTCTGCCATTGCTAATAACTCACTTCGACTTAACCCTTTAAGCGGGCTGTCTTCTTTAAATCCACTTGTCAATTTTTCAGACATCTTGACGAATGGGTATAACAAGATAATCAAATATTTAAGGAAATGAGCCATTGCTGGGGCTAATTGTCGCCAATAAGTAGCACCTAGCGTTTTTGGAATGATTTCAGAAAACACCAGGATTAGAAGCGTAAGCACCGCGGAAATCACACCCAAATATGCTTCACCAAATACAGCAGCGGCTTGGGCTCCAGCGCCGGCAGCTCCCATGGTGTGTGCAACGGTGTTTAATGTGAGTATTGCTGATAGCGGTTTATTAATGTCGCTTGTTAGCTTATTTAACAATGTGCCTGAAGGTTTCCCATCTTTTTCTAAAAGTGAAATGTACGCTTGCGAAACGCTAAGTATGACGGCTTCTGCAATTGAACATATAAACGAAAAACCTAGCGCAATAACAACATATATAATAAGCAAAAACATAGGACGGAGAAATTCTTAACAATCAAAAATTGATTGTATCACTTAGCGCATAGAGATCTCATTATTCTGTGAAGAATTTCGTTATTAAATTGAAATCACTGGCGTCTAATTTGCCGGCTAGTGTCTGTGACGAGCTCGGATACTAAATACAATCCAAAAAACAACTAATGCGCAAGTGACAACAAGTGCACTTATATTGATGTCGGGAAGTCTATTCAGAATATTAAAATCAAAGAATTCAGAGATGATTGTTAGATAGAATAAAATCAAACACAGCGACAATATGCGAGTGAGATTACGTGTTGTTAACAACGTCATGTTGCGTGCTCCTGATATAACTGCGTCGAGCTCCTATGCTCGAACTTATTATTTTTAACGTTTGTAATTAAAGCACGACTTGTTTGGCACTAGCGAAAAAAGTATGTGAAGGCAATATACATTAAGCTAAATACGCATATCACGGTCGCGATTATTAATTACCCACTTGTTATACCCAATAAGACAAGCACAATCAATACCTAGGTATAAAAAATCAGACTCTCAAGGAAAAAACCAAACCGTTAATCCCTTGCAGTGCCTATTGATAAAATATGACGCTATTTGCTGTTATAATAAACTGGTTATTTTAAAAAACACGCGAAATCATAGACTTTTACGATTAATAATCAATTCATATAAATGTACTGTGTAGATGAGTTATACCTTCGACACAATATATTCACGCAGTAAGTCTACTCTAAAATGTATTTTATTAAACACATTACGCTATCAGTAGTCGCAAATGTCGCCATTTTATTTATTCACCCGGGTGATATTTACGTTTCGCATTTTTCTGAATATCTTCTGGATAGAAATACACATCTCGTAATTTACCTGCGGCATAAAGTGATGCTTGATCATTAAAGTGTGGGCTGGCCGGATCACCGCTTTGCCCACCGGCTGTAATTGCCTTGGCTACTACTTTATCACCAAATTCAACCACGGCGACAAAACTGTTGCCTCGTGTCCCGTATATACGTTTTGTTCCATTGAATGTGCGTTGGCCATATGCAGCCAAAGAGCCCCAACGAGCGGATGTAAAACCAACCGGAATGCTCTCTGCGGAGTCATCAAAAGGTTGAACGATATCGCCGGTTAAACGCTGAAATCGGTTGATCTCACCCCATGGCGTTTCTGCACTACCAAAATCAGCGATGAGCTTTGCTTTGGCTTCATATAAAGTTGCCACTCCGATCTGAGCGGTATATTCAGCCACATACTCACTGAAGCTAAGGCCACGAGCCAGGGCTTCAGCCTCTGCAATATCATTCTCTGCAGCTTTACGTCGGAGATCTTGGCCCCAAAATACAGCAAGTGACGTCGCAGTAGAGTTAACGCTAGAACGATGGTCCCATGTTTTTAGAAGTGCTATCTGCTCGGCAAGCTCAACAGCAGGGGCTGCTTTATAAGCGGTATACAAAACGGGTAGTAAAACATCAAAAGCGGTTAAATGATTGTCATAGGCCGCAGCCGCTAAACTATCAATTGTAAAATCTTTTTTACCGTCAAGCACTTCAATAGCGTGAATGCCGCGATAATTTTCAGGATAATTCTCCATATAAGATGGGTAATCCGATGCCTTAGGGCTATATTTCGGCCCTGCCATCATCCATGGCCAATTATTGGTATTATTTAGATAACCGCTTTTTGGATTATGTCCACCGACGGTCTCATCCAGTGTGTGTAGTCCGAGCCAGTCGGTTGCCGGATTACTTCCGTCTACAGGTTCCTTCCAGTTAAACGATGGATCACGGCGAGGAATGAAATTACTATGAAAATACGCGATATTACCGTCTGAATCTGCAAACAATGTGTTGTTTGACGAATTGGTATGTAACTGCATATTCTCTCGATAGTCTGCATAATTTTTGGTTTTAGTGCGCCCATAAGACTGCTTTAGTGCGTCAATTGGATTTTGCATTAATGCTACACTTACCCACTTGCCATCAAGGTCTCTTACGATAGGTCCTCGATGACTGTAAAAAACAGTGACCGTCTTTGACTTTTGTCCCATTGCCGTTTTATAGGGCAGCGTGATCTGCCTTTCACGCAGCTTTCTCCAAGTATCTCCATATTTGTAATAATGACCATCTTTGCGTTGCTCGATAGTTTCTGAATATTCGTCAATGAAATCAGCTCCGCTAGACGTATGCATCCAACCTGTTTTTTCGTTGAAACCCTGATAGATAAAAAATTGGCCCCAAGTGACTGCGCCGTAAGCGTTCAGTCCCTCGTCGCTGCGCATATGGACCTCAGCACGGAAATAAAATGAGGTATGAGGATTAATAAGTAGAAGCGCTTTACCATTTTTTGTATTTTCAGGGGCTATAGCAAAACCATTGGACCCTTGCGGCTCTGCGTTGGGGTCTTGGGTTAATTGAGCGACGGCGACATCAGCTTTCGCAAAGCCATAAAAGCGCTCAAGACGCTTTATATTGATCCTCTCAATATCGCCACCAATGCTACCTTCCGTGAAGGTCAATGCCATCCAAGGTTCAAATGCTTTGATCACCTTAGGAGTAATTTCAGGATGAGTATGCAGGTAATAATTTAAACCATCCGCCCACGCATTCATCAGTTTTTTTAGGTCAGCAGGGCTTTCACTATATTTTTGTTTTATGTCTGTAGGGTCGATATATAGCTTCATACGTAGGTCACGGTAAAGCTCATCTTCACCTTCTGATTCAGCTAATCGGCCCATCGCATTGAGGTAGTTTAATTCGATACGATGGAAGTCATCTTCCGCCTGAGCATATATCATCCCAAAAACCGCGTTGGCGTCAGTTTTACCGTAAATATGAGGAATACCCCACGTGTCACGAGTAATGGTGACTTGACCTGCCTGTTCTTGCCAGCGCTCTAAATCACTGCTGCTTGCAACAGACGAAAAGCCAGAAAATACAAAGACAATGACTAGAAAAAATGATTTCATTAAAACTTACCTTATAAAGATTTAAATAACTATATCCATAGCTACTATGCTTGTAAATTGCTCTCACGTTTATCAGATTTTTAGACTCAACCATTGAGAGACCTTTGTATAAATTTGTTCCTCATTTATCGGTTTCGTAATATAGTCATTCATACCCGATTCGATGCACTTTTCGCGGTCGCCAACCATTGCGTTAGCTGTCATAGCGATGATAGGAACCCTTTGATTTTGTTTCCCTGCATTACCGAGACGAATTTGTCTTGTCGCCTCGTATCCATCCATTTCTGGCATTTGGCAGTCCATTAAGATGAGCGTGTAGGGTAAGTGTTCAGTTGCATTTTTTAAACTTTCTATGGCTTCGAATCCGTTGGATACGGAGTCTGCGGACAATCCGATATTTTCCAGTAAACACTCTGCAACCACCTGATTAATATGATTATCTTCAACCAGTAGTATCCTTGTATCGGAAGGCCAGTTATATACATATTTTGAGATAGCTAAACTGTTGTCTGCAATTAGGAGAGATGGCAACTCTATTGTCTTTTCCATTCCAGATGCAACTGAAACGGCAGAAAGCAGATCTTTTGTTGTTACAGGTTTAGGAAAATCCGCGAAAAATCCAGATTTTAAAAGTTTTCCATCATCTCCCTTTTGCGCTGCAGGCCTCATCATCATGAGTTTCATTTTGGAAAATTCCGGAGTGTTACTCAGTAGTTTACCTAGCTCATATCCATTCATACCAGGCATTTTCATATCTAAAATTGCAATATCAAAAAGAACATTTCCGTTTTCATCGACGTTTTTCCGGCATTGCTCCAATGCCATTTTCGCGTCAACAGCTTCTTCAATTTGCATTCCCCATTGCTCTAATTGCGCCCGCAAAAATCTTCGATTAGTCTCATTATCATCCACTATCAGTATTCTTTTAATGGGCACATCTGTATTTGATATATCACTTGTCTTGTAATGTCCTTTTTCAAGGACTAGCGTGAAGTGAAAACAACTACCACCTTTGGGGTTACTGGACATTTGTATCTCTCCACCCATTAATTCACACAATTTCCTAGTAATTGTCAGACCTAACCCCGTTCCACCGTATTTTCTGGTAGTTGATGCATCAACCTGACTAAATGAATTAAACAGGTGATTTCGCTTATCTTTGGGTATTCCTATTCCTGTATCGGTTACTGTACAATCCATTTTTAAAAGTTCTTGCTCCCCACTAATCGCTTTAATAGATGCGCAAACAATAACTTCACCTGTTTCGGTGAACTTAATCGCATTGCCTACAATATTGGTGAGAATTTGCCTAATACGACCTGGGTCAGATTTAACAACTTTATAATCAATAGAACTTGTATCTAGAATTAACTCTAACCCTTTAGCTTGTGCTGTTAACGCCATAGATTGGATAAACTCGCCGAGCATATCTTGTAAATTGAATTCGAGTATTTCAAGTTCCAACTTGTCAGCTTCAATTTTAGAGAAATCCAGTATTTCATTGATAATTGTCAATAATGATTCAGCGCTAGCTTTAGCTATGCTGGCTCTGTAGCGCTGTTCCTCTGTTAGTTTGCTATGTAATATAAGTCCCAGCATACCTAATACACCGTTCATTGGAGTACGTATTTCGTGGCTCATATTTGCCAAAAACTCTGATTTCAGGTGTGTCGATTCTTCGGCTTTTTTCAACGCTTCAACTAAGTCCTTAGCTTGCGTATTTAATGAAGCTGTTTTCTCAGTAACTTGCTCTTCAAGCGCTAAAACAAATTGTTTCTGTCTCACTATTTCCGCCTGCTGTAAACGTGTTCTTAAATAAATTAAAATGAATACGACAAGCAAGGCTACAGATGCATACAAGCTATATGCCCACCAAGTTTTCCAAGGAGGTGGCGATACATGCAAGTTGATTGATAATAGCTCTGTCCCCCATTTTGCACTGCTGTTAGTCGCTTTTACTAAGAATTTATATGAGCCGCCTTCTAAGCTGGTAAAAGAAGCGATATTTTGATTACCAATATTAATCCAACGGTCATCATATCCCTCTAGTTTATAAGCATACTGATTCTTGTTAGGAGCAACAAAATCTAATATAGAGAATTCAAAAGAGAAAAAGTAATCCAGGTAAGACAACTGAATATCAGTGACATAGGAATAAGGTGTTTCAAACTTTATTGACTGCCCCATTTTATTAAATCCTGTTAGAACAACCTTCAACTCACTAGAGTTTGGCGCTACATATGCGGTGTTAAAATATTCAATACCTCTTTGGCTGCTGGTGAATAGCGTTTCATTACTGGCCTGTATCAGACTATTTGCGTAGAAGTTTGAACCCAACAAGCCATTACTGCGGTCATAGTTGGTTACTTCTCCCAATAATGGGTCTAGCTTTGAAATTCCTTTATTCGTGGTTAACCATAAATGACCATTTTTATCATCTGAAATCGCGCGTATCAATGAAGTTGGCAATCCAGTTTTGGCGCTGAAGTGTTTAAAACTCATTGTTTCAGGGAGGTATCGGTTAAGCCCTTTTTGAGTAGAAATCCAAATTTCTCCATCCCTAGATTGATGCACATCCTGAACTATTTTTCCCAATAGACTATCAGCTATGTTTTTATCACTTTTAAATGAAATAAATCGTTGGCTTTCTTCCTGCCAAAGGTTGACTCCATCGCCGGTACCCACCCACATATTTTGTTCACTATCTTTAAAAATTTCTAAAACTTCGGGATGAGATAATCCTGCAGATTCATTTAAGTGAGTAAAGGTTTTAGTCCGGCGGTCATAACGATATAGACCATTTTTATAAGTACCAATCCACAGGTTTCCGTATTGATCCAAACTAAGGGCTCGTAATTCTCTAAACTCCTCATAGTTTGGATCTGATTTAGGGTATATTAATAACTCAACCTGCTTAGTTTCCAAGCTGAATTTAGCTAAACCGTCACCTTGTGCAATCCACAAAATATCAGTACCGTCCGAAAATATTATGGGTTTTTCAAATAATCTATTTCCATCATTACTATCCTTAAAAATAGGCCCCGATAATATTTCTAGTGTTTGTGATGATACATCCCATCTATATAATTGGGATGATGACGATACAATTAACAAATCACCGTTGGTGTCCGTTGCAATGCCATTTGGTGCGGTCAATTCAGGATTATTGATTGACTTAAAATGTCGATTCGGCACTAACTTATATATACCGTGAGTTTCGCTGGTAACCCATATTGTTCTCGAGCTATCTTCAAAAATCACTCTTAGACCACTGTTCTGCTCAAGGTCAAATTGTTCAATTTGGGGGCCTGAATTCGATTGTCGAAATAAACCTTTACTGGTAACAAACCAAATATAACCATCCTGATCCTCAATCATAGAGTTCACTTGACCTAAGTATTCATCATCAAGAGTTTTTAATGGTGTAAAAAGGGCATTTCGTTTATCAAAGGTAAAAGGGCCTCGCTGTGTCCCAACATAAAGCTGTTTTTTTGACGTTTTTAAAATACTTCGAATTTCGTTTGCGCCCGTAGGTGTTTTATTCTTTGGGGCTGGTAAGAAGTGAGAAAAGGTTCCCTTAGCCTTATCATATAAGTTTAAGCCGAAACTAGTGGCCACCCAAAGGCTATCGCTATCGTTGTCTTCAATGTCCCATATTCTATTATGGGATAAAGCAGATGGTGCATCATCAATTTTTTCAATATGCTCAAAATTATTATTACCGAGATATCGACTTAACCCTTTATCATATGATCCTAACCAAATAACCCCTTGTTGGTCGTGAAATAAGGATTGTATACGGTTCGATGAGATCGATTTAACACGAAGTGGATCATGAATAAAATTTTTAAACATCCCTGTTTGAGGGTCATAAAAGTTGGCACCGCCTCCCCAAGTGCCAATCCATATTTTTCCGTTATGGTCTAGCATAAGATTTCCAGCATCATTATGAGTCAAACCATTTGAACTCAAGCTATCGTATTCAAACAAGGTTACCTTTCTGCCATCATAACGCATAACGCCATTTTCGGCGGTTCCAAACCAGAGTAAACCTTGCTTATCCTGAATGATTGAATATATCTCAGAAGAAACGAATCCATCCTCCTCTGTTAGCATTTTTACAGAATATTCGTTAATAAGCTTTGAAATTTTTTCATTACTACGGACTGGAAAGGCAATCAAAATCAATAAGATAGAACAATAAATAAAGCGAGTAACAATCAACATGTTATATTCCTAAAAGCTTAAAGTTATCGTAAATCAGAGGTGTGCCACAAAAAAGTCAATTACTACATACAATAAACGTTATAGCGGAGCTAATCAATGAGCAACAAGTTGTACTTGTGAAGCAATAATGAAGAAGCTTGGTTTAGTCAGTGTTGAGATAAAGTGTGTCGATTTATGGATCGTTGTACCTATTTTTGTATTCACAATGTCGTGACTAATTGCGCATTCTTTATTTTTACGCGATTATGCTATTACTATTTGTATCTGGTAAAAATAATGAACAACTTCCTATGTGTACTTCTTGTTTTCTTAGTCATTCCAATGAATGCGTTGGCTAATGACCACTTATCAGATCCCAGCACGCGGGAGATGGACCGCATAAACTGGATGGAATTTCAGGAGTGGATCCCAGATAAAATCAATACCGTATTACTTCCGACTGGAACATTAGAACCCCATGGTGTAGCTAATAATGGTGCAGATAATACGGCTCCATTTGCAATTTCTATCACCATCGCAAAACGAACCAATGCAATGGTCGCCCCAACCCTTGCCTATGGCATGACGGGAAGTTTAGCCGCCTATCCAGGCGCGTTTAAAATGAGTGAGCAGGTTTATAAACCTTTTGTGAAAGAAATTTTACAGGGACTGGTTAAAAATAAATTTAAAAATATCATTATCATTAATGGCCATGATGGCGGACAAACAGCCGTGCTAAACGAAGTTGCTGCTGAAATTGCAAATGTGTATGGCGTGAGAACTTTAGTGATTAATTGGTGGTCATTTGCAGCGGATATTACCAAAGAAGTCTTTAACGAAAATGGTGGCCACGCTGGTTGGAATGAAAACGCTTTTATACAGGCTATTGATCCATCGCTCATACAGCAAGACAGGTATAATGACGATTTGGCCACTCCTTATTCTCAAAACGGCAGTTGGTCAGCGACGCCTTTTCCTTCATCAATTATTCTTTATCAAGAAGGAGAGGGATATGTCAAATTTGACCAAAAACAAGCCGACGAATACTTTAAAAAGGTCACCGATAAAATAGCCACATTCATTATTGAGGTTAAAACAAAGTGGGACAAAGCAGGTCTTTAGCGGGGTTAACACTTGCGCCTCTTAGTTGGCTAACATGACCTGATTTCTGCCAGCACTTTTGGCAGCATAAAGGGCCTGATCGGCTCGCTCAATGACGCTGTTTAAAATATCTCCGTGCTTTTTAATAGCAACCCCGAATGATGCCGTTACCGGTGGGATTTTATCGCCTGTACGTTTATTATTAAAAACAATAGATGAAAGTTTAACTCTAATATTTTCAGCTACTTGCTGTGCTTTCTTAATATCATAACGTGGGCATAATAGCGCAAACTCTTCACCTCCAAATCGAACAGGTACAAGCGGATATTTACACTCTTTTCGCAGTAAATGACCAACAAATTTAAGAATTTGGTCACCTACTAAGTGACCATGAGTATCATTAAATATTTTGAACTTATCAATATCCATAATAATCATTGCAAGCGCTTCGCTTTCGCCACTTTCTTCAACAAATCGATGGTAGATTGATTCCAACACTCGGCGGTTAGACAAGCCTGTTAATGGATCAGTATTTGCCTCTTTTTTACTCTGTTCCAGTTCTGCTCTTAACGAATTTATTTCTGTTTGAGCAACGGTTAATCGACCTTGGAACTCTTCATTTGCGCTGCAAATGGCACTTGCATTTTTACTTAATTGGGTCAACAAAGGTGTTATTGCCGAGTCAACCTCGTGAGTGCTGAGTACTTCTAAATTATCCATAAGCGCTTGCGAGTAACAGGTTGTTTGCTGCGCCGTTTTATCCAAGGAAATAGATAAATTATCCACCATATGAGAAAAAGTTTTGTGGAACGACTCGAGCTGCTTTTCTGAGCCTTTATCCAATTGCGTTATATGTTGAATAAACAACGCTTCACCGACCTCGTTAGGACAAGTACCATAACGTTCTATAGTTTGATCTAATTCTTTATTTAATGCGGGAAAGGCATTCGAATAATAACTATACCATAATGTGTAATTTAGCGGATTAGGCACAATTTCATATTTGACCATGGCAGGAACAGCTTGACGAAGATAGTCTGCAGCTTGGTCTGAGTTTTCGGAAAATTTCATTTATGCTCTCGATTAGTTTGCTGGATTCTCAAACTTCTATTGTTCACTGGACCAATGGATTGCGTCCTTAAATTGTTATATTAAGAATTTAGAGAGTTAAAGCAATAAATAAAAACCACTTTTTCGTATTATTTTTGGTCAACAACTAAATCATTTAGACTTTAGTTTATTACACTGAGCAATCTCCCGATCAAACATGGGGTTTTATTACCAGACTGAGCACAT
Organism: uncultured Glaciecola sp.; assembly: GCF_937770335.1. GTDB lineage: Bacteria > Pseudomonadota > Gammaproteobacteria > Enterobacterales > Alteromonadaceae > Glaciecola. Next base: position 110,039 of record NZ_CALJHY010000011.1, read on the forward strand.
GAGTAGCTCTAGCATTGGCTTTGCATAATTATATTCGGACCTCACAGGAATAAATTTGCCTTTTAAAATTCGTTACATTCAGGTTAAGTGACGGTAATTTGTTAACTTTAATCGACAAACATTTTTCATAAAATGCTAGGATAATTTTGCATCGTCTGAATATTATACGCTTACACGTGGCGTTTTATAAATAATAGGGATCATATATGAACAACTTTTTTTCAGTTACCGGAAAAGTCGCCGTCGTTACTGGCGGCTCAAGTGGAATAGGGGCAATGATTGCGCGTGGTTTTGTTGAAAATGGCGTCAAAACCTATATAACTGCGCGCAAGATCGAGCAGCTAGAACAAACCGCGGCTGAACTATCCACTTTAGGTGAGTGCATTGCTATTCAGTCTGATTTATCAACGATGGCTGGGGTCGACGCTTTTGCCGATGATATACTTAAAAGGGAACCAAAAATCGACATACTCATCAATAATGCAGGCGCGGCCTGGGGCGCTCCTATTGACGAATTTCCGGAAGCAGGATGGGACAAGGTAATGGATTTAAATGTGAAATCTATTTTCTTTTTAAGCAAACGTTTATTACCCGCACTTCGTTCTGCTGGGAATACCGATGAACCTTCACGTATTGTCAATATCGCTTCGGTAAATGGAATTACTCATCCACGCATGAACAACTATTCTTATTCGACAAGTAAGGCGGCTGTCATCCAGATGACTCGTCATATGGCAGCCGATCTTCGCCCACTTAATATCAATATTAATGGTATTGCGCCGGGCTTTTTTCCTAGTAAAATGACAAAACACGCATTAGTGCACGAGCGCGAAATTGCACAAAGCCTACCGGCGCGAAAAACTGGCGAATTTGCTGATATTGCGGGTACTGCTATTTATCTTTGCTCCCGCGCGAGTAACTATGTATGTGGTCACACTGTTGTTTTGGATGGTGGACAAGTCGCAAATGCAGGATGATCATTAATGAAATCGGCGATATATTTATTAACGATTTGCAACAAGTAGAGTCATATCGGAGCTATTGCCCTGTAACGCGTGTGTAAGCTTCCTTCGTCATCGAGGCTGGTCCAGGGGAACCCTGCGGCATATTTTACTTTAACCGCCCGTTATCGCGAGCTTATACTTTGCAAATAGTTTATTTATCGATTCTTTGCACAATGGTTTTACGATATAGCCTTTTGCACCTCTTTCAATTGCCTGCAATACAATTGCTTTATTTTTGTTTCCTGAAAGCATGATTATTGGCGTCTTGCAATTAATACTATCCCCTTGGCTCACTTGGTCCACGATATAAATACCGTTTGTGTCTGGCAAATTCACGTCCATCAATATTAAATCATAACGCTGGCTGGCAATTGCAGCCAACGCTTTTCGGCCAGTGTCAGCAACGTCTAATTTTACCTTATAATTGTTCAGCAGATTCCTTGTTAGGTTTATGCTGATAACATCATCCTCGACGACTAAAATTTTAGGAAGTTTATGCTGTTCCACTATCAATGAGTTTGTTGCGACATCTTGCTTATACAGTCTGTTGAAAGTATATTTATCGGACTGTTTGGGCTTAATTCTATCAATGGTTTTTGTTTGTACTGCAGTTGGTTTGCTTTCTTCATGGTTCGATGTTTCGAGTGCATGTTCTAACAAATCCATCGCTTTTCGTTGAAGTTTGAGCAACTCAGGTCTTATTTCATCTGAGCGTATCACAGCAAGTGTTTCTTTGAGTTTGTTAATATCCAAGTCAGCACTTTGGTTACTTTGCAGTTTTTTAGTTGCACGGTCGAGCGCACCGTCAATTTCCGCAATACAATTTTCAAATTCAATACGCAATACGGACCTTCTTTCCAGTCCTTTAATAATCGAGGTTTTGACTTCTGGGGCGATATTCTCTATTTGTTCGAGGAACTCGACATCATCGATTTTCAAATTTACAACAATTCCTAATTCGATTAATAGATGTTCACAGATTAGAATAACGCGGTGGATTTCATAGACAGGCCTAGATACTAAATAGTCGTCGATTACGCCATTGCGAAATGCCTTGTATGCTTCTGTTTCAGATTGTCTGGGTATAAGTGATACGATTCTGTGCTCGCAAATTTTATATTCTGAAACCGCATCCACTGAACGATAATAGCTCGCTAGGCTGCCTGGCACACTTTCACCTGTTATTAAAAATACTTTAGATGTTCTAGTAACAAGTAATTTGCATAAGTCCTTTAAAGTTTCAACCACGGTGACTCTTTTAAAATGGTTGATTAGGGTCTCAATGATAATTCGATCACTGTCTGCGTCAGTTTGAAAAACAACAATGTGATTGTCTGATTTAGGATTCATTGTTATTCAATTCCACCTCTAATAAGTAATCTGGTCCTATACTCAGAGCTTGGATAGCCTCGACGTTAACGTCAGCAGCGTAATTGGATACTATACATAAAGTAAAATACGCTTATCTATGCTAATAGCGTTGATCTAAATCAATTTCTGATTAAGACCAACAAAACATGCTAACCACTGTGCTTGTGTCTACTCAGATCAAACGATGCTGAGTTGTCACAATGATGTTGACTTTCTGCTAATAGGCCACAACCAAACTATACAACCAGCAATTTATTGAGCCAAGTTGCAAGCGGCAAGTATTGCAGTTCAGGACAAGCTAAAATCCAGTACGATTGATGAAGAGCGTATTGATACATGCCAGTTTAAAGGTTTTAGTTTGTTAGTAATAAAACCGTTGGATGAATAAAATATCGCTACGTCATTCGTAAAACATTGAAAAAACATAAAGTGGCCAGCCTTTAACGAGTTGTTATAGTGCAGCTTGAAAATATAGTGGGGAGTTATTATGCGTAAGTTACCGAAAAATAGCCTATTAACTTTTGTTGTCTATGCCGGTTTTATCGTAGACTAGCAATTATAACTTTAGACATTGTTAGCACGTGAATAAAATGAATGCAGCCAACCATCCAGATAGTTGCCATAACGAAATAGAATTAATTATTGGAAACTCTAACCCCAATTTTTCAGGGGTTACCTCTACTATGTTGCAAGTATTATCTGAGCAACAAAAATTAATTAATTTGCGTGTCATGGGGAAGTATCACTTAACAGACGAATCATTAAATATTAGTTTTTGGCAAGTGGCTAAAATATGTCGAAAGCCACTAGCCGATGGACGTTATAGGATTTTCCATGCTCGTCGTGTTGATGAAATGATCCAATCTTTGATATTGAAACATGTTTTTCAAGCCAAGATTAAAATCATTTTTAGCAGCGCGGCGCAACGATATCGCAGTAACTCTACTCTATGGTTAATCGATAAAATGGATGCCGTATTAGCAATGTGTAAAGCGTCAGCGAGTTATTTGCATAGACAACCGGATGCCATTATTTATCACGGCGTAAATACTGATATTTATACTCCACCAGTGGACAAAACAGAAGCATGGCAATCATTAAATTTATTACCCGAAGGTGTTGAAAAAGGTAAGCGTGGTATTGCAATCTTGGGACGAGTGAGAGTACAAAAAGGTGTTCATGTTTTTGTTAAAAGCTGCGTTCAGGTGCTTGATAAGTACCCGGATTATACCGCGATTGTCGTTGGTTTAATTAGCTCAAGTAATGAAAGCTTTGTTAAAACATTAAAAGCCGAAATTGCGCAAGCCGGTTTAAGCCAACGTATCGTTTTTGCGGGTGAGCAACATTTTGCTGATATTCCGAAAATTTTTAGTGGTTTATCGTTAGTTGTGGCATTAAGTGATAACGAAGGTTTTGGTTTAACCATTTTAGAAGCGATGAGCAGTGGTGCAGCAGTATTAGCAAGTGAGGCAGGTGCGTGGCCAGAGGTAGTTCGAGACGGAACTGATGGCTATGTTGTACCTGTTAATGATTTAACAGCGGTTATTGATAAAATGGAATTACTGCTTAGTAATCAAGAAAAATTAGCACAAATGGGAATTGATGGTAGACAAAGAGTGTTAGCACACTACTCAGTTCAGCATGAAGCAAAACAATTGGTCGAATTTTTTAGACATTTGATGTAGAGATATTCCGAATGTATTGATGCCTTGTAAAGTGCAAAATTAGGTCGCACTTCAAAAAAGCATCCTCTGAGCCCCTCAGTGCGTTACCTATTTACCTGATGACAACTGGTACACCCACCCGAAACTTTTCCCGCAAAGTAATAGCGGGGTTGCGCTAAAGAAGCGGCTACACGTGCTTTATCAATTTTACTCGTGAAGTCTTGCATGTAGTCTTCCATAAAGGGATGGTTAGCACCTTCGCTACCTGTTTTGAGTCTTGAAGAAATCGCCGCCATACTTCTCAGTGCAGTGAGCACTTGCTCGCGTTGTAATTCAATTTCAGCTGGCGTTTCACCATACGGTTCAATAAGCGCTTGTTCAAGTAAACTCATTTGCTGGCCGAGTTTACCCATATCTGAACGCAAAATAGCTTGTTCAGTATATTTAAAATCAGGAGCATAAGTTACTTTGCGCATCGAAGCAGCAAATTGATTGCTACATCCGGCCAAGACCATCAAGCTAGTTACCACAATAAAAACTATTTTCCGCAACGATATTGTCAAGTTACTCATCCCCACAAGCTCCTTCATAAATTTTTAGAAATACAGGTTAAAGTGCTAATTCAGTTTTTTGAATAATCGTAAAAAGTTGGTCTTTAAGATGAAGTCGACGTTTCTTCAATAACTCTAAATAATTATCGTCAACAGGGGCATTTTTTTCTTCAATATGATGCACTTCGCTGTCTACTTCATGATAACTATTAAACAATTTTGTAAAATGTGAATCATGAATTTTCAAGTGTCGAATTGTATGGTGATGATCAGGGAACTCGTTTAGTAATGTGTGTTTAGCTAATTGCATAATGATTATCCTAGATTTTGGTTACGAGCTTACTTATCTTAGGTAATCGGTACTTTTGTGTATTGATCTACATCAGCTTATATGTAGATTTTCAATTCAAAAATGATGACCACTTGCCACTTTTTAGTGGTCATAAAAAAACGGCGCTGTATGCGCCGTTTTTAATGCTTAACTATTTTTAATTAGTCTTCGTTTGCATACATATTAGAAAGATTTACGTCTATGGTGTAATCAGTTGAAACCGATATGTAACCATTCTCTCTTAGCTGGTAAGTGCCAGCCGCAGTTGGACGGAAATTGATCACCTCAGGATTATCTAAAGATGCGCTATTAGCCACAACAATGCCTTTTGCGTCGACAATGTCAAAGTCTAAATCTGCGACACCACCCCAAGATAAGACAGCGCTCACTAAGGTGGTATTTGCAAGAACGTATAACGGGTGATCATTAAATTGCAGGTTTCCAGCAGATGGACCGATATTGCCTGTAACTTGTGATTCAACGTTTTCAATTCTTATATCAGAGGCAACAAACGTTGTCGCCATTGACGTACCGCTCATTGATGCGTCTTGCTATATTTTGCAGTTTTGGCTATTAGTTTTGCTTACAAGCTCCTATGGCATTAACTGATAAAATTGCCACTAATGACGGAAGGTTACGTTAAAGGTAACAAAGTAAGTGCATTGGCTACCTTTACTGGACATAGACTGAGTATTAAACCCCTGTCTTGGCTACCGAAAGTATTTTTACCATTGCACTGAGAATGGAACCCTGTTGTTTCTTTTGGGGTTATTTCTTTTGGGGTTATTTCCAATGAGTAAAAGGTGAGTTCGTCACCGACATTGTGATTTACGTAATTAATATGGCATGTGTGATTTTCAGCGATATGGTTTTCAATATCACTCAAAAGTAGACGTATATCATCAATTTCGAATGCGACACCTTTATCAAACTCACTTTTTCCAAGTGAGGCGGGTGTAAAGCTAAACGAAAAATAATCATGAAATGTGTTAATTGGCAGTTCAGACTCACTCATTGCCTTGTGCGCTAATTTTACACTTGGTAGGTTGCTAAAGGTTCGAATGTCATTAACCTTGAATGCAGTTGTTTGTAATAACTTAATGGTTTTCATGCTGGGCCCAATTCTGTAAATATTGTTTGTTGTACTTCTATTTATCGAATTGTGCTAAGGGTTAATAACAACATTATAAACCTTTTAAACAGTAGAGATATGATCAGAGCCACGCAGTGGCTCTGATCATATCTCTAGGCTGTACGTTTGTTGCTGGCGAACTGAGACGGGGTTTGATTGTAGAAAGCTTTGAAACAAGAACTAAAATAAGCTTGTGATGAAAAACCAACTTCATTGGCAGTAAACGATGCGGTGTTCCCACTCATCATCAATTTGGCTGCCTTTTTTAGTCTAAAAGTTCGGATGTACTCTTTAGCTCCCATATCAGATTCAGCTTTCAGTTTTCTCAGTAATTGGCGTTCACCCACAGCAGCCTCTATAGCAAGCTCAGCAACCGAAAATGAACTATTTTGATAGTGCTGCTCAATAATGGTTTCAAGCTTGGTTATAAAAGGCGATTTCAATTGCAAGATATCAGATTCATCGTTTGATTCATTGATATACTCAATAACAAACTTTTGCTTGATAATATCCCGTGCATCAAGCAGATTGCGCAATTTAAGTAATAGTTCATTTTCATCGAAAGGCTTGGCAATGTAGTCGTCAGCACGAAGCATCAAGCCATCAATTTTACTACCACCTTTGGCTGTGAGCATAACAATAGGAATGTGATTGGTAAGCTCGTCACTCTTGAGGGTTTCAAGTAACTCCAATCCACCAATACCCGGCATCATGATATCAGAAACGATAATGTCAGGAATAATGCCTCTTGCTTTTTCAATGCCACTCTCACCATCTTTAGCTGTCGTGATGAGGTAATTGCTGTGCAGCAGCGAAGACACATAACTTAAGATATCCTCGTTATCATCAACCAATAACAAATGAGGCTTATCAGCGCTATTAGCTATTTCTATATCCTCGTCAGGTTCTTTATTTTCTGCCTCTGAAAAAGATAAGTTTGGGTTTGCTTTGCTACTTTCGTTAAGCGGCAATTCAATCGTGAAGGTTGTCCCTGCACTCACTTTACTATTGACGTTAATCTTACCATTTGCACCATCAACAATACTCTTTACAATTGACAACCCAATACCAGAGCCTTCAACTGTTGCAGTTTGCTCAGCATTAACACGGTAAAATCGCGTGAAGATTTCATCAAGGTGCTCATTTTTCATTCCTATACCAGTATCAACAACCTTGATGGTGGCAATATTATTTTTTTGAGAAACGATAATGAGTACCGTGTCGCCAAAGCGACTGTATTTAACGGCATTTGATAGCAAGTTAGAAATCATTTTTTCTGCATCGTCACGTCCAATTAAAACGATGATTTCGCCGTGACAATCCACACTCAAAGAAACACCTGCATCAAATGCGTAAGGTTTAAATGACTCCACCAGACCTCTAACAACCTTACACAGGTCTACCGAATTACCAGATGCTTTAATTATTTTTGATTCGCTACGAGACAAGTCCAACAATTGATTAACAAGACGATTCAATCTAGTAGCATTACGTTCAATCAACCTTGCTGTTGCGGAGAGTTTCTTGTCGGAAAGCTGCTCAGTTAATTGTTTTGCTGGGCCCATTATTAATGTAATCGGCGTCCTTAACTCATGGGATATAGTTTCATACAATTGTGTTTTTTGGCTTGCGCCAAGTTGTAATTCTTCAGCTTGGCGTTTAATGATTTTGTTTTGAATCGATAGCTCATTTGTGCGTTCGGATATCTTACATTCGAGTAAATTCCCCCTCATTTTAAGGTGTCGAATTCGAAGTTTATAAAATAATATACCTGTGGTTATTATAGCAACAACATAAAACCACCACGCTATTTTACTCAGCCATAAAGGTGGATGTATGATAATTTTTAATTCAAATGGCTCTGAGGCATTTCCAAATCCATTAACCACTCTAACTTGGGTTGTGTATTCACCATATGAAAGATATGGAATGTAAAGTTCTGAGTTAATACTTAATTGAGTCCACTCTTTCTTGGTCTCTAAAATTCGATATTGGTAGGAAAGGCTTTTCGGTGTTCTCGTTTCATTTGTTGAAAACGTCAGTTTAAGGTTATTTACTTTTCCACTAAACTCTATTTCATTCGCAGTTCTATTCATTTCCTCATCTGAACTTATGTTTTCAATGAAAATTTCATGCTTAAAGTTATCTTGATAGATATCATTAACATTAAAACTCAAGAGCCCGTCATAGCCACCTATTAACATGAAACCATTTTCTTGAGATAATATACTGTTACCCATAAATGCGATTCTGTCAGTGAAGTAGTCCCCATCAAATAATTCAAACTCGCTAGATACGCTGTTTATTTTGATTACACCGCTTCCAAAGGTTGACCAAAGGTAGCCATCAGGGCCCAATGCTATACTTTGCGATATTTTGTTTGTATTAGCCGGAGATACTTTGGTGAATTCTTTCGTTTGAATGCCAAATTTGAAAACACCAGTTTCAGTTGCAAGCCATAAATCATCACCCACCCCTGAAATGTCATATATATGATTCAAATGATTATGTTCGTCTTCAACGTTTATTAAAAACTGCTCCAACACACCTTTCTGCTGATTTACCCGATAAAGACCATCTAAGGCCCCAACCCAGACATCGCCATTAAGTATTTTTATTGCGTTTATTTTTGGTTGGGTGTTGTTAGGGAGCTTAAACATTCTTTTTTCTTCGGTTTTTATATTAAAAGCCAAAACACCAGATAACCAAGATGTTACCCAGATATGCTTGTCATCAACCTCAATATCAAAAATAGATTCATCGTCACGATTGAATAACCAGAACGACAACTCCTCAAAGTTGCCACTATCAATATTTTTCTTCCTGTGAATACCTTGACGACCCGATGCAACCCATAAAGAATCATCACTTGCTTTTAAAATGGTGTGACCCTCAATATCATCTGAAATTGTTTTTATGAAATTTAGTGAATCGTCACTGGCGAGCTTATACTCAGCTATACCAGTACTTGAAGAAATGACGTACCTTGAATTGATATAGCTCACAGAGAGGACTCCCTGCCCCTGCACCCCTTTAGCATTACTGCTCCGTCGTGATTGATTTACAAAGCTATACCCTTGAGGAGGGATACTCACCAATCCTGTACTAGATGTGCCCAACCAAAGTGTGCCATCGGGCGTTATGGCTGATGACGTGACTACTCTATTGCTAATGGATGTATCGAAAGGTGCAACTAAGTTTAACTCCTTGGATGTGTTATGACTATTCACTCGGTACACGCCAGTACCTGTTGTAGCAAACATGGCGCCATCAGACGATTCATAAAAGCTATACACATAATTAACATTATTATTGCTTACTGGCTCGAAGTTATCAGGGTGCCGATTAAAGCAATCGCAAATTTGATTGTAGCTGTTTATTGAAGTTCCATAGGTTCCAGCCCAAACAGTCCCTTGAGAATCTATGAATAAAGAATATATTATGTCGTGGCTTAAGGTATTTTCGTTACTTCTGCTATGCTTATAAATTTTTATTTCATGCGTATTTGGATGTATTTTATTAAGCCCCCCTCCCCAAGTGCCGACCCAGATAAAACCCTCACTATCCTCTATGATTTGCCTAACCCAATGATGACTAAGGCCACCTTCCACGCTGAAGGTTTTGATTGTTTTTGTTTTGGGATTATAAAGGTTTAACCCATAATCAGTGCCAATCCAAATATTTCCCTTACTATCTTCAAACAATCCTCTTATTCTATTGTTTGATGACTTCATTGGTAAATATGCCAGTTCATTATTTGACTTGAGAATGCTTATACCGTCACCTCCCGAGCCAAACCACACATCTCCATTTGAAATAGGTATTATTGATTCAATTTTCCCGCCAGCGAAACTATTATTATTTCCCAGCATCGAGACTGCCTCAAACCTACCGCCATTAAATACCACTGCCCCGGTACTCGTCCCGACAAATAGCTTTCCATTAGGCGATACACCAAGGCTAAAAATATTATTACTGGGCAGGCCGTCTTTTGCAGTGTAGGTGTGAAAATTTGGCTCGGTAGCACACGCCACAAACGAGTAAACGTTTGTAAGAAATACAGTTAAGATTAGATGTTTTAGAAGCCTCAATTATCCTCCACCAAGTCACGGCTGCTTGTTATTTTTTCAAGTTTCGAGGTTAATGCATTTAAGCTATTTTTTCCATTCCAACTTACTGGATATCATAAGGAAGTCCGATTATTAAAAAATAAAGTCTGATTTTTAATACTACCTAACCGATTAATTTGTATAGACTTTACCTGCTGTTTTGCTAAGGAGTTACAAAGTGTCGCATTATAAAGAAAGCAAAAAATTATTAGTCGCAGGTGGTATTGCACTAGCTCTATCAAGTAACATAATGGCTTCTGAAGTAAAGCCATTAAGTTACAATCATTCAGTTGATTACAATCACTTCGCTCACGATAGGTCTGCACCTGCGGACTTTAATATTAGAACCGTCACTCGCCACACCTCATCGAAAACCACAAAAAAACAGGTAAACACTAGGCCCACTAATTCTGTTGGCTCTTCAGCGAAAGCAATGTCTACTGGCACTTCTGACCCAACAGTTGCTGAAGCAGCTTTGTTGTCTGGTCAAGAGTTAATTGATTATATAGTTAGCCATTCTTCTGACTTGTTTTATTATGATGACGAGTGGTTTTCTGGCAACGATAATGTGATAGCGTTTTATACCGAAGAAAATATGATTACTATTCTTGATGCTATAGCGGCTCGTTCTGCTGGGTATAACTCAGGTAATCGTCAAGGTCTTCGCCAGTTAGCATATATTGCTCGCGCTGGATACTACAACAAGTTTTATGATGACGCTAACTTCAATTGGTCTGATAGCGCAGACACTGCTGTGTTAAGCGCTATTGGTGAATTCAAAAAGATTGACACACTCCTTACTGATTTCAGTAATGGCCATGGTGAGCTTTTGTTTGAGCTTGTAAACCTGATTGATGGCTCAAATAATGCTGCTGGCAGTATTGATTTTTACTTAGATGTTATGGATACCTACCCTCAGGTTGACAATGATGTTATCCACAGCTTCACAACTGTTCTATACGGAATACACTTTTCATTTTTCCGCAACATTGAAAGCAATGAAGATTTTAAAGCGGCTGCAAGCGCTATTGATGATTTGGTTCCGAGATTTAAGGGCTTAGTTGACCGTTTAGCGTACCTTCAAACTTGGGGTAATAATGACGGCATACCTGCTGGCAATTATTCTAATACCCACATAGATTCTATTAATGAGCTTGCACGTCTAATGACCCTGCCTGCTCACTTCGAAAAAGCTGAAGCGGCGGTCGCGTCTATTCTTAATGAATACGATAGATTGTCAGTGCCTTGGTTGAAGGCTGTTGCTGCAATCATACAATACAGTGACTGCGATAAATTCGATGGCATCTGCCGTGATGATATTGAAGCCGAGATGTATGAGTTGCTTTTCCCTAATACGTTCAGCTTTGATGATGGTGCATTAGTCATCCGCACTGCAATTTCTGAAGAGGCGGCCCAAGAGCTTTATCATGCGCAGAAAGAAGTGGCTGCGCAATATAAGCGCTCTAAGCAGGATTTGACTACTGTTGAGAATGACCCAACAGATGTACTAACAATGTTTATTTATGGTACGCAAGCCGATTATAGTCATTTTCAGGGTTTCTTGTTTAATTTAGATTCGAATAATGGCGGTATCTATATTGAACAGTGGGGCCAGTTCTTTACGTACCAGCGTACAGCACAAGAAAGTATCTACACACTTGAAGAACTTTTCCGCCACGAGTATGTTCACTTCTTAAACAGCCGTTACACAATTGATGGCATGTGGGGCGAAGCAAGTTTTTATGACAACGAACGCTTAACATGGTGGGATGAAGGTTCTGCTGAGTTCTTCGCCGGGTCAACTCAAAGTAATGGCGTTCAAGTTCGTAAGATTATGGTTCAAGATATTAAGAATGATAGTGACGACCGACTCACTATTGCTGATGTATTAAGCTCTTCATACAACGCAGGCTTCAAGTTTTACCGTTACTCAGCGTTGTTCTTCAACTTCTTGAATGATAACCAACCAGAAATAATCACCGCTTTATATAAAGCAGGTAAAAATAGCGACATCGCTGGATTCGACTCACTAGTTGCTGGCATGTCTTCTGATTCGACTTTACAAGCTAATTACGATGCTTACCTTGATGCGCAAGTTGCTAGCATCAACAACTTACTCGATTTCAATACAATCACAGTTCCTGCACTTGACTTGTTGACTGTTAATAACGCTGCTGACATTCAAGCGGTATTAGAAACTAAATTAACTGATACGGCATGTTCAATTTTTGCAACCTCGATGAACCACAGATTTGCTTGTACTGGCACAATCACTGGCGATACGGTTGCTGACCTTGATGCGACATTAGATGATGCAATTGAAGTGCTTGCTTTTAACCCGGTAAATAACTTCAAAACAATGAACTGTGCATACGGTGAAGTAGCTGATATGACCGCAATATACTCATGCGAAGGTGCATTACGTAATTTAGGTGTTGAATTACCGGATAACTTGGCACCGAATGCGATTGCTGGTGATGACCAAGATGCAATAGAAAGTGATTCAATCAACTTAGATGGTTCTGCATCAAATGACCCAGATGGTGATGCAATCACATACTCATGGATACAAACGTCTGGTACTGCTGTTATCAACCTGATTGATGCCAACACTGCATCGCCATCATTCACGTTAGCTGATGTTTCATCAAACGAAAAAATCGTATTCGAGCTAACTGTTAATGACGGCGAGTTTGATGGTAAAGATAGCGTTTCAATCAATGTGACCGCTGAAAACGAAGCTCCGGTAGCAGATGCGGGAAGTGACATCGAACTTAATGAAGGTGAGCAAGAAATCTTAGACGCTACTGCATCATATGACCCTGAAGGTGTGAGCCTTACTTATTACTGGGAACAACTTTCTGGTCCAACTGCAACAATGGTTGATGATACACATACTACACCGGCTATTACGGCTCCCGATGTAACAGGTAACCAAAATGCAGTGTTCCAAGTAACAGTAAGCGATGGTGTTAATACCGATACAGCTTCAGTAACTGTCACCTTCATAGATGGTGATGATGCGAACACGGCTCCTAATGCTAACGCTGGTAGCGCCCGCTCAGTGAATGAAGGGTCAGCGGTAAACTTAGCTGGTACAGGTACAGATTCACAAGGTGATGCACTGACTTACACTTGGACTCAAACGTCTGGTACTTCAGTAACACTTACGAACGCTGACACTGCAACCGCAACGTTCACTGCACCGGAAGTATCTGCAAATACTGCACTGACTTTCGAGCTAACAGTAAGCGATGGCAGCTTAACAACTAATGACTCAGTAACTATCACAGTGAACAACACAACTACCACGAACGGCGGTGGCCCAACTGGCAACGAAGGTGCTAAGTCTTCAGGTGGTGGGTCAATGGGTATGCTCTCTGGGTTGTTAATGATTAGCTTATTAGCCTTCCGTAGAAAAACAAATTCGGCAAAGTAAGATTCCTATAAAAACAGTAAGCAGATCCAGCTTCGCTGGATCTGTAACGCACGTAGAGCAGTTATGGAGAAATTAATATATTGTGCCGTCATTTTATTGCTATGGGGCTGTAGCTATCGACTTCCGCTCCCTGACTCACACTACGAATTACTACCATCCACTTACGGAAAAATCGTAAAAGTGAGATATGTGTACATTATTACGGAGTTGTCATCCGGTCAAACTATTGTCTCTGGCACTATCAAGTTGCACTCAAATAAGAGAACCAGTATTGACCTTACTAATGGAGCCGTAGAAAAGAGAGGCTGGCAGATGTCAAAAAAGCTGAAAATGAAAGGAAAGAAATAGCAAGAAAAGCGAAAAAATTAAAACGCAAAAGCTTAAGGCGTGAGGCTAAACAATTCGAGCGAGAATTCCATAATGAGCTTTCGGTTAAGGTAGTTTAAGTATGCCCTCAATATTCGGACAAAATTTAAGAAATCACTAATTGATGCTGGATGTACCTAAATTTACCTATGTCTTAATTTGATAATAACCATTAAAAATATGAAATTCGAATAATTTAAGAGGGACGTATGACAGACAATACAAATATAGAAAATCAATCAAATAAGAAAAAAGGTTTTAATTGGATGATTTTAATAGGACCCCTTATTTGGACCACCATAATGAATGGCGTTGACCTATGGATGCACACTGCACAAGTAAACGCCGGATGTATTTATTGCCATGTTTAGTGATACCGCCCACTTTTTGCCTGCCACCACTTGAATATTCTTTTGGCACTGCGCCTAAACAGAAGGCGTAATGCCGGCCATTTTTGTAATTATGAGATGCGCCCATTGCAGACCTTCCAATCGGCTCAGCCATTGATCCGCTTCTCACTCAAAATGTTCAGTGTCAGTTCGATGACTCAGGCAGAGGGGGCAAAATAAAAAAGGGAAATACAACTGCAAATGCCTTTAATCACCTAAGGTCTTAGTTTGTGTGTTCATATGATGAAATAAAATAGAGACTACTTTATAATGACCGAAGTAAGGCAATGAAATAGCGTATGACTTTTTAGACCATATATACCAGCAAGTCCACGCTTTTGGACAAAAGTTCGCTGACCTCAAATTTTACACAAATACATTACTTGCCATCTTTTAAAATTAATGATTTCAGCGTACAATTGTAAGCTGAAATCATTAATACTCAAATAAGTCATTATTGTGAAGCAAACTACAACCCCACAAATACATCAATATAGTCCGCTAGAAGAACGCTTAAATGCACTTACTCATTTTCTCGGGTTCGCATTAGCGGTAATTGGTTTGGGTGCGCTATTGATGAAAAGTAATGGCTTGGTCGAAATTATATCATCTATCGTTTTTGCCAGTTCAATGGTACTTCTGTTTGGCGCCTCTACTTTGTATCACTCAATAAGTAATCCGGTGTTAAAGCCGATACTCAAACGCGCCGACCACATTGCTATTTATTTATTGATTGCCGGTACTTACACGCCATTTTTATTAGTCGCAATTGATGGCTGGGTATCTACTGTTAGTATTATTACAATATGGGCTGTGGCGTTATTTGGAGTTGGTTTTAAAGCTATATTTAAAGATAAATATCCGAGACTAGCCGTAACAACTTATGCTGTTATGGGTTGGTTAGCCTTGCTGATTATTGTACCAATTCATAATGCGGTCCCGTTAACCGGCTTTATATTTTTGTTTTTAGGTGGTTTGGCGTATAGCTTGGGTATTCCATTCTATATGGCAAAACATAAGCACTATACGCATGCTATATGGCATTTATTTGTGCTGTTAGGCGCCGCTTGTCACTTCTATGCAATTTATACCTTTGTTATTGGACAAACGATAGTCCTTTAACTTCTTATTTCGGCATACGCTTTTTGATAGTGGCAGTAGCAGGCGCGTTTGCAGGATCATCAGGCCAAAAGTGTCGAGGATAACGCCCTTTCATTTCCTTCTGTATCTGCTTATAACTCCCTTGCCAAAAGCCGATGAGATCATCAGTGGTTTGCAGGGGTCTCTGCGCTGGTGATAGCAATTCACATGTAATCGGTAGTTTTCCGTTTAGCAATGTCGGGTGTTGTTGCATACCATAGAGTTCCTGCATTCTGACTGATAAGAACGCCTTTCCCTCCTCGTTATAATTAATTCCAGCTTTTCTCCCAGTAGGTATCACTATCCCTTCTGGTAATAATGAATCAATCTGTTTGAGTTGTTTATAATCCATTTTTTGACTCAATAACAGATAAAAAGGTAGATTTGAAAGTGCCTGCCACGTGCTTTTGTTAGTCAAAAATGGCAGTAGCCATTGGTCAATAGTTTGTAACAATCCGACATCTGAAAAATCAGGAAATGTATTGCTTTGCTCAGCTGTGTTTATTGTGCCGTTCAGCAAACAGACTCTTTTAATTAGTTGCAGTGAACGGGCATCAAAAGGTAGCGCCGGTATTCCTTTTTTCTGTATTTGCTGCTTCCAAACTTCAATTATAGAAACAGATGATGGCTTAGGAAGTGTCTTTTTAGAAAATGAAATACGACCAAAAAATTGTGATTCAGATGCGCTAATCCGCTGCTTTTCTTCATCCCATTGCACTATTTCTTTGTCTTCAAAAAATTGCGAAAAGTGAGTTTGTAGATGGTCGAATGATATCGGTTCAGCATATCGAATTAGCGCACTATCTATTTGCTTGTCAGTTAACTGCATATGCCCAATCGCTAACCAACGTTGATTTTTTGTCGACAACGATTGCGAGCCTAACTGGCGTAAGAGGTCATCATTGATATTGAGCGTTGCGCCACTACCATTAGCCAGGCTAAAACGTTCTTCTGAACGATGCTTGGCTATCCATTGAGGGAAACCAAAAGCGAGAATAATAGCGAGATCTTGCAGCGGCCATTCGACTAATTGAATGTTGTGTTTCCGATGCCACTGCTTAATAAGCAACCAAATGTTGTGTTGCTTATTTTTTAGCAAAAATGTTAACCGGGGAGTTACTTCAACGGTTTGTGCCTGAGGTAATGGATCTTTACTTTCAAGTAACGCGGCCAATGCGCAGGCTAAACTCTGATGAGCGCGACTCAATTGTGCACTTTTCAGTAGCATAATAGCAATGTTTGCATTGCCACCCAAAGCATGAACTTGGCGACCAAACTCGGTCATTTTATTGCTTTTTTGGATAATACCAAGACTCATTAATTTTTCTTCGCCTTGCGATAACTGGGCTGCACTAGGTTGATCAATGAGCGCTAGATCTGCCATTGGTGCTCCCCAAATAGCTGCTTCTAGTACTAAATCTGAGACATCAGATTGCAGTATTTCAGGCGTCGATTGTTGCGCTAGCCGACCATGTAATTCTTTTGACCATAAACGATAGCAAGTACCCGCCATCAGTCGCCCTGCCCTGCCGGCTCTCTGAGTTGCCGAAGCTTGTGATATTTTTTGAGTTGTTAGTTGAGTAATGCCTCGGCGTAAATCAAAGACTGCCTTTTTTTCAATACCACTATCAATAACTACTTCAATTCCTTCAATGGTTAAGCTTGTTTCCGCAATATTGGTCGCTAAAACGATTTTTCTTTTGCCCTCTTTATTAGGCATTAACGCTTCTTGCTGATGTTCTTTATTAAGGTCTGAAAAAAGCGGTAAAACAACACAAGAGTCTAGTTTTCGAGATAGAATTTCAGCCGCTTTCCTAATTTCATATGCGCCAGGTAAAAACACTAAGACGTCCTTTTCATGGCTTGCGAAGGTTTGAATAATTAGGTCACAGACCCTATCAACCACCGGCATTTTTGTGTTTGTAGCAACGTACTTAATATCAACAGGGTAACTTCTACCTTTCGATTCCAGTAGCTTTGCATCAGGCATTATTTTACTAATTGCCTTTGAGTTTAATGTGGCTGACATAACTAATATTCGCAGATCGTCACGCAAGGCTTGTTGTACTTCAAGACTTAATGCTAAAGAAAAGTCAGCATGAATACTGCGTTCGTGAAACTCATCGAAAATAATGAGGCCAACGCCAGGCAATTCTGGTGTCGCTTGCAACATGCGCGTGAGAATGCCTTCAGTAACGATTTCTAAGCGTGTATTAGCGCTGGTTTGGTTTTCACCTCGGACCCTATAGCCAACGGTTTTACCCACCTTTTCGCCCAACTGTTCCGACAGATAATAGGCGATATTGCGCGCTGCTATCCGTCGCGGTTGTAACATAATAATTTTACTGTGTTGGAAGCTCGGTTGTTGTAACAGAAATAATGGCAGTGATGTTGACTTTCCAGCGCCCGGTGGCGCAACAACAATCGCGTTACCCTCTTTTAGCTGCAGGGCGAGTGCGCTGAGTATTTCCTGTATGGGAAGCAATTGAATGTGAGTTCCTAAATGAGGTGAAAGCGTTATACAAACGACAATGTTGATTAACTATCTAGTATGCAAGAATAATAGCAAAAACGGCTACTTGGTTCAGTAGCTATTTATCTTTAACAAATTACTATTAAGAGAATAAAAATACAGGTAAAGGCGTGCCGACATATGCGCAATCGACAACCTAAAAAAACTCAACAACTAACACTAAAATCACGGTTAAAAGGCACAACTCTGATAGAATTAATGGTTGTTGTTAGCATTTTAGCAATATTGGGAACAGTTGGCGTACCTAGTTTCTTGTCTATTCTCACAAAATCTAGAATTACGTCGGAAACTAACCAGTTAAATGGTCTTATTCGCTTCGCTCGCTTTAAAGCAATCGAGAACGAACAACTGACAGTATTATGTCCCACCAGCAATTACAACCTTTGCAATGAGGGCTGGAATGCTCCCAAAATGGTATTCATTGACGCTAATCACAACAATGAGAGGGATCCTCAAGAGCCCATGCTGATGAGTATGCCAAAAAGTAATAACAACAATCTAATCTACAGTCGAAACAGGGCCCTCAAATTTTATGAGAGTGGAATTACAGCAAGCCCCGCGAGCGTGCGTATTTGCCCTGACTCTAAGGAAGCAAAATACGCAAAATTACTAACCGTGAGTTTACAGGGAAAGATAAAACTAAGCCGTGACAGAAATGGCGATGGTATTCATGAAAACAGTGCGGGTGTTGCTTTATCCTGTATGTAAATTTTATTTATCTGTCAGCAAAGCCTGTACTTTATCTCTTTCATCTAATACAAATAACAAGACTAGATCGCCACTAACGGCACGAGCCATTATTTTTTTAGTACCATCGATCGGGTCGCTAGTGAGGATAATCTCCTGTTCCCCAATACCTGTTGCAAGCAAATGGTCTTTAACTAAAAGGGAGATTTCGTTCGGCTCTCGTCCTCTAAGATATCGATTAATCTCGGCTAAAACATAAGTACTAGGCTGCAATTTACTTACCGCGTTAGCAACATCAAGGATATCTTTATCAGAACGATCACCAGCATGGCTAAACATAACGTGCTTAGCCTTGGCCGGCATATTTGACGCCATATTGACCAACGCTTGCATGCTGTGGCTGTTATGCGCAAAATCAACAATAACGGTTACGCCATTAACGTTATATATATTGCCCCGCCCAGGATTATCAGTCGCATCGCTGCCAAAATTAATTAGCCCCAATAGGACAGCATCACTGCTAATTCCCAACGCCTTGGTTAGTCCAATAACACCTAACGCGTTTTGTATATTATGTTTTGCCGTGCCATTTACCGTCATCGGAATATCGGTAATAGTAGCGATAATTTCTTGCTCAATATGGCTGTACACAAGCTTATTATTTCTAACAAAAACGCAGGGATGGTTCTGACTCAATGCTTTTACGATTAACGGATTATTTTCATTTTCGCTAAACCAACAAATAGGAACGTTAAGTTTGTTAGATTCTGTCACTAACAAAGCGTCATCTGCATTCAATACAAGCGTGCCTTTGCTAAAGTCAGTACCTTTTTGGATCGCTTTAGAAACCATACTTTTAACTGTTGCTATTTCTTCAACCGTATTGATCCCGTATTGTCCTAAATGATCACCTGCTACATTCGTGACTAAAGCGACGTTTGCAGTTTGAACCGGTAAACCTCGTCTTAATAAACCACCTCGGGCAACCTCTAAAAATGCAATTTCAGTGCGCTTATCTCTAAGTAAAAGCCTAGCGCCTCCTGGACCTGAATAGTCTCCATCATCAATAATAGTGTCACCTACTTTAATAAAGTCAGTCGAGGTTACACCTGCACTTAGTGAAGCTGCTTTTGCAATTTCAGCGGCCAAACGAACGCTTGTCGACTTACCGTTAGTACCGGTCACTAGCGCTAATGGAATAGTCGAATATTGCTGCCAATTCACACTTTGAGGATCTGGATATTTATCAATAGGCCATGTCTCAGATTTAGCGCCCAAACCTAAGCTAATTTCATCATCATCGACTAAACAAACGACATTATGAATTTGAGCTTGTTGCATAAACTCAAGTAATTTTGGTTGTCTTTCGTCAACAATTGTTGCTTTCAATGCCGCTAAACGAGGTAACATATAAACGGTAGATGCACGCTCGCTGCCGGCTGATAATTCAGCAGCACACAAGTCCCAAGCCAGCTCAATTAAATCACATGCGCTATACAGTAAATCCATTGGCGCAGAAATCGACAGACTTATGCCGCCTTTATACTGGCGTTCATAACAATTTGATGGCCATGCATAATCATTGCCCAAAGTAACTTGGCAGTGATAAAGATGCTTTCGCCAGCAGTCAATAACGGCTTGAGATTCTACATCGCTAAAAAACACATCAATGATCGCGCCGGGTTCGTCAGACAGTAAATTAGGACCCGTTAACCTTCTAACCTCGTCAAGTTCAAAAGTCATTAATATCACCACTCGCTACTTTATTTATGCACAATTTAATCAGAATCTTCTTCTCTATCAACAACAATATGAACACCGCGCTCATCTTTTACAATTCGCGTGCCTTCTTGAAGTTCAAATTTGTGCTCAATAGGTTCATATAATTTTTCAGGGAAGTCGCTGGATGGTTTATCTTCCTCGTTTACAGAGTGATCCGATACATTGTTAAAATGCACTATCTGTTTCCAGCAACGAGTAATGTTGTCTCCTAATATAATGATTAAATCACCCGGCGCGCAGCTTTCTAGGCCAGCTTCAATTGCATCAGCTTCGCTTGGTATTACTTGAATATCTTTAGCGTCAACGCCATTATTTTCTAACGTTTGCTTGAGTAACATTGGCACTTCATCGTGCCCACGGCCGCGACGATCATCATCAGCTTTACACACAAAACTGTCAAAAGTAGAAGCTACAATTTTAGCCGCTTCTATAATATCTTCATCTCGTCTGTCACCTGGCATAGCGATTACAAGTCTGCGCTTACCCTTCACATCTAGCCGCCCAGCCAAATCGGTAATTGTTTTAATTGCTGCTGGGTTATGTGCGTAATCTAAAATAACTTTGAATGGATGTTCATCGAAAATATTGAGTCGACCAGGAGCTTGATAGAATGACGTATTAAATATTCTTAGACCTTGGCGAATATTTTCTAGAGATGTATCAAAACTATATGCCATTGCCGTAGCGAACATAGCATTTTGCACATTGTGCATTGCTTTGCCTTCAATCGTTGCGGGTATCAAATGCGTCCATAACAATGGAATATGAGCCCCTTTATCATATATGGTGATCATGTCACCGTTGATGCCTTTCTCCAATACAACAGCCATACCACCTTGACGGATATGCTCTCGCACCAGTCCATGGCCAGAATCAATTGTGACATAACAGATTTGTTTAGCTTGGCAAAACTCAGCCATCTGTAAGCAATGAATATCGTCTGCGTTAAGTACAACACAGTCTTGTGCTACTTCAACTACAACCCGCTTAATTTGAGCTAGTTGCTCCAAGGTATCAATACCCCGTTGGCCCAAATGGTCAGCTGAAATATTTAAACAAGCGCCAACATTACAAGTGCTGTAACCCAATCCGCGTTTGACTATGCCGCCACGAGCCGTTTCCATAATAGCGAAATCAACACTAGGGTCTCGCAATACGATTTGTGCCGCTGTTGGGCCAGTCATATCGCCTTTTACAGTAAGGTGCCCATCAATGTAGACACCATCGGTTGACGTCATACCGGTGGTGAATCCTGCGCTTTTCATGATGCTTGCTAACATTCTACTTGTGGTGGTTTTACCGTTAGTACCGGTAATCGCTGCAACAGGAATTCTTGCATTAGCGCCAGCAGGAAACAGCATATCCATTACTTTACCCGCGACATCCCTTGGCTTACCTTCGCTGGGTGCAACGTGCATTCTAAAACCGGGAGCAGCATTACATTCGCAAATACCACCACCAATCTCTTTATAGGACTTACTAATGTCATCAGTTAGAAAATCAACGCCGCCAATATCAAGACCAATGGCACGAATAGCTCGTACCGCCATTTCTCTATTATCCGGATGGACAATATCTGTAACGTCTATTGCGGTGCCGCCTGTTGACAAGTTTGCGGTCGAACGAAGATAGAATGTTTGATTCTTTTCGAGTACGGTGTCTTTATCATAATCGGCTTCTTCCATAAGGCGGGCGGCTTGATTATCTAGCTCAAGTCTAGTGAGTACTTTTTCATGCCCAACTCCACGACGAGGGTCTTTGTTCACAATATCAACTAACTGTTCAATAGTATGAACACCGTCACCAATAACATGTCCGGGGACTCGTTTTGCTACAGCAACTAATTCATTATTAACCACTAACATTCTATGATCATAACCAGTGATAAAACTTTCCACTAACACAGCTCTGCTTGTGCCATGTTTTTGCGCTTCAGCAAAAGCAGTTATAACGTCATCATCTGTCATTAAATTAATACTAACGCCACGTCCATGGTTAGCATTCAATGGTTTTAATACAACAGGAAAGCCTATGCGATGAGCCGCTTTTACCGCTTGCCTGTCGCTATAAATCATCATTTGTTGCGGTACTGGCAAGCCCAAATCGTTCAGTAGATTATGGGTATCTTCTTTATCACATGAAATCTCAACTGCGATGTGTTTTGTTTCACTGGTAATCGTCGCTTGAATTCGTTGTTGATACTTACCCTGACCGAACTGTACTAAGCTGTAATTATTCAAACGTAACCAAGGTATATCACGTTCTTCGGCAGCGGCGACTAGAGAAGCAGTGCTCGGACCAAACTCTTTGCGCTGTGCCATTTTGATAAAGTCATTTAGTTCTTCTGCAAAATTAAAGTCTGGCTCAATATTAGCGATAATCGAAGCTTGAATTGCTGCCGGCATCAAATGAGTTAGCAATTTCAAACCCAATGCTCCGGCTTCTAAACCAACGTCTTTTTGCTGATATTGATAAACGACATAGTAACAGCCTTTATCCTTCAAACTTCTTGTGCGTCCGAAGGAAACTGAGGAACCTGCTAAGTTTTGTAGTTCTATTGCAACATGTTCCCAAATGTGACCAATCCAGGTTCCTTCATCTTCAACTAATCGTCTTAAAAAACCACCTTCCTCACCATAAGAACAACCGTGTTTTTGTAACGAGGGTAAAGCTGCCACAAGGCCATTAATAAAGTCTTCACCTAATTTAACCGAAGGCCAATTCTCTAATTCACCAATATCGATTTGATAGCAAATAACAGGGAAATTGGCATAGACATTTGGGCCGACGTAAACGTTTTTACTTAGAATTTTCATGATTACAGATCCCTTAGTACGACTTATTTATTAATTAACGACAGCTATGAAAGAAGCAGTGAGTTCAGCATTTGAACCCTTTGCAATATTTGAATAATCTATAGACATGAACGGGTCAATTAGAGTGTTTTTATCAGTGATCTAAAGTACATAAAAAAAGTAGCTTGCGCTACCTTTTGAAGTGTTTTTATTTTGTTCTCATCCATATAAGAATGAGTAAGCTGAGAGTAAGATTAACTTACATACGCTTTTCGATTTGAAATATCAAAGCGAGCACCGGCGGCTAAAATATGTAATTTAACATTTAGCAACGTTAGAGCGTCTCCGGTGCGGGCCTCCGCCATTGACGAATACTCAATATCGCTTGGATCAACAACCGTAATCGCGCCACTTCCTACCACTGTAAAAATATTGTTGTGGTCAATAAACGCAGCCGTGTTTTCGTCTAGTCCAACTCCAATCAAAAACGGATTGTAGCTAACAGCTGAAAGTAAGCGCGCAAGTCGATTACGTTCGTTGAAATGCTGATCAACAACGATGGTATTAATTAATCCCATACCCGGCGCCAAATTAACACCACCTTCAGTAGGCACCGTACCAGTACTGCCACCAGTAATCATATGTTGCGAGACAATAGCAGCACCTGCGGAAGTGCCCGCATAATTAACACCTTGAGCATTTAGCTGACGAATTGTTTTCGCAATGGGTGTACCACCCAAAATAGTAGATAGCCTAAGTTGATTACCGCCGGTGATAAATATACCGGTACTTTTTTCCAATGTTTCTACGTATTCAGGATTTTGCGCATCAGAGCGCTCAGTTATTGGCAAAGAATATGTTTTTTTAACACCTATTTCTTCGAAAATTTTCTGATATCGTGAACCTGTATCGTCAAGCTGTGAAGCTGTTGGAATAACAGTAATGACAGCATCTTTACCGCCACTAAGCTCAACAAACTTTGCCAAAATTTCCGGATTATCTAATTTTTCTTCTGCACCACCAATCGGAATAACATATCCTCTTTGGGTGCCATCTATAGTTGGAGAGGGCATAATATTTACTCGAAAGTGCCTTTTTTAATCTGTTGTTTATGTTTAACATGCCAATGACCCATTGCCATAACATGCTCAATCCGATTTTGCTTGTTCAATATGATGATATCTGCATCAACACCTTTTTGTATGCGCCCTTTATGATGAAAATTCATCAATTGCGCAATATTCTTTGTAAAAAAGGGTAAAAACTTGTCAACCGCTTGGCCGTCATCAACTAGCTCGTAGAAAATATCCGTCATCGATTGGGACTCAGCGAAGTCCATTTTTTTCAAACTACCATCAACATGGAAATCGGGTAAACATCCTCCGCCGTCCGAGCTAATGGTCAATTTATCTTGTGGTAAATCTTGTTGCATATAGCGCAGCAATGCTTCACCCGGTTCAAAACCAACATCGCCAGTTTCAAACGCAGTAACGTCAACCCAACAGCCTCGTTTCGCAAGTTCGCAGGCTTCCTCGAATAAGAAGCGCTGACGATTAATATGTGTTGGGTTATAAGTTCTAGGTGGAATTTCAGCTGTCTCTAAAGCCTGCCTGACCAAACTCAAACCTCTTTCACCGTCGCCTAAATGCAGATGTAACATACCGGCTTTACCGGTCATCAAACGCGCCACATGAGCTTCCGATGCTACTTTTAATAGCTCATTTAATGTTGGCTGACTTGAACGATGATCGCTAATAGCTAACTCACCTACACCAATAATCGGTTCAATGAAGACAATATCCGATTTCACCGACCCCGTTAAGGTTGTAGCGGGTAAATGATAACCACCTGTGTAGCAATAAGCTGAAAAACCTTCTTCTCTAAGTGCGTAAACTTGGGCTACCAACGATTCAGTACTGCGAGTTAAATCATCGGTGCCAAGCAAACCAACAGCGGTGGTGACGCCCGCTCGCGTAAATTTGCTTAGTGGCACTGGAGGTACTCTAGTAGAAAAGCCAGCTTCTCCGCCACCACCGGTGATATGGGTATGACCATCAATAAAGCCAGGCATCACAATGCAGCCTTCAGCATCAATTACATTATGCTCAAGATTAAGTTCAGGCAGAGTGTCGCCCACATAAATTATTTTATTTTCTGCAATAAGAATATGCTGCAAGCCTAAATGTTCGGGTGCATACACGTCAGCATTCTTAATTATTGTGATCAAAACCGAAACGCTCTTTAAATAGGTTGATGAGATCATGTAAGTCTATAGGTTAGCTGACAAAACACATAACCCTTTTTAGTATAATTCACTTTTAATTGAAGTAAGGGAATATAAGTTTACTGACGAAAGAGTTAAAGAGTAAATCTGAGGTCCTTAATATAAGAATCAAACGCACATGAATCGATAATCATTTATATTTAATTATCAAATAAGCAACCGCCCAGCCCTGTTCGATGTGAAAAAAAAACTACTATTTTTGGCTTTTCTATGTGAGTGCTTTCATGTACTTTAGCTTATGTGAATACGTCAGTGTGCAATGATTGCAATCTTGTATTTGCTAAAATCATACAAAATAATCAGCATAAATAGGGATATTAAATGTCAGATACAAATAATCCGTTCGAGGCGGATACTAACCCGGAGTTCGACTACTCAACTTACACATTAGATGAGATGCTCGACGCATATGAATCTATCGATAAAACTGTATTTCCAGTTCGTGCAGAAGCACTACGAAAACTGATTCTCTTGCGTCAATCCGCCATTTCGAGTACTAAATACGACAAAGGCGAAATACTTTCCGTTGCAAAGGTTAAGTTTCATGGTCGCGGAAATGAATACTTTGCAATATGGATAGTTAACCTATTGCTTTCTATCGTTACGTTGGGTATTTACTCAGCTTGGGCAACAGTGCGAACTCATCGTTACTTTTATTCTAATACAGAAATTGCGGGCCACCGCTTGTACTACCTAGCTGAACCAATGCAAATTTTGCGAGGTCGTATTATTGCAGTTCTGCTACTCGCGGGTTATTTAATTATATCCAACTTCAGTCCAGTTGCAGGTCTCATCGTTATTCTTTTTATCGCCTTATTAACACCATTTGTTATTTGTTTAGGTGTGCGCTTTAGAATGCGCATGATGGCATATAGAAATGTTCGTTTTAATTTTAAGATGCGGTTTGGAAGGGCATTTTTTATATTTCTATTTTTACCGCTTGTCGCGTTATGTACATTTTATTTAGCAATGCCATGGGTCTTGAAAAAAATTGATGAGTTTTTATATGAGAACATGGAGTACGGTAACAAAAACTTCATACCTGAATTAGCGGCAAGCGAATATTATGTTGCCGCTATTATCTCAGGCGTTATTGCTGGTATCGGTATGCTCATTATTGGATTTAGTGTTGCAATAATGATGGGTGTTGGGGAATTTGATCCTGAATCAATGTCGGCTGGATACATGTTCACTATGTTTATTGTTGCGTTCATGTACATTTTGATCATTGTTGCAGCAACCTCATACTACAAAGCGCATATTAGAAACCATGTATATAACAATACTAAAATTGAAGGTGTTGCGAGTTTTGAATCGAATGTTGAATTCATTCCTCTGATGGTTTTAAACGCAACCAATTATGGACTGTTGATATTTACACTTGGTCTCGCAATACCTTGGGTGAAAGTGCGAACCGCGCGGTTTTATGCTGAAGCAACAACTGTAACGGTTTTAGTAGGGATCAATGAGGTGGTAGCCGAGAATGAAAACCAAGACAGCGCTGTCGCTGACGAAGTTATTGGAGCCTTTAACATTGATATTTCGATCGGGTAACGGCTGAGGAGTCTAGTGCCTGTATAATAGTGCACTAGGCTGAATACAAATCACTTAGAGGATTAACGTAATGCTTGTAGTTGAAGGAAAGTTATTCACCTATGGTGCTACTAACTGCCAAATCATTACGGTTAAGCTATCTGCAAGTGGCACTCTTTGCTACGCTAATAGCGCTGACGAAACAGTCAAATATAAGCATGAAGAACTAACTATTTCGGCTAAGTTAGGCTCTATTCCTCGCGAAATTATATTACCTAATAAGACGCTCATCGTGATGAATTCAGACCCCTTGTTAGATCAGTGGTTAAGTGCTGGCAAAGAAGACGTGAGCCATTGGGAAAATTCTCCTAAAGCGGTCATCGTCAGTGTGATTGCGGTTCCGGTTACGCTGTACTTTATTTTTGCTATTTTGATTCCTCAAATGACGGTGGTATTTGCGCCATATGTTCCTGATGTATTTGTCGAGTTGTCTTCTAGGCACACGATGGCGGCAATGGATGAAACAGTGCTCAACCCAAGTGAGGCAGATTTAGGAAAAACGGCTGTACTTGAAAAGCAATGGTATTCATTATTAACAAACATGGATCTAGACCACGAAAAATACAATATTCTTTTTAGAGACACCGACATGATAGGACCAAATGCTTTTGCACTGCCCAACGGCACCATTGTGTTTACAGATCAGCTTCTTGAGTTAGTTGATTATGATGAGGATATTCTAACCGCTATATTTATGCACGAAATTGGACATGTTGAAAATCATCATTCAATGCGACTCATTTCTCAGACCTTAGCAACCTCAATTGCTATAACCTATATATTTGGCGATGTTAGCGGTTTCTTTGATTTTTTTGCGAGTGTTTCCAATACTATAGCCACCAATCAGTTCACCCAAAAGTTAGAATGGGAAGCAGATGAGTTTGCTCTTCAGCAACTAAAAATAACAGGCGCTGACCCAGTGTCTTTTGCAAGGGGGATGAAGAAATTTTCTGAATATGCTGAGAGAGGAAATAGCTTATTTACAAAGGATATCGAGAAAATAGTAAGTTCGCACCCTTTAACCAATGAGCGTATTTCAAACGCACTTAAATTTGCGGGAGTTTCGGAGTCGGCGTTTGCTGAAATGGAAGCTGAAATACAACAAAAAAAAGACGCAGTGAAAACTAGTGAGTTAGACAAATCAGGCTCTGAGTTGCCACAGTAAAGCCGTTCCGCACACTCTTCTTGGTGGCTGTATGAGGTTTTGATTAAGCAAAAAAAAGGCGCTCAATGAGCGCCTTTCTTATTAATTTACTGCGTTACTATGCAATAACCTTCGATACTACACCAGCACCTACTGTACGGCCACCTTCACGGATTGCAAAGCGTAAACCTTCGTCCATCGCGATTGGAGCAATCAGTTCAACAACAAATTTCAAGTTGTCGCCGGGCATAACCATCTCTACGCCTTCAGGAAGCTCTACAGCACCTGTTACGTCAGTTGTACGGAAGTAAAACTGTGGACGATAGCCTTTGAAGAATGGAGTATGACGTCCGCCTTCATCTTTGCTTAGGATGTATACTTCAGCTTCGAACTTAGTATGTGGGTTGATTGAACCAGGCTTCGCTAATACTTGACCACGTTCAACGTCTTCACGCTTAGTACCACGTAATAGAACACCCACGTTCTCGCCAGCACGACCTTCGTCAAGCAATTTACGGAACATTTCTACGCCCGTACATGTTGTCTTAACTGTGTCTTTTATACCAACGATTTCTACTTCTTCGCCGACTTTAACAATACCTTGCTCAACACGACCCGTTACTACTGTACCACGGCCTGAAATTGAGAATACATCTTCGATTGGAAGAATGAATGGCTTGTCTACATCACGCTTTGGCTCTGGAATATAGCTATCCAATGCTTCTGCTAGCTCAAGAATTTTCGCTTCCCATACTGGGTCGCCTTCAAGTGCTTTAAGTGCTGAACCTTGAATTACTGGCAAATCATCACCTGGGAATTCGTATTCTGTGAGAAGTTCACGAACTTCCATTTCTACCAGTTCTAGTAACTCTTCATCGTCAACCATGTCACATTTGTTCATGAAAACGATCATGTAAGGAATACCAACCTGGCGACCTAACAAGATGTGCTCACGTGTTTGTGGCATAGGACCGTCAGTTGCCGCAACAACTAAGATACCGCCATCCATTTGGGCAGCACCAGTGATCATGTTTTTAATATAATCGGCGTGACCAGGGCAATCTACGTGTGCATAGTGACGTGCTGGCGTATCGTATTCTACGTGTGACGTAGAGATAGTGATACCGCGCTCACGCTCTTCTGGAGCATTGTCGATTTGATCAAATGCTTGAGCGCTACCGCCGTAAGTCTTTGCTAGTACCGACGTGATTGCCGCTGTAAGAGTTGTTTTACCGTGGTCAACGTGGCCGATAGTACCGACGTTTACGTGTGGTTTATTGCGTTCAAACTTTTGCTTTGCCATTTTAGATATTCCCAGCAACGTATTAAAAATTAAATTTTCGATGAAGTAAGGGAAGAATAGTAGGAAGTGGTGCTGATAGGCAGATTCGAACTGCCGACCTCACCCTTACCAAGGGTGCGCTCTACCAACTGAGCCATATCAGCAACGTTAATGGAGCGGGCAGCGGGAATCGAACCCGCATCATCAGCTTGGAAGGCTGAGGTAATAGCCTTTATACGATGCCCGCATTCCTAATTCTCGTTCCCCACTTCATGAGAAAGTGGTGGAGGGGGCAGGATTCGAACCTGCGAAGGCTGAGCCGGCAGATTTACAGTCTGCTCCCGTTGACCGCTTGGGTACCCCTCCGAGATTGATGGTGCCGACTACCGGAGTCGAACTGGTGACCTACTGATTACAAGTCAGTTGCTCTACCAACTGAGCTAAGTCGGCACTGCATCAAGTGGTGCGCATAGTAAAGAAATGATCGGCATGTGGCAATAGCTAATTGTAAAAAAGACACGTTTTTTTGCACTTTTCTTTAATCTGTCTTTTTTTACTGCACTTTACTGATGTTTTTTAATCAACAAGCAAGGTTAGTCCTTCTAAAACTAAATTTTCACGCACAATAATATTTTCAATATCGAGATTTAAAAAAATACTTTTATCACCGCCAGTTAAAAATACTTCATATTTATCGACATTTTTTTTAATTTCTCGCTCGGCCATTAATAATGTGCCTAAAATTTGAGCTGCACAACCATTATCAACGCAACGTGGTGTATCGTTGCCAAAGCTTGTTAAACTCGACTTTTCTTGATCTGTAAACACACGGGCTGTGTGTTTACATAAACTTTGCTTAAGTAATGTAATGCCTGGGACTATCCATCCCCCTAGATGATTCCCATTTTTAACAGCGTCAATTGTCATCGCGGTGCCAATATCGACTACTAAGAAAGTCTTGTTGGAGCTGATTTTCATGCATGCCAGCATAGCCAGCCAACGATCAACCCCCATGTTTGATGGTGTTAAATAGGCGTTTGTAAGACCGAATTGGCTTTGTTGTGTTTTGGCAATGATAAGTGACGAGTTATTGCTATTACAAATATTCCGAATATGTTCGGTTATGTCTTCTTTACCTACATTCGAAAGATAGACATGGCTAACACCGTTAATAAGTGTGTTGAGTTCATTGATATCGCTATGACGCGATATTAAGCCTATAGAGTCATCCGAAGAGTCATATAGTGCTGATTTAATACTAGTATTCCCAACATCAATAAATAACTTACGCTCTTCTAACACTGATTTCTCCACCATGATGTGGTGTTACTTTACCTGCGTTTTCTAAAAGTAGCGCTCCACCTTCATTAATTCCTTTGCTTAAGCCATGAATACGGTTACTTCCAGATTCAAGATAAACGTACTCATTATAAAAAAGATCTGCATCTTTCCACTCAGATAAAAATGGTGTTAAGCCCTCTACTTCGAACTGAATAAGCATGTTGGTTAACGTTGCTATGATTAGTGCGGCTAATTCATTTCTATCAACTGGTTTTTGAATAATGCTAACTAGGTCTATAAAAGGTTGGTCAATTCCAGTTACGGAACTTGGCAGGTCGATATTGATACCTATACCTATAACCGCACTTGCATCGGAGCCAACCTGCCCTTCAACTTCTACCAATATTCCCGCTAGCTTTTTAAGATTGTAGTAAACATCGTTGGGCCATTTTAATTTACAATCCGTTACCCCAATTGTTTTTAATGAGCGATTGATTGCAATACCTACTAACAGAGACAAGCCAGCCATTGACTGATAACCGCCTGTAAATGTCCATGCCATTGACATGTAGATACTAGAACCGTAAGGAGATACCCACGTTTTTCCCCGTCTCCCACGACCATGCGTTTGTGCTTCAGCTAGACAAACAAATCCCTGAGGTAATTCATGTAGGCGCTCTTTAACATATGCATTGGTGGAGTCAATTACGCTCATTACTTCGACCCTGTTTTTTTGTTCTTGACCCAGGCGCTGTACAATCCTATTTTGGTCCAATAGAAGCAGCGGCGCTGCTAGCTTATAGCCTCGGCCTTTCACGCTGAATACGTCTAAACCTATATCCATGAGATACTTGATATGATTTGCGACTGCGCTACGGCTAACGCCCACTATTTCACCGAGAAGTTCTCCAGAGTTGAACTCGCCGTTAGCGAGTTGCTTTATCAGTAGCGAACGAGTTTGTGCAGCCTTTCTCCTCATAAACTTATTAACCCTCTATTACCGACCAAGCGGACTTCATTCTCTAATTCAATAGCGAATGTGTTGTATACATCTTGTTTGATTTCTCTTGCTAACATGAGTAACCCTTCTCCATTGCCGTTGCCGATATTAACAAGTACCAAAGGTTGGCGTTCATGGCACTTAACACCTAGATACATTTTCCCTTTAAACCCAAGTTGATCAATCAACCAAGCAGCAGGGATCTTAACAGTTGTCTTTGAAACCCTAAAATGAGGGACAGGGTTATAGTGCTTTTCAATTTTTTTTAATATTTCATTTGTTACCACGGGATTTTTAAAAAAACTCCCTGCATTTCCTAATACCTTTGGATTAGGAAGTTTTTCGCGCCTAACTTCGATCACTTTATGAAATACATCATGTGGTGTTGGCTTATCTAATTGATTTAATGGTGCATAACTACTTTCGACTGTATTTTTTTTAGGTAATGTAAAATTAACTTTTGTAATAACCGCTTTATTAAAGAGGCGGTGTTTAAAAATACTGTCTCGGTATGCAAACGCGCAATTTAAATGACTTAAGACATTGAAGCAACCCTTTGGGATATCGTAATACTCAACACTTGAGATGAACTTTTCAATTTCCACGCCGTAAGCGCCAATATTTTGAATAGGCGCAGCCCCGACCGTACCCGGTATTAGAGCAAGATTTTCAAAACCAAATGCCCCAATAGATAATGTGTATTCGACTAAGCTATGCCACGATTCGCCTGACGCAACAGATAAATTAAATTCGTCTGAGTTTTCCTGTACATCGATGCCGGTTAATTTATTGAGAATAATAGTGCCCGAATAATCTTCTAGGAAAACACTATTACTGCCTTCACCTAACAAATAATAATCGGTTGTATTTACACAATCAAAAATTGAAAACAAATCAGCTTCAGTATTAATCTCAACTAGATCACGTGCCGAAGTTTCAAAACCAAAAGTATGTAGCTTTTTCAAAGGTACCACGGTCTATGCCTATCCTTGTTTTGGGTATGTACGCTCAGGTTCTATCAGACCCGTATAATACCAAGTTTTATTGTTGACGCTTAGTTTTTTAACCTCAACACATTAACGTGTTGTATTTCGGTCGAAGATTGTTAGCTACCTGATACAATTTGGTGGTGGAAGTTGGTATCGAATGGGTTACAATACAGCAGTCGAAAATAGAGAGTATATTATGAAAATTTGTGGTGTAGAAATAAAAGGTTCTGAAGCTATTGTGTCTTTATTATCGTTTAAAGATGGCTTATTCAACTTGCCTGAGTGTAGAGTACGTAAAGTTGAATTCAACAAACGAAACAGTACCGGTGACATCCGTTATTTTCAATCTACTTTTAGTAAATTGATGGCAGACTACACTGTCGATATGGTGGTCATAAAAGAGAGACCATTGAAAGGCAAGTTTGCAGGCGGCTCACTAGGCTTCAAAATGGAATCTGCAATACAACTGATCGATGGACTCGAAGTTGAGACAATGTCTCCACAAGTGTTCAAAGAAGCTATAAAAAGAAACCCAGTTGTTGTTTCTTTTGCTGAAACTGGCTTAAAGGCGTTCCAAGAAAATGCATTTACGGTAGCTTATGCCAAACACATGAACCTTCAGTTTCCACCACCACCTGTTGAAACAATCGAATAGCTTTCCGAAAATAGTAGGCTGGCTCAGTTAGTCTACTACTCTTTTTAGTAGTTACCGAGCAAAGGGCGACTAAGAACAACGTACTTCAAATCGCACCATGTTCTTTTACCCGATATCCAGCACCTGTCCACCTATTCTTTGTGTGTTCACCTCGAAAACCGAACTTCATCTTAGTCGACTATCTTTTAGATTGAAGTATTTTGACAGTTTTAAGCCGTTTTGGCAGCGTAATCTAAGGTGTAGATAGAGGATAGAACTAGGCATTTGTTAATCACCTGAATATGCTAATACCAATGGCTGTTTTTTTACTAATTAAGCCTGCATAAAATGGGTTTAAATTGGGGGCTCGAATCCATGATGTAAGAACGTGTGATTCTTATTACAAGCGCCGCAATACTGTCTCCTTGCTATAGGTATTCCGATAACAAGGAAATCTTTTACTAATCAGATTTTTTTAAGGTTAATGGATCTAGAAAGAAAAAACCCGTCACGAGGACGGGTTTTTAAATGGGAGCCTGACGGTGTGCTACTCTCACATGGGGAAACCCCACACTACCATTGCCGCTAATACGTTTCACTTCTGAGTTCGAGATGGGATCAGGTGGGACCGTAACGCTATTGCCGTCAGGCAAAAACTGGTTGCAAGATAAATGCGCTCTTTGCGATTACTCTTGCGAAAATAATGTCGATATCGCCAGCAAGCGATATATGACAACTAACACATAAACTCGTTACTTTAAGCACAATTACAATGCTAGAAAGAAAAAACCCGTCACGAGGACGGGTTCTTAAATGGGAGCCTGACGGTGTGCTACTCTCACATGGGGAAACCCCACACTACCATTGCCGCTAATACGTTTCACTTCTGAGTTCGAGATGGGATCAGGTGGGACCGTATCGCTATTGCCGTCAGGCAAAAACTGGTCGATGCCTCAGCACTCGCTAAGTCATCTAAATTCAATGTCTTTGAACAATATTGGAAAGCTAATAATCAATGGCTTTATTTAATGCAGAGTATCACTACTCTTTCTTACTTATTTGATTTGGCTACTTGTCATTACAACGCCACTTTGGTGTTGTATGGTTAAGCCGCACGGGCAATTAGTACAGGTTAGCTTAACGCCTTACGACGCTTCCACACCCTGCCTATCAACGTTGTAGTCTACAACAACCCTTCAGGACAGTTAAACTGTCTGGGATGACTCATCTCTGGGCTCGCTTCCCGCTTAGATGCTTTCAGCGGTTATCGATTCCGAACGTAGCTACCGGGCAATGCCATTGGCATGACAACCCGAACACCAGCGGTTCGTCCACTCCGGTCCTCTCGTACTAGGAGCAGCTCCCATCAATCATCCAACGCCCACACCAGATAGGGACCGAACTGTCTCACGACGTTCTAAACCCAGCTCGCGTACCACTTTAAATGGCGAACAGCCATACCCTTGGGACCGACTTCAGCCCCAGGATGTGATGAGCCGACATCGAGGTGCCAAACACCGCCGTCGATATGAACTCTTGGGCGGTATCAGCCTGTTATCCCCGGAGTACCTTTTATCCGTTGAGCGATGGCCCTTCCATTCAGAACCACCGGATCACTATGACCTACTTTCGTACCTGCTCGACGTGTCTGTCTCGCAGTTAAGCTGGCTTATGCCATTGCACTAACCTCCTGATGTCCGACCAGGATTAGCCAACCTTCGTGCTCCTCCGTTACGCTTTGGGAGGAGACCGCCCCAGTCAAACTACCCACCAGACACTGTCCACACGCCCGATTAGGGCGCAATGTTAGAACATCGAACGTACAAGGGTGGTATTTCAAGGTAGACTCCACATCATCTAGCGACAATGCTTCATAGTCTCCCACCTATCCTACACATGTAGGGTCAATGTTCAGTGCCAAGCTGTAGTAAAGGTTCACGGGGTCTTTCCGTCTAGGTGCGGGTACACAGCATCTTCACTGCAATTTCAATTTCACTGAGTCTCGGGTGGAGACAGCGAGGCCATGGTTACACCATTCGTGCAGGTCGGAACTTACCCGACAAGGAATTTCGCTACCTTAGGACCGTTATAGTTACGGCCGCCGTTTA
Source organism: uncultured Glaciecola sp. (assembly GCF_937770335.1). Lineage (GTDB taxonomy): Bacteria > Pseudomonadota > Gammaproteobacteria > Enterobacterales > Alteromonadaceae > Glaciecola. Next base: position 145,647 of record NZ_CALJHY010000011.1, read on the forward strand.
CCGGGGCTTCGATCAAGAGCTTCGCTTGCGCTAACCCCATCAATTAACCTTCCGGCACCGGGCAGGTGTCACACCGTATACGTCATCTTTCGATTTAGCACAGTGCTGTGTTTTTAATAAACAGTCCCAGCCTCCTGGTCACTGCGGCCCTCACCTGCTTCATGCGTAAAGCATTACACAAGCAAGGGCGTACCTTCTCCCGAAGTTACGGTACAATTTTGCCGAGTTCCTTCACCCGAGTTCTCTCAAGCGCCTTAGTATTCTCTACCTGACCACCTGTGTCGGTTTGGGGTACGGTTCGCTATATCATAAGTTTAGAGGCTTTTCCTGGAAGCATGGTATTTGCTACTTCAATTCCGTAGAATCTCGTCTCGTGTCTCAGGCATGTAGAATTCCGGATTTTCCTAAAATTCAACCCTACGCACTTTCACTTGGACTACCAACGCCAAGCTAGCATAACCTTCTCCGTCCCCCCTTCACTGATATAACAAGTACGGAAATATTAATCCGTTTCCCATCGACTACGCGTTTCCGCCTCGCCTTAGGGGCCGACTTACCCTGCCCTGATTAGCATGGGACAGGAAACCTTGGTCTTCCGGCGTGGGGGTTTTTCACCCCCATTATCGTTACTCATGTCAGCATTCGCACTTGTGATATGTCCAGCATTCCTCTCGAAACACCTTCAGCCACTTACACAACGCTCCCCTACCACTTGATAACTAAATTAATAGTTTTCAAATCCGCAGCTTCGGTATATTGCTTAGCCCCGTTACATCTTCCGCGCAGGCCGACTCGACTAGTGAGCTATTACGCTTTCTTTAAAGGATGGCTGCTTCTAAGCCAACCTCCTAGCTGTCTTAGCCTTCCCACCTCGTTTCCCACTTAGCAATATTTTGGGACCTTAGCTGGCGGTCTGGGTTGTTTCCCTCTTCACGACGGACGTTAGCACCCGCCGTGTGTCTCCCGGATAGCACTCATCGGTATTCGGAGTTTGCAAAGGGTTGGTAAGTCGGGATGACCCCCTAGCCTTAACAGTGCTCTACCCCCAATGGTGTTCGTCCGAGGCTCTACCTAAATAGATTTCGGGGAGAACCAGCTATCTCCCGGTTTGATTGGCCTTTCACCCCCAGCCACAAGTCATCCGCTAACTTTTCAACGTTAGTCGGTTCGGTCCTCCAGTTGATGTTACTCAACCTTCAACCTGCCCATGGCTAGATCACCGGGTTTCGGGTCTATACCTAGCAACTAAACGCGCAGTTAACACTCGCTTTCGCTACGGCTCCCCTATTCGGTTAACCTTGCTACTAAATATAAGTCGCTGACCCATTATACAAAAGGTACGCAGTCACCCAACAAGTGGGCTCCTACTGCTTGTACGTATACGGTTTCAGGTTCTATTTCACTCCCCTCACAGGGGTTCTTTTCGCCTTTCCCTCACGGTACTAGTTCACTATCGGTCAGTTAGGAGTATTTAGCCTTGGAGGATGGTCCCCCCATCTTCAGTCAGGATAACACGTGTCCCGACCTACTTAATATGGCAACTATGACGCTTCGTGTACGGGGCTATCACCCTGTATCGCTGTGCTTTCCAACACATTCCACTACTTCATAATTACTCGGCTGCTCCCCGTTCGCTCGCCGCTACTTGGGGAATCTCGGTTGATTTCTTTTCCTAAGGGTACTTAGATGTTTCAGTTCCCCTCGTTTGCCTCGTTAACCTATGTATTCAGTTAACGATACCGCCGAAGCGGTGGGTTCCCCCATTCGGACATCTGTGGCTCAAATGCTTTTTGTCAGCTCACCACAGCTTTTCGCAGACTTACACGTCCTTCATCGCCTCTAACTGCCTAGGCATCCACCGTATACGCTTAGTCACTTAACCATACAACCCAAAATGGCGTCTGTATTCACCCCGCCAAGAATGAAGTACAACGCATTTTACCAACCCACGCCTTTTTAATCGCGGATTGCGGTGCAGCTTACTCATTACTGAGTATCTGCTAGCTATATGCATGACAAGTTTTTTTGCTAATCAAATAAAATTTGATTTCCCTAGTTGCTTGCGCAACTAACGTCATCAAGTTGTCAGATAGAGTAGCGTCGAAAGAACCGTTTTCAACCTAAGTTGAATTCAATCATTTCAGTTACTCTTACTTTAAATATTGATTACTAATTATCAGCTTTCCAAATTGTTAAAGAACTAAGTCAAGCGCATCGCGCTTCACTTTTAAGGTTTAAAAAACCTTAATGGATAAACACACGTTTCGTGCTTATTCATTAAGGTTGTTGCCTTCATGTAAGGTCAATCTCCAAGAGATTGGTGGAGCTTAGCAGGATCGAACTGCTGACCTCCTGCGTGCAAGGCAGGCGCTCTCCCAGCTGAGCTAAAGCCCCTTACAAGTGAGTAAAAGTTGGTAGGCTTGGGCAGACTTGAACTGCCGACCTCACCCTTATCAGGGGTGCGCTCTAACCAGCTGAGCTACAAGCCTATGTCGCAGGCTTATATAGGGCCTAAACTACTTTTACTCTTTCTTTTATATAACAAGATAATCTGTGTGAACACTGCATTATAAATGCGCAACTAATAGTAAGGAGGTGATCCAACCCCAGGTTCCCCTAGGGTTACCTTGTTACGACTTCACCCCAGTCATGAAACACAAAGTGGTAATCGTCCTCCCGAAGGTTAGACTAACTACTTCTTTTGCATCCCACTCCCATGGTGTGACGGGCGGTGTGTACAAGGCCCGGGAACGTATTCACCGTAGCATGCTGACCTACGATTACTAGCGATTCCGACTTCATGGAGTCGAGTTGCAGACTCCAATCCGGACTACGACGAGCTTTAAGGGGTCCGCTTACTGTCGCCAGTTTGCATCCCTTTGTACTCGCCATTGTAGCACGTGTGTAGCCCTACTCGTAAGGGCCATGATGACTTGACGTCGTCCCCACCTTCCTCCGGTTTGTCACCGGCAGTCTCCTTAGAGTACCCAACTTAATGCTGGCAAATAAGGACAAGGGTTGCGCTCGTTGCGGGACTTAACCCAACATCTCACGACACGAGCTGACGACAGCCATGCAGCACCTGTATCTAGATTCCCGAAGGCACCAATTCATCTCTGAAAAGTTTCTAGTATGTCAAGAGTAGGTAAGGTTCTTCGCGTTGCATCGAATTAAACCACATGCTCCACCGCTTGTGCGGGCCCCCGTCAATTCATTTGAGTTTTAACCTTGCGGCCGTACTCCCCAGGCGGTCTACTTATCGCGTTAGCTTCGCTACTCACGGATTAAATCCACAAACAGTTAGTAGACAGCGTTTACGGTGTGGACTACCGGGGTATCTAATCCCGTTCGCTACCCACACTTTCGCACATGAGCGTCAGTTATTGACCAGAGAGTCGCCTTCGCCACTGATGTTCCTCCAGATATCTACGCATTTCACCGCTACACCTGGAATTCCACTCTCCTCTCCAAAACTCTAGTCTGCCAGTTCTAAATGACCATCCCACGTTGAGCGCGGGGCTTTCACATCTAGCTTAACAGACCGCCTGCGTGCGCTTTACGCCCAGTAATTCCGATTAACGCTTGCACCCTCCGTATTACCGCGGCTGCTGGCACGGAGTTAGCCGGTGCTTCTTCTGTTGTTAACGTCACAGCTAGCAGGTATTAACTACTAACCTTTCCTCACAACTGAAAGTGCTTTACAACCCGAAGGCCTTCTTCACACACGCGGCATGGCTGCATCAGAGTTTCCTCCATTGTGCAATATTCCCCACTGCTGCCTCCCGTAGGAGTCTGGACCGTGTCTCAGTTCCAGTGTGGCTGATCTTCCTCTCAGAACAGCTAGAGATCGTCGCCTTGGTGAGCCTTTACCTCACCAACAAGCTAATCTCACCTGGGCTTCTCTTTGCGCGGGAGCCGAAGCCCCCTTTGACCCGTAGGTATTATGCGGTATTAGCTATCGTTTCCAATAGTTATCCCCCACACAAAGGCAAATTCCCAGGCATTACTCACCCGTCCGCCACTCGACATCATCTAGCAAGCTAGACATGTTTCCGTTCGACTTGCATGTGTTAGGCCTGCCGCCAGCGTTCAATCTGAGCCATGATCAAACTCTTCAATTAAATTTTTTGTAAATCGTTTTTTGTTGTCGACACTCATAATGAGTGCCCACACAGATTGTCTTGTTATAAATTGTTAAAGAACATGCCAGCTTCTTTCTATTTCACTGGCGGCTTGAAAGTCACGTTCTGCGTGGTCTCAAGCGGGATGCATATACTACCTACATCATTTTTATTGTCAAGCTTTTTTACAATTCTTTCTGAATTTATTTTTAACCGAACTTCCGATAAAACCAATTCAAACTGCGCTAAAACTTGCTGTTCAAGTGATTTACCAAACTACTGCTTGGCTGCCTCCCTTGACCAGAGCGCGCATTCTACAGAAACCAAACGAGGGTTCAAGTGTTTTCTCTAATTATTTTGTAATATGACTAAAAAATGTTGTGGTAATCACGAACACACAGCGCTACAACAATCGAAAAACGATTTAATTCAGTGTGTTATAGAGGTTTAACGAGTATGACGTAATAAAGGTGACTAGACATGTTGCTAAGATAGGTTACTAAATTAGACATTACTACCTCGTTATCGAGACTGATGAGGTAATAATGTCTGAAGTTTAAGTATTGTTGTTATTTATTAGATGTATCGTGTTTGTTCGCAGCATCAGTTTGCGTACTGTCGGATTGTTCGATATCAGCATTATCATCTTTGTTAGCCACATTCTCATCGGTAGTGTCTTCAAAGTCAGCATCCACTTCCGATTCTCCAATGACGTCTTCGAGGGTTACCTTGTCGACTGTTCTGAATGTGTTTACAGGCCCAGCAACGGCATACAATAAAAATGCGATAAATAAAACCAGTGAAGGTGCTGTAGCAACAACTATAAATACAAGCATCACGACAAGAATGGCAACAAAAGGCACTTTGCCATGCCAATCTAACGTTTTGAAGCTATTGTATTTGAAGTTACTGACCATTAATAAACCTGAAAGACCGGTTACCAAGGCAACTACGATGCCGTATTCGTTGCCATCAATTTCATAATCAATACCTACCCAAACCATACCAGCAACCAACGCTGCCGCTGCGGGGCTAGCTAAGCCTTGAAAGAAATTATTATCGGCTTTGCCTATTTGGGTATTAAACCTAGCTAGTCTGAGGGCTGCGCATGCAACATATACGAATGCGGCAAGCCAACCTATCTTACCTAATTCGGCAAGCCCAAAGTTATAAGCTACCAGTGCCGGTGCCATACCAAATGAAACCATGTCAGCCATCGAATCATATTCAGCACCAAAATCACTCTGAGTATTTGTTATTCTCGCTACACGACCATCCAGTCCATCAAATATCATTGCTACAAATATTGCGATAGCGGCAGATTCGAAATGATTATTCATTGACATGACTACTGCATAAAAGCCTGAGAATAGACCCGCAGTCGTCAATAGGTTAGGTAATAAATAGATACCTTTTCGTTTATTAGCTGGCATATTTATAGTAGTACTCGATAGTTTTATATTAACTGCACTTAACACACCATGCCATACGATGAAGGCGAATAGCTTTTGTTTATGCGCATTGTTTTTCGTTAATTAATTGTAGTACATAAACAATAGGGCTGTATATGTTAGTCGGTCTGATGTTAGTAAATTCTGTGGACTAACCATCTACCTTAGTTCTTTATACAGCCTATTGGTCGTTGTTAACAAATAGTCAACGCACCATCGACAGCATCAATCCTTACTGTTTCTTTGTCTACTAACTTATCACTTAGTAACGTTTCGGCTAATGGGTTTTCAATCTGCGACTGAATCGCACGTTTAAGCGGACGTGCACCATACACAGGATCAAAGCCGGCTTGCGCAATAATATCTAACGCGGCTCCCGAAATTTCTAACTTCAAGCCCATTTCTTGTAAACGTTGACGTAAACCTAGTAGTTGGATTTTAGCAATCGATTTTATCTCTTCTCTACCCAAAGAGTGAAAGACGACAATGTCATCAACCCTATTAATAAACTCAGGTCTAAAGTGAGTCGATACTTCAGCCATTACCTCTTTCTTCATTTCTGCATAAGTGCTGTCATCGGTATGCGTTTGAATAATTTCCGAGCCTAAGTTAGAGGTCATTATAATCAACGTATTCTTGAAGTTGACAGTTCGCCCATGCCCATCAGTTAACCTGCCGTCGTCTAACACTTGCAATAGTATATTGAATACGTCTGGATGTGCCTTTTCGACTTCATCCAGCAAAATCACAGAGTAGGGTTTCCGTCTAACCGCTTCCGTTAAATAGCCCCCTTCTTCATAGCCTACATATCCTGGAGGGGCACCAACTAATCTCGATACAGAGTGTTTTTCCATAAATTCAGACATATCAATGCGGATCATGGCATCTTCAGTATCGAATAAAAAATTAGCCAATGACTTACATAGCTCTGTTTTACCTACACCGGTTGGACCCAAAAATAAAAAGGATCCTGTTGGTCTATCTGGATCGGATAGTCCGGCACGAGAGCGTTTAATTGCATTGGATACAGCAACTACCGCCTCTTTTTGTCCAACAACACGTTTACCTATGATGTCTTCCATATTTATTAATTTGTCTTTTTCACCTTCCAACATTTTACTGACTGGAATACCGGTCCAACGCGATAGCACATCGGCTATCTCTTTTTCGGTCACTTTATTTTTTAACAATCGCGTCTCGGTTGTTTCAGTTTCCGCTTCATTTGCTTGATCAAGCTTTAACTCTAGCTCAGGAATACGACCGTATTGAAGTTCTGACATTCTAGACAAGTCGGAAGCTCTGCGCGCTATTTCTAAATCAAGTTTAGCTTGCTCGAGTTCCGCTTTAATAAACTGAGTACCTTGCATTGCACTTTTTTCAGCACGCCAAATTTTATCTAACTCTGCGAATTTCTGTTCAAGTTGCTCTCGCTCAATTTCAATAACCTCAAGCCGCTTAAGACTCGCCGTATCTGTTTCCTTGGATAACGCTTGCTCTTCTAGTTTTAACTGAATAATCCGACGCTCGAGTTTATCCATTTCTTCCGGTTTGGAGTCAATTTGCATTCTAATGCTAGAAGCAGCTTCATCGATTAAGTCGATCGCTTTATCAGGAAGTTGTCGGTCGCTGATATATCGATTGGACAAATTAGCAGCTGCAACAATCGCTGGGTCGGTAATATCAACAGAATGATGTAACTCATAGCGCTCTTTTAATCCGCGTAAAATCGCGATGGTGTCCTCTACTGAGGGTTGATCCACTTGTACTTTTTGGAAACGTCGCTCTAATGCAGCGTCCTTTTCAATGTATTTTCTGTATTCATCTAGCGTGGTCGCACCTACGCAATGCAGTTCACCGCGAGCCAAAGCTGGTTTAAGCATATTGCCCGCGTCCATTGCGCCCTCACCTGCACCGGCGCCAACCATAGTATGGAGCTCATCAATAAAGAGAATGACTTTACCTTCTTCTTTGGATAACTCATTAAGGACTGCTTTTAGACGTTCTTCAAACTCACCACGAAATTTTGCCCCCGCTAAAAGTGAGCCCATATCCAAAGACAGCACCCGCTTATTTTTCAACCCTTCAGGTACTTCACCATTAATAATGCGTTGCGCTAAACCTTCGACAATCGCGGTTTTACCAACCCCAGGTTCACCAATTAAAACTGGATTATTTTTAGTCCGGCGTTGCAGCACCTGTATTGTTCGACGAATTTCATCATCACGCCCAATAACAGGATCGAGTTTGCCCTGCTCTGCACGTTCGGTAAGATCCATGGTATATTTTTCGAGCGCTTGACGAACGTCCTCGGCGTTAGGGTCAGTTACTTTTTGGCCATTGCGCAACACGTCGATAGCCGTTTCAATATCTTCTTTTTTAACACCTAGTGTTTTAAATATTTTACCTAAATGGCCAGTATCTTCCATTGAAGCAAGCACAAATATTTCTGACGTGATGTAGTCGTCTTTGCGTTTTTGTGCAATTTTGTCACTTAAATTTAATAGGTTAATTGTATCTTTACCTATTTGAACGTCACCACCAATGCCTTGCAATTGCGGGAGCCGTTCAATGGCTTCGGATAAGGAAGAGCGCAAGCTATTAACGTTTACTTTTGCTTGGTCAAACAGCGGACGCACTGAACCACCTTGCTGGTTAAGCAACGCCATCATAAGATGCACTGGCTCAATGTATTGATGATCTCTGCCTAACGCGAGGCTTTGTGCTTCAGATATGGCAACTTGGAACTTACTTGTAAATCGGTCTAATCTCATAAATAACTCAACTCCATTATCACTATAACTCCACAATGGAGTCGTTATACGCGACTTTCAAGCTTACTTTTGTTCAATTATCTAAGTCTTTGATTAAGATCAAGTTTGTCATTCGCCCGCAAGTCAATAAACCTTGATGTGTAGCGCGCCGATGTGAAAATAGATTAGTTGCGGAATAGGTACAAATATTTGAGTAGTAACGCTTTGAAATACCCAAAGCGTCTAGTTTTAGGCTAGCCACTGCAAGCAAGTCCAATAACACTTTGTTGTATACTGAAGATGCTTTTAATGCACTTGGAAACTGCGAAAATAAATCGGCAACATCAAAACCTACCTCAAAATGCTGTTGCGATATAGAAGGTGCAAACCAAACGTGAATATCATGATGAGGTGATGAAAACTGCGCTACCGTATTTTCAATCACACCATTAATAAGTCCTTTCCAACCTGCGTGGACAGCAGCGACTTCAGTACCATCGGAGTTTGACATCATTAATGCCATACAGTCAGCAGTCATTACATTGCAAGGTAAATCAGGCGTTTGACTAAAGGCGGCATCCGCGTGGACCGCGCCAGCAATAGTCGGTTCTGTAACTCGCAGAACGTTTGTACTATGCGTTTGATGCAGCCAAGAAATGGGTTGAATATTTGGCACATGACTTTTCAACTCATAGGCTAGGAGCTGACGGTTTGTTTCAACACAAAACGCGTCATCACCTACGTGTGCGCCTAAATTTAAGCTATTAAATACACCGTTACTGACACCACCGTCAATAGTGGTGCTAGCACAAAACACGCGTTTATTTACCGGCCACGTGGGCTGAATAAACGTCAGTGCAGACAATTAAATATCGATTCCATTAATTTTTGTGTCTTCACGTACTACTTTTAACAGCGCCACAAAATCTTCTGGAATAGGTGCTTTAAAGGTCATTTCTTCTCCGCTGATAGGATGAGACAGCGTTAGCTGTGCCGCATGCAAGGCTTGACGTTTAAATCCGCGCAATGCTGCAATAAATTCCTCGCTAGCATTCTTCGGTAATCGAGGTCTTCCACCATATAAAGCATCCCCTACAAGTGGATGGTTGATATGCGACATGTGTACACGAATTTGATGAGTTCTGCCACTTTCCAGTTTCAAACGCAAATAAGTGTAAGCACGAAACTTTTCTTTGACTCTATAATGCGTTGTCGCAGGCTTACCGAACTCTCTCACTGCCATCGCTGTTCTCTTTGTAGCGTGTCGGCCAATAGGCTCGTCAACAAATCCACCTGCGATCATCGTACCCATGACTAAAGCTTCATATTCACGACCCATCGTTCGCGCTTGCAATTGTTCAACTAAACTTGTTTGTGCCGGCAGTGTTTTTGCCACAACCATTAGGCCTGTTGTCTCTTTGTCTAGACGATGGACAATACCTGCTCTGGGGATCTGCTCAATACCCGGCACTTTTGCAAGCAAAGCATTTAACAGCGTACCGTCGGGATTCCCAGCACCAGGATGCACAACCAACCCTGCTTGTTTGTCGATAACTAATATATCGTCATCTTCATATATAATATTCAAATCGATATATTGAGGCTCACTACTGACTTGAACTTCATGTTCAGCGCTAATAACGATCTCTTCACCGCTTTTAAGTTTTAGTCTAGGTGTGTCTATTTTTTCACCATCAACGGTCACAAAGCCAGCCAATATCCATTCTTTTAGCTTAGATCTTGAGTATTCAGGGAACAAAACCGCCAAACATTGGTCTAGTCTCTTGTCGAATAACGTTTCTGGTACAGTTGCAGAAAGGTTAATTTGGAGTTTATTGGTAGCCATAACATTCGCATTAATAAATAATGCCCGTAGTATAGCAAGCAAGTTATGTTGCATAACAGCAAGATTTTCTTACACAGCAAATAAACCTTAGTGTAGAATGACAAAACGCGGAAGATTTAGCGCTATATTGCGCAATAAACAGCCCAAAAAGGATAGAGAGTTAGTTTGACGCCAAACCGACTCGTTAATAAATAGAAAAGGTTAAGTAATTTCAAATGATACTGAAAAATAAGACAAGCATAGCAATACTGGCTGCAGCAATCATTGGATTAGGCGGTTGTGCGTCGTCTGCAGACGAGCAGGCTGAAGCAGTAGCGAATCAAGGTGTTCAAGCACTTTATGCTGATGCTCGTGAAAGCATGGCGATTGGCAATTTTGCACAAGCATCGCAAATATTAAGCGCGATTGATTCCAAATATCCGTTTGGCCCGCATTCACATCAAGTCCAACTAGATCTTATTTTTTCATATTACAAAGTGGGCAATCCTGACCAAGCTTTGGCAACAATTGATCGTTTTGTTCGTTTAAATCCAAATCATGCCGATGTTGACTATGCTTATTTTATGCGCGGTGTGACTAACATGGAACTTGACAACAATTTATTCCAAGAAATGTTGGGCGTCGACCGCTCAGATAGAGACCCGTCTAAATCTCGCGAAGCATTCGAAGATTTTAGACGTTTAATTCAAAAGTATCCCAGCAGTAAGTATGCGACGGATGCAAGAGAGCGCATGTTACATATCAAAAATAGACTGGCTAGTTATGAAATTGCCGTCGCTCGTTATTATATGAGAAGGCAAGCTTATGTAGCTGCAGCAAATCGTGGTAGATATGTTATTGAGAATTTTCCAGATACGAGTCAAGTTCAACCTGCATTAGAGATTATGGTGTCGAGTTATAATCAGTTAAATTTGACTGAGCTAAAAGAAAATACAATGAGAACGCTGAGATTAAATTACCCTGATAGTGAGTTCTTAAATTAGTCAGCTGTATTTTCCTGAAGCATAGGAAAATTTGCACAAAAAAAGCACGCTAGAGCGTGCTTTTTTTTGTGCACATTTAATCGTTACTATTACGACAAAATGAAAAGGTATCTGCTACTTAAAAAATAAGTGACTGAATGGATTAATGAGTCGTGCCCAACCAGACGTAAAATGTAGCGGTGCATCGATAACGCTGAACACTAAACAACCCTCATCAGATGTTGTTGATGGTGTATGAATTTTTTGGTCGTCCATCACTGTGAAATCACCGCTGCTATAATTAGCTAACCCATCACTGAATTCACCATTCACTACTAGTGTCATTTCGCTGCCGCGATGAGTATGTTCAGGAACACCTCCACCTTTCTCCATAAAAATGAAGTTGGCAACGGTATCACCACCAATATTCACTGGTGCTTGCCATAGTTTGCCTACCATGTGTGACCAATTGCCCATTGACTCAGAGAGCCTATTTAATGAGCGCGGCAGTGTGAATTTACGTCCATCGAGCTCTATAACTCTATTTTGCGGATCAGATGCAATGCCTCTATCAACTTCGCCAGAAGTTATGTCAGCCATCATACTGCCAAATAAATCTGCATCAAAAGTTTGCGAATTGTCTTCAAACAAAGTCTCGGAATGGGCTTCTGTGTATAACATTACTTTCGAAGAGCACTGAGGGCACATATCACAATGTGCTGATATCATAAGCGCTTCTGCTGGTGTTAATAGACCATCAGAAAATTTATTTAGCTGCTGGCTTGTAGGGTGAAACTTAATCATGTGTTTCCAACATATCTTTTAGACGCTGCAAAGCTAACCTAGTGCGCGACTTAACCGTACCGAGTGGGATTTCTAATTCATCAGCCACTTCCTGCTGCGATTTACCTTCAATGTAAATTGCTTCTATCACTGCTTTTTGCTTCTCGGGTAATTGATTGAACAATTCACCTACTTGCTGCAGCGTCACTTTCTCTTCCAGTGACTTTTCTTTTGGGTCTGCCGTCTGCTCACACAGTATCGGCCACATATCGTCAGAACAAACATCTTCTTTGCGATTCTTTAATTTACGTAACATGTCAAACCGGATGTTTCTGGCGATAGTGAAGATCCAAGTAGATGGAGATCCTTTTTCGGCATTAAATAAATGCGCTTTTTGCCACACGTTAGACATCGTGTCTTGCACCAATTCCATTGCAATAGCTTCATTGCCCATCTGCTTTAGTGCATATGAGCGAAGACGAGGCGCGAAATAACCGAATACTTTAGCAAACGATGCTTTACACCGCTCCTTCGCTACCGTATCGAGGTGCGCTGCCATCTCTGCAGCGCAGTCTTTTGGTTTTCTTACGTCTGGCTTGTTATTTTCCAATGTAATTCCGATAAGCATTCGTGTTTCCCAATGATGTGCATTGTAACATTATACGCTGGTGAGATTTAGAAAGATCACAACAAAAAAATATCATAGGATCTATTTATAGACGGTATCGCTTCAAAAATTAAAACAATCTATCGCTTTTCATCAGCATCCCAGACTTCATATTGCATGTGCATTTGCAACTTTTCAATCAATGCTAATCCACTATTCTATCAACCCCGAAAGATACGCTACAATCTTCTTACAGTCTTTTTGCGCTAAAAAGTGCTGCTTTTGTTCAGCACCTACAGGAAGCAATTCAAGCCACCTGTTAATTACCCAAAGCGGCTCATCTAACTTAATAGTTTCATAAAGGGCTCTAATTTCGTCGTAGGTATCAAAAATTTCTGCCAAGCGCTCATTCATCGGAGATAGCTCTTGGATATCAATATCACATGACCAGACATCGACATTTTCGCAGTCTGCGACGCGCAATCCATCGTCTTCGGTTTCAATATTACTGACTGTTACGCAATTTATACCTTCTACAGTGACCCCCAAAAGGCCATCGTCTAGAACGTCAAAATCAATGACCTTGCAATATGTTCCCGTCGGGAATATATGTGTATTTTGTTCTTTAATGCCCTTAGAATCAAGCATACAAATAACAAAACCAGCATCTTTCTCACAAGCTTCTTTTATCATTCGAGTGTAACGTGGTTCAAAAATCCGCAAAGCCATTCTACCCTCAGGGAGAATGTGCGCGGACAATGGGAATAAAGGACACTTCATAATTAGACACGGTTTCAATTAGTATAGATTTAAGGTTAGTTACGACCAGAAAACAGAATAGATCGAAAAGACCCAAAATTAAAAAAATTTAATATCTTGATCTCAACGACTCTTTGTCAGGTAAACTCAGTAGACTTTTAAAATGTGAGTTAGCCATGAATGCAATTACAAAGTTTCAGTCCTTCTATACTGACTTAGCTTCAATGAAAATAGAAGAGCTCGCCGACCTATACAGTAAAGATGTCACATTTGTGGATCCGGTTGCAGCACATTCTGGCATCACGGCAGTCGAGGCGTATTTCACTAAGCTTCTGCACAATGCGAAATACTGTAGCTTTACGATACATTCGCTAGAGCAAACAATCTCAATACCGACTGAAAGTGAAAGTAAAAACACAACTGACGGGTCCAATTACCTTGTCACTTGGAAAATGTCATTTACATCGGCTCGCATAAATAAAGGCCACCCCATCCATGTAGATGGTGTTAGTCAATTAAAAGTTAAAAATGATAAAATCACATATCATCGTGATTACTATGACCTAGGCCAAATGATATACGAGAATATTCCTCTTTTAGGTAGATTGATCAAACGAATAAAAAGGACACTGGGATAATGGCAACAATACTTATCACTGGCGCTACCTCGGGCATTGGCGAAGCACTTGCGGGACTGTGCGCCAAAGCAGGGCATTCGGTTATCGCTTGCGGACGCAATGAGCAGAAACTAGCCGAACTAGCTCTAATTGAAAACATCACAACTTGTCGTTTTGATGTCACTGACGAGAAAGCCACCAGAAACGCCTTAGCAAATATCGAATGTGATATGGCGGTGTTAAACGCTGGCACATGCGAATACGTAGACATTGATGACGTTGAACCGGATATGTTTAGGCGCGTTTTCGATGCTAATGTGTTTGGCGTTATTAACGTTGTTTCAGCTCTCATTCCAGTACTAAAGCCGGGAAATAAAATCGTCTTTGTAGATAGTTTAGCTCGCTTGCTCCCTTTTCCAAAAAGCCAAGCCTATGGTGCGAGTAAAGCAGCATTAAACTATATAGCAAAGAGCTTTGAAGTTGATTTAGCACATACGGGAATAGCGGTACAAACCTTATCTCCAGGGTTTGTTAAAACACCATTGACAGAAAAAAATGACTTTTCTATGCCGATGGTCATCAGCGCACAAGCCGCAGCTGAATATATGCTTAAAGGTATATTATCCTCAAGTTCTAGCGTTTACTTCCCTCGAAGATTTAGCTTTATCATACGCTTATTAAATCTGTTACCCGAAGGATTGCAAAAACGAATGTGCATTAACATGCGACAAGAACCAAAAAGAAAAAGAGAAGACGCATAATGACAAAAAGAATTGCCGTCATTGGTACTGGAATTTCAGGCCTAACCTCAGCTTACATGCTCAATAAAGAGCACGATGTAAAAGTTTATGAGGCAAATGATTATATAGGTGGTCATACGGCTACCAAGAATATCGTAGTAAATGACACTTCTTATGCAATTGATACTGGTTTTATTGTCTATAACGAATGGACATATCCAAATTTTATTAAATTAATGCACACGCTTAACGTCGATACACAGCCCACTGAAATGAGTTTTAGCGTTAAAAACGTGAAAACTAAGATGGAATATAATGGAAATACGCTCAATAGCCTATTTGCCCAGCGGCGGAACATTTTCCGGCCATCGTTTTGGCGCTTAGTACTCGACATAGTCAAGTTTAATAAGTTGTGTAAAGCGCACCTTGCTGAAAATAAAGAAACTGACAACATTACTCTACAGCAGTTTATCAGCCAACATGGGCTGAGTAACATATTTACACAAAACTACATTCTGCCAATGTGCGCCGCAATATGGTCAACTAGTTTAGAAGCGTCAGCTAACTTCCCATTATCTTTCTTTCTGAAATTCTTTAATAATCATGGGCTCCTAAATATTACCAATAGACCCCAGTGGTTCACTATTATCGGCGGTTCAAACCAATATATAGGACCATTGACTGAGTCATACAAAGATAAAATCAGCCTGAATGACGCGGTTAAAAGTGTTGTGAAGGTTGATAACGCCTTCATTATCGTCAGCGAAAAAGGCGAAGAAACTTTCGATGAAGTCATTTTTGCGTGTCATAGCGATCAAGCATTACAAATATTATCAGCGCAGGTACAACCGAATATTAATTTGCCTGCCTATAACGACATATTATCGGCTATACCCTATTCAATGAACGAAGTGGTATTGCATACTGATACCTCTGTTTTACCTAAACGACCACTCGCATGGGCGAGTTGGAACTACGAAATTGAAGGTGCTAAAGCCGAAGCATCAAGACCTGCAGCTGTCACTTACAACATGAACATTCTTCAATGCTTGCAGAGCGATACTACTTTTTGCGTAACGTTGAATAATACGCAAGCCATATCACCGGATAAAATTTTGGGTACATACTATTATGCGCATCCACAATTCAGTCCGCAAATGGTAAAAGCACAAGAACGCCGAGCAGAAATATGCGGCAAAGAGGGTATTCATTTTTGCGGAGCATACTGGTACAACGGCTTTCATGAAGATGGTGTTCGCAGTGCAGTAGACGTTTGCAAGCGGTTTGGTGTTAACCTGTAATGAGCGGAAAAAAGACAACATCCTCAATCTCTAAAACGCATACAGAGTCAGCTTTGTATAAAGGGATTGTGCATCACCAACGATTTGTACCCAAAGTACATCGGTTTAACTACAAGATTTATTTGTACTGGTTAAAGCTAAGCGAAATAGAGCAACTGAATACGGATGTAAAAGGATTTTCAAATCAACAAAAAGGTTTTAGTCCTGTTAAGTTTTTACGTGAGGATTATTTGGGCGATCCAGAGCAGTCGCTGGAAACATCGGTACTGGCAAGGATGTCAAAATTAAATGGTGCAAACTTATCCGGCGATGTGTTTTTTCTCGGCCAAATACGCACGTTTGGTTGGTACTTTAGTCCTGCGAATTTTTATTATTTAAGAAATAAAGAAGGTGTTTACACCCATATGCTTGCTGAAGTAAGTAATACACCTTGGGATAAAAGACACCACTATTTAGTTGACCTAGAAAAACAAGAAGACTGCGACAAGGCATTCCATGTCTCCCCCTTTAATCCGATGGATATGACTTACCAATGGAAAATAAAACAACCAGATAAAAATCTTACACTACATTTATCATGTATCAAACAACAGAAACACTTTGAGGCTGCGCTTGATATGCAACGTCAGCCCCTAACAACCAAAACACTGCGTGGCGCTTTACTCAGTATTCCTAGTATGACCTTAAAAACGGTTGCGGGAATTTATTGGCAAGCCCTGAAATTATTTATCAAGCGCGTACCAATTTACATGCATCCATGAAGTAAGGAATAAGTATGTTACATAGCGAACAAACAATACAAAACGGCGATTCAATGACTTTTATGGAGCGCAATTATCGTAAGATTTTCGTTAAAGCGATGCAAAATATGCCTGAGGGGCATTTGACTTTAAAAGAAAATGGTCGGTTAGTTGCACAGTGCGGTAACCCAGATCAAGACTTACATGCAGAAGTTAATATTATTGATGGGCGTGCCTACAAGCGCCTGGTTCTTGGCGGTAGTGTAGCGTCGGGTGAAACATTTACCGAAGGATGGTGGACAACGCCAAGCTTAACTAACGTTATCCGCATATTTGCGCGTAATTTAAGTACCTTGGATGAGTGGGAAAATAAATTCAAATGGGTCACTATGCCCGTATTACAAATTCAACATTTCTTCCGCCGTAATTCTCGGGATCAGGCGAAGAAAAACATTTCTGCCCATTACGATTTGGGTAATAAATTGTATGAAAAATTCTTAGACCCATCAATGATGTACTCATCGGCAATCTACCCAACACCAGAAGCAACCTTAGCCGAAGCTCAAGAAAATAAGCTTCGCTCTATCTGCGACAAACTAAAACTCAACGCAAATGACCACTTGGTTGAAATTGGCACCGGCTGGGGTGGGCTAGCTATCTATGCAGCGAAGAATTATGGCTGTAAGGTAACTACAACGACAATTTCCGATGAGCAGTATGCATTTGCTCAAGAGTGGGTTACTAGAGAAGGGTTGGATGATAAGATCACGTTATTGAAAAAAGACTATCGCTTGTTAGAAGGTAAATTTGATAAATTGGTTTCTATCGAAATGATTGAGGCTGTAGGCAAAGCGTATTTAGCTAACTTCTTTGAGAAATGCTCATCGCTGCTAAAACCGAATGGACTCATGTTGCTGCAATCAATTACAATCGACGACCGTCGTTATGACAGTTATTCAAATAGTGTAGATTTCATTCAAAAGCATATCTTTCCAGGCGGTTTTTTGCCTTCTCAGTTCGCTATCAATAAGTTTCTAAAAACCTGTACTGACATGAATATACGCGACTTACATGATATTGGTTTGGATTATGCGAAAACATTACATGACTGGCATGTTGCCTTTGACAACAACAAAGAAGCACTAGAGAAAGATGGATACGACGAACGTTTCGCTCGCATGTGGCAATATTATCTAAATTACTGCGAAGGTGGCTTTTTAGAGCGTGCTATCAGCACTGTTCAACTCGTTATTAGTAAGCCACATTATCGTGCTGAATTAGATCGCTCTTGATTTAGTGCTAACCACTTTACTAACGGTATCTTAAATGAGATAAAAACCCTAAACACGGTTAAATATTTAGGGCTTTTTTGCATCCACCTGACAAGTTGAATGATCCTAGGGTTCAAGCACTGATATAGGGTCTGAGTACTTTGGTTTACCTTGCATAATCGATATCTCTACACGTCTATTTCTGCTGCGTGATTCAGGTGTGTCGTCCTCCTCCATAGGCTGAGTGGATGCTTTACCGACTATTTTCATTCTAGCTTCATCGAATCCGCGTGCTTTACGTAATTCTTCAGCAACGGCAACCGCTCTTTGTGCCGACAAATCCCAGTTAGACCGATATAACTCATTCGAAATCTGTACATTATCACTGTGTCCTGTGACTTCAATTTCACCTGGCATATCCACTAGAAGCTCACCTATGTTGCGAATAACGGGTTTAAACTGCGGTTGTAAAAAAGCAGAACCAGCAGAGAAAGACCCAGTTTCTCGTATTCTAATGACAATTTGCTGTCCTAAATTTTCAACATCGACCGCACCATCTTTGATTTCTTTTTGTAGTAAATTTTCTATTTTTTTCGTGTTTTTCTCGCTTTGTGCTTTGCTGGCAGCCGCCGCCGCAGATGCAGCAGTTTGACTTGCGGTTTGAGCTGACTGTCCGCCCCTAAACGAACCACGTTGTTTTTGTCTACCCCCGGCATCGTCTTCTTCGCCGTCTTGGAAGTTCAACATCGGCTTAGTAATTTCTTGAGTTATTTGCTGCACTGTATCTATAGGCGTGGGGTCTGGTTTACCTGGTCGGAACTCCATTGCAATGACACTGGTCCCTTTGGGGATATCTTTTAATTCAATTTTATTCTGAACACCAAATGCAAACTTCATTGAACCGGCTATTTGTTTAAACTTCCTCACGTCCATTTCAGAAAACGAAAGCAGTAAAACGAAAAAGCACATTAGCAACGACATTAAGTCTGCAAAAGTTCCCATCCACTGAGGTAGGCCTTCGGGCGGACATCTTGGGCATTCGTCATCGTCCACTATTCTGTTTCCCCATTATTGCGTCTTCCCTCAGCAATATAGCCTTTTAAAACACCTTCAATAACACGCGGGTTTTGTCCATCGGCAATACCCAAGATGCCATCCAGAATAAGCCGTTGGTTCAACTTCTCTTCAGATGCCCGCACGCCTAATTTAAAAGCGATAGGTAGACATATGATATTAGCTAAAAAAGCGCCATATAATGTCGTTAATAGCGCAACTGCCATTGCAGGACCAATTGCTTTTGGGTCATCCATGTTGGATAGCATCGCAACTAAACCAATCAAGGTACCAATCATGCCCATCGCTGGTGCCACTCCACCTAAGGATTTAAAGATTTCAGAGCCAGCATCATGACGCTCACTCGTATTAATAATATCTTTGCCCATCGTTATTCTGACTACTTCAACATCGTGGCCGTCAACTAGCATGTCGACGCCTTTTTGCATAAACGCGTTATCTATGACTGCTTCTTCTAATGCTAGGAATCCTCCTTTGCGAGCAGCATCGGCCATTTCAACCACTTTTTCGATTAATTCTTGAGGTTTCTGAATTTTGAACATGAATGCTTTAGCCGCTACTTTTCCTGCACCTAAAAATTGCCCAAGAGGATATTGCGAGAGAACAACAAACACGGAGCCACCAAATACAATAAATATTGAAGGTACGTTTATAAACGTCCCTAAATCGCCGCCTAAAACCATTGCCATTAAGACAAAACAGATGGCTCCGATCATACCGATGAGGGTTGCTAAATCCACGTACTGCTCCTATTAATGATGTTGTTTAGAAATTTGCTAACGTTATTGACAAGTAGTCTACCTGCAAAGCTCAAATACGCAGTATCGGTTTCAATACCATTGTATCCTCGACTAATGACAGACTACAAAAGTGTTAACGGCATAAATACTGAAAGCTTTACTGAAATAGCAATATTTTTGCTCATATTTGGGCAAATTAATTGACCTTGAATCGACCCTCAGTTATGGTTCCGCTCAGGCATTTACAAATAAAATTGAAGTTAATGACAGATCAAAAAACATCCTTTGAAGCTGCTATGCAAGAGCTGGAAGAAATTGTCGTAGAAATGGAAAAAGGTGATATTCCTTTAGAGGACTCACTAAAGAAGTTTGAACGCGGTATTCAATTAGCAAGGCAAAGCCAACAACAGTTAAAAGCTGCTGAGCAAAAAGTACAGATACTAATGCAATCAAACGGCGACGAAACACTTACTGATTTCGAAAGTGATGAGCTTTAGCAATTATGTCTTTATCGACCATTCAACAAGCCTTACAAATCCGCATTGACCGCAAGCTAGAGTGCTTTATTGAGCAACAAACACAAGCTGCCGATCAACTTATCGGAGCAATGAAATACAGTCTTTTTGGCGGTGGTAAACGCATACGTCCGTTATTGCTGTCTATTGTAGGTAATATGTTGGGCGCGGATGAAGACGACCTTGATGTTGCGAGTATGTCGGTCGAGTGTATTCATGCTTACTCCTTAATTCATGACGACTTACCAGCCATGGATAATGATGCATTGCGCCGAGGAAAGCCAACAAGTCATATACAGTATGGCGAGGCAACTGCAATTTTAGCCGGTGACGCACTGCAAACTCTTGCCTTTGAAATCATATTAAACCATCCACTGTCTGAAAAAAATGATCTAAAACGAATTGATATGGCAAAAGTAATTGCAAAGGCGTCTGGCGTGAACGGCATGTGTGCTGGTCAGAGCATTGATTTAATTGCTACCGGTAATGAAATATCGCTAGAACAACTAACTCAACTTCATCAGTTAAAAACAGGCGCATTGTTAATCGCGTGTGTGTCTTTAGCAACAATACTTGCCCCGCAAATATCAGATGAGCACACTCAATTATTACAAAAATACGCCAGTAATATCGGTCTCGCGTTTCAAGTACAAGACGATATTTTAGACGTAGTATCAGACAGTGAAACCTTAGGTAAACCTCAGGGTTCAGATACAGCATTAGATAAGAATACATTTGTCTCTCATCTTGGTTTAGAAGGGTCGCAAAAGTTTTTACAAAAATTGCATAATGAGGCATTACAAGCAATTAAGGATTTACCTTACAATACAGAGCAACTGCAAGCGTTTACGGACTATTTAGTTTCGCGAAGATATTAGTAGTAAAAACCTAGCTTTCGCGGAAAAAGCACAAAGCCCATACCTAAGTAAGCGAATTAGGAACGGTAAAAGACAGCTTTGTCACTCATCAACAATGCTATAATCGCAATAGTACGCGATAACACTGATAGAAGATAAAATAAATAATGACGTTAAACCTAGCTGATTATCCAAATTTAGCGAAAGCAAACATACCAGAAGAGTTACGCAAATTACCCAAAGACTCTTTGACCAAAATTGCAGACGAATTGCGACGCTACTTGCTTGATAGCGTAAGTTTAAGCAGCGGTCATTTTGCATCCGGTTTGGGCACCGTAGAGTTAACAGTAGCGCTTCATTACGTTTACAACACCCCCTTCGATCGCGTGGTTTGGGACGTGGGCCATCAGGCTTACCCACACAAAATCTTAACGGGTCGGCGTGACAGAATGACAACCATTCGTCAAAAAGGCGGATTACACCCCTTTCCTTGGCCCCCTGAAAGTGAATACGATACATTTGCCGTTGGCCATTCTTCAACGTCAATTAGTGCTGCATTAGGTATGGCTATTGCCGCCGAACAAGAAGATAAAGGGCGTAAAGTCGTTGCCGTGATCGGTGATGGGGCGATGACAGCAGGTATTGCATTTGAAGCATTAAATCACGCTGGTGACATAGGCGAAGACATGGTGGTTATCTTAAACGATAACGAAATGTCGATATCCGAAAATGTAGGTGCATTAAACAGCCATCTGGCTCGTCTTTTGACTGGCAATTTCTTCAATAGCATTAGAGATGGTGGAAAAAAACTGCTAAGCAGTGTGCCCCCAATCAAAGACTTTGCAAGCAGAGCTGAAGAACATATTAAAGGCATGGTTGTACCTGGAACTATTTTTGAAGAATTAGGTTTTAATTACTTTGGGCCTATTGATGGTCATGATGTGCATGCGATTGTCGACACATTAACCAATATTCGCAAAATGTCAGGACCGAAAATCTTGCATGTCGTTACAAAAAAGGGAAAAGGCTATGAATTAGCTGAGCAAGACCCTATCAAGTGGCATGCCGTTCCCAAGTTTAATCACTTAGACCACAAGTTACCCAAGGCAGCTCCCAGCTCTCCAAACTTCTCTGCAATATTCGGCAAGTGGTTGTGCGACATGGCACAAGTAGATAACAATTTAATGGCTATCACACCAGCAATGCGAGAAGGGTCTGGTATGGTCGAATTTTCTCAGCGCTTCCCAAAGCAATACTTTGATGTTGCAATTGCCGAACAGCATGCAGTAACACTTGCCGCAGGAATGGCACGAGAAGGTAAAAATGTCATCGTCGCTATTTACTCTACTTTTTTACAACGAGCATATGATCAGTTAATCCATGACGTTGCTATACAAGAATTACCGGTCTTGTTTGCTATTGATCGCGCAGGGCTTGTCGGTGCAGATGGCCCAACCCATCAGGGTGCGTTTGATATAAGTTTTCTTCGTTGCATTCCTAATATGATCATAATGACACCTTCAGATGAAGTTGAATGCCGCAACATGTTATATACCGGCCACCAAGCGGCTAAGCCAGCCGCTGTAAGATATCCACGAGGATCAGGTACAGGCATTGATGCCACCGGCGATATGCAATTATTAGAAATAGGTAAAGCAAAGACGGTAAGAAAGGGTAACAAAGTTGCAATCCTCAACTTCGGCACATTAATGCCTTATGCGGCTGAAGCCGCAGAGCAGTTAAACGCAACGTTAATTGATATGCGTTTTGTGAAGCCCCTGGATGAGGCTGCATTGGTTGAGGCTGCTAAGCGGCATGAGCTACTAGTAACACTAGAAGATGGCGCTATCGCGGGCGGCGCTGGCGGTGGTGTTGCCGAAGCGCTATTTAAACATAAGCTCACTCCAAACTTAATTCAGTTAGGTTTGCCAGACGAATTTATTATGCAGGGAACTCAGCAAGAAATGTATACGGAGTTAGGCTTAGATACTAAAGGTATTCTGGCAGCAGTCGCTGCGAATAGCTAATTTAGGTGTGTGCGATATAATATTATCGCACTTTGCTCTATAAACGTTGCCATACGTTATTTTATGTCACGCCTATAACTTCAATTATAGAATATCCGATATGAAATACAATATTCCGTGTAAACTAGCACATGCAATTGCACCAGCTACAATATCATCTATCATAATTCCAAAACCGCCGTGTACACGTCTGTCAAGTACACTAATTGGCCAAGGTTTTAGAATATCAAAAAAACGAAAGAGCAAAAAACCCAGCAATAATGAAAGTGGATTAAGAGGAATGGCAATAAAAGTCACCATCATGCCGGCTATTTCGTCCCATACAATCGAGCCATGATCATGCATTTTTAGATCACGAGCTGTTTTTCCGCAGAGATAGATACCCACCAAGGAGCTAATGACAGTAATAAAGATAAAAACTTCTAGACTGACAAAACTCATCGCAAACAGAAGAGGTAGTGCTGACAGTGAGCCAAATGTACCTGGCATCATTGGTACTAAGCCTGAACCAAAACCCAATGCCAAAAAGTGCACAGGATTTTTCATGCTAACTCTTTGACGTAAGCTTTTATCCATTAGGCGAAGTGCTCAAAGCCGAGTTTATTTGATTCAAACTCGAACGATTTTTCGTTAAGCCTAAGGTCGATCTTGCCAGTTGCACCGGTAATTTGTCCGATGCAAGTCACTCGAATATCGTAACTTGCCAATGCCGTTTCAATATGGACTCTTTGCTCCTCAGGAACAGTGAACAGTAATTCATAGTCGTCACCCGCGGTGGCTGCATAGGTAATGACATCGGTTACGTTTTCAATATTTGCTCTAATGGCTTCTGAAATAGGCAACTTATCAAGGTGCACCAAAGCACCTACATTAGATCGCGAAATAACCTGTTTTAAATCTTGTACAAGCCCGTCAGATATATCAATACAGGATGTCGCAACACGTCTAAGCGTTGTGCCTGCAAGAACTCTAGGGGTGGGAAAACAATGTCTATTTTTCAAATAGGAAGCATGCTCGGGATTGCTTACTTTGATTTTATTTTTGAGTAGATCTAAGCCAACGCCAGCATCACCTAAGGAACCGGTGACTAATAACCAGTCGCCAGGGCCTGCGCCACTTCGTGTTATCTGATTATTATCAGGTATGAAGCCTTGTGCGGTGATAGTAATACTTAGAGGTCCTTGAACGGTGTCACCACCAATCAATTGAAAGGAAAAATAGTGGCTAAGACTGTGAATCTTCTCCGAAAAGGCTTTAACCCAGCTTTCATCAATACTGGGCAGTGATAATGATAAGCTTATCCAAGCAGGCTCTGCTCCCATTGCAGCAAGATCACTTAAATTCACTGCAACTGCTTTATGGGCGATTGATTCAGCTGCAGTTCCAGGAAGAAAATGAACACCTTCAACTAGTGTATCTGTTGTTGTAACTACGCATTGCCCCACAGGAACTTTAGTTACTGCCGCATCATCTCCAATGCCCAGCAATACATCTTTACGAACATGGCCACCTTTGGCAAAATATTTACCAATCAAATCAAACTCTTTCACTACATTAACTTCTTTCGTCTTTTCGAAGTGTTTTAACGGCTTTATCTAACACGCCATTGACAAACTTATGACTCTCTTCCGCACCAAACGTTTTGGCTAACTCAATTGACTCATTAATAACAACTTTATAAGGAGTGTCAAAACGTTCAACTAATTCTAGCGTCGCTAAGCGTAGAATCGCCTTTTCAACTGGGTCAAGCTCTTCAGGCAAACGACCTAAATAGGGCTTAATCGCCTTATCTAACTCCTCTGTTCTTTGTGCGACTCCGCGCAACAGAGCTTGAAAGTATTCCATATCCACTTTTTGCATATTATTGGTGGTAGCAATACTGAGTTCTATTTGTTCTATAGGGTTGCCACTCATTTGCCAACCATACAAACCTTGAACTGCTAGCTCTCTAGCTTTGCGTCGTGCAGCAGGTTTCACTTAGTTCGCCTCTTCAATAGCGCTGATAACGTTAACCATTTCCAGAGCGCATAATGCAGCCTCAGAACCTTTGTTACCTGCTTTAGTACCTGAACGCTCGATGGCTTGCTCAATACTTTCCGTAGTGATGACGCCAAATGCAATTGGAATACCTGCTTCCAGGGCCACTTTCGCCAAGCCTGCATTACATTCACCAGCAACGAATTCAAAGTGTGGAGTACCACCACGAATGACTGCACCTAGTGCAATAATCGCATCATATTTATTTTTTTCAGCAAGCTTTTTAGCAACTATTGGTAATTCATAGGCGCCTGGCACTCTAACCACTGTAACGTCATCAGTGTTAACTTCGCCGTAGCGCTCGAGTGTATCTAATGCACCATCCAACAAACTCTCAACTACAAAACCGTTAAAGCGTGCTACAACAATGGCAAATTTCTTACCAGTCGCTCGAATATTACCTTCAATTTCTATCATTTTGCTCTCCAAAAAAATCGGCGCGAAGTATACCATAAATCACGCAAAGATTAATTGTTATAAGGGTTTATTTTTTGTCGTAAATGTATTCGACCACTTCTAGACCAAATCCAGACAATGCAGAATATTTAATTGGCTTACTCAATAAACGCATCTGTTTAATACCAAGGCTTGAAAGTATTTGTGAGCCGACACCGACCGTACGTGATGACCCTTCCCATGTCTTTCCTTCAGCAACTTCGTCGTTATCTTCTGCTTGGAACTGTTTGACTTGCGAAATGATGTCTTCTTTTTTACCTAATAGGACTAGCACACCACCCTCTGTATTGATGCGTTGCATCGATTCAGATAAAGGCATTGAGCGGTTAACCGCTCTAGTGGAGCTCAGTAGATCACTCAAGGTATTGTGCAAATGTACCCGTACTAAGGTAGGTTTATTTTCAACAATTTCGCCCTTTTTAAGTGCAAAATGAATTTGTTCATCAATCACATCTTTAAATGTAATCAGTTCAAAATCGCCATAAGCAGTGGGTAAATTGCACGTCGCCACTTTCTCAATAGTTGTTTCGTTTAAATTTCTATATTCGATAAGATCAGCAATTGTACCAACCTTTAAGTTATGTTTTTTAGCAAATACTTCAAGCTCAGGTCGTCTCGCCATGGTGCCGTCATCGTTAAGTATTTCAACGATAACAGACGCAGGTTCACAACCTGCCATTCGGGCCAAATCAACACCCGCTTCAGTATGGCCCGCCCTATTGAGCACACCACCTTCTTTAGCAATCAAGGGAAATATATGACCAGGTTGCACGATGTCTTTCGCAATAGCATCTGAGCTGACTGCAGCAAGAATGGTTTTTGCTCTGTCGGCGGCAGAGATGCCAGTTGTCACGCCTTCTGCCGCTTCAATCGACACAGTAAAGTTAGTAGAGAATTGGGCATTATTGTTGTCTACCATCAAAGGTAACTTCAACAATTTGCAACGCTCGGCAGTCATAGGTAAACACACTAATCCACGTGCGTGGGTGACCATAAAGTTAATCGCTTCTGGCGTAACATGCTCAGCTGCCATAATCAGATCACCTTCGTTTTCTCGATCCTCATCGTCCATCAAAATAACCATTTTGCCTAATTTGATGTCTTCGATAATTTCCTGTGTTGTGTTCAACGCCATTACATTTCTCTTCGTTTTTTTGTAAATATTCTGAAAGCATGCTTTCTTGATTTCGCTCTTACTCTTTGTTCTAGACTAAATTATGAACTTAGTGCAAGTGAGTCTATTTCAAGTAGCCATGTTCAGCTAAAAAGGCCATGCTAATATCTTGTTTTTCTTCTTGTGCTGCTTTATCGCCTAGCATTAATCGTTCTAAATACCGTGCGATGAGATCAACTTCTAAATTGACTTTAGTACCGGTTGTGTAAGTTCCAATGACCGTTTCTTCTAATGTATGAGGTATTAACCACAACATAAAGGCAGCACCTTTAACTTCATTTACAGTTAAACTTACGCCGTCAACAGTAATTGAGCCTTTATGGGCAATATACTTAGCTAATTCATCTGGCGCTTTGACCCAAACTTCGACATATCGCTCGTGGTCAGTAACAGACAGAACTTCGCCTACACCATCGACATGACCACTGACAATGTGGCCACCAAATCGGGTGTCGGCACGCATTGCTTTTTCAAGATTCACTTCACTACCACCCGTATAATTAGCAAAGCCTGTGTATTTTATAGTTTCAGACGAGACATCAACGCTATAATAGTGCGCACCGAAATCAACGACTGTTAAACAAACTCCATTAGTGGAGATACTATCACCTAAAGCGACGTCGCTCATATCGAGCTTTCCTGTTTCTACAGTTAAGCGAATATCATCGCCATGATTGACCAATGACTTAATCGTTCCCTTGGCTTCTATGATCCCAGTAAACATTTACCGATGCTCCCAATACTGTTGAATTGTTGTTAGCTTTTAATTGATAAGCGAAGTTTTAGATCGCTTCCAACTTGAGTCACTTCTTCAAACTCTGTTTTCACTGCGTGTTGTAAACTTGTTAATTGCCCAATATTTACTGCACCTCTGGCGTCACTGCCAAGCAGTATAGGAGCTTGGTAGATAACCAGTTCATTTACTAAATTCGCATTTAAAAGTGCGCCAGCCAATGCAGCACCAGTTTCAGTCCATATGCGGTTAATCTGCTTTTTCGCTAAGGCGCACATTATAGCCTGTAAATCTAAATATTGGCGAGGTTGTGATGATTCATTTAGTAATGAATCTGCCAATGAGACTTGAATTTGTTCGACATTTTTTGCAGTTAGGTGTGGATTATGTTGTGCATTAAACACAATCACTGGATGCTCACCTTTGAAAATTTGATAGTTATTGTGCAGTCTATTTTGTCCATCAATAATCACTCGCAGCGGCTGAGAGGCCCGCTTTTGGAAAAGTAAACGTTCAAATTCAGGCAACTCTTCAACTCGTACATTCAATTTTGGATTATCGGCTATAACGGTATCCGCACCGCTTAAAATAGCACAACTAAGCGCTCGTTCGATCTGCACATTAGCACGCGCTTTTGGGCCTGTGATCCATTTACTCTCACCGTTGTGCAGCGCCGTTTTACCATCTAGGCTAGTCGCTAGTTTGACTATCACCCAAGGTAAATTATGTGCCATACGAAAATTGAATGCGGTGTTTAGTTTCTGCGCTTCAGCATCCATTAGCCCAACATCAACTTTAATGCCCGCATCTTGTAAAAACGCGATACCTTTATTCCTAACTTCGGGGTTTTTATCAATACTCGCAATCACCACTCGTGCTACTTGAGCTTCAACTAGTGCTTTTGCGCAAGGAGGTGTCTTACCTGTATGACTGCAGGGTTCAAGCGTCACATAAGCAGTTGCACCCAGAGTGACAGGCTCTGCATGATGCCCACCTCGGTGAGGTGCTACATTTTGATGAGGAGTAAAACCAGCGTCTATAAGGGCATTAACTTCCGCATGCCCTTGACCCGTTTTTTGATGATACCCTTGACCGATTAAGTTACCGCTAGCATCAATAATAACGCAGCCTACGTTCGGATTAGGTGTTGTAGAAAAGCGACCATTGCGGGCCAATTTCAATGCCATTGACATCCATTGTGCATCCGCTTTAGTGAAAGTGATCATTAATCACCTAGCTTGGCAATTTCTTCACCAAACTCGCGAATATCCTCAAATGAACGGTATACCGATGCAAAACGAACATATGCTACTTTGTCTAATTCTTTGAGTTCATCCATTATAAGGCTACCAAGAAACTCGCTTTTAATTTCTCGTTCTCCAGTTGCCCGTAATGATGACTTAATACGAACAATGCAATTTTCAACTTTTTCCGTACTAACTGGACGTTTTTCAAGCGCTCTTTGCAGCCCTGCCCTCAGCTTGTCCTCATTAAAAGGTTCGCGCCGGTCATCACGCTTAACGACACGAGGCATCACCAGCTCAGCAATTTCGAACGTGGTATATCGTTCACGACACTCTAGGCATTCTCGACGCCTGCGCACTTGAGCACCGTCGGCAACGAGCCTTGAATCAATAACTTTAGTTTCTTGTGCAGAACAAAATGGACAAAACATGAGCAAACGCTCCAAAAATAAGCAAGGCCATACATATAATGTATGGCCTGCAATTTAGCTTGTGTTAAAAAATGCGTTAACTAGCTATGCACTGACTAACCATAAACAGGGAAGCGTTCACATAACTCAACAACTTCGCCTTTAACTCTTTCAATGACACTTTGATCTTCAATATTATCGAGTACATCACACATCCAAGTCGCGACTTGGCTTGCTTGTGCTTCTTGAAACCCACGTCTTGTTATCGCTGGGGAACCAATGCGTAAGCCACTTGTGACGAAAGGCGATCTTGGATCGTTGGGTACAGAGTTCTTATTTACCGTAATATTAGCACTACCCAAGGCAGCATCAGCAGCTTTACCGGTAATATCTTTGTCAATTAAATCTAGCAAGAAAAGGTGGTTATCTGTGCCGTTTGACACAATCTTGTAACCGCGCTCTTGCATAACAGCTACCATTGCTTTGGCATTTTTAAGCACTTGTTGCTGGTAAGTTTTAAATTCAGGTTCGAGCGCTTCTTTGAATGCAACCGCTTTAGCAGCAATAACATGGCACAAAGGTCCACCTTGGTTACCAGGAAATACTGAACTATTAAACTTTTTATATAAAACTTCATCGCCACAGGCTGACAAAATCAAACCACCGCGTGGCCCTGCTAATGTTTTATGCGTCGTTGTGGTCACAACATGTGCGTGTGGCAGCGGGCTAGGATATACACCAGCCGCAACTAGACCAGCAACGTGAGCCATATCCACTAGTAAATAAGCGCCAACTTTGTCGGCGATTTCGCGAAAACGAGCCCAATCGACAATACCCGAATAAGCAGAAAAACCACCAATAATTAACTTAGGTTTATGCTCGACTGCAAGTGCTTCAACTTGCTCATAATCAATAATGCCAGTGACTGGATGTAAGCCATACTGAACCGCATTATACGTTTTACCCGAAAAGTTGACATGAGAACCATGTGTAAGGTGACCACCATCAGCTAAGCTCATTCCCAGTACAGTGTCATTGGCATTAATTAAAGCCATGAATACAGCAGTGTTAGCTTGTGAACCAGAGTGCGGTTGTACGTTTGCAAAATCACAATCGAACAACTGCTTCGCTCTCTCTATCGCCAACTCTTCTGCAATATCGACAAATTCACAACCGCCGTAATAACGCTTACCAGGATAACCCTCGGCGTATTTATTAGTCAGTTGTGAGCCTTGAGCTTCCATTACTCGAGGACTGCAATAGTTTTCAGACGCGATAAGCTCTATATGATGTTCTTGACGTTGGTTTTCTTGATTTATCGCAGCGGCCAATTCTGGATCGAATTCTGCAATATTCATCTTACTTGATAACATGTGGATCTCCTGCTGAGCTTGTTTTGCGTGTACATTTCAGTTCGTCTCAATTCGTCGGTAACAATAAAAAGAAGTCGTCTTTGGTATCAATTCTATCGATCATGCTAAGAGGATCATAATAATATGAATGTTCGCCTAAATTTTAGAGTGATATTTTAAGCATTTTCAGGCGCTTGTATAGCGCTTTATTGGAATTAAATATAAGCAATTGTAATGTTTACTTATGCAGTCCTTCTAAGGTTTTGACACGATCAATTAATTTGTCTATCTGACGGAGTCTAACGGTGTTTTTTTGCCATTCTCTGTTCGGTTGTACGGGCATCCCTGACGAGTAAACTCCGGGTTGTGTGATTGATTTAGTGACCATACTAAAACCCGTTATTTGTACTTTATCACAAATATCAATATGACCATTCACAACACACGTCCCTGCAATCACGACATATTTACCGATATTTGAGCTACCGGCTATACCTGTTCCGCCGCATATACACGAGTGATCACCAACGGTTACGTTGTGCGCGATTTGCACCAGATTGTCAATAATGACATCGTTGCCAATAATCGTGTTATCCATTGCACCTCTGTCAATACAGGTGTTAGCGCCTATTTCACAATCATCCCCGAGGATAACAGTGCCCGTTTGCGGAATTTTTACCCACACTCCTTTGTCGTTGGCGTAACCAAAGCCATCAGAACCAACAACAGTTCCGCTGTGAATTGACACTCTATTACCTAAAACAACACGGTGATAAATAGTGACATTTGCACGTAAATTTACGTCATCACCTATTTGCGACGCTTCTCCAACCACCGTATTAGCGCCGATAACCGCATTTTTCCCAATATTAACGTTTCTCTCAATAATAACACCAGAAGCAATGCTCGCGTTCTCGCCGATATTTGCACTTGAATGAATACGCGCAAACTCAGAAATACCTGTTTCCGGTTTTGGCGTTGAATCTAATAATTGAGCAGCTTTAGCAAAGCCAACGTATGGGTCGGCATGAATAATTTTATTGGTCGAACAAAACGCAGCATCAGCTTCTTTTAGAATAACAGCCGTCGCTTGCGTATTTGACATGGCTTTCTTATATTTTGAACTCGTTAAGAATGACATCTGCCCGCTTCTAGCACCCTCTAAGGTACCCATGCTACTAATCATGGCGTTTGCATCGCCTTGTAACTCACCGCCGATATGTTGTGCGAGTTCTTGCAAAGAGTAAGACGCTGGCATACGATCCCTTATGTTATTAAAGTTCTATTTTTACAGCTTTATTATGTTTTATTAATGATATCACAGATATAAGCTAGTACTTAATTGCCAAAGTCCTTACAATTCAGGCATCCAAATTCGGCTAAACATAATCTGTTTAATATACTTACGCGTTTAAACGTATTTATGTTCTGAATTAATACAACAAATAGGTTAAAAGAGAGAATTATGGCTCAATATGTGTACAGCATGAATAGAGTGGGGAAAATTGTCCCTCCTAATCGTCAAATCCTGAAAAATATTTCCCTCAGTTTCTTTCCAGGTGCCAAAATTGGTGTTTTGGGTTTGAATGGTTCAGGTAAATCGACTTTGCTTCGTATTATGGCAGGAATTGACACTGATATTGAAGGTGAAGCTATTCCGCAGACGGGTCTAAAAATTGGCTACTTGCCACAAGAACCTCAATTGGATGAAAGCAAAGATGTTAGAGGAAATGTTGAAGAGGCTGTGGCTGACGTTGCTCATGCCCTTTCGCGACTTGACGAAATATATGCGGCTTACGCTGAACCAGATGCCGACTTTGATGCGTTAGCCCAAGAACAAGGGGAAATGGAAGCCATTATTCAAACCAAAGATGGCCACAATTTAGAGAATGCTTTGGAAAGGGCTGCCAATGCATTACGTTTACCACCTTGGGATGCTGATGTTAGCACTCTTTCCGGTGGTGAAAGACGCCGCGTTGCTCTGTGCAGATTATTGTTAGAGAAACCAGAAATGTTGTTACTCGACGAGCCTACCAACCATTTGGATGCCGAATCAGTGGCGTGGCTAGAACGCTTTCTACATGACTATGAAGGTACTGTTGTTGCCATTACCCACGATAGATATTTCCTTGATAATGTCGCTGGTTGGATATTGGAGCTTGACCGTGGCCAGGGTATTCCATGGGAAGGCAATTACTCTAGCTGGTTAGAACAAAAAGATGCTCGATTGGCGCAAGAAGAACGAACTGAGAGTGCGCGTCAGCGATCTATAAAGCAAGAACTCGAGTGGGTACGAAGCAATCCAAAAGGTCGTCAAGCAAAGAGTAAATCAAGAATGTCACGCTTTGAGGAACTTAACTCCGGCGATTACCAAAAACGTAATGAAACAAATGAGTTATTCATTCCACCGGGTGAGCGTTTAGGTGACAAAGTAATTGAAGTGACTCACTTGAGAAAGTCCTATGGCGATCGCCTATTAATTGATGATCTCAGTTTTAAAGTCCCAAAAGGGGCTATTGTTGGGATTATCGGACCTAACGGTGCGGGTAAATCAACCTTGTTTAGAATGCTGACAGGTCAAGAACAACCAGATTCAGGAAAAATAGACATTGGCGAAACGGTTCAATTAGCCAGTGTTGATCAGTTTAGAGATCATATGGATGGCGACAAAACCGTTTATCAAGAGCTTTCCGATGGTCAAGACATTGTTCGTATTGGTAACTTTGAGCTTAATAGCCGCGCGTATTGTAGCCGGTTTAACTTTAAAGGGTCCGATCAGCAAAAATTTGTTAAAGACTTGTCGGGTGGTGAACGTAACCGTGTGCATTTAGCCAAGCTATTAAAGGCAGGCGGTAATACATTGCTACTGGATGAGCCAACTAACGACCTTGATGTTGAAACCTTGCGCGCATTAGAGAATGCAATATTAGAGTTTCCTGGTTGCGTGATGGTTATATCGCATGACAGATGGTTTTTGGACCGCGTGGCTACGCACATCATGGATTATAGAGACGAAGGTAAAATTAACTTCTACGAAGGTAACTATAATGAGTATGAGACTTGGATAAAAGAAACTTACGGGCATGACGTTGTTGAGCCACATCGTTTAAAATATAAAAAAATCAGTTAGGCTGCGCGTCATTGAGTTAGCACCTGATATTAGAAAGAGCTGCATTTTGGTGCTAGCTCTTTTTTTTACTCTGCTAATATCTCATATTTATTGCAACGTAAAATGAAGATAGTTTGCCAATGCATCAGGTTGTTCAAGAGGCAGCATGTGTCCGGCATCAATAATAACGTCTTTGAGCAATGAACTTGAACTTGCAGTAATATCGTTAATTTCAGATACGGTGGCAATATTATCCTGCTCACCTATCACAAAATGAGTTTTAAACGTTTGTTTACTTAACTTTTTAATCAGGTCTTTTCTGTTTGCTGTGGCATTTGTTTGTGCCGATAAAACCGATGGCCCTAAATCATCCGCCATCTCTTTTATAATTCCAGTTAGGGCAGCATTTGCATGATGTTTACTGTGCAACATAAATTCAATATGTGACTGCGTCATCCCTTTGTATTGTTTGTTTTTAATAGCGTCCAATAAAATCTTACGCTGCTGTAAATCTTCATTTTTTAACACCCTCGCTGTGCAGGATAATAACGTTAATGACGCCACTTTCTCTGGGTGAGCCAGCGCAATAAGTGCTGCAATATATCCCCCCATAGAAAAACCTACTAAGTGTACCTTTGATGGAAAATAGGCTAGTCGGTCTGCGCTCAATGCTAGCATTTGTTGCAAATCATCAGCCCATTGCAGCGGCACAAATGCTTTATTATCCAATGAATTACCGTTTGCATTGAGTGCCTGCCACAGCGGTATAAAAATGCGTTCGTCGCACACAGTTCCAGGAAAAAATACAACAGGGGTCTTAATTAAATGAGTCATCTATAATTTCCAATACACTTAAATAGCTTCTAACGCTTCGACAAGGCGACTGACCGGTACTATTTCAATACCGGGTATTTTATGCTTCGGCATATTTGCCTTGGGTACAATCGCTCGTTTGAAACCGTGCTTGGCTGCTTCTGTTATGCGGTCAATACCGTTAGGCACAGGCCTAATTTCACCCGACAAGCCAACTTCGCCAAAAACGATTAGCTCTTTTGGCAATGTATAATTACGGAAACTAGAAACCATTGCTAACAAAACGGCTAAATCGGCGCCGGTTTCCGTAATTTTAATACCGCCCACCACGTTTACAAACACATCTTGATCGTTCATTTGCACATTACCATGACGATGCATAACCGCCAGCAACATGGCTAACCTGTTTTGATCAATACCGACAGCAACTCGTCTTGGATTCGATAGTTGTGAATAGTCCACCAGCGCTTGTATCTCAACAAGCAGCGGCCGGGTTCCTTCCCAAATAGTCATAACAATGCTGCCCGGAGAAGCCTCTTCTTCGCGATTTAAAAAAATAGCAGAGGGATTGGACACTTCTTTCATGCCCATTTCTGTCATCCCAAACACACCAAGTTCGTTAACCGCACCAAACCTGTTTTTGGTCCCACGTAAAGTACGAAAACGACTATCACTTTCACCTTCTAACATTATTGAGCAATCAATACAGTGTTCTAATACTTTGGGACCCGCCAAACTGCCATCCTTAGTCACGTGTCCAACTAAAAACATGGCGATATGATGTTGTTTTGCAAACCGCGTCAACGCAGCCGCACTTTCTCTTACTTGTGAAACTCCGCCCGGTGCTGACTGAATATCACTCATGTGCATCACTTGTATCGAGTCAATAACCATAATTGTTGGTTTGTGCTGGAGCGCCAATTGGCAAATCGTGTCTATATTTGTTTCAGCTAACAATTTGAGTTTGTCGTCGGGTAGTTGCAGTCTCTTAGCACGCATTGCCACCTGCTGCAGCGATTCTTCACCCGTCACATATAAAGTGGACTTAGTTTTAGCTAACAAACACATAACTTGCAGTAGTAAGGTACTTTTACCCGCACCTGGAGAGCCGCCAATCAGTATTGCTGAACCGGGTACAATGCCGCCACCAAGTACACGATCAAGTTCTTTAAAACCAGACGTAAAGCGCGGCAACGCCGCTAAGTCAATCTCATTAAGGACTTCCACTTTTGCCGCTGTAATTCCGGAAAAGCCATTGCGACTCGCGGGAACACTTTTTGTAGGAGAATTTTCAATCACAATTTCAGTGAGTGTGTTCCATTCGCGACAATCATTGCATTGTCCTTGCCAGCGCGGATGGTCTGAGCCGCAGTCGTTACAAACAAAAGCCGTTTTTCTTTTAGCCATAATTAATTAAAGTTCTCAATATAGGGGTCATTTGACATTTCGTGCTATCTTTAAAGAATAACGAAGTTTGTGACAAAAATCCTCGTAGAAATGAAATTTTTGCCGATAAGTAGATTAATTGATGTTGTTGAGACGTGCAAAACAGATAGTATCTCGTCTCTTGACAAAACGCGTGATAAAAACGCGCAATGAAAGTGCACAATAAAAAACGATTGCCAAAAGAACAGGAATTCATGACAAACGATCTGGCAGAACATTCATACCTTATTCAAAAACTCGCTCCGTTTGCAGAGAAACCAGAATTCTCACGTCTATTAAATGAGGCAACCGAAGATTTCAGCAACGAACATCGTTTTTTACTAAAAATGGAAATGAAACGGCTATCAAAACCATGTATTCGTTCCATTGACTTAAGAACCCGTGTCAGTTCTCCTTGTGAATTAATCTCACATCAAGGGATTAAGCATTACTTGCATCAACCTGCGGTCTACTTATTTGAAGAATTAGTTGAGCGCTACGGTATTTATACGTTTGGTGTCTATGAGTCTGTTTCAAGTTTGGCTGAGCATGAATTCAACGCTAATGCAGGCGCAATGACATCAATAGAAGACCAACAGCCAGATAGTAGAAAGTCAAATTCTGACAAATATATTGTTAACAGCAAACAATTGTTACATTATTCGCACCGTTGCGAAGAACGTATGAATTACGTGGTGTTGATAGAAATATTTTTAGGTAATAATAAAAGTCTATTCGCAACGACAGTCGACATTAGCATTAGTGGCCTTAAGCTTAAACTCAAAAGTACTGAAAGCCTCGACATGATAAAGGCATTCTCCTCGGTGAACATTGTCTTTCGAGGGTTTGCTTCTGACTCAGGCTTAATAAAAGATGCCATTGAATATCGTGTTTTAGGCATTTCTGGTGACGGTGAGAAAGCCCGAATTCATGTGTATCGCGATTCAAGAAAGGGGCCTCAGCTTTTTAACAATTACGTGAAAAAACTGATAAAAATCCACAAACGCAAATACAAAGTCAACCTTGACAACTCCGTAGCGGCTTTAAGTGACAAAATCCACGAACAATCATTCGCGAGCACAACGCCATCATTATCAGTATTCTTAGATAGCCATGATCCGCAAACTCCTGTGGCCAAGTTTGCCTGTGTAAATGGAACAAACAAAGAGATCATGGATTATTGGCTGGATGAAGACGATGAACAAAACATCGGTTTCTTGCTGAACCCAACAAGACTGCTTAGCCTGATAACTAATTTAAGCTCAAATGCATGCCTATGGGCGTATTCGTTTACTCACATCAAAGGGGGAAAGGTTTATTTCTATTCAGCGACAAACGCCGAATTGGAGCTGCAGCCTGAATTAAAGTCGGTATTTTTGAGCTATGCCTCGCGCAAAGCTAGTTGGCGGGTATATAAAATTGCTTGTACAGACATCGACCCCAAATCAGCTTATGTTCCTAGTGCTATGCCCTCAGGTATTAATCGTAAGATTGATCGATTAAATCGTCCACTAGTGCCACGACTCGAATCAAAACTTCAGAACATAAAGCACATGATAAGTCTTATAGATGTGACTCACTTAGTGGCTCAACAGTGCTACCAGAGGAACACGTTGGATAGAGATAAAATCAAGCTTTTAGTCGCTTTTGGGCATCCTCGCAATAAACCACCAATGCCGGTGCTTTCGTTTCGTTACAAGCAAGAAGAGTTGCGTAAAGAAACGCGGTATAAGTTGCGTACCGCGGTTAAACTAGAAAGTTATGACAGCCATATTACCGGTGTGAGCGAAGATTGCTCTATTAGCGGGCTCAAAATAGAGCTTGATTCACCTTTTGAACAGCGTATTAATTCAAGAGTAAGTATTGCTTTTCCTGTTTTACAGAAAAAAACGACACAGTTTATGTTGGTAGACTTAAAGTATAGAGTCAAACATATAAATTACGATAAGCGAGTTCTTCATTTAGAAGCAATCACAGAACAAGAGCTTAGTGTTGCAGAAAAATTTTTTACACAGTTGATAGAAACTAATAAAGATAAGCTAAAAACAATCACGAACGAAGAGTCTGTGCCTGGTATGAGCCTAGCTTTGCGGTGTATGCAAGCCAGAAATACGCCACAATTATGCACTTATATGCAAAAACATAACGGTGGATATTTTCCGATTACTACCTCGATGCAGCCAGTAAGAGCATCTTGGTTGAACTTACTTAAACACGATATGCCAGCAACAAAAATGAATAACTCTTGGTTATTTCAAGATAAACATAAGAGCAACGCATTTATCCGAGATGCTATGCGCACATTGCGATTAGACCAACGCCCTATAACAGCAGAAATATATGTCGCATTTGATCCTACAGAACTTGATTATGAGGCTGCTATTGTTGCGCAATGGGAAAACGAATTAACAACGCACCGTTCAAAATTACAATTTATCAAAACAGCGATGGCACGGGGCGAGTTTTATGCATTTAGCGTTCATATTAGCCGCTCAAATCGTCCCGACACTTCTTTCTTAGAACAAGAGTTGTTATACGTTACTCGCTACGCTATTCACAAGGCGAAACAATTAGAAGAACAGATGTGGGATATTTGCGGTCAAGTTTATTTAACCGACATTACACAAGAAGCTATTTATCGCTACCAATTGAATGAGTAAAAATGGTTTTTATAGGACAGACCTCTTCGCTAGAAGAGCATTGCTATCTGGAAGCTTCTATTTTTTTATTTGATTGCTGCTTTGCTTGAATGCTAGATTAATAAGAAGTCCCCCCAAATTATTATTCTCCGCTAACAAATGTTAAAGGTCACAAATGAATAAATACAAATTATATATAATTACACTGGCCTTTACTGTTGGCCTATTTGGATGTGATAAGTCAGAGGTGGGCGATATCTCACTAGGCGTGTTTACCACTCAAGATATTAAACTGAATATCCTTGTTGACCCAATAGTGACCGGTGTTACGTGTCATGTCGCCAGTATTGAAGCCGATTTAAGCTTAGCCGATCCATCGGACAGTTCCATTGCTTGCCGACAAACTGGCGAAATAACAGCGGGTATGATAGCCCAAATAGATAAATCAAAATCCGGTGAAATAGTTTTTAGAAAATCTAAGAGTATATTTTTCAAATCAATGAAAATACGTCGCGTATTTGATGCTGACTCGCAAACCCTAATGTATGTTTCTTATTCCACTAAGGAAACTTCTGGCAGCTTCAAGCACAGTTTATCAACCGTGCCGCTTTGGGGTACTCAGGCGTATGTTAACCCAACAAATACAGCACCGCTTCCAAACCGCTAAAACGGATTGAGTTAGCCGCTTGTGCTTGTACTTTAGGCTTGGCCTTAAAAGCAACACCGGAGCCAGCCACAGACATCATTATTAAGTCGTTAGCTCCATCGCCAACGGCAATTGTGTTTGCCATTGGAATGTTATTTTCTTTTGCTAACTTTTGCAAAACATCCGCTTTGGCCTGCGCATCTATGACCTTACCTACTACTTTTCCGGTAAGCTTATTATCTTTAACTTCTAAAGTGTTGCTAAATGCGTAATCTAATTCGAATAGAACCTTGATGTAATCAGCAAAATAAGTAAAGCCTCCGGATG
Organism: uncultured Glaciecola sp.; assembly: GCF_937770335.1. Taxonomy (GTDB): domain Bacteria; phylum Pseudomonadota; class Gammaproteobacteria; order Enterobacterales; family Alteromonadaceae; genus Glaciecola. The sequence goes on from NZ_CALJHY010000011.1 coordinate 185,173, forward strand.
CAATGGCAACTTTCCACCCCTTGCGTTTTAACTCATTTATCAATGTAACAAAACCAGGCATAAATGGTAGACGCCTCCGAATACTTAACAAAGCGCTAAGGTTTACTCCATTCAAGCATGCCACACGATGATGCAAGCTTTCAGCAAAAGCTATTTCGCCTAGCATTGCTAGTTCAGTCACTTTACTAACAGCATCACCTACACCTGCGAGTTTCGCTATTTCGTCGATACACTCCATTTCGATTAAGGTACTGTCCATATCAAATACAGCAAGACCTTGGTTTTCAAATGAGATATTAGGCTTCAAAAAAACATCAATAAAAAGAGCTTCACTTAACAGTTTGAGTCGTCTGTTCAGTTCTCCCGTCATGATGTCCGCGTCCTCAATATGGCAGTCTATATTCACCACCATTTTATCAAAGGCGCAATTATAGGCGTTAGCAACAACGTTGACCGAATTTGATTGAATCTGTAATGCTACTATAATTTCTTCAAGCATTTCAAAATTTAGCCCCGCAGCTGCCACAATGATTGTGTGTAAAGGACTGATATTTTTACTATCTGATACCTCTTCGCCGTCGCTAATATTTTTTTCAGCGTACCAGTTGCACGATAACGACTCTGTTGCAGGATTATCAACTTTGGCTGTTAACTGCTGCTTATCTAAGCCCGCCTCATTATGAAGAGTAAAAACTAAGCACAAGCTAGTCTGTTGCGCTAAAAAGTTAGCAAACTTTACTGTACTCAGTTCTTTGGTAGTTGCTGCAGGTATAAGGTACAAGGTAGATCCTAAGAAGATATGTTTCTTTTATAAGCTTGATCATACCTAAAGCTCACCAGCAATAAAACAAAGTCTTGGCAAAAAGCGTTATTTATCCTATTGTTGCTGGGTTGTCATTATTATTGAGAAGCTTTTGTTTAACCAAATAACACCTAGATTTTTCGTGTTGAAACGCATATCCAATTTTATACTGGCGGTTTGTATTGCGGTGATCGGTATTAATTTATGGTTTATGTACGACAAAAATGCGAATGAATGGTACAGCTTAGAGTCTGAACAACTGGGTAGAAGTTTAGCAGATCAAGCCTCGCGAATGCTAGCCGGACCGTTGCAAAGAGACGATCAAGAGAGTATCGAAAATTATGTCAGTACGATAGAAATCGAAAGCTTCATCAAAGGTTCATCATTATACGACCATACAGGTAAGACAATTAAAAGTTTTGATGAAAATTATTCTATTGTGGATCAATTTAGAATGTTGGAGGAGCCTCCTCTTATTTTTGTTGAAGATATCATTTACGAGGGTAAAACCATCGGTTACGTCAAGCTATTGTTAGACCGTGAGTCGATCATTAAACATCACAAGGCATTCAATCGATCGCAATTCATGCAAACTGGCCTAATAATGCTACTGACCGCTATTTGCGCAATGATACTCACTCGCTTATTTTATAAAATACGAGCCAACTATCAATTCACTGATAAACCGAAAAGCGTTAAATAATTTAGTGTCGTTTGTTGTTCAACTTCTTGCGAAGATATTTTTTTGAGTTGAGCCAAAGTATCAGCAACGAGTCTGAGTTGGCTTGGTTGGTTGCGTTGCCCCTGAAATCCGCTTAAGGGCATATCGGGTGAGTCGGTCTCAATTACCAGTTTATCTAAGGGCAGCTTTGCAATAGTGTCTCGCGTTTTACTAGCGCGTGAATAAGTAATAGTGCCGCCGACGCCCAACAAAAAACCCATATCAATATAAGTCTTAGCTTCATGATAACTGCCGGAAAAAGCATGGAGAATACCTCCCCCTCGGTATTTTTGTTCTTTCAAAAGACGAATAAGATGATTGTGAGATTTTCTGTGATGCAAAATAACGGGCTTATTGTATATGCTAGCCAGGTTAAGTTGAAAACGTAATATTTTTTTCTGATACGCCATATCTAGTGCTAAGGAACTATCAAGGCCCGTCTCACCAAAAGCAATATACTGATTTTGATATACGCTAGCTAAACGTGAAAACTCATTAAGCATGATTTGAGTCTGTGATTCATCCTGTAATTTAAGAAAATAAGGATGTAAACCCAATGCGATATCGATTTGTTCATAATGCTGCTTTAAAGCAAGTAACTTGGTAAATTGACGATTACTTAAGCCCAGCACTAACAGACGCTTAATACCTACCTCAAACGCATTTTTTAGCACGCTATCACGATCGTTATCAAATACCTCAAGGTCAATATGGCAATGGCTGTCGATCATGACTTAAGGCATTAATCTTTGTGTTGTCCAGCTGCCATTATCTTGTTTATTATATTCAAATCGGTCATGCAATCGATGTTCGCCACCTTGCCAAAATTCGATTTGATGGGGCTCAACACGAAAGCCACCCCAAAAATCAGGCACTGGTACTTGGCCGTTAGCAAATTTTTCTTTCATTTGAGCAAACTGAGCCACCAATAATTCACGTGTCGAAATTGGCTGACTTTGCTGTGACGCCCAGGCGCCCAATTGACTGTCTTTAGGTCGAGACAAAAAGTATTTCGCTACTTCTGTTCGAGACAGCGCTTTAGCAACACCATTTACTCTTACCTGGCGCTCTAGAAAATACCAAGGGAAATGCAAGGAAATTTTTGCATTATTGGCTAAATCTTTCGCTTTACGACTGCCTAAGTTAGTATAAAAAACAAATCCTTCATTGCTCAAATCCTTAAGCAACACGATACGTTGGCTGGGTTGACCGCTTGCATCCACGGTAGCCACTGTCATGGCATTGGGATCGGGAAGCTTTGCATTAACCGCATCATCTAGCCATGTTTTAAATAAATCAATAGGATGCTCTGTGAGCACATCAGATGTTAAACGACCGGCAGTATATTCTTTTCTAAGATCACTAAGGGGTTGCATAGTTTAATATTCCAAAATGGCACTATAACTAGTTTTGTAATGTGCGTTAACCTTTATAGTCATTATCGTAACCAAGGGATCGCAAAGCACGTTCATCATCAGCCCAGCCAGCTTTAACCTTAACCCACAATTCAAGGAAAACCTTATTATCAAATAGTGCTTCCATGTCTTTTCGTGCTTCGGCTCCCATCGTTTTGAGGTGGCTGCCTCCTTTACCAATAATCATACGTTTTTGGGTTTCGCGATCAACCAGTATTAAGCCATTAATATGGTAAATACCTCTTGGCGTAAGTTTAAACTGCTCTATTTCAACCGTTGTTGCATACGGTAGTTCATCACCAGTAAAGCGCATCAGTTTTTCTCTGATTATCTCAGCTGCCATAAATCGACTCGAGCGATCGGTAATGTAGTCTTCAGGAAAATAAAACTCACTCTGTGGTAATGAATTCATCACCAACTTCCGTAAATGATCGATTTGCTTATTCTGCTTGGCACTTACTGGAATGACATTTTCAAAATCATGCTTTTCGTTAAGCTTTTTTAATGTATCCATTAAAAGCGCTTTATCGGTGACTTTGTCTGTTTTATTAACCACTAACCAACAAGGTATATTAGCCTGTTTGATTTTAGATAGAACCAAGTCATCATCTTCAGTCCAACGCGTTCCCTCAATAACAAACAATACCAAGTATACTTCGCCTAGTGAACTTGCTGCTGCGCGGTTCATTAAGCGGTTAATAGCGCGCTTTTCGTCACCATGTAAGCCTGGTGTATCAACGTATATTGCTTGGCGCTCGCCTAACGTATCAATACCCATGATCCGATGTCGAGTTGTTTGCGGCTTGCGCGAGGTGATACTGACTTTCTGGCCTAAAATCTGGTTTAGGATAGTCGATTTACCAACATTCGGGCGACCAACGATGGCAACCATCCCACAATGTTTATTACTCATTTAATAACTTCTCTAATGTTTGTTTAGCTGCGTTTTGCTCGGCTTGTCGACGACTTTTACCTTTACCAATTTGGCTAGTATTTAATGGATCTACAGTGCAATCAACTTCAAAAGTTTGTGCATGGTCTTTACCGCTAATTGATACGACTTCATAATTTGGCAGGGGTAATTGTCTGGACTGCAAAAACTCTTGCAGTTGTGTTTTGTTGTCTTTTATTTGTCTATGAGGGTCAAGCTTCTCAATGCGACTTTCAAATAACTTAACTATCGTATTTTTTGCAGCATCTATACCCGATTCTAAAAATATCGCACCAATGACCGCTTCGACAGCATCAGCTAAAGTTGAACTGCGTCGATGCCCTCCACTTTTCATCTCGCCAGAACCTAATTTCAATAAAGTACCGAAATCATGTTCTTTAGCAATCAAAGCCAAAGTATCACCTTTTACAAGTGATGAGCGCATTCTTGTTAGCTTTCCTTCAGGCTGCTCGGGAAACTGCTGGTATAAAAGGTCAGCAACAACCATACCTAGCACGGCGTCGCCCAAAAACTCGAGTCTTTCATTATGAATTTTAGCAGCACTACGATGTGTAAATGCTTGTTCAAGCAAAGCCTTATTTTCAAATTTATAGTCGAGTACTTTGTCTAATCTTATATATGGATTCATTATAACTCTTTGCGATGCCTATTTAATTTGCGACTCTTGCGGTAATACGCAGTTACCGGAAACGCAAAAAATATAGACACACTTGATGTTAACTATCATATGGATAGTTAGCTTACTACTGGCATTAAATACCAATTACTCAATACTGCCACTACGTTCAAACCGAATGCCTGATGGCACCCATGTAGGTAAAAAGTCTTCTGGTACTCTCTCAAATTCAAAACTAACCCAAATAAGCACAGCTTTACCAACTAGGTTAGCCTCTGGAACAAATCCCCAATAGCGACCGTCTTCACTATTATCTCGATTATCTCCCATCGCAAAATAGCTATTTTCTGGAACAATCCATTCATTGATAGCAGTTCCAGGTTGCACGGGTTCATAGCGAGATGTTAGATCAACCGATCGCGGGTTACGCAATATAGAATGCTTTTTGCCACCGAGATCTTCGGTATATTCTTCGAGATAGGCACCGCGGCTAATGTAATCTGTTTTACCGGAATAAATTTGTTTAACCGCTTTTTCTGTTGGACAAGGCTGCTGACCATCACAAGCTTGCGTGATATATAGTTGCTTATTGCGATAAATAATCTTATCACCAGGTAAACCGATGATACGCTTTATATAGTCGAGATTAGGATCATTTGGAAATTTAAATACAACGACATCCCCTCTTTTGGGCTCACCGGTCTCAATTAGTTTAGTTCTAAAAACAGGGTCTTTAATACCATAACTAAACTTTTCAACCAGTATAAAATCACCCACTAACAGGGTCGGCATCATCGAGCCTGATGGAATTTGAAAGGGTTCATACAAAAAAGAACGGAACACCATCACTAGCGCAAAAATAGGGAAAAACTGTTTTGCATTGTCCACTAAGGCAGGCAAATTCGGATCTGCTTCCTCACCAGTCAATTCGATAATACTATTATCACCTAGGATGGCCTTTCGTTCTTCTAATGCCATTGTTTTTCTTGCTGGTGCAAAAAACAGGGCATCAATTACCCAAATAATACCCGTAATAGCGGTCATCGCTACCAGAAACAGTGCAAAATAATTTGCCATTAATTATCCACCTTTAAAATCGCTAAGAAGGCATCTTGAGGCAACTCTACGTTACCTACTTGCTTCATCCGCTTTTTACCTGCTTTTTGTTTTTGTAATAACTTTTTCTTACGGCTGATATCACCACCATAACACTTTGCAATCACGTTTTTGCGTAATTGTTTAACCGTACTGCGAGCAACAATGTGTGTGCCTATAGTCGCCTGTATGGCAATATCGAACATTTGTCTTGGGATTAACTCTTGTAACTTATCAACTAAGTCACGGCCACGCTTTTGTGAGTTGGCTTTGTGCGTTATCAGTGCTAACGCATCAACTCGCTCACCATTAATGAGTATATCTAAACGCACCATATCGGCAACTTGAAAACGACTAAAATTATAATCAAGCGATGCGAAGCCTCTACTAGTTGATTTCAGTTTATCAAAGAAATCGAGAACCACTTCTGCCATTGGCATATCATAGGTAACGGCGACTTGTTTACCATGATATGTCATTGCTGTTTGCATTCCGCGCTTGTCCACACAAAGTTTCATGACATTACCTAGATACTCCTGTGGAACAAGAATATTTGCGACCACAATAGGTTCGTGAATTTCGTCGATATCGTTGAGTGCCGGCAATTTAGAAGGATTATCTACTTGCAGCACTTCACCTTTAGTGGTTTTGACTTGGTAAATAACCGTTGGTGCTGTGGTGATTAAATCTAAATCATATTCACGCTCTAAACGTTCCTGAATGATTTCCATATGCAGCATACCGAGGAAACCAATTCTAAAACCAAAGCCCAGAGCCGCAGAGCTCTCTGGTTCGTAAAACAAGGAGGCGTCATTTAGACTCAGTTTAGATAACGCATCGCGAAAGTCTTCATAATCATCAGAGCTCACCGGAAATAAACCGGCATAAACCTGTGGTTTTATTTTCTTAAACCCAGGTAATGCTTTTGTAGCAGGCGCTTTAGCTAAGGTAATCGTGTCACCAACAGGAGCGCCGTTGATTTCTTTTATACCAGCGATGATAAAACCTACCTCACCGGCACTCAAACTGCCTGTATCCGTCTGTTTTGGTGTGAAAATACCTACTTTATCAACTTGATGCACAACACCATTTGACATAATTTGGATTTTATCTTTTGCGTTTAGTTGGCCTTGCACTATGCGCACTAGTGACACAACGCCCTGATAGTTATCAAACCAAGAATCGATAATTAAGGCCTGAAGTGGCGCATCAACGTCACCTACGGGCGGTGGAATACGTCTCACTATTTCTTCTAATACTTCTTCAATACCGACACCCGTTTTCGCAGAGCATCGGACAGCATCAATTGCATCAATACCGATAATATCTTCAATTTCCTCAGCAACACGCTCTGGCTCTGCCTGTGGTAAATCTATTTTATTTAGAATTGGCACAACTTCCATATTCAAATCCATCGCCGTGTAGCAGTTTGCAAGTGTCTGAGCTTCAACACCTTGCCCTGCATCAACGACTAATAAAGCCCCTTCACACGCAGCAAGCGAGCGTGACACTTCATAAGTGAAATCGACGTGTCCAGGCGTATCAATAAAGTTAAGCTGATACTTTTCACCGTCTTTCGCTTCATAATATAACGTGACGCTTTGTGCCTTGATAGTTATTCCACGCTCGCGCTCAATATCCATTGAATCAAGCACTTGAGCTGACATTTCGCGATTAGTTAAACCACCACAAGTTTGAATAAGTCGATCGGCAAGCGTCGACTTGCCGTGGTCTATATGCGCAATGATACTGAAGTTGCGAATGTTCTTTAATTGCATAAATTTAGCTACTTGTCCTGAAGTTACCGAGGTCTATATTGAGCCAAAAGACGCTTTGCTTTGCTGTCTGAAGTCACCTTGGTTTTATAAGCGAAAAATAAAGACAAGATTTTACCGTTTTATCGGCACAAATGCGAATGATTACAGCATTATTACTGTGCTTTGACTGGTTATCTTGCTCATAGTTGGACAAAAATTTATTAATAAGCCCTAACGGCTATCCAAAAAGGTATTATTTACCTCAAAAGAAAAGATTGAATTAGATAATTTTTTTGAGTGGAATTTCATTTTTCATGGTAATCGTTGCGTCATTGACCGCACCCAAAATAACAGGAGAAAATTGCCCTTTATCCTGTTTTTTAGCAAATATTGAAATTTGCCAAAAACTGACCGCAGTGGCAGCAAAGCCGAATAGAACTTGCCAACCCTCATGCACATGGGGTAACAGAAATTGCATGCTTGACACACTGACGATCAAAACAAGTATTGGTAACACATAAACTAATATTGAGGCGCCCATTAATTGCTCCTCTGGTATGCCGAGTTTGACTGTCTGCCCTTCATTTAGCTCATATGGACTTATTAATTTGAGTAACTCCGGTTTGGCAGTAAAGGCTTTTGCAACGACGCTTGTTCCACAATTTTTATTAACATGGCAAGTGCCACAAGTGGTCTTAATCTGGGTTTCAATCCAAACTTCATTGCCTTTTACTTTTTTAACAATACCTGTTTCTTCAATCATAATTCAGTATCAGTTTGTCACTTCAATTGATTTTGCCATGAGTTGGGCTGTGACTAAAGGTATATCTCCAACCACCGTAACTTGTACTTTACCATCCGTACGAGAGTGGACGGTGTTAGCGCCATTATTTAAATTGACATCATCTTGAAAAACACCTGTTGCTGCTTGAATATAAACTGACACGTTCACCAACCCATCGCTAAATAAACTATATTCAGCCACCTGCCCTGTTATCGCTAATTGATGGATATCTTGTTTTACTGGTTTCATCCCAACAGGCAAAAAAGCCAAGGTCCATTCATGCTTTCTTTGCGGTGGATTTACAACATTAATCACCCTAGGTAAGTTATCTTGTTGCAATTGACTGAATACCTCAGCAACTCTGTCATCAATTCTCAATTGAGTTACTTGAATTTGTTGCAGTAACTTACCATCTAAGCCATGCATGTTTAATTTCAACAACATGCCTGTTTCCTCGTCCAACCACAAATGATATCCGTACCGAGTTTTATCAATACTGGTAATACGAATTTGTTGTGCGGAACGCCCCGATATTCTGTTTCTGCCGACGAGTAAGAATTGATAGCTCATTTGAAGTTGGTCAGGTTCATGCAACAATGCGTAAGGTATGGGGCCGTCAATTGCGCTTCCATACATGCTATAAGGTGGATATCCCGGCTGAAAGACGCTCACGACATCATTAACTCTAATATTCTCGAACCCGGGACCATTAAGTAAGCTGAGCTGCTCTATTTTTGTGTTGTCATCTATTTTCGCATGGCGCCACAAAAATGGCTGGGCATCCTTTCCCGGAATATTTAATACAAATGAAATTTCGTAGTTTAACAATGAAGTTTGTCTTGCTAGACGCTCAAGCCAGCTAATTGCTGATGAGGAGTCGAAGGGATTGCTCTCTTTCAAAACACCTTGCGCGACTTCTCGGGCTAACGCCTGCTGTGTTTCTGAATTGGTAACTTTAAGATCTTTTTTTACTTGCTGCGGTTGCTCATCAACTGGAGGTTGCTCGGATGATTGATCTGCTTGCTCATTTGCCAGAGCAATTGGAGCGAAAAATCCCAAAAGAATTAGAAGTAAACTCCGCGTGCAGAGCCGTTTACCGATATTGGCACTACTTGTCACATTGTTTACTCCGTTAATCATACTACTTCTGCGGTTGCTCTGTGCCCAGCTCTTGCACTATTGATTGTTTGCTTTGCCCTGCATTTTTGAGTTTAAGTTGACGCTGATGGTCCTCAATAATTGCATTTATTTGACGCTGCTGTTCTAACAATATTGCCATACCTTCACTGTCGATACTCTGGGTTGTATTCAAGCTCACTGGAGCCAAACCACCTTGGGGACCAAATTGTGTCGGCGCGGTTAAAAACGGTAGCGACTCCTCGGGTTGGTTGTAAGACTGATAACTAAATATCATCACAGCAGTAGCACAAGCAGCAACTGCCAACTGCCCACTTTGTTTAACAAACGGGATAATGCTTGCGACCAACGGTAATTCTCGCCAAGTTCGCTTTGGAGCGATAATTGCCAACTCATTTTCCAACCGTTTCGCAATTTGAGCGCTAACGTCAAAATGAATGTCTGCACTCATTTCGTTGCGCAGACAATCCCGAACCAAATGATAACGCTTCCACTTGTCAGCCAGTTCAGAATTTTGAGTCAAGCTCTTCGCTATTTCAGGATCTTGGTGCTCACCGTCTACAAATGCTGATAATTTTTCGTACTGTTGTGTCATAAAACAGATTCCTACTTTAACACCGCTACTAATAAACCGTGTTTATGTTTGCATTAAAGGCACGATAACTTTGTCTATCGCTTCTCGTGCTCTAAAAATTCTTGATCGTACTGTCCCTACCGGGCATTCCATCACTGCAGCTATCTCTTCATAGCTCAGGCCTTCAATTTCGCGTAACGTAATTGCCGAACGTAAATCTTCGGGTAATGCATCTATTGCGGCGAATAATTTTTGTTGTAATTCCTCGGATAGCAAAGCACGCTCAGGGGAGTTATTTTCCTTTAACGCATCGCTTCCATCATAAAAATCAGCTTCGCTCGCATCCACATCACTTGCCGGCGGCTTGCGCCCCTGGGATGTTAAATAATTTTTTGCACTGTTTACTGCTATCCTATATAGCCATGTGTAAAAGGCACTTTCGCCTCTAAAGTTGGGGAGTGCTCTGTAAGCTTTTATAAACGCCTCTTGCGTTACATCTGCTACGTCACCACTATTTTTCACGTACCTTGCTACAATATTCATCACCTTGTTTTGATGACGGATAACTAACAAATTAAAAGCGTTTTTATTGCCTTTTTGTACCTGTTCAACTAATTCTTGATCGGTTTTCTGCTCGCTCATTCGAGCCACTACTCCTAAAACACATCACTTATAGCTCATGCAAGTGTAGTAATAGACAGACACTTTATGGATAAGTTCGATATACAGCTAAAATAATTTATAAATAACCATCAGTTGTAATTTTTTACTAGATGATTAGTATGTCAATACTCACAATTCTACATGTTACTCGAAAAACAATCTATGTCTCAAACAATAGAACATCGCTGCGACTTGCTTATAGTAGGCAGTGGAGCCGCAGGTTTAAGTCTTGCTTTAAGAATGGCTGAATATTTTGACGTTATAGTCCTGAGCAAAAGTGATATTAATGAAGGAAGCACTCGCTACGCGCAGGGCGGTATAGCTGCCGTATTTGACGACACAGACTCTATTGACAACCACGTCAAAGATACGTTGAATGCAGGCGCGGGGCTATGTGATGAGGCTGTTGTTGCTTTTACAGTACGTAATGCAAAAGAAAGTATGGAGTGGCTGATTAATAAAGGTGTTCCTTTTGATCAGGAGCAAAATGCGAATGGAGAAACCATATTTCACCTTACGCGAGAGGGTGGGCATAGCCACAGAAGAATACTGCATGCTGCCGACGCCACCGGCGCAGCTGTGCAAAAAACACTATCGGACAACGTAGCGAATCATCCTAATATTCACTTATTTGAACGTTATAACGCTATTGACTTAATAAAAAGCAAAATCGCACCAGACCATTGTGTCGGTGCCTACGTTTGGAATCGTAAAACAGAACGAGTAGAAGTAATTAGGTCGCGCTTTACAACACTTGCAACCGGCGGCGGAAGTAAAGTATATCAATACACATCAAACCCGGATGTATCAAGCGGTGATGGCGTTGCTATGGCGTGGCGCGCAGGTTGTAAAATAGCCAATATGGAATTTAATCAATTTCATCCCACATGCTTATTTCATCCAGACGCAGGCAATTTTCTTATCAGTGAAGCATTGCGCGGCGAAGGCGCATTTTTGTGCCATCAAGATGGCACAAAGTTCATGCATAAATTCGATAGCCGAGGCGATCTAGCTCCGCGTGATATCGTGGCCAGAGCCATCGACTTTGAAATGAAACGCCTTGGTGCTGATTGTATGTATTTAGATATTAGTCACAAATCCAGTGATTTCATCCAGAAGCACTTTCCTAATATTTATCGCCGCTGTATTTCATTAGGCATAGATATTACCACTCAACCAATACCTGTTGTTCCGGCTGCACACTATACTTGCGGCGGAGTTGTTACTGATTTCGATGCACGTACTAACTTAGAGAATGTATATGCAATTGGTGAAACGGCATACACAGGGCTCCATGGTGCAAACAGAATGGCAAGCAATTCGTTACTAGAATGTATCGTGTTCGCTCATGCCGCCGCCAAGCATATTGTTAATCGCATAGACGTAAGCTGGATTGATGAGCCAATAAAAGCGTGGGATGAGAGCCGAGTAATTGACTCAGATGAATTGGTTATTATTCAACACAATTGGCACGAACTTCGGCTTTTCATGTGGGATTATGTTGGTATTGTACGCACAAATAAACGACTAGAACGCGCTTTGAGACGCATAAACTTATTAAAACAAGAGATTGACGAGTACTACAGCAATTTTAAGGTGAGCAATAATATGTTGGAATTGCGAAATCTAGTTTGTGTAGCCCAATTAATCGTGACATGTGCAATGCAAAGAAAAGAAAGCCGAGGGTTGCATTATAATCTTGACTATCCTGACATGCTAGAGAAGCCTGAGCCCACTATTATTCAGAAGAAAGGTTAATATTCACGCAACGTCAATGCTTACCGCGAGCTAACCAATCACAATGTTTGTGCGCAGATGCTCTCTTTCTTTAGAGCGATTTTGTGAAGTAAGCGACAAGTCGATCAGGTTCGTATCACTATTTATTATTAATTCACAGCGCGATGGTAAGTAAATAGGTTGCATAAATTGTGTAGAAAACTGCATTGGGGTTTGTGCTAAATCCCATTTACTGTTTTGCATTTCTTGCTTTACTACGACTGATAAGCAAAGCGCTTTTGAATACATCCCGTGCGCTATAGCTTGCCTAAACCCCATGAATTTTGCTGTCCAACGAGTTAAATGTATAGGATTGAAGTCGCCCGAAACTCTCGCATATTTGCGCCCTACACCCAGAGGAAAGTTCAGTTCTGAAGTGCTATCGAATGGACCCGTAACTGAATTTATCAAAGGTACTGCAGAAGGCCATTTCTCTGCGCACGGTGTGACCGAATTTAGCTCACTAGGATTAATATCGTCAATTGCGGCCTGACCGCTATTACCTTGAATATGCTTTTGTCTTGACAGATAATAAGATGTGCCAGAAACCGCCAACTCACCATTTACAAAGCCTTCACTCAAGACAGCGAAAACCCAGCCTTTCTTATGCCAGGTTAATCCGTTAAATGATGTTTTTAGCGTCAATTTGGAGTTTTGTTCTGGTAACCAATTTACTTCAATTCGATTAGCTAGATGCACCAGGCCCATGGGTTTGAAAGGGAACGGTTCATTTATCATCATCTCGAGTTGCATTGGCAAAGTAAGTACTTGTAAATAATTAGGGTGTATGACAGATGCAATGCCAAGCTTCCAATTGACGACCTTGTTGTAGCGCTCACAATGCATTGCGTTTATTTCAACTTCTTGACAAAGACTGCTTATAGGCAAAACAGGTGTCTCACAATCAAGTAGTTGAGGGTTATAAAACGCCGCTTTTAACAAGCCCATGTTGATCATCTACTTGGTCTTCCTTGATTAAGTTTTAATGGCGCTAAAAACATGGCCTATATTTTTTAGGCTATTCGTTTTTTATTTTGTGTCATTGCTGAAGCCAATGCTCGGTAATGACTTTCTGTTGTCTGCCACTTAAATAGAATAGTCGAGGTAGCAGTCGTATGCGCAGCCATATGCTCATTACTTCTTGCGTTTTGACTATCTATCGCTCCTATTACATTTCCCTGCCTCGATTCCAACATTAGGAATATGCACAATTGAGTGCAACGCGAACGAGATGAAAGTTGATAATGAACTTCGTTCTTTTGAGTGCCCGTTTTGGTATATATATACACTTCATGAACATTCTCTTCGGGCACTCCACCCTCTGAATCGTCACAAAGTAGTGTTTCTTTTAGACCCATCAAGACCCAAAAATGTGTCACCAACAAAGTATTACCGAAACACCGATACCCCAGCCAAATACTAAGCGCGATGGTAAAGATTAATTGTAATGTATAAAATGTTAGTGATGGCAAACACCAGCAAAAAACAAGCGGTACAACATAGCCATTAAAAAACTGAATCAAACCAAACTTATATCGGGTAACGATGACGTCACGATATTCGATATCGAATTACACCTTAACTCTTTGCAACACTTTCTGAACCATATAGGCTAAATCGGGATCGTCACATTTTTTATGACCCATAAACCAGGCAAACAAATCTGGATCATCACAGGTTAACAAACGCTCAAACACTATTTTCTCGCCGTCAGACAATTCATCGAAAGCTTGCTCAACAAAAGGAAGAAATAGTACGTCTAACTCTAACATGCCTCTGCGGCACGCCCATCTCAACCTAGCGACTCTTTTTGCTGTAAACATTGGTAACCTTATGCTTTATTTCACTGAATAGTAGCATAACGTGAAGGATTGCAGAACTGATCAAAAGATTTTTAAAAAGTCGATATATTACCCCCAGAAATCCAAGTTAATCTCGTGTTGAATCGATAACCATCTTGCAAAGTAACATACCATCCCAATATCCCTTGTACATAGACAGTAGATTGCATAGCTATTGTTTGACAATAGGCAATCTCGACAGCATTAGAGGCTACAAATGTCATCTCAACACGAATTGATCGTAAAATTAAACAGTCTTGGTTGTATTACAATGTCAGGACCACAAGCTAAAGACTATTTGCAAGGCCAAGTTACGGTAGATGTAACAAAAATGACTCCCTATGCCGCAAGATTTGGTGCGCATTGTGACTTTAAGGGCAAAGCTTGGTCAGTATTTACTGCACTCTTAAGTAATGATGTTTTTCATTTGATTATGCGCAAATCTGCGCTCGAAAAAAGCCTCTCTGAATTCAAAAAATATGGTGTTTTCTCGAAAGTAGATATTCAGCAAGCGAATGCAGAACTGAGCTTTTTTGGCGTATCAGGGAGCGCAACAATAAGCGCTATTAACTCATTGTTTACTAATCTCAACGGTCAACATCTTAGCGTCACTAGCAACGAATTTGGCAGTGCAATTTGCCTGAACAGAAGCAACCCACGATATATTCTCGCTTTAAATGTAGCAGGGGCTGCTTTACTTGGTAAATTAACTAACGCTGATAATTACGAGGATGAAAGTCACTGGGAGGCTATAGATATACTCGACGGTATACCTTATATCGAAGCCCAAACGAGTAACCAATTTGTTCCTCAGATGCTTAATTTGCAAGCTGTCGCGGGTATCGATTTTGATAAAGGCTGCTACATGGGCCAAGAAACCGTGGCACGTACCAAGTTCTTAGGCCGCAACAAAAGAGCGTCATATATACTGATTCATCAAGGAGTTGATATATCAGAAGCATTAAACCCCGGAGATGCATTAGAAAAACAAGCCGGCGAAAATTGGCGCAGCGGCGGGACGATTTTGCAGAGTGCAGTGCTTAATGACAAAACTGTCGTGTTTGGTGTTCTTGCAAATGACACGCAAACAGGTGATGTGCTAAGATTGAAGGCGTTACCAGAGCATACGTTTGAAGTAAGCGCTCTACCTTATAAATTAGATTAATAATAGGATACAAGATGCAAATACAGAAAGATAATGTCGTAACACTTCATTACACTGTAAGTACCACAGAGGGAGATGTCATTGACTCCTCTCACGAAGCGCCACCTATGTCATTTCTGCAAGGTAGTCATTTTATGATTGAAGGCATTGAAGAAGCACTAGTTGGGAAAGTCAAAGGTGACAAGTTCGCAGTCTCTGTTGACCCTGAAAAAGCTTATGGTGACCGTCATGACGATTTAATTCAAGAAGTGCCATCTGAGATGTTTGATGACATGGATGTTGATGTGGGTATGAGCTTTAGAGCAACTACCGACGATGGCGAACAGTCAGTCATGATTATTGATAAAACAGACACAACCGTGACTGTCGATGGCAATCATCCATTAGCAGGTATGTCATTAGCCTTTGAGGTTGAAGTTGTCGACGTACGTGAAGCAACTGCAGATGAAATAAAACACGGTCATGTGCATGGTGAAGATGGTTGCGAACATTCACACTAAAATTGTCTACTGGTTAGTTGCTCAATCTATTGCAGATGGCGCACCCAAAATCGACAATTCACATGCAGTGGGCAGTATTCCAACTGCCATTACGAGACCTGTTTTCGAAGACGCTATATAGCGTCTTCGTCAGTTTCACCGGTACGGATACGAACGACTTGCTCAACGTCAAAAACAAATATTTTACCGTCGCCTATTTTACCTGTCTTTGCATGCACTAAAATAGTCTCAACGGCTCTATCTACTAAATCATCTGGAACAACTAACTCAATTTTTATCTTAGGTAGAAAGTCGACATTATATTCTGCACCGCGATAAAGTTCTTTATGACCTTTCTGTCTCCCAAAACCTCGCACCTCAGTCATTGTGATGCCACTGACCCCGATTGAAGATAATCCTTCACGAACGTCATCCAGCTTAAACGGCTTAATAATAGCTTCAATTTTTTTCATTGGATTTGAGTTTCCTTATTCATGGTCATAAACGGTAGGGATAGGAATTCGTTTATGTTGTGTTTTTAAGTATATAGCTAATAGTTTACCATCGGCAACTTTATCCGTGCTTTTACCTTCTAAAAAGTCATCGATTTGGTCATATGTTAAGCCCAATGATGATTCATCTGATTTTTGTGGTGTTAACGTTTCTAAATCTGCTGTGGGTGGTTTTGTAATAATATGTTCTGGCGCCCCAAGTTTTTTTGCTAAGCTGCGAACTTGTCGTTTATTCAACCCAAATAAGGGAGCTAAATCACATGCGCCGTCACCAAACTTTGTATAGAATCCCGTAATATTTTCTGCGGAATGGTCCGTACCTAGCACCAAGCCGTTCATCAATCCCGCTATGTCGAATTGAGTTGCCATTCTTGTTCTTGCCTTGGCATTGCCTTTAACAAAATCACTTTTTTCAGCTGAGAAACTCTTTATGCCAGCCGCTAATAGTCCTTCTATTGCGCTTTCATGTATGGCATCTGCACCGGCCTTAATATTCGATGTGACTTGTAAACTCGGTTCAATAAAATCAATAGATACTTGAGCATCATCTTCATCCGCTTGAGTACCATACGGCAACCTTACCGCAATAAACTGATATTTATCGCCAGATTGCTGATTCAATTCATTAACTGCTAATTGTGCTAAACGACCTAACGCACATGAATCAATACCACCACTAACCCCTAACACTAAACTATGCAAACCTGATTCGATCAGCTTATCCTTAATGAATTGAGTTCTGCGTTGTATCTCATGTTCGACATCTATTTCAGGTAATACACGCATTTCTTCGATTACTTCAGACTTCAACATGAGCTCGACTCTCTTTGTTTTTCTAACTAAGCAGTATTTAGTTTAAAATGTAAACTGGAGATAATAAAGAAACCAAATAGCGCTGCCGTTTGGATACTCATTATTCCAAGTTCAAGTTATATAAATTAATACAAGGTATTAACTACGCTAACGAGCGTTGTTAGTGTATACGCAACTAAAATGGAAATAGCGTATAGTTATGTGAATTTTTATTGGGGGTCACTGTGTTAAATAACAAGATTACCACGCAAATTAGTAAAACCACTCAAAAAGGCGTTACGCTTCTTGAAATGATGATCACGCTAGCAATATTAGCGATTGTGTTGACGATTGTCGCGCCCAGTATGCAAACATTTCTAATTAAAAATAGGATTACCGCCGAAATTAATGAAGTCAGCGGAATAATTCAATATGCTCGCCACCTCGCTATTGATGAACAAATCAACGTTATTGTGTGTCCGTCTGCTGACTT
Source organism: uncultured Glaciecola sp. (assembly GCF_937770335.1). Taxonomy (GTDB): domain Bacteria; phylum Pseudomonadota; class Gammaproteobacteria; order Enterobacterales; family Alteromonadaceae; genus Glaciecola. The sequence goes on from NZ_CALJHY010000011.1 coordinate 202,747, forward strand.
TGAAGGATGTGGAACCAATTGGAACAATCCGAAAATCGTATTTATTGATACAAATGCAGATGGCAATAGAAGCTTAGGTGAAGACCTTTTAGTAACTACATCGAAGGCCTCTAATTCGACAAAAATCACAGGTCCAAACACGAACATTCATTTCAAAGGTTCAGGCGCTGCAAGTCAATCGTTCAGTATTCAAATATGCCCAAGCAATGACGACAAAACTTATGCTCGAGCACTATCCGTATCTTTGCAAGGGCGCGTAAAAATAAGTTCTGATGCCGACGACGACGGCACGCACGAAGACATGGATGGCATTACGTTAACCTGCACCTAAACTCGTCACAAGTACAATGAAGTATATTAGACAACAAAAATAAAGCGCAGAGAGCACTTTTTCACTGGGTATTTTCGTTTTGTAAAGAAGGTAAAATTAAATAGTATACCTATACGCAAGCGCGCGCGGCATTAACATCCTCTTTTTCTGAAGCAATCATAACAAACCGACAGATACCTTTATTTTCCTAATTTTTTTAGTATGGCTTTCGCTACTAAACAAATACAGCATACGTCAGTGGAATGCGTTAGAAAATATGATGATTGCAAGGCAATAGCCGGTATTATAAATTCAAGAGTATTGATTTAAAAAGATAGCATTACAGAAAAGCTACAGCATTGCTTGCACGCACTTCAACGTGAAGCGAGTGCAATAAAGAGCTAAATATCAACTAACAGGCCCAACAAAATTCGTTTGTAGCAATGCTCCCATTATTGTCTAAGTCCCATGCTTTGCGTCCATCGCTATAAATAAACAGTGCGCCATCATTGGCCAGTGTGCCTCCTGAGATTGGCGTTGCCTTCAAACGAAAGGTAAGACCGTTCGATGACACTTCGTCTATGCTCAAATCATACCGCTTATTTGACACCGGCTCAGAGCTAGGTGAATGCGAAGCAAATATATTAGGCGCTCCTGTATTAGCGCCACTTATACCAGCGCCCTGGTACGAAAAGCTAGAGGCATGGTGTCTCTCCATTGCTGCAGCAAATGCCATAAGATCGGCCTGCCCGGTGCTTCTTGCGGCACCATTAATCATATTTTGATAACTAGGAAAGGCAATGGCAGTGATGATCCCTATAATGGCAACGACAATCATCAGTTCAATCAACGTAAAACCAAGTTGCTTTGTTCTAAATTTCATTTATTCACGCTCCACTTCTGTTTTCCAAGTATTTTTGCGAACTCGCTCAAATTTGCCATATATGTTTCGAGCTAAACATGCAAAGTCAGAACCACAAGAAACAACTTGACCATTTTCATCCATCTCTATGACAGCAGATACACATTCTGCACCTAAACAAACAACCGGATTAGCTATATTCTCGATCAGTATTTTAGTATCGGGGGCGATACCCGTTTGCTTGAGCAACGCAAACCTATCGGTTGCATCTTTTTGATCATTATTATTTAAATCTTCAACCGCATTACCATCTGCAAGGTTAACTAAATACGCTCTGCTGTTTCCCGTTGGTGGAGCACAAGCACTTTCACTAGAACTCGCCGGAAGGTAAGTGGTAAAGAATATTTGATAATCGAGAATGAGTGGTGACGCCAACACTTTTTCTCCATTTTTAGTTAGACGGATCATCCAACCATTTTTAGATGCAAACAGATTACTTTGAAGTGCTTTTTCTTCAGCGGTACCACTCGTTAATAGGTGCTCAGTTGCATCATATAAACTAGCAGGACTGACTGGCGTATTGGGCAATGTGAATTTACCGAACTCATCACGAACAAACACACCTTTGTCTTTGATCATTACAAAACTATCTTCAACTGTCGTATTCAGAGGTCCGGCTCTAAAACCAGAGCCGATAGCTACTGCAAAATAATGCTCGTTTGTTGTTGAAATCTCCGCAATATCAGGTGCGTAATAGAAACGCTGGTGTTGTTCTGGTAAATCTCCACTTAGTTGCGCTAATAGTCCGCCACTAACAAGATTGCTCGTAGATTGGCCGTTATAAATATCTAACCGGAATATCTGTCCACCCATATCAGCTACATACATGTGGTCAGCTAAACCATCGTTATCACGGTCAATTACTGAGATCCTTGCAGGAATACTATATTGCATATCGCTTAACATTAAATCAGCGTTATCATTACTCGCTGACCACAATAGATCTCCCGTATTTGCATCAATAATATACACGGCATTACCTATTGAATCCGCACTGCGACTTCCTTTTGAGTCCTGGCCTTCATCATAACCGCCACCAACGATCATGACATCTTTAACTATGCCACCAATATTGATTTTGGTAATAGTAGCCCTTGACCACGACTGACCCATTTTTGCGTAAACGCCTTGACCTCCGTCAACAGTAAATACAATTTTGGGATCCGTTTTTGCAGTCACATCAACGATATAGTAGTTATTCCCACCGCGACGCATTCCAATATAAATATATTTTTTACCATTTAACTCGCGGTAAACCATGTCGCCGTCTAGTCCATAGATATGGTTAAATGAACTACCGTTACGATAAAAACCGTTTAGGTTTTGCATTAATTCTTTCGGTATTATGGCAAAGTTCTCTTCACCTGTTTCAGCGTCAATGGAATGTAGGAAACCGTGGTTAGTTGCAACGAACACTGCGCTGTCAGTTGCACTATAGTTCACAATAACAGGTTGTGAATGTATCGGATCACCCATTTGCAAACGCACATCGGTTATTGAACCGTCACCGTCATCGTCCCTAACATCGACGCCTCGCGACCATTTAAGAACTTCCTCTCTGGTGCCAGCGGGGTCGATAGCTGCATCTAAGGCTAAATCAGCATCAGTGATATCGCTATTACTTTCAGAAACCTGATTGCTAGGAATAATGACGGAACCCACCGTATCAAAGAAGTATACTTTTCTGACTAAATCCAAACGACTGGCCGCACCTCCAGCTCTGACATCATTCCCATCTTGAGTAGGAGACCAATACGAATGAGAGTTTTCAGAGAAAAAACCGGAACCACTGTCGACAGCGTTGACGCCATTTTTATCCAGAATTTGGTCACCACTAATTCGATATTTTTTTAGATTTCCAGGCCAAAGTGTGCCTTCAGACGGCTTGAACAATGCAAAATACAATTCATTTCTGTGCGTTAAACGATTTAATTGGTTTACCGCAACACCGGGAGAAACGAAGGTGGCATTAACATCTTTGACGTTGCGCAGAATGCTTTGAAAGGCTTGCACTAAGTTGTCACTATTGTCCGCTTGATAGAAGCCTCCGCCTCCTTGCAAAGCAAGTTGATTTAGGAAGTTGTTTGCAGTGCTATTAGCTGCAAAACCGATTGTATGAGTAATTACCCGCGCATTAATAGCTGACTCACCTGCATCGCTTATATTTTTAACTAAATCAACTCCACACTGTTCACCGCCGGCACCTGAGCAACTGTTGCCCAGTAACGTTTGTATTTCATCAACGCTGTGATTGTTATTCGCTACACCATCTGATAGCAGCACAATGTGATTGTTTACCTGACACTGCAGATCTGTCACAGGAGAAATATAATTAGCACCTATCGGTATATATTCCTGCATACAATCCCAGTCACTTAAATTATTTTCGTCACAGCCTGCGGGACGCACCGCGTCATCACCGATATAAGATGCTCGATGACTTACTCTTGTGCTACGCCTGACATTGTCATTAACAGAGTCCTCACCACGTTTTCTACCGTAATAAACAGGGCCACCAGCGAAATACTGTGACGCTTCGAACAACGTGTCAACAATCGGTGTCATACCATTTGCTGTCAGTTCGTCTACTTTACTCATAATATGTTGACGAACCGTTGCTGATGCACCAGGTGTTGCGTTACCTTCAAATTCAACGACTAATTTAGCTGCGCCTGATGGCTTGCCGTTTCTGGTATAAGCGCCCCGAGTAGCATTAGTAAAATTGGACATAATAAACATCATTTTATTGCCGTTCGTCCAACCCGACCGATTAACAGTAGTTTGAACTATGCTAGCAATAGAAGGGCTTTTGTAGTCTCGGTCTTTGTACCATGATTCAATATTGCTCCAAAAAATGGCTGACGTTTTACTTTTATTGCGCTGCATATAACGGGAATAAGGACTAAAATCATTCGGGTGATCCTCATTAACACCCTGAATGATCATGGATGCTCCGCCGGAAGTCCGGTTTCTATTAGCCGTAAATTCAAGATAGGCATCTAAAATAGTGGCATTTTTTGGAATATTGATATTAGCAAAGCGCAAACCAATATAGTCATTGGAATCACTGCGAAAACTAAGTTCGGTCCCTGTATTTTGATTGCCATCTGATTGTTCTTCGGCATTCTCGGCTTGTGAACGAATTTGATATATTAAGCGCTCGCGCATACAGCCTGTTGCTGTCGTTTCGTCATAAGTAACTATTAATTGAGGAGTCAAACCATCCCCTGATTCCAAAGATGAGGTTTGACGACCACTTGAAGTAGATACACTTGTGCCTTCTATAATCAGATTTAGACTATTACCACCGCACCAGTCACCACGATTAATAACTTCTTGTAACACTGCGCTAATATCTGGAGACAAGACACTTTCAGTGGACAACGGAAAGTTATTATCGCTATTCCAAATCACCTCAGCGCTTGTTGTTGAACGGTTTGAAATATCACTGTCTGCACTTGTAAACGTAGTTGAATCACCAACAGCCTCCGCTTTAAATGATAAAGTGGCATCTGACGTATTAAGTGTACTCGAGGTGAAGCGCACTAGAGCACTTGTAATAACGGCTCCTCTTGGAATTCGCAAACCTTGATATCGTAAGCCCGTTAATACGGTGTCTGTGCCTTTGGTTAGTTCAATCTGATTAGAAGAAATAGTAACGTTGTTGACTATTTCATAAGCATCATCAGTACCTACGGTAATTGGAATAATAATCTCAGGCGTTACAGGTGAATCTATTCCGCGTATGGGGAATAAAACAGGTCCGCCGAAATCTGAAAATCGCATCAGACCCGCATTTATGTTTGTTGCTGAACCTAATGCTGTTTTAAGTGCATTTTGGACCCTCAGCATTCTCGTCTCTTCTGTACCATCTTTCGATCCCATAGAGCCAGAGCTATCCATAATAAATAATACATTAGGATTATAAACATTCGATGTTCCACCTGTTCCTAGGTATATCTCGAGGTCGTCTCCCATGGCGCTCATACTGATCAAAATAGTAAATAAGAAGGCGCTGACTGAACTTGTAATTTTTTTGAGTGACATATCTAATACCTCAATTCGATGCAGGTGCAAAAACAGCTGCACTCATTGTATTGGCGACGGCGTAATTGCTTCCCGCTGTTTTTCCACAACCCCTAACCTTGAAAATGTGGCAACTAATATTGCTCCCCCCGATAACATTACTTGATCCTATGCATGCCTCTTCTCGAACAAAAACACTTTTAGACCAGCTAGTTGTTGCCGGATTACTTCTGAAATCGCCCTGGGTTGTATGCATCATTCCTCGGGTTAATCCGTTATTGGTGATGAAGCGATTAGCACGGTCATTATCAAAACAACTTAGTTCATCATTGGCTATATCTAAGGCAGCTAATTGCCTTGCTTCCGAAAGTGGATCGGATTTAGTTGGATCGGATAATAATGATTCGTCTTCTGACTCATAGACCACACCTGCAAGAGCAGCCTCAGCAGCATTAAAGGCAAATGACTTACGCTCTAACGACGCAGCCATTTTAGTTTGTAATATGCCACTAGAAACCGAGGCAACGCCTAGAATGGTCAATGACATCAGCACCAATAGCGCGAAAACCATAACAACACCTTGCTGATTCTTCATATATTACTCCTTACGAAATTTTTCATATTTCTTAATGTTATTGTTGTTTCGAAGGCTTTATATAGGCCATTATCACTTGGGGTATAATTTGCTTCGTTGAGCAATCTAAAAGATGGCTTATTCTCAACTGTAATGTCACTGTCGGCGCGCACAACAAGAGCAATGCGCAATGCGACAACAGTTTTACCGTTATTAAGCGCATTTTGGATGCCATCAGCAGTGATAAAACGAGTAGGAATTGCTGCCCCTAATGTGGACGCTAAGTCAGTAATGCCATAGCTCACTTGAAAGTTAGCGACATCGTCTAAAATAGTAATTGCGTTATGGTTATTATGCCCTTCAGCAACTTTTTGCCCGCGTAAATAGCGGCCATCAAACCCCCTACATTTTAACTTGTTGTCATCAACGAAATATTCGTTAACCACATAAAATTCTTCATCGTTTTCGTAGCCCAGAACATACCCTCTGCAATCCATATTGCTTTGCAAACTGACGACTAGGGTATCGTTACCGCCACTCGTTCCTTGACTCGCACCCAAAGCAGCCCTGACTGCAAAGTCATTGGGCAATATCACGGGGTGATTGCGCACAAAGTTATTTTCGTTGATGACATCAACATCAATATTTAATTTTGGATTCATTTGATCATATAAACCAACCATTAACATCTCACTACGCAAACGATTGATAATAAAACGCCCACTTTCTTGGGTAGATGCCATTGCTCTATTTAATTTTTCGGTCACCGAGTTGCTAACCATTATTTGAATCACAGCACCTGAAATAACTAAGCCTAGCGCCATGGAAATCATTATTTCGACTAGAGTGAATCCTTTTTGGTTTTCTTTGCAGTTGCTTTTATTGATAAGTAAACTCATAGGGCTACCTCAACAACAACGCAATCATTGTTATCTGAATCAGCCTCATTGCATGCGCTATTTAAGACTCGTTCACTGCCTTGCCAGCTTCGTACAGGCCAACTGACTATAACTTCATGAATAGAACCAGCTGTGCATAAGTCCATATCACCTAAGTTTTTATCAGTGCATGTCAGACTTATTTTTGCATTAGGATTACTGCGCACAACAGCACAGGACATTTGATAGCCGTCGAACTCAGCTAATTCAGAGGAATCACAATCGCCAGTTTGGCAATTGGCGATAGAAGATGGGTGCGCTGTGCAATGGCAGTCATATGGACTTGCGCCGTCTGTCGAACAAGTTAAGTTAGCAAAGTTGTATATGTCTTCATTGAAATAAGTATTATCAACCACGAAGCCATCTGCGACGTCAGATGGCTTCGCATTTGAATTTAAACGTTCGCTGAATTGTTGCGCTACAAAAACAGCTTGAGTGCGATTCAGAGCATCAGCGTTGGAAAACGAGCCGACAAATTGCAGCGATGCAACTCCCAGCAGTCCAATTGATAGGATAAAAAGAGTAACCAACACTTCGACCATACCAAGCCCATTTTGAGACAACATTGATTTTCTTGCCAATCGATCAGTGATTTTATTCAGCTTCATAATTATTCAAAGACAGCTTTTCCATATCATCAGAGTACATGAGATATAGAGTTAGTTGGTTATCGTGAATAATTCTAACGTATTAAATACGTATCGAAACTGAACTGAAGTAGGTTTGTAGCGAGGAAAGTAACGCAAAGCCATGTATTTATTGTGCTTCGCGCCAATTTATTAGTTATATGTTGTATTATATTTGCTTAATACGTAGTTCTTTTGGCACCGCGAATTCAATTGTCTCTTCGCGTCCAGGACGCTCAGATGAATTCACCGCCCCCCAACTGCGCAGCTTATCAACGACTCCCTTAACCAAAATCTCTGGTGCAGAAGCGCCTGCAGTGACGCCAATGTGGTATACATTTGTTAACCACTCTTTCTGAATACACTGTGCATCCGCTATCAAATAGGCTTTTGCACCAATTTTTTCAGCTAACTCTCTTAACCTATTTGAGTTTGAGCTATTTTGTGCACCAACGACAAGTAGGATGTCACAATCACTAGCAAGTTCTCTTACCGCATCTTGCCTATTTTGCGTTGCGTAACAGATATCATCTTTACGCGGGCCATCAATCTTTGGAAATTTTTGACGTAAGGCATCGATAACATCCGCGGTGTCGTCCACAGACAGAGTGGTTTGGCTACAATAATAAAGTGAGTCTGGATTATTGACGACCAAGCCTGCGACATCGTCAATTGATTCAACTAAATATATACCGCCATCAGGGTTGTTATATTGCCCCATTGTACCTTCAACTTCAGGGTGTCCTTGATGTCCAATCAAAACGCACTCAGTGCCTTTTTTGCTGGCACGCACTACTTCCATATGCACCTTCGTTACCAATGGACAAGTTGCATCAAACACCTTAAGACCGCGTTGTTCAGCTTCTGAACGAACGGCTTGCGAAACCCCATGCGCAGAAAAAATAACAATAGTATCGTCAGGGACTTCTACAAGTTCGTCAACAAAAACAGCTCCCCGTTCTTTCAATCCATCAACCACGAATTTATTATGAACAACTTCATGACGCACATAAATAGGCGGACCAAAAATTTCTAGCGCACGCTCTACTATCGTTATAGCACGATCGACTCCTGCACAAAAACCTCTTGGATTGGCTAGATGGATCTCCATTTTATTTCTCTCCCGTATCTCTTACTTCTATAATTTCAACATCGAAGGTAACGCTTTGGCCTGCGAGGGGGTGATTGAAATCAACCGTAACTGACTGCCCTGCGATGCTTCGAATAACACCAGGTAGTTCGGAACCATCGGGTTGCGCAAAGGCAATGATCATACCTTCTTCTACGGGTGTGTCCGCATTAAACTTAGTGCGGTCTACATAATATATATTGTCAGGATTGGGCATACCAAACGCATCGTCAGCATTCAATAAGAAGGACTTCCTATCTCCTGCCGCAAGGCCGCGCAAACAATCTTCAAAATTTTTGGTAAGACTGCCATCGCCCATTACCATTTTTGCAGGTTTGTTATTAACCCTCGTGCTATCAGCGGCAGAACCATCTGAGAGTTTTAAATCGAAATGTAAAATAACTTCACAGTTATCTCCAATGACCAAGGTATTATCTGTCAACTTCATTTGCCTCTTTGTTAATAAACATATCAATTATAAGTAAAGTAGCACCTATAAATATCGCAGAATCGGCAATGTTAAATGCAGGCCAGTGTGAAGTACCGTAGTATAAGTCAAGAAAATCGATGACATAACCATGCAGTATACGATCATAAACGTTACCTAATGCTCCACCCAAAATGAATGAAAACGCAACCGGTAGCAAAATTTGCTGTCGGGTTGTACTTTTTAACCACCACAATATCAAGCCACTAACACCTAATGCAATTGCACTTAGGAAATATCGCTGCCAGCCTCCAGCATCATAAAGAATACTGAATGCCGCGCCATAGTTGTGCACGTACGTAAAATTAAAAAACGGGATTATTTCGATAGACTCGTACAACTCCATCGAGTTGACAACCGCCTGTTTAGTCCACTGGTCTAAGATAACGGCGATAACCGAAATCCAAATAAATCTCATTCCCGTATTTTTAAAAAGATTAAGCATATTCGCGCACTTCCCCATCCCCATCAACATTGTCGATACATCTATTACAGAGTTCAGGATGTTTAGGATCGTTACCTACTTCTGGCTTATGATGCCAGCAGCGTGCACACTTCTCACCGTCAGCGACCAACACATCAATGAATACATCTGAATCATTCAATGCAATCGCAGTATCCGTTTTTTCACTCAAGCTCTTCACTTCAGCTTCCGAGGTAATTAGCACAAAACGCAACTCGTCTTTCAATTTCGCAAGTAAGTTAGCTTTTTCTGCATTCACATAAACAATTACTTTAGCTTCAAGTGAACCGCCAATAGTTTTTTCGTTACGCGCTTTTTCTAAAGCGCTGTTCACTTCAGTTTTCATTTTCATGATGGTTTGCCAGAAATCATTATCTAGCGAATTTGTTGCCTTGGCATCAACTGCCGGTAAGCCAGTATACCAAGCGCCTGTAAACACAAACTCTTCTCTTTCGCCTGGAAGTGCTTCCCAAACCTCTTGCGCAGTGAAACTCATTACAGGCGCCATCCAACGAACTAGTGCCTCAGCAATATGATACAAAGCAGTTTGGCAAGAACGTCTTGCTAGCCCGTCCGACTTGGCAGTATATTGTCTGTCTTTAATAATATCGAGATAGAAACTGCCCATTTCAATAGAACAAAACTGCATCAGGGTTTGACATACCACTAAGGTATCGTATTGCTCATAGCTTTCAAGGATTTGCTTTTGTACTGCAGCTGCCCGCAATACAGCCCATTGATCCAACGCGACCATTTCATCAAAAGGTACAATATCTCTACTAGGCTCAAAGCCATTTAAGTTAGCGAGTAAGAAGCGACAAGTATTACGAATTCGACGATAAGCGTCAGCAGAGCGTTTCAGAATTTCATCAGAAACAGTCATTTCACCGCGGTAATCGGTTGAACCTGCCCATAAACGTAGAATATCAGCGCCGAGTTTGTTGGTCACTTCTTGAGGTGCAACAACATTGCCCAACGATTTAGACATTTTCTTACCGTTAGCATCAACCGTAAAACCATGGGTTAATACTTCTTTGTAAGGAGCATGGCCATGCATGGCAGTAGAGGAAATTAGTGAGGACATAAACCAACCACGATGCTGATCTGAGCCTTCTAGGTATAGATCGGCACTGGCTGGAATATCATCGCGCTTGTCTACGACAAAAGAATGTGTAACACCCGAATCAAACCATACGTCGAGTGTGTCAGTGACTTTCTGATATTTATCTGCATCTGCGCCAATGAGACTTTCTGCGTCCATATCCCACCAAGCCTGAATACCTTTTTGCTCAACGGCAGTTGCTACTTTTTCAATAATTTGTGCTGTTTGTGGGTGCAACTCGTTAGTTTGTTCATGTACGAATAAAGTAATTGGCACACCCCAAGTGCGTTGGCGTGAAATACACCAATCTGGGCGACCTTCAACCATACTTTTGATGCGTTCTTCGCCCCAACCTGGGATCCATTTAGTTTTGCTAATTTGTTCGATTGACTGTTTACGTAAACCATTTTTATCCATGCTGATAAACCACTGAGGAGTCGCACGAAAGATAATCGGCGATTTGTGACGCCAGCAGTGTGGATAACTATGCACATATTTAACTTGCAAGGCTAAAGCGCCCTTCTCTGCTAATGCATCAGCAATTGGTTGATTAGCCTTAAACACATGTAAGCCAGCAAATAACGGCGTATTTTCCAGATAAACACCGTTGCCACCGACGGGATTATAAACTTCGATATCGTATTGTTTGCCCACATTAAAATCGTCAACGCCGTGAGCAGGCGCAGTATGCACGCAACCGGTGCCTGCCTCAGTTGTAACGTGGTCACCTAAAATCAGTGGCACTTGAATAGGGTTTAGAGGATGGTTAACGACTAAATTTTCAAGTTCTGCGCCGGCGCATGAGCCAATAACAGCAAACTCGGTAATGCCATAACGCTGCATGCAGGTTTCAACTAAATCGGCTGCTATAACGTAGTTTTCTTTACCATTTTCCAGTGTCACTTCAACCAGTTCGTAGATTAGCTCAGGGTGTAAACTAATAGCGCGGTTTGCAGGGATGGTCCATGGTGTTGTTGTCCAAATAACAACCGATGATTTAGTTTGCTGCAATAGTTTAGGTTCGGTCCCGAAAGCATCTGCAAAATCAGCATGATCCGTAATTTGAAATTTCACATCAATTGCCGGAGATTCTTTGTCTTGATATTCAACTTCCGCTTCAGCCAATGCAGAACCGCAATCAGTGCACCAGTGAACTGGCTTAAATCCTTTTTCTAAATGTCCCGACTCTGCAATTTTGCCAAATGCTCTGATGATGTTAGCTTCAGAAGCAAAATCCATGGTTTTGTATGGATTCTGCCAGTCACCTAATACACCTAAACGAATAAAGTCTTTACGTTGACCATCAATCTGACGCTCAGCATAGGCTCTGCATTTTTCACGAAATTCAGCGACCGTGACCTTTTTACCCGGCTTACCTACTTTCTTTTCTACCATCAGCTCGATAGGTAAACCATGACAGTCCCACCCCGGCACGTATGGAGAGTCAAAATCTGATAAGGTTTTGGATTTAACAATAATGTCTTTTAAAATTTTATTAACCGCATGACCTATGTGAATATCACCATTCGCATATGGAGGACCGTCGTGCAATATAAAAGTTTTTTTACCAGCTTTAGCGCTTCGGATCCGCTCATACAGTTTTTTCTCTGTCCACTGTTTTAACATCTGCGGCTCGCGATTCGCCAAATTACCACGCATTGGAAACGCCGTTTCAGGCAAATTTAGCGTCGGTTTATAATCAGTCATATCTGGTTTTCCACTTCTATAATTGTGTTTTTATAAATTTAATACTGACTTTATTACTATAAGTCTTTAAATATTGAATATTTCTCGTGCCGCTTCAGCGTCACATTTTATTTGTTGGTGTAGCTCTTCAAAGTTTTCGAATTTTTTCTCATCTCTGAGTTTTTGTTTAATAACAACTTCTATATATGCACCATATAGATCTTGCTTAAAATCAAATATATGAACTTCTAGTTGCGATCTTGTGCCGTTAACCGTCGGCCTATTACCAATATTAGCGACGCCTTTAAAATGTTGTTTAGCAATAATAACGTCAACAGCAAAAACCCCGCTTATAGGGGACTTACATCGTTTGAGCAATACATTAGCCGTAGGAAAACCGATGGTTCTGCCCTTTTTATCTCCGTGATTAACTCGGCCATTAATCGTAAACTCACGCCCGAGCATTTCCTTCGCTAATTCAAAATCGCTGTTTGACAACGCTTGGCGAATGGCCGTTGAACTTATGCGGCAATCGGCTAATTTAAAGCTTTGCGTACTGACCACATCAAACTGCAATAACAACCCAGCTTCTAGCAATGAATCAAAGTTGCCCTTGCGTTGATAGCCAAATCTAAAATCATCACCCACGACTAAGAATTTAACCCCTAATTGCTTCACCAATAAATCTTGAATAAAGCTTTCAGCACTCATTTCGGCAAAAGTTGAATTAAATCGAACGCAAATAAGGCGGTCAATCCCTAATGCTTTAAACTGTTCATATTTGTCTCGGAAACGCGACAATCTGGCAGGGGCGTTCTGCGGAGAAAACACTTCTTCAGGTTGTGGCTCAAAAATCATAACGGTTGAGGCCAAACCTAGTGTTTTGGCTTTCTCAACTAAATTAATAAGCACAGCCTTATGACCTAAGTGAACGCCGTCAAACTTACCAATCGTTAACACGCAACGTTGATTCTGTTGTCGTAAATTGTGTAGGCCTCGAATTAACTGCAAACCACCTTGCCTTTTGATGTTTGAATTATGCATTCTTCGCGGTTCTTAACAAAAACCGAGAACAATACACAAAAATTTAATGGATCTAATCGTTTTAAAGCTAAAAGATTATAAACGACACCTGAGTGAATACCAATGATTATAAGGAGACCAGTCCAATTTTTTAGGCCGATTTTTGGATTTTCAAATCTCTTGGTCGAATTCCGACCAATATTAAGCTGACTGCAAACACGCTAAGACCTAATAGAACGAGTTCGACTAGCATGTAAATCCGTTCTGCTAACACTGCATACTCCCAAGAAAAATTAACGTTAAACATATAAATTGATATACCCATGAAAATTGACGCTAACACCACCTTAATAATAAAGTGGAGGGTATCGCTACTCAATTTATACACACCCTGCCTATGCAAACGTTGATATAGAAGACCTGCGTTTAAAGTACCAGACATAGCAGTAGCAATAGCCAGACCGACATAGCCAAATGGGATGGCAAAAATGAGGTTGAATATCATGTTAGTCGCCATTGTAATAATGCCGTACTTTACCGGCGTTCTGGTGTCCTGACGAGAATAGAAAGCGGGTGCTAGTATTTTAACTAACATGAAGCTTAATAAGCCACTTCCGTAGGCAATTAAGCTATAAGAAGCCATCTGCGCGTCAACAACCGAAAATTCCCCGCGTTGAAAAATAACCATTAGAAGTGGAAAAGCCAACAGAACAAGCGCTGTCGCAGCGGGTATTCCGAGTAAACAAATAATCTTAAACGCCCAGTCTAAATTATTTTTAAAGCCTTGCTCGTCTTTACCAACATGATTTCGTGAAAGCGCAGGTAATATAACCGTTGCAATGGCGATTCCAAATAAGCCCAATGGAAACTCCAACAAGCGATCACTGTAATACAACCAACTAATTGAGCCGGTCATTAAGAAGCTCGCAATTAATGTATCCAGCAGCAAGTTAATTTGACTTACCGACACGCCAAACAGCGCGGGGATCATCAATGTCCTTACTTTGGTCACTTTCGGATCACGCCACCCCCATTTAGGCTTTACAAGGAGACCCGCTCGGAATAAAAAAGGTAATTGAAATAATAGCTGCACCATACCACCGATAAAAACCCCCCAAGCTAGCGCAAAAGCGGGTTGCTCTAGTTTTTCAGCAAATAACCATGCACAAGCAATAATACTGAGGTTAAGCAGCACAGGTGTAAAGGCAGCCACAGCAAATTTATTCAAGGTATTTAACACCGCTCCAGCAAATCCAGTCAGCGATATAAAGAAGATATAAGGAAATGTGATTTTTAGCATCGTGGAGGCGAGTTCAAAATTAGCCCCATCTGGTTCACCATTTAAATAGTCAATAAACCACCCTGTGCCAAACAACGCCGCGAGCAATGGAGATAAAACAACGCCTACTATGGCTGTTATGAAAACAATAGCACCCAATGTGCCCGACACTTTGGCAACGAAGTCCTCTAACTCGGCGTCATTTTGATGCGATTTTACCTCTGTGAGGACTGGGATAAATGCCTGTGCGAAAGCTCCTTCAGCAAAAAGGCGGCGTAAAAAATTCGGAATTTTATTAGCGAAAAAGAAAACATCAGCAGAGGCGCCAGCACCCATTAGATTCGCCACAACGACATCTCGCACTAAGCCAAGCACCCTCGATATTAACGTCATTGAGCTGACGACAAGTCCTGATTTTAACATCGACGCACTTTCACCTTAGATTTATTACTATTCATAGCCAACGGTCGTTAATACATTTATAATCGCATTAATTCCCTTGTGCCCGCAATAACTGATTGTTCATTGCACAAATAACCGACGTTTTTATAAAAAAACAAAAGTAAAATCGTCAGCACCAGGACCCGAGCTAGTTATTTGCGTTATTTTTTGCTTTTAGCCGTCAATTTTATTGACAGCAGTATTTAAAAACCGGATAATCCGCACCCTCAATTTTGACATGAATTTATTTAGGAGTTTCACCTTGGCTAACATTAAGTCTGCGAAGAAACGTGCAATCCAATCTGAGAAGCGTCGCCAGCATAATGCAAGCCGTCGCTCCATGACCCGCACGTGCATCAAAAAAGTACTTGCCGCTATCACAGCTGGTGATAAAGCAGCCGCACAAGCAGCGTTTACAGCGGCAGTTCCAATTTTAGACCGTATGGCAACGAAAGGGCTTATTCACAAGAATAAAGCTGCTCGTCATAAGAGTCGTCTGAACACGCAAATTAACGCGCTTTAAGAGAAGTTTCTTATAA
This sequence comes from uncultured Glaciecola sp., assembly GCF_937770335.1. GTDB lineage: Bacteria > Pseudomonadota > Gammaproteobacteria > Enterobacterales > Alteromonadaceae > Glaciecola. The sequence goes on from NZ_CALJHY010000011.1 coordinate 218,292, forward strand.
GCCGATTTATAACTCTAGTATGAAAATATTAGGGGTATGATAAAGATACAAAAAACGCCAATATGGCGTTTTTTTTTTGCGCTTAACAAATAAGACAAGATGTAACTTTTGAATATTCGATGGATAAATGCTAGACGACAACTCGTTTGATTTACAAAGAATATGCACCATTTACATCAATATAACGTACTCTGTTTATAAGTAGTTATCCGAAGATAGATGGTATCAACGTTGTAGTGTAGTGTTCAGCTCACAATAATAAAAACGCCGCGTTGGTAGTGTGTAATGAAAATTAAGACCCTGGAGTAAACCTGATTGTTTAAGTTCTTATTTCTAATCCCTATTGTTCTTTGCCTTTTTTGGCTTGCCTATTTACGCTTTGAGGGCCATACATTGTCCCAAGGTAAACAAGGTTTCATCTATATTATTGTCATTTCTGGAACCATCCTTGCCGCTTTTTCTACTATGATCTTCTTATTATAAAATACAAAAACCCCATAACTTATAATAGCTTATGGGGTTTAATTTAATCTTCACTCTACTTCATCAATAAGACTAAATAGAGTCAGGTTTTAAAACACTATCGTTTAATGACTTCGATATCAGCCTTGCTTTTCAATGCATCAATAAAGTTCACGTAGGCATTTCTGCTTTGATTACTTGCCAAGCCTTCTTTAGCTGCAAGTAGGTCTTCTTCTTTAACTTCAGCTACAGTTTGGACTGAATCTAGGATAACTAAACCGACATTACCCGAACTCAACTTAACCACTGACGCATTTTGCTGTGCCACCGACGATAACTTAAAAATAGCATTATTCATTTCAATAGGAACTGTGCCACCAAAACGAGGGATATTCTCTATCGTTTTTAGCTCTAATGACTTTGCAACCAACACTTCATCAATAGACTCACCAGCGAAGATTTTAGTTTTGAGACCTTCAGCCCAATCAACTGCGGCTTGTTGGGTTTTTCTAGCAGTGAGTTGGTTCACTATGCTAGCGTTAACTTCTTCAAGTGCTAATGTTCGCTGCGGCTTATGATCAATTGCTCTAACGACCATGATTTTTTCGTCGGTTATTGGAAGAACATCACTATTTAATCCATTTTCAACTAGCTCGGCACTAAACGCAACGTTTTCGACTTGCGGATAATTAACCGATACAGGGTAATTAGTTTTCTCGAAAAAGGCAGTATCAATAATAGGTCTGTTAGTAATTTCAGAAACTCGCTTCAAACTATCCGGTTGCTCAAATGCTGCACTCGCCACCTGCTCTTGAAGACCAAAGAAACTCTCCATTGCTCTGTCTTTCAACAACAATTGGGTCAATTCTTCTTGAACTTCAGTAAAAGGAGTCGTCACTAGCGGCAATAATTCGGTTAGCTTAATAATATGGAAGCCAAACTCAGTTTGCACCAACTCACTGATATCACCGACTTCTTTTAACGCAAATGCGGCATCTTCGAATGACTCACTCCAATCGCCTCTATTAATGAAATCAAGATCGCCACCAGCTTCTGCGCTTACAATGTCGGTAGATCGTTCTAATGCAATATCTGCAAAGTCAGCATCGGGTAGATTGACCAACACAAATACTTCTTCTGCTGTTGCTTTAGAGGCGGTTTCATCGTCGCCGTATTCAATCAGAATGTGTGAAACCCGACGTTTTTCTGGTATTTGGTAAGCTGCAATATTTTCTTGGTAGTTAGCAAGAACATCTTCTTCGCTTACACTTTCGTTAGCCATGAGGTCTGCGACCGAAAGCGTTACATAGGATAGCTTAACTTGCTCTTGGGTATCAAAATCACTCAAATTAGATTCGTAATACTGCGAGACTTCTTCATCGGTCACAGTAACATCCGAGGCAAAGTCAGCGGCACTCACTTCAAGTGTTCTAGCTGTTCTTGTTTGCTGTTGCAGACGCAATACCGCGGACACTTCGTCATCGAGACTGAAGCTGGTACCATTAATCACATTGCTTAATTGTTCAGTGGTCATTTGCTTGCGCAGATAATCTCTGAAACTCGCAGGTGTGAAATTCTGTCTTGCAATAACAGCCTGAAAAGTATCATTATCGAACTGCCCCGCAATTTTAAATGCATCAATACTAAAAATAGTCTGTTTGATTTGCTCAGTGCTAACCCGCAGTCCAATTTCGGTTGCTTGTTGCTCAACCAACTTATCAGAAATTAACTGGTCTAAAACCTGCGTTTTAAAATTTTCCAAGTAAGTTTCATTAGCAAACGCAGCTGCGACCGACTCACCAAATTGAGATTCCATTCTAGCTCTTTGATTTTGGTAGGCGGATTCAACTTCATTCACCGTAATTTCTTCACCGTTTACCGTCGCTGCTGCCTGCGTTGATGATGAACCTAAGTAACTTCCAACACCAGTAACTGCGAAACTAACAATTATTAAGCCGACTATCGTCATGGCTAAAGGACCTTGAGAGCCCTCTCTAATTCTTTCTAACATGAGTTAAAACAACCTTTTAATACTAATTTTTATGTTGCAATCAAACGAATGATTGCGCCGCTTAATTCGCTCTTTTAGGCTGGGTATTATACCCGTTGAATAACGCTTGCGCGACTATTAAGGGTTTTTTTACACAATATAAACAAAAAAGGCGATGGAATAGCCATCGCCTTTTTAAACTAAAACTAAAAATGCTTAGTTAACTGCGTCTTTCAATGCCTTACCAGCTTTGAATGAAGGTACTTTAGCCGCAGCAATCTGGATAGTCTCGCCAGTTTGTGGGTTACGACCGCTACGTGCAGCACGTTCACGAACTGAGAATGTACCGAAACCGACAAGTGCTACTTGATCGCCATCTTTAAGAGCAGAAGTAACTGCGTCAGTGAAAGCATCTAATGCACGACCTGCAGCAGCTTTAGAAATATCTGCGCTAGCAGCAATTGTATCGATTAGTTGAGACTTGTTCACAATATGACCCCTTTATTTTTTTATTATATTGCCTAATGCAAAATTATATTGTCTAAAAGTTGAAACAAGCTTGAAGTGGAACTTCAAGCTACACTTAACAAATTTTTAACTTCCTAGTAAATCGCTTGCTATCCCTTTCCTGACAAGGCATTAAGCGAGTACGGATATAAAGGTAGCATAACTAACAGACTTTTGAAGCCCTTATATTTAAAAAAAGTAAATAAATTACGTTTTAATCAATGCAATCGCCTACTTTTTAACCAGAAGGCAGCTTTTCAGCCCAACATTCCTAAGTTAGGATGGAAACTCTACCGCGTCAACAGGCATCTCTAGCGCAATATTCAGCACTTCGTCTATCCATTGAACCGGATGAATATTAAGATCACCAATCACATTCTTAGGTATCTCTTCTAAATCTCGCTCGTTATCTTTAGGTATTATGACCGTTTTTATACCGCCACGATGCGCCGCTAATAACTTCTCTTTCAAACCACCGATGGCTAATACTTCACCTCTTAGTGTGATTTCACCCGTCATTGCAACATCGCATTTTACTGGATTACCCGTTAATGATGACACTAATGCAGTACACATACCGATACCAGCACTTGGACCATCTTTTGGTGTAGCGCCTTCAGGAACGTGAACGTGAATATCGCGTTTTTCATGAAAATCATTATTAATACGCAACTTATCAGCCCTAGAACGAACAACAGTCAACGCCGTTTTAATCGACTCTTGCATAACATCACCCAAAGAACCAGTAAATGTCGTCTTACCTTTTCCGGGTACAGAGGTAGCTTCAATGGTAAGAAGGTCTCCGCCAACTTGGGTCCAAGCTAAACCGGTTACTTGACCAACTTGGTTATTCTTGTCAGCTTTGCCGTAATCACAGCGTTGAACACCTAAATATTCTTTTAAGTTGTCTTGATTTACGACAACTTTCTTAGTGCCTTTATTCAGTAAAATGTGTTTTACAGCTTTTCTACAAATTTTGGATATTTCTCTTTCAAGACTTCTTACACCCGCTTCTCGCGTGTAATAGCGGATGATACCAATAATTGCAGAGTCTTCTATTACCAGTTCTTTATCTTTCAAACCATTGCGCGAAATTTGCTTGCTTATTAAGTGGCGAACCGCGATGTTTAACTTTTCGTCCTCTGTGTAGCCAGCCAAACGAATAACTTCCATACGGTCTAACAAAGCATCCGGAATATTCATACTATTTGATGTCGCCACAAACATGACATCAGAAAGGTCATAATCAACCTCTAAATAGTGATCACTAAACGTTGAGTTTTGCTCTGGATCAAGCACTTCGAGTAGCGCTGAAGATGGATCTCCACGCATATCAGAAGCCATCTTGTCGATTTCGTCCAACAAAAACAGTGGATTTTTAACCCCAACCTTCGACATCTTTTGAATTAGCTTACCCGGCAATGAACCAATGTATGTGCGGCGATGGCCTCGAATTTCAGCTTCATCTCGCACACCACCTAAAGCCATTCTGACATACTCTCTGCCCGTCGCTCTCGCAATAGACTGACCCAATGAAGTTTTACCAACCCCAGGAGGACCGACCAAGCATAAAATCGGACCTTTAAGTTTTTTAACGCGTTGTTGCACGGCTAAGTACTCAAGAATGCGCTCCTTAACTTTTTCTAGGCCGTAGTGGTCGTTATCCAAAACTTCTTCAGCTTTAGCTAAGTCTTTTTTGACCGCACTACGCTTGTACCAAGGCACTGATGTCAACCATTCGATATAACTTCTAACAACCGTTGCTTCAGCAGACATCGGAGACATCATTTTTAATTTATTTAATTCCGCGTCAGCCTTCTCTTTCGCTTCTTTAGGCATTTTCGCTTCGATAATCTTTTTAGCTAATGCTTCAAACTCATCTGGCGCTTCATCCATCTCGCCTAATTCTTTTTGAATGGCTTTCATTTGCTCATTGAGATAATACTCACGTTGACTTTTTTCCATCTGCTTTTTAACGCGAGTTCTTATTTTTTTCTCAACCTGCAATAAATCAATTTCACCTTCCATGAGCGCCATTAAGTACTCTAGGCGTTCTACAATCCCGCTCATTTCAAGGACTTTTTGTTTCTCAGCCAATTTCAATGGCATATGAGCAGCCATTGTATCGGCCAATCTTGCGGCGTCTTCGATACCATTTAATGACGTTAGCACTTCAGGTGGAATTTTTTTGTTAAGTTTTACATAGCCTTCGAATTGCGAAACAGCAGAACGGATTAAGGCTTCTTGCTCAGCTTCGTCTAATGTCTCCGCTGCAATTGAATGGATCTCGCCGGTGAAGAATGGGTCGAGATCAATATACTTTTCAATTTGGCCGCGAACATTACCTTCTACCAGCACTTTAACAGTCCCGTCAGGCAATTTAAGTAGCTGTAGAATGGTGGCTACAGTTCCAACGGTATAAATATCGTCAACCGCAGGCTCATCAATACCAGCTTCTTTTTGTGCGACTAAAAATATTTGCTTGTCATTATCCATCGCTGCTTGTAAACATTGGATAGACTTTTCCCGTCCTACAAATAGCGGGATAACCATATGCGGGTACACAACCACATCGCGCAATGCCAAAATTGGCATTGTTCTGAGATTATTGAGCTCAGTTGTCATAGTTCTCTCTTGTTTTTACACTTGCTTCTTTATATGGGGCTTGGTCAGCAAAGTTCAAACCAAAATTCAAAAAAAACTGAAAATTAACGAAAAAAAAAGTTGAGAAGTCAGTCCCGATGGTTCTGTCAGCTCAACTTTTATCGTCCTAAATACAGATTTTTACTCTGATGCCGCCTTTTTTTCCTGTGCGTTATCGTAAATCAGTAGTGGTTTAGACTCGCCTTTTATAACGGCTTCATCTATCACGACCTTACTTACTTTTGGCATGGAAGGCAATTCGTACATTGTATCTAGCAAAACAGCTTCAACGATAGAACGTAGACCACGGGCACCCGTTTTGCGATTCATCGCTTTGGTTGCAATTGCATGCAGCGCATCATCACGAAACTCGAGTTCAGTGTCTTCTAAAGCGAATAACGCGCCATACTGCTTGGTTATTGCGTTTTTAGGCTCTTTCAATATCTGAATGAGCGCTTCTTCATTTAATTCTTCAAGGCTAGCAACAACCGGTAAACGACCAATAAATTCAGGTATTAAACCGTATTTAACGAGATCTTGTGGCTCAACTTCTTTGAACAACTGACTAACGGCCTTTTTGTCTGCAGAGGACTTCACTTCCGCACCAAAACCAATACCAGCACCTTTCGATACTCGTTGTTCAATTACTTTATCGAGGCCAGCGAACGCACCGCCACAAATGAATAGAATTTTAGAAGTATCTACTTGTAAAAACTCTTGCTGTGGATGCTTTCTGCCACCCTGTGGCGGAACAGAAGCAATAGTACCCTCAATAAGTTTCAACAATGCCTGCTGTACACCTTCACCAGAAACATCTCTAGTAATGGATGGATTGTCAGACTTTCGCGAAATTTTGTCTATTTCATCAATATAAACAATACCACGTTGTGCTTTTTCAGGATCGTAATCACATTTCTGTAGCAATTTTTGGATGATATTTTCAACATCTTCACCGACGTAACCCGCTTCCGTTAGGGTTGTCGCATCGGCCATTGTGAAAGGCACATCTAATAAACGTGCTAAGGTTTCTGCAAGCAGAGTTTTACCACTGCCAGTTGGACCTATCAGAAGAATATTACTTTTGCCTAATTCAACGCCTTCATGGACATCATTATTACGCAACCTTTTGTAGTGGTTATAAACCGCTACAGCTAATACTTTCTTAGCGTGCTCTTGCCCTATCACATAATCGTTTAGGTGTTTGTGGATATCACTTGGGGTTGGCAACGCATCATTTTTTTGCTTTGGTGAAATCTCTTTGATTTCTTCACGAATAATATCGTTGCATAACTCAACACATTCATCACAGATAAATACGCTGGGGCCCGCAATCAGCTTTCGAACTTCATGTTGGCTTTTACCACAAAACGAGCAATACAGTAGTTTGCTGTCGCCGTCTTTATCATGGTCATCACTCATAAAATTTGCCTTTTCGTTCTTACCCTAAATTGGGTTTTTATTATGGCTCGCAAAATGAAAAAAAGTGCGAACCATTAATACTCAATAACTCAATATAGTGATTAATCTGCGTTTTTCAATACATCTGCACGATTTGTCATCACTGCATCAACTAATCCGTAGTCGACTGAATCTTGCGCACTTAAAAAGTTATCACGGTCTGTATCTTTTGCCACTTTCTCATAATCTTGGCCAGTGTGTTGGGCCATTAGTCTATTCATCTTCTCTTTGATAGACAGTATTTCTTTAGCATGAATTTCAAAGTCAGATGCCTGCCCTTGGAATCCACCGAGCGGTTGATGGATCATAACACGTGCATTCGGCAAACAGTAACGCTTTCCCTTTGCACCAGCAGAAAGCAAAAATGCTCCCATACTAGCCGCCTGGCCTATACATACTGTGCTAACATTTGGCTTTATAAAATTCATTGTATCATATATTGCCATACCAGCCGTGACCGATCCACCAGGTGAATTAATGTATAAGAAAATATCTTTTTCCGGATTTTCTGCTTCCAAAAATAGCATTTGAGCAACAATTAAGTTCGCCATATGGTCTTCAACCTGACCCACCATAAAGATGACATTCTCTTTTAATAGGCGTGAATAGATATCGTAAGAGCGCTCACCACGAGGAGTTTGCTCTATTACCATAGGTACTAATGCGCTTTGTGGTTCTGTTATTATATTTGTCATATTTCTCTTCATAAAAAAAATGCCCGGAAAGTCCGAGCATTTAATCAGTTGATAACCTGTTAAGTCAATTGTTGAAGAACAATTTAGGCGTTTTTATTCATAATTTCATCAAAAGCTTTTTTAACTTCTTTCACTTTTGCTTTATCAAGAATCGCTTCAATTGCTTGCTCTTCTAATGCAAGATTTTGCATTTGTTGCTTTAACTCGGTATTTGACTGGTAATACTCGACCACTTCTTGCGGGTCTTCGTATGCAGACGCTGCAGTCTCAATTAATTGAGTGACTTTAGCTTCATCCGCTTCTAGTTTATTGTCTTTGATCACTTCGCCAAGTAACAAACCAATGCTCACGCGGCGCTTGGCATTTTCTTGGAACAAGTCTGCTGGTAACTCAGGAACGTCACCACCTTTACCTTGCTGTTCAAAACGCTGTTTTGCTTGCTTGCGTAGTGCATCAATTTCTTGATCGACAAGTGCTTTTGGTAAATCTAGTTGATTATTTTCTAATAAACCGGCAATTACATTCTCTTTTACGGCTGCTTTCAAGGTTTGGTCTAGTTCACGCTGCATATTTTTCTTAACTTCAGCTTTAAGCGCTTCAACACCGCCTTCTTCTACACCGAACAATTTAGCAAACTCGTCATCTACTTTCGGTAAGTCTAGCCCTTCTACTTTCGTTACCGTAATAGCAAAAGAGGCACTTTTGCCTTTTAACGCTTCAGCATGATAGTCATCAGGGAAAGTGACGTCAGAAACAACTTCATCACCGGTTTTAACGCCCACTAATGGCTTTTCAAAACCAGGGATCATACGACCTTTACCAAGTTCTAATGGGAAGTCTTCAGCTTTACCGCCGTCAAATTCTTCACCGTCAATTGTACCAACAAAATTAATCGTTACTTTGTCGTCTTTCTTGGCTTTACGTTTTACTTCTTTCCATGATGCGTGCTGTGTTTGCAACGTTTTCATCATAGTGTCTAAGTCTTTGTCAGTAATCTCAACTACCGGCTTCTCAACTTGGATTTTATCAAGGCCAGCGACTTTTACTTCTGGGTAAACTTCAAAAGTAGCAACAAATTCTAATTCTTGACCATCAACGTCTTTCGTTAATTCAAAAGTAGGCATGCCGGCTGGCGTAATTTCTTCTTTCATTACTGCTTCGTAGAAGTGGCGCTGCATAACATCACCAGCAACTTCTTGACGAACTGCCTGACCGAAACGCTTTTTAATAACGCTTACTGGAACTTTACCTGGACGAAAACCGTTAATACGTTGTGTTTTTGCTAATTGTTGTAAACGTCCTTTAACAGCGGTATCTACAGCATCTGCAGAAACGGTAATAGTAAGACGGCGTTCTAAGCCTTGAGTCGTCTCGACTGACACTTGCATTGTTCTACCTCAACTTGCGCTTCTGTGCGCTTTACATGGTTCAACACGCTAATATGACAAATGCCATGGTGTTGCAGAATGTGACCTAGTCAAACTAACTCACATGAGTTTAAAAATGGACGCGGAATTATACAGAGACGACACCGCAGAGTCGAGTGATTACGGGTAATAAATGTAAATTAATTGCTATGTGCTCGCCATGACTGCAAAAACAGGGTGATTATATACCCTAAAGTAGTAATTGATTTAAAACCTGGGGTTATCTACCGAAATCACTCTGAACTGCACTCGTCATAAAAACCAGCTTCGAGCCAACGCGCGTCTCGTTCACATGGAGCTCAGGATGCTGTCTGCATTTATGGGCGCTTGCTTGTTTCGTTATCTAAGGCAAATAATGTCATTGAAGCTATGCAAAAGTAGTGCATTCATCTAGCTATGGTAATCGTGAAAAAAGGAAGCAAGCCTTAACCTTGCGCAAAACTAAAAGCAGGAATGCAGCGATTTTAAAATTTGACGACTTTAAAACGTCAATTGATGACATTTTTGAATTTTTGAATTTTTGAATTTTTGAATTTTTGAATTTTTGAATTTTTGAATTTTTAAATATTACGAGCTGAAGGCGACTAAGAAGTAAATTAGTTGATTGAAAAGATGGTCGGTGAGATAGGATTCGAACCTACGACCCCCTGGACCCAAACCAGGTGCGCTACCAAGCTGCGCCACTCACCGACATTTTACTCTTTCTATATGCCTAGCACATAATATGGTGCGGAAGGAGAGACTCGAACTCTCACGCCGTGCAGCACTGGAACCTAAATCCAGCGTGTCTACCAATTCCACCACGTCCGCATAATTAACTCAGGGTGCCTACGCCTGTGTTCATCGTACTTCGCTTTGCAAAGAAATGGGGTGGACGATGGGGTTCGAACCCACGACCACCGGAATCACAATCCGGGGCTCTACCAACTGAGCTACGCCCACCACTGACTTCACTTACACCATCTACTTACCTTCGAGACGTTGGTACGCCTGAAGGATTCGAACCTTCGACCCACGGCTTAGAAAGCCGTTGCTCTATCCAACTGAGCTAAGGGCGCATGTCACTGCGGTAAATAATTGGTCGGGGTAGAGAGATTCGAACTCCCGACATCCTGCTCCCAAAGCAGGCGCGCTACCAAGCTGCGCCACTCACCGACACCGAAGGAGTAGTTGTCTACCTCTACGGGGGGCGCATATTACCGATTTGCCTAGGTATCGTCAAACACTTTTTACGATCAATTTAAGTTTTTTTAAAGTTGATTAAAAAGCGCACAAGTTGAATCTTTAGGAGTGTATTTTAATGGCTGATTTTATTACACTACCTATATCAAAATATTGCGATAAAAGAATACTTCATGACAGCTCATTTGATAGATGGCAAAAAAATTGCCAAACATGTTAGAGATAACGTCCGTGCATACGTTGATACACTAAAAGAAGCTAACCGAAGAATGCCCGGATTAGCCGTTGTATTGTTGGGTAGTAACGAGGCATCTAAAGTATATGTGAGCCATAAAACCAAAGCGTGTGAAGAAGTGGGGTTCGTTTCCAAGTCATTTAATCTGCCTGCTGACACCTCTGAGGACGAGCTACTAGCGTTGATCGACGAGTTAAATGTCGATGGGACTATTGATGGCATATTAGTCCAATTGCCATTACCCGCAGGTTTGCATGCAGAGAAAGTACTCGAGCGCATTCATCCGCACAAAGACGTTGATGGTTTTCATCCATACAACATTGGCCGCTTAGCGCAGCGCATGCCAGCGCTTAGACCTTGCACGCCCAAGGGCATCATGAGCATGATTGAGGCAACAAAACGCCCGGTGAAAGGATTAGATGCAGTCATTGTTGGTGCATCCAATATTGTCGGCCGCCCTATGGGCTTAGAACTTTTGCTCGCTGGCTGCACGGTAACCACATGTCATAAATTCACCAAGCAACTTAAAGAGCATGTCATGCGTGCTGATTTACTCGTAGTCGCAGTGGGTAAACCTCATTTTATTCCTGGCGACTGGATCAAAGAAGGAGCAATAGTGATAGATGTGGGTATAAATAGATTAGAAAACGGCAAGCTAACCGGAGATGTTGATTTTGACGTTGCTAAAGAACGCGCTGATTGGATCACACCTGTACCCGGGGGCGTTGGACCGATGACCGTGGCTAGCCTAATTGAGAACACACTGGAAGCCTATGTCAAATTCCACAGCCATAATACAAAAATTCTATCGGTGAGCAAAAAGTGATATGACAAATAACACAGCGGTTGAACAAACATTACATTGGGTTGATAAAGTCATTATTGGAGAAAATTTTTGTCCCTTTGCGCGAAAAGAACGAGAAAATGGCGGTATTCGTGCTATTGCGACTGAAGAAACAGATAGTGCATTAATTCTTCAAGCGCTATTAGATGAAATGCAACTATTAGAAAGCAATAGGGATATCGAAACGACCTTACTTATTATTGCCAAGGGTACCAAGGATTTCTTTGACTATTTGGATATCGTTGATCTTGCTAATCAACTTTTAAAACAAGAGCAATACGAAGGCGTTTTTCAGTTAGCAACATTTCATCCTGATTATATGTTTGCTGATGCCCCTGCCGATGCGACCAGTCATTATACTAACCGCTCTCCATTTCCAATATTGCACCTCATTCGCGAACAAAGTCTAGAGGCGGCATTGGAAACGTTTCCAAACCCTGAAAATATACCGCTGCGAAACGTGAAACATGCAGAGAAGTTAGGTAAAGCATTTTTTCAGCAATTACTTAGCCCTCATGCCTCATCCAAATAAAAATTCGGGAAAAAAGAACGCAGAGACGTTTGAATTTCGATCGATAGGTGTCATTGCTACGCCATTTAAACAAAAATTCGGTATTCCTCGGCAATCTCAAGCGCTAAGTACAGCAACGGGAATCATTCAATTTGCATCTGATATCAACCCTATTAATGCATGCAGAGGTTTAGAGGCATTTTCGCATTTATGGATAAGCTTTATTTTTCATGAAAATATACAAAGCGGTTGGAAGGATACTGTTCGCCCTCCACGCTTAGGAGGCAATGAAAAAGTCGGCGTATTTGCCAGTAGAAGTACCTATCGACCAAACCCTATCGGTCTTTCTGTAGTAAAAAATATTGGGCTAAATGAATATAATGACCTGGTAATTGCGGGCGTCGATTTGCTTGATCAAACGCCAATTATTGATATTAAACCCTACATACATTATGCAGACTCTGTTAATGACGCAATTTCTGGCTATGCTGAGGGTGCCCCCGCAATGAAAATGCAGGTTAACTATTCACCACTCGCATATTCAAAGCTCCAAACCTTACTTAATACTTACCCTGATTTTGAATGCCTGCTAAATAACGTTTTGGAGCAGGATCCCCGACCGGCCTATAAAAGTGCAATGAAAGATGAAAAGATATACTCGGTACTCTTGCACAATGTCGATATTAAATGGCAAGTGCGCGACACCATAAATTATGTTCTGGATATTGAAACTCACTAGGGTGTAGTTCAAGCATATAATTCGCCCCGCAAGACCTAAATAGTAAAATAAATAAAGGGTTTCTTCATTTTATCCTTTGTTGCCACTCTGACCACTGCTAAACTTATTAATTAAATTTATTTTAGTCTCTGACATCGTTAGAAAAAACTTCAAGGTCATCGAAACACCATGCGTACCTCTCAATATTTACTCGCTACTCAGAAAGAAACCCCAGCTGAAGCTGAAATCATTAGCCATCAACTTATGCTTCGCGCAGGAATGGTTCGCAAACTGGCATCAGGTTTATATAGCTGGCTACCGACGGGACTCAGAGTGTTGAATAAAGTCGCGGCCATTGTGAGGGACGAAATGAATAAAGCGGGTGCTATCGAGATATCGATGCCGGTAGTTCAGCCGGGAGATCTATGGGTAGAGTCAGGTCGTTGGGACGATTATGGTCCTGAATTATTACGTATAAAAGACCGCCATAATCGAGACTTTGTGCTCGGCCCAACACACGAAGAAGTCGTTACTAATTTAGTCAAAAATGAAGTCAGTAGTTATAAACAATTACCCTTAAATGTATATCAAATTCAGACGAAATTCCGCGACGAAGTCCGTCCACGCTTTGGCATCATGCGCAGCAGAGAGTTTATTATGAAAGATGCATATTCTTTTCATATTGACGCACAGAGTTTAAATAAAACGTACCAGCAAATGCATCAAGCATACTGCAATATTTTTGAACGAATTGGTTTGGCCTATCGCCCTGTTATTGCCGATTCTGGTTCAATTGGAGGCGCGGTATCTCATGAGTTCCACGTGCTTGCTGACTCAGGAGAAGATGATATTGCGTATAGCGATACTTCTGACTACGCAGCTAATGTTGAATTAGCCGAAGCAGTTGCATTAGGCCAAGTTAAACAAGGTTCTGCGCAGCTTACACTCGTTGACACCCCTGATGCAAAAACAATTCAGGCTGTCTCTTTGTTGCTTGACTGCGACGTAAAACAAACTGTAAAAACCTTAATAGTAAAGGCTGACGAAAAATCTGAACACGAATTGGTAGCTTTAATATTACGCGGTGACCACAGCTTAAATACAATAAAAGCAGAAAAACTAGCGCATGTTGCATCTCCATTGCAAATGGCTGACGAAACAGCAGTAAAGGCAAAACTAGATTGTGGCTTTGGTTCTCTTGGCCCAATTGAGCTGAAAATACCAATCATTGTCGATCGCAGTGCAGAAGCGGTGTCGGATTTCGTTTGCGGTGCAAATAAAGAATCCCAGCATTTTATCGGTGCAAATTGGCAGAGAGATGTCAAAACATATGAAGTTGCGGATATTCGTGACGTTGTTGCTGGCGACCCATCACCTGATGGCAAAGGGAAGTTAGCCATTACCAAAGGCATTGAAGTTGGTCATATTTTTCAGCTCGGTGATAAATACTCAAAAGCAATGAATTGCGGTGTTCTGACCGAATCAGGTAAGTATGATTTACTGCAAATGGGCTGTTATGGTGTCGGAGTTACCCGCATTGTCGCTGCAACCATTGAGCAAAACCACGATAAATACGGGATTATTTGGCCTCAGAGCATTGCGCCCTTCAATATTGTTATTATTCCTATGAATATGCACAAGTCTCCGCGAGTCGAAGAAGTTGCTGAAAAACTCTACAAAGACCTATGCGACGCTGGTATCGATGTATTATTTGATGACAGAAAGGAACGCCCAGGTGTTATGTTTAATGATATGGAATTAATTGGCATACCTTACAGCGTTGTAATTGGCGAACGTAATCTTGATAATCACCAAGTTGAAATAAAAAATAGAAAATCAGGTGATAAAGCCTTGCTAGAGGTCGATAACCTTCTTGAGTATATTAAAAATTTAGGCTAAAGCATTTATGAAGATAACTTTTTGTGGGGTTCGCGGCTCTACACCAGCACCTGGCGCAGAATTTGTGCGCTACGGTGGCAACACTGCGTGCGTGCATGTCGAGCTTGATGATGGCACCGACATTGTATTGGATGCAGGTACTGGAATACGCGAACTCGGTAAAAGGTTAGCTAGTAAAAAAACACCTGTGCATATTTTATTGAGCCACAATCACTGGGATCACATTCAAGGTTTTCCCTTTTTCATTCCCATCTATCAACCCAATCGCGAAATACTGATTACTCCCGGGTTAACTGATTTAAAGGAACCCGAAGCGGTGCTTGATCAAATGACCGGTTCGTATTTTCCGGTGCACAAAAATGATCTTGCAGCTTCAATCCAAGTGATCCCTCGGCCAATACAGGAAAATGAAGATGAATGGTACATCAGTAACGGTCTTGTCAGTAGGTTGAAAATGAACCATCCTGGTGGTGGTAGTTGTTATACCATTAGAGAAAATGATAATAAAATTGCATATATTACTGACAATGAGCTCTACCCTCCCTATAACAAACAAACCAACTTTTTAGATTTCGTGCAGTTTGCAAAGGGTGCAGATATTCTCATCCACGATGCGCAATACTTGGTTTCTGACATGCCCGCAAAGTCTGGTTGGGGACATAGCGTTGCTGAAGAAGCGGTAAAATTAGCGATGGCTTGTGAAGTCAAACAACTCGCGTTGTACAGTCACGACCCTGAACGCACCGATGACGATATCGACGAAATCATTGCTTATTGTAATACAATAATAGAAATTGGAGGAATGGATCTTGTGTGTTTTGGTGCTCGCGAAGGTCAAATAATCGAACTGTAAATTTTTTCAGTGTATCATACGCAAAAATAATACCGAATAAGGGAACCGGGTTGAAAACAGTTAGTACATGTCTCAATAGTGTTTGGGCTCTTACGCTCTTTTACTCAAGCTCAGCGGTTGCTCAAGCTAATTCATCAGCAGAACAAGAAACACCACCACCAGCTCAAAAGACAAAGACTCAAGAGCAAGAAATACCGCCTTCGAATGCAGAATCAGAGCTAATTAAGTCGGTTAAAAAAGTGGTTCAAGAAGCTAATGATGAGAATCGGACAACTAAATCAATCTTAGACAAACGCGAAAAAAGTGTGAAAGAATCTAACGCAAATCCATTTTCTATTTCACAATATCGTCAAAATTATTTATTACCTATAACCCACGTGAAAGCGCCTAATCCGATCAGTGTTGATGGTTTAACTGATGAGAATATCGACAACTTTGAAGCCAAGTATCAGATAAGTGTCAGCATGCCTTTATACTTAATGGATGATGATGCTAGCGGCGTATTCTTCGGCATGACGCTAATTTCTTTTTGGCAAGTATACAACGACGAGACCTCAAAACCGTTTCGAGAAAATAACTACGAACCCGAAGTATATTATCAATGGCAAACAGATTGGGACTTATTTAACTATCGATTTAATCAATTTAACGTTGGTTTGAATCATCAATCAAATGGGCAAAGCGGCTTAAAATCGAGAAGTTGGAATCGTATATATGCAACCGCTATTTTTAGTGATGTTGACTCATTTTATTACTTAAAAGGCTGGTATCGATTGCCTGAAGATAATAAAGAATTTGAGCTAGATCCAACTGGCGATGACAATCCAGATATTACCGACTTTATTGGCCGTGCGGAGTTTGGATATGGCTATAATATTGGAAAGGTAAATTTACTCACTAAGTTGACTAATAACCTCTCGTTCAATACCAACCGTGGCAGTATAGAATTCAACCTAACCTACCCTATCAACGATAGATACGATTGGTTACTACAATACTTTAATGGCTATGGCGATTCACTGATTGATTATAATAGACACCAACAGCGCATTGGGCTTGGTATTCAATTAAAATTATTTTAATTAATGAGTTCTCTTTGCCTAAATAAAGACAGTGGAATAACTTATGAATCATTCAACGAGCATTGATGTAGACGATGCACAACAAACTAATACCGAATTTAAACGTTGGTCAGGGCATGGCTTAGTGAGCATCGGCTTAGTAAACCCTAAGTCAGCTACAAATGTTGCTTCTATTCTGCGTGCTTGCGGGTGCTACGGTGCCAGTGCTGTTTTTTATACCGGCCAACGATTTGGTTATGCAAAAGACTTTAACGCTGACACTAGACGTATGCGACATATCATTCCTACCATCGGTGTCGATGACCTTTTAGCAATAGCGCCCAAGGATGCCAGTAAAGTGGTTATAGAGTTAGTGGAAGGAGCCATACCGCTACCTGAATTTGTGCATCCTGAAAATGCATTTTACATATTTGGCCCGGAGGACGCATCTGTACCCGAACACATCGTCGCTGCGTGCGATCATGTTGTTTATATTCCGACTCGCAACAGCATGAACTTAGCAGCAACGGCGAACGTCGTTTTATATGACCGCATGGCTAAAAGTGACTATACCGCGAGCGACGAGCTAATCAAAAAAAGTCGAGATAACAACAATGGCTTAGCTTTATAGAAACTAACCTATTCAAACAGAATAAACTAAAGTGTTAAAAAGCGATTATTGTCCACAGGCTAGGTAATAATTGGTTGAGATCAATTCAAATCTATACAGATAGTATTTTTGAAATATAAAGTAATAAGCAGTTATTTTTTAGTCCAATTTATTACAACGAAATATGCGAATTTCGCTTTTATTTTTTGAATTTTGAACTATAGTTTAACCATGACTTACGTTGCTTGAAGTGAGACGAATCACTTAACAATAGTGACTGAATGTCATTGTCGTTTATTCTTTGAACAGACAAAGGATAAGTGGTGACACGAAAGTTAATTAATCACTATGAGGAGTTAATTGTTCACTATGAGGAAGGGTTTAACATACTAAGCAAGTTCAATAAATCGACCAAAAAACCCGTTTATTCGGGATATAATGCCCTTATATTGGGCTTCAGCCTTAATGCTATAATAATGCGTTAACGCTTACGGAACATGATCAGCAAGGAAATTAGCTGACCCCCCAGAAAAAAAAGCCGGATAATTCCGGCTTTCTTTTTTTAATAGAATGACTTTCGTACATATTAGACCATAAAGAAGTATGCGTTGGACTAGGCGCTATTCTATTAAAGCCCTCGCTACCCCCTCTTAACCAAGTAAAATCAACGCTTGTTGAATAGATCTGGTATCTAGTTTATTCTCTTTTCGCTGCGTAAACTAAGAAGTCGCACCCGAGATATTAAAAATTCATTTTGGCTTGGCGCTGAGAAACTGCTAGCGTAATTAATCAACAACGCTAAAGACGACACCTATGACGACACCTACAAAGAGAATCACAGACAATGGCTAACGACACAAACTACAAAAAGAGCAAAATCGGTAATCACAAGCTAAAGCCTGAAACAATGATGATGTCCTACGGGTACGACCCGCAATTCTCCGAGGGCTCCGTTAAACCGCCTGTTTTCTTGACCTCCACATTCGCATTCCAAACACCAGAAGAAGGCGAAGAGTCATTCCACATAATGGCTGGCCGCAAGCCTGCACCAGAGGGAAGTGTTGGCGGCCTAATCTATAGCCGCTTCAACCATCCCAATGTGGAGATCATTGAAGACCGTCTGTCCCTCTTTGAAGGTGCCGAATGCTCTGTAGTCTGCTCCAGTGGAATGGGTGCAATCAGTGCGATTCTCTTCGCTTATTTGCGCCCTGGCGATGTAATTGTTCAAAGTGCGCCTTTATACGGGGGTACCGAAACTCTTATCCGCAAATTCTTGCCTCAATTCAACATTGAAACAGCCGAATTCCAAGATGGCCTGAGTGAGGAAGGTATGCTCACTTCCCTGCGTGATGCTAACAAAAAAGGCCGTGTCGCCATGGTCTTCATTGAATCACCCGCGAACCCAACGAATTCGCTCGTCGATTTCGAGGCGCTAAACCGCGTATTAGATACTATCGAGACAGAAACAGGTCATCGCCCAATCAGTGTCTGCGACAACACCCTCATGGGCCCTGTGTTCCAGCAAGTCGTGCCCCAGGGTATCGATATGGCAATGTACTCGTTAACCAAATATGTCGGCGGCCACAGCGACCTCGTCGCGGGTGCAGTATGCGGAAGTCGTGAAATGCTGCGACCAGTTCGCGCTACTCGCGGTACTCTGGGCTTAAATCTCGACCCACATACCAGCTGGATGATTTCGCGCTCGCTTGAAACATTAAGTATCCGCATGGAAAGGTCCGCTGATAGCGGTAAGAAAGTAGCACAATGGATCGCGGATAATTCCTACATCTCTGCAAAAATTCTACACCCTGACTTCATTCAAGATAAAGCTTACCAAACTGTCTATAAGCGACAATGCTCTGGACCTAGCTCAACATTCTCATTCGTGCTGGATGTGACAAAATCAGACGCCTTTCGCCTGATCAATAATCTATCCATTTTTAAATCTGCAGTGAGTCTTGGCGGCAGTGAAAGTCTTGTTTGCCATCCAGGAAGCACAACCCATTCAGGGGTATCTGCTGACTTACGTGACAAATTCGGCGTAACCGACGGCCTAATTCGTCTCTCAATTGGCTTAGAGCATCCAGACGATCTAATCGCCGATCTTGATAATGCATTTAATATGACATTTCAGGATTAGCAACCGTCATATGCATTAAAATGATTTGCTTTTGTTTGGTAGTCGTATATAGAAAGCTTCCCGTTTTCAATGACATCAATCTACTGACATTGCACTAACGCGGGAGAACACCAAATGAAGCTAATTATATTCTATTGAGTCAGTTAACTGCCATTGATGGCAGTTAACTGACTCGGTAAACAGCTTACTCCCATTCAATCGTTGCGGGCGGCTTACCCGAAATATCGTAAACAACCCGAGAGATACCATCAACTTCATTAATGATACGATTCGACACCTTACCCAAGAAATCGTAAGGTAAGTGCGCCCAATGGGCTGTCATGAAATCAATTGTTTCAACAGCTCTTAACGACACAACCCAATCATATTTGCGCATGTCACCCATCACACCAACCGACTTTACCGGCAGGAAAACAGTAAATGCCTGACTCACTTTTTGGTATAAGTCAGCCGCATGCAATTCGTCAATAAAAATAGCATCTGCTCGGCGTAGTAAATCGCAATATTCTTTTTTGACTTCGCCAAGTATTCTTACCCCTAAACCCGGCCCTGGGAATGGATGCCTGAATAACATGTCGTAAGGTAAACCTAACTCTAAGCCTATTTTACGAACTTCATCTTTGAACAATTCACGTAGCGGTTCAACCAAACCCATTTTCATGTCAGCGGGCAATCCGCCCACGTTATGATGCGATTTAATTACGTGTGCTTTACCTGTCGCAGAACCCGCAGATTCGATCACATCGGGATAAATAGTGCCCTGCCCTAGCCACTTTGCATTTTCTAGCTTATGTGATTCTTCATCAAATACTTTGATAAACTCACCACCAATCACTTTACGTTTAGCCTCAGGGTCTTCAACTCCCCGAAGCGCATCTAGGAAACGGGCTTCAGCATCAACTTTGATGATATTAAGTCCGAACTTATCACCAAACA
The DNA here is from genome assembly GCF_937770335.1 of uncultured Glaciecola sp. Classification (GTDB taxonomy): domain Bacteria; phylum Pseudomonadota; class Gammaproteobacteria; order Enterobacterales; family Alteromonadaceae; genus Glaciecola. The sequence continues at coordinate 238,463 of NZ_CALJHY010000011.1, forward strand.
TATCCATGACCTGCTCGCCTTCATGGAGCCTAAGTAAACCGTTGTCTACAAATACACAAGTCAGATTTTTGCCAATTGCACGATGCAATAGCATCGCAGTTACAGATGAGTCGACACCGCCCGACAAGCCTAAAATGACTTCGGCGTCGCCGACCTTCTCTTTAATTCGTTCAATGGCGTCTTCAATAATAGAGGCTGGCGTCCACAAAGCATCGAGTTTACAAATATCAAAAGCAAAGCGTTTGAGTAGCTCTAAGCCCTGTTTAGTGTGGGTCACTTCAGGGTGAAATTGCACACCATAGAACTGCTTTTTTAGGTTAACCATAGCCGCATGTTGGCAACTTGGGGTTTGAGCAATAGTTATAAAACTGTCTGGTACTTTACTTACCTTGTCACCATGGCTCATCCAAACATCTAATAAGGCATTGCCGTTATCATTACTCGCATCCATGATGCCATCAAAAATGGTTGACGCTGCTAACACTTCGACTTGCGCATAACCGAATTCACGGATATCTGAACCCTGCACCGCGCCTCCAAGCTGATGTGCCATAGTTTGCATGCCATAACAGATACCCAGGATTGGTACTCCAGCATTAAATACATATTGCGGTGCACGTGGCGATCCCATCTCCGTCACTGACTCTGGGCCACCTGATAAAATAATACCGTCTGGTTCAAAATTACGAATTTGGTCCTCTGTCACATCCCATGCCCAAAGCTCACAATAAACGCCGATTTCGCGGATACGTCTTGCGATCAATTGAGTGTATTGAGATCCGAAATCAAGGATAAGGATTTTTTGACTATGTATGTTTGCAGACATTGTTTTACCTAAATATAAAAATGAAAAAGGGCTGAGACGCGACGGTTTACAACCAACGCCAGCCCTTTGGAACCGTCTTTGGTTTATCCTAAACGGTAATTTGGAGCTTCTTTAGTAATACTCACATCGTGCACGTGGGACTCACCCATACCAGCCGCAGTCACTTTCACAAATTGTGGTTTGGTGCGCAACTCTTCGATATTTGCACAACCAGTTAATCCCATTGCTGAGCGCAAGCCACCTAGCTGTTGATGAATAATGGTTGAAATAGGTCCTTTATAGGCAACACGCCCTTCAATTCCCTCTGGCACCAATTTTTCAGCGTTGCTGTTATCTTGGAAATAACGATCCGATGAACCGTGACTTTGATTCATTGCACCTAAAGACCCCATTCCACGATAAGACTTGTAGTAACGACCTTGATATAGCTCGACTTCACCTGGCGCTTCTTCGGTACCGGCAAGCATACTGCCAACCATGACTGAACTAGCACCAGCAGCCAATGCTTTTGCAATGTCGCCTGAGTAGCGGATACCACCATCAGCAATAACTGGAATACCAGTCCCTTCGAGGGCTGCAACAGCATCTGATACTGCTGTAATCTGTGGAACGCCACAGCCAGTTACGATCCGAGTCGTACAAATTGAACCAGGGCCGATGCCGACTTTAACCGCATCCACGCCCGCATCAGCTAGGGCTTTTGCACCTTCACCTGTGGCAACATTACCAGCAATAATCTGAATGTTAGGGTAATCCGCACGGACTTTTTTCACGCGATCAATAACACCTTGCGAATGACCGTGTGAGGTATCGATAACCAATACATCAACACCTGCTTCAACTAATAATTTAATCCGTTCATCCGTACCAGGACCGACGCTGACAGCAGCGCCTACACGCAAGCGGCCTTTGGCATCTTTACACGCATTAGGTTTACTTTTTGCCTTTTGGAAATCTTTAACCGTGATAAGACCCGTTAGCTTGAATGCATCATCAACAACTAGAATTTTTTCAATTCTATGCTCATGCATTAAATCCATAACAAGATCAGGGTTAGTATCTTCTTTTACCGTCACTAGCTTTTCTTTTGGCGTCATCACTTTGCTAATGGGTTGATCAAGTCGATTTTCGAATCGTAAATCTCGACCCGTAACCAAACCAATTAAGTTGTTGTCTTTATCAACAACCGGAAAACCAGAGTAACCGAGTTGTTTACTCAAGGCTTTGGTATCACCGATAGTCGCGTCTTTACTGACCGTGACGGGGTCAGATACAACACCACTTTCATATTTTTTAACTTGCAGAACATGGGCAGCCTGACTTTCAGCGGTCATATTTTTATGAATAAAGCCAATCCCACCTTCTTGCGCTAAGGCAATGGCTAGACGTGCTTCGGTGACAGTGTCCATAGCCGCAGAAATAAGAGGCATATTCAGCGTCACACCTCGCGTTAAGCGAGTTTTTAAGTCGACAGTATGGGGTAAAACGGTGGAGTGACCGGGGACGAGCAAAACGTCATCAAAAGTTAACGCTTCTTTAGTAATTCGTAACATGCAAATAACACCTTAGGACAGTGGCTAATTGCGGAGCGATTGTAGTGTTTTTTTGTATTTAGGTAAACTACAATTCGCATATAAATGAATAAAAAAAGCTAATTATGTTTTCTACCCCTCCAAAACAGCCCAGCATTATCTCTGTAACTCGTTTGAATCGCCTTGCTAGACAGGTTTTAGAGTCGGAAATAGGACAAGTGTGGGTGTCTGGCGAATTATCAAATTTTGTTGCGGCGGCTTCTGGTCATTGGTACTTCACATTAAAAGACAGTAAAGCACAAATTAAAACCGCTATGTTCAAAGGCGCAAATAGAGGAGTGAAGTTCTCACCCAAGGCGGGTGACAAGGTCATCATTCGCGGTAGCTTGAGCTTATATGAAGCCAGAGGCGACTATCAGCTAATTGGCGAGCACATGGAACCAGAAGGGCTCGGACAATTAAAACAAGCCTATGAAGCGCTGAAAGCTAAACTATCGGCAGAAGGCTTGTTTGCCATGGCTAGTAAGCAAGCTTTACCTACTAATGTAAAGCGCCTAGGTGTTGTGACATCATCGACTGGCGCGGCGATACACGACATATTAAATGTACTAAGACGCAGAAATCCAAGTATTGAGATCATTATCTACCCTAGTTTGGTGCAAGGCGCTACGGCGGCCAAAAGTATCGCAGAGCAAATTCATATTGCGAATAAACGAGATGAAGTTGATTTGCTCATTGTGGGCCGGGGGGGCGGTTCGTTGGAAGATCTTTGGGCATTCAATGAAGAAATAGTCGCTTATGCTATATCTGAATCGAAATTACCTATCGTGTCAGCTGTTGGTCACGAAGTAGATGTGACGATTGCTGATTACGTTGCTGATATGCGAGCACCTACACCATCCGCAGCCGCTGAGTTAGTGAGTACTGACAAAAGCCAACTGCAGAGACATATTCAACAGCAACAACATCGTTTATCACAGGTATTTCAGCAACATTTAAAACGTATTGAATATAAATTACAGTTAATAGAGTCGAGACTTTCAAATGTGCACCCTGCAGTACAAATCAGACAAGCTAATCAACATACTGATAATTTAACGATGCGTTTGTCACAAGCCATTAATACAAAGCTGAACGGCGTAAAAGGCAGGAGTAGCAATTTAACATTACGCTTGCAGCATGCATCTCCAAACAATGCGATTAAAGAGAAAAAGCTGCAATTACAAAAAGTCAGCGATAAACTTTATTCAATACAACAACGGCAACTTTCTGATAAGCGGTATCAATTGCAACGCATTGCTGACATTTTAAATTCGGTTAGCCCACTCTCGGTCTTATCACGCGGATATAGCATTGCATTCAAAAACGACAAAGTTGTGCGTTCCGTCACACAACTTACAAAAGGCGATGTGATTGAAACACGCATAAACGATGGTAGCGTTATTGCAGAAATCCAGGAAATCATCCCAAAAAATCAATAATCTAAACGACAATTGCGACACCTGATGCATAGTCAGGCGTCTGATTTTTCTACAATTTATTTACTTTTTATCTATAAAATTATCTGTTAACCTTTTATTCAATCAGCCTTTAAGGAAATAAATAATTTTCATCTACAACGCTTTAATGAGAAAAAGTGTTAAGGCTATCAAAATACACAAAGCGTATTAAAAATAATAATAAGGGATGTAAATGCCAAGGACGACAGAGAGTTTCAGCCAGCGCTTCGCAGAGGAAAAAGTGTGTGCAAAGGCTGAAGCTATCAGAAAACGTTATGCTATTTTGTCGGTCTTTGATAAGTTTTTTTATTCTTTTGCGTTTTGCTTGTTACTTATATCTCCAGTAAATGCCGCTGATTCTGTGAGCGTTAAAAGCACACAACGGACAACTGATATATTCAACGATAATGATATTAGTCTATTTGCAGCATATGTTACTGAGGATCTAAAGACCTCTTGCCGAGCTAATACGGCAATAACGTGTGAACTAAACGCTTTATCTCAAGCCGCTTTGCTCGCATCTTTGTATCAAGCTGACACCTCAAGAAAAGTCATATCGGCACTCAAGGGCTCTGAATACGAGCTATTAATTGGTAGTGCAACAATAACAGACAATAAAGGAATTCAAGAATTGCGGTTAGAAGTCTCTGCACAATGGCGTGGGATCATCCTAAACGATGTCCAATTATCCTTAGTTTTAGATAACAACATCACCAATACAACTGAACAGATAGCCACAGCGAGTAACCAACTATTAAGCCAATGGGTTGAAAGTGCAGCAAATAAACAAGTATTCAGCGCTGAATATTTATATCAATTTTTAGGTGCTAGTGATTATGCCAATGAACTTAAAGTACCCTTCAAAATCGGTGACTTTAACTTCTCACGTCAGCATCTATTCAACGACCCACTGAAAGATATGCTGACTCGCTACATTCATAAAGACTTTGCGCTTGCGGTGTTTGATGTTTATGTCTACCCATTGAAAACCAGTCATTCCGCTGAAATACAAAGCCAGAACGAATTGTTACTAGAACAACAAGATATCCGAGAAATAAGCAAAGCGTTGGGTAAAAATGCGTTAACAATGTCCGATATTTATGAATTAGAAAGTATTGCTGGTTTGCAAGATACTCGTGTATTCGCATTTGAAGCAACGTTACAAGTCAATTCAGAACCGCTTTTTGCAACCCAATATGTGTATGTTAAAAACGACAAGGTAGTTAAATTCAGTATTAATGCTCCAGCACGAATTACAAATAATTTAATTGCCGTAGCTATCAATGCGATTGCAGTTCCCTCGGAGTCTTCATTAATGAAGCAAGTGCGGCAGACTTATGTTCATCAGCACATTACAAATCCAGTATCTGCTGCACCTTAAAAGTTTGATTTGTAGCGGCAGACCAATTTTTGTCTTATTAGGGTCAACAAGTAAATATATTTGTCATACTATTGCTCGCCATTCGTGAGTATTCATAATCGAGATGAACGTATGACGCAATTAACGTAATTTTTACTTTTAACAATAATGAAGCTAAAGTGTCATCAAACATATGGCTATTCACAATAGAAGAACAATAATAATGAATAAAACCAAAATCTTACTTTTAGCCGCAGTCGTTATTTCGCTTTGCGCAGGTTGTTCACCCAACAATACTAGCTCAACATCGATGAAAAAAGCAGAATACACAGTAGATGACGCAAAGGACTTCTTGCAGAAGGTAGACAGCGATATTACTCGCTTAAACAAACCCGCCTCCCATGCTGCATGGGCGTATGCAACCAACATTAACTATGACAATGCTCAGGTAGATGCTTATCTAGGCGAGCAATTATCAGTGATGTGGGCTAAATATGCCGTTGAAGCGGCAAAATTTAATGACTTAAAAGTAGATGCTGACACACGAAGAAAGCTGAATTTATTGAAATCAGGCTTAGAAATCGCACCTCCAGCTGACCCGGCGAAGGCAGAACGTTTAGCTGCTATTGGCTCAGACTTGGCAGGCATGTATGGTGCCGGTAAATATTGTAGGACTGAGAACGAATGCTTTTCGCTGGTTGAAATGAGTGCAGAAATGGCAGTGAGTCGTGACCCGGCCCTTATGTTAGAGTTTTGGAAAGGATGGCGCGAAGTTTCCGTGCCAATGAAAGAGATATTTGTCGAGCAAGTTGGTATTGCGAATGAAGGTGCAAAAGAACTAGGTTATGCCAACACATCCGAATTGTGGCGTGCTAAATATGATATGTCGGCAGAAGAATTCCCTAAAGAGTTAGACCGTCTTTGGGGTCAAGTTCAACCCTTCTATGAATCATTACATTGTCATGTAAGAGCCGAGCTTTCTGAGCATTATGGTGAGGATGTTGTACCATTGGACAAGCCAATTCCTGCACACTTACTTGGCAACATGTGGGCACAAAGTTGGGGGAATATTTACGACATCGTCAAGCCGAAGCAAGAAATGAATGTTCCTGATGTAACTAAGGCATTAGCAGAACAAGGTTATGATGAAATCAAAATGGTAAAACAAGCTGAAAGCTTCTTTTCATCTTTAGGTTTTGCAGCCCTTCCTGACACATTCTACGAACGTTCCATGTTTCAAAAACCAGAAGAGCGAGAAGTTCAATGTCATGCATCAGCTTGGAATGTGGATGAAATCGACGATTTGCGTATTAAAATGTGCATCCAGAAGACGGGTGAAGAGTTTAATGTTATCCACCATGAGTTGGGGCATAACTATTATCAACGTGCCTATAAAGACCAACCAATGCTATATAGAGGGTCAGCGAACAGTGGCTTTCATGAAGCAATTGGCGACACCATTGCGCTTTCAATTACGCCAACTTATTTACAACAGATCGGCTTAATAGATGAGATACCTGATGAATCGAATGATATCGGAATGCTATTGAAAGTAGCTCTCGATAAAATTGCATTTATGCCATTTGGTTTAATGGTCGACCAATGGCGTTGGCAGGTGCTGGCAGGCGATATTACACCAGCACAATATAATACACTTTGGTGGGATCTAAGGGAGAAGTATCAGGGTGTTGCAGCCCCTATTCAACGTCCAGACGATGCATTTGACCCCGGCGCTAAATATCATGTACCTGCAAACGTTTCATATACTCGTTATTTCCTAGCGCATATATTGCAGTTTCAATTCCATAAAGCCCTGTGCGATATAGCTGGTAGCGAAGAAGCTCTGCATCGTTGTTCTATCTATGGCAGCGAAAAAGCCGGTGAAGCATTAAACAATATGTTGGAAATGGGTAAAAGTCGTCCTTGGCAGGAAGCAATGACCACATTAACAGGTACACCGAATATGGACGCTTCTACTATCGAAGCCTATTTTGCGCCATTAAAAGAATGGTTGGATAAGCAAAATGAAACGCGCAATTGCGGTTGGTAAAGTTACACACTGCATTTGAGGTCTTCATTTAAGGGGCTCACTCATTAGCAATAACCAACGAATATTGATTGAAAGCCGTTAAAGCCAAATTATGGATGCAAAAAAGCCGTGATTTTCTATTGAAAACTACGGCTTTTATCAGTGTTCAGTTATTAAAATAGTAAAATCTAAAACACCTACTTCTTTTTATGGAAATTCATTAAACGCTTGCGCTTGCGTTCCTGCCCTACGGTTAATTTATTTACCTTACCTTCAAATGGATTTGCACCCTCTTTAAATTCAATTCTGATCGGTGTTCCCATCGTTTTAAGTGCTTTACGATAGTAATTCATTAGGTAACGCTTGTATGAATCAGGTAAATCTTTTAATTGATTACCATGAATGACAATAACAGGTGGGTTGTAACCACCAGCATGAGCGTACTTCATTTTTACTCTGCGACCATGAATAAGGGGAGGCTGATGGTCAGCCTGCGCCATTTCCATTATCTGCGTCAGCACTGATGTGTTAATACGCACCGTAGCTGAATTATAAGCCTCTTGAACAGATTCAAACAAATGGCCAACACCTGTGCCATGCAAAGCTGAAATAAAATGTAAACGAGCAAAATCAACAAACCCTAGTCGCCTGTCTAATTCTCGTTTAATTTCTTCTTTTACATGCGTTTCAAGTCCATCCCACTTATTTACTGCTAATACTAAGGAACGTCCTGAGTTAAGTACAAAACCTAACAGTGATAGATCTTGATCAGTAATTCCTTCTCTAGCGTCAATCACCAATAAAACCACATTCGACTCTTCAATCGCCTGCAAGGTTTTTACAATCGAGAACTTCTCTACTGTTTCTGATATTTTTTTACGCTTTCTAACACCCGCAGTATCAATCAAAATATACTCACGGTCGTCACGCTTCATCGGAACAAATATACTATCTCGAGTGGTTCCAGGTGAATCAAAAACGACAACACGATCTTCACCCAGAATCCGATTAATGAGTGTCGACTTACCTACATTTGGTTTACCAACTATGGCTAATTTAATAGGTGAGTTTTGCAAACGCTCTAGCTTGGCATCTGGGTCTTCTTCTTCTCTTTCTTCTTCAATTATTTCCATATCAGGAAATAACTTTTCGAGTGGCGTTAGGACATGAGTCATCAACTGCGACACTCCACGCCCATGCGCAGCTGCTATTTGCAGTACCTCAGGAAAGCCTAATTTGAAGAAATCAGCGGTTTCGCTGTCACCATCAAGTCCGTCAACTTTGTTCGCTACCAAGTACATGGCTTTATTTTGTTTACGTAAGTGCTCAGCTAGACCAATATCATCTGGTGTTAAGCCTGCTCTTGCATCAACTAGAAATAAGACCACATCAGCTTCATCAATAGCTAATAATGATTGTTCGGCCATCGCAACGTCGATACCTTCTTCATTGCCAGTGATACCGCCGGTATCAACTACGATGAAAGCTCGATTTTCAAATTTTGCGGGGCCGTATTTACGATCACGTGTTAAGCCAGGAAAATCAGCAACCAGTGCATCTCGAGTATTCGTTAATCGATTAAATAATGTTGATTTACCAACATTGGGTCGGCCAACCAAGGCCACTACAGGTAACATTTTTCGCCCTTAATAAAAAACGCCAATGGCATACCATTGGCGTGTATCGTCATCCGTTCAAATACGTTATCGTGCCTACAATTGCATAGTCGTAAGAGCACCAAATGCGCTCTTTGTTGGTATGCTATCTGTTTATTCTTCTGGTTGAGTGATTGCCGCAAGTTTGCCTTCTCGCGTTTTCACATATAACACGTTGTCTGCACTAACTGGACCTGTGAAGATAGCTTCATCTTCATCGTCGCCGCCAACTTCCAATCGAGCTACAAGCTTGCCTTCGTCCTGAGTAAACCAGTGTACAAAGCCATATATATCACCAACTACAACATACTTTCCATGTGGTGTTGCTGATGTAATATTACGACTTCTTAGTCCAACATTGGACCATAATTCTACACCACTACGACGGTCAATAGCATATAAGTTACTATTATTATCAACCACGAATAAGCGATTTCCATCGATAGATACGTTGCGATAAGAACCGTATTCACGAGTCCAAATAACCTGACCAGTGCGAAGTTCTACCGCTGAAAGAGTGCCATTGTAGGAGATGACAAACACGTTGCCGTCGAATACCAGCGGCTTAACATCAATATCAACTATACGTTCTAGTTCAGTCGCACCCGATGGAGAAGCAATTTGAGTCTCCCATGCTACCATACCAGTCTCGATGATACTGACTTTGAGTTTTCCTGAAGGAGTACCAATTATCGCACCACCACTCTCTGCTGCTGGCGCTGAAACGCCGCGCAATGATAGTGGAGGAACGTCAGACTCTGTAATCCATACTTGCTCACCATTTTCAGGATTTAGTGCAATTAGATGACCAGAAGTCGTATTAACTAGCACGAAACCCGCATCGACTGCGGGAGGAGAAATAACTTCGCCCTTGACGCCAACTTTCCATTTTACTTGGCCAGTATCTTCTTCTAGTGCATATACATAACCGTTTTCTGTACCAAAGAATACCGACTGATAAGCAACCGATAATCCTCCTGATATTTTCGCCGACACGGCGCGGTTAGAATACCAGAGCATGGCTTTTTTGAAGCTGTAGTTGTCATAATTTGCAAAATCTTGTTGCCAGATTTCCTTACCCGTCTCTGGATCAAGCGCAACAACGATCCCATCACGGCTCGCAGCAAATACCTTTCCATAACCGACAGCAGGGGCTAACCTTGAGAAATAATCTTGAACACCATCGCCAACCTCTATTTCCCACTTAATTTGCGGCTCGAAAACGGCTTCGATTGGTTTTAAGCGACGAATCTCTGTTTCTTCATCATCTGCAAACCAATCCGATACGGTTGCACATCCGCTAAGCGACAAAGCGAGCAATGCTATTACTATTCTATTCTTCACTGGGTAACACCTGCCACTTCAGTTGCAGCATAATTTAGGTTACTTAACTTCATTTCTACAATGCGGTTTTGAGGTTGTTCTGCAAGTACAGCATCATAAGCTTCTTTCGCTTTATCAAACTCTTTAGTTGCAACGTAAATATCACCTTTTACTTCTTGGACTTGGTCATTGTAAGAAACGCTCTGCACAGAGTCCAACGTTGCTAGTGCTCCCGCAGTATCACCAAGTTGACTCTCAACTCGCGCTAAGCGAATCTTTGCCAAATCTGCAATCGCCACATTTGGTGAATTGCTAACGGCCATATTCAAATGCAGTTTTGCCGCATCAAAATCCTTATTTTCCACTGCTTTTTGAGCTGCAACTAAACTAGTCAACAAGGCATAACCGGAGTCAGAATTATCTTTTGTAAAAGCTTCAGCTTTGAGCATACCTTCTTCAGAGTCTATCCCTTCAAGTACACTTTGAAACGCGATTGATTGAGTTTCTTTATCTTCAATAACCATATCATTATATTGCTGCCACCCGAACAAACCAGCTAAGCCGATACCGATACCAACGATAATCGCTGTTCCATTTTCTTTCCAAAAGCCTTTGATTGCTTCTACTTGTTGTTCTTCGGTTTCGTAACGTTCCATTGAATTCCTCTACGCTTACTGCATGTAACTGGTTAATAACTAAATTTTTTCTGGCTAACTATGCGCGAAAAAGCGTTTACAGCCATTCTGCTAAAGCAGATAACTCACTTAATAACAAACTAGCCTGCGGTTTATCTTGTTTTAAATGTTTTATTGAGACACTTGCATTGGCAAGTTCATCGTCTCCGATAATAATTGCAATCGCAGCATTAGATGCCATTGCCTTTTTCATTTGTTTCTTAAAGTTACCACCACCGCAGTGCTGCTGCAATTTAACGGTCGGTAAAACAGTTCTTATTTGTTCTGCAATCTTAGTCGCTTCTGACTCGGCATATTCGCCCATTGGCATTAAATAGATATCGACAGCATTATTTGCATAAAGTGACTCATCAATGCTCTCAACTAAAAGCACTAAGCGCTCTAAGCCCATGGCAAATCCAACAGCAGGGCTGGCTTTGCCGCCTAACTGTTCAACCAAACCGTCATATCTGCCGCCAGCACAAATGGTACCCTGCGCACCCAATAAGCTAGTGACCCACTCGAACACCGTGCGATTATAATAATCTAAACCACGCACTAAACTAGGATTAACTGTGTATTGGATACCTAAATTATCTAAACGTTCACATAAAAGTGAAAAATGCACTTTTGATTCATCATCTAAGTGGTCAATCAGCTTTGGCGCATCTTTTACTATTTCTTGCACGGCTGGATTTTTACTATCTAATACACGTAATGGATTGGATAACAACCTACGCTGGCTATCCTCATCAAGCTGATCGTGATGTTTTTGCAAAAAAACAACCAGCAATTCTTTGTAGGCAACTCTTGCTTCAGCAGACCCTAACGAATTAATTTGTAACTCTACTTTGTCAGAAATACCAAATGCTTGCCACAGACGAGCGCCAATCAATATCATTTCAACGTCGATATCAGGGCCATTAAGACCGTATGCTTCGACACCAAATTGATGAAACTGACGATATCGACCTTTTTGAGGCCGCTCATGCCTAAACATAGGACCCATATACCATAGACGTTGCTGTTGATTATATAACAAGCCATGTTCGTTACCGGCCCTTACACAACAAGCTGTTCCTTCCGGACGCAATGTAAGACTATCGCCGTTGCGGTCATCAAACGTATACATTTCTTTTTCGACAATATCGGTGACTTCACCAATTGAGCGCTTGAATAATTCAGTACTTTCAACAATCGGCGTTCGAATTTCTTGATAGCCATAATTGGCAACAACTCGACGGATATTCGATTCGACAAACTGCCATATACCAGTTTGCGATGGTAAGCAGTCGTTCATACCTCTGATTGCTTGAATAGTCTTTGCCACAATTGTCTCTAATTAATTAAATAAAACGCGACATTATAAGGATTTTGTCGCGCGGGGTAAAACCTAGGAGGCCGATTTTTACGTGTTTTATGGATTTTTTTTCGCTTTACGCAGTATTATTCCGTTTAGTTGGTTATATCAGTGACTTTAATCCTGTTTTTCTCGTCAAGCAGTGCCGCCTTGGCTCTAATTCGTTTTTCTAACTGGTCAACTAAATCCTCGTTTGACAAACGTTCGCGTTGACGCTTACCGTCTAAATAAAACCCACTCATATTACGAGCACCTGTTAAGCCTAAATCAGAAACTTCAGCTTCCCCGGGCCCATTTACAACGCAACCTATGATAGAGACGTCCATAGGCGTCACAATATCTTCTAGGCGTTCTTCTAGTGCGTTAACGGTTGATATAACATCAAACTCTTGACGCGAACAACTAGGGCAAGCGATAAAATTAATGCCTCTTGCTCGAATTCTGAGTGACTTTAAAATATCAAAGCCCACTTTTATTTCTTCTACCGGATCCGCGGCTAATGAGATCCGGATTGTGTCGCCGATACCCTCAGCTAATAACATACCAAGTCCAACCGCACTTTTTACTGCTCCAGCTCGAAAACCGCCCGCTTCGGTAATACCTAAATGCAATGGTTGAACAATTTGCTTAGCTAACAAGCGATATGCGCCAACCGCTAAAAACACGTCAGACGCTTTTACACTCACTTTGAACTGGTCGAAATTGAGTTTATCTAGAATATCAACATGTCTCATTGCTGACTCGACTAATGCCTCAGCGTTTGGTTCTTTATATTTTTCTTGAATATCTTTCTCTAACGAACCACCATTAACACCAATTCGAATTGGAATATTGTTATCTTTAGCGCAATCAACAACTGCTCTTACTCGTTCCATGTTGCCAATATTACCTGGGTTAATCCTCAAGCAGTCAACACCATACTCTGCAACCTTTAATGCGATCCTGTAATCAAAATGTATGTCTGCTATCAAAGGAAGATTAACTTGTTGTTTTATTAATTTGAATGCTTCAGCCGCCTCCATCGTAGGTACAGAGACACGCACGATGTCACCGCCAACGCCTTGAATACGTTTTATTTGTGCGACAGTAGCGTCCACGTCTAGCGTATTCGTATTCGTCATTGACTGCACCGCGATAGGAGCACCATCACCAATAGGAACATTGCCTACATAGATTCTAGTTGATTTGCGACGAATAATAGGAGAATCGGAAAACATTATTGACCTGTAATTGCTAATTCAAACTGTACTGGAACACCACGACGATACTGAGATAGATCAACTGGCTTACCAGCAAAATCGATATCAACAGTTGACGGCGGGCACATATTTACTGATATTGGTGGAATACCTCTAACTGCCATTACTCGGCCTTTGACTTTAACGCCTACCGCCATGACTTCACCACCAGCATCTTTCACACTTAACCAACAATCTTCTTTAAAGGTAAAAATAACGTCCACAGTACCGTCGCTATTTATATTGTATCCATCTATGAACTTGCTGCTTGAACTAGATGCAGAGCCATCACTGTCGCCATCCAATGGATTATCCACCTCGGATAGTTCATCTACAGATTGGTCTGTGAACTCAGACGCTTGGTTCTCTGCCGTGGGTATCGCTTTTTCAATCACATTACCAGCCTCATCAAGCTCGTTATCTGTGGCATCTTGCGGATTTTGACTATCCAGAGCATTACTAGTATTTGTCAGTTCATTTTGGCGTTTAATATCTTCTTCAAGAACAGCGAGTTCATCAGGCATGTTCAGATTATTACTCATCGCATTGACGGACTCACCTTCATTTATGTTACTCGATTGCTCTGTCACATTGTTATTAAACAGATTTAACCTGTTCATTATCGATTTATCAGATTGTTGATACCACCAGATAACCAACGAAGCAACAACCAAAAATACGATGAGATAGGTCACCATCATCCAACGGTCGTCATTTGCCTGTTTGGCGACACGTTGAGAAAAACTCTGTAATTTAGCAGGCTGCTTTTCACCTTGATGCAAAACATCAAAATTTTCAAGCAAGGGCTCTACAGACATGTTCAAGAGTTTCGCATAGATCCTTACATAACCTTTAGTAAAGGTTATTGAAACGCCTGGCTTATGCGTGTCGGTTTCGATATCTTGAATATTTCCTAAACGTAAGTGCAGACGATCAGCAACTTGCTGCTGAGTGAGACCTTGCGCCTCACGACCTTTTTTTAGCTGTTGACCTGGTGTAGCTTGCGTCGACTCTGCTGTCGCTTCTTTTGTATTGATATATTCTTCAGTCATTATTTTTCGGGTCCTTTACCCGCAACTTCATCCCTACTTTTATAGCGGATGGATCGTCAAGGTTGTTCCATTGCATTAGGTATTTGATTTTAACGTTATATCGAAGTGAGATGCGATACAAGTTTTCCTTTGCTTGCACAACATGATAACTGGCATCACCATCTGGCGTCTCATCTATTTGTTGTGTGGCTGTATCTTGCCCTTCATCCGCGGCGAGTTTAACGACCTCATCTACTGTTGCCAGCGAATCATTAACTCTTTTAGCTGCGCCATCGATGGTTGCAGATTCGTTCTGCGTATTATTGAAATCAGCGGCGAGCGCTGCCTCTAGCTCAGCTTCTCGTTTTTCTGCTGCATCGGCATTAAGAGTATTGTCAGGCACGGTAGCATCAGTCGTGACATTTTCTAGTATCACAACCGGTTTATCTGCGGCCTTCTCTGGCAATGCATTTGGAGCTTCAACGAGTATTGCCGGCGTTAGCGTTTTATTTACTTTTATTAAGGCAGGAGCATCTGCGGGAATAGTTTGAACAGGGTTAACTGCCTTGTTTACATCTGTTTGCGAAATACTCGCTTCTGTCGCCTGCACACTTTCTCTGCGTTTATTTTTCACGGTAGCAATAGGTTGAAATTTACCCATTTGTTTGTTAAAAAGTGCCGTGTTTGGATGTTCAGGAAACATACTCTTCATCAATTCGCCATAGCCGAGTGCTGCCTTGGTATCCCCTAATCCTTGCGCTATTTCGTATGATAACCAAAGTGATTCTGGAGATACTCTGGAAACACGGTCGTACTTCCATAACGACTTTTTCGCTTCGCCATAATTACCCTGCTCTTTTTGTAATTGAGCTAAAAAGAAAAGGCTCTTACCGCGCGTAGGCTGATGGTTTAAGGCTAATTCGAAAAAACCGATAGCTTCATCTGTTTTCCCCTGGTCAACCGCGCAGATTGCTAAATTCTCATAGGTTTCTGCGACTGAAATGTAGCTTTTGCTAGTTACTGCTCTTAAGAAGAAAGACTTCGCTTTTTCATAGCGTCCTTGCTCACATAAAAACGCACCGTAACTATTAATTATATTTGGATTTTCAGGGGCGAGTTTGAGAGCTTTAAGATAATACTCTTCAGTAAGTCCAAGCTCATCAACCTGCTGATAATAGTAGGCCATTGCAAAATGAGCATCTGCTGACTTTGGCGCAAAATTTAAAGCTTTGTCTAAGTTAGCTTTAGCTTGAGAAAAATTTCCATTGCTTAAATAAGTCAGTCCTAGGCTCACTCGATTCTTTGCTGCAGCATCGGGGTTAATGCCATCCGCACCAGCAAATGCTGGGTCTCTTGGTTCTGTAACACAAGCACTTAGAACTGCACAAAAAACAATAGCTGCTACGGATTTCTTCAACATGGCATTTCTCTTATATTTGTTATTGAGTCATTTTTACCGAAATTGGTTGTCCATTCATCTGTTTTTTCAATAATCTCTTCGTTCTATCAACAACCTCCCCCACTAATTGACCACATGCTGCGTCGATATCATCCCCGCGGGTTTTTCTGATCATAACAGTGTAACCGTGCTCCATAAGTACCTTTGAAAACCTATCCATCCTTGAATTACTTGAGCAAGTATAAGGGGTACCGGGATAAGGATTGAACGGTATCAAGTTTATCTTACAAGGTGTTTCTTTCAATACTTTAGCTAATTCATGCGCTTGATCAGTACTATCGTTGACTTGGTTTAACATAACATACTCAACAGTGACTTTGCCTTGATTTGCTTTGGATTTTTCTAAATAGCGTCGTACACTTGCTAAAAACTCTTCAATTGGATACTTTTTATTCACCGGTACAATTTCATCACGCAGCTTGTTGTCTGGTGCATGCAGTGAAATCGCGAGTGCAACATCAATTTGGTCGCCCAACATATCCAAGGCAGGAACAACACCTGATGTGCTCAACGTGACTCTGCGTTTAGACAACCCAAAACCAAAGTCATCCAACATGATACGCATTGCTGGGACAACATTCTTTAGGTTTAATAATGGCTCGCCCATTCCCATCATAACGACATTAGTAATAGGACGTTGTGAGGTATCCTTCGATAGCCCGATAAAAGTCGCTACCCGCCATACCTGACCAATAATTTCAGCGACCGACAAATTACGATTAAAGCCTTGTTGTCCTGTTGAACAAAAAGTACATTCCAATGCGCAACCGACCTGCGAGGATACGCACAGCGTGGCACGATCAGTCTCTGGTATCCATACTGACTCAACTTCCTGCCCACCATCTAATAATAAGGCAAATTTAATAGTGCCATCAGATGCTTGTTGGTGCTCTGAAATAACCGGCGCTTTGATAACACAGTGTTTATTTAATTTAGCACGTAACGCTTTGTTAATATTCGTCATCTTGTCGAAATCAGACTCACCTTCTTGGTAAATCCATTTCATCAATTGCTCAGCACGAAACGGTTTTTCATTGATAGAGGCAAAATAGTCACGCAAGCCCTGTCGGTCCAAGTTTAATAAATTAACTTTTTTCATCTCTTTCTGAGGTTCTATATTTACTTGGCCTACTGACATTTTTTTACCTTCATAACAATTTATAACTAATATCGTTGTACACATTATAGCGAATAACATTGCGCACATACAGTATACGTTATTCAACTCAATTAAGAGCGATTTAACGTTGGCTTATCAGCCTATATAATTTAACTAAAAAAGGGAGCCGAAGCTCCCTTACTATATCACTTCGTTTGCTTAGCGTGTGCGTGGGCAAATTTCTTCATCAGAGAAGAAATAAGCTATTTCTCTAGCCGCTGACTCTGGCGCATCTGAACCGTGGCATGCGTTTTCGTCAATAGACTCTGCGTAATCTGCACGTAATGTGCCTGCAGCCGCATCTGCTGGGTTAGTTGCACCCATGATTTCTCTATTTTTAACTACCGCGTTGTCGCCTTCAAGCACTTGAACCATTACTGGACCAGATGTCATAAAGCTAACTAATGCACCAAAGAAAGGACGTTCGCTGTGCTCTGCATAGAAGCCTTCAGCTTGTTCTTTACTCATGTGAAGCATTTTTGAAGCAACAATGCGTAAGCCTGCACTTTCAAAACGGTTATAAATTGCGCCTATAACATTTTTCGCTACTGCGTCAGGTTTGATTATCGAAAAGGTACGTTCTAAAGCCATGGTTAATTCTTCCGTTTGCTGATTTTAAAAATTCGCGCGATTATAAAGAAGATAGGTCGTAATGAATACCCCTACTTCGCAAATTCGTTTTTTAAATTCAAAAAATGCATGTGAATTCAATTTCATAAACAGACAATTCAACACTAATTAATACTTATAATTCATACGCTTGATAACAAAAAGGATAGCGTAAAGTGACGAATTTGAGCGTATTATGAATAGTCAAATAATTCATAAAAAACGCTCATTGTCAGAATGAAAGTGATCAGTATTGTTTAATGCTCTTCACTAGCGTGATTGATCGTGTATTTAGGTATTTCAACAACCAAATCTTGACCATCAATAATTGCCTGGCAACCCAAGCGAGACTCAGGCTCAAGACCCCAGGCTTTATCAAGTAAATCTTCTTCCAGATCTTCTGCATCACCTAAAGAATCATAGCCCTCTCTAACAATAATGTGACAAGTGGTGCATGCACACACTTTTTCACACGCATGTTCAATGCCTATTCCATTCTTTAACGCTAAGTCCAGTACTGAAGTACCTTTATCTGCCTGAAGTACAGCACCGTCTGGACAAAGTTCTTTATGGGGTAAAAAAATAACTTGTGGCATTCTTCAATCCTATTTAAATATCATCTACCGAATGACCCGCGAGCGCTTTTTGAATAGACTTATCCATTCTTCTGGCTGCGAAGTCTTGGCTTAATTTATCAACAACATCGATAGCTTGTTTAATAGCATCAATATCATTATTCGCTGCACACAGCCCTAAACTTTTTAAGGCGTGGTCAATCGCTTTTCTTTCGTTGTCTGATAATAATTCCTCACCATCTTCGGCCAACGCACCGTGCATAGCTTCAAGAACTCGACTTGCATCGACTTGTTGCTCTTTTAACATTCTTTCTTGCATATCTTGCTTCGCGTTTTGCATGCTAGATTGCAACATATCCAATATCTCTGCTTCTTCCAATCCGTATGAAGGCTTAACCTGTATTTCAGCTTGTACACCGCTGGATTTCTCCATAGCAGTGACATTTAATAAACCATCAGCGTCAACTTGAAAAGTAACTCGTATGTGGGCTGCTCCTGCCGTCATTGCAGGAATGCCTTTCAGAGTGAACTTAGCCAAAGACCGGCAATGATCAACTAACTCACGTTCGCCCTGCAATACGTGCACTAACATTGCCGTTTGGCCGTCTTTAAACGTAGTAAATTCTTGCGCTTTTGCGACTGGAATTGTCGTGTTTCGAGGAATGATTTTCTCAACCAATCCGCCCATCGTTTCAATACCTAACGATAATGGAAGAACATCCAATAGCAGCATATCACTGTCAGGTTTGTTCCCAACCAAAATATCGGCCTGAATACCAGCACCAATAGCCACCACTTTGTCTGGGTCAATTGATGTCAATGGGGCTTTTTTGAAAAACGTTTCAACTTGTTGACGCACCAGTGGAACCCGCGTTGAGCCGCCAACCAAGATGACATTATTCACCTCTTCGAGACTGACCCGCGCATCTTTCACCGCACGTTTACAGGTACTTATCGTCTGCTTTACCAAATCATTAATCATTTGATTAAGTTGATTTAATTGTACGCTAACCTCGGTGCTTTGCTCACCACCCTCTAATTTAATAGATACAAGACTAGTATCAGCATTACTTAATGCTTCTTTTACTTCCTTACCGGCGTTCATTAAACGTCGATGGTTTAGTTTTTCTGTAACAGCATCAAGTCCAAGTTGACGTGCTAGATGACTAGCTAACAAGTGATCAAAATCGTCTCCACCAAGTGCTGAATTACCGCCAGTAGCAAGTACCTCAAACACGCCTTTATTCAATCTTAGAATTGAAACATCAAAAGTACCACCGCCCAAATCATAAACCGCAATAACGCCTTCTTCTTTGCTATCTAAACCATACGCAATTGCTGCAGCAGTTGGCTCATTGAGCAACCGCAGGACCTTCAAACCAGCCAGTTGGGCTGCATCTTTCGTTCCTTGGCGCTGGGCATCGTCAAAATAAGCTGGAACGGTAATAACAGCACCCGTAATTTCATCACCCATTCGCGCTTCAGCACGCGTTTTCAATGCGCTTAAAATGTGTGAAGATATTTGAACTGGGTTCAACTCACCCATTGGCGTTATAAACCGCGGAGAAACCGAATCAGCAACAAAGTGATAAGGTAATTGGTCCCAATGAGTCGTCACATCGGCTAGACTTCTTCCCATAAAACGCTTCACTGACATAATCGTGTTCGCTGGATCCGCATTTGAGTTATCTCTCGCATGATAGCCAACATCGATTGACGCTTCAGAATAGTGGACTACAGATGGCAACAAATGTCTTTCATACTCATCTGCTAACGTGACACATTGACCACTTTTTACAGCACTCACTAATGAATTGGTTGTACCTAAGTCAATTCCAATTCCTATTTTACGTTCATGCGGAGCTGCGCTTTGGCCGGGCTCTGCAATTTGTAATAATGCCATATAACTTAAAACCTTTTATTTTATCTGCTAACTGTCCGTTATTCGGTCGAGTTTTGTTTCGATTTCGTTAGCAAGTTTAATCATAAACTTCATCTTGGCTAACTCTTGCGCTGCGGCTTGATTATTTTCGTCTGTGTTGTGTGACAATAACTCACAAATGACTTTTTCTTGTGTAACCAAAATATTAAAATTGTCAGTAACCAGTTTTTCTAACGCTTCTTCGGTGCTAGCATCGTCCAATGATTCACGCCACTCCATTTGTTCCATTAAGAATTCAACATCACCTACTGTGTCTTGTTCACTTGGTAACTCAACACCGCGTACGATTAACAAATGCTCACCTCTTAATACAGGCGATTTGAGTACCGAATAAGCATCGTTAACTTGTGAATTTTTAGTGAGGTACAGTCGTTTTTGCTGTTCACTTGCACTGGCAAATCGATCTGGATGGGTCAACTTTTGAAGTGTTTGATAGTGTTCTTTAAGCTTAATTAGGTCTATCACAAACTGTTCAGGTAGGTTATATAACTCAAAGTAATTCATCATACAGAAGCCTTGCTTTGGAAAAAGAAGAAGGCGCTAATCCGCTAAGATTAGCGCTAAAAGAAAAAACTATACGTTTGAAGCTTTCGCCACAACCACATTCGCCGTTAGCGTTTGGGTTGTTAAATTGAAAAACCTTCATTGAGGCCTTCTTTACCAAAATCTAATTCAGTACCATCGAGATATGCCAGACTTTTTACCGTCAATAATAATGTTGACACCATTATCTTCAAACATTTCATCGCCAGGATTTAAGCCATCAACAAATTCAAGTACATAAGCTAGGCCAGAGCAGCCAGTAGTCTTGACACCCAAGCGCAAACCTAAGCCAGAACCACGGCTGTCTAAAAATGATTTTTGCACGAACAGCAGCGGCGTCAGTTACCTTAATACCCACTCAGATACTCCTTAATTTATATAATTAATTTTTGTTACTAGCAATCCTGGTAAAAAATCGAACTACAATATTAAGCGCTATGCTTCTTTTTGTAATCTGCAACAGCTGCTTTAATGGCATCTTCTGCCAAAATTGAGCAGTGAATTTTCACTGGAGGGTAATGCTAATTCTTCGGCAATATGAGTATTTTTAATCAATACTGCTTCGTCAATACTTTTACCCTTTACCCATTCAGTCACGAGAGAGCTTGAGGCAATAGCAGAACCACATCCATAGGTTTTGAACTTAGCATCTTCGATGATACCGTTCGGACCTATTTTAAGTTGAAGCTTCATCACATCACCACATGCAGGTGCACCGACCATACCTGTTGCAACAGTTGGGTCATTCTTATCAAATCCGCCAACATTACGAGGATTCTCGTAATGGTCAATTACTTTTTCACTATAAGCCATGATTTTGCCCTTAATGTTTTGCGTCATAAAAATACTTTTTTTAGTACAAAAATATTTTATATCGCTATTTTAAACTAATTAAACTATTTTTTGTAACTAGGCAATATTACCTAGTTACCTCACTTCTTGCTACTTCAACTCAGACCCGTTTTGCGTTTTGCTATGCTTATTAAAAACCTAGTGAGACGCCCATTTAACGGTACTTAAGTCGATGCCTTCTTTGTACATATCCCAAAGTGGAGACATTTCGCGAAGCTTATGAATCGCATTACGAATAACGCCAATCACGTAATCTATTTCCTCTTCGGTCGTAAAACGACCTAGACTGAAGCGAATTGAGCTGTGTGCTAATTCATCGTTCAGACCAAGCGCACGCAGCACGTAAGATGGCTCTAAACTCGCAGATGTGCAGGCTGAGCCTGAAGAAACAGCCATATCTTTAAGTGCCATGATCAATGATTCACCTTCAACATAGGCAAAAACTAACGTTCAAGTTGTGCGCTACACGGTTATCTGCATCACCATTTAGATATACAGCTTCCATATCTTTAACGCATTATATAACTTGTCACGCAGCATTTTTATGCGTTCGGTTTTCTGTCGCCATTTCTTCTTTAGCTAAACGGAAAGCTTCACCCATCCCTACTATTTGATGAGTTGCAAGGGTGCCAGACCGCATGCCGCGTTCATGGCACCGCCGTGTATTTGCGCTTCAATACGAACCCGTGGTTTACGCGATACATACAATGCGCCGATACCTTTAGGACCATAAGTTTTATGAGCACAGAAGGACATCAAATCAACATTTAATTCTTGCAAATCAATAGGTACTTTACCTGTACTTTGAGCTGCATCAACGTGGAACAAAATCTTACGAGCACGACATATCTTGCCAATGGCCCCGATGTCTTGAATAACACCAATTTCATTATTAACATGCATGATGCTAACTAATACTGTGTCATCACGCATTTCAGCTTGAAGCTTGTCTAAATCTACCAGACCACTTGGTTCAGGCGTCATGTAAGTCACTTCGAAACCTTCACGTTCTAACTGACGAGTTGTGTCCAGCACTGCTTTATGTTCAGTTTTTACCGTAATTATGTGCTTGCCACGCTTTTGGTAAAATATTGCAGCACCTTTAATAGCCAAGTTGTTTGACTCTGTTGCGCCTGATGTAAATACGATTTCACGTGGATCCGCATTTATGAGGTCCGCAATTTGATTTCTTGCAATGTCTACTGCTTCTTCAGCGACCCAACCAAAATGGTGAGAACGTGAAGCTGGATTACCGAAATTACCTTCATTGGTTAGGCACTCTTTCATTTTTTCGGCGACACGAGGGTCAACAGGTGTGGTTGACGAATAATCTAAATAGATTGGTAACTTAATATTGCTCATTATCGCTCCGATTAAAGTTGCATACTGATTTCAATTCACTTACTAGGTTTTTTGCCGCCCGCTTTGTTTACATCTTGACGGCCGGCCACTTCTTTTACTTCACTTGTCTTCATTAATTCCCCAATGCTGATACCATTGAGAAATTGACTAATTCTATCGCTTAGGTCTTGCCACAATGTATGTGTCAAGCAACGCTCACCACCTTGGCAATCTGCTTGGCCTTGGCAACGAGTCGCATCAACTGACTCATCTACGGCACGTATTACTTCGCCTATCGCAATGTCAGCAGCCGCTCTACCTAACTTATAACCACCGCCAGGAACCCCCTGACACTTGATACGAGTTGTTCTTTACGTAAGCGAGCGAATAATTGTTCTAAATAAGATAACGAAATTTCTTGACGCTCTGAAATATCGGCTAACGAAACGGGTCCATTACGTGAATGCAGAGCTACGTCGAGCATTGCGGTAACCCGCCAATAACGACCTTTTGATGTCAGCTTCATACTTCCCTCATTGCGTTGGACAGCCAATAGGCTTCGAATTGATACGTATATTTTATAACCTGAGTAAATTTGTCAAGTATATACCCGAGTATTTTAGTAGGTTATTATATACTCGGGTCAAAGGCCTCTGCAGCCGCTTTCTTGAATACCGGTGAGATACCTGTTTCCGCGAAGTCTTCAACACCTAATCTAGGAATAGATTCACTACACACATCGCCGCCCAGTGATTGTATAACCTTACACATTTCTTCTACTTTGGTATCCATTTGATGGACATGTTCGAGCATTATACCCATTGCGTTTGCTACGGGGGTCTGGATTTTCCTCACTCACTGCATACGCATCAAATCCATATTTCTCGGCTATCGCTTTGCGCTTATGCTTTGTTTCTGGCGACGCTTCTTGAGTATTTACTTTTTGCAGTAAATTGCGCCCTGGTATGCCAACGCATGTCGCGTTTTCTGGAACATCTTTTACAACAACCGAATTCGATCCTATTCGCGCATTCTTGCCGATAATAATAGGACCGAGCACCTGCGCTCCTGCACCGACGACTGAATGATCCTCGAGTGTTGGATGACGTTTGCCTGCTTTCCAACTCGTTCCGCCTAATGTAACGCCATGATATAGAGTCACATCGTTACCAACGACAGCGGTTTTCTCCGATTACCACCCCCATCCCGTGGTCAATAAAAACTCGGCGTCCAAATTGTGCCCCCGGATGGATTTCGATACCGGTTAAAAAACGTGAAATATTCGATAGAAAGCGTGCGATCCAGTGAAGCTTCCACTTCCATAACTGATGACCAAACCCGATGCATTCCAAATCGCATGCAAGCCTGGGTAGTTGAATAAAACTTCCATCGTATTCCTAGCTGCAGGATCTCGATGGAATACACTTTTAATATCTTCACGAATTCGACTTAACATTACTTTTTGCTTCCACTCGTTTTATCTATTGAGGCTAATATGCCACGTAAAATATTTAACTCTTGAACTTCTGGGCGAGCCCGATTAAATAACCGACGAAGCTTCGTCATTACCATACCCGGATGATTGGCCACGATGAAATTGACGTCTTTTAAAGTTTTTTCAAGATGCACATAAAAACGCTCTAAATCTTCACTTAACGGATATTCTGCCTTAGCTGATGGCGCATGTTGCAATGCTTCGATATCCAAATGATTAACTCGAATCTCGTAACAAAGTGTTTTGTACCGCAGCGGCGATATTTAAGGAACTATAATCGGGGGTTAGCGGGAATACAAACATGAAAATGGCATTGTTGTAATTCTTCATTGCTCAACCCATTATTTTCACGCCCAAACACTAATGCGACAGGGTATTTTTCGGCTTCAAGAACCAACTTATGCCCACATTCTCGCGGTGTCAGCATAGGCCAAGGTAGCGTTCTTGAACGTGCAGAAGTTCCCACAACTAAACCGCAGTCGCTAACCGCCTCCTCGAGCGTATTCACAATTATTGCATTAGCCAGCACATCATCAGCTGCACCGGCAGCTAGTGCCCTAGACTTGCCATCAGGTGGCGATATAGGATCAACTAAATACAATGAGTTGAGCCCCATTGTTTTCATTGCACGAGCCGCTGAGCCAATATTACCTGTATGACTGGTGCTGACTAAAACAATTCGAATATCTGCAAGCATTGACGTATTCCGTTGAATTTGAATAATTAAAATAGAGTAATAACAATAATAAAATGGTGAATAAGGGTTACTAGCCGTTACCCCTGAACGGATATTACACCCACTAACTGCAAGTCATATCAGATCAGATTAGGACTATTTATGTTAGCTCTGGATCCGCACCCTAACTATTTGGTTGACGCTTTTTTAAGGGCGCAAAGGTTATCACAACCGATAATAACTGTCTTTTGCAAAAAAGTAATAAAATATACATGCAATAGGTAAGATTGTTAATCACAATAGTGATTGAGGATGCTTAGCTACCCGATAATACGCTTAATCTCAGCGATAAGGGCATCAATTTTGGGTACTACGTCAGCAAAAACAAGGTTGCCATTCTTGATATTAGTTTCAAGTTCAGTCGCTTTTCTACTTAACTCAGAAAATCCGAATAGATGTGCCGCGCCAGAAAGTCTGTGAGCAAGAGACCGTAACGCGTCGAGTTCTTGTTTTTCACTTTCGATGCTAAATTGCTGAAGCTCATTTATCAGACTTGTTTTGAATTCACTTACTAAATCGGACATGTCAACATTACCAAGAAGCGAATTTGCTTGGCGCATTGAGTCAGTATCGTTAGTATTGAAAAATGTTGCAATGGTCGAAATCAGTAATTGTCGGTCAATGGGTTTTTGAATATAACCATCGAAGCCAATCGAAAAGTATTCGTCAACTTCGTTTGTCATTGCATTTGCGGTTAATGCAATAATTGGCTTTTCACAACCCAATTCGCGCAATACTTTATAAGCTTGTAAGCCATCCATTTTAGGCATTTGAATGTCCATCAGAATCACTTCAGGAAAGTGCTCATTTATAAAGTTTAATAGCCTCAAACCCATCTGACTGCAGAGTATACTGTTAGACCTAACTTGGTCAGTAGACGCGAAATTAGGCGGCGATTGTCAACGTGGTCTTCAGCAAGCAGTATCTTTCCTTGAAACAAAGGTTTTGACGACGAATTAGTTAAGTCAATATTCGCTAATGGCGTTTCAAATCCCTGCACAATTGATGGCATTATCATACTAAATGTAAACACACTTCCTCTGTCGACCTCACTCTCAACCGTAATATTCCCAGACATTAGAACAGCAAGTTGATTTGATAAATGCAGACCCAGACCCAGAACCACCAAAACGTCGCCGTATACTACTATCACCTTGCGTAAAACTACCAAATATTTGCTTAATTTGATCTTGAGAAATACCAATTCCAGTGTCTTCAACGTGAAATATTAAACGATCATCTTCTATCAAAATTCGTAATTTAACATGCCCTCTCATAGTGAATTTAAGCGCATTAGATAACAGATTTATTAATATTTGTTTTAGGCGCAAGCCATCAACATTGATAATAAAGGGGATTGGTAAGTTTTCAATTAAACTAAATGAAAGCCCCTTAACTCTGGCTTGCATGGAGAACATCGTATTGATATTAAGCAATAATACATGTAAATCTTGAGGCGCATATTCAAGTTCAAATTTATTCTCTTTCAATTTTTGTCAAATCGAGAATATCGTTCAATAACGCTAGCAAATAAAGACTACTATCGTGGATGATTTCAACTTCTTTATAAATATCTTGTGGTTGCACATCGCGACAAATAATGGCTTCGGCCTGACCTATTACGGTAGTCAAAGGGGTACGTATTTCATGACTCATATTTGCAAGAAATTGTGTTTTTATGCGATTTGCGACTGCCAACTTTTCTGACTCTAGAGCTATGTCTGAGGTTTTTTCTGCAACCTGACGCTCCAATTCAATCAGCGCTCTTTTTTGACGCTGCATATAATACAGGCCACCTAATGATATCAGTGAGGCGTAAACAACAAACATCCACCAACGTTCCCAGAAAGGGATCCCTATAGTGAGATTTACCGATAATTCATTCTCATACCAAAGGTCGTCTTTTATTTTTGCTTTAACACGAAATACATAATCGCCACCATCTAGATTAGTATACGTGGCAGTACTATTGTTGCCATTTTCAATCCAATCTTGGTCAAAGCCTTGCAGAAAATAGCTATATTGAATTTGTCTCGCATTTAAAAGGTCAAGAGTCGCAAATTCAAATTTAATATTACTTTGGTCATAGTTCAGCTTTATGCCTTGGTCTTTTATTTGCTTGATATTATATAGTTTGGGTGAGCCCAAGACTTCAAAATTTGTTAGCTCTGTATTTTCATCTAGTCTACGATTTTTCACCGACGCGGGAGAGAAATAAGAAATGCCATCGCGACTAGATAGATAAATGGTGCTGTCTGACTTTCTGATTGTTGGGTTATAAAAGTATCGAGAGCCAGGCAATCCGTCGCGCTTATCAAAATGCTGAAATTTACCGTCAGCCGGATTAAGTCGGCTAACACCAATTGGAGTCACTAACCATATGAGACCTGCGCTGTCCTCATTAATGAAACGAATACCTTTATTTTCTCGTTCCAAAAAGTAATGACTGATGGCTCGTCTCTCTCCAGATTCTTCATCGACCAAATAGAGTCCTGTTTTATTACTTATCCATAACTGACTCTTACTGTCTATATAAATTGAGTAGATAAAGTCATGGGGCTCAAGGTATTCACCGAGTGAGTCAGCAGGACTAATCAACTCTAACGCTTTGCGCTCGCTACTCCAGCGATACAAGGCATTATTAATTGCAACCCACATATCGTTGTTTGGGCCTAAATATAGATCCAAGGCCTCATAACCATCTGTAAATTTATTATCTATTAAAATACTGTCGAATGATAAGTCGACTGAATTAATTATGAACAGCCGGTTAGGAGCTGCAACCCAAATATTATCAAGAGCATCTGCCTCCAAATCTTTAATGTCTTCAAAATCGTTCAGCCACATTTGCGGTGGCACGACCTCTATTTGCTTACCCTGTTGGTTCAATTTAAAAAGACTTTGCGTGTCGGCATACCAAATTTCATCATTTGATGTTTGAGTGATATGTGCGATTGCAGGCCAATTTGTGTCAGTGTCAGTTTCACTATCGCTTAAATTAATAAGCTGATTAGTTTCAGGTATCCATCTATGTAAGCCAATTTGCGAGGTACCGACTAAAATACTGCCGTCGTTAATGGCTTTAAGTGAAAATGCAGTTTTTACTCGTTGATCCTCGAATGACCTAAATACGTTGGTTCGACTTATTCTATAGACACCTACCCCTTCACAGGTGAGCCAAATTGTTCCTTGCGAGTCTTGGAACAAGGTTTGACTGCATCTATCATCAAAGTCTAGCGGAACCTTTCTAAGCGTTTTATCAGCCTCGGTAAATGCAAAAACACCATAGTCGCTAGTTATCCAATATTCACCAAAATCAGTGGCTATTATTGAATAAATCGGTCCCATATTGGTAACACTTGGGTTATCTATTACGCTAAATTCAGCGCGTTTATTATCGAAAAAAACAACACCATTTTGTGTGCCTAAATACAGATCACCACTTTGATTCGCTTCAATAACACGTATTTTGTTGCGTTTGGAAAGAAGTACACCTGGTTCCGGAAATAAATGAGAGAATGTCAGTGTAGAAGTGTTTAATTTATTGAGACCAAATTCAGTCGCTATCCATAATTCATTGGCTGTAGTTTGTTCTATATCCCATACTCGTTGATTAGAAATCCCCACCTTGCCTGTATTTTGCATGGAAACTTGTTCGAATTTTTGACTGTTGCGATCAAAACGATTGATACCGCCACTGAAAGTACCAAACCATAATGTATTGTTGATATCTTCGAAAATACGTTGAACTTTGGGAGAGCTGACCTTGTCGGGTGCATCTGGCGAATATGCATAATGGGTGAACGTTTGAGAGCGTAAATCGAATTCAATAGCCCCCCCACCCCAACTGCCTATCCAAAGATTGTCTTGGCTGTCTAAGATTAAATTTCCGGCGTTATCATTTGGTAATGAGTTCGGATTACTTGGCTCATGTTGAAAAACAACCAGATTTTTCCCGTCATAACGAAAAATCCCATTATAACCGGTACCAAACCACAAAAACCCGTCATCATCTTGGACGATCGAAAAAATTATTGACGATGTGAAACCATCATTCTCGTTTAATAGCTCGGATTGGTATTCAGTTGCTGAAGCCTTGCACATACTCAGCCACACAAATATCAACAAACAACAGGATTTTATTAACCTATTTATCAACAGAATACCTTTATGGATGGTAATGTCAGCAATATCCATGCTTAAGCTTGCCGCACGGCTTAATTAATACCACTGGATGTAATTGGTGATTGCCAATAACGTTTATTAAACAGGTAATACCACTTTTAAGCAGTATACCTGAATTTGTGAGTTAAGAAAAACACCAATAGACCCATTCAGAGGTTTCTGTTAACCTATGCGCGATTTTTTGGGCATGCTATCGCACTCAAAGCGCTACACGCGCAGTTTTCGTCGGCATGACTCTACTGTTCTTTTTACAACTTGGTGGTTCTAACTATGCATCCTATGCTCAATATCGCTGTGCGCGCAGCCCGCTCAGCAGGAAACGTGATCGCTCGTGGATTTGAAACTTTCGACGACCTACAAATCGAACAAAAAGGCGAAAATGATTTCGTAACTAAAATTGACAAGGAAGCTGAGCAAACCATTATTTACAAAATCAAACAATCTTACCCAGACCACACCTTTGTGGGCGAAGAAGGTGGCATTGTAGCTGGTGATGACGACTATAAATGGATCATTGACCCACTAGACGGCACCACTAACTTCATCAAAGGTATTCCTCACTTTGCAGTATCTATTGCGCTTCAGTACAAAGGTCGTCTAGACCAAGCGGTTGTATTTGACCCTATTCGTGGTGAGTTATTTACAGCAAGCAGAGGTAACGGAGCACAATTAAATGGTCACCGTATTCGTGTTAGTCAAGCCAAAGAGTTAGGCAACACCATTTTAGCAACTGCTTTTCCGTATAAAAATAAAGAATCAATAAACGAATATATGACGAGTTTTAATTCAATATTTGCTGAATGTGGTGATATCCGTCGCGGTGGTTCTGCTGCTCTTGATATGGCTTACGTTGCTGCAGGTCGTTTTGACGGTTACTGGGAACGCGGTGTTAAACCTTGGGATATTGCAGCCGGCGAATTATTAGTGCGTGAGTCTGGCGGACTAGTCACTGATTTTGATGGTGGTAATGACCCACTATTAAGCGGTGAAATTGTCGCTGGCAGTGCACGTGTTGTGCAGGCGATTGTTAAAAGACTTAAGTGAATATTACGGACTGATTACTAGTTTGAAATAGCTAACTTAAGCTAGATATAGCATAAGAGTAATATAAAAAACCCGCTAAGTTATTAGCGGGTTTTTTTTTGCGTACTAAAGAAAACTAATTGCCTAAACAGGGTCTTGGTCTTCCCCTTCTTTTTCAATTTCTTCTGGTATTAAATCATCTCTACTAATACCTAATGCCAAGCCTACGGCACTAGCTATATAGACTGAGGAATAGGTACCGACGATAACACCAAATAACAATGCGGTAGCAAAACCATGGATCAGAGCGCCACCTTTATAGAACAAAGCAACTAATACTAAAACAGTGGTTAAAGAAGTAATAATTGTTCTATTCAAGGTTTGCGTCAATGAAATATTAATTATGTCTATTGGCTCTGTCTTACGGATTTTTCTGAAGTTTTCACGTATGCGGTCTGACACCACAATTGTATCGTTAAGTGAATAGCCAATAACCGCTAATACAGCCGCCAACACTGTTAGGTCAAATTCAAGTTGTAGTACTGAAAACAAACCCAAAGTTAAGATAACATCATGTGTCAATGCAGCAACAGAACCTAAGGCAAAGCGATATTCAAAACGCATTGCCACGTAAATCAGAATACAAATTAGAGCAACAAGCATAGCCAAACCGCCTTGTTCAGTTAATTCCTCACCCACATTTGGTCCAACAAACTCGATTCTACGCATGTCTACTTTGGTGCCATCGGCTCGTAAAGTCGCCAATACTTGATCACCTATTTCAACTGCTTTTACACCAGCTCTCGGTGCCAAGCGAATTAACACGTCTTGGCTACTACCAAAGTTTTGTACTACAGCATCCGTGTAGCCGGCATCTAGCATAATAGCTCTGACTGCTTCTAGGTCTGCTGACTGCTCATAACCTACTTCTATCAAGGTGCCGCCGGTAAAATCGAGCCCCCAATTCAATTGGTTAACACCGAGTGAAACAATTGAACCTATGATCAGTATGGTTGAAAAAATCATAGCTGGAAAACGCCACCTCATAAAGTCGACGGTTTCCTTTAGTTTTAATAATTGAAATCCCATGTGACTCTCCTATATCGCTAACTTGGTCACACGTTTACCGCCCCATATGCTATTAACAAGCACACGAGAAACGACAATCGCGGTGAACATTGATGTAGCGATACCTATCATCAACGTAATTGAGAATCCTTTGATTGGACCTGTTCCTACAGCAAACAAGATCAAACCAGCAAGGAACGTAGTGATGTTAGCATCCAAAATAGTAGAGAATGCGTTGTCATAGCCGAAATGAATTGCTTGCTGCGGACTCCTGCCATCGCGCAATTCTTCTCTAATCCTTTCGAATATTAGTACGTTAGCATCAACTGCCATACCGACGGTCAAAACGATGCCAGCCATACCCGGCAAAGTTAGGGTTGCACCTGGGATCATCGACATAATTCCTACTATCATGACAAGATTTAGTACCAGTGCAATATTGGCAATAACACCAAAAGCACGGTAATAAATAAGCATAAATACTAGGACTGCGGCCAAACCCCAAATGATTGCAGTCATTCCTAATTGAATGTTCTCTTTACCTAAACTCGGCCCCACAGTGCGCTCTTCGACTATTTGAATTGGAGCAATCAGCGCACCAGCTCTTAATAATAACGCCAACTCCCTTGCTTCTGCTGGTGAATCGAGGCCACTAATTTGAAATGCAGATCCTAATTGTGCCTGGATAGTCGCGACACTAATAATGTCTTCTTTCTTTTCAAAAACAAGCTTACCGTTTGCGTCACGTTCACCCGTCGTTTTATACTCAATAAACACGGTTGCCATTGGCTTTTTAATGTTTTCTTTTGTCGCCTGTGACCACTTTGCACCACCTTTTGAATCAAGGTCGATGCTCACGTTAGGCACACCGTATTGATCAACACCGCTATTGGCATCGATAATATGCGACCCCGTTAGCATTACCTGCTTTTTCAATAGATAAGGTTGACCATTCTTATGATAAATAACTTCAGAGCCTGCCGGAGCTCGTCCACGCAATGCGTCACGCACATCACTTTTCTCATCGAGCATGCGAAACTCAAGTGTCGCTGTCGCATTTAAAATTTCTTTTGCTTTAGCGGTATCTTGAATACCTGGCAATTGCACAACGATACGCTCTTGGCCTTGTTTCTGAACTAGCGGTTCAGCAACACCAAGTTGGTTTATCCTGCTGCGTATAATGGTTACATTTTGACTAACAGCGGCATCGCGGATCTCAGCTAAGCGCACTTCTAAAAATTCGGCTCTAAGTGTCAAATCATCGCGTTCAGTAATACTTAAATCGCGAAACTGATTACGCAAGTAAAATTGCGCTTTTTCGAGCATTTCCTCGTCTCGAAAGATAACATCTACTGAATCCGTATTCTGCACAACCGTGCGGTAAAATATTCGTTCTTCACGAAGCTGCAACTTAAAATCACCGACAACATCTTCGTAAGCTTTGGTTGTTGCGCTGTTCATATCAACTTCCATCAAGAAGTGAACACCACCACGTAAATCCAATCCCAACTTCATTGGGCTTGCACCTAAGGCATCTAACCAATCAGGTGTGTCTGGAGCAAGGTTCATCGCAACGACGTAATCGTCATTATCAAGTTTGCTATCAATAAGCTCTCTTGCAACAAGCTGGGTATCAGAGTCAAGTAGACGAACTAAAATGCGTTCATTTTCTAGTTCAATACGTTTAATTGCTATGCCCTTTTCTTTTAAAGTAGTCTCAATAGAGGTCTTCAACTCTTCGCTTACAAAGGCATTTTTACTGGCTGAAATTTGAATAGCGTGATCTTCACCATAAATATTCGGCATCGCATATAACGCTGTAATAGCAACAACGAATATGACTAAAATATATTTCCAAAATGGAGTTTTATTTAACACGACAGGACCCTACAAAAGCAAGATAGCAACGTTTGCGCTATCTTGCTCTTTGTTGAAAGTTTAAATTGACTTCATTGTGCCTTTAGGCAAAACGGCACTAACAGCTGATTTCTGTACAACAATGTTGTTCGATTCATTGAGTGCAATTTCGATGAAATCTTTATCTTCACTAACTTTCGTGATTTTACCCACTAAACCGCCTTGAGTTAATACTTCATCACCTTTTGAAAGCGATGAAACAAGGTTTTTATGTTCTTTTACACGCTTTGCTTGCGGGCGATATAGAAGAAAATAGAAAATCAAACCAAAAACAGCCAACATGATTAACATGCCGAATTCTCCACCGGGCTGACCTGCAGAGTCCTGTGCGTGCGCACTTGAAATTAAAAAGCTCATATATATCCTCGTTTATTTCGTTTTTATTGTTGTTTTACTTTCCTGTTTTATGAATGTGATATTCATAAAACAAAATGCTAGTGCTAGTCCTCTAATAGCGGAACTGGCAATCCTTTTTGCGCATAAAAATCGGCGACAAAGTTAGTTAACTCCCCCGCAGCGATGGCCTTGCGCAAACCATCCATAATTCGTTGATAATACCGTAGATTATGGATAGTATTTAACCTTGAACCAAGTATCTCGTTGCATTTGTCTAAGTGATGTAGATATGACCGAGAATAATTTTTACAAGTGTAACAATCACATTTCTCATCCAACGGCCCAGTATCAGTCTTATTCACTGCATTGCGAATTTTTACGACACCAGCGGTAACGAACAAATGACCGTTGCGCGCATTTCTAGTTGGCATGACGCAATCAAACATATCGATACCACGACGCACTGCCTCAACGATATCTTCAGGTTTACCTACACCCATTAAATAACGTGGTTTGTTTTCTGGAATTTTCGGCGCGGTATGATTGATGATGCGGATCATATCTTCTTTAGGCTCACCCACTGATAATCCACCAATGGCATAACCATCGAAACCGATGTCTTCCAACCCGGCTAAAGATGTGTCGCGCAAGTGTTCGTACATGCCGCCTTGGATAATACCAAACAATGCAGATGGATTGTCAGCATGTGCATCTTTGCTGCGTTGAGCCCAACGCAGAGACATCTCCATTGAATCAGACGCTTCTTTTTCCGTTGCAGGATACGGGGTGCATTC
The DNA here is from genome assembly GCF_937770335.1 of uncultured Glaciecola sp. Taxonomy (GTDB): domain Bacteria; phylum Pseudomonadota; class Gammaproteobacteria; order Enterobacterales; family Alteromonadaceae; genus Glaciecola. Next base: position 273,024 of record NZ_CALJHY010000011.1, read on the forward strand.
ATCGAAAATCATGACCACGTCAGAGCCCAAGTCACGCTGAACTTCCATCGACTTTTCGGGCGTAAGTAGGATTTTTTCACCATTAATGGGAGAACGGAAGGTAACACCATGTTCAGTAATTTTACGTAAATCACCCAATGAAAAAACTTGGAAGCCGCCAGAGTCTGTAAGAATTGGTTTTTCCCAATGCATAAAGTCGTGCAAATCACCGTGCTGTTTTATAATACTGGTGCCCGGGCGAAGCATTAAGTGAAACGTATTACCGAGGCAAATATGCGCACCAGATTCATCTAGTTCTTCTGGCGTCATGCCTTTCACAGTGCCGTATGTGCCAACGGGCATAAAGGCAGGTGTTTCAACCACGCCACGCTCAAATATGAGTTGACCCCGACGCGCTTTGCCGTCTGTAGCCATTAAATTAAATTTCATTTATTAACCTAACATTCGCGATTCAGTGCACTTGCCATGCCAAACTACAACTGAATCCAACGTTTTCCAAGCTCTAAACATGTTGCGACATTATAGGTAAAATATGTACAACGATGAGTGCAGCAATGAATAACGCATCATACTTATGTTATACAGTAAACAAACATGCGGGCTGTCTACTGTGAATTTTGGCGCGCACTATAACAAAAAATAGTGTTGGGCTCACGTATTTTTGCGCTCTATAAACATCGCATCACCATAACTAAAAAAGCGATATTCTTCTTCGATCGCTTGCGCATAAGCTTGCATGACATTGTCGCGCCCAGCAAATGCGCTAATCAACATCATTAATGTCGATTCAGGTAAGTGAAAATTAGTTAGCATTGCATCGACCACTTTAAAGCTGTACCCCGGATATATAAAGATATTGGTATCCGACATAAATTCACTAATCAGTTTATTACTGGCAGCTTGAGCTGCCGATTCGATGGACCGCACAGACGTAGTCCCAACGGCAATCACCCGTCCACCGGCCGCTTTCGTTGCAATTACTTTATCAGCAACACTCTGAGATACTTCTACGTACTCGGCGTGCATTTTATGCTCTTCAATATTATCAACTCTGACTGGCTGAAAAGTACCCGCACCGACATGCAAGGTAATGAACGCTAATTCAACACCTTGTGACTTTATACTATTTAAGATGTCATCGTCGAAGTGAAGACCCGCAGTTGGGGCTGCAACCGCACCTGGCTTTTCATTGTATACCGTTTGATACCGTTCTTTATCAGCTTCGTCATCTGGTCTGTCAATATAAGGAGGCAGTGGCATATGACCAAATTCTTCAAGTAAATCAAATACATTTTGATCAGTCAAAAACTTAATGTGAAAAAGAGCATCATCTCGTCCAAGCATTTCAATTTGTAATCCACCTTCCATCGTGAGTATTGCACCTGACTTTGGTGACTTACTCGATCTAATATGGGCCATTGCGCTGCCATCATTTAGTATCCTTTCGATTAACACCTCGACTTTCCCTCCCGACGCCTTAGTTCCGTGTAATCGTGCTGGAATGACTCTAGTGTTATTGAAAATCAGTAAATCGCCCGGCCGCAGCAACTCTAAAATGTTAGTGAAGTTTTTATGCATAACATCACCAGTATTGCCTTCTAGGTGCAATAAGCGACTTTGCGTTCGTTGTTCTGTTGGATGTTTTGCAATTAAATGTTCGGGTAAATCAAAATTAAAATCTGATAACTTCATCGTTCTCTCAAATAGCTGTGTGTCTCTGTTAACAAGGGACTAAATAATTCTTTTAGCATCTACAGTATGAAAAAAAATACTTTATGTAGAGTGCTGATACGTAAAACGCCTGATATTTATAAATTTTTGGCGTAATCTTAAAGCCTGTTCCAAATTAAGTGACGTTCTCCCAAACTTACTTATTACCCAGTTATGCTGGGTATTTTTTTGTCAAAAATTCAGTGTTTTACCCGCATCACTATCAATTCAGTGTTTCACTATTATTATCCAGCTAACTGCGCATTAAATATATGGATACTATATCTACAAATTATCAAAATATAACGTTCTTCGGTCAGAACACGAGTCTATTGCATGTCAGCTAGCATTTCTTCAATATCTTCGTACTTAATTTGTTTAATATTAAGTACAAAAACAATCTGTAACAACAAATCTGCTCCCAAAATGCCCTTATTTATTTTATTTCTTAAGTTGTCTGCACTCTGGTCGACACCCACAGCGCTTAGTTTATCGCTGAGATCCTGATATTTGATTCCCTTTTTAGATAATTCTGTCTTTAATAATCGCTGAACTAACTTGCGCCAATCGCTTGTTTTTGGTTTCATGTATAGCCTACTTATAAGTTTCTTTTGTAATCTATAATTCACATTTAAACATTATTTGACCCAAATGTGAAAAAAATATTTGACTTTATTTTTACGCTATGACTATACTTATCCCAAGTTCGAGGTCAGCCATGTTGTTGAATCAATATTTAGAGTCTATTATAGATGACGACATGGTAAAACACACTTTTAGGAGAAGATGAATGACGTGGGAACTATCACAACTAGCAGAAATTATTTCTGCTCAAGAAGGATATGTAGTTACACACGAAGCAGATTGCTTGCTTATTGCGAATGAAGATGGAATTGATGCCTGGTTGGCAATTAGCGGAGAACAAATACTGGTTGAATCTTTATTGTTCTCATTAGATGAAGTAAAAGACCCATCAGCGTTAAATGAAGAGATTTTAAGAACGCATATGATTTTCCCTCTGACCACAATCGGAATTTCATCCGTTGCTGGAAATCAGTATTACACCGCTTTTGGTTCGCTGAGCGGCCAATCAAAAGAAGAAAGCGTATTAATTGAAATTTCAACATTATTTCAAAACGTAGAGGCATTTTTGGATGCCTACCAAGATTTTTTAAAATCTAACTAATTAAGTTATTAATAACCGGAGATTACCATGTCAGTTTGGAAAAAATTATTTACTGCCGTAAAAGGTACAGCTACTGAAGCAGCGCAATCGGTTGTTGATACTCAAGCGATTAAAATTCTTGAGCAGGAAATTCGTGAAGCGAAAGACGAATTAAGAAAGTCAGACCATGCACGCACGCAAATTTTAGCAAAGTGTAAGTTATCACAACAAAAAGTAGATGGGCTTAACAAGTCCATTGGCGAATATGAAGTTCATGCCAGAAAAGCGATTGACACTGATCGCCAATTGGCACTTGATTGTGCCCAGCGTGTATCCGAGTTGCGTGGCCAAGTCGAAACAGAACAAACTTATTTGGATCAGTTTACGAAGTCAGAAAAACAACTTGCGGGTAACATAAATCAAGCAAAAAACAACTTACGTCGTTTGGAGCAGCAAGTCGATATGATCAAGGCTACGGAATCAGTACAACGTGCACAAGTAGCAGTTTCATCTAGTCATTTAGGCGCTAACAGCAAGATGAAAACAGCAACTGAATCACTAGCCCGAATTCAAGAAAAGCAAACATTGCGAAGTGCTGAACTTGAAGCCGCTGAGGAACTAGCCCAGGGCGACTCATCAGATGATCTTGAGAAACGTTTGGCCGGTGCCGGTATTAAGGGTGGTTCCGCATCAGCCGATGATGAATTAAGCCGAATACTAGGCAAGTAAGTAATTTGAAAAACGGCAGCCCATTGGGTTGCCGTTTTTTGTTGTATTTAAAACGAAAAGGAATACTTTCATTCATGTTACATTGGGTAAGGCTCAAAAAGCTATGCGTGAAATACTTTTCCGAGCTGCGCTGGTACACGTTAGTAACAGCGCTGTTATTCTATACAGTTTCCAGTTGGATATTGCTTTTCTTAGCAGATGAGCAAGCCTTACTAAACGCCTCTGACTATTTTTATTGGCTTGTTGTTACTGGCTCAACTGTAGGCTATGGCGACATGTCGCCGTCAACACCAGCGGGTAAGCTGATTGTTGCGTTGTATGTTATTCCGCTTGGATTAAGTATTTTTGCTTTGATTATTGGACGTATCGCGTCATGGGTAAGTGATCAATGGAGAAGAGGAGCAAGAGGTTTGAAACCGTTAAATGTATCTAATCATATTTTAATTATTGGTTGGAATGAAAAACGCACTGAACAATTATTAAAACTCTTAATAAAAGAAAAAGGTGACACTCCGGAAAATCCGGACATTGTGCTTTGTGTAAAGGCAGATATTGAAAATCCGCGACCATCAGAAATTGAATTCGTACATGTCAGTTCGTTCAATCAGGACGAGGACATGGATCGAGCCTGCGTTGCGACGGCAAAAACAATACTCATCGATAATCCATATGACGACATTACGTTAACTACGGCCTTGTATTGCTCCAAGCGCAACCCAAAAGCCCACAAAGTGGCATATTTTGAAGATGAAAGCTTGGTCGGCTTATTACAACAGCATTGCCCTGAAGTAGAGTGCACGCCAAGCGTTGCCGTCGAAATGCTTGCAAAGTCAGTTTTCGACCCTGGTTCTAGTCTTTTACATCATGATCTTCTGGACGTAGAAGAAGGTCAGGCACAGTTTTCAGTCGAATTACCGAGTACGATGAGTGACTTAAGTGTTGAAAAGTTGTTTTTGGGACTTAAAAAACAATATAACGCGACATTTATTGGCTATTCGTCTCCAGAAAGAGTGAATCAAATATCAGTTAATCCGAATTTTGATGATGTGGTAAAAGCGGGCAATAAAGTATTTTATATTGCAGAGCATCGTATCAATAATATTGATTGGAATAGCTTACACTCTTAATGAGGGTGAGTTGAAGGAGTGAAATATGTTTGGTAAATTATTCGGAAAAAAAGACAAAGAGCAAGCACATAAGCCTGACAGCCCAGAAATCATGGGATTGTATTTGGGTGGCTCATTCGAGCTTGATCCTCTCAAACTGAAATTATTACAACCTTCTCTAAAAATTAATGGTGCGGCAAGCAAGCATCTTATTCAAGCAGTTGGTAAAGTAATCCTTGATACTGGCGGGACTATGTTTCGTTTTTATACCGACGATGATGCCTTTTTGCAGGTAATCACCGATGGTGGGGAAACAGAAAACCACATTACCGACGTTAAACTTTGGTATTTTTACGATACAAAAACCGTCGGTTCCGAAACTCAATGGCAAGACTTGCTCAACAATACTATTTCACAGCCCATGTATTCGTTAGGTGACGATACCTATGAGCGCGTTTGGGACGCAATTGGTGAGATATCACCACCAGTAGCAATGACCGAAACAACCTTCGAACAAGATGGTGACGTGACTACAACAGATCAATTTATAATGCTTTATGAAAGATCTATTTCAGAAGATGATGTAGAAGCAGTGCTAGTATCAGGTGAAGAAAAAATCGTCGGTAATAATCATGATAGATGTTTGGTCATTAGTACCGGTTTTAACTTGTCACCTGCAGATATAATAATAAACGGTTAAGGAAAATAAAATGGACGCAGTACTAAATTCAATCGCAGGATTACAAAATTTCGCTTTATATTTTGTTATCTCTATCGCCTTATTTTTTGTTTTCAAAATCGTCTATGCTTTTGTGACACCGCATGATGAATGGAAATTGGTAAAAGAAGAAAAAAGTACCGCCGCTGCTATAGGCTTTGGGGGCGCAATGATTGGTTTTGCCATTGCATTGTCAGGTGCAGTCACTAATTCAGAGTTTTTACTCGATTACGCCATTTGGGGTCTTGTCGCGATTATTGCGCAACTGCTAGCTTTTGCACTTTTGCGGTTTACCTTTATGCCTAAAATAGCTGAAAGAATTCAAAACAATGAAGTATCCGCAGGTGTTATGTTAGGCGCAATGTCAGTTGCTGTAGGCTTGCTTAACGCCGCTTGCATGAGCTACTAAGGAGTAATCCAAATATGCAAACTAACAGTAAGCAAAAACGCAGTAATAATATTAATCTGTCGAAAATGCGCAAGGCATTTTCATTCAAACCTTTAGCCTTGGGCGTTGCCTCGGTTCTGCTCAGCGCGTGTTCTGGCGGAAGAGAAGAAGCAGTGGTATTTAAAAGTGTCGACGAATGCGTTGATGCACTTCCAGGCATGGCGCAAAAATGTGAAACGGCATATAAAGGTGCATTGGCTGAAGCCGCTAAAACGGCGCCGAAATATAATAGTAGAAATGATTGTGAATATGAGTTTGGTAATAATCAATGCCAAACATTGAATAACAATGGTAACTCAATATTTATGCCTCTGATGGCAGGTTACATGATAGGTAATTTACTGGCTCCTCGTCCATATTATCAGCCCATGTTTACTTCATCTTCTCGGTATTCGTCTTATCGCAATAACTGGGTTGGCGCCGATGGCCGCAACTTTGGTGATTCGAGAAGGAACAAGCTCAACGTAAGTTCTAGCGCATTCGATAAAAAACCAGCAGTTACTCGTACAATGAGTCGTGGTGGTTTTGGTAGTAGTGTGCGTGCAAAAGCCTCCTGGGGCAGCAGAAGTAGCGGCAAAGGCTGGGGTGGCTAAGTGCTGCGACTTCCCATTGATGCGAGAAGAAACTGGCAACAAATGGCGCGTGATTATGGATTTCATTTCCATACTATGCACGGGCAAGCTTACTGGGATGAAACAGCTTACTATCAATTTACACTAGAGCAGATTGAGAGAGACCTTGAGTCTCCTACTGAAGAAATCCACCAGATGTGTTTACATGTGGTGGATGTTGTATCGAAGAGTGAAGAGTGGCTGAGTAAATTTGCTATACCTAGCGATTACTGGCAAGCAATTGCAGATTCATGGCAAGCTAAAGAGCCCTCTCTTTACTCAAGGTTAGACTTAGTCTACGACGGAAAATCGCCAGCAAAACTGCTTGAGAATAATGCCGACACCCCAACTAGCTTGTATGAATCGGGTTTTTGGCAGTGGTTATGGCTTGAAAATAATGTAGACAATAATAAACTCAGCAAACGTGCCGACCAATTCAATTCGTTGCAAGAAAAGCTAGTTAATCGCTTCAAAGTAATAGCTGATTATTATGGTATTAACTACCTTCACTTCGCTTGCTGTAAAGATACGGATGAAGATCGCGGTACCGTTCAATATTTACAGGACTGCGCAAAAGAAGCCGGTCTTATCGACTACTTCGTTCATATTGAAGATATAGGGCTAGGTGAAAATGGTGATCTCACTGACTTGCAAAATCAAGTCATTTCACATTGCTTTAAACTCTACCCATGGGAGTTTATGCAACGTGAAGAATTTGGTCCTCACGCGTTAAAAGCAAACACAGCCTGGATTGAACCTATCTGGAAAACCATTCTCTCAAATAAAGCATTATTGCCTTTATTGTGGCAAGAGTTTGAGGGGCACCCAAATTTACTGCCTGCTTTTTTTGAATCTGACGTGGCAAGTATGAACGCGCTTTCAGATGTTAAAAAGTGGGTTAAAAAACCCCTTTATTCTCGCGAAGGTGCGAATATCGATATTTTAGAAAATGGAAAAATGAGTCTGTCATCGAGCGGTCCCTACGGCGAGGAAGGTTTTATTTATCAAGCGCATACACCATTGCCTAAATTTGCCAACAATTACACCTTAATAGGGTCATGGTTGGTCGATGATGAAGCTGCCGGTATATCTGTGCGAGAAGATAAGTCGGCTATTACGCAAGACCTTTCGCGCTATATGCCACATATTATTTTATAATTTTTTTTAACCAATAGGACACGTCATATTGACCGCACTAAAATCACCTACAACCTTAAAGAAACAACTTATTTGGGTTAGTTACATTGTGGGTTTTTTAACTGCTGTTGAAGCTATTAATATGCTGACTGGTCGCTACTTTAACCAGTTTAGTATTTACCCTAGAGACTTAAGCCATTTAGCCTATATTTCTACAGCGCCTTTTTTACACGCTAACTTTACTCACTTTGCTTCCAACGTAGTGACCTTAGCCATATTTTCAGTCTTGATGCTGCAGTTTGGAGGAAAACGTTTTATTTCAGTCTCTTTCGGACTAATCGTACTCACCGGTTTACTGGTCTGGATTTTTGGCAGGACATCATTTCATCTAGGTGCTAGTGGTATTATTTACGGCTACTTTGGCTATTTAGTTTTAGCCGGTTTTCTCAATAAAAACTTATTTCAAATTATCATTTCTGTCGCTGTCGCATTTTTTTATGGCGGCATGATTTGGGGCGTTTTACCAAACCAACCATACATATCATGGGAATCGCATTTATTTGGATTTATTGCAGGTATCTGTTTAGCTTGGTTTTTAAGAAGTCGTACGTAACCTAAAACAAAAGAAACGTGACATTGTCTCGTTTCTTTTTGTACAATCTACATTCATATTACAAGAGCAGTCAAATTTACATGTCTGAAAACGTTCAACAACAACCAAAACAAACCGGCTTTTTCGGCAATTTAATTTTTAATATTGCAGTACCCGTTTTAGTAATGAGCTATTTAAGTTCAGACGAATATTTGGGCCCTGCTTGGAGTATTGTTGTCGCGCTAGCTTTTCCTATCGTGTTTGGTATCTATGACCTAAAACAGACTAAAAAAGTAAATGTATTTTCAGTACTTGGCATCGTAAGCGTTCTGCTAACTGGTGGTATCAGCTTGTTGAAGCTGCCAGCTGAGTATATCGCAATTAAAGAGGCTGCTATCCCAGCTTTGATTGGTTTAGCCGTCATAATTACGCAGTATGGTAAAAAGCCCTTAGTAAAAGCACTGATCCTCAATGACCAATTGGTTAATTGGCCAAAATTAAATGGCACTTTAGAAGAAAAAGGCTTAACTGTCGTATTTAACAGTAAAGTTGCTGTTAGTTCATATATCGTCGCAAGCTCATTCTTTTTATCTTCAGCCTTAAATTATTTACTCGCAAAATGGATATTAGTATCTGCCCCCGGCACTACAGCTTATACAGAAGAGCTCGGGCGCATGACCGCATTGAGTTACCCTGTTATCGTTATTCCAAGCATGATTTTATTGATATGTGCATTGATATATCTGTTTAAACAAATTTCTAATGTCACGGGCGAGCCTATTGAAAGCTTTTTGCATCAGTAGTCTTTCAGCGTTCAGTTAACGTATACTTAGGCATCAGTGAAGATTAGATGCCTTTTTTATGCTAGCTCTCAAAAATTTAAAGAAAAGTTATACCGATGCGGGTGAAAAACGCAGCATTCTTAGCAATGTTAACTTAACCATCAGCCCGGGTGACAGCATCAGCATTCAGGGTGCATCCGGCTCAGGTAAATCAACTCTTTTACATCTTTTAGCTGCGCTAGATAAGCCTGATAGCGGAGAAATACTGTTTACCGGTGCCAAGAATTCATTGCGCGATACGCATAAAAACTGTCACCAACAACATGCAGACATTACCCAGTTTTCCGAAAAGCAAGCAGATCAATATCGTCAGTTTCAGGTTGGCCTTATTTTTCAAAAATTCAATTTAATTGATTGTATTACAGTAATAGAAAATGTCATGTTGCCTGCCAAAATAACAGGCAAGGTGCAAGACGACTATATTCAAGAACTCCTAAATGCGCTAGATATTCATCGCCATATAAACAAACTTCCAAACCAACTTTCTGGCGGTGAACAGCAGCGAGTTGCTATTGCTCGAGGTTTATCGCATCAGCCGCCTCTTTTGCTTGCCGATGAACCAACAGGCAACCTAGACAGTAAAAACTCGGACCTTGTGAGTCACCTCCTTGTGGATACTTGTAAACATCTCAACACCGCACTAGTAATGGTAACTCATAGCGAAAAAGTGGCATTGCTCACTCAGCAACAGTGGTATTTAGACGATGGCAGGTTAACCCAAATTTAATATGACGTATTTCCCTTTCCTTTTTGTCTTGTTAAAAAGCTATCGTAACAGTAAATTTAGTTTGTGCATGTTGATGGCATCCTTGATTATTGCGGCGGCGGGCTTAAGTGCTGTATTAGTTATTAATAGCAGTGCTAAGCAAAGCTACAGTAGCGAGCAGCAATTTTTAATCCCAAACGTTACTCACACAATTACTTCGAATTCTTCCACGCTAAAACTCACCAAGGAAAACTACTCAGACCTAAGAGTAAAAGGCTTTTACCAACTAATTGCAGTGGCGCAAACAAAGCAGCATATTTATAAAAATGGCCAGCGCATTACCCAGCGGCGGATCGATTTCACTGGTATCGACACTTTTTCATTGCTTACCTTACCTCGTTTTTCCAGGCCAGTACCTCTAGCTGAGCAAGTAGGCTCAACAACACAACATAAAGCGGAAATGGGCGTAGCATCAGATGAACCTAATCAAGTTATTAAGCAATTAAGCTTTAGTAACCCAACCGCTGTTCTGCATCCGCAGTTACTCAAGCAGTTGAAATATGCCATAGATAACAACGAAGATGACAAAACTGGTAGTCAAGCCCCTGATAATGATCAGGACATAAAAGATAGCGATGTTAATGTTGGTTTGGCAGACCAATTTACAACACAAAGTGGTAAGACGTTAACAAAACTCAGTGCATTTGAAAGTCCAGCATTAGGTAATGATATTATCATGGATATTGCTGAACTATACCGCCTCTATCCCAAAGCCGACCTATCGATGCTTTTGGTTGTTGGAGAGTTAACAAAAACCCAAGAAAAGGTTCTACGACATTTATTGCCAGACTACCTACAGTTATCCGACACTATTGCTGGCGAGCGCGATTCAGAGCTCACAAGTAGCTTTCACTTGAACTTAATGGCAATGGCTTTACTCATGTTCGTCGTATGCCTTTTTATTGTAGTCAACGCAGTAAATTTATTATTAAATTCGAGATTAATATGGCTTAAAGTTTGTCGACAGTTGGGTATCTCCAGGCAACAATTGTTTATTGTCCAGTTGGTTGAAATTTTATTCCTTACCTTACTAGCGAGCTTAATTGGCGTTTTATTGGGTGTTGAATTGGCAAAGCTAGCCTCACCCACCGTCCAAGCAACGCTAGAAAATTTATACTCAGTCGAGGTGGGGTTCGGTAAAGTATCCTTTATTGGCTTACTCATTCAAGTATTTGGTATTTGCCTAATAGGAAGTGTGTGCGCAACGTTCATTCCGTTAAATAAATTAAATCATCAGTTGGCACAAAGCAAAGATATGCCGTTATCGGTCACTCAACAACAGTTTTGGAACCGCGCTACTTGGTTTAGTTTTGGTGTTTTTTCTGGTCTTGCCTATATCCTATTAAATCACGCGCAAGCGCTTTGGCTGCTGCTTATTGCCACTGCATTAGTTATTTTATCTGGCTGTTGTTTGTTACTCGCCAATTACCCAAGCATGCTGGGTTTTATCCAGCGCTTCATTCCTGATCGTTTTCCATTGTTACAAGTTAGTTCCAAACAAAGTTTGGCATTGTCCGGGAAAACCAAAATTGCTTGCTGTGCTTTCTTTATCGCAGCTACTAGTAACATTGGTATGAACTTGATGGTTGATAGCTTCCGTGGAGCGACAGTTGGCTGGCTTGAACAGCGTTTAGCCGCCGACTATTATGTTTATAATCAAGGTGAACCTAATATCATTGAGTTAGCCAAGGGCTCAGGTGTGGCTGTTTATCAACGGTTGGAAAATTACACTTCTTTTCAAGGCAAAGAAATTCAACAATTTAGCTACCCTACAGACGAATTCAATCAGCAGGCGATGGTATTTTATGACAAAAGTGAAAGTGAAAATTTATGGCATCAATTTAAGCAAGGTAATGGGGTTTTAGTTAATCAACAGTTTGCATTTGGATTTGAGTATAACGTTAACGATGTAATAGAGCTTCCTCATCCATCCTCAGCAAAAGTATCATCGTATGAAATATTAGGCATCATTTATGATTTTGGCAACCCTTATGCACAAGTATTGATGCCGCTAGACATGTTTGAGTTATCCAAATCTAAATGTTGTATATATGCATTGCAAGGGACAGAGAGTCAAATCGATTTGTTACGAGAAAACATACTTTTAGCTGGGTTCGACCCAAAAACACAATTATTAAAAACCAAAGAATTGCTTGCTTTGTCGATGCAAGCTTTTGACAACACTTTCATTATTACCGATGGGTTGAATGTAGTAACCCTGCTAGTTGCTGCGCTATCACTTGCGTGCGCTATTATTGTATTAATGAATGATATTCGACCACAGAATATGTTAATTCGCAGTATGGGTGTGTCTGCATTAAAAACTCAGCTACTGGCCCTATTTCAATACTTATTGCTGTGTTTTGTCGCATTAATTTTTGCTACTCCGTTCGGCATACTATTGAGTTGGATATTAATTGTAGATATCAACTATCAAGCTTTTTCATGGACCTACCCATTAATTATTAGCCCTATGAAGATCTTGCAAATATATGCCACTAGTTTATTGGTTGTAGCAACAGTCATTGCTATACCCCTATTTCGTGCTGGCCGACGGCCTCTCATTGAGGATATCCGATGGGTAAATTAATAAAGTTGTCTATTCTACTCACTGTGCTTGTTTTGTTTGTTGTAGTCGTGTTTTCTAGCAACCGTATAGATGATGTATCGAGCAATATTGAAGAACTATTTTTTAACGTAAAAAACAAAAACTCAGACTCTAGGAACATTGGAGAAGCGTCACCTCAGAATTTTGGTAGAGGCTTGAGCACGTCTGATCAACAACACTTGGGAGAGGTTGCCGATCCTAACTATGTCATCACCTTTCCCAAAGATCATTATTCCCATGCTTCATTTGATATCGAATGGTGGTACTTGACCGCAAACTTAGCAGATGAGGAAGGTAACACTTATGGTTTGCAATGGACGCTGTTTCGCTTTCGGAATCCAAATGCAATTTATAGCAGCGGACAAGAACCACTGAAATCTAGGACTGACAGCAACCCAAAAAGCAGGCCTAAAGCGGAACAATCTTCTTGGAGTAATGAGCACATTTATATGGCGCATGCTTCTGTCCATAGTGACTCTAAACATTGGTTTTCGGAAAAGTTTGCACGAGGTGATGTTGGTAATGCTGGTGTGGGAAAAACACCGTTCAAATTATTTATTGATGATTGGCTGTGGCAAAGTCCGACCGTTAGTTTATTACCTGCGAAGTTAACATTTAACTCTAAACTAATCAGTAACCATACTAATGAAAATGATGCATACCAAAACGGTGTAAACGAAAAGAATGCAAATATCGATGATGTTTCTTATCTCAGTGTCCAACTCAATTTATCCAACACGGGTCCTTATGTTCTGCAAGGCCAGCGCGGTTATAGCATAAAGTCAGCTGACGGGAAGCACGCTTCACATTATTATAGCGCCCCCTTTATTGAGGTTGAAGGCACACTCACGATGAGTGACAGCTTAATTTTCTCCGGCCATCATGAACATAATAGCCCAAAGAACAACAATAAAGAAAATGAGACCGTAGTTAATAAGGTCGAGAAAAGCATCGATTTAATTGCAAATGCAAAACAGATAGCGGTCAGTGGTAATGCATGGTTTGATCAAGAGTGGACTTCGCAGTTGCTCGACCAAGCAACATTAGGCTGGGACTGGCTATCACTTCACCTTGATAATGGGGATAAGATTATGGCCTTTCAAATGCGCTTAAAAGACCAACCTAATTATATCACCGGCACTTACATCAATGCCGACGGCTCAAGCACAACCCTAATGCCTTCAGATATAGAGTTGAATGCTATTGAATTAACGCCCGTTGGTAACAAAGAACTGCCGTTAAATTGGCAGTTACGAATTAATAGTAAACGCTTGAACATTAGCATTAAAACAACCAAAAATGACCAATGGAATCCTGCGTCAGTCACCTATTATGAAGGTACTGTAGCAGTTAGCGGGACACATAACGGTGAAGGATTTCTAGAATTAACCGGTTATTGATAAAGCTTTTATGAATAAAAAAATTGTCCTCCAGCATAAAAAAAAATTATATTTAATTCATTGATATTTTCACAAAATAGCACTATTAAATAATGTGCTAACTAGCGAATCGGTCGCTAACTATATTGAGAGAAGTCATGCTACGTATTTTTTTATTCGTCGGTACCAACATTGCTATTATTGCTTTACTGAGTATTACGTTTAGTTTATTTGGGATCCAGGGTCTGCTTGCAGACAACGGCGTTGACCTCAATCTAAATGCACTAATGGTTTACTCTGCAGTTATTGGCTTCAGTGGCGCATTCATATCGTTGTTCATCTCAAAATGGATGGCTAAACGGTCAATGCAGGTACAAATTATTAAGCAACCTGAAAACAGCACAGAAACGTGGCTACTAAGTACGGTCGGTCGCCTAGCGAAGCAATCGAATATTGGTATGCCTGAAGTGGGTATATTTCACAGTCACTCGCCTAACGCGTTTGCTACTGGCTGGAATCGCAATAATGCGCTAGTAGCAGTAAGCACCGGTCTTGTTGAAAGTATGAATAAAGACGAACTTGAGGCTGTACTGGCGCACGAAGTTGCTCATGTGGCTAATGGCGATATGGTTACTATGACGTTGCTTCAAGGCGTCATGAACACCTTTGTTGTGTTTCTATCAAGAGTTGTTGGACATACCGTCGACCGCGTTATATTTAAAGTAGAACGTGGTCATGGTCCCGCATTTTGGATCGTATCAATAATTGCTGAAATTATTTTAGGTGTCCTGGCGATGATCATTACCATGTGGTTTTCTCGTCACCGGGAATACAGAGCAGATGCAGCAGCCGCAAAACTTGTCGGAAAACATAAAATGCGCGCTGCTCTGATACGCTTGCAATCAAGTCAAACCGGTCCGGATATGCCTGATGAACTAGCAGCATTTGCAATTAATGCAGGTAAAATACACAAACTATTCTCAAGCCACCCGCCTCTAGCTGAAAGAATTAAGGCGCTTGAATAAGCGCCTTAAAATGGCTTATTCGACGTTACCCAACAACTCGAAAATCTTTTTAGCAATATCAGTGTTGTTTAAATTGCCAGCAAATGCTTTTGCACCTGCGCCAAACGCATAAACCTCAACATCAATGCCGGTGTGACCTGACGTTGTCCAGCCGGTATTGGTGCGTTTATCTAGCATAGACTTCAATACAGCCTCGCGTTCTCTAGGCTCCATGTCACTTGAAATGCCGCTGATAAGATTTTTTTCATCATCGTTCAATGCAAAGCCAAACACGTCTTCAACATATACAGCCATGTCTTCTTCACTTGTTATTTTTTCCGACATCACAGTCACGGACGCCTTCATGTTTTGAATGAATTCAGGACTCCAACGATAATCTCCGTCAGCGCCTATGGTTAATCCGCCCGTGCTGTGGTCAGCAGTAAGCACAACGAGTGTATCTGGGTTCATATCAACATAGGTTTTCAGCAACTTCATCGTTTGCTCTAAGTCTTCCATTTCGCCCATTGCTGAAGATATGTCATTAGCATGCCCTGCCCAATCAACTTGACTTGCCTCGACCAGTAAAAAATAACCATTAGCATTCTCTAGGTGCGATATTGCACTTTCAGTTAGTACAGAAAGTCGATAGGGGTTGGTGTCATCCAATGCTTTAGATAGCCCCTTATCAGCGAATAATCCTAAGGTTGGTTTACCTTTGGGTAGCGCTAACAAGGAAGTGTATGAATCAGCATATTGGTATCCTAAAGACGTAAATTCATCAACCAAGTTGCGGTCATCACGAATAAAATAATTCCAGCCACCACCTAACATTACGTCGGCAACATTCTTGCCGTTGATACGATCATCAAGATACGAATCGGCAATTTCATTGTAATTATTTCGCGACTCATTGTGTGCAACGTATGCAGCGGGAGTTGCATGCACAATTTGTGAAGTAACAGCAACGCCTGTTCTTTTACCCAGTTTCTTAGCTCGTTGCAGCACACTTTCTAGTGGCTGCTTAGCGATGTCTAAACCAATCGCACCGTTATATGTTTTTACACCAGCAGCTAGCGCCGTTGCGCTTGCTGCTGAATCAGTTACATAACCCGATACCTGCGCTGGGTAAGTTTGTACCGTGCCAATCAAAAACGGATCAAGTGCAGTGAGTTCGACCATTGGCGTATTTGGATCATCTTTATACAGCCTATATGCTGTGGTGTAAGCGGGTCCCATTCCATCGGCAATGACCATAATAATGTTTTTTGGCGTGTTAACGTTTGTTTGGACGTTACCCGTATCTTGTGGTTTAGTAACGGTGCAAGCAGCGCTAAATATAGTCACTGCTGCAACTAGACTAATCGTATAAATATTTTTTATGACCATGTAACTAAATAACCTCTGAAAAATTCACACCGTATTGAATTTATTTGCTTCACAACTCAATTTGTAATGTTAGTTAAAGTGACATCAGGGTATTTTACAACTCCAATGAAAGCTTTTATTTAAACGTATATACCGATATTTCGGTTCGAATCAAAAACACCTAAGTTCATCCCCTAAATATAACGTTAATCACCCTCGAATGCCAAACACAAAGTGGCTTTGTTTACCGCCGCAAACAAAAGGGTAGACAAAGTGACAACACGAAAAGTGCCCATTGTTAGCGCACATGGTTGTTATTGATACAACTTAAAAGTTTATCAGTAAATGTGATTACTTTGCTTCGTCCTACATACCCAACAGGGTAAATCCACCCTTTTAGCACATCACTCAAAACTATAGGCATTATTAATTTACTTGTATTTTTTAAATTTTACTTATCTACAGAGAATGAATTATAAAATTAACTTTAATATATTTAATGACTTACAATATAAAAACAGAAAAAAAGTAAAGTTTAAAAAAAACCATTATTCATAGCGTGAATTGTTGAAATAACTTTCATACTGTTTTTTTATTCCTAATTGAAGCATAGGATGGTTGTATCTTCTCCGGTGAGCAAATTGCTAATGTAGGTTAGTTACGAAATAAAACATCATCGGCAAGTTACAAAAGACACGCACAACAGCACAGATAATTAAGCACAAAGTAAATAGCACCGGTTTCGAGATCTTCACACAATTATATTCAAGAAATAGTAAAAGAGGAAAACAATATGTCACAATATCAACAAGACTTAGAAAGCATGGCGAAATTAAAAGCCTCTCAAGGCACTGCATGGAATGCAATCAGCCCTGAATATGCAGCGAGAATGAAAACCCAAAACAGATTTCAAACTGGGTTAGATATCGCAAAATACACTGCTGGCATCATGCGTGAAGATATGGCTGACTATGACGCCGATTCGAGTCAATATACTCAATCATTGGGCTGCTGGCATGGTTTTATTGGCCAACAAAAAATGTTGGCTGTAAAAAAACATCAAGGCACAACAGCTAAAAGCTACCTTTATTTATCAGGTTGGATGGTAGCAGCTTTGCGTTCAGAGTTTGGTCCATTGCCAGACCAGTCGATGCATGAAAAAACCTCTGTCCCGTCCTTAATAGAAGAATTATATACATTTTTGCGTCAAGCAGATGCTAGAGAACTAGGTACTCTTTTTGACAAACTGGATAAAGCCCGAGAGCAAGGTTCAGATACAAGCGCTATTCAAGCCGAAATAGACAACTTTGAAACTCATGTCGTTCCTATTATTGCTGACATTGATGCCGGTTTCGGTAATGAAGAAGCGACTTACCTACTCGCTAAGAAAATGATTGAAGCGGGTGCTTGTTGTATTCAAATTGAAAATCAAGTTTCTGACGCTAAGCAATGTGGCCACCAAGACGGTAAAGTGACGGTTCCGCATGAAGACTTTTTGGCAAAGATTAATGCGGTACGATACGCATTCCTTGAATTAGGCGTAGATGATGGCGTTATTGTCGCTCGCACAGATTCGTTGGGTGCAGGTTTAACTCAAAAAATCCCAGTGTCAAATAGCGAAGGCGACCTAGCGTCTCAGTACAATGCATTTTTAGAAACAACACCCGTTAATTCTATTGATGATTTGGCTAACGGCGATACGGTTATGAAGTTAAACGGTGAGCTTGTTAAGCCAGTACGCCTGCCAAATGGACTGTTTAAGTTTAAGGATAACACCGGAGTCGATCGCGTTGTACTAGATTGCATAACCTCACTACAAAACGGTGCAGACTTGTTATGGATTGAAACAGAGAAGCCACACGTTGGTCAAATTGGCGACATGGTTCGTGCAATTCGTGAAGTGGCACCTTCAGCCAAACTCGTTTACAACAATAGTCCATCATTTAACTGGACCTTGAGTTTCCGCCAACAAGTATTTGATACATGGGTGGAAGAAGGTAAAGACACCAGTACTTATGACCGTGCTGCATTGATGTCATCAAGCTATGATAGTACTGAGATTGCGCTTGAAGCTGACGAGAAAATACGCACATTCCAAGCTGACGCAGCGCGTGAAGCTGGTATTTTCCATCACTTGATTACCTTACCAACTTACCATACAGCTGCGCTTTCAACTGACAACTTAGCAAAAGGCTACTTTGGCGAAGAAGGAATGCTCGCTTATGTTAAGGGTGTTCAGCGCCAGGAGCTTCGTCAAGGTCTAGCTTGCGTTAAACATCAAGCAATGGCTGGCTCTGACTTGGGCGATACACATAAAGAGTATTTTTCTGGAGAACAAGCATTGAAAGCTTCTGGTGAAGATAATACGATGAACCAGTTTGATACTGTTGATTAATATTATTCGTTAACTTCGGATTTGATATGACGCAAGGTTAATATCGAACAAAAAACCGACTCTTGTTCAGCGCCCTCCGGGGCGTTTTTTTTGTCTTTAAATACTAAAAATCAATAAGATAAATCAAATTAATTACGATGGGGCTACCAAGGTATTATCAATCTTTTGTCGTTTGTGGTTATATAATCGACTAGAGTTCATCATAAATAACGTGAATGAGCTTTAAAAAGCAGTTTCATTGCTTAATTTTATCCTCTTTTTATATCACTGACATTGGAACTAACATCTTGAATATCGCAAAAGTCGACCTGAACCTATTAGTTTACTTAGACGTCTTATTGAGAGAAGGTAGCGTTACCAGAGCGGCTAACCAACTTAGTATAACTCAACCGGCCATGAGCAATGGCTTAAAGCGTCTACGAGATTTATTCAAGGACCCATTGCTAGTTAGAACCAGCGATGGCATGACTCCAACAAAACGAGCGCTGGAGTTGCAACCGGTTATTCGTGACGTGCTGAGTAAATTGGAGTCATGTATTCAACCAGATATTGAATTTAGTCCACAGACGAGTGTACGTACGTTCAGAATTATGACTAGCGATTATGCAGAATCGACATTACTACTTGAACTCATCGGCAGACTTGCCGTTTTAGCACCTAACATTACCTTAGATTTAATAACACCAAGTGACGTGACATTTCATGATGTGGAGCAAGGTAAGGTAGACATGGCGATAAATCGCTTCGAAGAACTGCCACTATCGTTTCATCAAAAAGTTATTTGGTATGATACATTTTCATGCGTTATCGGCAGTGGTCACCCGATGAAAGATAACTTGGATTTGGCTGCATATTTAAAAGCGCAACATATTTGGGTTAGTAAAACCGGCTTTGGAGTCGGCGTTGGTATTGATCCTAACGAAGTTCAAAAGCTCGGTTGGGTAGACGCAGAGTTAACTAAATTAGGAAAACAACGAGATATCCGTGTGTTTACGCGTCACTATCATGCAGCGCTGCAATTAACAAAAACGCAAAATCTGATAGCAACATTACCAAGTAAAGCGGCCAAAATATTTAAAGATGACCCAAGTATTACGGTTGTCGAGCCTCCTTTCGATATCCCACCCATTGCATTAAAGATGGCTTGGAGTGCATTATTACATCACGATGCAGGTCACATTTGGTTAAGAAGGCTCATTACTGAAGTAGCAAACGAAATGAATAACGAGGTCCAGCCCTAATAGATATATTGACGGCACATACATTCACAGTATCAATAACAAACATATTTTACATAAACTAAAAAACTGTCGTCATATTCCCTAAACTGTAGAAAAGAAAACAACGGAGTATGCCAATGTCAACGGTTTCAGGAAAGACGACAAGTCCATCTGGTAAAAACGGTGCCAGAGAGTCACAAGCTAATGAGCAAACCAGTCTATCTGCAATGCAAACTGCTACAGAACGATATGTGACGAAAGGCAAATTATCAATCTCTAGCGATTTACTTGATTTTATAGAATCAAGTGCGTTGCCAAATTCTCAAACGAAGCCTACTGCGTTTTGGCAAGGTTTCGAACAAATCCTTGAAAACTTGATCCCACTCAACAAAGCGTTGTTAAACGAACGTGAAGCGTTTCAACAACAAATAAATAGCTTTCATCAAAGTGAACCGAAAGCATCACCTAGCGAATATAAATCATTTTTAAGTACCATCGGTTATTTGCAAGCTGCACCTGAACCCAGCCCAATAGCAACTCAACATGTCGATGCAGAAATAGCTACCATGGCTGGCCCTCAGCTTGTTGTGCCAATTAATAACGCAAGATATGCGATTAACGCAGTTAATGCACGATGGGGTAGTCTTTATGATGCACTGTATGGCACCGATGTTATTTCAGATAACGATGGCGCAGAAGCAACGGGCCAATACAATCCCATTCGTGGCAATAAGGTAATTCTAAAAGCAAGAGAGTATTTAGATACCATTTTACCATTGGCCACCGGCAGCCACGTAGGGAGCAAAAAATACCAACTCAATGACACCTGTTTAGTAGTCACATTGGCTGATGGAACTACCACAATATTGCAAGAACCCAGCCAGTTGATTGGCCTTCAAGGAACCATAGAGAATCCGCATGCAATATTAGTGTGTCATAACGGCTTACATGCTGAAATACAGTTTGATGACACACACCCAATCGGAAGAACAGATCCGGCGACAATAAAAGATATATTACTAGAATCCGCGTTAACCACGATTATGGATTGTGAAGATAGCGTTGCAGCAGTTGACGCTGAAGACAAAACACTGGTTTATCAAAACTGGTTAGGGTTGATGCAAGGAAGTCTGCAGATTCAACTTCACAAAGGAGATCAAACTTTTACCCGAAGTATGAATCCGGACCGTGAGTATCGGTCACTGAAAAATGAAAGCATTACACTTTCTGGTCGAAGCCTTATGTTTATTCGCAATGTCGGACATCTAATGACGAATAGCGCAATTTTATTTGAAGGTGAAGAAATCCCTGAAGGAATAATGGACGCGATGATTACATCGCTTATCGCTAAACATGATTTGCTTAACAATAGTTCGTTCAAAAATGCGAAAGAAAACAGTATTTATATTGTAAAACCCAAAATGCATGGCCCGGATGAAGTTGCCTTTACAAATCGGTTGTTCACCAATGTAGAGCAGGTACTTGATCTACCCAAGAACACGATAAAAATAGGGATTATGGATGAAGAGCGCAGAACAAGTCTTAATTTAGCTGCTTGTATTCAAGCTGCCAATGACCGTGTTGTATTTATTAACACTGGCTTTTTAGACCGCACTGGTGATGAAATTCATACGTCTATGCTCAAAGGGCCATTTGCGCCTAAGGCTGAAATAAAAACTCGCCCTTGGCTCAATGCATACGAATTAGCTAACGTAGCCACAGGACTAAGTTTTGGTCTATCCGGTAGAGCCCAAATTGGTAAAGGCATGTGGCCCATTCCAGAACAAATGGCCAACATGATGTCAGTTAAAATTGGACATCCACAAGCTGGTGCAAACACCGCTTGGGTACCCTCTCCTACGGCAGCAACTTTACATGCTTTACATTACCATCAAATTGACGTTTTCGAACAACAGAAAAGTATACTAAATGACAACAAAAATGCTCATTTGACCTACATCGATAGCATACTAGAAATCCCTCTCATGGCGGAAGATGTAGAATTAAGTTCAACAGAAATTGCACTAGAAATTGATAACAATGTTCAGGGTATTTTGGGATACGTAGTGCGTTGGGTCCACCAAGGTATTGGCTGTTCAAAAGTACCCGATATAAACGGTGTCGGCTTAATGGAAGACCGAGCAACGTTGCGGATCAGCAGTCAACATATTGCGAACTGGCTTGAACATGGCATCGTTACTACCCAGCAAGTTAACGAGTCATTGCAACGAATGGCAATTTTGGTCGATAGTCAAAATGAAGATGATGCTGAATATATTCCGATGCTACCCGACTTAGCTGATTCAATTGGTTTTCAAGCTGCGAAGGATCTTATATTTTTAGGCAAAGAGCAGCCATCAGGTTATACCGAGCCGCTATTGCATGCTCGTCGGAGAGAAATGAAGGCCAGACTTAAAAACCCTAACTTATAGAAATAAGATAGGAAAAAGGTCTGTTTATATTGCATTGAACTGTTGACCCAATTCGTTTAGAGCAGTAGAGTTAGGATATCGAAAGGAAATTCTTAAAAAAGGGGCAGATATGAAAATTTTATCATCAAAAAATCAATATTCTTTGATTTCTATTCTGCTGCTACTACTCTTGGCGAATTCATTGCACGGGTAAGTTTTATAGCAAATACACATAAAAAACCCGTGCCAAGCACGGGTTTTTTGTTTTGTACCTTAATAAAACACGGATCATATTCGAACAAATGCGGCGTTAATGTCGCGCTAACAAACAACGGTCAAATGAATAAAAGGCAAATACCATGACTAGAGTTAAGCAGGGCAATCAGCAAGTCATTATTTTTGACACCACGTTGCGTGATGGAGAGCAGGCACTGCCTGCGAGCCTCAATGTAAAAGATAAGCTACAAATTGCGCTGATGCTCGAAAAACTGGGCGTTGACATAATAGAAGCTGGTTTTCCCGTTTCATCTCCCGGTGACTTTAAAGCCGTTCAGTTAATTGCAAAGGAAATCAAAAACTCGACTGTTTGTGGTCTAGCAAGAGCACTAGAAAAAGATATTGATGCCTGTGGACAAGCACTCAGTGTCGCTGACAACTTTCGCATTCATACTTTTATTGCAACATCTGATATTCATGTGAATACAAAACTGCGCAAATCACAAGATGAAGTAGTTGAAATGGCTGTTAACGCGATTAAACATGCACGAAAGTATACCAATGATGTAGAGTTCAGCTGTGAAGATGCCGGTAGAACGCATATTGATTACTTGTGCCGCATGGTTGAATCCGCAATCAATGCTGGTGCAACCACCGTTAATATTCCGGATACCGTTGGCTACACAACACCAACCGAGTTTGGTGGCATTATTAAAAACCTATTTAATCGGGTTCCTAATATCGATAAAGCGATCATATCTGTGCATTGCCATAATGATTTAGGTCTAGCCGTTGCGAATTCGTTAGCTGCCGTCGAACAAGGTGCTCGACAGGTTGAGTGCACGGTTAATGGTATTGGTGAAAGAGCCGGTAATTGTTCCCTTGAAGAAATTGCGATGATCCTGCAAACCCGCTATGCCATGCTTGGTTTATCCACAAATATCCAATCGCCAGAAATTCACAAAGCTTCAAAGTTGGTTAGCAACCTATGCAATATGCCAGTACAAGCAAACAAAGCAATTGTGGGTGCGAATGCATTTAGTCACTCGTCAGGCATTCATCAAGATGGTGTATTAAAAAGCCAAAATACCTACGAAATAATGACGCCAGAAAGCGTTGGGATTAATAAAAACAAACTGAACTTAACCTCTCGATCTGGTCGACACGTTATTAAACATCGTCTAGGTGAACTAGGCTATCGAACAGATGAATATGACTTGGACGCTATTTACGATGCATTTTTACGCTTAGCGGACAAAAAAGGCCAAGTCTTTGATTATGACTTAGAGGCGCTTCTCTTTTTCGACCAACAAAAACATGACCATGCGCATTATCAATTAGATTATTTACAGGCTAACTCAGGTCGTAATATAATCCCTAGCGCGACAGTGCGCCTGAAAGTGGGCGACCAAAGTATCACCGAATCGGCGGTTGGAAATGGTCCTGTTGATGCCGCATATAATGCTATCATGAAGGTAGTGAAAGAACATAAAATTGATATTGTCGATTTTAAATTGGATTCAAAAGGGGAAGGTGCCGATGCTCTCGCTCAAGTTAGTGTGGTCGCCGAGTATAATGGCAGACGTTTTAACGGTATTGGCCTAGCGACTGACATCGTTGAGTCAGGTGTTCGTGCACTCATTTTTGTATTAAATAATACGTACCTTGCTGATCAAATTGACGAACAAAAACAACAACAAGAAAATATTACCGGAGTTTAGAATGGCCACATATCACATTGCAGTTTTACCCGGGGACGGTATTGGGCCTGAAGTAATGGAGCAGGCAAATCGCGTTTTAGACGCGGTGTGCCATAAATTTAATATTACACTAGAGCGCACAACCTACCCTGTAGGTGGCTTTGCAATTGATCATCACGGTGAAGCATTGCCCCAAGCAACTCTTGAAGGTTGCGAACAAGCTGATGCTATTTTGTTTGGCTCAATTGGTGGTCCTAAGTGGGATAGCCTGCCCTTAGAACTGCGTCCAGAGCGCGCCGCTTTGCTGAAGTTGCGAAGTCATTTCGATTTATTCAGTAATTTACGCCCAGCAAAAATTTATGCAGGACTTGCACATTTATCTCCATTGCGTAGTGACATAGCACAATCAGGCGTAGACGTTTTAGTTATTCGTGAGCTTACCTCCGGCATTTACTTTGGTCAGCCTAAAGGGCTTGAAGGCGAAGGTGAAGAGCAGTTCGCTTTCGATACCATGCGCTATTCAAAGCGTGAAATTAGGCGCATCGCTATCAGTGCATTTGAAGCGGCAATGAAACGCGGTAAAAAAGTCACCTCTGTTGATAAAGCCAATGTGCTTGTATGCAGTCGTTTATGGCGTGAAGTGGTTGAAGAAGTCGCAAAAGATTACCCAGAAGTCACGCTTGAACATATTTACATTGATAATGCGACGATGCAGCTTATATGCGATCCTGCGCAATTTGACGTCATGTTATGTTCCAACTTATTTGGCGATATTATTAGTGACGAATGTGCAATGCTAACAGGCTCAATGGGTTTATTACCATCGGCGAGTATCAATGGCGCAGGCTTTGGTATGTATGAACCGGCCGGTGGATCTGCTCCTGATATTGCAGGCAAAGGTATTGCAAACCCAATCGCTCAAATTCTGTCAGCATCAATGATGCTACGCTATAGCCTAGGTGAAATTGACGCCGCAGATGCGATTGATGCAGCCGTTGTTAAAACACTTGAAGATGGCGTATTAACCGCAGAATTAATGCCAAAGCAAGAACGCAACAATGCCCGCTCTACTGCAGATGTAGGCACTTATATTTTACAACAAATCTCTTAACCTGAAGGTAAGGAAAAATCATGGCTCAAACCCTTTATGACAAAGTGTGGGACGCACACATCGTAGAACAACTAGGCGAAGATACCTTATTGTATATTGACCGTCATCTCATTCACGAAGTTACCACACCTCAGGCCTTTGCTGGGTTAAATGAAAATAATCGTAAAGTACGTCGTCCAGATCTGACTTTTGGCACTATGGACCATAGTATATCTACGCGTTCTCTTGCCCTTGATGCATGTGGTCCGCAAAATAAATTACAACTACAAACGCTGGCAGATAACTGTGCACAACACAAAATCCAACTCTATCCCGTTGGTCACAAGAACCAGGGGATTGTGCATGTCATTGGTCCGCAACTTGGCCTAATTCAACCGGGTATGACGGTTGTTTGTGGCGACAGCCATACGGCAACTCATGGCGCCTTTGGCGCACTTGCATTTGGCATAGGAACATCACAAGTTGAACATGTATTAGCCTCTCAAACACTGAAACAAAGCAAAGCTAAGAGCATGAAAATTGAAGTGATAGGAAAGTTATCTATCGGAGTTACAGCAAAAGATATTATCTTGGCAATTATAGGAAAAATTGGTCACGCTGGCGCTACTGGCTACGTTATTGAGTATTGCGGTGAGGCCATCAGCGACTTATCGATGGAGCAACGCATGACCATCTGCAATATGAGTATTGAAGCTGGTGCGAAGGCAGGCTTAATTGCACCAGACCATAAAACCATCGAGTACCTAAAAGATAAGGAATTTTCACCGACCAAACAGCACTGGAATGATGCCGTTGGATATTGGCAATCGTTAACAACAGATACCGATGCTATCTTCGACACCGTTGTTACCCTGCAAGCCAAAGAAATTGAACCACAGATTACTTGGGGAACTAACCCAGGGCAAGTTATTGGTATTAACCAAACTATCCCTTCACCTGATGATTTTGACGACCCTATCGAAAAAGAATCTGCCATTAAAGCGCTCAAGTACATGGGACTTGAAGCTGGACAAACTTGGGACAATGTGAAGATATCTCATGTCTTTATTGGTTCCTGTACCAACAGTCGTATCGAAGATTTAAGAGCTGCAGCAAAAGTGGCTGCATCAGGGAAAGTGAAAAGCGACGTTACCGCTATTGTCGTTCCCGGTTCTGTTGAAGTTAAAGAACAAGCGGAAAAAGAAGCATTAGATGTAATTTTTAAAGAAGCCGGTTTTGAGTGGAGATTACCAGGTTGTTCGATGTGTTTGGGCATGAATGACGATGTTCTACAACCAGGAGATCGCTGTGCTTCTACTAGTAATCGAAATTTTGAAGGTCGCCAAGGTCGTGGTTCAAGGACTCATTTGGTGAGCCCTGAAATGGCAGTAGCTGCCGCATTAACTGGCAGTTTTGCTGATTCAAGACAGTTTGGAGAATAAAATGACAGGATTTACTGAATTAACCGGCAAGGCCGCACCACTAGATCAAGCTAATATCGACACAGACCAGATAATCCCTAAGCAGTTTTTAACTGGTGTAACTCGTTCAGGCTATGGCAAACACCTGTTTCATGACTGGCGCTATTTAGACTTGCATGAACAAGAATTAAATCCTGAGTTTCCATTGACTAAAACAGAACACAAAGGCGCCAACATTTTATTAGCGCGTGAGAACTTTGGTTGTGGTTCAAGCCGTGAACATGCTCCTTGGGCTTTGGCTGATTTTGGTTTTGGGTGCATTATTGCAACCAGCTTTGCGGATATTTTTTATAGCAACTGTATTAATAATCAACTTCTCCCTATTGTACTCCCAAGCAAAGATATGGATGAGTTATTTGCGCAAGTTTCTAATAATCCAGACATCATATTTTTCGTTAACCTTCCAGAGCAAAGCGTAAAGGTTGGTGATAAAACGTATACTTTCGATATGGTAGAACATCATAAACAAAATATGATAAAAGGCTTAGATGCAATTGGGCAAACCCTTGAGTTAGATACAAGTATTAGTAATTATGAGGATAAAAGAGCAGCTTGGTTATAGACTGTTTTTTATACTTTTATATCAACTCTAATACGTCTTTTTTGCATAAATATACTCACTAGATCAAAGGTTTAGTGTGTATAATGATTTTATTGTAACAATGTAGGACATTGTATTTTTCAATAAAATCAGGTCAATAATAATGATAAAAACAATCCAGATAACGGAGCTAACAGTCGGCATGTATGTCGAAAGCGTAGCAAAGCAAAAAGGCAATGTCCGAATTAAAACGAAAGGATTGATAAAATCTGAAGCTATTCTCGTTGCACTAGAAAGCAGAGGTATATTGGAAGTTGAGGTAGATTTTGGCAAGAGCATAACCCCTAAAAATCAAACCCGCGATAAAACAGTGCAAAGTCATCTAGCGGCTCGCTCTGCTCATCCTGAAAGTTATAGTATAGAAACGGGCACTGCTGCACAAAATAATGGCATCGCGTCACTAGTAAAAGAAACTAAATTAACCAACATTATAAATATTGGGCAACATCAGGAAGCGCTGAAAGACGCCGACGAGCTATATATACAAGCAAAGAATGTACAAAAAAACTTTGTATCTCAATTACGCTCAGGCTCAACACCAAATATCGAACACTTGAACAAGCTATCGCGAAATATTATTGATTCAGTTTTTGACAATGCCGATGCACTATCTTGTCTACTGATGTTCAAAGATTCCAATGAATATTTAGTAGAACACGCAATTAACTGTGCAATCTTACTCGCTATGTTTGCTAATTCAAAAGGGATGTCTCAAGCTGAGGTTGAAGATTTAACTATTGCTGGCTTACTGATGGATATCGGTATGACCTCTCTTCCCACTAATCTGATCGAAAAAACCAGCGAACTCGATGATGCCGATTGGAAAATAATGAGAAGTCATGTCGATATCGGCTTAGAAATAGTCGAGCGCTTAGACGATGCACGACCTATTGTGCTGGATGTTATTGCTAATCACCATGAAAGAATAAATGGTAGCGGTTACCCTAAAGCAAAGACAGCTTCAGAAATTAGTGTGTATTCTCAAATGGCAGGTATTGTAGATTGCTACGACGCAATGATTTCGAACCGACAACATCAACGTTCGGTTAGCGCTACTGCAGCCCTGCATCAATTAGAGGGCGATGAAACGCTTGACCGGGAATTAGTCACCGAATTTATTAATGCAATTGGCCTGCATCCAGTAGGCTCTTTGGTCCAACTGAGTAGTCATAAATTGGCTATTGTGAGTCAGCGCAATGTCAAACAACCTCTGAATCCAGTAGTGATGATTTTTTATAGTATGCAAACTCAACTGCACACTGAAATTGTAAGACTCGATTTAAGCCAATCAGAAGACTATATTTTAACAGGCGTTAAGCCAGAAGAATTTAGTATGAACTTAGACAAATTTTTCAAAAGCGTTTTTCTGCCAAAATAGAGATAACTCATTATTTTTGTCACGAAGCTAAATCACTGGCCCTTGATAAATTATTGTCGTCTGTTTCAATAAATAGTAGACACTAAAAGATTAGTTAACTACCAGTCAGACAGCGCGTTCATAGTAAACACTTCATCTTTAAAAGATAAAATAACTTTTTGTGGTTCTATATTCACTAACTGCAAGTTTTCTGCAATAAAGTCACCTTCAACTAGGCGCCGGCCATTAACTCTAATCCAACGTTTTGGCCTTTCAGAAGAGTACATGTGCGCACTAAATGCCATTGATGGAATTTGTGTTTGAGTCGCTACCGATAATTGGTCCACACGCGGTAAGTCATCGTAACTGGTGCTTTCCTGAAAATTTGACGCGACGGAGTCACCCTCATCTAACTCAGCAATCGCTTTGTTGATTTTGGCTAATAATCGAGCCGACACCGCGCTTTCAGATTGTGGGCTCGCAGGTAAATTTAATATATTTGCTCCCGGGCTCACCTCTGAACTATCTAAAATCTCGGTATTAGCCATATTGTCTGGTAAATATCCCAACACAAGTGGTTCGGCGTTAGTAACCGCACTTGGATCTTCCTGTTTTGGTGTAACTGGAGTTTGCACTTGAGCTAAGTCAGCGCTATCTATTCCTTCCTGCGCCAAGGACGATTGAATACTCCCTGCCGTTGCATTTCGGTTATTAGTGCTATCTTGCTCTGTGCTGGGCTCATTTAATAGTGCTGAAGATGCTGATCTATTTTCGTCCAAAACGAGCGCTTTTTTTGTGGGACTATTTACAGGTTGATAATCAATCACTACGTAGTCTTTACTTTTTGTCAGTGACAACCAATCTGGAATAGATGCAATATTCCAACCTACACATAAACCACCAACGACCAGTAAAAGAAATAATGAAATATTCTTACCATACAAATCCCAAGATGAAGGCAAGGTATCCATAGATGGCATAAACAACGAACGATGATATTGCTGACTAACATCATTATTTGCCTTGGCGGACTTCCTTTCATTTTGCAGTAGCTGTTGCGTCGGTGTTAACTTAACCGCTTGTTCTGTAAGTTCTACTTCTAGCGCCGTCTCTTCGTCAATATCCAGCAAACCCAAACTCTGGCTCAAATCGACTTCAACCTCAGTCACGCCCATGTTAGTTAAACCCTTTATCATTTCGGGACTGCGGATCATTCCTACTTTTCGGATTTTAACTGGCCCATGCTGACTTACTACCTTACTGACCAACATGCCTGGCTGCAGTTCGCTTACATTGAAAACTTTAAGCATATAATCCTCCTGCAACCAAACCTAGAATTATAGAAGTGATAAAACTGGCTATAAAAATTGGTTTCCACAGGTCTTGCTGTTGTTGCTGAACAATGTCATCACCCAACACTTGATAACTAGCAGCAATAACGAGTTGATGTGTAATAAGCGGTTTTTGTAGTGTGTAAGCGAGTGTCATAGCGCGATCACATAACAAATTAATAACCCGCGGAATGCCTCCACTGATTTGAAATAAACTACTTAGCGACGTTGATGTGAAAATACTTGGATTACCATTCGCCACCTGCAGTCGGTGAGCTACGTACAATGCAACCTCAGCCTTAGTTAAAGGTAATAAGTGATAACGAGCAGTTACTCGCTGAGCTAATTGCCTTAGCTCGTTTCGGCGCAATAGCTGTTGTAACTCAGGTTGACCGATTAAGACAACTTGTAATAGTTTCTCTCGAGTCGTTTCTAAATTAGTCAACAAACGCAGTTGTTCTAATACTTCGGGCATCAAGTGCTGGGCTTCATCGATAATAAGTACCGTGTTGATGCCATTAGCGTGATTATCTGCCAACTTATTTAAAATTTTGTCTGTAAATACTTTAAGCGAATTAGTATTCACATCATATTTAACACCAAGTTCATCACAAACGGTTGCCAGCAACTCTATGGCTGACAATGTTGGATTTAAAATAACCGCGGTTTGCGTATCGTCTGATAAATCTTGCAGAAGCTTGCGAGACACGGTGGTTTTCCCTGTTCCCACTTCTCCAGTCAGCATCACAAATCCACCAGACTCCTTCAAGCCAAACGTCAAATGAGCTAAAGCTTCGCGATGCCTAGGGCTCATGAATAGGTAGTCGGGGTTAGGAGCAATTGAAAATGGGTTGTCTGTTAACCCAAAATAGCTTAAATACACGTTATCTGCGCTGTCATGATTATCATATAGATAACCTATCTATTATCGCTATTTAAGTCAATGTAAAAGGCCTTAGATTGCGCAGTACAATGGTGTATTTCCTCTAAGTTGAGAAAATACTTGATTGAATTGAAACAAGCATACTCGTTATCATAGATTTGAGGTAGAATGGGCACAAATACAAACAAAACAAAGTCATTCATGTTTGATCAATTAGATTTAGACGACGAACTCTGCAGAGCCATTAACGACATGGGCTATGAACGCCCCACCAGCATTCAGTCCTTGGTTATTCCACATGCAATGGAAGGTAAAGATATACTTGCTGACGCCCCAACTGGCACAGGGAAAACAGCTGCATTTTTGTTGCCTGTTTGCCAATATTTGCTCGATCACCCGCGCAAGGACGACAGTTCGACAAGAGTGCTTATACTCGTTCCCACCAGAGAACTAGCTAATCAGGTATTCGAGCAAGCACTAGCAATTACTAAATATACACATCTAACCTGCGGTGTCATTACGGGTGGTATTAACTATGGCACTGACCGTGAAACGCTAGCTGGCCATTGCGATATTTTGGTTGCAACACCGGGTAGGTTATTTGAGCATATTGAACAAGAAAGTTTTGATTGCCGTGATATTGAGTCACTTATTCTAGATGAAGCAGACCGCATGTTAGACATGGGTTTCTCTTCAATCGTACATCAAATTGCAGGTGAAGCTAAGTGGCGAAAGCAAAGCATGTTGTTTTCTGCAACACTTGAAGGAAGAGGTGTACGCCTTTTCGCAGAAGAATTATTGAAAGATCCGGTCACACTTTCCGCTGATCCTTCCAGAAAAGAGAAGAACAAAATTATTCAGTGGTACCACTTGGCTGACGATTTAAACCATAAAAATGCGATATTAGTTCATCATCTGCGCAATACTATTGAGTCCTGTATTGTGTTCGTCAAAACACGCGCACGCTTGCATAACCTAAAAGACTTTTTGTTTAGCCAAGATTTTAGCGTGACCTATTTGCAAGGCGAAATGCCTCAAGATAAGCGTAACTCTGCATTAGCAAGTTTCAAAGCAGGTGATGTGAAAATTCTTATCGCAACCGACGTTGCAGCTAGGGGTATTGACGTACAAGACATTAGCCATGTTATTAACTTTGACATGCCCAGAGGTTCAGACTTGTATGTACATCGTATTGGACGCACCGGACGCGCCGGTGCCAAAGGTACTGCAATTTCTATTGTTGAAGCACATGACTTTGAGAAAATAGGCAAGGTAGAGCGCTATACCAAAGAGCCGTTTAAAGCCAGAGTTATTGATGGTTTGCGTCCAAAGAATAAGGCGCCAAAAGTAATAAAGAAACAAAAAGTAAAAACACCTGGCAAAGGAAAAGGCAAAAAAGTAAAAGCCAAGAGCAAGTTTAAGAAGAAGACAACTAGACCTTCATCACCTAAATCAAAAGAGGCATAGATGAGCATAAAGCAAATCGTCTTAGCGACAGGTAATAAAGGTAAAGTAGCTGAATTCTCGACGCTGTTTGATGGTTTTTCAATAAAAGTAATACCGCAGTCTGAGTTTAATGTAAAAGAAGTGCCTGAAACTGGAACTACTTTTGTTGAAAACGCAATTATTAAAGCTCGTAACGCAGCAAAAGTAACCGGGCTACCCGCTATTGCTGACGATAGCGGTTTAGCAGTAGATGTTCTTGGTGGTGCTCCCGGTATTTATTCAGCTCGCTATGCAGGTGAAACGGCTAACGATAGTGATAACGTAAACAAACTGCTGAAGGCTTTAGCAAACGAAACAGATAATCGTAAAGCCCGCTTTTTGTGCGTACTCGTATTTATGCAACATGAACTCGACCCTACTCCAATTATATGCCAAGGTGAATGGCATGGCGAAATCAGTACAAAACCCAGCGGCAATGGCGGCTTTGGTTATGACCCGATCTTTTGGGTACCCGAGCAAAACTGCAGTGCAGCTGAACTAGAGTCAAACATTAAAAATAGAATTAGCCACCGCGGTAACGCGCTGGTGCAGTTAATGCAGCGTATGAAGGAAGTATTGAGCCGTTGAGCGAAGATAATTCAGGTACACCAACCGCAACGCTTGGTGTTGACTCAAAGCAACATGTTAGTCTCACAAGCTTGCCTCCTCTTAGCTTATATGTGCATATTCCTTGGTGTGTTCAAAAGTGCCCCTACTGCGATTTCAATTCACATAATTTGAAAGGTGGCTTGCCCGAGTCTGAATATATTAGTCACGTATTAGATGACTTAATCGAAGATTTGCCACTCGTTACCATTAAAGGGGAATTACGTGAAGTATCCAGTATTTTTATTGGCGGCGGCACACCTAGTTTGTTGTCCGTTGCTGGCATGCAAAGACTGTTAGATGGCATTGCAGCAAGAATTCCATTAGCCCCAGATGCTGAAATTACGATGGAGGCAAACCCCGGTACTGTCGAAGCCGAAAAATTTATTGGCTTTGAAAAAGCCGGGATTAACCGTATTTCGATTGGTGTTCAAAGTTTTGATGAACAGCATTTAAAAGCACTCGGTCGTATCCATGATTCAACGCAAGCTAGCGCCGCTGTTCAACTAGCAAAACGCTTAGCATTACGCAGTTTCAACCTAGACTTAATGCATGGTTTACCAAGCCAAAGCATTGACGATGCCATGCTGGATTTAGAAAAAGCCATTGCATTAGCGCCGCCTCACTTATCATGGTATCAGCTCACTATTGAGCCCAACACAGCGTTTTATTCAAAACCGCCGACATTACCCGACGATGATATTTTGTGGGAAATTCAAGAGCGTGGTCATCAGCTATTGACGGAAGCGGGTTATGAACAATATGAAATATCAGCCTACGCGAAAAAAGGTCAACAATGTCAGCATAATCTTAACTATTGGCGATATGGAGACTATCTTGGCATTGGCTGTGGCGCACATGGAAAAATAAGCATACCTCAAAATCAGATATCGACAAAAGTAGAAACAATGCTTCCCAGTTCTCCTGCTGCTGCTGCACCAGAAGCATCAGCCGCGCTGCGCATTATTCGCACAGTTAAGGTAAAGCATCCAAAAGGCTATATGGATTTCACTCGCGCTTATATGGATAAAATAACGCAGGTTAAAAGTGACGAGTTGGCATTTGAATTTTTTATGAATCGATTTAGGATTATGGAAACTTGCCCAAAAGCGCAATTTGTAAAAACGACAGGGCGAGAATTAATCCAAAGCGAATTACAATACTTGGAAAAAGCGAAGACCATGAAGCTTATTACAAGTAATGAAGAAGCGTGGCAGCTTACTGAGACGGGAAAGCGTTACCTAAATAATTTGCTAGACTTGTTTGTATAAAACTAAGGGCAATCAGTTTACCTCTATTGCCTCTATTGCACCTATTGTACCTCACGTTCCGCAGGTAAAGCGGTTCGCACTAAGCGAACAAACACCGTTCTGTTTTTCTCTTTAATAGAATTACTACTATTAAAAAATGCCACAACCCAAGCACGTTCAGTATCATTCATAGATGGCGTTGAAGTCCAAAAATCATCTGGAGGCGTGGCTGGAAACAAGTCAACATTAATAGAAGGTCTGGCACATGAACGCTCTGTAATAGAGCTCAGCTCTTTAATATTTGGCAAACGCCAATTATTAGAAAGATTAAATTCATAGCCAACACTTAACTCTAAAGCCTGTTTCCAAGTAAAAGGTTCAGCTTCACCTGTGCAGTTTTCACCGTTCCAAGTTTGTCCTATAGCGCAACTCATCCACATTAAACTGGTATTTGTATGCAGCACTTGTCCATTATCGAACTTCAGAAATTCATCTTCTGGTGAACTAACAGGAGCTGTTGACAGACATAATTGCTCTGCACTCACCATACTGACAAACCCAAGAAAAAAACAAATTACTGCGGTATTGAGTATCACGTTCTTATTCATCTTCCAGCCCTCACTAACTTAATGCGTGCTTGCGTTGATTTATTGATAAAGTTATCAACCCCAGAGTCAAAATCAATTGCCCATGCACTCTGAGAGCCACTCTCGTTGATACCATCAACATTAGGCATAAAGGTCCAATACCACAAAGGAGAGTCAGGGCTAGCTGTGCCCATATCAGGAAAGTAGTCGCTTTCAATTAGTGGGGGCTGTAACTTGCCAAAATGAACAAGCGATAAAAGTTCACTATGACTGGCTAGTCTCCAATCAAAAAAACCACATAGACCTTGTGCATTTACGGCATCTACAAATGCCTGCGTATTGCAATTACCGGACGAAAGATTGCAAGCACTACTACCCATATTTACGTCACCTGCAAATCCACCGTTTTCAGCCAATGAATACCAGGTAAAGACCTGCTCAACAGCATGTAAATCATCGATAACATCAGTCTTATTCTCCCAAATCAATCCGGTGACATTGTCGCGAACACAACTCCAATCTATTGTGTTTTGGTCAACCTCATCACCATTTTGATTTAAACGCGTGAAATCGAATCCGAGCTCTCCCCTACCTGCTTTATCTGAAAAGCCACTGCTGGCGATACGATCGTATCCGTTGTGGGCAT
This sequence comes from uncultured Glaciecola sp., assembly GCF_937770335.1. Classification (GTDB taxonomy): domain Bacteria; phylum Pseudomonadota; class Gammaproteobacteria; order Enterobacterales; family Alteromonadaceae; genus Glaciecola. The sequence goes on from NZ_CALJHY010000011.1 coordinate 308,466, forward strand.
CCTGACCAGCAAATTCTCCTTGATAAGTAACAAGATTGCTATTATTGCTAGCGTTTAAGCTAACACCTGTATCGTTGAGAGTTGTCTTCGTTTGTGGTTCAACCAACATTGTCTGCATTTTAGTCCGCTGATTCCCATAACTATCTGTGATGGAAAGCTGATAAACAATTTCTGTTTGCTGATAAACCAACGGAGCAATGCTGAACGTTTTTATTGCATTAGCGTCACCAATAATAGGCGCTAACAGAGAGTCTGACGACCAAAGCACTGAAAATGGCTCAGCGTTTCTCGCTATGCTTGAAGCTTGGCCGCTCAGTGATAATAGTTCACCAGAAAAAACAGTGTGAACTGGTCCAATAGATAACTCCGGAATAGTTTCAGACTCACTTAATAATCGAAGCGTTTTATCTACGCTTGAGATTGCTCCCTCTTGATCAGTCACCTGCAAGCGCATAGTAATATCGATCGATTGGGCCAGTATAGGAGTCTCAAAAATGAAATTTGCTGATGTTAAAATTCTTCCCGCTAATACATCAGGTCCGGCAATTTGTTGCCAAAGAAAGGCAGATATTGGTGCATTGGAGGTTTGCGGGTCGCTATCACTACTTGAGCTGCCGTCGAGGGTTACGTTAGTTAATATTGGATAACTATCAATTTCATAAAGGTCGATACTAGGGGCAAGTATTACCGCGGTGGGGAGTGCATTCACTGGCTTCACACTCATCGTAATATTGTCTACGCCCGTCGTTCCATTGCTATCAGTAGCGGTTAATGTAAGTACATAATCCGTTATCTGAGTTACGCTAGGTGAAGTTACTGTAGAGGCTGCTACTTCTGCCGATGCATCAGCTTGTGCAAAGACTAAGGTTGGCACCGAACTCCAAGCGTAGGTGATACCACCAGCGGTGCTGGTTGCAATGCCATCGATGCTGACAATTACCTGCTCGTTAACCTCTATATTTAGCCCCGCATTTACCAACACTGTCTGGGTTTGGGGCTGTTCGGCATCGCTTCCACAACCTGAAGCTGCAAAGATAGCTATTGATAAAAATAAATATTTAGAAAGTTGATTCATCACTTAATACCAGAAACCGTTGAACCTGCAAGCGCAAACAGACACTTACGTTGGAAATAATGATTAGAGAACAGCAAGGATTAGACCAACAAGACGAGATCAATAAAAATGTGCTAGTTACTAAGCCGATTTGTGTGCTGCATTTCGTTTTGTTGAACTTGCAAAGCAAGTAGTTGCTTTTTAGCAGTGGCTGCATCGGTCATGTCATAAACCATCATACAAACATGCTCAACCTCACCCGAAGCAGATACTAGTGCGGAGAATGAAATGTTCTGGTACATAAAAGGTTCAGTGCCCGTGATGGGCCGAAAATTTCTAAACTTAAATAAATAAGGACGCTGTTCCCATGTGACAAATGCGCGGATACGAAGCTCAAACACTGCTTTTACTTTGCGCCTAAACCATTCTTCAGAAATATCAGGAAACAGTCTTTTGTCTCTCACCTCGCTTGGCAACATTCCACTATGCGCTTCCACGAAGCCATTCCATAACCTTAATTTCAAAGTTACTATTGAGAACAACAATGCCTACATCGACTGTTTGCAACATGTCCATCATCCAATGAAATTCTAGTATCTCGTCAAGCGCAGTGTTACTCATCGTTTAATCCTCTAGCAAATGGGCTAATTTTGAATTCAAAGTATCTAACGAGTCTTCAGTGAACAATAATATTAAATCACACTGCACATTGTACCCTTCCAAACCATAGCTTAACTCTATAGCTAGTGTTTTTCGCAACTTGCTTTCGAGCTAAAAGGGAGTCATCACATATTAGGACTAAAATCATGTATAGGTCTAGTAAAAGTTAAAAGACGGATAAAATTAAGTTGACGTTTACTGGCTTTATGCCTTTTCATTATAGGGGCTTAACACAATAATTATTTAGAATCGCCAGCATAATACTCAGCAAAGAAACGTTGTATAACAGCTAATAAAGAGAGTCAATCAGCATTAATAGCAACTTACTATGCGAACAATATCGGTAATAACAATGCCGTAAATATGCCATTAAGACACAGGCCTAGAGTAGCAAAAGCACCGCAGGTTTCACTAACGCTTAAGGCTTTAGATGTACCAATGACGTGAGCTACTGATCCTAACGCTAGTCCTTGCGCATATTCAGAATCAGTTTTGGTGAGTATAATTAACCAAGGTGCAAAGGTTGCGCCAACAATACCGGTTAGTATGACGATAACGGCGGCGAGTTCAGGTGTGCCGCCAATCAAGTCTGCCGTGCCCATTGCTAAGGGGGTGGTAATAGACTTTACTAGCATGGTCATTTGAAGTTGTAATGGCGTTTTCAATAAGTAAACAGAAAGCCATGCAATAGTAGGCGCTAAGCTGCCCCCAATGAGTATTGGCGCTAGCACTCTAAATCCGAGCTGTCTAAGCACCGGCAATTGATTGTACAACGGCACTGCTAATGCCACTGTAGCCGGCCCTAGCAGGAGTTCAAATAGTGTGATGCCTCGTTTAAATGCCATCACATCTATCTCGGCAAAATGTAAGCCAAAGCCGATAACAAGGGTACTGATGGTTAGTGGATGTAACAATGGATTTTGATCCAGCCAAAAATACAGCTTTCTACTCAGTAAATACACGCCCAACGTTGCAATTAAACAAGCAAACATAAAAACGTAATTTTGCGACCATAGTGGTGAAAGCTGGTCAATAAGTTGCTGTAATGCTGACGTCATAAGCTGGTCTTACTCGTCATTTTTTTACGCTCATTTATCATAGGCTGATTTACTTCTGTAGAGGCTTTCACCCCTGACAAAATACGCTGGCTCAACCACAATGTAATACCTAAACTAACCAGCGTGCTAAGTAAAACTGCAATAATCAACGCAACATAATACTGCTCAAACAAGTCGCCATACAACAACACTGAAATGAGTGCGGGTAGCAAAAATAGTCCCATGTGAGCTAACAGTGGGCGAGCAGATTGAGTGATTGCAGCGGGAACGCCGCCTAATAATAGGAATAAAAGCAGGAGTATAAAGATACCAATAAGCGCGGGGGGTAATGGTATCGTGAAGTAATGAAATAAAAATAACGAAATAAAGTAAATACAACACAGTAAAGCGAAACCACATATTCCGCGCACAGAGTTTTTAGTCATATTCGAATATCTACTTAATACTAAAAAGTGCTGTCTTGATGGACAGTAATGAAGAAATCAGTTCCGGCTTTACTGTAGTCAATTTTATATTCTTTATTATTTAACGTTTGAATAAACAACATGGGACGATAATCGCTGAAATTGTCCGGAGAGGAAATATCAACCTTCGCCATATCCATCCGCTTTGCTTCCAATTTATTTTCAGGAATTTTACCTTCATAGATTTCAATCTCGTTATACATAACGAGTAACACTGGGTCGCGTCGCCCATTTATAACAAGCAAATCCAGTTTTCTCAATTTATGTATTAACGTATTACGACCGCTAATTAAATATGGTACTTCTGCCATTTGCAGCTCCTAACAATTTTCAAGTAGGCATCTCTTACAGAAATATAGCAAAACAAGCACATCTATGCACGCCAAGATACGTAAGATAGTACATTATCCGCATCCCGACACCTAAGATAGTACATATAACCACCACATTTGATTTATATCGGCTTTTTTTGAAAAAGTTTTACCTGTTTAATGACAACGCAGAAAAAAAAATTTATACTTCACGCCGCTTTTCAGATAGACGACTAGCTTTGTTGCTAGAAAGTCTACATTCAAAATAGCTAATGTCTGCTGTTTGAAATAAAAAGCGACCACAAAGTTTCAAAATGTGGCCCCTTAGCTCAGTTGGTTAGAGCATACGACTCATAATCGTCAGGTCCCCTGTTCGAGTCAGGGAGGGGCCACCATTTTCTGTATACAAATCATCGAGTTACAGCTGCACACCCACCGACTTATAGATTTCGGCTCTCACTTCGTTTTTCTAAAAATTCTCTGTACTGCTCTTTTGCACCCGGCGACCCGCTGCGTGGTTTTCATTCCGGCCCATCACCGACGTAATTCGGTCCGTGACTTTTGCCGGAGGATCCAACTGTGAGGCACTCAGGGTTGGTGGTGGCGCAGTTTTTCGAATTTTTTTGCCAGTGACCGAGTCTGAAAAGGTGAAATCCTGGGGAACAAGAATTGGCGAAAGTGCAAATTTTGCTGCGCTGTTTGTATAGTGGTAGCCTAAGATAGCGATGGAATCTGCCAAAGTAATGTAGCACTAGTATTCCAAACGTTTAATTAAAGCCCGAATAAAGTCAGCGTTTGCTTTAATATCTTTCACGGTCGCTGAATAAGAATTGGTTCTAGATATCGGCGGCACTACCAAACGGCCTTTTATCTTTGAGGCCGATACCGTTAGATTAATTGCATTCAACATTAGAATGAGTCTTTGCAAAGCTAAGCTTGGTATTTTTTTGAATCCCAAACGCTCTGCTGTTTTTGTATTTAGAACATAGCTAGTGCCGGTCAAAATTAGATCATCTGGCTTATTTTCGACTAAATGCAACAGACCAAGCAAATATTGCTGGATCACATAATTCGTTTTACGCTTGCTGCTCCATGCCTTGTTGATCGTAAAGTGATAATCAAATAAGGTTCCACCGTGCAGCACCATAGCGCCTTTGCTTTCTTTTTCGACTAAAAAAAGCGGAGAAAAATATATAAGGTTACCGTTTTTTACCATCTGCGGTACATCAAAAAATGGGGCTAGTATTTGCAATGTTGCCCATATGGTCAAGCCGATTAATAGCGGCATTCCTGCTACAAAAAACAACAGGCCTAAAGCAAGGTTTAACAATAAGGCCTTAAGCGCCAGTAATAATAAGTAGCGTTTCTGCTGCGGTGACTTTAAATAAAATGTATTTTCCAAGATGTCTTCTCGCACACGGTCGATTTGACGATGCTAAGCATCCTAAAACAATAATTGCAGTTTGAATAGATCAGGAGCTAAGTTTATATTGCTCAGTCTGATGCACTGCGAGCACATTCGTGCACCCTTGAGTTGTGTGCAGACAAGTGTGGCAAAAAGAGACGTAATTAACGACTGGCTGAATGACTGGTTTGGAGGTGCAACAGCCCATCAAATTTCCAAGCTCAATGGTTACCTATGGCAAAGATTTTTCACATCTATTTGAACGGCGTAAGACAGTAATTGCCTTAAGGCCGACCGACAAGTTTGATCGAACATGGCTCCCAACATTATTGATAGGATCATTTGCAATATATAAGAGATAGGGAACAGTTAAAACAACGAAACATCGGCTCTCTATATTATTTACTCATACCTAATTTAATTTCAGCAACAACATGCTTAAAGTTAGACTCATTTACGATTATCGGTTTACCCAAATACACATCAAATTTAGAAAATAGTCGCGGAAATCTCTTTTGATCCCAGCCACCTAATTTGCGTGCATCAGCATATTCAAACCTCACTGGTACAATAGGGATTGTGCTATTCATAGAAAGATGCAAGGCCCCTTTTTGGAAAGTATTTAATGGTCCTGATGGTCCATCGGGGGTGATAAAGGTGTCGCATCCACTCTTTAGTGCCTTTGTTAATTCTATGGCAGCGGCCTTCCCAGAATGGCCAGAGGAACCGAAGTATATTTTTTTTATGCCCATTAAGCGCAGGCATACATGGACAGGTTTCATATACCAAACAGGATGATTCAGTATTCTATAGTTTGAAAAGTCATACATTGAAGCAAAGAAGCCTGTTAAGTCTTGATGCCAGCAACAAAAAATATAATTTTGACCCGGCAATAAGTTCTCTTCAACATGAATCTTTACTTTACATGTTGTATGTTGTAACACAACCAACAAATACATCAAAAACCCTAAACTATATCCATACACCCAGTAAACCGGTTTCCAATAAAACGGGACATTAAATATAGTGTATTTATTTTTTAGACTCATATTTAGAAAACTTTACTCTACGGTTTTGTTGTAATTGAAGAAACTACAGTACTTTAATCATTTAAGTTAACTTAGCCAAACAAAATGGTGTTAACTGGTAAATTATATAATGTTGGTCGAGTATAAGAAGAATAAACGACATCCCTGATCTATTCAACAGGTGTGGCTTTTGCTGGGTTTAAGGTTAACGAACTTAATTTGGGTGTAGGTGCTAGTTCAACGAAGTTGCGCTTTGGTTATCTAGGTGAAGTTTTAACATACTTAGATAAGTACCTACTTTGCTCGGCTAAGTTTAACGTAAAGTCTGGGTAATACCGTTCGACCAAGTGATACAGTAGTGTAGTTTCTGAACGTTGGCGTTTATATTGTGCACTTATCCCGATCGCCAGCAAATTCGTTCGTCCTTGAATGCAACGTATGAAAGTATGGCAAAAAGAGACGTAATTAACGACTGCCTGAACGGCCGGTATGCACCGTTGAGCAGTCAGTCTAAATATCAAATCTGAGGAACCGTATTTTGCCATTTGTTATTTTAAAACATTAAAACCTACGTTCGTTATCTTAGACACAATAGCAAGTTATGTGCACTTCAAAGTATGATATTTATTATCCGATTTCATTTTCATATCCCAGTCGTTCAGCCGCAAATTTGGTCCTCTTAAAGCACATCACTATGACTCTACCCTCAATCATTCTTTAAATCAGGGATGATTATGAACTGCATTATCTGCTGTTTTTGCTAAAGGTTATTAGTCACGAGTTTACTAAACATCGGCTGTATTTTTTGGTCTTAATTTCTAATCTCATTACTGTCTAATGTCAATTCTTAAGGGGGGGATGTCAGCGCGATGGGAGTAACAAAGGTAACGCTAGAGTCAGAATAACGATCATCTGCGGGCGCTGTACCCTCTTTGGCCGGTGCGTTAAATTCTACCTCTACCTCGTGTAGGGCTGGCTTTAGCCCAGTAAGTGTTGAAAGTCCAACTAAACCTCGCATGCCAATATCAGCTCGCTCAGTCGCTATAAAACTCGACATTGCTACTTCTCGACCATCTATGATGAACCGCCAGAACTGAGCGCTTTGGATATACGAACCGCTAACTGGGCATCGAGCAGATACACCATCACTGGGCACGATAACATCGATAACAACCAACAGCTTACCTATAGAATGTCCCGGCAAGTTAGGGGGAGTTAAACCTCTTGTTAGGTCGCTTATTTTTCAATGCTTAAAACCTTTTTAGGCCTTACCCTTCGAGCAGAGCTATTCAAAGCCCTTCACCAATATCGAATTAGCCGTACTCCCCGCTTCGCGATGCTTTGAAATAGCTTGATACTCATCAGACATTAACCACGTAATTGCGCTTCGCTTTGAAGGAAATTTAATAATCACAGAACGTGTAGCTTCCCACTTGCCTGCGAGGACAGTTGGCTCTTCGTCAACGCTGAGCATTTGGCCGTCGTACTTTTCGAAGACTTCGGTAAAGCCGCTTTCATACTCGTCGTATTTAGAGCGGTCGTGGATAGTAAGTTGTGAAACAATGTAAACTGTCATAAAAATTCCCTATAAACTTTCAACATGGACTTGGTTAGTGAATTGATAGTACATTAATCGCCGAGGATTAATGACTAACGCTGGCGTATATATGTTTATAAATTTGATGAAGTTTACACTCAGACTATTTCAAAACCACAAGGCTTTACAAAGCCAAAAATGATTAAGCACATAACTTCAAACCCTAATCACGTGCCTCTAACCTGTTGATTTCAGCAAACCGGATGATGCCAAAAAGCGGCGCTTGCTATCGTCATCTCCGCAACATACGATTGTTTTATTTACGAAATCTCTGAAGCGTAATCTAGGTACTGTCGAGTTAACGAGCAGACTCAG
>NZ_CALJHY010000012.1 GCF_937770335.1 uncultured Glaciecola sp.
TAACTGCGATCAGGTATCATAAATTTAGTATCTTTTTGCGTACCGTCTGGCCCCCACATTTGACCTGAAGCTCTAATTGCAGCTGGCATCGATGCATCGATAATAACATCACTTGGCACATGTAAATTGGTGATACCACGATCTGAATCAACCATCGCCATCTCTGGGCGTATGCCATAAACAGCTTGAATGTCAGCTTCAATTTCAGCTTGTTGTTGTTCCGGTAGTGAAGCAATTTTTGCATATACATCACCTAGACCGTTTTTGACGTCAACGCCAATTTCAGCGAACGTATCTGCATGTTTAGCAAATACGCTCTTGTAGAAGACTTCAACTGCGCGACCAAAAATAACAGGGTCTGATACTTTCATCATTGTCGCTTTCATATGCAATGAAAGCAGAACATCCTGCTCTTTAGCTGAGTCAATTTCTTTATCAAAAAAGCTAATTAAGGCTGACTTGCTCATTACTGAAGCATCAATCACTTCTTTATCCAGCAACGACACTTTTTCTTTGAGTGTTGTTACTGCGCCAGTAGATGCAACAAATTCGATGCGCACGTTTTGTGCACCAGAAACGGTTACTGATTGCTCACTGCCATAAAAATCACCTGATTCCATATGCGAAACATGAGACTTTGAATCTGTTGCCCATGCACCCATTGAATGTGGGTTGATGCGAGCATACTGCTTTACTGAAGCTGGCGCACGGCGGTCAGAGTTACCCTCACGTAATACGGGGTTCACTGCAGACCCTAGCACTTTTGCATAGGTCAATTTGATCGTTTTTTCGTCTTCAGTTTTTGCAATTTCTGGGTAGTTAGGTAAAGCATAGCCTTTCGCCTGAAGCTCTTTAATTGCAGCTTGTAGTTGCGGTACTGAGGCACTGATGTTGGGTAATTTAATAATATTTGCTTCAGGTGTCTTAGCCAGTTCGCCAAGTTCAGCAAGTGCATCAGCAATGCGTTGTTCTTCAGTTAAATAATCGGGGAAATTTGCAATGATCCTGCCAGCTAAAGAAATATCGCGAGTTTCAACAGCAATACCAGAAGATGCAGTGAATGCCTTAATGATCGGCAATAACGAGTGCGTTGCTAAAGCTGGAGCTTCATCGGTAATGGTGTAAATAATCTTAGATGTATCGGTAGTCATTAAAATCCCTATGCTTGTAAAATAGAATAACGAAGTTATTCCAATATAATGTAGTTAGATTACAATCAAATGCTGTTCAATATTAATTGAAATAATGCATGTTTGTAATTCTGCGCCACGTATTTTAAAGGAATTTAAACTGTTTTTATATAGGAATAGGATAAATTGCGCTATACAGAAAAACTCATCCGATGAGATTGCCCTATTTCACTAGACGTAAATCATATCGAATGAACGCTATATTACCGAATTTTAAATTTATTGTAATAATACGACAATTTTTGTCACGAGCATCTTAATGTTTGCAACGAGACATTAACCTTTGCAACAAAAACTAACATTATGAAACTATGGCCAAATTAACTCGACTATTAGAGTTAATCAATAATATTTGGTTCATACGTTTCATATTCACCGGTGTACCAGTATTTAATTGTTTTCTCTGCTGATTTCCCTCGAATAGATTGTGATATATTTGGAAAGCCTTCTACAGTATTCGCACTTGCAGGAAGCTGGTTTTGATCAGGTATCAACGTATCTGATAACCAGTATCCAGTCGTTGTCGTTGTACCTAGCGTATCAAAATAAGGTTGAGTATCGGCTGCTCGCAATAATCCTTCGGTAAAGATTGCTTGCGCAGAAAAATCGGTTTTCACTTCATATTGAATGCATTCGGTGGTTACACCATTGATGGCTCCCTGAGTGCAGAATCCGTCCTCAACCCAACCTGTTGATAAAAATGATGCGTGACTTTGACCAAAAAAATTAAACATGACTTTAGGAATAGTTTCACTTGAATTATACCAACAAGGTTGTCCATCTAAACAATTCCATTTTTTATGAGTGTTTTCAATAAACTGAGTCGCTCGTTCTTGTATCAGGTCAACATTAGCGGTTGCCACTTCATCGTCAGTTATGAGGTTACCGAAAGGCAGGATAATACCGTCGACTTTATCAAATACGCGCTTATCATTCCATTGAGGTCCATCACCAACATAGATTTTACCAGAGAACTTTAATTTGATTTGATCGATGATGCCCCCCATTCTTTCCATGTAGTAATCTTTGACTTCATCAGTCTCTTCCTGCGTATGAGGTTCATCTATACCGCAGTGAAAACATAACCACATTGCACTCCAGTCTGCTGAAATAGCTCCTACACCAAGGGTTTCTAAACGTTCTGCTTCCCAAAGAATATGTGTTTCATGTGCATCCATAATTTTCTTTAGTAGCGGCACATTTACTTCAACATAACCAGTAAACGGGAACAGAAATTGGTTTTTAGTATCTTGTGCTAAGAACTGCCAAACATAGTGAACTGCCAAACCTAACTTTTTAGCCTCTTCTGCAATGTATTTAATTACCCAATCATCTAAATGCTTAGTATCAGGAGCCAGTAGCCAAGAATCCGCTTGCGCATCTTGCCAATAACCAAAGTTATATATTGAAACAGTATTTACACCGTGATCTTTCAGTCTATTTAATGTCGTTCTATACATTAATTTAATGTATTGATCTTCAGTACAATCTGTAATCCAACTAGCACCTTTGCCTTTGTAATTATTATAAATCCATTCGACGCCATAATCCTTGAGGCCTATAGCTTTGACTTTGTCATCACTAAAATAGTTTTGCGGCGTAGGTATGTCATAAACACCTAAATACGACTCATAGATTTCTGCAGTATGAGGATTTACACAAGAGCCTTCTGAATTATCACTGTTGACAGTAACCGTTAAAGTTGCAGAAGCGCTTCCACATGTAAGTGTAAAACGTTGGTCTCCAAAATCATTCATGGCAACAGATTCACTGCCAGACAATGATTTAGCGCCAGTCCAAGCACCAGAGGCTGAGCAAGATAATGCGTTAGCACTTGACCATGTGATTGTCGTAGACTCTTTCACCATAACCGTCATTGATTTTGCTGATAACGATATTGTTGCAGGAGTTGAGCTACTCCCCCCATCATCGTTAGTGTTGCTAGAACTGCCACCACCGCAAGCTGATAGCAATAAAGCTATAGAAATAGGTAGTGCAACTGATGATTTAAAGATGCTAGACATTTATGCCTCATTATTTCAGGCAAAATGTTCTACATTGATGTGATTACAATATGTCCGTATACCTTGTAACCCCACGACCGTATGTAAAACACTTAGGCTGGTAGTTTTGCGCACACTGGCTTTTGCCAATGATTGCCCTCAAATACATGGAAAATAGGCTAACATATTTGTTGTTATAAATATAATCTGATGTGTTCACATCAGGTATACCTTTTTTCATTTTATAAGTGCAGTGGTAAGCCCAAATAGCAAACCCATTTACAGCGGGGTAAATCAAAAGTGCTTCAATCGCTCGTTGCCCAAATAACTAATCATGAGGGCATTAAAATCTACTAACGCTTTAAACTATGCCTACTGCTTTATGACCCTTTCTACCCGTAAAAAAAGAAAAATGCGACTCCTGCGAAGGATAGTCGAGGATATATGTCTGACGGTCCGCTCTGCTTTTGACTGTCAGGCCGTAACGGTCATACACCGTTCAAATTTGTATGAGAAGTTTGTAACGATTGCGATCATTTTAGTTGCTCGATATAACCAGTTTTTACGAGCTGCTTTGCCACCTAAGCGGTCATTAATTATTGAACTGGTATAATCAACTTTTTTGATTCAAGAATAAATCGATGAGTAGGATATTATTTTTATTAAAGTCTCCTCTGCCATTAAACCAGAACAATCAAACATTATGCCCAGTAACAGACAGGGGCGTTGTGGGTGTTGCATTACAGGTGCTAAAAAAAGTCAGTCCCTCTCAACATCAAAAGAACCGACTTTTTACCAGATACTTTTATTTGGTTCTCATTTACCTTAGTTCCTATCATCCACAGGGATCATAATATGTGCATAATCGGTTTCGCCCCACATCACGTAAGGACCGCCTACTTGAGGGTCATTGGTAATGCCTTTAAGTACAGCTTTGGACACAATAATCATCAGGTGCGGCCCTTCCTTAATAAAGTCGGGCGCATTCATATGGTCTGCGTGGTAAGGGGTGGAGTTTGACACACCTCCATCGCCTTGTAACATATAGGAAAACCCCATTTGGGTTGCAGTGAAAGGGGTTTTGGTTCCCACAGCGGCCATCATCTCCATCCACACCGTATCGTTGCACATCGGCGCATCATCATCCGGCAGGGTTTCTGGCAAGCAAATCCAGCCGTTGCTTCCTTCCAATAGTACTTTTCCACGATACATTATTGTGGCATTGGCACTAATCATGGATGGTGCTGCGGATTGTGCTTTCGTGATCAGGGCCTTGTTTTCATCTGCATGGACATTGCCAGAGATCAATAGTACAGCAGTGGTAATTAATATTTTCGTTTTATTTAGCTGGAGCATCAGCATTCTCCTTGGTTTAGTTCGTATAAAGTATAGAACACACTTCTTATTTCCGCTTAAAAAATAAACAATTTAAGTAGCTAAATGAAAAATATAAGATTTTTAGGACGATTGCAATTTCTTAACGGATTGATTCGAGATGTGATATTACCGACAGTCTGATCGCAAAATGAGTCATACGAAGTTCAAAATTGTACGAGAAATTTTTATCAATTATAGTCGTAGAGGCGCATCGAAAAAACTGGTTTTAATGCTCCTATTTTTCACCATCGCGGACAGTCGAGTAATAATGAGTACTACCACCGCGCAACCAGAGCTGACGTTAGCGATGTCGATTTTACTCTAAAAAACAGGGCCAGTTGCTTAGAGCAGAGTGATACTTTACTCTACTCATATCCTAAACCTAGGAAAACGAGGTATAGTATTGCAAGAAATATATGAGCAAATGTGGCAAAACGCCATGCAAAAGTATCGGCAGGAACAATTCGAATTTGATGACTATTTGAGTGAACGGAAAGACACAAGACGCGGTGTAACTTTACTTGCCAGACCTAGCTCCGAGATACGCGCAAAAATCACTGAATTTCTTAGTGAGTTCTCTGAGCTAGAGCCAGCTCAATATTGTCAGCCAGATAGTGATTTGCATATTACTATAATGTCGATCGTTTCCTGTAAAGAAGACTATGTATTGCAAAATGAGCATCGATATTGTGATGCTGTGAATGAAATATTAATGGGGGTTAGGCCGTTTGAGGTCGAATTTTGTGGTATTACTGCTTCCCCTAGTTGTGTTCTGTTGCAAGGCTTCCTTCAGGACGAAAGCTTGAATAATCTTCGAAACACAATACGTACAGAATTTTTGGGCAACACACTTGAGCATTCAATGGACACTCGTTATACGATTAAAACTGCGCACAGTAGCGTTATAAGATACCTAACCCCGCCAGCAAATTCATCTAAAATGGTCAGTTTTCTAAAACTGAATAAAGATAGATATTTTGGAGTAAGCAAAATTACCGAGTTAGAATTAGTGTTGAACGATTGGTATCAACGTAAATCAAACACACGGCTGTTAGCGAGGTATAATCTTCCCACAGTCTAATGAATAACGTCCTGCACTCCGGTCTGGCGTAGATGCAAAAAATCAAAAACTAACGTCAGCAATCAGGCATTTTTGTCTTTAACCAAAATCACTCAACGGCCCCTATGAGAGATCATGTTCCAGTCATGTTGTATTCAATCTTATAACTATAATTCGTTCTTAACTGAAGTGTTTGGTAAAACAAGTACGGCGCCTAATAGCCCTTTTTTGCCTGATTAGGTAAGCTCGTCATATTGTATTTTTTGCCAAATTATGACGGGCTTAAATACGGCATAAGGAGACATACGCCGTTCAAAACTGTACGGGAAGAATGTGCCAATACCGATCGTAGAGTTGGCTCGAAAAAACTGTTTTTGACGATCTCTTTTGCCACCATTGCGTCCACCACCTGGCGAACAGCAAGCAAACGAGTTCACTATTCTACACGACTTCAATTTTGGGGCATAGACAACAAACAAAACACAAGATACTAAGAAATGCAAAATCTCATGGTAGGAGAGCCTGCACTCAATTTCCAATACTGCTGTAGCAAAGGTCTAACAAGACCAAAACTGAAACCTGTCACATCAGTAAAAACTACCAGAACATTCTCGCAAAAAACATCTAGCTATTCTAAAAACCAGCTGTGACAAAGGCTAGTAAATAGCTTTAATTCTTCCTATCCTCTGATACTATTGAGTCAGTTCCGAGTGGAGTTTGGGAATGCAACGTAAAAAAAGCATTTGATGAACTTGGCTTCGAGCCCTCTACAGAAAACCAGGCTGCAATACCGGTGTTCTATACTACGGCGTTTTATTTTGAGTAATGTACATAACAATCAATTTAACCAAGCACTCTCCGGTAGCGGGGACACTAACGCGGCGCGCCTTCGGCTATTAAAAAATCAGCTCAAAGAAAAGCCTCTTAATGGGACGCTTAACGCACTAATCCTTAATGATTGAGACACCACCAAAGAGTATAGAAGCTATGACTAGAATAAGAATTACCATCCTACTACTTATTGCAATTTTCAGCGGTTCAATTACCGCACAGGAAAACTCGGCGGAACAATTTGAGTCGATAACGGTTAACGGGGAGGAGCGACAATGGCGAATATTTATTCCGTCTACTTACAAAAAAGGTAAACCAACACCTCTCGTACTCAACTTTCATGGGAGTGGTTCGGCCCCAAATCGTCAGGCAATGCTTTCTGAATTTGAACAGCTCGCTGAGTTGGAAGAGTTCTTTGTTATTAGTCCAGCTGCGAAATATTACCCCAAGAAAGGTGGATTAGTAACTTGGAATGTAGACAGTCATGTAACGGGTGTTGACGATGTCTTATTTATCAGAGAACTAATCGCCAATATAAGCCAACATTACACGATAGACCCAACTAGAATATATTCGACGGGTTTTTCTGGAGGCGCTCGGATGAGCAGTCGGTTGGCATGTGATCTTTCCAATGTTATTGCAGCGATCGCTCCCGTTGCAGGCGTTCGGTTTCCAGAAGACTGTAATCCGAGTCGACCCGTACCTGTGATCACCTTTCATGGAAAGGCAGACAACATAAACCACTACAAACATCAAGCTGACTCCAACGCATACTGGCGCATGGGTGTAGAAGAAGCACTCTCTGGTTGGATAAGTACCAATAAATGCACTGGTTCGCCGGCGCTAGAAGACGTGAGTGATTCTGTAATTCGCGTTTCCCACCAGAGCTGCCAAAATGAGGGTCATGTAATATTCTATCGTTCCGAAGACGCTGGGCACACGTGGCCGGGTTCGCCACTCGCTGACTATCTTGAAACGAGTGGCTTAGGCAAGACAAACATGGAGATCCCAGCAACGAAGTTGATCTGGGAGTTTTTCAAGATGCACCCACTTCAGTAGTCTATTAAGATGCATAATATTAGGTTTTCATCGATAACCATGACAGACAAGTAAACGGCAAAAGGAGACATACGCCGTTCAGAATTGTATGAGAAATTTGTTCCAATGATGGTCATAGCTGCGCATCGAAAAATCGGTACTTTATACTTTTATTTTCCACCATTGCCTGCAGTCGAGCGATATTAAGTAATACCACAGCATGACCATAGCGGACCGTCGAGAACTCATAATGACAGCAGGCGCGACATAGCTGACTTAAGAACGTTGATTGTCAATTGTTAAAAGAACTGATTAGCAGGGAAATTATTATAAAAAATTGAATATGATTCTTTACTGAAATGTCCGGCTAATTCAACCACAACAAGCTTTGTGTCTTAAAAAGACGGACCATTGTATGGTCCGTCTTTTTTGCTCAAAGCGAAAATCAAGTAAATAATGCTATTAACAGACCCTAGTCAAATAAATAAATGCCTACACGCAGAAATTGGCCTCCAGAGCCAAAAAAGAAAACTTCATCGCTGCCTTTATACAAATTCCAAGCTTGTTGTGAAAACGGCACCTCATAATAAAAACCAGATGCCTGTTGATTCAATGTCGCTAAATCGTACATATTCTTGCGACTACCCTCAACACCATCAAATACAAGTCCTGAGCTTACGCTTAGCATGGGTCGATTCAAACTAAGCTTGGTAACAAGTTGTAAAGTGTCTTTTGAAAATACATAACCATACTCGGTAAATATTAAGCTGTCGTTAGCATCAATTAGGGGCACAGAAAATTGCCCCATTGGCCCATTATTGCCAATCTCAGCATTTTCAAGTAATACCGCATTTGTTTGTTCCCACACGTTTTCATTATTTAATGTAAATCTACGAAGCGATAATTCCTCAGCGTTAAAGCCATTAATGTTAAATATTACAAAGGAGCCTGGACTTTCGCTCATGACAACATTGCCGCTATATCCGATGGAAATTCTACCTGAGCTTGTTAGCTGGACACCGTCAAACACGAGAAACTGTGTGTCATCAAAAATACTTTCGTTAAACGAAACAATCCATGAAGCCTCATCACCTGCCACTGTTTCGATCGATACAGAGCCGGTGCTCAATGAGTTGCCATCCGCAAATTCATTCAGATTGACAGTGCCAATAATTTCCATCGTGCTCGTTGAAATTATGTATATGTTGTTAACACTGTTTTGTGCAATTAATAAATATAAGTATTCACCATTTTCGGATAGCGCGAAACGGGTAGCCCAATCATCTGCAGATATTTGTAATGAGTCAAGCACTCGCATTTCCTCTACATCTATTTTTTGCAGCCGACTTGTTGAGCCCGTCCCTGAAAAATCAATACTCGTGGCATATGCGAGCTGTTTCTTTTCGTCATAAAGAATATTTTGGATCCTAACTGGCTGCGCTGTATCATTGTTTGGGTCAGAGCTGCTCAAGCTTAAACTTTCAACACTGTTAGCAAATGAACTTTCTGTCGCTGCTCCTATTGCAAAGCCAATAGACCCCTCATAAAACTCACTATCATTATAACTTACCGTTTCTCGTAAGCTGTTATTCACCCTCAATTGATAAACGGTATCAGCGTCGCCTGCACTTTTTATTAAAGTAATATAGTTGCCCGCGCTGACAATAGAACCGCATCTGTAAACATATTCAGTTGGTAAGCGATACACTAGTCCACGCATCGCTGAATTTGACTCACACGAAAAATCAAAGCCAAAGATATCGGAGTTAACCCTAAAAGTATGGTCAATTGAATATGTTAAATTATCTTGGTCATATATGTAGTTAATTGATAGATTGCTAATTGTATCTGAAATATTGTTAAGCGAGACCCTAAAAGGTGCACTCACAGTACGCAGAGACACTTCAACAAGCTTATCTACAACTACTTGCTTAACCTCCATTCCAGTTGAGGCAAATTGCACGGCACCATCGCTATCGCTGGCGATTAAATCAAGATCTATTTGGTAGTCCAGAGTTAACGAATCGCTAGCTAGAATTTCGATTACTGCGTTACCATCAATCGCTTGCTCAGTAAAATCTGGCACGCAATTTATAAATTCGATGTTAAGAGTGTCACCAACTGAAATCTGACCATTATTGTCTGCATCAGTATGCTCAGTTATATACTCACCTTGCCTTACACAGTTGTTGCTTACACTGTCGCTAATACTCACTAACTCCGGCGCTAGTGCTGGGCTTATAAGCTGAGCAACTTGGTAGACAGACTCAATGACAGCGATCCCATATCCTGCAACATCTGCTGCATTATCAACAGTAATCGGATTTTCAATGACGGGAGGCGGTTGCACGGGAGGGGGTTGGCTGGGGTTGCTACTATCTCCGCCTCCACCGCAGGAAAAAAGTAATAATGAGATAACGAAAGAAAAAAAGTAGGCGCGATACGCTTTCAATGTAACTACCTTAGGAAGTTCAAAACCAATGGGTATATTGTAGGCTTGGCTTTATGGTGTCAATAACTTAACCGTTAATAGATCAATTTTGAATTGACATTAAACATACGTAATGCGCTTTATATCGGGTTTGAGCTCAAAGGGTATCATCAATTACAGCGCATAATGTGATGGTCTCAAATCAATTCGTAGCAAATACAGTTAAGGTCTTCACCGTTTTCATTTGATCCAGATCAACGCTACATTACTGAGTGAAAAAGTTGCACGTGAAAAATATGATGCAAAAGGAGAACCCATCCTGTGTAATGACAGACCAATAGAGCGTTTTGTTCGTTCTTTTAAAGATAAACAGGTCATTCTTTGAATCTGCATCTAAAACGGCAGTGAGGTCAAAGACAAGCTTTGTCTGCATTGCGCAACAGATGGTCGGGCTCATCACTATCAATTGGGAATATGGTAAAGCTGAAAGTCTATAAATTGCCCGTACTTGTCTTAGACAGCTGAACGGCAGTTGCGGTCGTAAAACCCGCTACAAAGTTTGATCATCCTGAGTCATTCCTGCGAAGGCAGGAACCTCCCACCATCAATCGTGGAGCCAAAAGAATCGTTATTTTTAAATTTTCTAAAACGCTTGGGAGGTCCTTGCTTTCGCAAGGATGACGGAGGATGTTCAACAGTCTGCTAACGGCCCTTTTTTGCCTGATCAACCTGGGCTTGAATACGCAGGCAATTGCGGTCATACACCGTTCTGATTGTATGGGAAGAATATGCCAATACCGGTCGTAGCGTTAGCTCGAAAAAACTGTTTTTGACGATCTCTTTTGCCACCATTACGGTCATTCGCCTTTTCTAAAAATCAGATGAAATATACTATTAGTAGTACGTCGTTATCGCCCCAAAGCAGGTTGCATTTAATACACCCCACACGGTTAATTTGAACGGTCTGATTTTATCAACCTAATTAACTTACATCTGATAATAGATAAACAGAAATGCATGGCCATATGCCCTTTAAATCACTGAACAGTTCACCCTTACTTATAAAAGCATGAGATTTATTCATCAATCAATGAAATAAAACCATTTTTATTCATCAAATGAATCAAGTATAAAATACTTACGTTTTAACTCTGAATAAGATTACAGTTGATTCCTAGATGTATTATTAGGGAAAAAATAAAAACTGTGATGGAAAATTTAGTTAGAGAAAAAAGTTTAAGTTTTTACATTAAATTGGGTAACAGATCGCCATGAATAAAAATTTTACATTTACCATTAAAAGCATTCTTCTCGATGAAAACTATCAACCTTCAGACAATACACGTATTACAACCAACTTTGCTAATTTGGCAAGAGGAGAGAGCCGCCAACAGAACTTGAGAAGTGCTTTAAATATGATCGATAATAGTTTTAATGCATTGGCGTATTGGGATAATCCCAGAGGCGAACGTTATTCTGTCGAGCTTGAAATCATTTCTGTCGATATTGATATTGAGGGTAGTGACCAAGCCTTCCCATCTATTGAAGTGTTGAAAACGAATATTGTTGATCATCAAATTAATGAACGCATTGAAGGCATTGTAGGGAATAACTTTTCCTCTTATGTGCGAGATTATGATTTTAGTGTGTTACTAGGTGAGCATAATAAAGGTCAAAGCAAATTTAGCATTCCAGATGATTTTGGCGTTCTACATGGCAAACTATTTAAGCATTTTGTCAACTCAACTACTTATAAACAGCATTTTAATAAGTCACCTGTTATCTGTCTCAGTGTTTCGGATAACAAAACCTATAATCGAACTCAAAATCAACATCCTTTATTAGGTTTTGAATATCTGCCCAATGAATCATCTTTGACTGAGCAATACTTTAAAAAAATGGGCTTACAGGTTCGTTATTTTATGCCGCCTAACAGTGTTGCGCCTTTAGCTTTCTTTTTCTTTGGCGATTTACTTAATGATTACAGTAACCTCGAGCTTATAAGTACCATTAGCACGATGGAAACGTTTCAAAAGATTTACCGACCTGAAATTTACAATGCGAATGCTGTTGCAGGAAATTGCTATCAACCAAATTTGAAGAACTTGGATCATTCATTAACCCAAATTGTTTATGACCGAGAAGAGCGCAGTATGTTGGCCATTAAGCAGGGGAGATTTGCGGAAGAACATTTCATAAAACCATATCAAACCATGCTTGAGCAGTGGTCTGCTAATTACGCTATTTAATTAACTCGAGGGTACAACACATTTATTATGAAAAAATTATTACCTACTTCAACGGCAGGCAGTTTACCTAAGCCCTCGTGGCTTGCAGAACCAGAAGCCCTATGGTCCCCTTGGAAATTACAGGGTGAGGAATTAATTGATGGCAAACACGATGCGTTACGTGTGTCATTGCAAGAACAACAACAAGCAGGTATTGATATTGTCAGTGATGGTGAGCAAACACGCCAACATTTTGTTACTACGTTTATTGAGCACCTGGCCGGCGTTGATTTTGAGAATCGCAAAATCGTTAAGATTCGTGATCGTTATGACGCGAGTGTACCGACAGTGATTGGTGGGGTTTCTCGACCAAAGCCTGTGTTTGTTGAAGATGCCAAGCTTTTACGCCAGCAAACTGATAAACCTATTAAATGGGCTTTGCCAGGCCCAATGACGATAATAGATACACTTTATGATGACCATTATCAAAGTCGCGAAAAGCTCGCTTGGGAATTTGCTAAAATCCTTAATCAAGAAGCTAGAGAGTTAGAAGCAGCGGGTGTTGATATTATCCAATTTGATGAGCCTGCATTTAATGTATTTTTTGATGAGGTTAATGATTGGGGGATTGCTTGTTTAGAGAGAGCAATTGAAGGGCTTAAGTGTGAAACCGCTATACATATTTGCTATGGTTATGGCATCAAAGCCAACACCGATTGGAAAAAGACGTTGGGGTCTGAGTGGCGACAATATGAAGAAGCTTTTCCAAAACTGCAAAAATCTAATATCGATATTATCTCGCTCGAATGTCATAACTCGCATGTTCCAATGGAGCTACTTGAACTTATTCGAGGTAAAAAAGTGATGGTAGGCGCCATTGATGTGGCAACTAATAGCATAGAAACACCTGAGGAAGTCGCCAGTACCCTAAGAAAAGCACTCAAGTACGTCGATGCCGACAAGCTTTACCCTTGCACTAACTGCGGCATGGCTCCTTTATCTCGTGATGTAGCAAGGGGAAAACTACGGGCTTTAAGTGCCGGCACAGAAATCGTCCGGAGAGAGCTTTCCACCCGTAACTTATGAATAAAAATAATATTACTTCATCAATCGATGAATTTAGGTCATCATTAAAGGTAAATATAGGAGTTAAGTGATGTTAGAAAGGATCCATTTAGAAATACTCACTGCAATCAAAGATTATGGAACCCTAACTAAAGCGGCTAATTCTTTGCACTTATCTCAATCTGCGTTAAGTCACAGTATTAAAAAACTAGAGGGGCAACTTGATACTCAGATATGGAAAAAAGATGGTAGAAACTTGCGCCTTACGCCTGCTGGAGAACGCATTCAAACGCTTGCTAATAGAGTATTGCCTCAGTTTTTACACACGGAATTATTATTAAATCAAATTTCCAAAGGTGAGATGGGTTCACTACGAATAGGAATGGAGTGTCACCCTTGTTATCAGTGGCTACTCAGGGTCATACAGCCATATCTAGAGCAGTGGCCTGACATTGATATGGATGTGAAGCAAGAGTTTCAATTTGGGGCTTTAGGTGCGTTACTTAGCTACGAAATAGATGTACTTATTACACCAGACCCGCTTTTTAAGCCTAAGATAGACTACATACCCGTTTTTGAATATGAGCATAGGCTCGTAGTTTCCGAGTCTCACAAACTGGCACAACAAGATTTTGTGCTACCGGAGCAACTAAGCGATGAAAGCCTGTTTAGCTACCCTGTAGAACCACTTAGACTCGATATTTTTAGTCAATTTCTTAACCCAGCAAAGTGTTCAGTAAAGAAACATAAATACATTGAAACGACTGAGATCATGTTGCAGATGGTCGCCGCTGGCAGAGGTATTTGTGCCTTACCCGGCTGGCTAGTGGATGAATACTCAAAATTAATGCCTATCAAAAGTATTCGTTTTGGAAAGAAAGGAATTAGTAAACAGATCTTCGTTGGTATCCGCAAGGACGAACAAAAAATCGATTACCTAAGTGATTTTATTGCTCAAGCTAAAAAAATCAAAATGATCAATTGAACTCGCAGCTTGGAGCGGTCATACGATTGGAAGAAAGACGACTGACTCCAATTCGCAGCTCTAATGGGCCCTTTAATCAATTTTGACGACAGGCAGCTTATTATTTTTTTTTACCTGATTAGGTAAGGTCGTCATATTGTATTTTTTGCCGAATCATAACGGGCTTAAATACGGCATAAGGAGTCATACGTCACTCAAATATGTGTGAAAAATATTTGCCATAAGCAACCATTGAGATTAGAAACTTTGATGGGCTGTTGCACTTCAAACCAGTCATTCAGCCAGTCGTTAATTACGCCTCTTTTTGCCACACTTGTCTGCATAGAATTCAAGGAGGAACGAATGTACTCCTTGTTCAAAAATCTGCAATATCAGGGATCAGAACAGGCAGATATTTCATCGCAATATAATCACACCCCACATAAATCTGTACCGCACGCCAGTTAGCAATCTCTAAAGGTCGGAAAAATGAGACCTGTTGCATAGCTCAGGGTGGTGTATTATTCTTCCTATACACAACATAAGCGCAATAAAATAAAAATATGACGATTAAACTATTAAAGAGCAGTCTACTGTTTGCTGTAATTACCCTGAGTCTTAGCTTCACTGTCAATGCTAGCGAAAACTTGAAATCTGAAGTTGAAAAAAGCTACAACAGCTATCTCAAAGATTTGTTCATTCACTTCCATCAAAACCCTGAGTTGTCTTTAGTAGAGACCAAAACAGCAGCCCGTTTAGCTAAAGAGTTAAGGCTTGTTGGCTTTGAAGTAAGCGAGGGAGTCGGTGTTGAGCTTAACGGCTTTGCGCCAAATGGTATTGTGGCCATGATGAAAAACGGTAACGGGCCCTTAGTGATGATGCGTGCTGACATCGATGGGCTGCCTGTGGCGGAAAAATCAGGCTTGAGCTATGCTTCAAAAGCAACCCAAACGTCTCCCATTAATGGCGACCAAGTACCTACCATGCATGCCTGCGGACATGATGTGCATATTACGAGTTTGGTTGGCACTGCCCGTTATATGGCGTCTATAAAAGACCAATGGTCGGGTACCTTAATGTTAATAGGCCAGCCTGCTGAAGAAAACTTGTTGGGTGCTAAACAAATGATGGACGCAAATATCTGGAAGACCTTTGGCCAACCTGATTATGCATTGGCGTTTCATGTTACATCGTCTTTACCAAGTGGCGTGGTTAATGTCATCGAAGGTACGCCTTTTGCCGGCTCTGATAACCTAGACATGATTATTCATGGCGTTGGCGCCCATGGCGCAAGCCCACACGCTGGAAAAGATCCTGTTGTACTTGGCTCTCAAATTGTCCTTGCTTTACAAACCTTAGTAGCTCGTGAGGTGAGTCCTCGTGATCCAGGGGTAGTTACCGTCGGGTCATTTCAAAGTGGCTCAATACATAATGTTATTTCTGACCGAGCCGAATTAAAGTTAACGGTAAGAAACACGAGTTTGGAAACCCGCAAAATACTACTTGATGGTATTGAGCGCATTGCAAAAAATATGGGCCGAGTTGCCGGTATGCCAGAAGATAAATTGCCAGAAATCACTCTTATCTCGAGTACACCACCCACCGTTAACAATGCTGCATTAGCTTCGCGCTTAAAAAGTCTGTGGATCGACAACATGGGTGATGAGGCTGTTTGGAGCATGGAGCCCAGAGGCATGGGAGCAGAAGATTTTCCGTATTTCACTACCGACCCCAAAATTAAGAGTGTATATTGGGCTGTTGGCGGAACAAGTGCCAGCGATTGGGCAGCCGTACAAAATGGTGAAAAATCTATTCCTTCGCATCATAGCCCTTACTTTAAAGTCGAGCCAGAATCTGTGAAATTAGGGGTTGAAAGTACTGTCCTTGCTTTATTGGAGTTAATGCCTAAAAATAAATAGTGCAGCGCTATAGGGCGAGGGCGAGCCAAATATATTCATACGGTTGAATTAATCGTGACTGGCAAGTCATCGCTCAATGCCGCCCTTTAATCGATTTTGATAACAAGTCGGTTACTTGTATTTTTTGCCGAATCATAACGGGCTTGAATACGGCAATTGCCGACTGTCACTGCTTTTTAGCCAATTGGCGCTTTGTGCCAATACCGGTCGTAGCGTTGGCTCGAAAAAACTGTTTTTGACGATCTCTTTTGCCATTATTGCGGCCGTTCATCATTGAATTATTAATGCTAACTTTGTGCGTATTGTTGACGTTAGAGTTTACTTTACTAACGGCAGCTCAAAGCTAATTGTTGCCAGTAGGATTTCATCTAAGAACACCAACTCTGGTTTAACTAACAATAAGAATTTTTATATACTGTGTTGATTGTAGTATTTTTCAATTCAATTAATCATTCATTTAATTTTGATCATACAAGATTTGTATAGATTTACTTATGCTAACGTGCCACATAGACATATGTGACTCATCATCAAATATTTGCCACTTCAAATCTATATTATTATAATCACTGCGCTCGAGGTACTTGCTGTACTTAACCATAGTGGGTAATATTCCTTTGTTATCATCTTCTCCAGCAGAAATAAAGACTTTAGTATGTGGTAAATTCCAAGTTTCATTGTTAGAGAATTGAGTAACCGCTTGCTTTAATAACTTTTCATTGTCCCACCAAAGTGAGGGACTACTGATGCCAAATCGAGTAAAGTAGCCATCCGAATTTACCAAACAATAAGCGGTAAACAAACCAGCATATGAGTGTCCGAAAATACCTCGATCAGAATTAGTTTTGTAATTTTTATCTACGAATGGGATTATCTCAGTTTTAAGAGATTGAAGAAATTTAGCTGCACCTCCAGATTTAACTCTTCCTTTGGATAAACCATGTTTTTCTTCCATTTGTTCATCCTTCGAAGTATCTACAGATGTCGTATAGTCATCATATCTAGAGGCATAAGGTGAAGCACTAATACCGACAATGATAACGTCTTCTATCTCATTTACCGCATCCAAACTGGTTCTTGTTCCTATGATCGTGTTGATGGAATACTTACCGTCCAAAACATATAAGACTGGATAAGAAATGGTGTTTTTCGTCGAATAATCTTTAGGAAAAGAAATGTACAATTGATAATCTTTTTCCCTTATCTTGGAGTAAATTGTATGGTCTGGTTCAATAATTCTTTTTTTTGGCTCTAATTTTTGACCAAATGCGACAGTACTAAAAATGAGTAATAGAATGGTAGCTGATATAGGTTTTAGACATTCTTTCAAGTTATATTCCTTGATTGATTTTGTTTTTTAAAGTTATTTATTGAATTAAGACGATTTACTAAATTTAGCTAGTATTAACGCTCAACCCAATGATAAAGTATCCTACCTTTGGGAGTTGTAGACTACCATCGTCAAGAGTATAAGCCCTCATTTTTTCGGCATCCAGAAATGCACCATCAAAATTTTACTTATATTTTAAAACATCATCCCCATTAGCCAGAGAGTTGATGAGCGTTTAGTGACCGCGGTCAAAAGAAAATCAAAGCTAGTAAATATTTTCACACTAAGAGAACCAGTGAGTGAGGGTTTAAGAGTAACTATGCGTTTAGAGGAGATGACTGGCACATCTGGTAAGTATAAGCAGTGTTATTCATTGGAGGAATTGCAGCCGATACATAATCATTTGGTATCTGATGAGTCGGCCTTTTCTTATATTAAAAAAAATTCATGGTTGGCAGGAATACGTTCGTCGAACTGTAGACTCATTAAGAGTGGACTATGGTTGCAAAACCCTGGCATGGATCAAGGCAGGGCTATATATTAATAATTTACGGCTTTATACCGAGCGCTATATTAATTACTGCATTAATTTCTTCCCAATCGTTAAGACCGTTTGTTGGTCTTAACTGCGTAAGATAAACGACAATGACTTCGTCCTCAGGTCGAACATAATAATTTGAATTGTAAGCACCGCCCCACTCGTATCTTACGGTTTTGCCTTTTAAAACCCCTTCCCTACCGATTGTTATCGCAAAACCATAACCGAAACCATCGATCTCAGGATAAGGAATATCAATGTAAGGTATTTGATCACGGGTCATAAGTGCTACAGAAGATGGTGATAATATTTTGGTGCCGTTCAAAGTGCCTTGATTGAGTAACATTGAGAGGAATTTTGCATAATCACTCGCTGTTGAGACTAATCCCGCACCACCCGAGTATGCTTTCATTGGCCCATCCGCATAATGACCTTGGCTTTCCATAAAATTCCCTACCTTATTGGTATCATTTGCTCTTTTTATATTACTAGCCGTCGCGTTATAAACAGCCGTAAGCCGGCTTAACTTACTTTGCGGTATATAAAAATGTGTGTCAATCATCCCCAGTGGTGCCGTAATTTCAGTCTCAAAAAAATCTTTTAAGCTTTTTCCGGAGATACTCTCAATTATGACACCGAGTAGATCTGTATTATAACCATAAATAAACCCTGAACCTGGTTGGGCATATTGAGGTACTGTTGTGATCTGAGCTAATGCTTCCTTCATGCTTTGGTCCTTATCAGCAAAGTACCAACCATAAAGACCAATTCTCTTCCATTCGTCCTCAGTTTCTCCCGACCCATAATTTATGCCAGAAGAGTGGGTAAGCAGATCATGAACTGTGATTTCGCGCACTGCAGGTTCTGCCGAGAGAGACTTGTCCTCGTTCACAACTAATACTGTCGTACTTTTGAAGGCAGGAATATATTTGGAGACCGGATCTGTCAAACTTATCAGTCCACGCTCTTTTAAGATCATGACGCCGACAGATGTTAGCGCTTTTGTTTGAGATGCAATGCGAAAAAGACTATCCCGTTTCATTTTTCGCTTTGCTTCGATATCTTGCATACCCGCAACAAAATGCAAGACTTCCTTGCCATCTTTCATCACAAGAATGACGCCTCCCGCCAGCTTATTGGTTTCCACATACGCATTCAAAATGCTCTTAGCAGCCGTGAAATCATAATCCTTAGCGTATATAGAAGGATTAAAAAAGAGTAAGGCGAATAA
Source organism: uncultured Glaciecola sp. (assembly GCF_937770335.1). Classification (GTDB taxonomy): domain Bacteria; phylum Pseudomonadota; class Gammaproteobacteria; order Enterobacterales; family Alteromonadaceae; genus Glaciecola. The sequence goes on from NZ_CALJHY010000012.1 coordinate 19,206, forward strand.
ACATAAAATTGTTATTTTATTACTGTTAATAATCTTAATTTTTTTCGTCGTCATGGTCTTTGATACCTCTCAGTTTTTAGAATATATTACAAAGTCAGCATCATTAAACAGCTTAATTTTGCTTCCGTGCTAGTCACACCAGACCCACTTTACCTATCGCATTTGTTTCAGTTTAAAACATTGATACTTTCGCTTACCTGCACATGACACGATGCGTAATCAAACTTACGATTGCACTGTCTGCAACTTTCCAAAATACATACCGATGAGTTTTGCGGTATTTTCTTGCATAGAGAACGCATCGAGATCTTCCAAATATTCAACCGCAATGCCACGTAAATAACCACTAATACCGATGGTTAATAACATGGGATCAGTATTTTGTGGAAGCACACCTTGATTAATTGCTTTATCAAAGTAACGCGACAATGTGACATGTTTTTGTTTCTTTTTTTCATTATAACGGTCTTTACTTTGCGCAAACTCATCGGAGTAATCACAGAGTATAAGGCAAATTAACACTATAGACTAGCCTCCGTAACAGCTGCATTTGCGGGTCGTTTTGTGTTTGCTTATTTCTGGTCTCAGTGAGATTTGCGAGATCTTTGTCGTCAATGTGAATGAGTAAGCTGACTGTTAGTATTGAAGTCTTGATAAAGAGATGTAAAGCGCCTTACCTCAGAATATGGAATATTCAAGCCCCGTGTGTTAAGCGTCAAAGTCTTTTTGGATGATGGCAGATCTGAGCGGTCACCGGAACCTAGTGAGATTAATTCGTGTTGGCGGAATGAGTGGCACTAGTTTGCCAATGAAATCCAGTGGCGTGAAGAATACGTGGGTCGTGCCGTCTCGATAGGGTGTTTTTAATTCATACTGCACTTTTCCATGGTCGGTCATGCTCAAGCGCTGTTCACTAATGGCAGAACGGCTGATGTAACGGCAAAGCCTTTCTAGTTTGTCAGACTCATCAGCATTGGCGGATTACCTCTACACGAAGTGACTGCGTGTAGAGAAAATCCACTTGCATTGGCTAGCTGTCCATATTCACTTTCATTACTTGCTGGAATAGTTTGCAAAGTAAACACTTTTTGTCCTTGTTGAGGACCCATAGCGATGCCGTAGCTGACAGATTCGCCTTGCAGGTGTAATGAGCTGTCTTCGTCATTTAGTGGCAAATTGAGAAAACTGTTTTTCATATCCCGCTCTACCAAATCTACTTTCTCTAAGTATCTGGCAATGCGCTGGCTGATGGTGTGTACTAGCTCCACCATGCTGCTATGGGACGGGGCTTTGATGCGGGTAAAGGTGGTCCCTCCCCATGGATTTTCACTTATTGCGCCTTCCAGAAACAGCATGTGGAAGTGGATGTTTAGATTGAGGGCACTGCCGAAGCGCTGGATCAGTATGACCGCCCCTATTTTGGCTTGTTTATTGGTAAAGCCTGCTCGGCTCACAATTTGAGTAGAAATAGCGCGGCGGATAAATCCCATCACTTTACTTAACTCACTTGGATATCTAGCCAATAGCAATCTAAGTATAGACTGTTAAGGTTGAACGACTATAAACTGCCCATTTGAGACTGTCATCAGATTATATTGCAACGTCGGCGAATGGTGCGAAGTAGCGTTTCAATAAAAAGCGCTGACGAGCTGCTTTCTCTCATTCCGGCTATTTAGCCTATCCGTAAGCTCTGAGTTCCAAGCTTTAATAAACTCGCACAAATTTGAAACCAAGATCTAAATTTTTAGCTAGAAAAATGCACGCTTTTTCAGTATCTTCGCATCATAAAATTTTAATATTGAGATACAAATGCATTGTTACTGTTGCAGCAATCTTTTATTTTCAGACTGTTGCGAACCGATAATAAAAAATACCAGCGCTGAAAATCCTGAGCAATTAATGCGTTCACGATTTAGTGCATATGCCATCAGGAACTATGCGTACGTGTTAGCAACTTACGCCCCATCTCAAAGACAAAGATTAAGCGTAAAGGCATTAAGTGACTCCGCAGATAGCACAATATGGCGTAAACTCGACGTATTGGCATCAGCATCAACAGACAAAGTTGGGAGTGTTGAATTTATTGCTAACTATACTGTGGACGGTGAATATTTCGCGATGCATGAACTGTCAAACTTTATAAAAAAAGACAATAAATGGTATTACACAACGGGCGTTATTCAAGATAAATCAGGGAGATTGACGCCTAATCGAAACGATCATTGCCCATGTGGCAGTGGTAAAAAATATAAAAAGTGTTGCCTAGTTTAATAAATCTAGCTTTCGACAGACTTGAACACGCCACATTGTAAAAATACGATAACTTGTTTAATAACAGCTGGGTTGCGCATCATAAATGTGTGGGTCACTGGCATAATAACGTGATCGGCCATTCCAGCTAATTTGGAACTTTCAACTGATACTTTGCCGTCATTAGGCGTTGGTAGCATGGTTGATAAAACCAGATTGACACTGCGAGAGCCTGCAATAATACCCAATTCAAAGTCAGCCGGGCCTAATTGATTGGGTAATGCATCTTTTTTCGCTGAAAGCTGCAAACCAGCCGGACCATTAACTGTTTTAAATCCAGGTAAGTTTTGTAGGAGGTCAACTATTTCACTACCCGAATTGGGAGGTCCCAGCATAACAACTCGACCCAGGTTAGCCATTTTGTGTTGGCGCAGAAACTGCCGGACCAAGATCCCGCCCATTGAATGCGTTACAAAATGAATTTTGCTATGCGGGCCAACTTCATCAATGGCGTTGCCGATACTCCATTCTGCAAGAGATTCGATATCATGCTTAGTTGAAGGATAATTGACGTTAACAACCTTATATCCGTGTTCTTTTAATGCACCTTCAAGCTTGTTCATTGAAGAAGCATTGCGAGCCAAACCATGCAAGAGAATTACAGCTTCGTGGTTGAATGTCACTTTATAAAAAAACCATAATGCACATGCAAGCGAGCGTTGCTTATGCTGGCACTGATCTCAGGAGCGTTAGCGCTTGCAGATAATTTCGGCACTCTTATTTCAAGCATAATTAGCTTCCTTGCAAAAATTCGAATTATTGGCTTTACAACTATGTAATGTTAAGTGGGGCAAAGCTTTTGACCAATTCATCCACCGCTTTCATTTGCGATAAATAGCCCTCTAACTTATCCAAAGGCAGCGCACATGGACCGTCACATTTAGCTTCATCTGGATTAGGGTGAGATTCAATAAATAAACCAGCAATACCTAATGCCATGCCACTACGCGCAAGTTCTGCAGCTTGCTGTCTGCGTCCGCCAGCAGAATCGCTGCGTCCACCAGGTTGTTGCAGTGCATGAGTGGCATCAAAAATAACAGGCGCCATAGTTTTCATTTCATCCATGCCCAACATATCAACGATTAGATTGTTGTAGCCATAACAAGAACCTCGCTCACACAATAGGATTTTTTGATTTCCAGCCTCCGCAAACTTTTTGATGATATGGCGCATTTCGTGAGCAGCCAAAAATTGCGGCTTCTTCACATTAATAACAGCGTTAGTTTTCGCCATCGCAACAACTAAATCTGTTTGACGAGCCAAAAAAGCGGGTAATTGAATTACGTCGGCCACTTCAGCAACAGGCGCTGCTTGAGAAGGTTCGTGAACATCTGTAATGATAGGTACTTGAAATTGAGTTTTAATTTCTTCAAATATTTTAAGACCTTCATCCAAACCAGGACCACGATAAGAGTTAACAGAACTTCTGTTTGCCTTATCAAACGATGCCTTAAAGACATATGGAATTCCTAACTTAGTCGTAATTTCTTTATATTTTTCAGCAATTTGCATTGCTAGATCTCGCGACTCCAACACATTCATGCCACCAAAAAGGACAAATGGTGCATTATTATCGACGGTTAACTCTTGTACTTTAACTTGTTTAATCACAACAAAAAATCCTATGGTCATTGAGCTTACTTGCAGAATATTTGCGCTAAGCTTCTAAATCCAAACTATCTAAAAACGTTCGAAGATACGAGCGTAAAATACCTACGCCAAAAATGAGAATGGCTGTTTAGTAAATGCCACCGTTGCCGTTAGCAACAGCCAAATAACGGCACAAACGAAACCGATAACACGCGACCTATTCGTTTTCGCCCATTTTAACGCAAATAAACCCGACACAATATATAAAATGAGACCGATGACCTTACTCGCCACCCAACCATCAACTTGTATCATGCTAGACAGCGTTAATAACCAAATCGCGGTTCCTATCAGCACGGTGTCAACAACATGCGGCGTTATCTTAAGCCACTTTCTTTGTAATATATTGCTGTTTTTTAGGGTCAGTGCGAAGCGGAATGAAAAAATGGCTAAACTAATTACCGCTGCAGTAACGTGAAGATGCATTACTATTTGAGACATATCGTCGTCCTTTTTTATAATTATTCGTTTATAGCTAATGTTATTATTATGTAGGCAACGATTGTTTACTATTGCCTATGGTTACACCTTAACTATCAGTGTCATTGCAGGTAATTAGTGCAAGGCTTATTTGGAAGCTCGTTATCAAAGCGCTTTTATACAACTTTGCATATAAACTCTTGATAAGGGCTCTTGGTTACGGTTAATTATACTAACCAGCGGCCCAATGTCGCCCTATCCAATCCATTCAAATCTTGTTTTGTTGTCACTTCCTGATAACCCTGTTGCAGAAGAAGTTGCTGAATAACGTTGGCTTGCTGATGTCCGTGCTCCAACAACAAATAGCCACCGGATTTTAAATACTCAGTACCTTTGGAAATAATATGCCTGATATCGTCCAAACCATCTATGCCAGAAGTTAACGCACTGTCAGGTTCAAACCGAACATCACCCTGGTTAAGCCATATTGAATTTGATTCGACATAAGGAGGATTAGAAACAATTAAATCGAAGGCTTGAGTTGCTGTAATGCCTGAAAACCAGTTACTCAACACAAACTCTACATTCAAACTATTGAGGCTCGCGTTTGCCCGCGCGAGTTCAATTATTTCTTCTTTAAAATCACATCCAGAGACAATCCAATGTGAACGTTCCGATTTAATTGCGAGGGCAATAGCACCTGTACCAGTGCCTAAGTCGAGCACATTCGCATCTTTTGATAATGGTAACCCTATAGCCGTTTCAACCACGATTTCAGAATCAGATCTAGGAATTAAGGTGTGTTCTGAAACACGTAAATTAAGAGTCCAAAAGGGCTGAAATCCAACTATATAAGCTACCGGATATCCATATATACGTTTGCTAAGTGTGCTTATTAACTTTTTTTTACCGTCTTCACAAAGCAACTCACCACTTTGCGTTATCAACTGCATAGAGGTTTTTTCGAATGCATATTCAATAAATATCTTAGCCTCTATCGTAGGATCATTGAAAGTGAGATTTTCCTGATGCTCAGTTAGCACTTTTCGACTCGCAGACAGGGCATCGGTAATAGTCTGACATAAATTAATACGCGCACTGAGGTCACTAGCTTGTGTTTCGCTAGCAACATCATGTTTTAATCTATTACGAGTCGATGCCACTTTTTAATCAATACTCTTCAGACAATGAAGCAAGCATATCTGCTTGATGCTCTTGGCGTATAGGCTCCATTAGTGCGCCTAAATCCCCCGCAATAATATCATCTAATTTATATAACGTTAGATTGATACGGTGGTCTGTTACACGTCCCTGAGGAAAGTTGTAAGTGCGTATGCGTTCTGATCGATCGCCACTACCTACTAAACTTTTTCTCGTACTCGCCTCTTCTGCATTCCGCTTATCTTCTTCCATTTGATTTAGACGCGCCTGTAGCACTGACATCGCTCTTGCTCTATTTTTATGCTGTGAACGTTCATCCTGACATTCAACAACTACACCGGTGGGTAAATGCGTGAGTCGAATTGCAGAATCAGTTTTGTTAACATGCTGACCACCGGCTCCCGACGCTCTGTAAGTATCTACGCGAAGATCCCCAGCGTTAATCGCAATCGCTTCTGATTCGGGAATTTCAGGCAAAACAGCTACCGTGCAAGCCGACGTGTGAATACGTCCTTGAGACTCAGTTTCTGGCACCCGCTGAACGCGATGACCTCCCGATTCAAATTTCAATACACCATAAGCTCCGGCGCCACTGACGTTAACAATAATTTCTTTGTAACCACCATGATCACCAAGGTTCGAACTCATCAGCTCAAGTTTCCAGCCTTTTGTTTCTGCGTAACGGCTATACATGCGAAATAGATCGCCAGCAAATATTGCGGCTTCATCCCCGCCAGCGCCGGCTCGGATCTCCAAGAAACAACTATTGTCATCTTTAGGGTCTCTGGGCAGCAACAAAATTTGCAGACTCATTTCTAATTCTTCAACGCGAGCTTTACTATCTTTTAATTCCTCTTGCGCCATTTCTTTTATTTCAGGATCACTTTCCTGGAGCATTTCAAGCGCAGATTCAACATCTTTTTGAGCTGCTTGATAGCTGCCGAACTGATTCACAACCGCTTCTAATTGTGAATATTCCTTACTTAAATTACGGAATTTATCTTGGTTACCAATCACACTAGGATCGCCCAACAGCGCTTGAACTTCTTCAAAACGCTCAACTAACGATTCTAATTTATGGACTACGGACTGTTTCATTCTTTTCCTGTTTCTCTTTTGACTGACCCTTCTAATCCTAGCGCTTTTGCTAAAAAGTGTAGATTATCATCGTCGGGCAGTTTGCTTGCTTGTTGCAAAGCTTTTGTTGGGCCATGCAACATAGCTTGGGTTAACTTGAAGGCCAATTCTTTCATGGCCTCGTCTGGCGCAATGCCATCATCAATCTGCTTCAATGCTCTTTGCAGCGCATCATCACGAGTTTGTTCCGCTTTTTCACGATAATTTTTTATTAAATCAACGTTTTGGTAATGCTGTTGCCAATCTCCATAACTACTTACCATTTTGCCAATCATGTGTTCAGCTTGCTGCGCTGCGACTTCGCGATTTGCTACGTTTTGTTCAACAATATTCTGTAAGTCATCTACGGTATACAAATAAGCGTCATCTAACTCACCGACTTCATGTTCAATATCTCGGGGGACTGCCAAATCAATTAGCAACATAGGTTTGTGTTTTCTTGCTTTAAGCGCAGTCGCTACTGTGCCTCGACCAATAAGCGGCAATGAACTCGCCGTGGAGCTAATCACAATATCAGCTTGCGCTAAATGCTCGGGTATTTGACTAATTGTAATTGCGGTCCCTTTTAAACTTTCTGCAAGTTTACTCGCTCTTGACAGCGTCCTATTCGCAACCGTAATAGACTTTGTTTCGGCATCAACTAGGTGCTTTGCAACCAACTCGATGGTTTCACCCGCACCGATTAACAATACATTGCTATGTGTTAACTTTGAAAATATTTGTTTTGCCAACTGCACTGCGGCGAACGCAACAGAAACCGCATTAGCACCAATTTCAGTGTCGGTACGCACTTTCTTTGCGACAGAAAAGGTAGATTGGAATAGTTTTTCAAACTCTACGCTTATTTTACCCGCATTCTTAGATTCAGTATATGCTTGCTTCACTTGACCTAAAATTTGCGGTTCACCTATAATTAAAGAATCCAATCCGCAAGCAACTCGCATTAGATGACTAATGGCATCATCGCCCTGCTTTAGATAACTATGCTGATAAATAATCTCGGAATCGGTTTGATGAAAATCAGCTAGCCATTGGCATAGCTTTTGCCCATCGTCAGGCTGGTTAGCCTTTATGTAAACTTCAGTTCTATTACAAGTAGATAAAATAACGACTTGCTTAGCGCCCGTGTATTTTGGGCAAGATTGTAAAGCATGAGCGAGCTTGTCCGGAGAAAAAGCGACTTTTTCCCGCAAATTTACTGGTGCAGACTTGTGATTAATCCCGAGCGCAATGATGGTCATTTAGAAAAGGTATTATTACCATATAATGATTGTTTGCCGCATTGTACGAAAAAGCGTATATGATTGAAAGAAATTGAGATTAAAGAATTAATTGTGAAACGCCTATAAGCACATAGTTTATTCTATCATCAGATGATTCTATTACATTATTTGGCGCTTTACACCAGTAATTCTGAGTATCAGCGATAAAACTCAATTGAGAATAAAGCGCATTAATTAAGCAATTTATATGTGCATTTTTTAACTTTATGATTTAGTCACCTAGCTAATTTAATATCGGTAGCAAAAATGCTAGTCTTTCAGCGTGTTAACTTATCAAAGGTATTTTTGTGCTTACCTCTTCATCATACAAACTCGCTAGTGTTTGCCTTCTTATTTTGCTGATTAACGGATGTAAGAACTTAAACACTCAGTATAATCGCAAAACAATTGATATGTCGCCAGAGTACCTACAATTGCCGAATCAAGAGAAACTAACATTGATGAGTCACTGGGAACTCACCGGTAAAATTGCGATTATTACACCGAATGAGCGTAAAAGTGCCTACTTAAATTGGCAGCAAGTAGACCAAGTTGTCGATTTTCGGCTAACCAATTTAATTGGTGTATCGCTGCTTAATCTGACATACGACGGTGAAACTGCTCGGCTTGAAGCTGATGGTGAAAAGTACGAGGGTCCATCGACAGAAGCACTAGTATACCGAACTACAGGTTGGATACTTCCACTTGATAACTTGCCACAGTGGATTAAGGGATTGGTCAATGCACAAGATCAATTGGTCCTAAATGGTCAAGGCCTCCCCGATATTATCCAGCCCATTTGTGCCACTTGCACAGGTTGGGAGATCACCTACAGTCAATACGAATATGTACAAGGTGTTTGGCTTCCTTTATTAATTGAAGTTAATAATCCATTAAAACAAACTCGTTTAAAATTTAAGGTCAGTCAGTGGCAGAGAAAATAACCTGGTATCCCAGCCCTGCAAAGCTTAACTTGTTTTTGCACATTACGGGTCGCTATGCAAATGGGTATCACCAGTTGCAGAGCCTTTTCCAATTGCTCGATAAAGGCGATGAGATTGGTTTTGCAATCAATACTAATAATGACGTTAAAATAGCTGAGCAATTACCTGGCGTACCTGAACATGAAAACCTTGTTTATCGCGCGGCTATTGCATTGAAAGCCCATGCTCCTCAAGAAAGCGGTTGTGCGCTTCATATCAATAAACGTTTACCTATGGGCGGCGGAATTGGCGGCGGATCTTCAAACGCTGCGACGGTATTAGTGGTATTAAATAAATTATGGCACTGCAACTTAGATAATGAATCCTTAGCGAATATTGGCTTAACCCTTGGTGCTGACGTACCTATTTTTGTGCATGGCAACACTGCATTTGCGGAGGGCGTCGGAGAAATATTATTGCCAACGATTACACCTGAAAAATGGTATTTGGTGGCCACACCCAATGTATCTATATCGACTAAAACAATATTCACATCTGTCGATTTACCGCGAAACACACCTAAGATCGACTTTAAAACATACTGTTTTGAAAAAACCCACAACGATTGTCAAAATTTAGTCGAGAAAATGCATAAGGATGTTGCAAATTTATTACAGTGGTTGTTACACTACGCTCCGTCTCGGATGACTGGAACAGGTGCAAGTGTGTTTGCCGTTTTCGATGCGAAAGAAAACGCAGATAAGGTTCTCCATTTGCTACCCGATTGTTATGCTGGTTTTGTTGCTAAAGGCGTTAGCCGTTCAGGTTTGCATATCGCCCTTGGTCTTTGAAATAGCGAACATCCAGCTCCTGACAAGTTAAAACATTATTGGGGTATAGCCAAGTTGGTAAGGCAGCGGGTTTTGATCCCGCGATCGTAGGTTCAAGTCCTGCTACCCCAGCCACCACCTAAACAACGCACTGAGGATTATCTTGTGCCTGATATGAAGCTTTTTGCAGGAAATGCTGTACCTGAACTCGCCCAGAAAGTCGCCGAACGTTTATACACTAAATTAGGAAATGCCAGTGTTGGTCGTTTTAGTGATGGTGAAATTTGTGTAGAAATTCATGAAAACGTACGTGGATCTGACGTTTTTATTATCCAATCTACGTGCGCGCCAACCAATGATAACTTAATGGAATTAATCGTGATGATTGATGCATTCCGTCGCGCTTCTGCCGGCCGAATTACCGCCGTTATTCCTTACTTTGGTTATGCACGTCAAGACAGACGAGTCCGTTCCGCGAGAGTTCCTATTACAGCGAAAGTTGTTGCTGACTTCCTATCGAATGTAGGTGTAGACCGCGTTTTAACCGTTGATTTACACGCCGAACAAATTCAAGGTTTCTTCGATGTCCCAGTAGACAATGCCTTTGGTACGCCAATATTGCTCGATGATATGTTCCAACGTGATTTTGTTCGACCCATTGTTGTTTCACCCGATATTGGTGGTGTAGTAAGGGCGAGAGCAACTGCAAAACTGTTAAATGATGTAGACTTAGCCATTATTGATAAGCGTCGCCCTAAAGCGAACGTTGCTCAGGTAATGAACATCATTGGTGATGTAAGAGGTCGAGATTGCATTATTGTCGATGACATGATTGATACTGGAGGAACATTAGCGAAGGCTGCTGAAGCACTCAAAGAACATGGTGCTGCTCGAGTATTCGCCTATGCGACACATGCCATATTCTCAGGTAATGCTGCAGAAAACCTCAGAGATTCAGTGATTGATGAAATTATTATTACGGACAGTATTCCGCTTCGCGCTGAAATACGAGCATTGAAGAAAGTAAAACAATTGTCGCTTTCAGAGATGTTGGCAGAAACGATACGCCGGATTAGTAACGAAGAATCGATATCAGCGATGTTTGAATACTAAACACTAAAGCACGTTTAAAAGCCGTCTATCTTTAACGATTCACGGCTTTTTTTGTATTTAAAACTACAAAAGCATAAGAATCATGTAATTGTATGCTACAAACGTAAGGTGAATCATAGCAGGCTAGCCTGACACGCTAATTACGCAGCGTCAGCATTACTTTTTGAAGGAGAATCAATATGTCTATATCCAAGCTTTCTATCACCAGCATACTACTGCTAAGTGCGTCACTATCAGGCTGTTCAACCGAACAAGCAGACAAAGATGAATCTATGGATTCTTCTGCCAGTCAAACTAATCAGCAAGAATCAACGGCTGTTATAAATGCGACAAAAGATCTAAAATTAAGTAATAACATGCAAAAAACATCTCAAGACACATCCGAACTATTGGTATTAGAAGGCCAAATTTTATATCAACAAATGGAAGGTGGATTTTTTGGCTTTATTGACGAAAGTGGGAATAAATACACACCTATTGGTATGGACAAAGCCAACTTACGCCATGGTTTAGTTTTACAACTAACAGGTATGCTATTGCCTAATATGATAACAACGACCCAATTTGGTCAGGTCATTAAAGTTGAAAGTGTCATGATTCTAGATGAATCAAAAGCGCAAGAACCAGGCAAGCCCAACTTACGTGACAAAGATTTGTAAAACAGAACGCCCACGACAGTAAAGATAATCACTTTGCCGGTGATTTAGGCGAGCAGAAGTCAATTTTACATTGTTTGTTAATATCCACAGTGATAGAATGCGCCGCCCGTTTTAGTACGGGCTTTTGTTTTTTGCTGTTTTCGTCGATTCGAATTTTTGTATTGAAAACTCGATAATAACGAGAAATTAAAACACAATAAAAAACAATAACGTACTCGATTTGGTCGCAAAATCGAGCTTATTAATTTTACATATTTGGAGACATAACATGTCTAGCGCAATTTTTAAATTGGATGCAACTGTCCGAACTGACCTAGGGAAAGGTGCGAGCCGCCGCCTTCGTCTTCAGGATAAAGTGCCTGCAATCGTATACGGTGGTGATGAAGCACCCGTATCTATCACACTTGAACATAACAAAGTAAATCAAGCTCAAGAATTTGAAGCCTTTTACTCGCACGTGTTGACTATCAACATTGACGGTAAAAAAGTAGAAGTACTTGTGAAAGATATGCAACGTCACGCATACAAGCCAAAAGTAACACACATCGATTTCCAACGTGTTATCGCTGGTCAGGCTTTGACTACTAACGTACCTATTCACTTCCTAAACGCAGCAGAATCTGACGCAATTAAATTGAATGGCGGTCACGCTGAGCATCACATGAACGATATCGAAGTTTCATGTATGCCTAAAGACTTACCTGAATATATTGAAATTGATTTGCAAAACGTTGAAATGGGTCAAACCATTCACTTATCAGACGTTAAATTCCCTAAGGGTGTTGAATCGGTTGAGCTAGGTAAAGGTGAAGAGCATGATTTAGCAGTTGTTACTGTTAAAACAGCTAAAGGCCCAAGTGTTGCAGAAGCAGGTGAAGGTGAAGAAGACGCAACTGAGGCATAATCAGTTTGTCTGACATTCGTCTAATCGTGGGCTTGGGTAATCCAGGCCCCGAATATCAAAGTACTCGCCACAATGCGGGTGCTATGTTTGTTGAAAGTTTAGCTTCAAAATTTAATTGCCCGTTAAAATTTGAAAGTAAGTTTTTTGGTTTTACTGGTCGTTTTACCCTGCACGGTCACGACATCCGATTACTCATCCCTACTACCTTTATGAATAAGAGTGGCCAAGCGGTCGCTGCATTAGCAAACTTCTACAAAATAGATTATACAGAACTTTTAGTTGCGTTCGATGAACTCGACTTTGAGCCTGGAATTGCTAAATTCAAAATAGGCGGAAGCTCAACGCAAAATGGCATACGCGATATTGTCGCTAATTTAGCCAATCAACGAGAGTTTTTGCGATTGAGGATTGGTATTGGTCATCCAGGAAACAAAAGTAAAGTTACCGGCCATGTTTTGGGCAAAGCCTCAAAGACTGAACAAGAAAAAATTGATGCTGCTATAGATGAAGCAATCCGCTGTACTGAGATATTGATCAAAGAAGATTTAGTCTGTGCTACACAACGATTGCATTCTTTTAAAGCGGATTAAATATTATTTGGTATTGCGCTTAGCGCAATGCTTTTCAAGAAATAGATATTAAAGGACCACAAATATGGGTTTTAAATGCGGCATTGTCGGCCTACCAAACGTAGGTAAATCTACACTTTTTAATGCCTTGACGAAAGCAGGCATTGAAGCGGCGAACTTCCCGTTTTGTACCATTGAGCCGAATACTGGCGTTGTGCCAGTTCCTGACGAAAGACTAGATGCATTAGCAAAAATAGTAGTGCCTCAGCGTGTCATTCCCACCACTATGGAATTTGTGGATATAGCAGGTTTAGTCGCTGGAGCATCGAAAGGTGAAGGTTTAGGTAATAAGTTTTTGGCTAATATTAGAGAAACTGACGCCATTGGTCATGTAGTGCGCTGCTTTGAAGACGAAAATATTATTCACGTTGCCGGAAAAGTAGATCCGCAAGAGGATATTGATGTTATCAATACTGAACTTGCATTGTCAGATCTAGAAACAGCCGAAAAAGCCATTTTTCGCGTTGGTAAACGTGCCAAAAGCGGTGATTCAGATGCTAAATTTGAGTTAAAAGTACTTGAAAAATTACTACCTTCTTTGAATGAAGGCCAATTATTACGAGCTGTCGAGCTAAGTAAAGAAGAACATGCGGCAATTGCCTATATGAACTTCTTAACAATGAAGCCAACGATGTACATTGCCAACGTAAATGAAGACGGCTTTGAAAATAATCCACATCTTGATAAAGTTCGTGCTATTGCTGAAGCCGAAGGCGCAGTTGTTGTCAGTATTTGTGCGGCAATTGAATCAGATATTGCGGAATTAGACGACGAAGAAAAAGCTGAGTTTATGGCTGATTTAGGTTTAACAGAGCCAGGTCTAAACCGGGTCATACGCGCAGGTTATAACCTGTTAACGTTAGAGACTTATTTTACTGCTGGCGTGAAAGAAGTGAGAGCTTGGACTTATCCTATCGGCTCAACTGCACCACAAGGTGCAGGTAAAATTCATACTGACTTTGAAAAAGGCTTTATTCGTGCAGAAATCATTGGTTATGACGACTACATTGCCTGTAAAGGCGAATCTGGCGCTAAAGACGCAGGTAAGTGGCGTTTAGAAGGTAAAGACTACGTTCTTAAAGACGGCGACGTTATTCATTTTCGGTTTAACGTATAAAGAAAATTTAAAGCCCACATTGGTACGAATAAATGTGGGCTAATTTCCAGCAGCCCCAAATTGATTAAATAGACTTATATAATTGATTAAAATACAGTATTTGTTATTCAACTCTAATCTTCATAAATATTTCATACTCATTGTAAAACCCAAAAGATATATTTAACGTAACTATGCTACGAAACGAAATATAACCTACTTAATGTAGGTCTCATTTATGATAATAGTCTTTGGTGACAAAACGACATGAAAACACAACTTCCATTATTACAAGGCGAGTCAGCATTGCCCAGCGCACCTAAAGTGTTGTTGGATGATGGAACCAATTGTATTCCGCAACATTATTTGTCTTATCATCATACGAAAGAATCAATAGAGAATATAGTAGCAGAAATAAGCTATTACCCAGGCTATCTATTATTTGTGGACGAAGACAATGGTGGCATATTCATCCAGGCCGGAATCATTGGTATCGACAATTATATGAGTCCACAATCACAAGATAGTCAAAAAATTGTTTATGGTCGACGTTGGCGTGTTGAGCCACAGCTTCCATCTTCTGAGATTATACAGACCGCATTTTTAGCCCTAATGAAAGCCAGAGAGCATGAAGTTCGTGAGCTGATCAAATATAACAATAACGATAAAGCAACAACACCGTTTAGTTGTCACCATGACCTACCATTAATGGCGATGTCAGGAAAAACCAATACCGATGATAATAACGGTCATATAAGCGAACTCGAACTGCAAAAGGTGATTACTAAATTACAATACGATGGCGGTCACTTCGAGCTTATAGAATTATTGCCTTTAAGTAGCGGACAACTCCTCGCGACATTTCAGTTTAATCGTTCTGATGCTACCAATTTGCCTGAATTATTGGCCCTATCTCGCTTTAATGTGATTATTGAAGAGCCAACCGAAAATGCTTTTCTATTCTCGTTAATGGATGCGTTATTGCACCTGAGCAACCGCCATGTAGAAGAGCATTTCACTTTCAAAACATTCGCGCGATTTTCAAGAAAAAATAGTATTAGTAAAATAAGTGAGTTGTCAGCTAAAACACGTCACAAAGGTCTTACCGAGAATAACGTTAATTTTGCGTTAACGTTCAAGAAAAATAATTATGAAACTGATGAAACTCGGGTCCCACGACTATCAGACTCTGTATTAGGTCAAAAATTAGCCTCACAAATGCAAAGTTTCAACATTGGAACAGGTATATTACCAAGAAAAATTCCTTAATTTTGTTCATTACTTAGGTTTCTTGATTATTTTGTGCCCAACTGGTTATTTCATGAAAAAAAGGGGTTGACGACCTCACTTCAACTAAGCATAATACGCGCCACTCTGAAACGGACAATCACCGGTTTAGAGTGGTAGGTAGGCTACGTAGCTCAGCTGGTTAGAGCACATCACTCATAATGATGGGGTCGCAGGTTCGAGTCCCGCCGTAGCCACCAATTCACTTATTAGGAATAATAGGTGACTGAGATATGCGGGAGTGGTGGAATTGGTAGACACGCTGGATTTAGGTTCCAGTGCTTCACGGCGTGAGAGTTCAAGTCTCTCCTTCCGCACCAAAAACTGTTGGGGTATAGCCAAGTTGGTAAGGCAGCGGGTTTTGATCCCGCGATCGTAGGTTCAAGTCCTGCTACCCCAGCCATCTCAGTTTTTAAAACTCATAAGTTTGAGTTGTAATTTAGAGCATCCTTGATTACTCTTGGGGTATAGCCAAGTTGGTAAGGCAACGGGTTTTGATCCCGTCATTCGTAGGTTCGAGTCCTGCTACCCCAGCCAAATTTAGAACGCCGGTTTATCCGGCGTTTTTTGCGTTTTAAAGGAACATAATTTTGTTATTTAACTTAGTTAATAAGATACAAAGCCCCGCTGAAGAGTCCGCAAACATTTTTTCCAACGTATTTAATCTTATTGGCCAATGGATAACCGCCGCGGTCGACTTTATCAATATGGTTTTGTGGGGTGATGGTCAAGTCCTTATTTACATGCTTTTAATAGCTGGCATCTTGTTTACTGTAAAACTCAAATTCATTCAATTACTCAACTTTAGACACATGTTTTCGCTGCTCAAAGGTAGCGGTAAAAGCGACGCTGCTGGTATAAGTTCGTTTCAAGCATTGTGCACTAGTCTCTCAGCTAGGGTTGGTACTGGTAATTTGGCGGGGGTAGCTGTTGCCATCTCATTAGGTGGTGCAGGCGCCATATTTTGGATGTGGGTTATTGCATTACTCGGTATGGCAACCGGTTATGCTGAAAGCGTATTAGGCCAAGTATATAAAATAAAAGACGAGAATGGCGAATATAGGGGTGGCCCAGCTTACTATATAAAACAAGGCTTAAATAATTCATGGTTCGCTATCTTATTCGCACTTTGTTTATTTTTTGGTTACGGGTTCGTGTTTTCAGCAGTTCAAGCAAATACTATTACTGACGCGCTCAGTAATAGTTACGGTATCGAAACCTTTCATTCAGGACTCGTCATTATCGTCCTCGCTGGGTTAATCGTTATTGGTGGTTTACGCGCAATTGCAAAATTTGCCGAATGGATAGTACCTTTTATGGGTATTGCATACGTGATAGTCGCTTTAGTTATTACTATTATTAATATTCAATTGTTGCCAGACGTTATTATTGACATCGTAAAGTCAGCGTTTGGGTTGCAGGAAGCGGGTGCTGGCGCGTTCGCCGCAGCAGTAAAAAATGGTATCCAACGCGGGTTATATTCTAACGAAGCTGGTTCAGGCAGCGTGCCGCATGCAGCAGCAAGTGCGTCGCCCCACCCTAACCATCCAGTATCGCAAGGTTATATTCAGATGCTTGGGGTTTTTATTGACACTATGATCCTATGCACTTGCACTGCATTTATCATTTTATTAGCTGGCCATGGTAATGATGTTGGCGAAATGGAAGGTATTCGCTTAACTCAAACTGCGATGGAAAGTCATTTAGGAGCATATGGCGGAGATTTTGTTGCAGCCGCCATCAGTCTATTTGCATTTACCTCGGTAGTCGCAAACTACGCTTACGGAGAGAGTAATTTGCACGTATTTAAACTCGACAACAAGTTCGGTCGCGCTTTCTATACTACCGGTTACCTTGGAATGATTTTATGGGGTTCAATGGCAGCAGTGCCAAAAGTTTGGGCAATGGCTGATATGGCCCTAGGCCTGATGACAGTGGTAAACATTATCGCGATTGTTATGCTCACGCCAACCATTGTTGCGGTTACTAAAGATTACAACGAGAAACGCAAGAATCAACAAAAAATGGACTTTATTGAAGCTGATTGCAAAATACAAGGAAGCACCGAAGACAAAATTTGGAAATAGTAGTCTTAAGCAATATGGACGCGCAATCACAGTAAGTGGTTGCGCCCTTACGTGTTTGGCTGCAGTACGCTTACATATACATGAAGAGTTGTATAAGGAGCATAATTACAATGAGTGGTATCGCCCATTTCATAAATTTAGCTTGGGTTTGTGGAGATATCCGCATATTTGATTTCTCAAGCATGGGAATGATGACGATGAGTGCGATAAACAAAACCGCTAAAATGCCTAAAACTGCCATAAATACTTCCTTTTTATATACTTAAGCAACTATCAGCTGCTTAAACTCTGTTTTCTCTCGACCTTATACCCTTTAAATACGATAACCAAAGGCTTACTCTATGCCCATCGCGTATTTAAGCACTTTATGCTTAATTGGCCCCGCCATATTAGCCACTTGAACACCTAAATTACGGATCATTTTTAACGCGCTAATGTTATTGCTAAAGGTTTGATAAAAAATATCCATCGCACTCATCATTAATAAGTTAGCCGTTCTTCGGCTCTTTTCATAATTTATCAGCGCCTGTTTATTATCAGCAGTAATGGGGTTGTTTTGAATGGATTCAACCAAGGTATCTACGTCTTTAAACCCAAGGTTCACTCCCTGACCTGCCAATGGGTTAATTTGATGTGCTGCATCACCTATTAACACGACATTTTTTCGCC
>NZ_CALJHY010000013.1 GCF_937770335.1 uncultured Glaciecola sp.
CGTTGTGTTAAGTCGACACTGAAGTTATCGGCAATATCTATTAACGCTCGTTGCGCAGCCTGCATATCTGAAAGTGACACTGAATCAAACAGTCCATTTGTTAATGCCGACAGAATGGTAATTTGCCCAGCCACTGTTATAGGTGAGCCTTCTTGCTGCTGCAAAAAGGCGCGTATCCGACGACCTCGATCAATCACTTTTTGCGAACTTGCATTTAAACGGGCACCAAATCGAGCAAAACTCTCTAACTCTTCGAATTGCGTGTAGGCAAGTTTTAGAGCACCCGCAGCCTCTCGAAACACTTTTAGTTGCGCTTTGCCACCCACTCTTGATACCGATTTACCGACATCAACCGCGGGTAATATACCTAAATCAAATAAGCTCGGGGAAAGATAAATTTGACCATCTGTAATCGAAATTAGGTTAGTGGGTATGTATGCAGATATATTCTGCTCTTCGGTTTCAATGATAGGTAAGGCAGTAAGTGAGCCTCCACCATGTTCTTCATTTAGATGGGTAGCACGTTCAAGCAAACGAGAATGTATATAAAATATGTCGCCCGGGAACGCTTCTCTACCAGGCGGTCTGCGCAGTAAAAGTGACAACTCTCGATATGATCTTGCATGTTGGGTTAAATCGTCATAAACAATAAGGACGTCGCGCCCCTGATGCATGAAGTATTCAGCAATACTAGTGGCTGCATAAGGGCAAATGTAGTTCAAACCGGGGGGATTATTACCTTCAGTGGCAACTAACAACGTATATTTCATCGCGTCGTGATGGCGCAAGAACGCCAGCGTTTTTGCAATTGAAGCTGCTCGCTGGCCTATTGCGCAATAGATACAGACTACATTTTTCCCTTTTTGATTAATGATGGCGTCTATCGCAATAGCAGTCTTTCCCGTTTGCCGATCACCCATAATCAGTTCTCTTTGACCCCGACCAATGGGAAGTAAGGCATCTATGACCTTTAAACCAGTTTGTAAAGGCTGAGTCACGGGCAGACGCGCCATTACTGCCGGGGCTGGTCGCTCTATTGGCATGCGTTCATATAAATTAGGTAATGGTTTTGCATCTAGAGGCCTGCCAAGCGGATCGATCACTCTTCCTATTAACTCATTACCGACGGCAACGTCCACAACGCGGCCAGTTCGGTGAACCTCATCCCCAGCACTTAGGTTCCAATAATCGCCGAGTAATACTACGCCAATTTCGGTTTCATCAAGATTAAAAGCAATCCCATAGATACCATTAGGAAACGACAGCAGTTCTTCAAAACCTGCGTCAGGTAATCCACTCACGATCGCAATACCGGTTGACACCCGCACAACGGTGCCTACTTCTTGAAATGATATATTTATCTCTAGCGCTTCACGAGCCTCTTGCATAGAGGTAAAAGCAGTCTTAAAGGCTTTATCTATTGGCACATCTATGCATTCATTCAAATTGGCTCTCCCGTGATTGTCCTTAAAAAGTCGCTTTAGATTGATCACCGGCTGACTCTGGCTTAGTATTTTGCTTTAGAGGTGGAAGTTGAATCACGTCATTTACACGGTCTTGCAATTTTTTAAGATGGTCATGGATACTCCATGCTAATTTCCAACCTCCTACACTGAGTTCTAAGCCCGCCATCAGCTTGGGAACACAAACGAAATCAAGCGTAAGACAAGGCTGGTTTTGCTTACTTAATAATTCGGTTAAGGTGCGCTCGATGTCCGTTTTGTATTCATCATTCAATGGAAATGCGCTGCGCACGACAAGCTGATCAGCCTTTTGCATTGCCTCACTCAACCTTTCGTAATGCTTGCCACTCAATCCCTTGAGTTGGTTTAAAAACTTATCTACTATCGCCTGTTCTAATTTAACGCCTGCAAGGTCGTCTAATATTTTAGCGGCGGTGGCGTAGACCTCTTCGATGTTTTGGCTTAACACCGTGTGCTCCAGATTGCGCAAAACGCTTTGCGTCGATTCCATTCTTTTACGCAGTATTTCATCGGCATCCTGCTGTGCACAAGCAACTAACTTAATCCGTTGTTGTTTTGCTTCAGTCTCTGCTTTTTCCATAATTGCTGCGCGTTGTTGTTCTAGTTCTGCCTCTTTATGTTGGCAAATATGTTGGCGCTGCTCGGCGTCAGCATTCTTTGTATTAGCCTCATCTAAGGTTTTTTTTAAGCGCATCTCACGAGCATCTAACTTGTTCAGGATAGGCCGATACAGAAAATATCGAAGCAACCACAGCAAAACTGAGAAATTGATGATTTGCGCAGCGATAGTAAACCAATCAAACGGCATGGTTTAGGCTCCACTGAGGTCGACAAAGTAGTTCCAAAACGGATTTGAAAATAGCAATATCATAGTAACGACAAAACAATAAATAGCGGTTGACTCAATCATCGCTAAGCCCACAAAAAGGGTTCGTGTAATTGTAGATGACGCGTCAGGTTGCTGGGCTAACGCAGCCAGAGCACCTGCGACCGCTCTACCTTCAGCAAAAGCAGGACCAATAGCACCAAAGCCTATAGTTATACCCCCAGTAATAATCGATACAACTGCAATTAAAGTTAACTCGTTCATGTTAATTCCTCTGTTTATTGGCGGGACCATTAATCCTTTGTAAAGGCGATTTAGCGGCACTGACACTGGTAGCAGCGGCTATATAGACCGAAGCAAGTATAAAAAAGATGTAGGCTTGCACCATGCCGGTTAACAATCCCAGAACAGTCATGACTATTGGAAATAATAACGGCGAAATAAGCAGCAAAATCGCGATTATCATGCTGCCACTCATTATATTTCCAAACAATCGGATCGCTAACGCAAAGGTACGCGAGAGCTCACCAATCATATTAAACGGCAGCATCAGCACGGTAGGTTGGAGGTATGAGGCAAAATATCCCTTAATACCTTTTTGTTTGATACCAAAATACGGAACCGCGACAAAGACACAAAGTGCCAACGCAATAGTGGTTGAAAGTGACCCTGTAGGTGGCTCGTAGCCGGGGAAAATAGTGAACAGATTAGCTATTCCGACAAACAGCAATAAAGTGCCTAAGAAAACGATATATTGCCGCGGATTGCACAGGCCTGTGCTCGCAATCTGTTTTTCTATACCCAGCACGATAATTTCTAGGGCATTTTGCCACCGAGATCCTTGGATCTCGTCAGTCAAACGGCGAGTAATCAAACGTGAACCCGCGGTCAGCACTAGTATCAGGCACCATGTAAACACAATGGTCGCGTTTAACTTAACAAAATCATACTGCCAAAATACGATGTCATCTGGACTCAGGTGCATGATTAGCTCCTGTGGACGACTCCGTTGCCCTACCTATGCGCGCTTCGCGGCTCTTTACATTAGCGCCAATGAACCTGCTAATCAGATATCGCCCGACAATAAAACCGCACAAACTAGCGAGTAAAAGAAGCCAATTTCCCATGCCAATCAAATAGAAGCCGCCGATCGCCAAAGTCATTCTAGTTATCCAAGCCCCGATAAACCAAAGTACTTCTGGCTTCGCCCCCGTGATTTTTTGCGTTGATAACCACAATACATAGAAAAACGCGCAACCCAACAAAATGCCTTGTGCAAAGGCAATGAGCACTGAAATTAATATCGTCATATTTTGTGATACCCCGTTATCTATTTATCTTCGTCAATGGCTTTGTGTTCCTTGCTTAGCCAACTCCACGCCGTAAAACAGCCAATTACTAGGCCAGCTAAAATGCAGGCCAGCGTCCATGAGCGTTCATCGTTAACATTTTTGTCTAGCCACAAACCCAGCGCTGCACCAAGTAGCGTAGGAACCGCGATAGACCAGCCCACCAGGCCGATCATGCCCAACCCAAACCAAAGCCCCGGTTCCCCGCGTTCTCTAGCGCTTAGCTTACGATCAGCCTTGGAGCCAATCTTATCGGATAAAGAAGAGGCTTTTTTATCTGGCTTGGGGGTCACTTATTCACACCTTTGTTAACTCTGAAAACTGCGCTAAGAAACCACTTTCCAACTTGTTCAATACCATTTGTAAATCACGTTCTTGCTCATCCAGACTCAAAAACTCTGATTGCACCAAAGCACGCAATTCACTTAATGGCTTAGGGCCAACAGCACGTCGAACGGAGACCAGCACTTCCTCGCCATTTTTCACCAGCAGCCCCGTGTCGACCGCAATAAAGACTTCTTCGTGAGTAGCGGTTTCATAGGTTAAAATTCCGGGCACCAAACTGGCAATACAATCACGGCGCTGCTCTAAGATACCGAAAGAACCGTCTGAGCTCTCTGCTACTATCCGGAGCACCTCAGTTTCATCAGCAAATATGCGCGAGGGGAGAAGTATTTTAAGCCACATGATGTTGCTCCTTTACGCTATTTTTATTAGGTGATTTTTGTTGTATGAGAGCTTCATCTATAGCGCCGATCATATACAGAGCACTTTCTGGATAGTCATTAAATTCACCGTTTAAGATACGCTCACAACCATCCAGAGAGTCCGCTAACCTTACTAACTTGCCTTGCATGCCAGTAAATTGTTCGGTTGTAAAAAACGGTTGAGTAAAGAAGCGCTCTAACCTTCTTGCGCGGGTAACGATGTCTCGATCATCTGCCGACAGTTGCTCTAGTCCTAACATCGCGATAATGTCTTTTAGCTCATCATATTTAGCTAAAGTTTGGCGAATTCTTTGTGCCAGTGCGTAGTGATGCTCGCCAACGATGCTTGGTGTATTCATCTTCGAACTTGATTGCAGAGGATCGATTGCAGGGTATAGGCCCTCGCTCGCACGCTGACGCGAAAGCACAAGAGATGCAGAAAGATGTGAGAAAGTATGCACTGCTCCAGGATCGGTAAAATCATCAGCCGGCACATACACTGCTTGAATTGAGGTAATTGAACCAAATTCAGTATTCGCGATACGCTCCTCAATACTAGCAAGTTCAGTACCCAAAGTAGGCTGATACCCCATTCTTGATGGCATTACCCCCATCAATCCCGAGACCTCGGCTCCGGCTTGAATAAAGCGAAATATATTATCTATAAGCAGTAATACATCTTTATGTTCTTGATCTCGAAAATATTCGGCCATCGTTAATGCAGCCTGTGCAACACGAAAGCGACTGCCTGGTGGCTCATTCATTTGCCCAAATAACATCACCATGTTGTCTAGCACTCCAGCTTGTTTCATCTCGCGATAGAGTTCTTCGCCCTCACGACAGCGCTCGCCAATGCCACAAAAAATACTGACACCTTTTTGGTGCTCAATCATGTTGTGTATCATTTCCGTTAATAAAACCGTTTTCCCAACGCCTGCGCCACCAAATAGGCCCGCTTTGCCCCCTCTTTCTAGAGGAGAAAGAACATCTACTATTTTAATGCCGGTTTCAAATACTTGAGAATGACTGGATCTTTGCATTAGATCTGGAGGAGCCTGATGTACACTGCGCCATTGAGTAACCCTCGGAGCTGGAAGCCCGTCGATAGCGTTACCAAATACATCAAACATTCGGGAGAGGATTTGACTGCCAATGGGAGCTTGCAACGGGCGTCCTGAGTTTATGACTTGCATGCTACGAGCTAAACCCTGAGTGGGGGTTAACGCGATGCTTCTGACCCGATAGTTATCTAGTTGTGTTAGTACTTCCATGATGATTGTTTTATTTTTAGCAAACAAAATGGTTCTTATTGCAGGTAAACTGGTTTCAAACTTAACGTCCACTATGCTGCCACGCACCGCAATTACGCTACCGCTAGACACAACCGTTATGTCTTCACTCGGCAGAGCAGCTTGGGATGGATGGTTTGTAAGATTAGACATTGTAATCCGTCTTAGTTTACCCGTTTATCGTTAAGAGTGATGTTATCGTGGCTCTGATCCCGACTATTGACCCTGATCAAGATTAAGTATGTTAGTTAACTACTCACCTCTTATAAGTATTAACACCTATTACTCTGCCTGCTCGTTTGATGCATAATTGAGTTTAGAATGGATAGCGGAATAATGGTGATGATGAGCGAAATCAAGCATATTGGTATCTTTACTTCTGGTGGTGACGCTCCTGGTATGAATGCCGCTTTATTTGCAGTGGCTAAGACGGCCCAAACTTACGGCATTAAAGTCAGTGGCATTCGCCGGGGTTTTGAAGGCCTTATAGATAATGATTTGATACCACTTCACGCTAATCAACTGCAAAGATCGATGCACTTTGGTGGCACAATGCTCAAAACAGCACGTAGTGATCGCTTCATGACCAAACAAGGACAAGAGAAAGCGGCGCAAACCATTCAACAAAATAGTATTGACGGTCTCATTGCCATCGGTGGCGATGGTACGTTTCGGGGTATGTTGTGTTTAGCGAATATTAGCAACACCCCCTTTATTGGTATCCCCGGGACTATCGACAATGACATAGCGGGCACTGATTATACCCTTGGGTTTGATTCAGCGGTAAATACTGCAATAAAGTGTATTGATAATATAAGAGATACTGCAGAATCGCATAACAGGGTTTTTCTAGTTGAAGTAATGGGCCGCGATTCTGGTTACATCGGTATTTATTCTGGCCTAAGTTGTGGGGCGGACTCGATTCTCATTCCGGAAAGTGATGACGATTTTACCTATCTTTTGAACAAGATTAAAAACTACGACAGCGAAGATGCGTTTATTGTCGTTGTCGCCGAAGGTGATGACCTAGGAGTTGATAAGGTATCGGCAGAAATCAGGAAAGTTAATGCTCATATAGATTTGCGCATTGCTAAACTGGGGCACATACAACGGGGGGGCAATCCTTCGGCTCAAGATCGTATGCTAGGGATTAGGCTAGGTGTTCTTGCAACAAAAGCACTCATCGGTGGAGAGTCTGGTCAAATAGCTGGCTTTTGCAATAATAAACCGACCTTAAGCCCTTTCGACAACGTTGTAAAAAAACAGTTAGTCGACATTGAACTACAACGACTCTTAGCAATATTTTGTGGATAACGGCTGCGTATCTTCCTAGCAAGGGTCAGCTTCAAAATTTACCATGACTTCTTGAATAGTAAATTTATCTAACAATAATACTTGAATCTCATTCTTAATAACCTGTAATTCTCTGACGGTCAAATCGGGATTAACTTTGGCAATGATATCAGCTTCGCGTCCCTTATTTGTGCGCCGTACGCGAACTCTAACTATCTGTTTAACTGTAGAAAGATTAACTAAAGCTTCAGCCAGTTTATGGCGGTCAACATCACTATAATCGACCAAAATAGGAAGCGCACTGGAAAAAAGCGTAAACGCCATATAAAAAATCATGCAAGATACAATCACTGCAAAAATCGGATCCAACCAATAATACCCCAGCGCCGCAAACTGCCAGCCAAAAATGACCACAATCGTCGTTAGTACGTCAGACAGCGTGTGACTCGCATCGGCGTATAAAATTGGCGAATGCAGCCGTTTCGCCCATGTCCTCTGCCAGACCGTTAAGCAAATATTGACGATTAGAACACCAACCATAACGCCCAAGCCGAGAATACTTTGTTTTACAGGCTGTCCGAATCGGCTAAACGCTTCAGTAATGACTTCAAAAGCCACTATAGTGAGTAGAGAAGCTAAAACCAATACCGCTATCTGTTCAAACTTCTGATGACCGTAATTATGCTCCTCATCAGCCGGCGACTCCGATATTTTTATGGTAAACCAAGCAATAATATTGTTGGCTATGTCGGCCAGTGAATGAATAGCGTCAGCGATGATAGCAGTAGAGTTGGTCATTAAACCAATACTGAGTTTACTCAGCATAACGACTAAATTGACACTTCCTTCAATTATTAATACTTTTCTGACATTCACATTTTAACTTCCGAATTTTTCAATTCAATTGGCTTACTTTACCTTTTAATAAATCAGCGCTGTTAAAGTTTTGTAGTGGTAAGTAGTTACATTTATTGATAGTTAAATTTTGTAACATTTTTTGTGTTACTAGCACAATTCCATTGCTACTCAAGCGAAAACCTCGCTCTAGGTCTTCCTTTTTACTTTCACCAATTTGCAAATTATCGGGAATAACGCAATTGCTATCAATAATCGCATTTTTAATAGAAACGTTATTTCCTACCTTAACGTTAGGTAGTAGAACTGAATGAGAGATATGTGCATTGTTACCAACAGTAGAATGTTCGAAGACCAAAGAATGCAGTATTGCTGAAGGATATATAATGCATCCAGCAGATATAAGCGAATTGGAGATCTGTCCTACTGGTGTCGTGTTACCACCCAAAAATCTTGCCGGCTGAAGGCAGCCTGTGGTGCTCCATATTGGCCATTTAGTATCACATAAATCAATTGAAGGTTGGCTGGACAGTAATGCCATATTGGCGTCCCAATAAGCATCAAGGGTTCCGACATCTCGCCAATAAGGGACTTTATTGCCGCTTGATGCGCAAAAACGAAATGCTTGTATTTTTTGTTTTGTAAGCACCTTAGGAATAATATCTTTTCCAAAATCGTGGCAAGAATCATGCTGAACGGCATCTTTTTGTAATTGCTCAATCAAAAACTCAGTATTGAATACATAATTGCCCATAGATGCCAGCACATGATCAGGCTTGTCGGGTAGACCCGTTGGAGCGATAGGTTTCTCTTCAAATGACACCACTACATCATCGCTATCAACATTCATCACGCCAAATTGACCAGCTGCTTGCTGAAGCGGTGTTTCGATACAAGATACTGTCATTTGGGCACCACTTCTAACGTGTTTCTCGAGCATATTCCGATAGTTCATTTTGTATATATGATCACCCGAAAGGACTAATACATACTTAGGCATTACCGCTTTAATGAAATCAATATTTTGAAATAATGCGTCCGCAGTGCCTTGGTACCATTGTTCGGAATTTTGTTGTGATGCTGGCAATAATTCTAAAAACTCGCCAAAATTTTGATTGAATTTCGCCCAACTACTGACCAGATGCCGAATAAGACAGTGGGCTTTATATTGGGTGATAACGCCTATTTTCTTAAACCCTGAATTAACACAATTCGACAATGGAAAATCGATTATTCGACACCCTCCGCCAAACTCAAGGACTGGTTTAGCACGCGATTCCGTTAGTTCATGTAAACGACTTCCTTGGCCTCCGGCCAATAGTATAACTAGCGTCTCGTTTGAAAGCTGATTAATGTCGGGCTGTTCTAAATATGCCATATAAAACCTCAAAAAATACAGTGGTTAAAATTCAGACGCAACGGCAAAAATTAGCTTTTTAGGCGTGTAATAAAACTCAGTCTATCTGCCAAGGTTCACTAATTAAGGCAAAGTAGGTGATGATATTGACTCTCTATTAAACAACAGTCTTAGAAAAACAACTTGACCCATGTCAAGTATTATTGAGTTAGAGAGCAACTCGATTGAACACAATAGTTATCCGATCTTGCATCATTGCTATTATTAAAATGTAAATCAGTATTTTTGTGATCAGTAAAACCGTTTTTTGAAGCAATACAACGCAAAGTATCGATGTCCAAAATGCTTACTTGGCGATTGTGCACGAGAATTAATTGCTTCTGCTGAAAACTCGTAAATACACGACTCACCGTTTCAAGCGCCATTCCCATATAATTGGCTATATCTGTTCGCGTCATGCTAAGGCTAAACTGTATTCCAGATAGCCCATGACTGGAAAACTGCTTAGATAACTCAAGAAGAAAACGCCCCACTTTCTGCTCGTTTGAACAAGAACTTAGGCACATCATCATTGCGCTATCATTGATCAACGCATTACTCATAGAACGTAACAAGCAGTTCCTAAAATCATCACTTTTTTTAACCAAGCTATTTAACTCTGATTCTTTGAGTAGACAAACACTGCTCGTTTCTAGAAAAAGTACATTTTCCATATAAACATGTTGGTCAAATCCATCTGCACCTAGCAAGTCTCCCGGATAAAAGAATTTGGTAATATGCTCTTCGCCATCAAGAGATGTAACAAACGATTTCGCCGAGCCTGAACGCAATATATGCAAACCTTCAAACGATTCTCCAGCAGAAAATAGTGATTGTTTTGCATGAAAAACGCGATGTGAATTGGTTAATTTTAAATTGTTTGATTTTTCAACAATTTCTAAGCATACTTTTAATGAGGGAGAAAATTTATCGGTACGACTGGACAGTAATGATGAAGTATTCATGTTTTTATAACCTGTTTTGAGTTCGGGCCATTGGCGCTAATTAAAGATGAACTGAATTATCTAGCCGTCAAAATTGTTTTTAGACGTAGATTTTATATAACGATCGAGGTTTTCGCTATCGGAGCAATCACCTAATTAATTGCGGAAAATACCTATTTTATTTCTAATAAGGATATTATTTATGAAGCCCCCTTCTAAGCTGACACTAGCGCTATTGCTTGCAAATGAAAATAATAATTACCAAGCGATAAAAGATGCTAGTGCACAATTAATTAGTTTATTCAATGCAGCCCCTGATGCCTTAATTATTATTGACCAAACAGGCGTTATCGAGCTTATAAACACAACAACTCAAACTATGTTTTTGTATAACGAACACGATTTAATCGGTGAAAACATCAGCATGCTAATGCCTGATTCTATAAAAAATGCACACGACGGATACCTTTCGGCATACCTCCAAACAGGCAAAACAAACATTATTGGTAAAGGTAGAAAACTTAGTGCAATTAAATCTAATGGTGAAGAATTCTGTATTTTTTTAAGTGTTGGGGAAGTCACTAACTCGAGTCATACACAGTTTGTCGGAATAATCAGTGATATTTCAGAGCAAGAAAAACAGCAAACAATACTGATGGAAACGAAAGAAAAATTAGCACAAGCAACTAGATTAACTGCAATGGGCGAGTTGGCAGCAGGAATTGCGCATGAAATTAATCAACCTTTAGCAGCCATATTAAGTTATGCCCAAGCATCTAAACGCTTAATAAATTCACCTGGAACTTTGGATATAAACGCAATAACCGAACCGCTAGAAAAAATTTGTGAGCAGGCTTTGCGTACACATGAAGTTATTGATCGGCTTAGGACTCTAGTCAAAAGACATACCGCCCAGCGAGAAAAGGTCGACCTTTACCCCCTTATTCACGAAGCAGTGCGTCTGACCAAAACAGACCCACGAATGCGAGGTCATGAAATTGAACTCGACTTAGAAGAAGGCAAATCCATTGAATTGTTTGTTGATCCTATTCAAATCCAACAAGTGCTACTGAATTTAATTCGAAACGCCGTGGACGCTATGGAGCAAGAGAAAGGAATGCCAGTAAAAATAGGGTGTCGACGGTTATCTGGAAAAGAAATTGAGGTCTCTGTCACAGATTCTGGTAAGGGCATAACCGCGGATGCTAGTAGTAGTATTTTCGCACCTTTTTTTACAACCAAAAAAACTGGCATGGGCATGGGATTATCTGTTTGCCAAACAATAATCCATGGCCATGGCGGCAGAATATATTATCGTTCGAAAGAGCCACAAGAGACTATATTCTCGTTCAGTCTTCCCCTATTTACTGAAAATCAAAGCGGTAGGGAGTAATAAATGCAAAATACACAATCTAGACAATTCAATGCTACCGTTCACGTAGTTGATGATGACGATGCAGTGCTAGACTCTGTCGGTTTACTGTTAACCACTATTGGCATAAATAATTATTCCTACAGCAATGCACAAAAGTTTTTAGATGCGTACTGTCACCCAGATTTTGATAAGCACAGTGGCTGTATTTTAATGGATATTAGAATGCCGGTTATGAGCGGTATAGAGTGCCAATATAGACTTGAAGAATTAGGCTGTACCTTGCCTATTATTTTTGTAACGGGTCATGGCGACGTACCTACAGCAGTAGAAACGATGAAAAACGGCGCATTTGACTTAATTCAAAAACCGTATAGAGAACAAGTGCTTATCGATGCAATTCAAAAAGCGTTATCACAAAATACAAGCGCCCAATCGCACAACAAAAAAATAAATAATACGAAGGAAAGATTAGCAACGTTAACGAATCGCGAGACACAAATATTGGATGCTATCCTAGATGGGAAAGCCAACAAGGTAATTGCAATAGAGCTATCGCTAAGTCAACGAACCGTCGAAATTCATAGAGCACGA
Organism: uncultured Glaciecola sp.; assembly: GCF_937770335.1. GTDB lineage: Bacteria > Pseudomonadota > Gammaproteobacteria > Enterobacterales > Alteromonadaceae > Glaciecola. Next base: position 12,110 of record NZ_CALJHY010000013.1, read on the forward strand.
GTAATGGAAAAAATGGCGGTAAAGTCACTCGCTGAATTAGTAAAGATAGTACTAGATACTTTGTAGTTATTTAATGATTAACAATAAAGTAAAATCGTTTTCTGATACGCGAGCATTTCAAAGCCATTTTTCAGACCGCAAGTGATGCGCGGCCTCTAAAAATACTATTCAGGCCGCAGCGCAGCTAATTTCTTTTCTTTCTTCTCTTTTCGATAATGCTTGAATGAGTCGAAAGTAAACAAGGCTAATGCAGCCCAAACAAAACCAAAAGTAACTAAACGTGCCGTACTCAGTGGCTCATTATAGAGAGTTACCGCTAGAACGAACATTAATGACGGCCCAATATATTGAAAAAAGCCTAATGTTGAGTAGCGTATGCGTCGAGCCGCCGCGGTAAAGCAAAGTAACGGGGCGGTTGAAACAACGCCAGCTAATAGTAACAAGACATTCAGTGATGTTGTGTTAGTGCTTAAATCGGAAACTTGAGTAGCAAAAAAGATCCAATAAATGATCGCTGCGGGGAAAAGAAACAAGGTTTCTATAAACAAACCAGGCAATGAATCTACAGATACTTGTTTACGTAGTAATCCGTAGATACTAAAACTCACCGCTAGTGTTAACGCAATCCAAGGAACATAACCAAAATTAAAAATCATGATCAAAACGCCTAATATGGCGATTCCTACCGCCACTTTCTGCGTCATTCTTAGGGTTTCACCTAAAAATAAACGGCCTAAGAAAACATTAATTAGTGGGTTAATGTAATAACCCAAACTCGCTTCAAGAATGAAGTCATTATTAACCGCCCATATATACAAAAACCAATTGCATGCGAGCAACGTGCTAGCGACTATCAGCGTAATCAGTACTCGTTTACTTTGTATCGCCGCCTTCACTTTACCGATATGGCGTAAGCCAACAATCAAAAAAGTCAGCAATATGACTGACCAAACGACCCGATGCATTAATATTTCAATCGGAGGAACGCCAGCAAGTGCTTTGAAATAGATGGGTGCAATGCCCCACATGGTGTAGGCGCATATTGCAAAAATGACACCTGAACGGACTGAACTTTGTTGGCTCAATTGACTCTCTTTTAATGTTAATAAGAGTGAGTTTCAATTCACTCTTCAGTATTCACTGATCAGAAAAACGCAGCATCAGCAAACTTTCCAGAATAATGACTATCATGCTTCCCATGGATTAATGATTTGCATTTTAATATGCTTGTAATCTAATGGATGACGAGTAACTAAACTCATATTGTTGACTAAACAGGTAGCAGCAATCATGGCATCTCGTTCCGATTTAGGATTAGGCACATGCAACGCAGCGCAATGTTCTGCCATTTCGGCATCAAATGCAACAATCCGACCTTTAAAACCCTGTAATACTTGCTTCTTTAGCCAATTATTTAAGGCGTCACCTTCTTTAGGTGACGTTTTTCGTTTTTCCAGAATCGCCAGCTTTAATTCCAATACGCTAATTGATGAAACATATAAATTGAAAACCTGTTGCTGACTGGCCCACACTATGAGCTTTGCGTCCTCTTCAGCTGGGCTTCTTAACGCAGACAAAACACTGGTATCGAGTAAATACATAATAATTCCTTATACCGATTGGCTCGACGCATTGAACTTAGGCACCAGCAATTCAATAGCAGCGGTATCTGGAGCACCTAACAAATCACAAATAGTGCTCGTTTTACCGGTTATTTCTAAATATTCCTCGATGCTCATCATCATGTACGCAACCACGCCTCGTTCAGTGATTTTTATGGGACCTTTTTTAGCTGCGCGCTTCACCGAACTTGGATCTTGGTTAAATTGACGGCTAGTAAAAGTATCTATATTCATTTTTTATGGCTCACTTTATGTACATGTAACTACATTACTACAACTCTCAAAATGTGTAAATATTCATCAATCGTTAAATAGTCTGTTAGTACAGCATGAATTCAAGCGCAAAAACGCGTAAAATACGGAAATCGAATTTGAATGAGATAAAAATTGAGCCTTATTGCACAACAATCCAATGCTGTAACCGACACTAATACCTCGGTAAGTGGCGCAATAGCGGCTGAAAATGTCGATACTCAACACTACCAACATTGCGCAAAAATATTGAAAGATACTTTTGGCTATGATGCGTTTCGGCCAGGACAAATGGAAGTTATTGGTAAAATTCTAAATGGCCAAGATGCGCTAATTCTACTTCCCACTGGTGGCGGAAAGTCATTGTGTTATCAATTGCCCGCGTTAGCTCTCGACGGTATTACGATTGTTGTGTCACCACTCATTTCCTTGATGCAAGACCAAGTGCAACAACTAACCGCTCAGGGCGTAAAAGCAGCCTATTTGAACTCATCACAAGATGCCGAAGAATCCCAACAGATAAGTGACCAGTTATTTCGCGGTGAGCTAGACCTGCTATATGTTGCACCTGAAAGGTTATTGAAATCGTATTTTCTGAATTCATTGCAAAGGGTCAAAGTTAGCTTAATTGCGGTAGATGAAGCACATTGTGTTTCACATTGGGGGCATGATTTTCGACAAGACTATCGCCAACTTGGTCGCCTGAAGTCGCATTTCCACAATGTGCCTTTCATTGCGTTAACCGCTACCGCTGATCACGCCACCCAAGTTGATATTCAACATCAATTACAATTGGACAATCCCTTTGTTTTTAAAGGGGGCTTTGATCGCCCAAATATTCGCTACAATCTGCTTGCCAAATATAAAGGATTTGACCAAGTAGTTACCTTTGTTAAGCAACAAGATGGCGCTGCCGGCATCGTATATTGTAATAGTCGAGCAAAAGTAGACGACTTAACTCAGCGTTTACAAAGCGCGGGTATCAAGTGTGATGCTTATCATGCAGGTCGCGATACTGCTACGCGTGAGTTTGTGCAAACCCAATTCCTCAAAGACGATTTGCAGGTTGTAGTTGCGACCGTTGCTTTTGGAATGGGCATTAATAAATCAAATGTGCGCTTTGTAGTGCATCATGATGTACCCAGAAGTGTTGAATCTTACTATCAAGAAACGGGCCGAGCAGGCCGCGATAGCATGCCAGCAGAGGCATTATTACTGTTTGACGAGCGTGATGCTGCTAGAATTAAACAATGGATTTCAACTGGCACCGCGCCCGATCGCTATGAAATTGAAATGCATAAGTTTGAGGCGATGGAATCCTTTGCTGAAGCGCAAACATGCAGGCGACAAGTCTTATTGAACTATTTTTCAGATTATCGCGAAGAGCAATGTGGCAACTGTGATATTTGTCTCGACCCTCCTAAGGTATTTGAGGGTACAGCTCAGGCACAGCAAGTTTTATCTTGCGTTTACCGTCTTAAACAAGACACATCAGTGCAATATGTGATTGATGTGCTGCGCGGTAAAAGCATAAGAAAGATTTTAGATAATAAACACAATGAGTTGAGCACATACGGCATTGGCAAAGACCAATCGGATAATTATTGGCACAATATAATTCAGCAATTGATCCATCAAGGACTATTGCGAATTGATATGACCTTGTCTGGTATTTTGCGCATTAACGAAGCGGCACGCTCTGTATTAAAGGCCGAGCGCGTTGTGCACCTTGCCGTGCCTAAGCTGAGTGTCGATACAAGCAAGCGCAATAAAGCAGAGCCTGTGAATATTGACCGACAGTTATTTGCTAAATTGAAACACCTAAGAAAACAAATTGCTGAAGAAGAGAACGTACCCGCATTTGTCATTTTTAGTGATGCAACCCTTGCCGATATGACGGACAAAATGCCAAGCGACAAAACCGATTTTATTGGGGTTACCGGTGTAGGTCAAGCCAAGCTAGAACGCTATGGAAAAGCCTTCATTACTCTTATTGAAGACTATTTAGGAGCTCATTGAGGTATTGGCTCATTAAATTGAAGTCTCTGCATCTCGCATTTTAGACATTGCCATTCTGTGGCTGTCTAAGTTTCTAAGTTGTTGAACGTAAGCCGTCATATGTTTAAAAGGCTTTAGTTTTCCAGAATCAAACAAACCCTCAAGACCAAAACTCATTTGTATATCAGCGAGAGTCGGGGCTGCGCCTACAAACCATTTATTATTAGCCAAATGACCTTCAACAAATACTAGGTTTCCTTGAATGTTTTTACCGAAATAGGCATCCATTACACCATCTATAATTTTGTCTGCAATATAACGAACAAAGAATGGGCTGGCTTTCGCTCTTGCCTTTTCAAGCACCATACTGGTAACCAATGATGGCATAAAACTGCCTTCAGAGTAGTGAGACCAAAACTGCACATCGTTGAAACTGTCGGCGCTGGCATCAGGTAACATTCCTGAATCTGGGAACTGCCTTGCAATGTAATCGCAAATTGCACCTGACTCGGCAATCACTTTACCATTGTGAGTGACCACCGGAGCTCGACCTAATGGATGGATTTCTTTCAATTCAGGGGGAGCCAAGTTAGTTTTAGGATCGCGTTTATAAACTTTAATTTCATAATCTGCGCCAACGGCTTCCAACATCCAAACGATGCGTTGAGATCGTGAGTTATTTAAATGGTGTAACTGAAACATGAGCTTTCCTTGAGCGTTAATTTGTTATTCCATTGATTATCTTTATTTTCGTAATCAAATATAATTTTGTTTGCTATCATCATTTGAACTAAGCAACCGTGCTCAGAAATAACCTGATCAGGATGATACTCTAAGTCTTACTGGTTTTGCCTAATATAGATACTTATAGGTAAGCCATTTAGATTGAAAATAGTTTTATTTAGCCTGAGAGTTAAGTTTTGCGTAGTAGGCTGATAGATCAGCAATATCTTGATCCGTTAGTTTTTGTGCATGAGAGGTCATCGCCATATTAACCCGCTCACCACTGCGAAATGCTTTTAATTGAAGGACTAAGTATTGTTCTTTTTGACCTGCCAAATTCGGGTATATAGGTACGTTTGATATACCATTTACGCCATGACACATTGCGCATACTTTGGATAGCACTTCGCCGCGTTTAACGTCACCTTGTAATATTGTTTCTGCGCATGCTGAAAGACTCAGCATAGAAAAAGCCAATAGCGCGGCAAGTCGCTTGTTTAAAGATAATCTTATCTTGTTTCTGTTAATTATTTTTCTCATAGTTGATTCCTTTGCACAAAACTAACGTATAGTCACTGCATACTAATTCAAACGAGATAGCATGCAACTCTTTCATCACTATGCCACCGAACTAAGCGCTATCAGCAGCCAAGTAAAACCGTTTCCAGTGACTCGTGCACGGGTTGCTATGTGCAATGAATCCCTCGCAAACGAATTAGGGATTGACCTGGCTGAACTCGAAACCAACGCATTATTAATGGCACTCTTTAGTGATAATGGGGAGTTACAAGCAAACAGTGTTGCACAAAAATATGGAGGCCATCAATTTGGCCAATGGAACCCCAACCTAGGTGATGGTCGTGGGTTGCTGCTCGGCGAAATTAAAGCACCCAACGGTGTCTTCTCGGATTTGCATTTGAAAGGAGCTGGCCCAACCCCCTATAGCAGACAAGCCGACGGGCGCGCTGTTCTACGTTCTACTATTCGAGAGTATCTTGCGGGTGAAGCCTTACATGCTTTAGGTATTCCAAGCAGTCGGTCTCTATGCTTATTGACTAGTCATGAACCGGTTCAGCGCGAACAACGTGAACGCGGTGCAATGATGATTAGAACCTGCCCAAGTCACATTCGCTTTGGACACTTTGAATATTTTCATCACAACAATCAACCGCAAGAAGTCAAAGCCCTATTTGATTACTCTTTTAAACACCATTTCCCTAGCTGTTTAGAGTCACCAACACCGCATGCAGACATGCTCAAAACCGTTGTCACCAATACCGCATTAATGATTGCAAGGTGGCAGGCCTATGGATTCAACCATGGCGTAATGAATACCGACAATATGTCTATTCACGGTATTACATTTGATTACGGACCTTATGCGTTTCTTGATGATTTTGTCCCTGAATACATATGTAACCACTCTGACCATACAGGCAGATATGCGTTTGATCAGCAACCCAGCATAGGGCTGTGGAATTTGAATGCGTTGGCACATGCGTTTACGCCTTTTTTAGAGCTAAACGGGATAAAAAGTATTTTATCTACTTATGAAGATACTTTAGTAAACGAATATCAAACACTAATGAAGCAGCGCTTAGGTTTGTATCAACATGCAATTAATGACGCTCAACTTGTCGCTGAACTGGACATATTAATTGCTGAATGGATGACTATTTTAAAGGATGAAAAAGCTGATTTTCATCAGTCATTTCGACTAGTTAGTGAACATTTATTATCGCTAGAAAATTTAGACTTGAGCATAATATCGGATAATTTCGTGCAAGCAGATCGGGTCCGTCAATGGTGTGTTAATTATCACGAGATACAACAAAGTCTGCTGGCATTATCAAACGATAGCTGGGCACAAGTTCAACAAAAAATGCTAGCAGTTAATCCTAAATTTGTATTGCGTAATCATTTAGCACAAGAAGCAATTGAAGCTGCTGAAAATGACGACTTTTCGATTTGTGACGCCTTAATAACGGTACTCTCATCACCGTTTGCTGATCATCCTGAATTTACACATTTTTCTAAGCCACCAGCTAATCAACAAAAAGGTATTTCATTGTCATGTAGCAGTTAAGTTGTAAATCTAGTCGTTGTTTTGTATCCACTAGCGCAAGCATCGGTTATTATCTGTGATGAAAACACTTATACTCAAACATCTTCTTAATATCAGATGTTTGAGTGCTTAAACTAGATATATTTTTCCTTCATACAAGCATTTTTTTAATATTAAACTAGGTGCTCAAGTTGCAAAAGGACAGAATAGAATTGAAAGCAATATTTGCGCAGTATTTATTTATTGGACTGTTATTAGCACTGAATGCTTTACCATTGACGGCATTCAGTCAAGAACAACCTGTCGAGCGCGGCACTAATATCAATACCGTCGAAGTAAAAGGCATTACTGCGTCAATTAATTTACAAAATACCGTAGCCTTGCATTATACCAGCGAAGGTTTGTTACTTTCCGATGTTGTTCAACTAACTCAGTGGCAACGCCAGTTTTCCCTCACTCCGATCCCCGAAAATAAAGTCTTATGGGTCCGCTTCCAAATTCAAAACTCTGGTAGTAGTAATACGCCGTTAATGCTCATTGCTGGAAATACTTTTATTGACCGGGTAGATGGATTTTTACTTGATGATCAGGGTCGCATTATTCAGTCTATTCAACGCAATAACGCCAACCCAAACCCGAATGCTAGCGGCTTACATGGTTTTAGAATGGCGATTACATCTCGCCCTGATCAATTACTTAGTGTTTACCTACGAATACATGACGATGGTTCAGCAATATTACCAATCGAATTATGGGATGAGAAAAAATTTGAGCAGCAAAGTAGTGTTCGGCTTATCTTGCTTGGCGCTCTTTGTGGCGGTTTATCTCTATTAGCCACCTATTTTTTAATCACTTACATGCTGAAAAATGCACCCGCTCGCTTTTGGTTTGCGATATTTTCAGTTGCATCAATGACAACATTGCTCAGCGCAGAAGGCATTCTACCGAGTCTATTTAGTCTTCCCGCCTTTGCGGCTGAAATAACCGCCTTTAGTTTAACTATTAGTTTATTTGCCGCCATTAAGATTGGCCGCGATATATTTGTACCCGTGTCGCGGGTTTGGTTGCGAGCTCATTATATTCTGCTGTTAGTCCCAATCATCACGTTATTTCTATACAACGACTTTTGGCAGTTAATATCTATTTTAGGCATCATCATCGCGTTTTTAGTCAGCAAACTCTTCGCCACACTGATCTATCGATCTAAAATAGATATGCGCAGCACTGTTATTTATTTCTGTGGTTGGCTTGCAATAGGTTTAGTCGCAGCATTGGAGGTACTCTCATTTGCACAAGGAGCAAGTCATCTGAGCTATTCTGCAGCATTGCCGTTCGCTTTTACTTGCTTTGGCATAATGCTAATTGGTGTTGCTATTATCAGCCGTGAACATTCATTAGTGTATCGACAAGAACGCGAGCAAGCGTCTATTATTAGTAATCTTCAGCACTTTGCAGATGTGTTTGATAATGCGGCCGAGGGTCTATACGCCGCCAAGTCTGACGGTACTTTACTGCGCGCAAATGCTGCCTTCACTTCACTTTTTGGGTTTGAGTCAGAGCAGCGACTGCTCGATACTTTTCATAAAATACATGATTTGTTTTCAAATCCCATTGAAGCTGATTTGTTGCTAGGTGAGTTATCCGCGCAACAAACTGTGCTGGGGAAGGAGTTTAAAGGGAAACGAGTTGATGGTAGGGAATTTTGGTTTTCAATCTCAAGCCAGATTGTCAAAGCTAAAGGTGACGCCGAACATTTTGGTAGCATATTCGATATTACTGAACGCAGAGTCAATCAAATCAATCTGCAGTACTTGAATACCCATGATCAGTTAACAGGCCTGCATAATCGTCGTCACTTCTTACAGTTATTAAATGAGAAAGTCACTCAATCCAAGCTTGATAAGAAGCACTTTGCACTGCTTTATATTGATGTTGATCAATTTAAAATGATCAATGATACCTGCGGTCATATTGCGGGTGATGTGTTCATTAAAGAACTTGCATATGAACTATATGAAGTATTCGACCCAAAATGGATTTTCGCGCGCCTGAGTGCTGATGAGTTTGGTCTTATTGTTGAATATCAAGATGAAAATAAAATTCATGAAACAACCCATAAAATTCTTACCAAAGTACGTAAATTTGAATTCAAATGGGATCGTCACCGCTTTACCCAAAGTGTGAGTATCGGTGTTGCAAAACATGAAACTACTATCCTCAGCGGAGAGGAGTTACTCAGTTTTGCCGACACCGCCTGTATTGTTGCCAAAGAAAGTGGACGCGATAAAGTACATGAGTATTCGACAGGTATGCTTATCAACAATAGCTACGAAAGGGAACTCTACTGGGTCGGTGAGGTTAATCGAGCGTTGAAAGAAGATTCCTTCGAACTGTACTTTCAACATTACCGTCCACTTAACAAATCGGATGACAATGATTATTATGAGATTTTTATCCGCTTAATAACAACGGATGGTGACGTGACGCTACCAGACTTTTTTATGCCTGCAGCGGAACGGCACAATTTAAGTAACAAAATAGATAAGTGGGTGATTGAAAACTATTTTGTTTGGTTAAACACAAACTCCGAGTGTATGGACAAACTTGCCAAGTGTAATATCAACATCACAGGACCTTCATTATCTGATGACGATTTCCAGTTTTTCTTACTTAACGTATTTGAGAAGTACCATATTCCACACCAAAAAATATGTTTCGAAATCACTGAAACTACGGCCATCATTAACATGAACGACGCAATTGCGTTTATAAAGCAATTTAAACGCTTAGGCTGTACTTTCGCGCTTGACGATTTCGGTAGTGGATTTGCTAGTTATGGTTATTTGAAAAACTTACCTGTGGACTATGTCAAAATTGATGGTAACTTTATTCGTAATATATTAACCGACCCGATTGATTTGGCGATGGTAACCTCTATTCGCGATGTCGCCGGGGCTATGTCTATTCAGACTGTAGCTGAGTTTGTAGAGTCTGATGAGATTTTGGTTCAGCTAGGAAAAATAGGATTAGACTTTGCACAAGGATATTGTATTGCAGAACCTGCACCTTTAATCGAGTTTGTGTCGTATAATAGCGTGCCAACAAAATAAACATAGTTGGAAAATCGTTGGGAATCGTTGCAAAATTGAATTTCATCCCCAAATACCGCTTACTCTGAGGGCAAACAGTTAGCAATATGAGCAATCCATACACTTCATTTGAATTTGTCAGTAGCGCAAAACTACCCACTCGCTTTGGGCAGTTTGTTATTCATGGCTTTGTAGATACATCTAACAATCAAGAACACGTTGCGCTGTCATTCGGAGAATGGGCAGAAGCTGACGTCGTGCCAATTCGCATCCATTCTGAGTGTTTAACCGGTGATGCACTATTTAGCACTAAGTGTGATTGTGGTTTTCAGTTAGAAAGAGCAATGCAAAACATAGTCGCCAATGGATGCGGCGTTTTACTCTACTTGCGCCAAGAAGGTCGTGGCATTGGATTGTTAAATAAAATAAAAGCCTATCGTCTGCAAGATGAAGGTTATGACACGGTAGAAGCTAACGAACACCTTGGCTTCGATGCTGATTTGCGTGATTACAGTATATGCAAAACGATGCTTGACACCTTAAAAGTGAAGCGCGTAGAACTGATGACAAATAACCCCAAAAAGGTGGATGCACTTGTCGATATGGGTATTGAGGTTGTTAGGCGCCAACCAATTGACCACGGTATTACTGACGCTAATAAAGCGTATCTTAAAACAAAAACAGAAAAATTAGGCCACACCTTCAATACTGAGCACCTAAAATAATTAATGTTTCTGTTAGCAAAACGTTATAATTTTTAGGCTGTGTTCAGTTTCGGTTAAGTTTACTTAGCGTATAACTAAGGGTATCAAAGCAAAAGGATATCGTTATGAATACGAATCAAAAAGTAACAACCAATAAACTAAAATTGTCAGCTAGTGCTATAAAAACCATTAGCTACACAGCGTTGTTGACTATGTCGTTAACCTTAGGCATGCACTATGCCCAAGCGACTCCATTGCAATCAAATAAGGTATATGGGTTTCAAAAAGGCCAATCGCAAAGCGATTATGAACAAATTGATGCAGCCTTAGCCCCTATTGCACTTTATCCAGATTCTTTGTTGACCCACATTTTGATTGCGTCAACGTATCCACTAGAAGTCATAGAAGCAGCCCGCTTTATTCAACAACATCCAAAATTTGATTTAGATGATTATGAGAAAAATGGATTAGGTCAAGATACGATTGAAGCAATTCAAGAAGATGCTTTAGAATACGGCTGGGACGCTTCAGTTATTGCCCTAACCGCCTTTCCTGACATATTGAATAATATGAGCGACGACTTAGCTTGGTTAAGTGACCTAGGTGATGCCTTTAAAAATAATCAAGAGCTGGTCTTAAGTCGCGTGCAAAAACTACGTGAATTAGCCTACGACCAAGGTAACTTGCAAAACGATGAACAAGTAGAAGTCGTCGTTGAACGTGAGCAAAATACTCGTGTTATCGTTATTCAACCTCGCCGCCATGAATTAGTGTATGTCCCTTACTACGACACGACTATTATTTACGGACCAAGCTGGCATGTGACTTCCTCATACCGATGGTCAAGACCCTACTATGCGCGTCATTATCGTCATAACTATGTTTACTTTACGCCAGCGGCATATATAGGTAGTCGTTTATTATTCGGTGGGATCCACTGGGGTAACCGCCACATTTCAATTAACCGAGATTGGTCTTATCGACAAGCGCGTCACTACAACTATACAAATACGCGGTATAAACGCGTTCATCATAAAGAGTACCAACGCTGGACGCCAGAAAAACGCCATACGCGCCACGGTGAACGTCAAAAATATGCAGGTAATAAAGCCACACACAGTGCTTATAAACGCAATGCATGGGTAACTAATAAACACAGCGAGTTTGCAGACGTGCGCAGCTCAAATAAGAAAATCACGCGCAATAGTGCATACCAGTCTAAGCGTCAGTTTTCAAAGCAGATAAGCAACGACGAACAAAGACCAAAGCTAAGTAGGAAAATAGACAAAGCAGAAATGCGCCAAGCAAAGCCGATCAGAAAGGGAGAGATTGAGCGCAATGACAGAGTTGTTCGTAATAAAACAGACAGAACGACAAATTCAAAGTCACAACGTCAACTACCGCAGCTGAACCGCAATGTGTCACAACCTAACCGTGAGAGTTATAAACAGCGGCGTCAGGTTATGCAACGTCAAGAGTCTAAACCACAACGGCACGTGAGGCAGCGTAATGAATCTAAAGCGCAACGTCAGGTATCTAAGTCGCAGCGTGAAGTATCCAAACCACAACGCCAGCATATACAAAGAACTAAAGTAGTAAAACGTTCTAAAGAATAAGTATCAACACCTTAGCCGTTTTGTGACAACTCAAGGACTCGCTGACATAGCAATGGGTGAAAACTGTCGCACGCGCCTATGCAGAAAACAGATTGTGGGTACTAATCTGTTTATGTTTTGCATAGGCGTTTTTTCTTTATTAAGGTTTTGGCATTCTGATCGTTAGGCCTGCTTCAGGAGCAATTTTTCCCTCGCAAACATCCGCATAAATATCAGCCATGCCTTGTAAACCCTGAATATCTGTCATTTTTAACCATTCACGACTTTTTGCAAAAGAATGCTTTAGGTATTTGCCACTTTGCTGCTCGAAGCCTTCCATCCCCCATTCTTTGATGCGTTTTTGAAGCTGGGACGGTGCAAAAAAGAATTCACTTCGCTGTTTTATAAAATCTGGTCCTGTTTTCATTTCCTTCCAATGTGTTACGCCGACATTAGAGCAAAATTTCATGTTATCGCCCAGATGCTTATGTAAGTCATTCAGAACTTGTCCATTTCCCGACATATCTACGATCAGAGTCGGCTTAGTAGCGTCTATCTGGTTTATTTGATCGTACGAAAGTGTCTTATCATAAACGCCTAAGTTTTCGACCATCTGCATATTTCGATTCGACGTTAACGCAACTAGCGACGGTGCATTATCATCATCTTTGACACCATAAGCCAAACCCGTACTGGTTTTACTCGACGCACTTATCATGATTAATTGAGTTGACCCAAACCAATCATTACTTTTGAAATAGTCATATAAGGCAAATGATGTTATGTGCAATGGATATAGCAACATACGCTCATCTTCAAGGGTTTTGTTGTAAGCTGGTTCAGACTCTACTTTCCGATAAATATTATATCCCACTGGCAATGCAGCACGATGTGCAACCCCGTCAATCCAAGCCGCAGTGCTGACTTTAGTTGGGTGCATTAATAAATGAGTAGCTGGCGGAAAATAACCAAATAACCTCTCTCCCACCGGCACTTCAGGGTTATTAGACTTCACCACGTCAGCAAAACCCCAAACTGGCAAGACTCCCCAGCCTGATAAATCTTCGCTCACCTTTTCGCTTGCAGTATGTGCAGGAAAAAACTGCCAATACCCTATTTTTTCTGCAACAACCGCATAGGTTATATTATTGGCAGTTAGCGCAAATTTATCTACTTTCACTAGCACCTCACCTTCGGCTAAGGCTTGATTAGACAGATCATTAGCTACAATTCTACACTCTACATAATTACTTTTACTGACTTGAAATTCACTCATGCTGTTTGTCCTTGTTCAATTGCAGCTAAATACCCCTGTAATTTGGCCATCGCAGGTTGCCCATTATCGCGCATGCGTTTAAGTATCATTAGTTTTTCATTATCGTCTTCTTTAACTGAACGAACTAGCTTACTGAAGCCATCTAGTCGATTGTTCAACAACCATTTGCGAAGCCCCTCATCTTTAGACCAAATATGCTGATTAATCAAAAAAGCAGCGGTAAGTCTCAGCCAATCTATATCGGTATTGGGAAGGGGCACAACATTACAAATTTTATTTTTAACTTCATCGTTCGGATAAGCAGCTTCAACATGCGCAATAAAGGCAGCACTAAATACAGGCTGATATGAACGCACTGTTTGCGGTGTAATAAGACCCTTGGCGAAAATAGGTTTCATACTTAAATTGGAAATCGCACTTGCAGAACAGTCGACGTGAATATGATTTGGCGTGGTGACAATATCGCCTTCTTGGAGGGTGATTTTATTCTGCGAAATAGCAGTAACTCGACCCATCCGAACAACGTTTTTTACTCGCTGTAACTCGGCAAGTTCCATTCTACTGACCGTCGCACCATGAAACATACTTGGCCACACATTCTTATCAATTCTTAAGAATACGCCCGACGCTTCTAAGCGCGAAAACATATCTTTTATTGATGTTGAATTGGCAATAGCTTCCATTTGGTTTGCTTGAGCGCCAATAGAACTGGTGAAAAACTCTTCTGTTGGCTGAGTGTTTTGACGGTCAATTAGCCAAGCATCTCGAGACATAATCCAAGTAATATGATCTGGGTTGGCGCCATTTTCAAGTAAGAATAATATTGCGTCAATACCTGTTTTACCGCCCCCAACAATGACATAGCCAGCAGGAGGAGTCTGAATCTTTGGCAGGTCATTCAGCGGCATAAAACGCACACCATCAGACACATCAAAATTGGGCGTATGGGTGGACGGAACCGTGGTTTTTAAATAAGTGCAATCAACGGTTTTATTAGTCACGTCAACGTGGTGTTTCTGACCTGTTAAAATTGACTCAAAGTTACCGTCACCTTTGTAATCACACATTGGGAAATACTTAACTCGCCCGGTCGGTAAGAGCTGCTCACGCATAACATTATCAAAATAAGCGCTAACTTCAGCGCCTGTAGCCAATTCATTTAAGCCTCGATTGAGACCGATTTCATCCTTGCAGCCTTTGCTTAGCTCTCTTGAACTAACGCCATAGAACGCAGAAGGTTGGTGTAAAGTCACAAAAGGATAAGCGACATTCCAATGACCTCCAGGCTTGTGATGCTTATCGACAATGACGATATTGGCATCAGTCTCGGTCAATATCGTGTCAGCAAAAGCCATTCCTACGGCGCCACTACCGACAATAAGGTAATCTGTTGTGTGTGTTTTTGTCGTCATTACGTTTCTCTCTAATAAAAATTTAAAAGGTAAAAAATTTACTATTAGGAGGGGCAACCGACCTAATTTATTGCTTGCTAGTTAAGCGCAAGACGTTAACTATCCTCCAGTAACGGGAGGAAAAAATGCAATTTCATCACCATCATTAACCGCCGCTGAGGCGCTGGTTAGCGTCTGATTAAGGGCAATTAATACATCCTGCTCTGCGAGCAAAGTCCAAGGCTCGCCGCGAGCAATGAGCTTTTGCTTTATATCAGCTACCGTTTTCTCATCGGTATACTCGTAATTAACGTTATCAACTCCAAGACGTTCACGTAGCATGGCAAAAAATCGAATATTTATCATGCTTCGTTTCTCCGCCAATCGCCTGTTTTGCCGCCTTCTTTTGAAAGGACTTTAATATCACCAATGAGCATACTTGGGTCAGCGGCTTTACACATATCAAAAATCGTAAGTGCAGCGATAGAAACGCCAGTCAATGCCTCCATTTCGACACCAGTGGTGCCGACTAACTTGCATTCACAACGAATATTTATTCGAGAATTATTATCGTCAATTTCAAAATCGACGGCCACTTTTGAAAGCATTAAAGGGTGGCATAAAGGGATCAGCGCAGGGCATTGCTTTGCACCTTGAATACCAGCAATTCTTGCGGTAGCCAGCACGTCACCTTTAGCAACATCGTTGGCTTTAATAAGCGCCAATGTGGAGGATGTCATTGCTACAAACCCTGTCGCTACGGCTCTTCTTGTGCTTGCCTTTTTCTCACTAACATCCACCATACTAGCTTGACCACTGCGATCAACATGGGTGAGTTTACCTTCGGTATTCATTTTATTATTCATACGACCTCTATTGGCAACCTTTATTCGTAACTCTATTAATACACTACTAGCACTTTCTTAATGCAGCCTTTTCTAGCGGCCCCGATAGGCCTTAGTTAGGCCGTAACAATGTCTAATCTAATGCTAACAATACGCACACAATAAGCAAACGAAAAATGATCACAAGGCATGCCGCACATCACTTTTTGCCTTAATGCTTTTTGATCGCGCTTTGTAAAAATTCAGGGCTGTGCATAGGAGAACCATTTTGTTTTTGCTCTGCATCTTTGACTAAATTAACAATACACTGATTAACTGGGGCGGGTATACCGTATCTTTGCGCGAGACTGACAATTTCGCCATTCAGAAAATCGATTTCGGTTTTACGTTTTAATGCAAAATCTTCATACATTGAAGAACGCGCTTTGGGGTCAATTTTAAGTGTTGCGCTCGCCACTCGTTTAAACAGCCAATTGGGCAGCGCCAAGATATATGGCATCCAAGTAGGAATCACTTTCCCTGTTCTCGCCGGCTTAATATCAGCAACTTTCATAACGGCTAACGCTTCTGCAATTACCTTTGTCATCACTAACCGATATTCACGGTTGTTCATTTGCTCTAACAATGGAATTCCTGACAGCGCATTGACGGCATTATTTAAATTTATAATCAATTTGCCCCATTGCACACCTTCAAGATCTTCATATAATGCGACGGGCAGACTCGCTTGCTTGAACGCATTAATCAACTCGCTATAGTCACCTTCTTTTGCCTCAATAGCCAGATTACCCTCAGTACCACAGTGAAACTGTCCTTCACCGTTATTGAGAACGTTAAAAGGAACCATCGCTTTGAGTATCTTATGATTAGGTAATTTTGCTTTTAAGGTAGCTACATTTTGGGTTCCGTTCTGAAAACTAACGATAACAGCTGAAGCTTTAGCATAGTCAAGAATAGACGCAGCAGCAGCCTCCGTATCGCCACTTTTCACAGTTAGCAAAATATAATCGGCCTCAGTAATACTCTCCATTGAAACTGAGAACTGTAGCTGCTCAATTTGCATCGTTTGGTCTCGCCCCCTCCAATCAGTGACGCTTAGACCATACTCAGTCAATTGCTTTTGAATTCGCTCTCTGCCTACTAGAATGGCATTAACACCATTTCCTGTAAGGCACCCTCCAAGATAACAACCAACACTACCTGCTCCTACTATCGCAATTTTTTGCTGCATACTTTACTTGATCCTTTATTTTCACAAACCCCAAACGGCTATATTCCACAAGAATAAACTAAAATACAAAAAAATGAGGTTAAATAAGTAAAGCTTATCGCTTTAAATTGCAACCTAAACAATAAAATTACAATTATGTTGCACGAAAGTAATAGCGGCTAAATGATTCAAATTTATTTAATAATAAAGTATATTTGGCTGATATATAAAAACCCATAGATAACCTTATGTTCTATAAGTTAGTCGCTCTCATCTTGCTTCCAATTTTGCTAGTTCAGGGAAGACAGGCTAGAAAACGAGCACTCAAACTTCCCGAAGCAATTGGAAAACGCGAAGGTGCAATCAAAGACCCGACAAAACCACCACTGACCATTCTAATTATAGGTGACTCGGCTGCAGCTGGCGTTGGCGTGCATCATCAAGACCATGCATTTCTTGGCCAATTAGTTAGCAATTTAAAAAACGATTTTAACTTGTCTTGGGCACTTATAGCAAAAACGGGTGCAAAAACTAAAGACATGACTGAAATACTAAAAAAAGCAAAGTTGGCCACAACGTTTGACATAGTAATAACCAGTTTAGGAGTCAATGATGTTACGTCACTACAAAAGACCAAAAACTGGTTGAATGAACAAAACAACCTACATCAATACTGCTTCCAGAAATTAGGTGTTAAGCATATTATGGTCAGTGGCATGCCGCCAATGCATAAATTCCCACTACTACCGCAACCTTTAAGATGGATAATGGGAAGCAGAGCAAAAGAGTTTGATTGTCTGCAAGCATCCGCTAATAGTAACTATACCAATAAAAGTTATGAGCCATTGCTCTTCGACATGGACCAAAGCGCCATGGCAGTGGATGGCTTCCATCCTGGCCCAGCCATATACTTTGAATGGGGCTTAAATTTAAGTAAACGTATTGTCTATATTGCGAAAAGCTTACCCCACGAATCTGGGGCTAAAATTTAATACTGCTATTAGTTGATGAGTTATGGCTTTTTACGTTATGGATTGTCATTTATAACTGACGGGTAAACGGATTGAATAGATTATTTGTTTAATAAAACAGGATGATTTGCACTAACGCTAGTGTGATACTAGGAGTGACATTAAACTGAGACTCCCTGTTTTTTCGCAATGTTATTATGCAAATTGACTAGCAAATACATTTGCAAAAAATTCTGCCGATGTGTCATCCATATTGAAGTACAAGCTTGGCTCAATCAGTTCTACTTCGATAATCATCAATGCACCGTTTAACGATACAATGTCAACTCTCGCATACAACGCCTCTTCAGGTAAGGCATCAATCGTTTGCTCCGCTATAGCGAACATCGCCTTAGATGGTTCAATACTGGTCAATTGACCACCGTGTTCTTCTTGAACCCTAAAGTCCCCTTTAGCCGGTTTCTTACAAATGGCATGGCTGTATTGTGAATTGAAGTAAAAAAGTGAATATTCACCTTCCTCAAGAATACTTGTCAGAAAAGGTTGGATCATGGCCGACCGGTCTTTATATTCTTGCATTATTAAAGGTAATTGCTCAGTAACTTTTGCCGGTGTAAGACGGTAAGTACCATCTGCATTCGCGCTGATATAAGGCTTAATGACAATTTCATCACAGTCAAATTTAGCAAATGCAGCAGCAAAATTAGACTCCTTAAGCTCATCAGCCCAAAGCGTCGGGATAATTGGGACGCCTTTATTTTCGAGTTCTTTCAAGTAGCGTTTTGAAATATTCCATTCAATTAACGACATCGAATTGCATAGTACAGCAGCTGAATTATCGATAACCTGCAAACACGCAAGAAAGTCTTCACAATGTGCTTGATAGTCCCACGTACTGCGCACTATAACCGCATCATATTGGTCCCAGTTGTGATTTTTGGCATGCCAAGAAACTTCGGTCAACTCCCACCCGAGGCTTTTTAGCGGAGCCTCGAGTAATCGGTCATAAACGAAAAATTCTTCTAAATGGTCAGTCGTTAAAATAGCTGCTTTGCGCATTTAATTCCTTATGTTGGCTGATCTCAGGTTGTGTTATGAATTTATTTATTTGGGGTAAATTATGTTCAATCCCAGAGTTTGCTTTACTCTGTTTTGAACCAAATAGAACCGCGATGATGACAATAGTTGCACCAGTGATGCTTAACCATAAAGTGCGTTTAAAATACATAAAAATCCTTTTTACTAACAGACAATATTCCATGTATGTCTGCGCTACAGCACCGTTAATGCCATTTTAGCTAAAGTGCTAATGTAAGAAGGGTATCAAACAATGAGCGTTCAACGCCATCAATTGTTCCAAATAAGAACGTAAAGCCATGGATATCATAAAAAAATGGCAACTAACAATATGGATTAGTTGCCATTGAGGCACAGTATCAATTTAACCTGCCGTATGCAAAAACTCGACCCTACTGCCGATGCAGCTTAAGACACAGTTTTAGCTAAACTGAAAATTGACGAATGATGATATTAATAGTTTCTTTAGCATCACCAAATATCATGCGTGCATTGTCTTTAAAGAACAGAGGATTCTCGATACCAGCGAATCCAGACGCCATGCCTCGTTTCAGAATAAAGACATTCTTTGCAAGGTCAGCGTTGATAATTGGCATGCCATAAATGGGACTGCCTTCCATCTCTCGTGCTGCAGGATTAACCACGTCATTAGCCCCAATCACAATAGCCACATCAAAGTTCGCCATACGCGCATTTACCTCGTCCATTTCAAGCAACAATTCATAAGGCACATCAGCTTCAGCTAAGAGTACGTTCATATGCCCAGGCATGCGTCCGGCAACCGGATGGATCCCATAAACAACTTCTGCACCGTTCTCTTCCAATAGCACTTGCAGTTCTTTCATAGCGTGTTGGGCTTGAGCTACTGCCATACCATAACCGGGAATAACAACTACCGATTGTGCAGCTTCCAATACGAAGTAAGCATCGTCGGCGGCCAACGGCTTAACTTCGCCTTCAATTTTAATTTCATTGGTTTTAACGGTTTGAAAACCTGAAAATAAAACGTTAGTTAACGAACGATTCATTGCCTTGCACATTACACTCGTTAAGATAATGCCGCTGGCACCGACTAACGCACCCGCAACAATCAATAAGTTGTTGTTTAATGCCATACCCGCAGCACAAGCAGCAAGACCGGAATAGCTATTGAGCAGCGATATAACCACCGGCATATCTGCACCACCAATAGGGATAACTAGCATCACGCCCAATACGATACAAAGAGCTACAAAAACGTAAATATAGATTGTGCTGTTAGCTGTTTGCGGGTAGATGACAACGAGGGCGCCAAACACGAAAATAGCAACAACAATACACGCATTAACGAACGCTTGACCGCTAAATACGGTTGAACCGCTGCTGATTAACTTAGCAACTTTACCACTAAGTTTTGCCCATGCAACCACGCTGCCAGAAAACGTAATGCCACCAATGGCGATGGCTAGCAAGACAATAATAGCTAAGTAGCTTTCTATTGCTGAATCGCTTTCAAGCATAGCTAGAGCGACTAATAAACTAGCCAAACCGCCAACACCATTGAGCAGTGACACCATTTCTGGCATTTCTGTTAGCTGAACTTTTTTCGCAATAAAAGCGCCTACTGCGCTGCCTGCAATGACCG
>NZ_CALJHY010000014.1 GCF_937770335.1 uncultured Glaciecola sp.
AAACCTTGGGTGAAAAGTTCCTTAGCACCAGGTTCTAAGGCGGTTCAATTATATTTAGAAGAAGCGGGTTTGTTACCCGAACTGGAAAACTTAGGCTTTGGTATTGTTGGCTTTGCTTGCACATCGTGTAATGGCATGAGTGGCGCACTTGACCCTAAAATTGAAGAAGAAATTAAACAACGCGATTTATATGCTACCGCAGTATTGTCAGGCAATCGTAATTTTGATGGGCGGATTCACCCGCATGCTGATCAAGCGTTTTTAGCCAGTCCCCCCCTTGTTGTGGCTTATGCTATTGCTGGCACCATTCGCTTCGATATTGAAAAGGATGTGCTCGGTAAGGATGCACAAGGCAATGATATTCGCTTGATGGATATTTGGCCCACTGACGAGGAAATTGATGCCGTAGTAAAATCGAGCGTCAAACCGGAGCAATTCCGCAAAGTGTATAACCCGATGTTCGACTTAAGTGTCGATTATGGTGAAGACAACGATCCATTATATGCATGGCGTCCACAAAGCACTTATATTCGCAGACCACCATACTGGGAAGGCGCCTTAGCAGGCGAACGCAGCATGCAAGGAATGCGGGCACTGGCTGTACTGGGTGACAATATCACCACGGATCATTTATCCCCCTCCAATGCAATACAGATGGATAGTGCTGCGGGCGAGTATTTACACAAGATGGGCTTGCCAGAAGTTGACTTTAACTCATACGCAACTCATCGCGGCGATCATTTAACAGCGCAACGCGCCACTTTCGCCAATCCAAGATTAAAAAATGAAATGGCAATCGTCGACGGTAAACTGCAAGAAGGTTCGTTCGCTAGAATTGAACCCGAAGGCACTGTCACGCGAATGTGGGAAGCCATTGAAACTTATATGGAGCGCAAACAGCCTCTTATCATAGTAGCCGGCGCCGATTATGGTCAGGGTTCATCGCGCGATTGGGCAGCCAAAGGTGTCCGTTTAGCGGGTGTTGAAGTTATTGCAGCTGAGGGTTTTGAGCGCATTCACCGCACCAATTTAATTGGCATGGGTGTATTACCACTCGAATTTGAAGTTGGCACAACGCGCAAAACCTTATCTATAGACGGCACTGAAAGCTTTGATGTGCAGGGTAAACCGACTCCTGGATCAATGCTCACCTTATTGATAAACCGCAAAAATGGTGAGACAGTCAAGGTTCCGATGAAATGTCGTCTCGATACGGCTGAAGAAGTGTCCATTTATGAAGCTGGCGGTGTTTTGCAGCGCTTTGCACAAGACTTTATTGAAGCTACCGTATAATTTGGAGCTAGGTTATGAACTTTACACCACAGATAAAAGTGCCTGCTACCTATATGCGTGGCGGCACCAGCAAAGGCGTATTTTTCAAGATAGATGATTTGCCGGAAAAGGCCCAAGTAGCAGGCGAGTTTCGCGATCAGTTATTACTGCGTGTTGTAGGCAGCCCCGACCCATACGGTAAACATACCGACGGCATGGGCGGCGCCACTTCAAGCACCAGTAAAACGGTATTACTTAGTAAAAGTGATAAATCGGATCACGATGTTAACTATCTCTTCGGTCAAGTCGCAATCGACAAACCCTTTGTCGATTGGAGTGGAAATTGCGGAAACCTGACTGCTGCAGTAGGTTCATTCGCTATCAGCAATGGTCTTGTAGACGCCGCTCGTATTCCTGAGAATGGCGTTGCCGTTGTAAGAATTTGGCAAGCTAATATCAATAAAACCATAATTGCAAATGTACCCATAACCAATGGTGAAGTCCAAGAAACGGGTGACTTTGAATTAGATGGAGTCACCTTTCCTGCTGCAGAAGTAAAAATAGAATTTGTCGACCCTGCTGATGGCGAAGGCAATATATTTCCATCCGGTAACTTGGTTGACCAATTAGATGTGCCGGGCATAGGCTCATTTAAAGTAACGATGATCAACGCAGGTATTCCAACGCTATTTTTGAATGCCGATGAACTAGGCTATTCTGGTGCTGAATTACAAGATGCGATCAACAACGATGATGCAGCATTGGTCAAGTTTGAAACTATCAGAGCTTATGGCGCTGTTAAAATGGGACTTATCTCTGACATCGAGCATGCTGTTACTCGGCAACACACTCCAAAAATTGCCTTTGTCTCTGCCCCCATAAACTATGTTTCATCAAGCGGTAAACAAATTACTTGTGCAGATATAGACCTGAACGTTCGGGCATTGTCTATGGGTAAATTACATCACGCTATGATGGGCACTGCCGCAGTTGCAATTGGCACTGCTGCCGCCATCCCTGGTACGTTGGTTAACTTAGCAGCAGGCGGTGGTGAACGTGAGAATGTTACGTTCGGCCATCCATCTGGCACGTTAAAAGTAGGCGCTAAAGCACAACATAACCAAGGCCAATGGGAAGTTGATCGGGTTATTATGAGTCGCAGTGCGAGAGTTCTGATGGAAGGCAATGTTCGGGTTCTACTCCCGCAGACTTGATTTAGGCTATCTACGTCCCGATATCGTATTAAGCGAGAGAAAAGCATAATAAGTCATGCGTGTTAATCGCATGACTTTTCTTTTATTAACCTTTTTGTGGCGATATTAAACTCTAATGAGTATATATTTTAGAGCCAGTACATGACATCTTATAGTGGTGAACTCTAATAGTGATTTTTTCATAAATTGATAATACCGTCGTTTAAAGTGCATACATCTTCAACACAATAAGGAATCAATATGGCAGATCCAACTTATACGCCCCCAAAAATTTGGACTTGGGATTCAGAGAATGGAGGCCGGTTTGCCAATATAAATCGCCCTATTGCGGGACCAACTTCTGACAAAGATTTACCAATTGGGAAGCATCCTTTGCAGTTATATTCACTTGCAACACCCAATGGTGTAAAAGTAACTATGATGCTGGAAGAGCTATTAGTAAAAGGTTTTAAAGAAGCAGAATACGATGCCTATCTAGTCAACATCATGGAGGGAGATCAATTTACCAGTGGCTTCGTTGGCGCAAACCCTAACTCTAAAATACCAGCACTCGTTGATCACAGTACATCGCCGCCGACGCGCATATTTGAGTCAGGCTCAATACTGCTATATTTAGCAGATAAATTCGATGCGTTTTTATCCAAAGATCCAGTTCAACGAGCTGAAACAATGTCATGGCTTTTTTGGCAGATGGGCAGCACCCCAATGCTTGGAGGAGGTTTTGGCCACTTCTACGCATACGCTCCTGAAAAGTATGAGTACCCTATTAACCGCTATGCAATGGAAGTAAAGCGTCAAATGGACGTCTTGGATCGTCAGTTAGCTGAAAACGAGTTTATCAGTGGCAGCGAGTACACTATTGCTGATATGGCAATTTGGCCTTGGTATGGCGGTTTAGCGCTCGGTAAATTGTATGAAGCAGGTGAGTTTTTGCAAGTTGAAGAATATAAAAACGTGCAACGTTGGACCAAAGCCATTGACGCGCGTCCACAAGTTAAGCGTGCGAAAATGGTTAATCGCACTTGGGGAGAACCTGCCGGTCAACTGCATGAACGCCACGACGCGAGCGACTTTGTAAACAAAACTCAGGATAAACTAGCTTAGCTATTCACAGTAAAATGTAGCATTCTTCATTTATATTCCATCAATCAGGCTTATTATACAGCCTGATTGATGTAGTTATATTCCCTCCACCAAAGCTTTAATTAACGGTTTTTGCATTAACTCTATAATTTGGTCAGTTGGTACCGGTTTGCTAAAGTAATATCCTTGAATAATGTCGCATTGAAAGCGATTTAAGGCCTTAAGTTGCCCGTGTGTCTCAACGCCTTCAGCAACAACAGTGAGTTTTAGTGTGTTTGCAAGTGCAATAATTGCCTCAACAATTGCGGCGTCTTCATAGTTGGAATCAATATTGATAATGAATGAACGGTCAATTTTAAGCGTGTTTATTGGAAATCTCTTCAGGTAACTAAGAGATGAATAGCCCGTACCAAAGTCATCGAGGGCGATGCCCACGCCCATTTCACGAATCTGATTTAAGCGAGATATATTATGGTCGATATCATTCATAATCGCGCTTTCAGTTAGTTCAACTTCCAATAATGAAGCAGGTAAACCACTGTCATCAAGCGCTCGCTTTATCATATTAAGTAACGAGGCACGCTTAAATTGAATACTAGATATATTGACGGAAACTTTAAAGTCTTGTAAACCAGCGTCCATCCATTTTTTGGCTTGATCGCAGGCTGTGCGCATAACCCACTCACCTAACTCATTGATAATACCAGAATCTTCCGCAACAGGAATAAACTCACTAGGCATTACATTGCCCAATTCGGGACTATCCCAACGCAACAATGCTTCTACGCTAATAATTTTGTTTTTCTTTAAGCAAACCTGAGGTTGATAATGCAATGAAAATTCATCGTTATTTAACGCATTACGCAGGCAACCTTCTATTTGTAAAAACTTCATCGCGTTTTCGTTCAAGGATTCAGCATAGAAACGATAACCATTGCGACCCATCGTCTTTGCATAATACATCGCAACGTCGGCGTGCTTTTTAAGCTCAGTCAAATTAACGCCATCTCGTGGATACATAGCAATACCGATGCTTGGCGTCAGCGCAACTTCATAGTCATCAATTGAAATCAATTCAGAAATACAATTTACCAAGGATTGAGCAACTACTTTCACGTCATTATCATTTGGATTATTGTTCACCATAATCATAAATTCGTCACCACCTAATCGAGAAACCTCAATTTGAGTAATACTATCCATAGCGTCAGGAGTAAAGGCTTTACCTTTTACACATTGCAGAATTTTTTCACTTATTTTTTTGAGTAACTTATCGCCAAACTCATGCCCTAATGTATCGTTAATACGCTTAAAATTATCTAAGTCGATATACATGATGCAAAGGTTTTGTTCCTCTTTGGCAGCAAGCTGAATTTCCTTTTCTAAGCTTTCGTCTAAGCTTTGCCTATTTGGTAACCCCGTTAAGGAATCAAAATAAGCCAAATGGCGCATCTTTTCTTCGCTTTTTTTTAGACTATTGAACGTTTCGCTACCTTTAAGCATGTAACGCACTCGGTGAGCAACCATCGGCCATCTTATCGGCTTGGGTAGAAAATCCGTTGCACCATGCTTATAGGCGCTCTCAATGGAAAATATATCGTCGGCTCCGGTCACCATTAATATTGGTGTATCTTTACCTTGAGGGTGTTTCCTGATTTCAGCACAGACCTCAAAGCCACTAAGCATCGGCATATGTACATCCAACAGAACAATATGGGGCTTATGCTTTAGATAAAGTTTTAATGCCTCAGCACCATTGGCCGCGGTCAATACATTGAGATTATCACTACTTAATGTTTCTTCCATCAGCAACAAGTAGGTTGGGTCATCATCACAGACCAATACAGTCGCATCCGTGCCACTATTAAGCGAGCGTTCAGTCATACATCTTCTCAATTAATATATTTAAGCTTTTCAGTGACTTATCGAAAACATCTTGAAGTTCATTTAATGTTTCGGTGTCATCTATAGGTTCGTTAGTTTTAGCCGCAATTTCAATAGCTAACAAAATCTGAGTAAATACTATTGTACCTACGTTCCCAGAAAGTGACTTCATTGCGTGGGCTAATTCCATTGCAGTTTTTCTGTCGCTGCGCTTACAAGCATCAATTAGCGCAGGCATTTGTTCGACCATGACCGTTTTAAAAGAATCCGCCACACGTAAGTAGAGTTTCTTGCCCGTTCGCGCTTCAATCTCACGAATGCTCTGGACCGCATCAGCGTCAATCCAATGATCAACTTCAATGCTTAAATTGGTCGAAGACGCTGATGGTATGGTCAACGAACTAATTTCTTTTTGTTTTTCTGGAATATGTTCAGCAATCATACTGAATAATTTCGAAGCTGTGAACGGCTTCAGCATAAAATCATTCATACCTATTTCTAAACACAATCCTTTTTCTTCATCAAATACGCCAGCAGTTAACGCAATAATCGGCACAGGGAAAGACTGTGCGGTGGATTTTTCATTTTCACGGATAATGCACGTTGC
Organism: uncultured Glaciecola sp.; assembly: GCF_937770335.1. GTDB lineage: Bacteria > Pseudomonadota > Gammaproteobacteria > Enterobacterales > Alteromonadaceae > Glaciecola. The sequence continues at coordinate 6,061 of NZ_CALJHY010000014.1, forward strand.
CGTCAACCCATCCATGACTGGCATATGCAAATCCATAAAAATAAGGTCATAGCGATTTTTGAGAGTTAAGTCGATTGCAACCTGACCATTGCTAGCAATATCAACTTCGCAACCAAACATTTCTAACATAGCAACCGCGACATCTTGGTTGGCTACAACATCCTCAACCAACAGTATTTTCGCGCTGAAGCGAGAATTATTTTCGGTTAACTGGCTTACTTCAATTGTTGATTCAGGTAGGTCATTCGCAAGGTTACTTGCATGCAATATTTCAGCGCGTACAGCATCTAATCGGATTGGTTTTTCGATACGGCGTAATCTAAACTCATTAACGGCATCAGCCTTTTCTGTAGTTCGTAAAAGTACACAGTAGTCGGTATTTTCAAGTGTTGTTGAGATAAAGGCACGATTTAACAAAAAGTCGCCGTGATCAATAAATACAAGTGCATCGCCTGCTGGAGCAATATTATCGCGCAAAGCCTCAATGGTTGTTTGTAAAGCCTCGACATGTAGTCTTTCGAACGTGTTTCGCATCATTTTTGCGGCTGTATCATTAGTGCAAACCAATAAGATAGGTCGCATGCTTAAATTTTCGACTTTGGAAACGGCAACATGCTTCTTTTCAGGTAACGTGATTGGCAGCCGGACGGTAAACGTAGCCCCCTCCCCCAGTGTTGATTCAACGTCAATTTTCGCCAACATTTGTTCAACAATTTTACTTGTAATCGATAACCCTAAACCCGTACCACCAAAGTTTCTGGTCGTTGTGGAATCTGCCTGCTGAAACTCTTTAAATATTTTATCGAAATGTTCTTTTTCTATACCGATGCCAGTATCGGTAACCGCAATCTGAATTTCCTTGTTTGCGAAATTAACATCCAAATTGATACTTCCCTTGGACGTAAACTTGATGGCATTATTTAGCAGATTAGACACAACTTGGCGCAATCTGTGAACGTCACCCATAATATACTTTGGGCAATCTTTGGAAATAGTATAGCCTAGTTCTAATTCTTTCTCGGACGCTCTCACTGAAAACAAAAACAGCAATTCCTCTATCAAAGCATGAAAATCGAATTCATGATTTTCAAGTTCAATCTTATCAGCCTCTATTTTTGACAAATCGAGAATATCGTTAATCAGCTGCAAAAGGCTCCCGCCTGCTCTACTAACTGCATTCGCGTAGCGCTTTTGATTTTCATTTAGCGAAGATGATAAAAGTAGTTCACTCATACCAATAATGCTGTTCATTGGCGTCCTAATTTCATGACTAACTATTGCTAAAAAGTTCGATTTAGCTTGAGCAGCTTTAATAGCAAGATCTTTGGCTTTACTTGTTTCATCTACAGCAACTGCTAATTGATTATTTGCGAGTTCAAGTTCAGATGTCCTTAAATTGACCTCTTTTTCAAGTTGTAAGCTGTATGCGATTTGCTTTAGCTTTTTTCGCTGCGCCATCGTAAATAAACGGTATGCAATAAACACAAAAAACCAAAAGTAAGTTAAATAGGCCATAGAAGAGCGATAAAAAGGCGGATTTACCAAGACAGGAATTTCTAAAATATCGTCAGACCAAATACCATCGTTATTACTTCCTCTTACTTGAACAACATAACGACCGTCAGTTAAATTAAGACTGACTTGGTTTGAATTATCTAAATCAATCCAATCACTTTCATCATCACTTAGGCGATACTGATAAAGGTTGTAGTCAGGACGAGTAAAATCGAGAGCAGCAAAACTAAGCCCAAAGTTAGCTTCGTCATAATCAAGCTCTATACTACCTTCACTATTAAAAGCACGTTCGATCGGTATGGATTCGTTTAATCGACGATATGCTGTTAGAACGACTGGTGGTTTGTATAAATTAAGCGGGACATTATTTGAAATGATAGTATTAAAGCCATTCGAACCACCAAAAAACATTCGGCCTTCTTGACCTTTAAAAAATGCGCTACTGTTAAAGTCTTCACCTTGTAACCCATGATTAATATTGAAGTTACTAACCTTTTTATTTTCGGGGGATATGAAACTAATTCCTTTCGACGTACTGACCCAAATATCACCGCGCTCATCGGTAAGCAAGCCATATGTAAAGTTAGCAGCTAAGCCTTCCTTTAAACCAAAGTATTCAACAACGTAGTTTTCTTTTTCAAGGTCTAAGGTTGAAATTCTGCCGACACCTTTGTCACTTGTTGTAAACCAAAGATCTTTATCTGTTAGCAAGACACTCCAAATTTCTTTACTTTCTATAGGAATACTCATGAACTCTTTAGTAGCGAGGTCAAACCGATTCAACCCACCACCATGAGTAGCAATCCAAATAGTATTATTTTCGCCTTCCACCATATGGGTTATTCTGTCGTGAGAAAGACTTTTCTTATTGTTATCGTCATGCTTAAAACGTTGTATAGAGCCCGAACTAGTAAGAATATTAATACCACCGCCAAAAGTACCAATAGCAATATTTCCATTACCTATTTCCATTACCTTGCTTATTTTGCTTGAACTTAATGTTGAATCATCAGCTGGATCATGGATGAACAGCTTAAATTTTTTACTTCCCTTTGCACGAAAATGCAAACCATCTCGATGAGTGCCAACCCAGAGGTTCTGTTTTGAGTCGATTAATAAAGTCGCTACTCGATCATTTTGTAAAGCGCCTTTAACGCCCGGCTGAGCTTTTATATAGGTAATAGTTGACTTGTCAACGTCTATAACATTAATCCCTTCTCCCCAAGTTCCGACGTATAAGTCACCATTTTCTGCTTCTGCAAATGAAGAGATAACATCGCTCGATAAGGTTTTTCCTGCAGACTTATTTCTATTTACAAGCTGAAAAGTGTTAACTGAGCGGTTCCATTTACTGATTCCCGTGAATGTGCCAACCCAAAGAACACCACCTTGATCTTGAAATAAGCTAATAACGCGATCATCGATTAAACTGCTTCTATTTGATTCATCATGAATGTATCTAATAAAGGACTCTGTACTTTCGTCCCATTCACAAAGACCGCCACTCTCAGTAGCAATATAAATATAACCATCCCTGTCTTGAAAAATATCATTGATTGAGTTCGAACAAATGCTGGATAGATTGTCTATAGTTGATTCAAAGTGTTTCTGAACACCATTTTGTAGGTCAAACAAGATCAGACCTGAATCTATCGAACCAAGCCACACTCTATTTTGCTGGTCAATTAGGACTGAGCGAATTTTATTAGTAGGTAATTGGATAGTTGATTCAGAGTCAAAAGCTATAAATTTATTGGCACCCGATGCTCTATATAATAATCCAGAGTCTTCTGTCGCTATAAAAACATTCTGTGCTTCATCAACAGCGATATCCAAAATCTTGTTTGACTGAAGGCCTGAAATTTCATTGATTTGAGAAACAAATTTAGATTGGGTGATGTCAAAAATAACGATACCATCGTCTTTTGTGCCAAACCAGATCTGTTTTTCTGCTGCTTGTGAGATTACCGAAAACTTAAGACCTTGGACAAGCGCATATGTTTCCGGATCTGTGAAGTTTTGAAATCCATCTATTTCGGGTATATAGAGACTGATTGTCGCAGTCCCGGCTACCCATAAATTGCCCTCGCTATCGGAAAAAATATCTACGATCCAACCACCGGGAAGACTATTTGGATCTTCTGAATCGGGCCTATAATGCGTAACTTTTTGACCGTCGTATTTATTTAGCCCATCTTGTGTAGCTATCCAGATAAATCCTTGAATATCCTGTTCGATATCATTAATTACAGGTCCCGAAAGTACCTGCCGTTCATTCAACGCAGAAAAAGAGACATCACGACTTAGTTTGTCATAAAACAACTTAGCTTCAATACTCTGCGTCATCATTAATCCCAAAATGAGGAGGGATATCGAAAACCAATATTTTTGACTAGGTATTTTATTAATTATTAAGGCAAACATGCATATTACTGTTCAATTTCCTATTAAAAGAAATTAGTCTAAAACATTTTTCAACTCAAAACCAAAATAACTTTTTCGAAAGGTATAAAAAAGGCCTGTGAATAAATTCTCAAGCCTTTTTTACTTTTAAATATTAGTTTAAATTTAAGATTCTTTTGCGTATTACTCTAACGTAATAACATTAACTGATTTAAGATTAGTGTAATCAGTCCATTTAATAATTAACTTCATTTGCGGACTTGTTTCGCTCACGTTTGAGTCACTAGCAGCGCTCTGCGCATGCGGAATGTCTGTAACTGAATTCCAGATCACATCTTGTCTTTTTAAGTTGGCTTTGTCGTTATGCCAAATAACACCGTCTGTCATTTGCTCATCCGACTTAACACTGTCGTTATGCCAAATAACGCCGTCTGTCATTCTATTATCTGACTTAACACTGTCGTTATGCCAAATAACGCCGTCTGTCATTTGCTCATCCGACTTAACACTGTCGTTATGCCAAATAACACCGTCTGTCATTCTATTATCTGACTTAACACTGTCGTTATGCCAAATAACACCGTCTGTCATTTGCTCATCCGACTTAACACTGTCGTTATGCCAAATAACACCGTCTGTCATTCTATTATCTGACTTAACACTGTCGTTATGCCAAATAACACCGTCTGTCATTCTATTATCTGACTTAACACTGTCGTTATGCCAAATAACACCGTCTGTCATTCTATTATCTGACTTAACACTGTCGTTATGCCAAATAACACCGTCTGTCATTCTATTATCTGACTTAACACTGTCGTTATGCCAAATAACGCCGTCTGTCATTTGCTCATCCGACTTAACACTGTCGTTATGCCAAATAACACCGTCTGTCATTCTATTATCTGACTTAACACTGTCGTTATGCCAAATAACGCCGTCTGTCATTTGCTCATCCGACTTAACACTGTCGTTATGCCAAATAACGCCGTCTGTCATTTGCTCATCCGACTTAACACTGTCGTTATGCCAAATAACGCCGTCTGTCATTTGCTCATCCGACTTAACACTGTCGTTATGCCAAATAACGCCGTCTGTCATTTGCTCACCCGACTTAACACTGTCGTTATGCCAAATAACACCGTCTGTCATTTGCTCATCCGACTTAACATTGTCGTTATGCCAAATAACACCGTCTGTCATTCTATTATCTGACTTAACACTGTCGTTATGCCAAATAACACCGTCTGTCATTTGCTCATCCGACTTAACACTGTCGTTATGCCAAATAACGCCGTCTGTCATTTGCTCATCCGACTTAACACTGTCGTTATGCCAAATAACGCCGTCTGTCATTTGCTCATCCGACTTAACACTGTCGTTATGCCAAATAACGCCGTCTGTCATTTGCTCACCTGACTTAACACTGTCGTTATGCCAAATAACACCGTCTGTCATTCTATTATCTGACTTAACACTGTCGTTATGCCAAATAACACCGTCTGTCATTTGCTCACCTGACTTAACACTGTCGTTATGCCAAATAACACCGTCTGTCATTCTATTATCTGACTTAACACTGTCGTTATGCCAAATAACACCGTCTGTCATTCTATTATCTGACTTAACACTGTCGTTATGCCAAATAACGCCGTCTGTCATTTGCTCATCCGACTTAACACTGTCGTTATGCCAAATAACACCATTCGCTCGCTTATCCTCGCCCAACGTAAACTGGTTAGTTTTTTCATTGAATCTGGCCGGACCAAAATAGTGGCTTCTTAGATTTATATCGTTCGCAATATTTAAATTGCTGTTCGCGCAACCAACTGCCGTTGAGTCAATTGCAGCTGCAGCATTAATAAGGCCTGCTCCTTGAGCGAAAACACTAAACGCTAATTCACCGTTTGCTTTCTTGGCCTGTGACGCGGTCGACATTAAACGGCATTTAATTTCATCTGGTGTCAAACTTGGATCTTGTTGAATCATTAATGCAACAACACCCGCCGCAACAGCGGTGGCTTGTGATGTACCTGAGATGCCTGAAGTTTCATTTTTATTAGATAACTGGCTGTTACCAGCGACAAGTCCTTTAATATTTGTTCCTGGTGCAAGCACTTCAGGTTTCATAAAGCCTTCGACTGTCGGCCCAAAGCTAGAAAATGAAGCGACAATATCGTCCGACGCATCTAATGGAGTGTGATTGTCGTCCATTGCACCAACAGTAATAACGTAAGGGTTGTTGCCTGGAACACCAACACTCATATGCTTGTTGCCACCATTACCAGCAGGGGCAATAACTGTGATGCCATTATCCCAGGCTCGCATTAGTGCTTGGTTAATTGGATCTTCCCAGTAAAATGAAGTTGCAGGAAAACTAAAAGCAACATTGAGAACTCGAATATTTAGGCTGTCTCTATTTTCGATTGCATATTCAATGCTTTGTAAAACAGATGAGTAAGAAGCTTCTCCTTTCTCATCAAATGCTTTAATCATCACTAAATCCACATCAGGTGCAACACCGCTGTGCGCGCCTGTTGGTGCACCGTACTGATCAAAAACACGAGTACTGTCAGCTAAAATACTAGCCATGTGCGAGCCATGCCCATTTAAATCTTGAGTACCTGACGCGTCTTCACCTAATGCATTAACGACGGTTATACGTCTCTCTAATCCCGCTGTATTTTGGTTTAACGCTGAAAATTGACTAAGCCCACTATCAATAATGGCTACTGTAACGCCTTTGCCAGTGACTCCAACTTTATGAAGCTCATTAGCACCGATTTGCGCTGGAATTTTTGAGTTACGAGATGCATGCTGTGTTGCTAAACCGCTTTGCGTCAGCGCTATATTGTTATTAGCAGACAAACTAACCTGGTTGTCTTCATTAAAGAAACGGATCATTGCGTTTCGTGACGCAATACCCTGAACTTGTTCATCAGTTAGTTTGGCTGAAACAGCTTGGATAAGTTTGAATTCATGGATAATTACCCCATTTTCAGCTTGAATGGCAGAAACTAGTGCTGGGCGACTTGCTCCTTGCAATATATATTCTTCACCACTTGTATAAGTTGTCACTCCCCATGCTGCGGCTGTGAATGCCAATGCGCTACCCAATATAGCAGAGGTTATTTTGTTAACTCTTCGTGATTTTGTAATTTTTTCGAGATTGCCCATAACTAAATTCCAAAGTTGCGTTCGTTAATAAATAAGTCGGTAAGTTATTTGCAACTTCAATTTTGAAAACTGAATTGCACAGTGAATAACTCCGCCTTCAGTATGCGTCAAAATTTTGGCGTGTAAACCATAAAGATGAGTTAAAAACCCAAACGTTGATGCGCCATTATACTAAAAGCGCTTGTAACCCACTAAAAACGCATACTTATAGATGAAAATTCATACTCAATTAATTTTCAATTTATTGAAATTCTTGTAATTACTGGTTGTTTTTTAATCAATTTACAGTCTAATTTAAACTTGGCGTCAATTTATTAACACCTCAACCACCTTTCAAATCGATCATTTATTGAATTAACAAACTCAATAAATAAGAGAATCAAGCAACAAAATTATCTTTTTTAGTTATCTCTATTTAAAAGACTAAATTTAACTAATAAAAAATAAATAACGAGTAAAAACAGCGGAATAATAAAAATAAGAGCGGAGGTCGTAGAAAAATTTTGACGGCGATTTAGAACGACCATTAAAGTTGATTAGAATTTAATCTTAGCTATAAAAGACAGTTATTTAGTAAAATTCTAACTTGAACAGTAAAATTCTATAAAAGGGAAGCATATTGATATAATAAATCAAAAAAATACGGCTTTTATGCAAAATCCATTCATTTCGTTGAGACAAATGAGCTGTTTTTACGAAAAAAAGACGATTTAATTCGAATAGTTAATCTGAGTAAATTAACGTCTGCGCTTTGGAGGACTGAATTAGAATGTTGCGAGGTTAGAATGTTATCTGATGACTTTTGAAGACCGATGAAAATCTAAAATACAGCCGATAAAAAATCGATTAGTATTAGTATTCGTCTTCAAAAGCAGGCCCAGCATAATTATCAAAACGAGAAAATTGGCCTTGAAAAGTAAGCCTACTTGTACCAATTGGTCCATTTCGTTGCTTACCAATAATGATTTCTGCAATGCCTTTCATTTCAGAAGCTTCGTTATATACTTCATCTCGATAAATGAACATGATCAAATCGGCATCTTGCTCAATTGAACCCGACTCACGTAAATCCGAGTTAATAGGTCGTTTATCTGCTCGCTGTTCTAGAGTTCGGTTAAGCTGTGACAGAGCTACAACAGGAACTTCCAGTTCTTTTGCTAATGCTTTTAACGAACGTGATATCTCTGCAATTTCTAGCGTTCTATTTTCACTTAGCGAAGGTACCCGCATTAGCTGAAGGTAATCAATCATTATTAAGGAAAGACCACCTTTATCACGGGCTATCTTTCTTGCTCGTGTTCTCAGTTCCATTGGAGTGAGGCCTGAGGAGTCATCGATATAAAGATTATCTTTCTTTTTCAATGTTTTGATCGTGCCGGACATTCTAGCCCACTCTTCATCATCTAGCTGAGCTGTTCGAATATGAGTTTGGTTTACTCTACTTAACGATGCCAGCATTCTCATCATAATTTGCTCGGCAGGCATTTCAAGGCTGAAAACCAAAACAGGCTTGTCCTGCAGCATCATCGCATTTTCACATAAATTCATTGCGAAAGTGGTTTTACCCATTGAAGGACGAGCCGCAACAATAATCAAATCCGAACGTTGTAATCCACTAGTTTTAGTATCGAGATCTGTATAACCGGTTGATACACCTGTTATTTCTAAGCCTTGCTTAACTAGTTCATCGAGGCGATTAACCGTTTTTGTTAAAACCGTAGTGATGTCCTTCGGACCTTCGTTTTCACCAGTGCGTTTTTCGGCAATTTCGAAAACCTTCGATTCTGCGAAATCCAGAATGTCGGCACTATTTCTACCCTCAGGATTATAACCAACATCAGCAATATCATGGGCAACACCAATAAGCTCTCTGACGATAGCTCGCTCACGAATAACGCTAGCATAAGCCGATACGTTAGCGGCACTTGGTGTGTTTTTTGCCAATTCGATAAGATAAGAGAAACCACCGGCTTCATCTAGTTTTCCACTTTGCGCTAACGTGTCTTTTACGGTAACCGTATCGACGGATTGATTGTTACCTAAGAGTTTTATAATCGCGCCAAAGATAGTCCGGTGTGAACGGTTATAAAAATCACTTTCTACTACAATTTCAGCTACTTTGTCCCATGAATCGGGTGCGATCATCATACTGCCCAGCACAGATTGTTCCGCTTCGATGGAATGCGGGGGTATCTTAAGCTGTTCGACGTCGTCTTTTTTTGGTTTATCTTGAAATTTCAATTGCAGCGCATAGTTGTATTTTGAGCAGATTATTATGCGTGAAAAAAACCTCCTTGTCTGTTAAAAATATAAGGAAAATAAATAGTAAGTTTAATCTAGTACCGCAAACGATGTGAAGTCGGCTTGTGCAGTGTCTTTGCGCTGAATTATAAAAAATGAGTACCAATTATAAAAGTACGGCCCCTATTGTTCCGCCAGCTATCACGACTAGCCAAGGCGGCAATTTCCAGTACATTAATGCCCCAAAGGCTATTATGACACCAATAAAATCGTTTGTTGCTGATACGCCACCCACAAACACAGGTTGATATAGCGCTGCGAATAAAATACCAACAACGCTTGCATTTATACCTGCCAAGGCAGCTCTAATTCGTGGTCTTACTCTTACACTCTTCCAAAAAGGTAATACCGAATAAACTAGCAAAAATGATGGTAGGAATATCGAAAACAAGGCTAGCAATGCTCCAAAAACACCACTAATAGGTCCAGTTAATACGGCCCCTAAAAATGCCGAAAATGTAAATAATGGACCTGGAACAGCTTGCGTTGCTCCGTAACCAGCTAAGAACGCATCTTTTGTGACCCAACCTGTTTTTACCATTTCAGCTTCAAGTAGCGGGAGCACAACATGCCCTCCTCCAAATACTAAACTCCCTGAACGGAAAAATGCACTCACGACGTCAAGGATGGGTTGGTCAACGAACAGTTGAATAATCGGAAGACCAAACAAAAATAAAGTAAAAACCAAAAACCACAATGCACCACTAAAACTGGAAATTGCAAATGCCAGCCGACTTTCAGTCATATCCAAAGTTGGTTTAAATAACCAAACGCCAAGAAGACCAGCGAGAGCGATCATTGCCAATGGTATATAAACTGATTGAAAAAGTAATAATCCAACGGCAGAAAGCAGCATAATGGTAATACGAGTGTTATCAATACAAATGCTTTTCGCCATTCCCCAAACTGCTTGCGCAACGACTGCAACAGTGACAATTTTTAATCCCGTTAACAAACCTAATGAAATAACATCGCCATAATTTGAATACCCTAGCGCTAGAATCAATAATAGTATGGCGGAGGGCATTGTGAATCCCAGCCAAGCAGCTAGCGATCCCAAATAACCAGCACGAGACAAGCCAATCGTTAGCCCAACTTGGCTACTCGCGGGTCCAGGCAAAAACTGACATAAAGCAACAATTTCAGAATAATCTGACTCAGTTATCCATCTTTTACGAACAACAAATTCTTCACGAAAAAACGCAATGTGGGCAACTGGACCGCCAAACGCAGTAAATCCGAGCTTCAAAAAAACTAAAAACACCTGAATTGACGAACGGAAATGATTCATGACTTTCTTGACTCTTTTAATAGTACTTGCCAAATTGTTCGGCCTTTATCATTCATTGCTAATTTGAGCATCGGCATAGGCTGTCCATGATTAATATCGGCTTCAACAAAAAAGTGACTATGTGGTTGTAAGCGTGCGCCATACTGTCCGCCGACCATGGCGATATAGTCAGTTGGGTCACGTTTTATCGGGTTTGCGTAAACACAAATATAGGTCTTAACATTATTAGCACTCTTTTTACTTGGTACCCTATATCGGCTACTGCGTTTTGCTTTGACAGGGTCAAGTGAAACAACGATGTTTGCTTTGATGTTAAGCTTGCGCAGCTCTCGCATAGCGACGTCTTTTGCGACTGCTCCACCACGGCTATGTCCAACCAAGTTAATCCTAACAGAAGCACTTTTGAGTTTTTGTTTAACAATATCTTGGATGATTTTTTTCTTATCTAAATAGCCATAATATTTGCTTTCGCAATGAGGCCCCTTTTGTATATCAAAAGTAGCTTTAGCAGCTCCCATCAAATTAGTTGGTCCCCATTTAATGATGCCAAAACGTTCACGAGTCTTATCCGCGCCACCGCCAATAAAATAGACTATATTCGATACTTGAATTATGCTTCTCACTCATCAATTTGGCCTAGTGCCGGAAATAATATAGTTATTTAATGAAACTTTCATGAACATTTCGTTAAATAAACTCCGACCATTTAATTGATACTTTCACACAGCCATGAAAAGTTGAAATATCTCCAGTACCTGTTGGGTTAGAAGTGTTGAATTCTAACCGACGTCTGGGCCAAAATTTAGTCTTAGTTTGGGGCTTTTTAAGTCTTCAATCTATTTCAATTTTCAACGTAACGATATAAGGAAAAGTAAACATGTTAGTTGACGCTTTATTTGCAGGTAAGCCTCAAGCCTTTGGACCTCGACAGTCGCCAAGTAGCATTATTAAGGATCAATTCGAGCAACTCCATATCGAATTAAACGGCGCTAGTGAAGACGAGCAGGGAAACAAAAAATTACATGGTGGCCCGGAAATGGCAGTGCATCAATACTCTCAAGAAAGTTATGAAGCGCTAAAGAAACAATTTCCTAATATTGCTCACAACCTAATTTTTGGCAGTATTGGAGAAAACATCTCTGCTCAAACAATGAATGATGAAAATGTGTTTATTGGCGATACTTATCGTATTGGCGGCGTTGTATTGCAAGTTAACTCACCCCGCGCTCCATGCTCTAAAATCAACCAGCGATATGGCGTCAAAAATATGGATTTGTTTATTGCCGAAAAAGGCATAACGGGATGGTACTACCGAGTTATCGAAACCGGAATCATGCAGGTTGGTGACCGCATAACACTAGAACATCGTTTGCAAAAAACTAAGTCCGTTCGCGATATTATGCGCTTGGTTCGCAGTAAAAATAAGAACATGTCCCAGATAATAGAAGCAGCTGCAATTAACGGTCTAGCAGCTGAATGGCTTAGGAAGCTTAAAAAATAGTTCGTTCTCTTTATTGTCTCGCTTTATTATCACTCTTTTATAGCGACTATTTATAATCACGCTGACTATACCAGCACTTTGTATAGCGACTTTATAAGCGCGGGTCAACCAGCGATTATTATGGATGAGGCTGCATCGTGCCTTTTTTGTTTATATAAGTCGAATTGGCATCAAATGAAGCTCAATTTATTTACCGTTGCTTTGTAGTTATTATGCAAACCAATGTCGGGTGCGATTAACAAACCAGACCAACGACAACATAACAGGCACTTCAACTAACACACCAACAACCGTAGCAAGTGCAGCGCCTGAATGCAGGCCAAATAGCGATATTGCAACAGCTACGGCCAATTCAAAGAAGTTTGACGTACCAATCATACAGGCAGGAGCAGCAACATTGTGCGGTAGTTTCATACGTTTTGCGAGCCAATATGCAAGAGCAAATATACCGTAAGTTTGAATAAGTAACGGAATGGCAATAAGTACGATCGCTTCAGGTTTGGATAATATGGTCTCAGCCTGAAACCCAAATAACAGTGTCACTGTCGCCAGCAATCCTAATATTGACCACGGTTTTATTTTACTGAGAAATTCGTTCAACTTTGAATGGTCATTGCCATTATCTAATTTTTTGCGCGTAAACGCCCCTGCGATAAGAGGCACTAGGACATACAGCACAACTGATAGTAAGAGCGTATCCCAGGGCACCGTAATATTTGTCATACCAAGTAAAAAGCCAGCAATTGGGGCAAAGGCAAAAATCATGATGACATCGTTTATAGAAACCTGAACTAAAGTGTAATTAGGGTCACCTTTAGTCAATTGGCTCCATACAAATACCATCGCTGTGCAGGGCGCTACACCAAGCAAAATCATTCCTGCAATGTATTCCGTGGCGGTTTCAGGGTCAACCCAATCGGCAAACAGTACTTTAAAAAACAACCAACCAAGAAAAGCCATAGTAAACGGCTTAATCAACCAGTTGATGACAAGCGTTAGGATCAAGCCTTTTGGCTTTTTCCCTACATCTTTAATCGATGTAAAATCAATCTGTACCATCATTGGGTAAATCATTAACCAAATAAGAATGGCAATAACAATATTAACATGAGCAAATTCAAGCTCTGCGATTATGGAGAAGGCATCGGGTATTATAGTACCCGCAAAAATACCGACAAGAATGGCAAGTCCGACCCATACAGATAAATAACGTTCAAATAGACCCATTAGAGATTACCGTCATTAATCAAATTGGTAAGGGCGACTCTGAGTTCAGCTTTATCGAGTCTATTATCGGCAATCGTTTTTAATTTTTTTACTCGCACTGCTATTTTGTCAATACAGGCTAAGAATGCATCCTCTACTGCCGCTTCATCACCTTCTACTTTTGATGGGTCACTCAGTCCCCAATGTACTTTTATGCTATTAGTAAAATAGATAGGACAAGTTTCACCTGCTGCAGAGTCACAAACAGTGACAACAACATCAGGTTCGAAGTCTTCAAAGTCATCCCAAGACTGACTCTGTAAATCTTGGGTCAAATACCCTGCCTGCTTTAAATACTTCAGTGAAAGCGGATGAACGATTCCAGCAGGCTGACTACCCGCACTTCTAGCCTCAATGACATCGCCGGCTATGCCGTTCGTGATCGCTTCAGACAATATGCTCCGACATCTGTTATGTGTGCATATGTAGAGTATTTTCATTTTTTAATAGCCTTTAATTTAGAACATGAGAGAAACAAGTACCACTGATATCGAATGATACCCCCTAAAAACAGAAAACCCCTAAAAGTTTTAACTTTTAGGGGTTTATAACCAAATTAACGCACTCTACATGCGTATTAATAGGTGTTACGCGATTTCAAATAAACCTGCTGCACCCATACCGCCGCCAACACACATTGTAACAACCACGTACTTTACACCACGACGTTTACCTTCAATTAATGCATGGCCAACGGCTCTTGCACCAGTCATTCCATAAGGATGACCGATTGAAATTGCGCCACCATTAACATTATAGATATCCGGATCAATGCCTAACTTGTCTCTGCAATATAACGCTTGGCAGGCAAAAGCTTCATTCAATTCCCACAAGCCAATATCGTTGATGCTCAGACCATGAACTTTAAGTAGCTTAGGAATGGCGTAAATTGGACCTATGCCCATTTCTTCAGGCTCATTACCCGCAACCATCATACCGCGATAAATACCCAGCGGAGCCAAGCCGCGTTTCTCTGCCATTTTTGCTTCCATGACAACACATGCAGAAGCACCATCGGACAATTGACTTGCATTGCCCCCTGTTATGCAACCGCCATCAATAACTGCCTTCAAACCTTGCAGACTTTCTAATGTTGTTGCAGGTCGGTTGCCTTCATCTTTTTCTAATCTCACTTCTTTAAATGAAACTTCTTTTGTTTCCTTATCCATAATGCCCATAGTTGAAGTCATTGGCACTATTTCGTCATCAAACTTACCGGCAGCTTGTGCTGCTGCGGTGCGTTGTTGCGACATTAATGCATATTCGTCTTGAGCTTCGCGAGAAATATTAAATTTCTTAGCCACATTCTCTGCCGTCAATAACATTGGCATATAAGCATTTGGAGCTTTGTCAGTAACATTCTTGTCTACACATTGGCTCACCCATTCAAAATACTTTGCTTGGATTTCAGAAATATTTTCCTGACCACCTGCAACAACCACATCCATACCATCAACAATGACTTGTTTAGCCGCAGTAGCAATGGCCATTAAGCCCGATGAACATTGACGGTCAATCGTTTGGCCTGAAGCAGAATAAGGCAATCCAGCAGCTAAAGCAGCTAACCGAGCAACGTTGGAGCCTGCGCTACCTGCATTTAACACGGAACCAATAATCACATCATCAATTTCGCCACCATCAACACCAGAGCGCTCGACTGCGTGTTTTATTGCGTGAGCTGTCAAGGTAGGTGATTTAATATTATTGAACGCACCACGAAAGGCGCGACCAATCGGTGTGCGCGCGGTAGAGACGATTACGGCTTCTTTCATCAAAATATTCCTTCAGTTAGGTAATAACAATATGCTGGTGATAGTGATTTGGTCAATATAACCAATTCAAACTTGCACAAATAAGTAATAATAGTGCGTTGAAAGCGGATTGATATCAAGCCAACAGCCATTTTGCTTTTTTATGCGCAACAATACCTATTACTTATAGTCGTTCAACTTTCAATTGGCGAGATAATCAAGCAGTAAGAATAAATGAAACTACCAAGCTTTTACTTGATCATAAGACCAATTGCGGATTTTTGTGTTGTTATGCATCAATTGACTGACACAAACATGTGTTGGAAGTAATTTTGAGCTTATGAAATACGGAAGTAATATTACTGCTATTACGCCTTTCAGAACCGAACATTACGCAAAAAAATTCATTACACCATTGTTTGATGGTATTTTGACCTCCATCGCTTCTGGCTTCGTCATCTCCGTCTTTGCGCTTGTGTTAGCTATTCCTTTTGCTGCTTACACAAGCAAGCCCTTAAGACGCGTTTTTGTAACGCACGAAGCCATCGAAAAATCCGATCTTATCGGCACCTATTGCATTGTTACCACTCAAACCGTTACCGAAACTTTTGGTCAAGCACGTGCTGAAGACGGCATGATTTATAATGTGAGAACGGCTCCTGATCAGCAGATTGCCGGAGGCTCAAGAGTTGTATTGATCAATTTCAACAAGGATGACGACTCTTATATAGTAGTTACAGAGGCTGAACTAATGGCCATGTCATCGACATAACATAGTTAATCTATCCCTTTCTTTTTTAATTAATCCACCTTATCCAATATTTATAGTTGAAGGAGTAACTTATGAGTAAAACATTAATCCTTTTTGCGCCGACCTCGGTCGGGATAA
The DNA here is from genome assembly GCF_937770335.1 of uncultured Glaciecola sp. Taxonomy (GTDB): domain Bacteria; phylum Pseudomonadota; class Gammaproteobacteria; order Enterobacterales; family Alteromonadaceae; genus Glaciecola. The sequence goes on from NZ_CALJHY010000014.1 coordinate 22,155, forward strand.
CTTTCGTGACATAATAATTGATAACATCGGCACTTATATAAGTCGCTGGGGCACTCAAGGCTATTAAACTTGATGTGCAACAGCCTGATACTAGCGGCCTGATTCGCCCAATGAATCGAGTTGCAGCGGCAATGTAATTATTAAGTAAAGGGTTGGCTGGTGACACAGAGCCGAACATTGGGAGGACTTAAAAAGTAGTGAGTACGAGCGCAATAAAACACGAAAACGGCTGAGAAGATCAAAACTAGAAAGCAGATAAAAAATAGCCAATTACTTGGCTAGCTCAGCCCGAAGGTGGCAAGCACCTGTATAGTCAGCTTATTCTAGACAAAAAAAACACCGCATTGCGGTGTTTTCAATTTGTAAACTTCATCCACTAAATAGATGTTGTTTCAGCTACTAAGCTTCTCGGATAATTACCAATTTTACTTGTGCCATTACTTCTGAATTCAATTGAATATCGATTTCGAATTCGCCTGTTTCACGTAATGTACCCATAGGTAATTTAACTTCTGATTTAGTAATTGCAACACCAGCAGCAGTAACTGCATCAGCGATATCACGAGTACCAACAGAACCGAACAGCTTACCTTCGTCGCCAGCAGGAGATGCGATAGTCACTGGCTCAAGAGCAGCAAGTTTATCAGCACGTGCTTGCGCAGCAGCTAGTTGTTCAGCAATTTTAGCTTCCAACTCAGCGCGACGTTGTTCAAACTTCTCAACGTTAAGCTTAGTCGCTGGAACCGCTTTTTGATGTGGGAATAAAAAGTTACGTGCGTAACCTGATTTTACTGTGACTGTGTCACCTAGACCGCCTAAGTTGGCGACTTTGTCTAGTAGTATGATTTCCATCTTGCTACCTCTTTGCCAATCTTATTTGTGTGAGTCTGTATACGGTAACAAAGCCAAGAAGCGCGCGCGCTTAATTGCTGTTGCTAACTGACGCTGATATTTAGCGCTAGTACCAGTAATACGGCTAGGAACAATTTTACCACTTTCAGTCACGTAGTTTTTCAACATAGGTATATCTTTATAATCGATAACTTCTGCGCCTTCAGCTGAAAAACGGCAAAATTTACGACGTCTAAAAAAACGAGCCATTATGCGTCTCCTTCTTCTGATTTAGCTTCTTCCGTTACAGCCGGTGCTTCTGTTGCAGCAGGTGTTTCTGCTGTAACTGGCGCTTCTGGTGCATCGTAAGATTTTTCATCACGTGGTGGTCTACGATCGTCACGACGTTCTTCTTTAGCCATTGGAGACTGTTCGCTCACAGCAGCTTTAGTGCGCATAACAAGGTTACGCAGAATGATGTCATTAAAACGGAAAGCAGTTTCTAGTTCTTCTACAGCTTCAGCAGTTGCTTCGGCATTAACAAGAACATAATGAGCTTTATGGAGTTTTTCGATTGGGTAAGCCAATTGGCGGCGGCCCCAGTCTTCCATACGGTGGATTTTTCCGCCGTCTTGCTCAAGGATACCAGTATATTTTTCAATCATGCCTGGCACTTGTTCACTCTGATCAGGGTGAACCATGAATACGATTTCGTAATTACGCATTGTTGCTCCTTACGGTTGTAGTCTCGCGTAGTGAAGTCGTCTACATGGAGACAAGGAACTAAGATGTTGACTTCAAGGGCGCGCATTATACATACAGAAAGCTGTATAGACAAGTATTTTTAGCTGCTTAGATTGAGCATCATAATAAGTACGTAAATTTATAGATGTAAACTAAAACTCATCGCCTTTTAGGTGATTAATGAAGACCTAAAAAGTAACGCTCAGCCAAGCCATAATTAATAACAAAATTGAACTAAACCGCATAAACTGCGACTCACTTTTGATTTATTAGCAGCAATAAACTACTATTTTACTTGGCTAAAACAGTTAGTTTTTTTAGCGCAGTAAAACAGCGATAGCCACATTAAAGCTAAAAACGTGAGCTAACTATCAGTATCATCACGACTTACATTCATATAGGGACTTTGTTTTGTTAACTCATATTCATCATATAAACTTTGTAGTTGCGGATTTAAATCAAGCCATTGTTTATTTTAATAAACTCTTAGGCCAACAAGGTATTGTTGAAAGTTTGCCCGAAAGAAATGTCAAAACAGCAAGATTTGAGATTGGAGCAAGCTTATTGATATTGGTACAGCCTATTGGCAGTGAAGGTGTCGTCGCTGATATCTTAGAGAATAAAGGCGAGGGAGTTTTTTTAATCTCCTTTGCTACCCATTCTATTGATAGAGCACTGCAAGAACTTGAGTTAACTTACACAGCTAAAAGGAAGGGCTTAGACGGCTGGCCAATTTGCGATATATCACCTCTTGAGCAATTTGGCGCAATTTTACAATTGACAGAAACGCCCTAAAATAAATTCAATTTGAAATATTTTATTTCATAATGAAAAAACACATATCAAAATTCGCCCAACTAAAAACTTAAACACCTGATTAGTATAGCTTTTATATTTCTTATTTATTTGGCATGAACCATGCTTTAATACTACTTGTAAACAAATCGTTAATAAGTCTTTATAAGGTTGTAATACAGCAATGTATGAAACTAGCAAAATACGCGTTTTAATATTCGGGCATAAAGAATTTAGTCAGCTATTAAGCAGTGTATTAACTGACATGGAAGATCACGCTGAATGTCGAATAGTGGATGCTATTGTTGGTACCATCGATGAAGCAAACAAACACGTTAGTCTGTTCAATCCCGATGTAGTTATAAGTGCAGGAAGTAATGCCTCTTATTTAAAGAAGGCACTTAGCGTCCCTGTACTATCGATCCCCGTTACAGAATCTGACATTGTCTCTGCAATTTTAAAAGCGTCTACTGTGAATAAGGACGTACACGTTATCACTTTCGATGATTACAGTAGCCTTGTTGAACTGCTTAATCAAAATACCTCTATCAATATCAAGCACCGCAAATATGAAACAGCAGAAGAAGCAAAGCAAATCTACCAACTGTCTAAACTATCAGCCAACAACGTCGTTGTTGGCGCTAGCTTAGTTTGCGGCTTAGCCTCTCAAGATAATATAAAGTCGTTTTTAATTTATTCAAAAGAGTCATGCAGAGCCATCTTAAAAGAAGCGATTACAATCGGCCGTAAACAGAAAGAACAGATTCACTCGAGAGCAATTCACCGTTGGCTTAATGAAGATTCAAAAACGCCAATTTTAATGGTCGACAACTACACTAACATTCTGACCTCCAATTCAGCTGCGAAAAGTGAGTTCGCCATCGATTCTGCTAGCAAGCAAGAAATACTAGACCTTTTACATAGTAGTCAATTTACAGATATTTCTGATGGTAAATGTAGATTAAATCAAACTGATTGGTGGTTTCATAAAGACACGATTGAAATGGTTAAGCACCAATTTGACGTATATCAGTTTTACGCTCAGACACCCAATATTCCTTCAATTCCAAAGCAATCGAAACCAAGTCCACCTTTGGTCTACCAATCAAAAATCATGGGCGATTTAATAGAGCGCACTGATTTATATGCTCACTCCCCTAGCCATGTTTTGATTATAGGCGAATCGGGTACTGGAAAAGAAATGATTGCCAAGCGTATTCATCAAAATAGCCAATTTACCGAGGGGCAATTCGTCGCTATTAATTGTGCTGCGATGCCTAGTGAGTTATTCGAAAGTGAGTTATTTGGGTATGTTGAAGGTTCATTTACAGGCTCAAAGCGCGGCGGGAAACATGGTCTTCTTTACGAAGCAGAAAGTGGCGTATTATTTTTAGATGAAGTAGGTGAACTAAGCCTTCCTCAACAAGCGAAGTTACTGCGCGTAATTCAAGAGAAATCATATCGCCCAATTGGGTCTCATAAGGAATTTAAATTAAATTTAAAGATTATTGCTGCAACTAATAGACCGCTTGCTGAACAAGTCAAAAATGGATTATTTAGAGACGATTTATATTATCGGCTCAATGTATTAAGTATCAACGTTCCTTCACTTAAGGAGCGAAAAGAAGATATTGCAAATATAACCAAATCAAAATTAGTTGCCCTCAACTTTGGTCAACTGGCTTTAGAAGCGATAGAGAGCATTGCCCTCCATTTAACCCCCATATTTAAAACCTATGATTGGCCAGGCAATGTCAGAGAGCTGGAAAATATAGTAGAACGTTTATTAGTTTATTGCTCTGTTTACCCAGAAATAGATAGTAAGAAAATAACTCAATTATTGACCGAGTTAGCACCTGAATTGTTCGCTAATAAGGAGATTGAAACGGCTGGAGCGCTTGCTAAAAGTGAACATCAACTAGTGATGCAAGCAATGAATAAATTTAACGGGAACAAGGAACTCGTCGCTCAGTTTCTCGGAATAAGTCAAACCACATTATGGCGACGATTAAAACTCATTCATGAAAATAATAAAAGGGGACAACAACATGCGTAGATTTACCCAAAGTAAAATTGGAAGTGCAGTAGCTATATCTATGTTAGCTGGTTCATATGCCGTCGCAAACAGCGCGCTCGCACAGGAATCCCAAGCTTCGGAACAAGAAGACTCCATAGAAATTATTAGTATTTCGCGTAAACGACCTGAAAGTTTACAAGATGTCCCGATCGCCGTAAGCGCCTTATCCGCTAGAGACATCGAAACTGCGGGTATTGAACGTGCTGGTGATTTTATTTCGCTGGTACCGAATGTCAATATTGTTGATACCGCCAACGTGGGAGATACTCAAGTAAACATACGCGGTATCGTGTCAACTCGGGATGCGGAGTCTACCTTTGCGTACGTAGTAGATGGCGTGTTGATGACTAATCCCAATAGTTTCAACGAAGAGCTCCTTGATATAGCGCAAATAGAAATACTGAAGGGCCCTCAAGGCGCTCTTTACGGGCGTAATGCTGTTGCTGGCGCTATTTTGGTAACAACAACGTTACCTAGTGAAGAGTTTGAAGGGAAAGTTAAAGTCGGTGCCGGCAATGCTGGTGTCCAGCGCATCAATGGTGTGATTAGCGGCGCACTCAATGATACTATGCGTGGCCGATTGACTGCGAGTTATAATAGTACTGATGGGCATTACGAAAATGTATTAACTGGCCAAGATGATGTTGTTGATTTCTTAGAAGACACGACTATTAAAGGCAGATTGATGTGGGATGTATCAGAGGCGCTTACGTTAGACATTCGTGCGGGAATATCAAAAGTTGAGGGCGGCGCAATTAACTTTAATGCCGTATTCGCACTTCCCTCTTTTGTAAATGCATTTAATCAACCTGCTTATAATGCCAATGTAAATGATCATGATTTTATATTTGCTTTTAATGTTCCCGGCGAAAATAAACAAGACAGCACTGAGTTTTCTCTTAAAGCTGATTGGGACCTAGATGGCTATGATATTACCGGTGTGCTCGCGTATAACGATTTAGAGGAATATTTATTATCTGACGGCACCAGTGCCTCATTTTACGGATATGAGTTGACCCCACAATGCCAAACGGACCGAGCGACTTTAAACAACACGCCAGCAGGGTTAGGTGGCGCGGGCAGATCAGATTTATTCGGTGAGTTTTTTGCGCCCTTTGGTGTATTTCCTCCTGGTGTAGAGTTTGCAGGTGTTTATGGTCCATATACGCCAACTTCTTGTGATGGCTATCAGTATCAAGAACGCAGTCAAACCGACTTCAGTGGAGAATTGCGAGTGACCTCCGATGATAATGATGCAGAGCTGCGCTGGATAGCAGGTGTCTACTTCGCGGAAATTAAACGTGATGTTGTCGTTGCTTATGGTGCAGACCAAGGGCAAGGTTTCCTTCGCCAAGCATACGTTCCGCCAACAGGACCAAACCCAACAGACTTGTTGTTCGATGACACCTTTGATACTTCAGTATTGTCTGCATTTGGCCAAATTGAATATGACGTCTCGGATAAGATGGAATTAGCCGTCGCTTTGCGTTATGACTATGAAGACAGAACGGTATCTAACAATGTTCCAAACGTCGCATCTTCAGGACTTAACATAAACACGATAGGACCTATAAACCCCGCATATAATGCTAATCCAGAGGGGATACCGAATAGAAGCCGATCATTTTCTCATTTTCAACCGAAAGTAACGCTAAGCTATGAACTAACCGACAATGTTAATTCTTATGCAAGTTATGGCGTTGGTTTTAGGAGTGGTGGATTTAACTCAATAGGTACTCAAGCTACTCTCGATTTTTGGTTTAATAAATCTGGCACCGGCACACCTGGTGATGCTGTGGACGCTAAATTATTGGTAACCGATGATTACGCTAAAGAAGTAACAACCAATATTGAATTTGGTCTCAAGTCGAAATTGATGGATGGCAAAGTCAGACTTAATGGCGCTATATTTAAAACTACCGTTGAAGATAATCAATTTTTTGAATTTTTTGCTGGCCCGTTTGGATTATTAAGAGCGGTAACAACAATCGATGAACTTTCGATTCAAGGCTTTGAGCTAGATGTTACAGCGGATATTACCGATACATTTAAAGTGTTTGGTGGAGTGGGTTTACTTGATTCAGAAATAAAGGAAAATCGTAATCGCCCTGTAACTGTTGGTAACAAAGCGCCACAATCACCTGAAACTACTTATACCTTCGGCTTCAGCTATGAGCAACCTGTCACTGATGATTACTGGTTAACTACGCGAGTTGATTATCAATACACTGGGGAAACGTTTTTTCACACACTTCAAGGTGAACAGACTCCTACTATTTGGGACTTCTTTGGCACACTTGGCGGTGGCGTTCCACCGGGTCCACATCCACAAAACTTTGATAACGCGAAACGCGAATCATACTCCACAATAAACGCTCGTATTGCGCTCGAGGCTGAAGTTTGGACCTTAGCAATTTACGGCAAAAACATTACTGATGAGCAGTATTTACAAGAAGTTATTCCTGCACCTGAATTCGGTGGTTCATTCATTCATCCTTCTGCCCGAGCAGAATACGGCGTTGAATTTACTTATAACTTCTAAGCAATAGTGGATTGAGGCTTGAAGTGTGACTAATCACTTCAAGCCTTGTATCCAAAGTAATGTTTGAATTGGAGAAAATCATGAATAAACCATTGGCTGGTTTACGTGTTATTGATTTAACGCATATGTTATCTGGCCCTTACTGTGCAATGATACTGGCAGACTTAGGCGCAGAAACAATAAAAGTGGAACCACTGCAGGGCGAAGGCACGCGTAAATTATTAGCAACCGACCCCAAAAACTCTCTGGAAGGCATGGGTGCTTACTACATAACACTCAATCGCAACAAACAAAGCATTTGTATAGATTTAAAAAGTGCGGCAGGAAAACAAGTTTTTTACGAATTAGTCGAAGAGTCCGACGTTGTTGTTAATAATTTCGGGGCTGGTGTGCCAGAGCGACTTGGTATTGACTATGAAACGTTAAACAAGATTAACCCTAGAATCATTACCTGCAGTATTACTGGCTTTGGTAGTAACGGTCCAAAATATAAAAGGCCTGCTTTCGACCAAGTTGCGCAAGCTACTGGCGGGGGTATGTCAATTACTGGAACCGATAAAAACAACCCTGTTCGCGCCGGCATTCCAATTGGTGACCTTGGTGGCGGTATGTTTGCTGTTATGGGTATTCAATCAGCTATTATAGAGCGCGCCACTAGCGGTAAAGGTCAAGACGTAGATATTTCGATGCTTGATTGCCAAGTTTCAATGCTGAATTATATGGCGACCATGCATTTTTTATCTGGTGATGACCCTTATCCTATCGGTAATTCTCACTTTGTACACGTCCCGTACAACACATACCGCACTTCGGATGGGTTTATGGTTATTGCGATTATCACGGATAACTTCTGGAAGAACTTAAATGAAGTAATCAAGTGTCCTGAGTTCGATGACGCTAAGTACGATGGACAGCCCGGCAGATGGGCAGCTAAAGACTTTATTGATGACAAGTTAAATGCAGTACTAAGCCAAAATACGACGGCCCATTGGATTTCCCAATTAGAAGAAAAGCGAATTCCTTGCGCACCTGTAAATAGTTTATCTGAGGCGTTAAATGATGAACAAGTATTGCATCGAAATATGGTTGTAGATTTAAAACATCCGAATGGTAGTTCTACCAAAGGACCCGGTAACCCAATAAAATTTTCGCGTACCAATGAGGAGACCTTTGAGGCTGCACCTGAATTAGGTCAAGATACACAGACAGTGTTGTCAGAGCTATTACAAATGTCTCAAGAGCGCATCGATGCACTAGTAGCGGAAGGTGCAGTGAGGGGAGGAAGCAATGATTAAGGATGTTTTCATTAATGATGTAGGACCACGTGACGGTTTACAAAATCAAACGAAAATATTAACGCCAGCGCATCGACTACAGCTTATTGAGCGACTAACCGATGCAGGTCTAGACGGCATAGAAGTAGGTGCATTTGTATCACCTAAAGCAGTTCCTGCAATGGCGGCAACAGATAAGATATGCCAACAACTTGCGAGTAATAATTGTCATTATTCAGCCTTAATTCCAAATATGAAAGGATTTGAATTAGCCGAACAAAACAACGTTAAGTTGGCGTCATTAGTCATTGCGACATCGAATACGATGAATGAAAAAAATATCCGTATGGATAATGCGCAAACGTTGAGCATGATTAAAGACGTCATAGATGTGTCGAAAAATACGACAGTTGATGTGCAGGTATATTTAGCTACTGCTTGGGCGTGTCCATTTGAAGGAGTAATTGCGCCACAACAAGTCATAGATATGGCCGGCAGTTTATTGGAATTGGGCGCATCTAGACTAGTTATTGCGGATACTATCGGCGCCGGAGACCCATTACGAGTCAACACGTTAATGAACCAATTAGTAAAACAATTCGGTTCCGATGTTTTTTCTTGCCACTTTCATGATACCCGCGCGATGGGGTTAGCAAATGTATATGCAGCATTAGAGACAGGTATTCGACGTTTTGACGCATCAATCGCGGGCTTAGGTGGCTGTCCTTTTGCTCCCGGAGCCAGCGGTAATGTGGCAACTGAAGATGTCGTAATGATGTGTGAACAAATGGGCTATAAGACAGGCATAGACATGCTGACATTATTAGAGGCGTCAGATTTAGCCGTTGAATTAACGCAGACCGCCCGCGGGGGGAATGCAAAAACATGGTTACGCAAACAATACCCACAGACTAATTAAATTAATTAGTCTGGTTACCTTATATAAAACATTATTAGTTAAAACAAATACTAAAAGAAGGAAAAGTTTATGAGTTATCGATTAGGCGTTGATGTTGGAGGTACTTTTACAGACCTTTTATTGATCAACGAAAGCAACGGTGAGACTCACACAGCAAAGGTTCCCTCTACACCAGAAGATTCGTCAATTGGTGTTTTAAACGGCATTGCACGAATATGCGAAGAATCAGGCATAGATCCAAAACAAATCAATCGTGTAATGCATGGAACGACTGTTGCAACCAACGCTGTACTCACTGGCAAAGGAGCTAAAGTTGGACTGGTTACAACCAAAGGCTACAAGCATGTATTGCAAGTAGCCCGCTCATTTTGCCCGGGAGGCTTAGGCGGCTGGGTAAGTTTTGTAAAAAAACCTCTGCTCGCGCCATTAGAATTAACGATAGAAGCTAATGAACGAATGGGCGCCGACGGAAAGACTGTTGCGACGCTGGACGAGCAGGCATTTAGAAATGATTTAATTAAGCTTAAAGCGAAAGGTGAAGTCGAAGCACTTACCATTTGCTTCATTAATGCTTATGTTAATGGCAAACATGAAAAGCAAGCTAAAGCCGTTGCCGCCGAAATTTTCACAGATATACCGATTAGTATCTCTAGTGACATAGTGCCTGAAATGCAAGAATATGAACGCACAGAAACCACTGTCGTAAATTCATATGTTCGTCCACAAGTTGCACGATACATCGATAACCTGCAAGCGTCTTTACACAAAACGATGGGGCAGGATTTACACCTATCGATTTTACGCTCAGACGGTGGTTTAGCCTCAGCAAATGCCGCGGCCGATAATCCGGTTAACTTACTAATGAGTGGGCCTGCGGGTGGCGTATCAGGAGCGATACATTTCGCATCTGCCGCTGGATATGACAATGTTCTAACATTTGATATGGGCGGAACATCAACCGACGTTGCCTTAATACAAAATGCAAAAGCTCGCATACGACGTGAAACACGCGTAGGCGATGTTACCGTTCGAGCACCTTCGGTAGACGTTAGAACCGTTGGCGCCGGCGGCGGTTCTCTCGCCTTCGTCCCTGAGTTAACTAAAGCATTGCGAGTAGGCCCTGAATCAGCCGGCGCTCAGCCGGGTCCAGCCGCTTATATGAAAGGCGGCGTTGAGCCAACAGTATGCGATGCTAACGTTGTTTTGGGTTACTTACCCTCAGACGTGCAGCTCGGTGGTAAAATGGCTATTGATAAGGCCGCAGCTGTAACAGCGGTTAAAAAAGTAGCTGATGCAATGGGACTTTCTGTAGAAGAAGCCGCTGAAGGTATTGTGCGTATTGCTAATGAAGCTATGTTTGGTGCATTGCGACTGGTGTCTGTTGAGCAAGGCTTTGATCCTAGAGACTTTGCTCTCGTTGGATTTGGCGGAGCAGGCCCTTTACATGCAAATGCATTAGGAATTCTAACCGGTTCATGGCCTACCATCATACCGCCAGGACCAGGCGTATTGTGTGCATACGGTGATGCGACGACGGTGGTAAAAGATGAAGCATCCAAAACCTATGTCACGCTCATCAAGAATACAAACCAAGCGTCATTAGCAACACTATTTCATGAGTTAACAGAGAAAGCTTCGTCAACGCTTATTGCTGATGGGATCAGTAAGGATAAATTAGAAGTTACCTTGCAAGCTGATGTGCGTTATACCGGCCAAGCATTTCAACTATCTATTGAGATTTCGCAAGCCGACTTTGAAGCACAAGGTCTTGATCTATTAATTAGCCGCTTTGACGAACAACATACTCAACTATTTACATTTGCCCTTGATGAAGGTCACGAGATAGTAATGGTTCGTGCAATTGTATCGGCCGCTGCCACCGCTCTGCCGGCAAGCAAACAAATTACAGGAAATACCACATTACTCGAATGCAAAATTGCCGATACCAAAATTTATCATGAAGGACAGTATCATCAAGCTGCCATTTATGAACGCGCTAAAATGGTTGTAGGGTTAGTTGTTCCTGGCCCATGCATCGTAGGTGAAATGGATTCAACAACGGTTATCTTACCAGGCTATGTCGCCACAGTAGATACTGTTGGCAACCTCCTAATTAATCCTGTTAACGCAAACACAAATAAATAGTAGGAGATCAAAATGAATAAAATTATTGAAACAAACTCAGCTCCTCTTAATCGTGTGGATACGGACACAGTAACCGTTGATATTATTGAAAATGCACTAAAAAACGCGCGTGAAGAAATGGACGCTGTGTTATTTCGAACTGCTATGAGTCCTGGTATTCGTGAGCAAGGTGATTGCTTTCCGATGATTGCGAACAAAGATGGCAAAATGGTCGTAGGACAATTTGGCTCTTTCATCCATGGGTTTATGGACGCATTTTCAGGCGAAGTGGAAGAAGGTGACGTGCTGCTAACTAACGATCCTTATATGTGCAATGGTGCAGTATCCCATTTACCTGATTGGATTGTTATTGTTCCTATTTTCCGTGAAGGCAGACATATAGCTTGGTCAGCAATGTTTGGTCACATGTCAGATAATGGCGGAATGGTTCCAGGCTCAATCCCAATAAAAGCTGACACTATTTTCCAAGAAGGTATTCGCATTCCCCCAACGAAGTTATACAAGAAAGGAGTATTGCAGAAAGACCTGTTGGAACTCATATTACACAACGTCAGAACACCGCAGTGGAACCGATTTGATTTAAACGCATTAGTCGCTGCATGTAATACAGCGTCAAAACGGGTAATCGAAATTGCCGATAGATTTGGTGATGATACTTTCTACTCAACGATGGAAGTTATGTTAGAACGAAATCACACTGCAATGTCTGCGATCATCAATATGCTAGTGCCTGAAGAACCTCGCGTATTTGAAGATTACTTATGTGATGATGGCGTCGGTAAAGGGCCATACAAAATTCGTTGTAAAATGTGGCGTGAAGGACCTAAAGCAATATTTGACTTTGAAGGCACCGATCCACAAGCTAAAAGCTCAATAAATTTCTACTTAAATGAAGAAATGTTTAAGATGTTTTTTGGTTCTTTCACGATAAACCTGGTTGACCCACAAATACTCTTCAATGATGGTTTTTATGACTTAGTGGACGTACGCATTCCGCAAGGTAGCTTATTGAAGCCAAATTACCCAGCGGCTCTTTCTGGCAGAACACACGCCCTAGGCCGTATATTTGATGTCATGGGTGGCTTGCTCGGACAAGGTGCACCCGAGGCAATGAACGCGGCAGGATTTTCCGATTCTCCGCATTTATTTTATTCAGGCTATGACGATAACGGCGAATGGTTCCAACTCTTTCAAATTGGCTTTGGTGGTATTCCAGGTCGCCCTGCTGGAGACGGTCCTGATGGTCATTCACTATGGCCAGGCTTCACTAATGTTCCTAACGAATTCATTGAGGCTTACTTTCCGCTGAGAGTAGAGGCTTATGAAGCGATATTAGATTCAGGTGGCGCAGGCTTGCACCGTGGTGGTAATGGACTCTCTGTAGGCTATCGTTTCTTGAATGACGGACAAATAGCGATCCATGATGATCGTTGGTTAACTTATCCTTGGGGTGTTAACGGCGGAGTCCCTGGTATGCGCTCAACCAAAATCTTAATACGAGCTGATGGAAGCGAAGAAACGTTACCAGCAAAATGTGAAGGTATTGAAGTTAAAAAAGGTGATATTTTGTACTTTAATACTTGGGGTGGCGGTGGTTGGGGAGACCCATTCAAACGCGAGCCTCAGTTGGTACTAGATGACATCAATCGTTCATTAGTTTCTGTTCAAGGCGCTAGATCTTATGGTGTAGTCATCAAGAACGATATGTCGATTGACCAGGCTGCCACATCAGCTCTAAGAGCAGAAATGAGTAGTGCACGCGGTGATGTTAAATTGTTTGATTTTGGCGGTGACATAGCCGATATCAAAGCTCGTAGCTTGGCAGAAACCAAGCTACCCGCCCCGCAAGCACCCGAGTTCTAAATGACAGTAGAACTTATCGATAATGATCTTGTTATTGGTGAATTACCGCTGGGCAAACGCCCTGCGGTAATTGCTGTGGATTTTAGCAATGGTTTTACAGATAAAGAAAGCCCTTTGGGAGGAGATTTTAAACCTCAACTGGATGCTAACCTTGAGCTAATCAATGCTGCCATTGAGAAGAAGATCCCTGTGTTTTTTAGCACTGTTATTTACGATAATGAAGAACAAGCGAGCGTATTTAGGCAACGATTGCCTGCATTAAATATATTGCAAAGAGGTTCTCATTGGGTCGATATTCACGACAAGTTTGCGCATTATGTAAACACTAGCAATCTTATTGAAAAACACTATCCAAGCGCGTTTTTTTCAACCACATTGGCGGCTAAGTTAGCAGCACTTAAAATAGACTCCCTTATTATAACGGGGTTAACTACTTCGGGTTGTGTGCGCGCGACATGCGTGGATGCACTGCAACATAATTTCATGTGTGCAGTTGTACCTGAAGCTTGTGGGGATAGAAATCAGTCTGCGCATGAGATGAGCCTACATGATATGCATGCCAAGTATGCTCAAGTTTTGCCATTGAGTAACATTAAAGAATACTTTCAATCATTATGATTTTAAGGCTTTTACGCGCAACCTGACATAATCGACATACCATTGCCCATTTACAAATAAATCAGGCTTTAACAGATTAGTAACTTCATTAATGATGTGTCTTTTTTGTTGAATGTCTGCATTTTCAAAGAAGGCCTGTCCAAATGTATCTAACCACTCACTTAAGTGCTTTGGTAGTGGCGTAAAACGGTCAAATAATTCTATATATTCAACTCTAAAGCCTTGTTGTACCAATAAATCGGAGTACGCCTCAGCCGTGGGGAAGTACCATGGATTTTGATACGCAATACCTTCTCGTTCTAAACACCTAGTTAGCGCGTCGACTATTATTCTTGCGTTACCGAAGCCACCGAACTCTGCTACAAACTGACCTTGTGGTTTCAATGCTCGATAAATACCGCTTAGTACTGCATTTGGTGATGTCATCCAATGCAGAGCTGCATTCGAAAAAACACTATCAAACTGTTCATTAAAATCCAAATTATGAGCATCTTTAACAACAGCATTAATGTTCTTTGCTTTAGCTGCCAGAATCATTTCAGCGCTTGCGTCTATGCCGAGCACATTTTGGCATAACGGTTTAATTTTTTCGGTAAGGCTGCCATCGCCGCAGCCTAAATCTAAAATAGAGTCTGACAATTTTGGTTCAAGTAGCACTAATAAAGGTTCACCAAGCTTAGCTACAAAATCCGCCACTTGATTGTACTTAACTGGATCCCACTTTGTTTTTGCCATAAAGCCCTCAAGCAAAGATTCTGATATTTAATATATGAGCCATCCTAGTGATTATTAAAATGAACTTACAAACTAACTATGTCGTCATCAATAAGGTGTTTTACTAACTCACTTTGCTGAGCATCGTCAAACGCCTTATCAATCATTGCTGCTCTGTAGCCAGCTACTTCTTTGTAATTAGGATGGGTAAAGATATACATCTGCCCTGAGTTAAGAGCTTCAACAACACGTTTTGCTAGCAGTTCGGGGGCAATACCAGACTCAACAAGAGCAGCGGCCTGACCAACATTTTTCTTGTAACGTTGTTTATCTGCAGGCGTAATTTCTTTGGATTCTTTAGACGACTTATACTTATCTTGTTTATTGCGCATTGATTCATGGATACGAGTTTTTACAAAGGCCGGGCACAGTGCTGAAACATGAATATTATGTGATTTTAATTCCACCGCCCAACTTTCGGTCAACGAAACAACCGCTGCTTTTGTAGCGGAGTAAGAACTTGCATAGGGAACGCCCATCATACCAGCCATTGACGCAACATTTATAATCCAGCCACCTTCACCATGGCGTTTTATTTCCGGTATAGCTGCTTGAGCACCGTATACCACTCCCATCAAGTTGACATCAACAACCCAGCGCCAGATGTCATGATCAGACTGCTCAATTTTTCCAGGAGCACCGCCTACCCCAGCATTATTTACAACCATATGCAGTTTGCCAAAAGCGGCTAAAGTTTGCTCAACACAAGCCTGCCATTGAGTAAAATCGGTGACATCTAATTTGCAGGCCAACACATTAATATTTAGGGATTCTAATTGCTTTTTAGCACTCGCAAGCGCTGCTTCGTCAATATCAGCAATTACAACGTTCATGCCCAACTCACCAAACTCTTTCGCTAATGCAAAGCCTATGCCACCTGCGGCTCCAGAAATAAGTGTTGTCTTACCAGAATACGTTGATACATTATTTTGTGACATAAGTTGGTTCCTAGTTTTTGCTAAGTTATTATGAACCAAGGTGGCTCATTGCTAGCTCCAATATAGGATGGCGTTTGGTATAAACACAATTTATTTAGTTAATCGTATGGCCTTAGTTCTATGAATAGTAGAAAATAAAATCATACTTAAATATTGCATAAAAACGTAACTAAAGCGCTTTTCTGGTTGGCATTACGACATTGGCAAATATCAATCCCGCCACCAACGACATGAATATCAAAAATACTTCTGGTCCAACATGCGAGGCTTGTACAAAGTCTTGGCCTGATATAAACGAATTTAAGCCGATATAAGTTTTAGAACCTGGCACCAGCACAATCAAGCCATGCATAGCGACAATGGTTGAGGGTTGGTTCGCTATTCTCCCAAATGCATTCGCAAAAACACCAAGCGCAAATGCACCTAAGAATGTGCCAAAGGTTTGATCTATATAATTAGAACTAAAAACCGTCACGCCATAGGCGATAAAAGCCGACATTAACGCCCAGTGAATGTGTTTAAGTCGTGTTCTGAAAATCGGTACTAGTGCGAAACACAACAAACCAACAGCCAACCATGTAGCCCAATATGGCAGTGACGCGGCGGGTTCAAACTGATTCTCACCAAACAAACTAAAACCAACACCAACGCCTAAAAATGCACCAAAGTAGAGTTTGAACAGTTGCATAATCGCGTCCATGATCCGCGCCGTTCCCGACACCAAATTTCTCGACGAAAGCTCTGCTAAGCCCATGGTAAGTGCTAAACCAGGCACCAATACAATAACGGCAGAAAGCACCATCAACGGAATGTTTATACCAGGATCTAAATAGCGGCTTATAGCGCATGCTAAAATACCGGCAGCAAATGATGTTACTGGTTCGAGCATTAAATTTACGCGCTTTGATTTTTGTGACCATAAAATCCATAGATAAGAGACAAAACCGAGTAAGGCAGCCCAGAATATCTCAGCAACACTTGCTCCCATCAACATTGAAAACGAACCTGGAGCCAAAGCAAATGCAAAACCGGTAATAACCTGTCCGTAAGGACTTGGCATCTCATTTATTGCGTCCAAACGAATATCGGCCTCAGTTAGACTCATTTCGCCAGACAAGAGTGAATTGGCTAATTCATCGGTAAGCGACAATGCATTCATATCCAAATCGCCTGGTTGAAGTCGCGCCGCATGATTATATTCGTCTTCGTGTTTATCACTCCAAATGACAAAAGTAATAGAGGTAGGCGTTGCAATAAAAGACGCATGAACACCTAAATAGCTAGCTACTTCGAGCAAGTAGGCTTCTAGTCGAAATGCGGGCGTTCCATATTTGTGCAACATCTTGCCGAGTTTCAATATGAAACGACGGATTTGAATAAATTCTTGAGTGTTCAATGTACTGTTTCTCTGCCCCAAAGGAGCTTTGTATTGGCTGGGGTTAACTTCATTATAAAAACGTGCAAATCTCTGTGAGTGATTTTTTATTTTTTGCATGTTCTGGCACTGTTGCATCATCAGCTGGGTAACCAGCGATTAGCAATATATATGGACGTTCATCATCCGGCCTTTGGCATATTTTTGATAGAAATGACATCGGCTTTGGTGTGTGGGTCAATGTCACTAGCCCAGCATTATGCAAAGCTGTTATCAGAAACCCCGTCGCAATACCTACCGACTCATGCACATAATAATTAGTGTGTTTATCGCCAGGACTCACTCCTCCCTTCTTCTGACTGAAAATAGCAATTAACCAAGGAGCGTGCTCAAGATAAGGTTTTCGTGCATCAGTGCCCAGAGGCAGCAACGCTTCTAGCCATTCCTCACCACCGCGGCCTGCATAAAAACCCTGTTCATGCATTTCAGCCTGCTCTCTGACTTGCTTTTTAACATCATCCGAATGAATAGCTACAAAATGCCACGGCTGATGATTCGCTCCATTTGGTGCCGTTCCAGCTGCCTTTATGCAATTTTCGATAATTGCTTTAGGCACCTTACGCTCACTAAATTTACGCACACTATGACGACGTTTTATATCGTCATAGAATGCTTGAGAGCGAATTAGCATCTCCTCTTGAGGGTACTCTACGTAGTCGGACAGAGGCGAGTCGTTATGATCTTTCATTGGACAACCAATTCTTGTTGTAAGTCGAGTGATGCAGGATACACATAGTATATCCTGCACAGCACTTTATAGAAACGTGTCATTCAATATGATGATGACCAAAAATGAATCTGTTACACAAGCGTCTAATAAAGTCACTAACATCTCTTTTTATCAACGCTATGGCAGCTGAAATTGCACCAAATCCTGTTCCAACGATCACAACTGAATGCATGTAGTATTTCGCCGTTTTGATGCTTGGTTTGGTAGGTGATAAAGATAGCACAAAAGAATCGGACTAAAATATGTCTATATTGCAGAAATATTAAAAGCGAGACACTAGAAGAAAACACAGCAGATAGAATTTCTTTGTTATTCTGGTTTACAGTTTTAATTCTTAGTCGTGCAATTTAAAACAAATTATGGGATTCTTTTAATACTTACCCCAAGTTTGGGTTACCTAGAATATGAGATCTTTTACCAATGTCAAAACCTCAACCTGTGCCTAATAATAAATTACTCGCTTATGTTATTCCTGGAGTAAAAAAGGACGTCAGTCAATCAATTAGACCCTGTAAAATAACTCGTGACTGGATGGACAGCACTCCCGCCCGTTATGCATACCGGTGCATTCCATTAACCGCAGCTAATAGTATGGGATGGGAAATACTAAACCCAGTAGATGCAGAGATAACGTGGAGTGGTTCAGAGGAAGGTGACCAACTAAATATCCAAACAAACACTGATGACCCTTTCGGACCCAAGCCACATTTTGGCTCTGGTACGGTCACTTGGTATCTCCCTTTTCTGTTTCGTACACCACCTGAGTATGGCCTATTAGTAACAGGGCCGGCTAATCAAGATCAGAATTATGCAGTGCCATTAGATGCGTTTATCCGCACGGATTGGTTACCTTTTCCATTCACTATGAATTGGCGACTTACTGAAGCCAATCGAAAGGTCACATTTAAGGCGGGTGAACCTATCTGTAGAATAATACCTTATCCATTAGCTCTGTTAAATGATATGCAAATGGACATACTTGAGTTGAATGAAGACCCCCAATTTATGCAACAGGTTCAGCAGTGGAATCAAGAGCGTCAAGGTAACTATGAAAAACAGCGGGAAGCGGAACAACAGTGGGCCAAAGATGGGCACAAGCCAGAATTAAAGGAATTATGGAACTCCAATTATGCCAAAGGCAAGGCTTGTCCGGCTCCAAAAAGCGCCCATCAAAACTTATTTAAATGTGCCCCCCCTATCGACAAACGCATCGTTAAGTGAGCTAAGAGACTGATGCCACATAGTAATCAGTTGTGTTTTGCTTCAGATAGTGAATTATTTGTTTACTCGTGCGGATAACAATTTGGCTTGATACACATTAAGCCTTTCTTTATCGTGCTCAAGATCAATGGCTTGTTCTAGTAGTGTTTGCGTTTGATTAATTTTACCTTGTTGATACTTAATCTTTGCTAATTCTACATAAAGTTCTGCTATGTAGGGAGCTTGAAATATTGCTTGTTCAATATGCCTTTTAGCTCTATTAAGATCGCCCGAACGTACGTCACTTGCAGCCAGAGCAAGCAGCTCAAATGGATCTTTCTGTTCATTTTTAAGCTTCGCTGAAAGCTGAGAAACAAGCTCATGGTCCCCTAACATTTGAGCCAAATATCTGTAATTACTTAATAAATTGACACTGGACAGATTACTATCAAGTGCCGATTGATAGATCGCTTTCGCACTTTGTAAATCACCGGCTCTACGATGCAATATACCTGCGATGTTATAAAGTTCAGGATCATAAGGTGTGAATTTATGTGCTTGCAGTATGACTGAATAAGCGAAGTCTAGCTGTTCGTCGGCTAATGCTTGTGCCGCCAAATTACTGTAATATTTGGACACTAAGTCATTGTAATCAGCATTATTAGAAAAATAACTACCTCTGCTTGGAAAATAATCAATTAATGTGCCGGCGCGACGTATAATAAATAGGTAAGGATCGTTATCGATTGAATCGTTACTAGGAGCATAGATTTTGGTCCTAAAGTGATTAGATACATACACTAACCCATTTTTTTTTGCATAAATTGGTTCGTTTGACATTTCTTGAAAACTGGTCTCTAAGTTAAGCTCGTTTGCATAGCTTTGGGTCAATATTGCTAGGCTTATACAATTGCCATGAGAAAGATCAAGCGTTTGCTGAGCCGTTAGGGTATCGCCATGATATTGAAAATTACTTAATTCGCTTTCAAGGTAATTGAACACTATTTCATCAGCCCGAGTTTGCATTTGTAACTGCTTATACACGTAGGTCAAAAAGCGTTTTTTTTCTGCATCAGGAAGTTTGAAAATAGACGCTTGTGAAGGGGTCAATTGTTCTTCGAATAAGGCATGATTGATCAGTGATTGTAATTCAGGAGGCTTTACTTGAGTTTGTTTTATTTTGGTAGTGCTATTACAACCGGTCAGCATTAAAACAGCTAAAATAATAGTTGAAGCAAAAAATTTCATAAGCTCATTCCTGTTTAAAATTCAATAGCGAGTTTAGCAGACTTTGAATCAAGCACTAGCTGATAGTAATTTAACTAAGCATTATACTGCACTCGCTGGTCACGGTTTTTTTAAAGAAGGATCGAAAGCCGCTTGTTTCCAGAAAATCTCCATATTGTTGCAGGAGAATCTGCTATAAGAAGTGGCGGGTGATTTACGTGAAATTTCTAATAAGCCTATAATCTTGTCATTAATGAGTACTCCTTGCCCAACTTTGCATGTAATCTGAAACTATACTTTCAGTAGAGATGTTAATATTATTTGCAGTGGAATTAGTCTTAGCCACTTTTCATTCAAAAAAATCAGAAAAAATAGGAAGCTTAAAATGAAAAAAACAATCGCTTTAACAATACTTTTGACAAGCCCATTAAGTATTGCCAATTCGATGAGTATTCCAGACTTAAGGACCTGCACCGCGATTAAAAATGACATAGAAAGACTTACTTGCTTTGATCAGGTTATGACCAACCTGCCATTAACAGAAACTGAACATGTAGACAGCACTTCTGCGCCTCTGATACTGATACCAAAACCAAGTAAAGCAGATGCAGCCTTGGTTTCATCAGAGAAATCAAAGCTGCCGACAAGTGCTGATGCAAACTTCGGTATAGAAACTAAGATATTACAAAAAAAACGATCTCAGGTAGATAGTATTAGCGCGCAAGTAGATTCTATCGAAGAATCAGCACGCGGAAATAAGACCTTAACGCTAAATAATCAGCAAAGGTGGGAACAAGCAGAATCGAGACCTTTTCGAATTAAGGTAGGAGACACGGTTATTATCTTAAGAAGTGCTATGGGGTCATTTCGAATAAAAAAACAAGGAACAAATAGGACTATTAGAGTGAGGCGGATAGAATCATGACGCCTTCATTTACTGAGTAGTGCCAGGTCTGGCGTCATTAAGCCTAAGATAACCAAGCATCAGTACAATGAATATATTTAAACTTCTAAAGCCCCTAGTAACTTTAAGGGGGATACAAAAAAGCCCCGCATTTGCATGCAGGGCTTCAGAATAATGGTGCCTCGACCCAGCACCATTTATACGTCTAAAATAACCCATAACAATCCGCCAAACCCCTTTAAAATAAAGACCTATAGCATTAAACTTGTCTAAACCAATCTAATACTATACAATGTTATCTATATTTTTATGGCTGGTATTAAGGCGGGCCAAAATGCCCAAGAAAGCGAAAGAGTTAACGGATAAAGCAGTTAGTGCGTTGGTCAGTGCAAAGAGGGCAGGCGTTTTTAGTGTTGGTAGAGTTGCAGGATTGTCAATTCAAATACGCCCGCCTGAATCGGCAAGTTGGATTTTGCGGACTGTTATTAAAGACAAGCGCAAATGGATAGGACTTGGCGGTTATCCCGAAGTATCGTTAAAAACGGCTAGGATTGAAGCTGATGAACTGAAGCGCAAGATTAAAAGAGAAGGTTTCGACCCGGTTGAGCATCGAAAACAGTCACGTTCGATTGCTAAAGAAGAGCAGTTAAAATTATTTACCTTTAAGCAACTTGCTAACGAGTATGTTGAAAAGCGTTCTCAAGAATTTAAAACCCAACAACAAGTAAGAAAGCTCAATAATATTTTTGCAAATTATGCTTATCCCATTATTGGCAATTTACTAATAAATGACATTAACCTGAATACCATCAAGTCAATGCTAGACCCAATATGGTCAACAAAGACTGAAACAGCAAACCGATTGCGGATCTATGTTGTTCACGTATTTGATATGGCAATTGCCCGAGGGATTTATTCTGAACTAAACCCCGCGCGTTGGGATGGTGGATTAAAGACTTTACTACCCGCACCACGCAAGATAAGTAAAACAAACCATTATAAGACATTGGATGTCGAGCTAATGCCAGAGTTTTGGGCGAAATTAATCAAACAAGAATGGCAAGGAGCTAAGGTTTTACAATTGGGTATATTAACTGCAGCACGTTCTTCTGAAATGCGCGGTGCTTTGTGGACTGAAGTGGACTTCAAAAATAAAGTTTGGCATATACCTTCTGAACGTATGAAAGGACAAAACCCCAAAGACCATAATGTTCCACTGAGTAATGAAGCGATCTCGTTACTCGAATCAATGCCAAAAATATCGAAGTATATATTTCCAAACACAAAAGATGGTGTTTTAACCGATGCTACGATATCCAAAGTGCCCAAGCGCATTGGCTACGATGTAACTGCACATGGATTCAGAACCACATTTAAGGATTGGGCACGGCAATATGTGAAGTTTTCACATAACCCATACGACGACGATTTAACCGAACTTGCTTTATCTCATGTTAGTAGCGATAGCACGCGCTCAGCATATGCACGTAATGAGCTGTTAGACGAGCGCAGACCGCTAATGGAAGAATGGGCTAACTTTTGTAGTAAGGGAGAGTGATGGATCTTGATGAACTGAAACATTTAGATGAAGCAGCTGAACAACTTGCTAAAGATTGGGGGAATCTTGATCTAGAGCAGGAGCTACAGCTTGCAAAAATACTATTAGAGGCTTCTGACAAGCTTCCAGTAACACCAGTAGGGGCAATACTTTTAGCTTGTTCCAATGAGTTATATTCAAATAAAAAACTCTTTCCAATCTTATCTGAACTTAGGCCAGAAAAAAGTAAGTCTACAAAAGGCCGCAAAAAAAAACATGAACCTAGTAAGTATCTTTATTTTTTCTTTAGAAGTGGTAGAAACGTCAGTGAAACAGCAAGGTTATTAGATGTAGGTAAAAAGACTGTTAGAGATAACCTGCCTCGCTATGCTGAATTTAAGTACGGTTTGTACAATGGGAACGATAAAAGCGATTTGCCAATGAGTTTCGTTGATGAATTTATCCGTCTAGATAAAGATGATTTTGAGGAAGATTACTTAGAAGCTTTTACGAAAGACTAAGCAAAACATAAAATTTTGCATGGGGGAAATTAAAAACTAAAAAGCCCCAATTTTAAAACGTTTTTTCGTCCCCTAATATAATGGTGCGATGCTATTCAATGCACTGCAAATCCATTTATTTAGACGAAGAGGCTCAAGAAAATGCATTATTTATCAGTAAAATCACTAGCAAACCGCTACGACATTGCCATATCAACAGTATGGCTTCGCCTTAAGCAAGGCAAGCTCCCCCAACCCATAAAACTGCACGGAACTTCAACTCGCTGGAAATTAGACGATCTCGAAAAATGGGAGCAGCAATCTAATGAAAAATAAACCCTCTAAACAGCGAGAACAGAACAAAAGAGCCGAAGTTCAACTGCCGCTTAATCTAGCCTGCAAAAGGACTAGTGTAAGCCAGTCTTGCTCATTAAGTGCATTAGAAAATATAAAGAGAATTATTAAAAAACCTGTGACGACGAGGGGATCTAATTGTGATAAACAAAAATAATAAAGCCGTTGCTGCAAACAACGGCCATATAAATATTGTCCAAGGACAACTGATTAACGAAATTAATGATACTAAATCTAACGGCAAATTGACAACTAATAGTGTGATCAGTGGCGTTGGTCAATATCACACAGATAAGAACGGCTATGTTTACGATACAGTCAGTTACGCTGACATCAAAAGCATGGCTCATAACCCTGAGGTGGTGCCAAAATCGCAAGCACGTTGGGTTATCCCAAGTTCATTTGAAAGCCGGTCTCATGGCTTACAGAAGCAGCGAGGCAACTTCAAGCTACTTTGGGTTGATATTGATAAGAACGATGTTGGCTTTTACGATGTAGTCACAATTGCCAGAAATATCGTAGATGCTAGATTTGTTGCCTATACAACAAAAACCGCTACCGTTGAAAATGAAAAAATGCGGATCATTATTCCATTAGAGAAAGCGATCAATGGTTTTCTATTTAAGTTTTGCCAAGAGGTACTGATAAACAAGTTTGCTGAAAAAGGTATAGAGTGCGACCTGACTTCTAAACGCACCGCGCAGCTTTGTTACTTGCCAAATAAAGGTGATAACTATCGGTACCATATTCAGGGCGGCAAGCGTTTTGATCATTACGGTTGGCTTAGTTCATTGTCTGTAGTTTTCGCACAGAAACTAAAATTTAAAGAGGAATTAGGAGCACGAAGAAAAGCGGCTTTAGAGAAGCGATTGCGGTTTGCTAATAATCCAAATCAGAGTCCAATCGATTTATTTAATTCCCAAGCTGATATTGAACTTCTATTGCTGCGATATAATTATTTGCAAATTGGATCTCGATGGTTAAGTCCAAACAGCAGTTCAAAAAGCCCAGGCGTTAGTATCAAGGATGACCGTTGGATTTCTTCTCATGCTTCAGACAAAGAGATCGGCTTAAAGCTGGATTCAGGTTCGTGCGGTGATGCCTTCGACCTGTTTTGCTATTACGAGCACCACAATGATAAGCAACGCGCAATCAATGCCATTAAACAGCAAATAAAGGATTGTGGAGGTGCTTATGAATGACAAAAAGCAGCCTTTCAATTTAGAGCAATTTTCGTTGCGAGGCAGGTCAGCGGACATGAAGAAAACTCTATCTAACCAACACTTTGTTTGGGTTGATATTGCAATAGCTGGCCAATCTACCGCCATTTATGCACAACCGAACTCAGGTAAAACCCTGCTTTCAATGCATCTTGTTTGCGAGGCAGTTAGAAAGAAACTAATTGAAGGTGAACAGGTTTTTTATATCAATGCAGATGACACTGCAAAAGGATTGACGGAAAAAACTGAAATATTGGAGCGCTTTGATATACACCAAATTTCACCGCATGACCCAACACGGAAAACCGAGTTTAAAGCTAATGACTTTGGCTTATATTTGCAGCAACTTTGTGCCGAAGGAAGTGCTAAAGGTAAGATCATAATATTAGACACATTGAAGAAATTTACCAAGCTAATGGAAAAGCAACAGGTGTCCGAATTCAATACCGTCATTAGGCAATTTATATCGCATGGCGGCACGTTGATTGCCCTAGCGCACGTAAATAAGTATAAGGACGAGGAAGGCAACTCTATTGCAGAGGGTACTAGTGACGTTATAAATGATTGGGATTGCGTTTATATTTTAGAGCAAGTCACTGACAACGGCTGCCTCAAAACAGTGGAGTTTCGCAACCAAAAAAACAGAGGTAATAACGCCAAGTCTGTATCGTTTAGCTATTCGATAGATGATGACTATCAAGCCATGCTGAGGTCAGTCAAACGCCTTACAAATGAGGATCATTCCCAAGCAAAAATGACCGGCGCATTGCAAAAATCATTGAGTAAAAACAATGACATTATTGTAGCAATTCAGCAAAACATTATGAGCCAGACTACGAATAGAACGGAACTGGTAACGGCTTCATATTTAGAGGTCAAGGATCTAGGTTATTCTAAATCACAAGTAAGGAATACACTTGACGACCATGAAGGCAGAAATTATGAGTTGGGCCATAGATGGAAAAGTAAAAAAGGTGATAAGAACGCACAAATTTATACTTTATTGCACCCACCCACCCCCTTGAAAAACTGAAAAGTTTGAAAAACAGGAAAACTGAATAAAAGAATGGCGTGTTTGTTGAAAAACACAATCAGTTTAATGTAGTTATAACCCTTATGTATATTGAGCTTAACAAGTTTTTCAATGCATAGAGAGTGAGGTATATAAAAACTGGTCCGAAATACAGTTGTTCAATTAATGCCAGTCTATATCATTGCATAATCTTTCGGTTATAACGTATTGCAATGATCGCTTGATACTCGCCCTGACATTATGTCGGGGCGTTTTTATGCGCCTTCGACAATAAAAAATCACCCTTTTAATATCTAATAGACCGTTATGGGCAGATTGCAGACCTAGCAATTTCCGGTAAATCAATCTCGTTTAAGCGAGTTTTGGTAATCCAACCTTGCTGAGTCGAAAGGCTGCTTTGCCCAAGAAAGCGGTCGTAGCGATTTTTTGTGGTTTAGTCCCCTTTGAGTGAACCAGTCATACGATTAATTTGTGGTGAAGATCGCCATTACTGATTTAGAGAACAGTCGAAACATTAAGTAGAAATAATGAGTTTTCCAAGAGAGGATGTTCACACTAGCTTGCTATTCAATTTCATCAAAAGGAAAGAAGATACTGGCTAAATCATAAAACTGTGGCCAATATCACATGAGTACTACAAAGGCTGTGTTCAGGATCACAGCGAACATTCTTAGTGTTATTTATAGTGATTGTTGTCGATCTTCTGCGTATGGCCAAAAAACGATTGCTTCTGTTGAGTGAAAACATTCCAAGATCCCTTTGAGTACTGCTGCGAGATCAACACCTCTTATTTCTGAATCTAATAGAAGGCTTCTTCAAAGTCAGGATTGATCCTTGTATTGGTTTTAGCCCCTTGAGGATAGTGTAATTGGAAGTATAGAGTATGGATCACTTCTAGGCTGGATACATAAAATCAATAACATCATGGTGTACTAGCTAAGCTTAATTGGCAGAAATAAAAAAACACTGATTAATCAGTGTTTTTTAAAGACTCAGTTACATTTAAGCTTCTTTAAAGCAGTAAACCGCTAATTTGTTACCGTCAGGGTCGCGAGTATAGGCTGCATATGCATTTGGTGCCCAATCGCGAGTTCCGGGTGCGCCTTCATCTGGACATCCAGCACCCAAGGCCGCAGCATGAAAAGCGTCGATAGCAGCACGGTTAGGTGCTTCAAAACTGACCGTAACGCCGTTGCCAATACTAGCTGGTTGACCGTTCGCTGGCTTTAAAACAAAAAATGATGGTGCGTCTACGCCCCAAATAGAGCCGTTTTCATCTAAATCGGCAATGCGTTTAAGGCCAAGCGTACTCAAAACATTATCGTAGAAGGCGCGTGATTTAGTTAAGTTGTTAGTACCGACAGTTACATGAGTAAAAATGCTCATAATTGTTCTCCATTAATTAAGATTAAATATTCGATTATCAATGTATAGCGTTATTGCTAATGAGTGATTCGATGGGAAGTATCTTACATTTATTCCAAATATTGATAATCCCATGAAATGTAAAATAACTATTTCTGAGTGGTAACAATGTGATGAATAAATTGAAATATCTGGAAATGAAAGGGAAATTAAAAACGCCATTGAAATGAGCGCTTATAAAGCTCCCCATTTCTGCTAGCAAACGACTCAGTTTTTTGCGGCTTGTCGCATCGAAAGGTTAGACTAATTGCTCAGCCAAATAATCTACTAACAATCTTATTTTGGGTGATAGGTGGCGGTTATGGGGATATATCGCCCAAATACCCTCGTCAGGTTCGCGATAAGTATCAAGTAAGGTGATCAGTTCTCCACTTAGCAGATGCTCTTGCACATAATAATCGGGTAATTGCACTATGCCCAAGCCTTTCAACGCTGCATCAACCAGCCCAAAACCACTGTTATAGCGGAGTTTTCCCGTTACCCGAATGTTCTTTTCTTTGTCTGATTCCCTAAAATGCCAATAATCCAAGGTCCCCAGCAGGCAACTGTGTGAATTAAGCTCTGACAAGGAATGCGGTATACCATGTTTGTCCAAGTAAGCGGGTGATGCACACACATAGTTTGTGCGCTTTCCTAGTTTTTTCGCCATCATAGAAGAATCAATTAACTTACCAAGGCGAATGGCTAAATCATATCCACCCTCAACTAAGTCCACTTGTTGATTGCTTAAAAATGCAGTTACTTCTACGTCACTGTATTGCTGCATAAAATTATTCACCAGCGGCAATATTTGCTGTTCACCATAAGTTACTGGCGCGGACAGTTTGACTTTGCCTTGGGGTTTCGATTGCAAATTTGTAATGGCTCTTTCGCCGGCCTCTAATCCATCCAGTACGCCGCGGCAGTGTTGATAAAAAACCCGACCTTCTTCAGTTAAAGATACCTTACGCGTAGTACGATAAAACAATTTCACATTGAGTCGTTTCTCTAATGCGCTTATCTGACGGCTTACCTGAGCAGTAGAAATAGCCATTTTTATTGCAGCCTGAGTAAAGCTTTCATTCTCGGCGACGTAGACAAATTCGCTAATACCATCCCACTGCATCATTGTTACCTATATGTAAAAGACATTTCACAAATTAGCATATTATCATTTATTTCGGAACAACTATAATACCTGCCATAACGTAAAGCTGCTGCGAACTAACAAGTGCTAAGTAAAGCCCTTCAGTCAACAAGTCGTTTACTTCATTACCAATACGCTACGTAACAATATAGGAAGCAAATATGAGTTGGTTATTTCTGTTTTTAGGTGTTGCCGCTGAAGCCATGTCGCACGTTGCATTGAAAGAGACTGATGGTTTTTCCAAGCCACTGCCAAGTATTTTGGTACTGCTCGGACATTTAGCGGCCTTTATGTTTTTAGGGCAAGCCATGAAAGACATGCCGGTTGGAATAGTGCATGCCCTTTGGGCAGGACTCGCGATTATCACAGTAACCTTATTGTCTACCGTCATTTATCGTCAACACCTTGACTTAACCACATGGTTTGGCATGGCGTTTGTGGCAGTCGGTATTGCCATGATTAACCTGTCACAAGGTCATGCTCATTAGCCCAACTGCAAACAACTTAATCATTTAAATTTACATCAACTACAAAGTGAGAATATATATGTCAGATAAATTTATTAAATCAAAAGCCGCCATTGCCTGGGGTCCAAAACAGCCACTATCCATAGAAGAGGTAGATGTCATGTTGCCCCGTAAAGGTGAAGTACTGATAAAGGTTATCGCCTCGGGTGTGTGTCATACCGATGCCTTTACTTTGTCCGGTGATGATCCAGAAGGTATTTTCCCGGTTATTTTAGGTCACGAAGGGGGTGGTATCGTTGAGCAAATAGGAGAAGGGGTGACCAGTGTGCAAGTGGGTGATCATGTGATCCCGTTGTACACACCAGAGTGTGGTGAATGTAAATTCTGTTTGTCGGGCAAAACCAACCTATGTCAAAAAATTCGCGAAACCCAAGGCAAGGGTTTGATGCCAGATGGTACCACCCGCTTTTACAAAGACGGCCAACCCATCTTCCATTATATGGGCTGTTCAACCTTTTCGGAATACACAGTTTTACCTGAGATATCCCTGGCAAAAGTGAATAAAAACGCGCCATTAGAAGAGGTTTGTTTACTCGGTTGTGGTGTGACGACCGGTATGGGCGCGGTCATGAATACTGCAAAAGTGGAAGAAGGCGCGACTGTTGCCATCTTTGGCCTCGGCGGCATTGGTTTGTCAGCTGTTATTGGTGCCACTATGGCAAAAGCCAGTCGTATTATCGCGATTGATATCAATGAAAGTAAATTTGAGCTCGCTAAAAAACTAGGCGCTACTGATTTTATTAACCCGAAAGATTATGACAGACCCATTCAGGATGTCATCGTGGAACTTACAGATGGTGGTGTTGATTATTCGTTCGAGTGTATTGGTAACGTGAACCTCATGCGCTCTGCGTTAGAGTGTTGCCATAAAGGTTGGGGCGAATCAGTGGTGATTGGTGTTGCCGGAGCAGGACAAGAAATCTCAACTCGTCCGTTCCAGTTAGTGACCGGTCGTGTATGGCGTGGCTCAGCCTTTGGTGGTGTTAAAGGTCGCTCTGAGTTACCTGATTACGTTGAGCGTTATTTAGCCGGTGAATTTAAATTGAGTGACTTTATTACTCATACCATGGCATTAGAAGACATTAATGATGCGTTTGAGTTGATGCACAAAGGCGAAAGCATCCGCACTGTCATTCATTTCGACAAGTAATAACCACTTTGCAGCCCAAAATCATTTTGATTTTGGGCTGCTCTTTGAGGAATTCCAATGACAATTGAAAATTTAAGTGCCAATAAAAGTTTTGGTGGCTGGCACAAGCAATATAGCCATCAATCCCTTACATTAAATTGCAGTATGCGGTTTGCTATCTACTTACCTCCGCAAGTATCAAGTGGACAAAAAGTACCTGTGTTGTACTGGCTTTCGGGCTTAACCTGCACCGATGAAAACTTTATGCAAAAAGCCGGTGCCCTGCGCATCGCCGCCGAATTAGGGATCGCGATAGTAGCGCCAGATACTAGCCCTCGCGGTGAAACCGTTGCAGATGATGAAGGTTACGATTTAGGACAAGGTGCGGGATTTTACGTGAATGCAAGTCAGTCACCCTGGGATCATCATTATCGGATGTATGACTATGTGGTTGATGAGCTACCTGCGTTGATTGAAGCGATGTTTCCGGTGTCAGATAGACGCGCAATTAGCGGTCATTCGATGGGCGGACATGGCGCATTGACCTTAGCGATGCTAAATCCCCAGCGTTACACATCTATGTCGGCATTTAGTCCCATTTGTAATCCAATGACCGCTCCTTGGGGCAAAAAAGCCTTCACAGCCTATCTCGGTAAAGATAAAACGACTTGGAAAAAACATGATGCCAGTGAATTGATGCGACAAGCGACACAGTTCGTGCCGGCTAAAGTGGATCAGGGCGGCGCGGATGATTTTCTCGTTGAGCAGTTAAAGCCTGAAGATTTAGAAGCAGCAGCGAAAGTGAGTGCTTATCCATTGGAGTTGGCTATTCATGAGGGCTATGACCACAGCTACTACTTTATATCGAGTTTCATTGAAGAGCACCTGCGCTTTCATGCCATTCATCTGTACAAATAACCTATATCGCCCGCTTTAAAACCATAGTAGGAAGTAATAATGATTGTTCGTGATAAACCTAATGCATTTCAACTTTTTTTCATCTTACGTGGTTCTATTGTGCCGCTTATTTTTCCACAAATTCTTTTTGTCACACTGCTTGGAGCGGGAGTTGCCGCCACACAATACTATTTACCGGCAATATTTCCGAGCTTTACACTCGCGCCATTGCTGCTATTAGGGGTGGCATTGTCACTATTTCTTGGCTTTAGAAACAACGCAAGTTATGACCGTTGGTGGGAAGCCCGTAAACAATGGGGACAACTCATTGTCGATTCCTGCAGTTTATCCCGCCAGGTGATTTCACATATTGATGGGCAAGCTACAGACGGCGTTGGCGTACAAAAGCGGATTATATATATAACCATTGCTTTTAATCATGCGCTAAGACACCAACTTCGACAATCAGATCCCTGGGCAGATATTGAAAAGTACCTTGAAGCTGATGACATCCAAAAATTACGCCAATCGCAGAATTTACCGGATGCGCTACTGCGCTTGATGGGACGCAAATTGGGAAGCTGTCGCCATAAAAAACTTCTTTCCGATTTTTTGATACAGAGTCTTGATGAACACATAACTTCCATGGCAGGCGTCCAAGCGGCATGTGAGCGTATTCAAAACACCCCTGTGCCTTTTGCTTATACGTTACTTGTTCAGCGTACTGCATACCTCTACTGCTTTATATTATCTTTTGGCATCGTAGCCTCACAGGGATTATTAACCCCGTTATTTTGTGCCATTGTTGCATATGCGTTTTTTGGATTAGATGCATTGAGTGAAGAGTTGGAGGAACCATTTGGACGTTCAGCTAACAATTTAGCGTTAAGCGCTATGACGCGCTCTGTTGAGATAAATTTATTAGAGAGCTTGGGTGAAACAGACTTGCCCGAAATAATTGAACCGAAAAAACACCGAATTGAATAATATCTAAATAACAAATTTAGTTGTGACTTAATAAAATTTAACAATGAGTAAAAAAACATGAAAAAAATTGAAAACGAACCTCTCATTAATCGTTTAGGTAATGCTGTCCATTATGCCGTTCGAGTTCTTGCTGTCATGATGACATTGGTTATTTTATGGGGCGTAATTGATGTCGGACTGACTCTTTATAAAGAAATTACTACCGTGCCCTATGGTCTATTAAGCATAAATGACATCTTGGCTATTTTTGGCGCATTTCTGGCCGTATTAATTGCGATCGAAATATTTCAAAATATTACGATTTATCTAAAAGAAGAAGTTATCCATGTGCAGATCGTCGTTGCAACGGCATTAATGGCCATATCCCGAAAAATTATTGTTCTGGACTTCGAAAAAGTGACTTCATAATATGTATTTGCATCCGCGGCAGTGATTCTCGCTTTGGGGATCTCCTATTGGCTAATTGTTATAAAAACAGGTAGCTCTGTTATCTCAATACCTAAACAAAGTATTAACGAACATATCGTTAAATAGGTCTATTATATCCGTATTAATTAGGAGTAAATCATGGCAGGTGGATGGGCAAAAGATGGGGCTGTACAAGATCAAATTGATGCTAACGTAGAAGATGCAGTAGCAAGGTCGCGCAGCCAATTATCTACAGGTAATAGTTTAACTCATTGTGAAGAATGTGAAGTCAAAATTCCAGAAGCTCGCCGTAAGGTTGTCCAAGGAGTACGTTTCTGTGTCACATGTCAGACAAAGTTCGACGATGAGCAGTTATCACAAGCTGGCTATAATCGTCGGGGTAGCAAAGATAGTCAATTGAGGTAAGTTAATCGCTTCTGGCTCAAATGACCTTAACAGTAAGAAACATTACTTTTCACTTACATTACTACTTAAGAGCTCGTTTAGCCGTTCTTGACTTCAATAAAACGGGCACTACATTTAGTATTGTCGTTTGGCTAATTCAACTGCGATCTGGAAAATTGGGCTAAATCTCAAAAGTACCAATTTTATTTTTTAAGTCATTGTTAAAGAAATACGCTGTAACCAAAATTCAGTTCAAGTAAAGTTCAATCCATATCTAGCAGGGCTAGTTTCTATTTCGAGCCAATTAGAATTGAAATGCCTGGCAGTCAGATTACGTTCGTAGTTTTACAATGGTTTAAAATTTGACTGACGGCTGAACCCTCATATTTTAAGGTTGATTGATGACAATCTTTGACCGTCTCCTACCTTCTATAACGCTCGACTGTCCGGTTTTAGGCTCAGAGCTGCCTGTCACTTTGGCTCACCTCGGCAAGCGCTGATAACACAAAATTCTCACTCAATTTTGAACGGCGTGCGGCCCCTTTTGCCGTGGTCCTGTCCTAGAAAAAAAGGCGATTCAGGCGTTTTAAAGCGTTAACCATTTTTCGCGCATAGTTAATCTATGTCTCTGATTTTTTATGTGAAAGCGCAGTAATAAACGACTCTGGGAATGGCCTTGCGTTCAACTCTCTAGCGCGCTTTACCTTAACCCAAGCTTCTGAATATTTACCTTGCTCAAATAATGAGAAGGCCCATCGACGCCATGAATTAGCATACATTGGATCTAGCTCCGTGCTTGCAGCAAAGTTCTCATTTGCGAGGGAAAAATAACGGTTTTTTTCTGTCGCTGTTTGAGCTAACGCAGTATAGGCTGTGCCTGTATCAGCGAGCAGTGCCACTTCCTGAAAAGGGTCATCAATTAGGCCTTTAGCCATACTCAGAAACTCAATGGCTTCAGCTGTTTTTCCTTGCTCTAGCGATACGCGTGCAAATCCCCAATATGGTTGATAATTGTCGGGATCAATCAGCCATGACTGATTGTAGCGTCGCATTGCTAAATCAATATTGCCTTGGGCCATAAACTTTTCTGCTTGTGCCCACCAAATTTTACTAGCCTCTTTTCTATCAGGAATTTTACTGGCAACTTTCTTTATGAAGTCCTCGTCAGCTTTCTTTAATGCTGGAAGTCGGGCAGCTTCTGGCTGCCCATACATTGGAATATTGTCGATTCGTACTCCGTCGGGAGACGCACATGCAGTTACCAGTATTACTAAAAGAAAATATATGAATGTTCTACTGAGCATAAATACCCTCTAGGTGGTTAACAACTTATTATGAAGACTTCATAACAACGGGATACTGTCATTTTATAAACTCTTCATACTTTATCATTTTCAGTACATTACCAACCTATTGATAATAATTGCCACCACTTTTTATACGATTACTATAACAACATAGTGGCAACAGGGTCCAAAACCGTTCTAAACATGAGGATTAGCTGGCCTAACTGCTTATCTTTAAGCTTATTGAATGTAGATAACTTAAAAGGGGAATTCAAAGAATGTCCGCTTTTATGCTTACGGGGCTTATTTTGATGTCAAAAGGTTCTCAAAACTCCACATGTTAAATTCTTTTCCAAATCCCTCCAATAATATTCTGCGACTGTCTGCAATTGCCGTATTCAAGCCCGTTATGATTTGACAAAATATACAATATGATGATCTTACCTAATCAGGCAAAAAAGGGCAGTTTGCAGACTGTAAGGATTTTTTTGCACTACGACGGCTTACAGCGATCAGTTGTCATTGGGGATATTCGGTTTCTGATAGGGCTACGCTCTATAGCAGACATTAACGCCTCAATAACCGGCAGCGTTGTGGCGAAGCCACGCTTCTAGCTGACCGGCGCCGAAGGCGCGTAGTTAATTGGCTTGTTATACGTTGCTCGCTATTTCAGCCATATTGTGTAATCAAGCTTTCCTAGATAATTTGAAATGTTTGCAATAGCGATAGCCTGGCCAACACTTGTTAATTCGACTCTAAAAAGATTTTCAGAATTGAACTGGTCTAAAACACTTCCATATGACGGTGCTTGTTGAGCGATGGCATCTTTAAAACTTGTACCTTCGGGTGGAGCAAGATACTTATAGGTCTCTTTTCCGAGCGCCTCGTATATGTCGCCGCCAACCAATTTGTTTATTGATGCGGCGCCAGCATATTGAATGTGTTGCCATTGAGACTGGGATAGTTCATAGCCGGGTCTACAAAATATTAGCGCTTGCCGGCCAAATGGTTCTAGCCCTCCTATATTTGGGAGGTTTTGAACTGCAACCGATTTCACAAAATGTACGAATGACAAAAGACCTATTTGCGAACGAGTCAATCGTGGCACTACCTGTACCGCCTCAGAAAGAACAATGTCTTTGTAGTCATTTGTATTTCTAGCTACTCTTTCAGAAATTAGCGTAGAAAGAATTTCTGGGTTTGCAGCGTGGCCTTTACGTGCACTCGCCTGCACAGCATCGTTTATTGAAGCTTGTACATCTGGCTCTCGAAATTTTTCTAGAACGATTGAGGCAGCATCTTTAGCGATGCGGTTCTCAAGCAAGTCTGCGAAGGTCTTCACATGCTGTTCTGCGGTGATTCTGGCATCTTCACGCAGTTGTGGGAAATTGTCACGCAAGACTAAGACACATATCTCTTTGACCTCAGCAACAGAGAGCCCATGATAGTTCACATCGCGACCCGCCTGAATCGCGGTTGATCCACCATCGGCTTGCTGATCTTGTTTTTTATCACCGATCATCAATCTTCACCTTTCTTGCTAACATGGACATCACGGCCAGCTTGAATACCTTGACTCCCACCTGAAATATTTTGAGTCTGGCTAGATTCTTCTGGCTTTTTCTTTATCAATAGAGATCCAAAAAATGCCGCCAAAGCAGCCGCAGTAGCTACGCCTGAATCAAAGCCAGGTGATAATACAAGCCAAGTGCATGCCAATATAAAGGCCAGAAAAGCTATTAGTTTCACTATGAATATCATGCTACCTCTTCGTATAACACTTATTATCGAGCATTTCGTGTATGCAATTACCCGATTTGATTTTAATCGCCATGAGTTTTAGCCCTTACCTTCTGATTTAATTGAGTATTTTTTACTCTGTTCACCACAAATTTACTTCATCCACAAAAAGTAAAAGGAGACCTGATTTTAACTCGACTTTTATGCTTCTTATTAAATAGGATGTGAAGAATATTTTCAATAGCTAAATTTTGACTCTGCAAGCTGATGTGCTTTACTCAGATTTTTGTTCAATACTTCCATTTGAATATCGTTTAGTGTCATTAGTGCTGCTCTTTTTTTGAGCAAACACAACAGCAGTGAACAGTAAGAAGATAATCTATTTTGTGATGGTTTCTAAGTAAATTTTGCGGAGTGTCTAATTTACTCTACTTTAGATATCTATGCCGAACATATCATCAGTTTTATGTTTTCGATAGATTTTTTGATGTAGCTTCTTCCTCATCAATAAGCCCTTTATTCTCCGCATCAAAACTAGAAATAGAATTGAGTGGAGGTAAAGCAAATTTTGATAACTTGCAAACTGCATCAACTCTTTCTGATGGGGTCAGTTGTTCTAGTAATGATGGTAAGTTACAAAGTTCTGCATTGATAACGTTAACCAAAATTTGACGAGTTTGAAAGGTTAACTTATTTGGTGTTCCTTTCTGGCGTCCACCTGTCTTTTCACCTCTCATTTTTGTCACCATCTTATTGATATTAGATGACTTATTTTAACCTATCTGATTATGTAACGCACTAACCCATGCTTTTTTACTCTGAATAATGCCAAGGTTCATGGACCGCAACAGACATACACGATAACTGCGTGGCATAAGATGCAAAATCACAAGATAATGAGTTTATTTCAATGTCTTAAAAACTAGTGAAGCCATAGCCAAGGATGGCTATTCTTTTTCACAGGGGAAAGTCTTTACAATCACCATAAAGATTATTGCCGGTTTTGGCACCAGAGAACGAACAAGAAATAATAACTAAAAGTAAGGCTGCTGGATCTAGTTTCATTACATGACCCTATTTTTAATTAACAAGGCAATGTAACAAAATAAGTTCATTGATGAACCTGATCGAAATGATTGTTTTATTTTTTGATTGTTTTTAGCTAAAATTTAAAGGTATGCTTTATGGCAGGTTTTTTACTTCTCTGCCCCGCATACCTTTAAATATAAGAATAGTGGTGCCTCGACCCCGGGATCGAACCAGGGACACGCGGATTTTCAATCCGCTGCTCTACCAACTGAGCTATCGAGGCATTTGCGATTGCGCTTTAGGGCTGCATTTCGCTGTGGGGGCGTATTAAACGGATTTTGCCCTTCCAAGTCAACTATTTTCTAAACTTTTGTGCCTTTATCTTAATAAAAAGGCTCAAACGGTTATTTTGTAGGCGGAACGTAGCCTTCAATCGTCGGTTCAATACCCTCAAACAAATAGGCGACCATTTTTTCTTCAAGAAATTTTCTATCGTTCGCTTCCATCATGCTCAACTTATTCTCGTTGATCAGCATGGTCTGTTTTTTCTGCCAAAGACTAAACGCTTCTTTGGATATTGTATCGAATATACGTTTGCCAACTGGCCCTGGATATAACTGAAAATCCAAACCATCAGCTTCTTTGTTCAAACACACACAATTTACTGTTCTTGCCATGTTATATACCTTCGGATAAATAGTAATGGCGAGTAGTATAGCTCAATAAACAAGTCGACTTAAGCAATGATTGCTCAAAATCACTTAACTTTCAGCCGTTAAATAATATATTTACCGTTAATAGCCGCTTTTCAACATTTCTAGTATTTTCATTGTAGGCGCCGACAAGCCAATTTTACTTGGGTTGTATGCGTCGAACCAAAGTTGGTTTATAGCGCTATCATCCAACCCCGCATTACTCTCGTTTACTGCTTGCAACGGCGGTTCTTTTAACTTAATAAGTACAGGTGAAATCAATAAATGAAAATGACTAAAAGTATGTTTAAAGGTCTTGAGCTCAAGTACTTTAGCATCCTGTAAATTTACTTTGAGCAAACTATCTTGGAGCATCAACAGCGCTTCGTCTGTCGTTTTTTCGAATTCTTTCTCGAAACCTGTTTCTAGAAACCCCCAAAGTCCGCCCCAAATACCCGATGGTGGTCTTTGTTGCATTAACACTTGCCCATTAAATGACGGGATCAACATTGTCGTGTACTTTGTCGGTATTTGCTTCTTTGGCTTCTTAAATGGAAAATCAGTCTGTTTTCCTTGAGCGTAAGCTAGGCAATGAGACTGCATTGGGCACTCATCACATTTAGGTCTTGAACGAGTACATATTGTCGCACCCAAATCCATAATTGCTTGCGTATAATCCCCGTACCTTAGCTTCCCATAAGTGTCTTTTTTTTCTTGCACATCAAGTTGCTCTAGCGCGCTTTTACCTAGATGAAGAATTCCAGGCTTTAACGCCTCAGCTTCAGCCCACAACCTATCTTCTATTTTTTTACTACCTGTCCAGCCTTCAATCGCCATATAGCGAGTGAGTACTCGCTTTACGTTTCCATCCATAATTGCATAGGCTTGATTCAGAGATAAAGACAAAACAGCTGCTGCGGTGGAGCGACCTATTCCGGGTAGGGCAATGACTTCATCAAAAGTTGTTGGAAATTTACCTGCATGCAAATCTCTAACTTGTTGAGCAGCCTTGTGCAGATTTCTAGCCCTCGCGTAATAACCCAAACCAGTCCATAGGTGCAAGACCTCGTCAACCGGAGTATTGGCTAAATCGTTAACAGTCGGGAAGCGCTTCATGAAAGTATCGTAATAAGGGATCACCGTTGCGACTTGGGTTTGCTGCAACATTATTTCAGAAATCCAAACTGAATAAGACGATTTGTTTTTTTGCCATGGTAAATTTTTGCGCCCGTGTTGGTCAAACCAAGTTAAAAGCGCGTTTGAAAAAGAAAAGCTACTTGAAGTCACATTAACCGCACATCTGCCAAAGAATGAATTATAATACCGGACTTTTGCACTAATAGACCAGTCTAGCGTCATATTTCGGCTGCTCCGTTCATTTACCAAACATTTAATAAAGACCACGAGATACATGAAGTCATTCAAAAGCCTAGAAGAAGCCCGCGCAGCAGGCGTATATATTAGTAAAATAAAAAGCTTTGTAAAACGCGAGGGCCGCCTAACTAATGCTCAAGCCAAAGCAATTGAAGAAAACTGGCCAACTAAAGGCCTAACTATCGAGCAAGGCATGCTTAACTTAGATGACGTTTTTGGTAGCACCGCGCCAACCGTTCTTGAAATTGGCTTTGGTATGGGCAAGTCTTTTGTTGAAATGGCGACAGCTGCTCCGCAGAATAACTTCATTGGCATTGAAGTGCATCGTCCCGGCATTGGAGCTTGTTTAGCAGACGCAGAGGAAGCTGGTATCGAAAACGTTCGTGTATTTGAACACGATGCCGTTGAAGTGCTAGCCCAATCGATCGCGGATAACTCACTACATCGTTTGCAGCTATACTTTCCTGACCCTTGGCATAAAACGCGTCATCACAAGCGTCGAATAGTACAGCCTGATTTTGTGCAGAACTTGCGTTCAAAGCTTGCCATTGGTGGCACTTTTCATATGGCGACCGACTGGGAACCTTATGCAGAACACATGATGGAAGTTATGACCCAAGCACAGGGTTATGAAAACACTTCAAGCGAAGAAACGAAGGGTTTCGTTCCTCGCCCAGATTATCGCCCTATTACCAAATTTGAAGTTCGTGGCCAGAAGCTCGGTCACGGCGTTTGGGATCTCATTTTTAAGCGAGTAAACTAAATGCTGTCATTACCTAGTCAGTTGTTATTACGTAACACCGATATTTTCGAAAGTGGCAAGTGGGCGATTGTTAATCCCTCAGATGCTGCTATTTTTGACGAACTGCGTGACCCAAGTATCAATTTCGATATTACTGGTCTCCATCAGTTTCATGATATTTATTTTCAGAGTGAGAATACCAGTAAGTTTCCACAAGTTTTTGCTGCCAGCTTTAGTGTTGATGATCTCAAAGATAAACAGCAACTAGATGGGGCGGTTATTTTTCTGCCAAAAGCAAAGCAGCATCTTGAAATGCTTATCGCTAACATGACTGACTTGGTCAAAGTGGGCGGTAAATTATTGATTGTTGGCGAAAACAAAGCTGGCATTAAAAGCGTAGGTAAATTGTTGGAGCGTGTAGGCTCAACAGTTAACAAAATTGATGGCGCTAAACATTGCGGTTTAATTTGTGTTGAGATTGAAACACCTAACAAGTCAGCTTTTGAGATAAAGCAATTTGGTGTTATCAGAAAGTATTTGGTAAATGGTCAAGAACTCAAAGTATTTTCACTTCCTGGCGTATTTGGTCACAAACAATTCGACCCAGGTACTCAATTATTGTTAGCGCAATTTGAGCCACGCTCGGTTAAATTAGTCAACATGAAAGGCCAAGTATTAGACTTTGCTTGCGGCACAGGTATCATCGGCACTTATTTTGCTAAGCTTAATGCCAAGGTAAAAGTCACTATGAGCGATGTATCAGCGCTCGCCATTTATTGCACGAAACAAACACTTGAGCTTAATGCTGTTGAAGGAACGGTAATTGCGAGTGACGGCATGAAACAAGTCGAAGGTTACTTTGATCACATCGTGAGTAACCCGCCGTTTCATACTGGTATCCGCAACGACTACACCATTACACAACAATTTATAGCACAGGCGCACAAGCAAACTCGCCCGCGCGGTACTCTTGATATTGTGGCAAATAAATTTTTACCTTACAGTGAGGTCATGAGTGGCTTGTATTTCCGCTCTAAAACACTCGTCAGTACGAATAAATATAATATTTATGAAGCTGCTAAATAGGGCAACATTGCTCTTACGGCGACTTTCAGGTGCTACGCTAGACCCAATGTTATTGACTTTTGGTCTAGCATTGTAACAAGTGACATTAAAAATTAGATAAGAAGACTTTGTACCTTATGAAAATACTCTTTTTGATATCTGAAGTAGAAGACATTGTAAAAACCGGAGGCTTAGCCGATGTTGGTAAAGCACTGCCCATTGCCTTGTCTGAACTTGGACATGACGTTAAGATTGTTCTTCCTTATTACAAAGCCGCTGCGGACTCTTTGAAACTTGCCAATGCAACACCCCAACAGATTATCTATACCAACGGTCACAGTTACGCATTTAATATAAAGGAATTAAACTTTAACGGTATTTCTGTCTATTTTGTCGATTACCCTGAATACTTTAATAATGACAAGCTTTACAGCGACGATAGCAAAGTCAGCAATGCAGAAAAATTCACCTTTTTCTCACTAGCAGCACTAAAAACAGCTGAAGCTGTGAGCTTTAAGCCAGACATTTTACACACAAACGACTGGCATACTTCAATGGCATGCTATTTTGCCAAGCATTCGCCGCTTACCTACAATTATTTTGCACACACTAAGTCAGTCTTAACTATCCACAATGCTGCATTTCAAGGAACTGATAATTTAATCAATATTCCAAGTATTGATCCCACATCACCCGGCATGTATGTTGAAAACAATCATTTAAATATGCTGAAAACAGGGCTGTTATATGCTGATAATATTTGCCCTGTAAGCACTACCTACGCACAAGAGATTGCCACACCATTAGGTAGTCATGGAATTGATGACGTTATTCGACAACGTATAAATATTGTCGAGGGCGTGCTTAATGGCTGCGATTACGAACAATGGGATCCAAGCTCCGACGAATTTATTGCTGCACATTATTCTGTTGATGATATGTCAGGAAAAGCGGCCTGCAAAGAAGACCTACAAAAGACATTTGGTCTAAAGCTTGACTCAAAAACCCCTATTATAGGGATGGTTTGCAGAACAACATTGCAAAAAGGCTTTGGATATTTAATGCCCATCATTGCAGATATTCTCAAGCATAATGTGCAAGTTGCCCTAGTGGGAACAGGTCAAAAAGACATAACTGAACAACTACACCAAATCGCAAATGCCCACCCAAAACAATTTGTCTTTGTAGAAGACTTCAAACCAGACTTCGCACATAAGGTCGAAGCTGGTGCTGATTTTTTCTTAATGCCATCGGAGTTTGAGCCCTGTGGCCTAAATCAAATGTACAGCTTAGCCTACGGAACGACGCCTATTGTGCGCGGCATTGGTGGCTTAAAAGACACGATTGTTGATATTAATGAGCCTCAAGGAACCGGTTTTGTGTTTGATCAACCTACGCCAGAAGCATTGCTTAGCGTGGTTAGAAGAGCATTACTAGTGAGACTTGAAGACAGTGAAAAGTTACAGACTGTCATAAAGCGCGGAATGCAGAAAAAATTCACTTGGAAAGAAGCCGCTGACAAATATGTAAATATTTATCAGCACAAATAACAAAGAAAAACCGTAATAAACTCACAGTGATAACTGACTTAAAAAAACAATAATTACAACCAATATGAAAATTAAACCAAATCAAATTTTCAATTTAGTCATATTTTGAATATACTGTAAGAAAGAATGTAATTTTATTACATATTCAGAAGTTTATTACAGCTCGTGA
The DNA here is from genome assembly GCF_937770335.1 of uncultured Glaciecola sp. GTDB lineage: Bacteria > Pseudomonadota > Gammaproteobacteria > Enterobacterales > Alteromonadaceae > Glaciecola. Next base: position 64,366 of record NZ_CALJHY010000014.1, read on the forward strand.
CGTGTTAATTTTCAGAAGTTTAGATTATTAGTGCAATGTACTCCAACTGCGCAAAATGTATCGTGAGCTAACAATCGAAATTTTTCGTATAAAATAAATGATGTTTATCAATATTCTGATAAACTCAATTTATAAATGTTAATAGAGTGTAAAAAATGCAAACGCCAAACATACTTATCGTCGAAGACGAAGTCGTCACCCGTACTACGTTGAAGAGCTTATTCGAAGCTGAAGGCTATAATGTATTCGAAGCTGAAAACGGCCAAGAAATGCATGACTTTTTCCAGAACAACCAGATAAATTTAGTTATCATGGATATTAATTTACCGGGCAAAAATGGTTTGATCCTAGCGCGTGAAGTACGTGACAGAAAAAATGTCGGCCTTATTTTTCTCACCGGCCGCGATAATGACGTTGACCGTATTCTTGGTCTTGAAATTGGTGCCGACGATTATTTGACGAAGCCTTTTAATCCTAGAGAACTAACTATTCGCGCTCGCAATTTATTGTCTCGCACTAGCAGCGCTTCTGAAGATGATGATTTGCCAAGCAAAGTTAACTTCAATGGTTGGACACTAGATGGCGACAGCCGTAGCTTAATATCTCCGGTTGCAAAAGAATTTAGATTACCGCGCAGCGAATTTAGGGCACTGCACTTGTTCTTGAGTAATCCGGGTAAAATACTAACTCGCGAGCAACTCATTATGGAAATGACGGGCCGTGAATTGCGCCCTAATGACAGAACAGTAGATGTAACTATTCGCCGCATTCGTAAACACTTCGAATCACAACCAGACGACGAAGAGTTAATCGTAACCATTCATGGCGAAGGTTACCGTTTTTGTGGTGCTGTAGATTAGTAGAGACAAAACATAGAGTTTAGAAGCTCAATAGCAAAAAAGCCCGTTCATGAACGGGCTTTTTTCGGTCAGGTCAATTCGATAATTAAGAGCCAGCAACTTGCATAGACTCAATGAGTATAGAGCCTGTTTGAATGCTGCCTTGGCGTTCTGTTTCAGCGCCAATTGCAACAATGTTTTTAAACATATCTTTTAAATTACCAGCAATCGTAATTTCATGTACTGGATATTGAATAACCCCATTTTCCACCCAAAAGCCAGCTGCACCGCGAGAGTAATCTCCGTTCACAATATTCACACCTTGTCCCATGAGTTCAGTAACAATAAGCCCTGTCCCCATTTTTTCAAGGAGTTCTTTATCCGACTCACCGGTCGAACTTAACAACCAATTATGAATACCACCTGCATGACCATTCGTTTGCATTTTCATTTTACGCGCCGAATAACTAGTCAACAAATAATGCTGTAATACGCCTGACTCAACAATCGTCATATCTTGTGTGCGTACACCTTCATTATCAAATGGTGAGCTTGCCAAACCTTTCAACAAATGCGGTTTTTCATTAATTGTTAGCCAATCTGGAAATACGTTGGTTCCTAAGCTATTTAACAAAAATGAAGATTGTCTAAATAAACTACCACCACTAATTGCACTCACAAAATGACCGAAAATGCCCGATGCAATATCACGATGAAATAGCACTGGTACTTTGGCTGTTTTTATTTTTCTAGCACCTAGACGGCTCAGGGTCTCTTTAGCTGCATCAACGCCTACAACGCTAGCTGAGTCGAGTAAATGCGCTTCACGGTTCATTGTGTAGCTGTAATTGCGTTGCATGTCGTTGCCGTCTTGAGCGATTAGCACACAACTTAAATTATAACGACTACTAGCGTAACCTGCATTAATACCATGAGTATTTCCGTATACTCTCACACCTAAATTAGCATTATATGACGCACCATCTGAATTAATAATCTTTGGATCAAAGTCCATTCCGGCAGTTTCGGCTTCAATTGCCAATTTAATCCCTGCTTCGGTATCTAATTCTATAGGATGATATAGGTCTAAATCGAGTATTTCGGTAGCAATAAATTCTTTATCAGCGATGCCTGAGCAGTCGTCTTCGCTTGTATATTTTGCAATCTCTACGGCTTTTTCTACCGTTAATTTTAACGCTGCGGGGCTCAAATCGGTAGTTGATGCACTACCCTTCCGTTTCCCTACAAACACCGCTATGCCTAGCCCGCCGTCATTTGTAAACTCTACAGTTTCAACTTCTTTTAGTCTTGATGATACAGCTATGCCCTGAACTTTAGACATGCTTGCCTCGGCCGCTGTCGCACCCTTTTGAATAGCCAGACGCAATGCGTCATCTACGACATTTTGAATTTCTGCTAACTGCTTTTCAGATTCCATATATTATTTTTACTGTCCAAACTATAGTGTGGCGGTTACAATCAAACATAATTCTAGCACTAAAGAAATCAAAAAACTTTATATGAATGCCGATTACAACGACGAGCCACTTTTAGACGAAAATGGCGACATAATAAAAAGCAAAACTCAGCTGAAGCAAGAAGCAGAAGATCTGAAGCAATTAGGCGTCGCCTTAGTTGAGTTTTCAAATGCGCAATTAGACAGTATTCCTCTGACTGAGGAGTTACGTGATGCCATCCAATTAGCAAATCGTATTAACAAGAAGAAAGACGGCTTTAGACGTCAACTTCAATTAATCGGTAAGATACTTCGCCGATGCGAGCTTGCACCCATTGAGGATGGAATCAACAGATTGCGCGCACATCACATAAAATCTGACAGCCAATTTCATGAGCTTGAGCAACTTCGAGACGACATTGTGGCTCAGGGCGATAGTGTGATTTCGACTCTTTTGGATAAACATCCTGATTTAGACCGACAAAAGCTAAGGCAAATGCAGCGTCAGGCGGTTAAACAGAAGGAAGCGGAAAAGACACCAAAAGCGGCCCGCGAGATTTTTCAGTATTTAAAGCAGCACATTAAAGACTAGGTATTTACAAGGTAGTTGTTAAGTTACACCAACAACTGAATAGCTGCCTTGGGTGTATCTGGATCTGAACATGTCATTGGTATATATCGCGCTTACGGCATAAAAGTCCCCACGACACGATTAATAGCGAAGTAATAGTAATTTAACTCTCGACTTTCTAACTATGCTTTGGGTTCTGGGAGTTATTATCGCTTTGGACTATTTTGCTGTTGGTTGCTCTTCGCTTAATTATTTATTGATATATTAAAGATTGATAGGTGCTTCATTTTTTACCAAAGCTACTTCTGTTCCCAACGCAATCCTGTCGAGAACCGGCTATCAAAACCTTTCCAGGGCTTAGGTAGTTCGCCATCCACCTGCACTTGATCCGAGCTTGCAGGCAGATCCAGATACTCGCAAGTTTCAGCGTGTTTTTTTACATGACAATCCATCATTGCTAAAACAAAGTGTTTATTAATATCGTTTAGCACTGCATTTGACCAAGCCGATTCATAATAGTGACCAAAATCAGTTTCATTGCCCCAAGCTTCTTTTGGTGCTGGATGGGGGGCAATATTATGGCGAGCATTTATCATTGTAAGTAAGTACGTACTAGGGGCTTGAGTTCTTTCATATAGAGACTGTACCCCCGCATAACCAGAAATGTCATCCAGATTTCCTGATACAAATAAGGTAGGCACTGGAATGCTGGCTAGACTGGCATCTGTAAATAAATTATTCTGCCCACCCCAGGCAGCAAATGTAACTGCGGCTTTCCACTTCTGGTCAACTTTTGGAGTTTCGTACTGACCTGCAGCGCAACTATTTAGGGCTTTTTGTAACAATGGCAGCATGTTTTCATCCTGCGTTGCGGTAAACGTACCTGCTTGCTGTAGCGAGAAATTGTAACACCCGCCCACGGTGTTTAATGCACCAAAGGCACCCATTGAATAACCAATTAGCCCTGCATTGTTACGATCCACAACGTCGCTTAAAAAGTGTTTTTCCTGGGTGATAAAATCTAATGTAAATTGTTGATCACGACTGCGGTTCATCAGCGTACTAGGGAATCCCTTAAACGGCGCATTCACTATATCAACGTCTTCGTTTGTTGAATCCGTGTGATCAATGGCTGCCACAATATATCCATGACTAGCTAAGTGTTCGCCGAAGTAAAACATAATTTGTCTGTAGCCAGTGTAACCATGTGATAATACCACTACCGGATAGGTTGATTCAGAAGCTAACGGAGCAACGTCTCTCGCAGCATTAGCTTGAATACTGAATTTTTTAGCTAATCTGGTTTCGTTTTCATAAGATGTTAAAGGCGTTCCGCCCTTATAATCTGCTGGGTACCAAACTTCAATTTTGAGTGTTCTCGGCTTAATTTGATCGGTAAGTAAATCAACGTATTTTTGGTCAGTAATATCAAGCGTCTTGACGCCAACTTTATAATCGCCGACAGCCGCTAGTTCAGGTTGCATATCAGGATGAGTGACAGGATATAACTGCTGAGGTTGCAGTTTCTCGGCGTCAGTGAGGATAGAAATCGTATCAACAATTACTGTGGCATCGCCGGGTTCATTATGTTGATCACAACCACTAATTAGTGAAACAAGCAATAAGCAGGAACCGATGAATAAAACCGGTTTCCGCTTTTCAATTTTGCTTTTAATATTTTCTACATGCTTATGCATAATGGTCACATTTCCCCTCATTACTATGTTGTTTATGATTCTATTACTTACTGTTCGCCTTCATATTCAAGACCCCATTGACTGCGCAAGGTGTCCATTGTCTGCATTATTTGCACACTTTCGTCACTTGCAAATAGTGGGCTTTCCAATAACCCTTGTTTTATACAATCTTGCATATGTTGGATTTCGAAACTGAAATTTTCATTATCGCTGAACGGGTAACTGTGAGTTTGCGACTCCTGCCCTTCTTTGTGAACAGAAAAGCCTTGCGCAGCGAAGAATTGAGGTATTCGAATATAACCTTCCGAGCCAGAAATTATCGCTTCACAAGGTGCAACTTGAGAATACCCTGAGGACAATGAAGCGATTCGCCCATCACTATATTCAAAAAGATAAAATGAACGTTCATCAACGCCTGTGATGTCCATTATCGCTGAACTTTGAACTTTTTCAGGAGCTTCGCCAAATACAATAAATGAAAATGTAATAGGGTAAATTCCTAGGTCGAGTAATGCGCCACCTGCCAATTTTTTATTACGCAGTCGATGACTTTCATCTAGCTTTGGATTGATACAGAAGTCAGCTCTGACACTCAAGATATCGCCAATTGCATTATCTGAAAGCACTTTTTGCAACATACGAATAGCGGGTAAAAAACGAGTCCATACTGCCTCCATGAGAAAGCATTTATTTTCTCGCGCTAATGCATAAAGCTCAGCAGCTTGGTGAGCGTTTAATGTAATGGGTTTTTCACATAAAACATGTTTATGATTTTGTAGACACAATTTAACTGACTCGTAATGAAAATTGTGTGTATTGGCAATGTAAACAGCCTGCACGTCACTGTCATTTACCAGTGCTTCATAGCTGTTATATACCGAGCGAATATCATGTTGAAACTTTTGATTCTCAGCCCATGCATGACCTCGTTGCATTGAAGTAGAGGCACACGCAATCAATTTTCCAGAGTCCAGACAAGCTAATCCATCTGCAAACGTATTCGCTATATTACCGCAACCAATGACACCCCAATTTAGCATTTTGTTTCCTTATATCGTTGTTACTTTTAGTCCTTCACCTGCGCTACAAACATAGATATTAGCAACTAAATTAAATTCTTTCTCGTACTCTGCCTCAACTGCTTTAGTAATTGATGCTATGTCATCGGTTCGGCATAAACACACAATTGCCCCGCCAAAACCACCGCCAGTCATTCGCACAGCACCTCGGTCTTGCAAAGCTGCGGCACAGATTCTCACTAAGCCGTCGGTTGCTGGCACGGTCACTTCAAAATCATACTTCAAAGACTGATGAGATGCCCTCATCAATTCGCGTAATACGGTCATATCGTTATTTTTTAGTGCTTCTACTGCATCTAAAACACGCTGATTTTCGCTGATAACATGGTGGGCACGCTTGTATTCGTTTGAACTTAAACTGGCTTTTACAGCATTTAACTTTGCCATATCAGCCCCCCGTAAAGTGCTAACTTGCATCTTCTTAGCAGCTTGTTCGCAATCAATTCGACGCTGATTATATTCACTATCAACCAGTTTTCTAGGGTAGTTTGAATTCACGATGACAATAGCTAAATCATCTGGGATTGACACAGCTTGGGTTTCTAAACTTTCACAATCCAACAGCATCGCATGACCCTTGACTCCGCAAGCAGATATCATTTGATCCATTACGCCACATTGACAGTCAATAAAGTCGTTTTCTGCGGCTTGGCCTAATACAGCGACGGTGGAAGCAGGTAAACCAAGTTCACATGCATAATTAAACATGCCACCCACGGATACTTCTAATGCCGCGGAAGAAGATAGACCACTGCCCTGAGGAACATCGCTATCAATCAAAATATCAAAACCATTGAGTAAGAAACCTTCGCGCTTAAACACAAAAGCAACAGCCCTGATGTAATTTCCCCACTGAGAATCACCCGGCACTATTTCCTCGCTAACATCGAAGCGTTCTGTTTCACCTGGATAATGAGTTGAATACACATTGATTACGTTATCACTGCGCTTTTTGAACAAAATGCGCGTGCTGTATTGCAACGCACAAGGCAAAACGAAACCGTTATTATAATCAGTAAATTCACCAATTAGATTAACGCGACCCGGCGCATTTGATAACCCCGTTGGATAGGCTCCATAAATATCGAAAAAGGTTTTATAGAAAATAGAATCTTGTATGTTTTTCGTCATAGTATCTCCCAGCGCGCTCTTTTCAGAACTTTAGCCTTTGTAATGTATAGAAGGAACATCACGGAGGATCTTCGCTGCGGTTTCTGCGGTTAAATCTCGCTGACTTTCAGCTAACATTTCATACCCAACCATATGCTTTTTCACTGACGCTGAGCGCAGTAATGGTGGATAAAAATGAGCATGTAATCGCCAATGTTTAGCATCATCTAAATCAAGTGGTGCATTATGCCAACCCATTGAATATGGGAAGCTACAATTGAAAACGTTGTCATATCGAATAGTGAGTTCTTTGAGTATTTTTGCGAGGTCATGCGATTGACTATCATTAAGCTGCGCAATAGTTTGCACCGCATCTTTGCATATCAATAACGTTTCGAATGGCCATTTCGCCCAGTAGGGAACAACAACCAACCAGTGTTTATTTTCGATCACAATGCGCTGTTGCTCTGCCTGTTCTTTTTCAATATAAACTTCAAGCAAACTGCGTTGGTGCTTTGTATAAAAAGCGAGTTGACGTTCTTCTTCGGCTTGAATTTCGGTAGAGCGGTGATTGTGTGCCCAAATCTGACCGTGCGGATGAGGCTGTGAGCAGCCCATTACTTCGCCCTTATTTTCAAAGATATGAATGCACGAATAGCTAGATGATAAGTCAATAAATTGCTGCTGCCAGGTGTTTACCACTTCAGCAATTTCATTAACGGATAGCTCAGGTAATGTTTTATTGTGCTTAGGAGAAAAGCAAATGACTCGGGCCGTGCCGGTTGCCGCTTCGGCTTCAAATAACTCATCAGGGTCCAGACATGCATCATCGCTAAGGGTTGGTGTTAATGCTCCAAAATCATTGGTAAAAACGTGAGTATATTCATAGTTTGGATTTGTATCACCGTTTGCTCTCGTATTAGTTGGGCACAAAGGGCAATTTGAGTCACGAGAATCAGGAGAAGTTTCCGTAGGTGCCTCGGTTGCTCCCAACCAAGGTCTATTATTGCGATGTGGGGAAACCAAAACCCACTCGCCATTTAGCAAATTTTTGCGGCGATGTGTAAATTCGTAGTTTTTAGTCATACTTTAGTAGCACCTAATAAATCCAACATATGTGATTAACTTGCCCGATTTTCAATTCTTATGTTAGCTTTCACACGTTTACAAATCAACATTAATCGTATTTATACGATAAAAAGAAAATATTAATATGATTAATTTTAGTGAATTAAAAAACGATTAAGCCCCCTTCTCAATCCATAACAATTGTATATAAAACATTAATTTAACTATTCCAAAAACTCCGTATCATAGAATGCATTGTTAACCTTTTGTCAAAAAAAAGTAAATTTAATTTATCTAATTTAACCAAAATTGTTGTAATTCTCACTCAATTGATTATATTTATACGATAAATAGGTTTTAATCTATTTATTCCGTGCCAACACACAGACACTCACACAAATATCAGCACGCTAAAAACAAGAAAGCTCGATTAAGCAAAGGGGAAACACACATGAATAAAACATTATCAATGTTTGGTAAACGCACATCGGTTGCTATTGCAGTGGCTGGCGCGTTACTAAGCTCAAATCAAGTTATTGCTCAAGAAGAATCAGCTTCTGATCCTGTGGAAGTAATCTTGGTCAGCGGAATTAGAAGCAGCCTTAAAGCTTCGATGGATGACAAGAAAAACTCAAACCTAGTATCTGATGGTATTAAAGCAGAAGACTTAGGTAAATTCCCAGACTTAAACGTCGCTGAATCATTGCAACGTATCACGGGTGTAGCTATTGACCGAAGCGGTGGTGAAGGCCAAGCAGTTACTATTCGTGGTTTCGGTCCTCAATTCAACACAGTACTTGTTAATGGCCGTCAAATTGCCACTGACAGCGCTGGTCGTGCATTCAATTTCGACGTATTAGCAGCTGACCAAATTGTTGGTGCTGATATTTATAAAAGTACTAATGCAACCATGCAAGAAGGTGGAATTGGCGGCACAATCGGTCTTATCACCGCGAAGCCATTCGATTATCAAGGTTTCAAGGCTGTTGCTTCTGTTAAAGGCATGTATGAAAGCTTGAGTGAGAAAACGTCTCCTTCTGTTTCGGCATTAGTAAGTAACACATTTAATGATGACACAATGGGCGTATTATTAGCTGTAAGTCATCAAAAACGCGACATACAGATTAACCAAATCGCAACTGCAGGTTGGCGAGGTGGTCAGACCATTCAAAACAATCGCGACGGTGTTTTGTTCTCAAACGCGTACATTCCAAGAAACTGGGATCAAATCGTTGATAATCAAGAGCGCACTCGCACAAACGCAAGCTTAGTGTTTCAGTATGCACCATCAGACGATATCACTATCAGCCTAGACGGCTTCGTATCAAAATTCGAAGTTGATTCAGTGGTTACCGATCTCGCATCTTGGTTTGAGCCTGATCGTGTTGGTTCAGCTACTATTGACCCCGCAACCGGCACTTTGCTTACATTTAGCCAAGACATTGGTTTAGATGCGCAAGGTAGTGGTAACCCTGCGAGTGACTTCGTATCAGCAACACGTAACTCTCGTGATGTTTCAAACGATGGTTTTGGTTTGAATGTTGAATGGGATATTAATGATTCATTAAAAGCAGAGTTCGATTTATCAACGTCGTCTGCTGAAAATGACCGTGCTGGTAAAGACCGGTTTAACGTTGTAGGTATTATTAATAACTACTCGTTTGATGGCACTGGCAGTGTTCCTACTGTGCAACATGACAATTTTGGAAACGGTAATTTACCTGACGCTTCATTGTCTCGTTTACACTACAATGAAAAAGGGTTTACACGCACTGAGCAAGACGAAATAAGTGAACTCAAAGCGGACTTTACTTACCGTCCAGATAGCGACGTGTTAGATAATGTTAAATTTGGTGTTTACCGACAAGAACGAGAGAAAAATTCATTCCAGATATTCGGCAACCAATGTGCATTTTGTGGCTACGGAACTGAAGCACCAAATGATGTTATCAACTTCCGTCCATTTACTGCGAATAACTTTTTCCCTGGTTTAATTGACACTTTCTACACTTATGATGGTGATGCGATGGTCGATTACCTAGCGTCTACTGGCAATCCAATTGTTCCTACATTGCAAAACAACCGCTACACAATCAATGAAGACATTACCAGCCTGTATATGGATTTCACCTTCGTATATGATTTAGGTGACATGCCTTTATCAGTAAATGTTGGAGCGCGTTATGCACAAACTGATATTGCAGTTTCTGCGGTTCAAAGCTTCTTAACCGATATTATTCCAACAACAGATGCAACATTGTTCCAAAACGTATTTGGTCCAGCAACAGATATCGTTCAAGGTGGCAGTTACGCGAATCTTTTACCGAGTGTGAATACTAAATTACAAGTGACTGACGAAATGATCGTGCGTTTCTCTGTATATGACTCGTTAACTCGTCCAACAATGAGCCAGTTATCACCAGCGACGACTTTCAATGAGCCGCGCCGTCAGAATTTGACAGCATCAGGTGGTAACCCGGTATTGAAGCCGTTCCAGTCAGCCAACTGGGACATTTCATTCGAGTATTATTATGGCGATGCTAATTTGTTGACGTTCGCATTCTTTAATAAAGAAGTAGATAACTTCATTACTCGATTGACTGGCCCTGAAACTTATACGCTGAATGATCGCTTAAATACGCCTAATAACAGATGTAGTGTTACCAATACTGCTCTGTGCAGCAATGATGTAACAGCGGGTGCCGACGAACTCAATGGCTTAACCGAACTTTATACAGTTACTCGCCCACAAAATGGTGATTCTGCGACCGTTACCGGTTATGAAATTGGTTTAACTCACTTGTTCGACAACGGTTTTGGATTTCAAGCAAACGCGACTGTCGTAGACAGCAACGTTTCATTGAGTAGCGATTCAACTCAGTCGTTTGCTCTTGAAGGCTTAGGTGATTCTCAAAACTTAGTCGTTTTCTATGAGAAAGACCAGATTCAAGCACGTGTTGCTTATAACAATCGTGAAGGTTTTTTACGTGCGATTGATAACGGCTTTAACGGCGAACCAATTAACACTGAAACATTCGGTCAATGGGACGTTAGCGCGAGCTACGACATTGATGAAACGTTCACCGTATTCTTAGAAGGTATCAATATTACTGAAGAAGAATTGGTGCAAACAGGTCGTTTCCCTAACCAAACTTATTCAGTAGAAGACAATGGTCGTCGCTTTGCATTTGGCGTACGCGCGGTATTCTAAGAGTAAGGATAAGTCAGCACGTTTGACTTCGTGAATGCCAGCCTTTGTGTCCCGGGCTGTGCATTCACACTTTGTATTAATATTCTGTATAAAAGCTTTGTATAAAGCCTTTATGTTACAATCAGAGCATGCATCTAACGCTCAAATCATATTTACTTCACTTCACACAGCGTTTATCGTTGCTTAGGGTAAAAGCCTTTTGAAACTAAATATTTAACGGATTTCGCAAGCTATGTCTGAAGCCATAAGAACAATTGCAATTGTAGGTGGTGGTACAGCCGGTTGGCTAAGTGCAGCTATCATTGCAGCTCATCATAAATCAAAGTCAGGCGACAGTAATGCGCCCGGCATTAATATCAAGTTAATTGAATCATCTGATATTCCCACCGTAGGTGTTGGCGAAGGTACTTGGCCAACCATGAAAAATACCTTGCGTGATATTGGGATTAAAGAATCTGACCTATTTGCAAATTGCCACGCTGTATTCAAACAAGGCGGTAAATTCGTCGATTGGGTGCACGGCAATGGTGATTTTTATTATCATCCTTTTACCGTGCCATTAGGATATGGTCGAATCGACCTAGCACCCTATGTTTCCGATATCGAAAAGTACGCAGTGGAAGCAAATTTTCAACATCACATATGTGAAGCTGGATTAGCACCTCGTACTATTTCAGAAGCTGAATACAGCGGGCAATGTAATTACGCATATCACATAGATGCGGGCGAATTCGCAGAGCTCTTAAAAAGTCATTGTAAAAACAACCTAAATGTCACTCATATTGTGGATACGGTTAATCAAGTAACCTTAGCAAATGACGGCAGTATTAAATCTATAAGCCTTGATAAGCATGCTGATGTCGAGGCCGACCTGTATGTCGACTGCACCGGTTTTGCTGCCTTGTTACTTGGTGGTAAATTGAACGTTCCATTTATTAAAATGGACGATGTGCTTTTCAACGATTCAGCTCTAGCTATGCATGTGCCATACGATAGAAAAGATAGTCCTATTGCATCTCATACTATTGCGACCGCACAAAACGCAGGTTGGATTTGGGATATTGGACTAACTCACCGGCGCGGTGTGGGTCATGTTTATTCATCTAAATATCTATCCGATGATGAGGCTGAAGCTAACCTTCGCAACTATATTGGTGAAGCGAGCAAAAACTTAACTGCTAGAAAAATCTCATTTCAATCGGGCCATAGAGAACGTTTTTGGGAAAAAAATTGCGTTGCTGTCGGTATGGCGGCTGGTTTTGTTGAACCACTTGAAGCTACAGCTATTATGTTAGTTGAAATTTCAGCTCGCTATATTGCTGAAAATTTACCGCCAACAAAAGCGGTAATGCCTACAGTAGCCAAACGCTTTAATCAACAAATGCGTTATCGTTGGTCCAGGATCATTGATTTCTTAAAGCTACATTACATGCTAACCAAACGCCCGGAACCTTATTGGCAAGCGCATACTGACCCCAAGAATATCCCAGAGAGTCTGCAAGAAGACTTAGCAATATGGGGCTATCGAGGCCCGACAAGCGGAGACTTCGAAAGTGCGATAGAATTGTTTCCTGCCGCCAGTTATCAGTATGTAATTTATGGTATGGGCTTTAAACCTGATTTCTCTCAGCAAGCGCATCTTTATCAAGAAAAGCAGCAGGCTGAAATGATCATTCAAAGAAATCAGAAAATAACCGAACAAATGCTACAAACACTTCCCGTGCATAGAGAATATATTGAGAAGTGGCTTGCAAGCGCACAAATGAAGTAGTGAAAATATGAAAAAATTGACGTTGGTAGAACTAAGTAGTAAAACGCACAAAGAGTTGAAAATAACAAACAATGCGGTCATACAACATATCGCAAAACAGCACTTAATGAATTTGCGAGCAACCGAATTAGGTCAAGCAGCAACTTGCTACCCTGTATTTGCGACCAAAAATACACATAATGGATTTTGGACGTTTTCGGCATTGACCAGTTTTGTACCGAATGAAAACTTGTTTGTAAAAAATGACAAGTTTGATGTTATTTATCGTCCAACAAGTACGCAAACCTTCCCGTTTTATCTGATGAAAGCGCCGGCTGAAGAGAATGCCTACACCATAGGTATTATAGAAGACCAGGGTGACTTTTCAAAAACGACTGGCGAGCCATTGTTTGATGAAAACAGTAATCCTACTGAAGCAACAAAAAGACGGGCTCAGCTGCTAGATGCGGATGTTCAAAAGGACATACAAACGGCTCAGTTTAGTAAAACATTAGACGACCTCGGTTTATTTAAACACCTAGATATGAATGTGCAGTTGTTTGATGGTGAGCCTAAGACAATTAAAGGCTTGCACACTATTGATGAAGATCGTTTTCAAGCCCTCAGTATTGAAGAGCTAGATTCACTGCGTAAACAAGGTTATTTAATGCCTATTCATGCAATGTTGATATCACTGCTACAGGTTAATAGACTGATCACCATTAATAATGAGAATGTTGAAAGAGCACGGATTGTTGAAGTAAAAATGGAAGTCGCAAAGGATGCTACTATTTCATAACTGCAGTGCTTATTAAGTGACTCATTCAAGAAATAGTTATTCCTCAGCACAAGCTGGATGCCTGAGTTGATAGCTGCCTATGATTGCAGGCAGCTATCAATTTCAGCAAACAATACGCAATACTAAAAACAATAAAGACTCGCCATTTTATTTAATGAGTGAGTAAGGAAATGCTATGTCAGATAATCTAATTCAAATTTCGGTGTTTTTGGGCGTCACTGTCCTAATCGCATTTTTAACTTATATGCACTGTCGAGGTAAAGGGCATAGCTCAACCAACCAAACAAAAGAATACTTTTTGGCGGGCGGCGGTTTGGCTTGGTATTTTGTTGCCGGCTCAATCACGTTAACCAACTTAAGTACCGACCAGTTAGTTGGCATGAATGGAAATCAAATGGCCCTGTTGGCGCTTTGGGAGTTTTCAGCTGTAGTGGGCTTAATTGTTTTAGCAAAAGTGTTCTTGCCTGTTTACTATCGATATAAATGCACAACAACCACTGAGCTTCTTGAGCGCAGATATAACGATAAAAATATTCGTGCTGTCATTAGTGTTTTATTCTTTGCTGGAAGCGCATTAATTTTTTGCCCTGCCGTTATTTATAGTGGCTCGTTATTTATGATAAATATGTTCGACTTGAACGTGAATATTATGTATGTCGCACTTGCCTTTGCAGCTATAGGTGCAATGTATGCCATATTTGGTGGTCTGCGAGCAGTTGCTGTATCCGATACTTATTCTGGCGTGTTGCTATTAGTTATGGCCCTGGTAGTGGTCTTTGTAGCACTCGAAGCAATAAACTACGATTTTTCTGGGATCCCCCCAGAACGCTTAACGCTCATTGGCGATAACGAGTCTCCTATTCCTTGGCATACGTTGCTGACAGGCATGATATTCATTCAGATGTTTTACTGGGGAACAAACCAAGTTATTACGCAACGCGCAATGGCGGCTCCTAGTTTAAAAGAAGCGCAGAAAGGTGTATTTGCAGCAGCGGCTATTCGTTTATTGATTGTCCCAACTATTATTGTAGTGCCCGGTATTATTGCTTTTAAACTCTATGGCGACATTGGTGATGCTGCTTATGGCACCATCGTAGGTAATTTATTAGACCCATCATTATCTGGTATTTTTGCAGCAGCTATGGCTGCAGCAGTATTGACTACGTACAACAGTAATTTGAATTCAGCGACCGCATTGTATGTGTGTGACATTCATCAAGCGTATATTAATGACAAGCCTAACGTACCTAAATTGAGTGGCTTTGTTACTGCTATTTTAACTATTATTTCACTAGCGCTAGTACCAGTATATGCCAGTGCAGATAGTATTATTAATTTAATACAGCAGTTATATGGCTTGCTTAGTATGCCCATCCTTTCGGTATTTGCGGTGGGTCTATTATTCAAAAATGTACACGCTAACGCAGCAATAACGTCCGTCGTATTTGGTATTTTATTGTATGCTTCTTTGTCCTTTGAATTCTCACCAATACATGCACCTTTTGGCCTGCATTACATTCACTTAATGTTTATTACTCTCTTTTCTTGCATTAGCGTTGCATTGATAGTGAACAAAGTTGTGTTTGGACAAAACCCCGTACTTTCTTGGGCAAATACAGCAGAAATGACAGAGGCTTAGCGGGTAATACAGTTCCGTTACATTGGGCCGATGTTTAGAATCATCGGCTTTATTTTACCTATTTATTGGTGAGCGAATTAAACTGTGATTTAGAGCGAAGCTCTTTAGTCCCCAGAATTATGATTACAAATATTGATAGCCAATCAACCAAAAATATAATGATTCTAAAAATACATGACTTTATAATAAACGTATTTATATGATATATTCCAGGTCTAACTTATTTATCGCTTAACTCAATTTCAGTTGCATGAATCAATGCGTTAAGTACACCTGTATTACAAGGATTATTCAACATGACTGCTTTATTAGACTTTGTTCAATTAGATAGTCACCAAGCAAGCCTGGTGATTGATTGCACATCAAACACACCAGCGATCGCCTATTTTGGCAAGCGCTTAAATGAACAAACTTCTTTTGACATGCTGCAGATATTACTCACTCGCCAAGAGGCGAAATGCGCAGTGGTTGTTGAAGCCCCTATTTCACTCTCACCGTCCATGGGTGAGGGTTTTACAGGCGGTCCTGGCATTGAACTAAATAATGATAGCAATGCATGGTCGATAGGCGGACAACTTAAAAAAATTGAGCAACTAAATAGTCAAGAAGTACGCTTTGAATGTTTTGATGAAGTGCGCAAACTCACACTCAGCCATGTTATTAAATTGGATCAAACCACTAACGTAATAAGTGCATCAACGACATTACTTAACAACAGTGAAAAGGCTGTTGGCGTTAATTATTGTGCAGCACCTACAATACCAATGCCCGATCATATAACTAAGTTGATGTCGTTTGAAGGACGTTGGTCGAATGAATTCCATCGCAATACCATCGATTTATTTTTGGGCTCCGTACTGCGCGAAAACCGCAAGGGTAAAACCTCACACGATAGTTTCCCAGGTGCGATATTACATGAGCAATTTACCAATGAGAGCCAAGGTGAATGTTATGGTTTTCATTTAGGTTGGAGCGGTAATCACCGAACGCGTATCGAGCTATTACCAGAACAACGCACCTACATTCAAATGGGTGAGCTGCTAATGCCCTCAGAAATTACGTTGCAGCCTGGCGAAGCTTATACTTCACCAATGATCTATTGCTCATACTCGCAAGCTGGCTTTAGCTCACTTTCGAACAATTTTCATCGGTTTGTGCGAACTCAAATTCTTACTTCAAAACAGCAAGCTAAGCCAAGACCAGTGCATTACAACACTTGGGAAGGTATTTATTTTGATCACAATGTAGACACATTAAAGGCATTGGCCGACCGAGTTGCAAGCTTAGGTGTTGAGCGTTTTGTGCTCGACGACGGCTGGTTTAAAGGGCGTCGCGGTGACTATGCTGGTTTGGGTGATTGGACGGTAGATTATGCTATTTATCCAGATGGGCTTTCTCCGATAATTGATCACGTCAATAGCTTGGGCATGGAATTTGGTATTTGGTTTGAACCTGAAATGGTTAACCCAGACAGTGATTTATATCGAGCGCATCCAGATTGGGTATTACAAACTGAAGGCAATGAGCAATTGCAGTTTCGAAATCAGTTAGTGCTTGATTTAACACGCCAAGAAGTTGTGGACTATCTGTTTAAGTGTATTGACGATATCTTAAAAGAGTACGCCAGCATTCGGTATATAAAGTGGGATATGAATCGCGATATTAATCATGCGGGTAACGCTCATGGGAAGCCTGCTGTAAGTGCACAAACCCACGCTCTATATAAACTTATAGATGACTTACGCGAAGCACATCCTGAAGTAGAAATAGAGAGCTGTTCATCCGGTGGTGCTCGCATTGATTATGGCGTGCTGAGTCATACCGATCGCGTGTGGACCTCAGATTCAAATGACGCTATTGACCGTCTCGATATTCAACGAGGTTGCTCATTCTTCTTTCCATCAGAAGTTATGGGGGCGCATATTGGCCCACGAGACTGTCATATTACTGGGCGCCGCGTCAGTATAGAAATGCGCGCTGGTGTTTCGTTCTTTGGTCACTTAGGTTTAGAAATGGATCCAAGAGAATTAAGTGAACACGAAATGCAGGCAATTAGCGATATTATTGCATTGCATAAAAAGCACCGTGCGTTAATTCACTCGGGAGAACTCATTCGCTTGGATACTGATGGCAACTCAGTCGATTTTGGTATAGTGAATAGCGACAAATCGCAAGCCTTATACGCTTACAACAGTATCACTGAAACTAAACGGACTTTGCCTAAAAAATATAGATTTACCGGTTTAGATGCAGCTAAAACATATCAGTTTAATAAGATTTGGCCAATCAGTCTGAAAGAATATTCACCCTCTATTTTGGCAAAAATAGAAGGCCAGAAAATCAGTGGACAAGCCTTGATTCAAGTCGGTATGCAACTGCCTATTAGTTTCCCACAAACGACGCTTATTTTTGAATTAAACGAAGTTTAGTCATTACATAATAATCGCTCAAAAGGCGTTGATCGAAAATTTGACGGTCAACGCCTAGAACCAAGCAAGCTAAGGACTTAAATAAAGAATTTGAGTAACTAACTTAGTCAATTGTGCTGACGGATTAAGCAGGTTAGGATAGTAACTTAAACGGAATTTAAAATTGAGATTAATATGCGAATGAACAAAATTGCACTTGCTACACTTTCTATCATTACTAGTCTTACTCTCTCGGGTTGCGGTAAACCTGCTGACACCATGGTTTCTCCAGTCGACCAGCCAGCAGCATCCACCGTCGTTAATTCAACAATACAGTCTGCAGAAACAGCGAAATTGAACGCATGGTTTGAAGATAAGTTTGAGCAAGAGCTGATGCTAAGCCCTACTTTCCTAACGTCTTTAGGCCGAAGTGAACGTCAAGACGAAATAGATGACTATTCAGAGCAAGCTTACGAAGCACGAATTGCGCTCAAACGAGTAAACCTAGATGAATTACGAAGTGTATTTGATTATACAAAGTTAAGCGATGACGCTAAGTTATCTTATGATCTTTGGGTATACATGAGCGAGAAAGCACTCGCCGAGTTTGAGTTTCGTGATAACACCTACGTATTTGAGCAAATGAATGCGGTGCATAGCTTTTTCCCACAATTATTAATTGCACTGCATAAAGTCGAAACGGGCGAACATATGCAACAATACCTAAAGAGGGTATCGGCTACTGGCAGAGCGCTTGATCAGCTTATTAATAACTCAAAGAAAATCGCTAAAAAAGGAATAAGACCACCGTATTTTGCCTTTGAAGCTGTTATTGACGAGTCAACTAAGATCATCACGGGTGCCCCTTTTAGCAATGGCGAAGACAGTGCAATTTGGACCGACGCGCAAGCTAAAATAGCCAGATTACTTCAACAGACTAAAATCACTCAAAGCGAAGCTGACGAGTTAACTAAGAACATTAAGCAAGCACTCATCAATGACTTTAAACCGGCATACGAAAGACTCATTGCATGGCAGAAAGCAGATAAAGTAAATGCAACAGAGCAAGCCCTAGGTGCCAGTGCATTGCCCAACGGCCTCGCATTTTATAACGAGCGCTTAGCGAACCAAACAACAACAAATCTTAGTGCCGACGAAATACACAACATCGGCTTAACAGAAGTTGCTCGACTGCGCAGTGAAATGGAAGTGGTACAAGCTGAATTTGGTTTTGAAGGTAGCTTACAAGAATTTTTTGTTTTCCTAAGAGACACCAAAGATGATCGACGTTTGTATTACCCTGATACTGATGAAGGCCGCCAAGGTTATATTGACGACGCTACGGCGGCGATCAATAAAATCAAAAAAGTACTGCCTGAGTATTTTGGGATATTGCCAAAAGCTGACATGGTGGTAAAACGCGTTGAAGCTTTTCGCGAACAAGACGGTGCAGCGCAACATTACTCCTCGTCCACGCCAGATGGATCAAGACCAGGCGTTTACTATGCTCACTTATCCGATATGACTGCAATGCCTAAACGTGAGCTTGAAGTAATTGCTTATCATGAAGGTTTACCTGGTCATCACATGCAAATTGCTATTTCACTGGAACTGGAGAACGTACCTACGTTTCGTAAGCAGTCTTATTTAAATGCTTACGGCGAAGGATGGGCTTTATATTCAGAATGGCTAGCTAAGGAAATGCCAGGCACTTATCAGGACTCACTTTCAGAATTTGGTCGTTTAGGTTCTGAAATGTGGCGTGCAATTCGCTTAGTTTTAGACACCGGTTTACATGCTAAAGGGTGGAGTGAGGAGAAAGCGATTGCCTATTTCAAAGAGAATTCTGCGATTACCGAGGAGCAAGCACAGTCAGAAGTACGCCGCTATTTAACCATGCCCGGACAAGCGACAGGTTATAAAATTGGGATGATAAAAATTCAGGAGCTGCGAACACTTGCCGAGCAAAAACTCGGTGATAATTTTGATATTCGTTCGTTTCATGATGTCATTTTAGGCGGGGGAGCTTTACCCATGGTTATGCTGGAACGTAAAGTCAAAGCATGGATTGCTAGTCAGGAATAATCCTGCCGTTGCATCACAACTCAAACTACACAAACGGGTTCTATAACGCCTTCAATTCCTTGTAATTGATAGATGAAAATATTACCCGATTGTGGTTCTATCTTTAAACGTTCGGGGGCCAATGAGTGCTTAGCGGTTGTCACAATCAACCAATCCATATTTGGTCCTCCTATCGCCACGCTCGACGGTTGACTAACCGGCATATCAACGACTAAATCAATATCACCCTTGGGATTATAACGGACAACTTGCGACGCCCCCCATTGTGCATTCCACAAATAATCATGTGAATCGACTATGGCACCATCAGGAAACCGATGCCCTTGGGTTGTTGCAAACACTCTTGCATTAGAAAGCAGTGCAGTTTGCGTATCAAAATCGTAAGCGATAATAGTGCGCTTCGGTGAATCGGCATGATATAGCGTTCTTCCATCCCGACTCCAACATAACCCATTGGAAATAGACACATTCGAAATTTTCGCATCACATTGTCCTGCTGCATTTAGACAATATAGTTTACCTAAAACAGGCGCTTTCAAGTTTGTATTATCTTGTTTTTCGTCTTCATCATATTCATTCATTGTGCCAGCCCAAAAACGACCTTGTCGGTCAGTGCGGCCATCATTAAATCGATTTGTTTTTAGATGTTTTTCAGGCTGAGCTAACCATTCCAGATGTTCGGTTATCAAATTATAACGTGCTATCCCAATATCAAACGCGGCTATTATCTCATTCTCAATGGGTGTAAACGAAAAACAGCCAATGCGATATGGCATATTAAAAGTCTCAACGCCATGCGTTTTAGGCGAATAACGTTGAATTTTAGCTCCAATGATATCGACCCAATATATGGCTTGCTGAAAGTTATTCCAAAGCGCGCATTCGGCTAGAATGCATTGGGAATTGATGCTGAATAGTAAATTGCCAACCTTTTTCGATCGTTGAACGAATGTCAATCTGAGAGCCCCTTTGCGTGAGTAAAAAAATGCTTAGGCTATTTTTTTACTTAATTGATTGATACTTTGGAACACAGAATTAAACCCTAATAAAGTAGTCGTTGTTACCTGACAAATTTCTGTAGCGATCAATTGCGAATTCAATACACTGGCAAAACAAGAACTCAGGTGGGGTGCACCAATAACACTCACTTTATCCATTTTCGTAAGGCTCCATTCGGTAGCGTTCATTGCCGCACGAACATCGCTGCCTATCAGCAAACCTGAAAGATAGGAGGTTGCCTCATCGGCATTTAACTGTCCAAATAATTGTCTTGAACGCACACTAAATAGCCCATGAATCAAACTACCTGTTTCGCTATTCAAGGTGAAAACCGCACCAGAGTTGAACGCTTCCTGATTAAACACCGTTGCTTTTTCTTGGATTAACACACTGTGATTGGCAATGAGGTCAAACAATTCACCCGTTAATGCCGTTTTAAACAGTTTAATTTTGCCATCTTCCACTAACACCCATTTAGTATGAGTACCCGGTAAGCAAACTAAATGTTGCCCTATTTGGTTATGTTCTGCCAATTGCAACCAACCTAAAATTTGTAACTCTTCGCCGCGCATACAGTCGTAATTATTATTTTCGAGCTTACAACTTAGGCCAGGAATAACATTAATATCATAGCCATTACATTGAAAATTAACGCATGATTTTGCCAGTTCCTGTGGTGAAATAGGACTCGCCAGATAAGGTGTTTCTTTCCAGCCAATACTTGAACCTATTTGTCCTGCCATTAATACCGGCAGTTTGCCGTACTCAAATTCCCAAGGCGATATGCATTCCATGAGGGTTTCTTCAAAACTTAAAGCTGACTTGCTAACGCCTAAGCCTGCGCTGCGTGTGACTAATTTTAAACTACCATCAGTTTTGACGTTACAAAGAAAAGCGCGAAGTCGACTCGTCCCCCAATCGACAGCAATGAAATGGGAAGGCTTCTGCATTAAGTTCTCCCGCCGTCAATATTAATAGCCTGACCCGTGATCATAGATGAATTGTCAGAAGCTAAAAATAGAGCTAAATTAGCGACATCGTGTGGTTCTATCCGCCTTTTTAGAGCCATGGTTTCAGTCCATTTATGCTCTTCTTCTTTAGTTAACCAACTCGCCAGTTGTCGATCAGTGGCAACCCACCCTGGCAAAATAGCGTTAACTCGAATATTGTCGACACCGAAATCGCGAGAAAGCGACTTTGTCATACCCATTAGTCCGGCTTTCGCGGTCACGTAACCTGTCATCTGCTGTGGACCAATAAGCGCGTTAATAGAACTAAAGTTAATAATGCTACCAGAGGTATTCTCTCGCATGATTTTAAACGCAGCTTGGGATGCAAAAAAAGCAGGGTCAAGATTAACCTGCATACATTTGTGCCAATCATAAGCAGAGATATTTTCGACTTCTTGACGAGCATCGTTACCAACATTGTTGACCAGAACGTCTAGGCCACCCAATGCGTTTGACGCTTCTACGATAGCAAGCTGCAGAGTTTCAGGATCAGTAACATCCACTTTTCGATACCAAAGCTCAGCGCTCGTGTTTGCAGCTTTAATCGCATTGATTAATATTGCCGAGGCGTCCTCGTCGATATCAATAAAAGCAACTTTAGCTTTTTGTCCGACAAATGCCTTTACCATTGCAGCGCCAATACCAGTTGCGCCACCAGTTATAAAGACGACCTTGCCAATGAGGCTTGAATACTGTGTCGCGTTTTTGTCAATAGAATCGGTCACCCAATCCTCCATTTATCGTGTGTTGAAGAATATTGTTCAGGTTTGAGCATTTAGACATTACTCATGTAATCAGTTAACGTCTTTTGGCTTATTATCATATTATATTAACAAAAAACATATATGATAATTCAAACATCAAATTAAGTATGATATAACCGATTTATTATAAAAATGGAAACGTTAACATGAAAAGCCCACAACGGCATAATCTAACTCACCAGCTCACGCACGATTTAGGGATTGCTATCGTCAATGGAAAGTATCCCATTGGTAAAGGTATGCCATCGGAAGCTGACTTGTGCGTGGAATACGATGTGAGTCGCAGCTCGACTAGAGAAGCAGTGAAGATGCTTTCGGCAAAAGGGCTTATTTCCTCTCGTCCCAAACAAGGTATTAGAGTGCTACCGGAAAGTAGCTGGAATATGTTCGATACCGATGTGTTGACTTGGATTTTGAGTAGTAAACCTTCTCTTGCTCTTCTTAAGGAATTTACCCAAGTACGCTTTGCGATTGAACCTGAAGCCGCGGCGCTAGCAGCTAAAAATGCAACAAACGAGCAACTCGCACAAATAGAGAGCGCTCTCAGCAGAATGGCAGATGCCGACAGTGGCTTAGACGACCCATTAGAAGCTGATATCGAATTCCACACCAGTATATTAGAGGCAAGCGGCAACCGCTTTCTCGCTCAGCTTTCGGATTTTATCGGTACCGCATTGCGGGTAAGTATTCGTTACACCAATAAAATAAAAGGGGTCCCTGGGGCAGATGTGCAAAAACATGCTGATATTTTCAATACCATAAAATCAAGAGATGAAAAAGCCGCACGTGAAGCCGTTTCAACCATTCTTGTTGAAGCTCTCGAGCTTATCGAATCTAAGCTTTAAGCGAGTCATATGGCTAACCATACTCAACAGTTACTCAACACTTGGTATTCACAACGCGACGAAATGGACTGGGTACTCGCTACTATTATTGGCACCGAGGGTTCTTCGTATCGCAAACCAGGCGCGATGATGATGATTAACAGTCTAGGTCAATATCATGGTTTACTTAGTGGCGGCTGTCTCGAATCCGACATCATGCGCCAATCACGTCAATGTTGGGAGTCAGGTAATAACCGTATTATTCAATATGACATGCGTGAAGAAGAAGATATAGCATGGCAACTTGGTATTGGTTGCGGTGGGCTCGTACGCATATTATTGCAGCCCATCAATGCGAAAAATAGGTATTTGCAACTCACCGAATTACGCCAACTAATTAATCAAAATCAAGCGTGTAAGTATGTCCAACATATGGATGAGGGGCCACCTAAAAATAGCCTTGTATCGATTGACAATAGTCCTGAGTTTTCAGTTCAGCAGGAAGCACAGCTAGCTGCTAAAACGAAGGCTGACGTTTTCGAACACACCATAAAGCCCTCACTAAAATTAGCTATTTTTGGTGGCGGTATCGATGCCATACCAGTGGCTAAAATTGCGCATAATTTAGGTTGGCATGTAACCGTTGCGGATCCGCGCACGGGTTACGCGAGGCAAGCACAATTTGCAGATGCAAAGCAGATAATTAAAACCTCCTTCGACAGCATATCGGAGCATGCATGGCTTTTAAATATCGATGCTATTGTCATCATGACTCACAATGTAACGTTAGATGCCCAGGCGCTGTCATTGGTGCAACATAGCTCAGCTAGCTACGTTGGGATGCTAGGGCCCCTGCATCGCACTGAAAGGGTGCTCAAAGAAGCCGGTCTGGTTTCATCCGAGCTGGATACTGAAACCAAACTGAAACTGCAAAAAAGTACCAGCATATTGAACAAACCGCTGGCAAACCCTATTGGTTTGAGACTAGGCGGGGAACTTCCTGAATCGATCGCTCTATCAATTTTGTCTGAAATCCATGCTTTCATCGAACAAGCGGACGCAAAGTCGATTAGTCGCATGCTGAACTAGCATATTATAAATAAGTAGGTTCATCATTAGAACGCGGAATTTGCGCAGCAAAGCATAAATATCATTGGCAGAACGCCACGCTTCCGTAGCAGCGCATAAATTGGTAATTTACCCAATAAGAAGCCGCATTGCCGCAGCTGTTCAATAATTTGTATAAGCAGTCTGGATATAACTATGAGCAATCAAGATAAGCATTACTGTATCGAAGCAATATTGCTTGCAGCCGGTGAAAGCAAGCGCTTCAATGATACTAAACAGCTTGCTATTGTTGATGATAAGCCAATGCTGATTGGCACTATAGAAATGTTGAAACACGTTGACTTCAAAGCAATTACGGTTGTTTTAGGGGCAAATTCGAGCGCTATTGAAAAGGCTCTACAGGCAGTCTCTTTGAAGACGCTTTGGGCAAATAAAACCTCACCAAACGTAACATCCATTATTGCAAGCACGTGGCAGCAAGGAATGGGCGCGTCAATAGCCGCTGGTGTAAAGAATGTAGACTCCGAAATTACGCATGTTTTTATCGGATTAACAGATCAAGTGGAAATTCGCGCACAGCAGTGTAATCTTATGTTATTCGAGTCTCGGAAAAATCCTGATAGCATTGTAGCCGCGTTTTATAATAATAAAGTGGGTGCTCCTGCTATTTTTCCGAGAGCATATTTTGCTGAACTATCGAAGCTAGAAAACGATAAAGGTGCTCGGGATATGTTGCGTGCTAATGCTGCATCTGTCATCAGTATTGATATGCCAGAAGCGGCTAGAGACATCGATACCAAAAAAGATTTATTATTGTATACATCAACCGTGGAAGCGCATAAGGGACTTATCAATAAATAAAGATTTTACGGCCTCCACTCGTATGAATGAGCATTGGACTGACAATAATGTTGATTAATCATCGGTTTTCACTGCTTTTATTGGCGGTTCTGCGCAATTTCATAGCTTAGCAGCTAACAAAGAAAGTCCGTTGTTTGAAAAGGAAATCACCTATTCTATCGCTACTGCGTTTGTGTGGCGTTTCTATAAGAGTGAAACAAAAGCGAAGTGGTAAGTATTCAATTAAACTAAACAGCACCTCCGTGCGGCTTCCTCAGAATGGTCATCATTCCGAAGAGGCGCGGAGCAGTGAGTAGATTAGTTTACTAATTTGAAAGGAACGTTAAGTTCAAGCGAACTATTCGCTCCAACACCAAGTAAAAAGTCACCAGTTTCAACATTTAATTGATTGCGAATGTCATAGAAAGCCAAGTCATCGGTGTGCATTTCAAACGCGACATCAACGCTCGAGTTAGCTTTTACTAATAAGCGTTTAAAGCCTTTTAATTCCTTTACTGGACGAGTGACAGAACCAACTAAATCTCGAACATACAGTTGTACAATTTCTTCTGCATCGACATCACTTTTATTTTCTACCGTTACGGTAACGACAAATGCGCAGCCTAGTTTAATTTCATGTTGGCTAATGTTTACGTGACTATATTCGAACTCAGCGTAGGACAATCCATACCCAAAGGGATATAACGGTGAAAAATGCGTGTCTAAATGAGTTGCCGCCATGCCAAGTGAAGTCTGAGCAGCTCTAACAGGCACATCATCGATAAAAACGAAGCTCTCTTCAGTCGGCGGGCGGCCTGAATTTTTCTGCGCATAATAAATCGGAATTTGCCCTACAACCCGAGGGAACGATACCGGCAACTTACCAGAGGGAGATGCATCACCAAACAGTAATTCTGCAATAGCGACTCCACCCATAGTACCCGGATGCCACGCATATAAAATACTGTCAACTTTGTCGAGTATTGGCTGCAAGGTTAGCGGTCTGCCAGCTAACACTACCAATACAATAGGCGTATTTGATTGCGATAAATGCTCAATCAGTTCCACCTGAGCCCCCGGTAAGTCGATAGTTGACCTGCAATGCGCTTCTCCTGACAATATCGACTCTTCACCTAAATATAGAATCGCCACGTCAACGTTATTAGTGAGTTCAAGGGCTTTCTCAAAATTCTGAATGTTTCTATCTCTTGAAGTGCTAAACACCGGTTCGAATTCTATCTCGACGCTCTTTCCCGCCAGCGCAATTAAACCATCAAGGCAAGTAACACTGTGCTTCTCATCACCGTCGAACACCCAAGTACCTAATTGTTCATAACCATCGTGCGCCATCGGCCCAATAACAGCAATCCGGTTGGTTGCGCCCCTATTAATGGGCAAAACCGGACTATCATCGTGACGACTTTTATTTTGCAACAATACACAGCTTTTTTGTGCCGCTTCTTTAGCCGCTTCCAGATTCTTAGCATTCAATAATTCGGGTAATGCTGAGGGCTCCGTAAACGCATTTTCAAATAAGCCTAACGCAAATTTCATCTGCAGAATATTCAGTACCATTTGATCGACTTCAGTCTCTTCAATCTGATTTTCTGCTATTAAAGCGGCCATATTATCGATATAACAACTACTCGCCATTTCCATATCAACCCCGGCTGTAGCTGCTAAGTAGGCAGAATCTTTTTCACTGGCAGACAAACCATGTACCTGAAGCTCTTTTATCGACTCCCAATCGCTCACTACCAATCCTTGATAATTCCACTCATCTCTTAACACCTGCTTTAACAACCACTGATTGCCCGTTGCAGGCACACCATTCAAGTCACTGAATGAAGCCATAAAAGAGGCCACACCTGCTTTAGCCGCTTGATGGAATGGTGGCAGATAAACGTTACGAAGTTCGTTTTCAGGAATATTAGTCGTATTGTAATCGCGACCACTTTCACTCGCCCCATAGCCAGCGAAATGCTTTGCGCAAGAAGCGATAGATCCTGGCGATGATAAATCATTAGTTTGAAAACCCTTTACCATTGCTGCGCATAGCACTGAACATAAATACGGATCTTCACCCAAACTTTCTGCGATCCTGCCCCAACGTGGATCACGCGCAATATCAATCATAGGTGCAAACGTCCAATTCACGCCGACTGTCGCGGATTCTTCCCCAGCTATTCTCGATCCTTTCTCAACGATCTCAGGCGACCACGTTGCCGCTTGTCCTAGGGGAATTGGGAATATCGTTTTAAAACCATGAATAACATCACGACCAATCAGCAGAGGAATGCCTAAGCGAGTTTCTTCAACAGCTAAGCGTTGCAACTCATTATTAGTCGCTAAATCGACTTCATTGATAACAGAGCTAACTCTACCTTGTCTTATTGCATCTGCTAAATCGTGCGGTATATGGGCTCCAGCACTAGATATTTGAGACAATTGTCCCAACTTCTCGTCTAATGTCATTTTGCTGAGTAGCTGCTTAGCTTGGTTGATAATGTCAGGAGAATACAAATTTGATGTATACGAATTGGATGAATGCGAATTGGACATAAAAGACTCTTTTGAACTGGGTTTAAAAATCGTTGCAAACTCTAGTCAGTCAAACGTCTGCACGGGCAACTTATGCAAAGATAAATAAAACATGCATCTTAAGCATGAGACTCACTTAGTCTAGCAAAACAAGGCAAAGTGGACTGCTGCTGAGGTAGCGTGACATTCCTGTTGCGGTTCTCAGCAGGAATGAAAACATAATACGACCCTACTTCCTAATTTGTTACTTTTAGTGCCAATCCGCCTGATAGATTCCTATTTAACGCAGCATAAGGCCAAGCTATCGCATATTATTTGTGAAAGTAGCCTAGCAACATTAGGTTGGAGATGTGAAGTTACAATTATTTAACATGAGCCTATTGATGAGCACAGAAGTAGCAGTAAACGGAAAAATCCCCATTCTTCAAAAAATTATTTATGGTCTTGGCGCCCTCATCAATAATCTCTTATCCGCGGCTATTGGTGGCATGGTTATTGTCCTTAATTTAGGTCTTGGCATGAATCCAGCTTTGGTCGGCTTAGTGAGTGCACTGCCGCGCTTAACCGATGCTATTACGGATCCATTGATGGGTTATATATCCGACCACACCAAAAGTAAATGGGGTCGTCGTCGGCCGTATATTTTTTGTGGTGCAATAGCGGCAGGGATAATTTTTGCACTTTTATGGCAACTTCCTGAAGGAAAAAGTGAAGAATACTATTTTTGGTTTTTTCTTATCGGCTCATTTGTTTTTTATCTGGCTTACACTATGTTTGCTACCCCTTGGGTGGCCTTAGGTTATGAGCTAACACCAGATTATCATGAGCGCACTCGACTCATGGCAACGCAGAACTTTATGGGACAAATAGCCTACTTAATTGCCCCCTGGTTTTTATGGTTTATGCAAAATGACCTGTTATTTGATGACATGATAGCGGGCGCTGCTTGGCTGGCCGTTATCATTGGTGCTTTCACAATATGTGTTGGCGTATTACCCGCTATCTTTTTAAAAGAACCTATTAGACATGTGCAAGCGGGACCTATCCCAGGTGAGCAATTTATTACGCCTGGTGTAAAAGGCTTTTTTAAAGGCTTCGCAACAACGATCAAATTTACGCCATTCCTATTTTTATGTGCTGCGACTTTTTTAGTATTCAACGGTTTTATGATGGTGGCGTCATTCCAGTCCTACGTAATTATCTATTATATATTTGGCGGTGACACGTCAATGGGTGCCGAATATGCAGGTTGGTCTGGCACGCTGGCTGCTATATCTACTTTCTGCGTTATTTTTATTGTAACCAAGTTTGCTACACACTTTGATAAGCGCAAAGGCTTCTTTTTTGCCATCGGTATATCGGTTATTGGTTATGTATTGAAGTGGTTTTGCTACACCCCTGACTATCCGTTATTGATGCTATTGCCAGTCCCTTTTATTGCTTTTGGTCTTGGTGGTCTGTTTACGCTTATGGGGTCCATGATTGCAGATGTGTGTGACATGGATGAACTGAATACTTATGAAAGACGTGAAGGCATGTTTGGCTCAATATACTGGTGGGTTGTTAAGCTTGGAATGGCTGCAGCGCTTGCTGCAGGTGGATTCTTGTTAAACGCAACGGGATTTGATGTCGCATTGGGCGGTGCTCAGTCCCCAGAAACCATTTATCTAATGCGGATCTTCGATGCATTCATTCCAGCATTGTGCTCTGTCATTGCGATATTAATGGTGTACTGGTATCCAATTACTGAAGAAAAAGCAGGCGAGGTAATAGCAGCTTTGGACGCTCGTAAAGTACAATATTGATCTAGTTAAATTACGCTTGATTTAAGAAAGCCAAGCCACATCTGGTTTCCAATCTTTAATCCACGCAGGTAGATCACTCGCAGGCATCGGTCTTGCGATGCCGTACCCTTGCGCTAATTCGCAGCCCATTTGTAATAGTGCGATACCATGCTCAGTGGTTTCGACCCCTTCCGCAATTACTTCAAGCTGGAAGGCTTTCGCTAAACTGATAACCCCCCTAACGATGGCTAAGTCATCCGCGTCAGTGAGCATATGTTGTATAAAGCTCTGATCTATCTTGATTTCACTGGCTGGCAAGCGTTTGAGATAGGTAAGAGAGGAATAGCCGGTACCAAAATCATCTAGAGAAAACTTTACGCCAAGAGCAATACAAGATTGCATGGTAGCTATAATATGATTGATGTCACTAAATGCACTTGTTTCTAAAACTTCTAATTCCAGAAAGTGAGGTGACACGTCAGGATGTGCAATGAGTAACGCTGCCAAGTTTTCTACAAAATCATCTTGCTCGAGTTGATAAGCACTGATGTTGACGCTGATAGGGTGTTTGATGCCCATTGTCTGCCATTGGCTTATTTGGTTGAGTGCTGTATCGATAACCCATTCACCGATATCGAGGCTAACCACGTGGTTTTCTATAATAGGTAGAAAATCCAATGGTGGAACTAAACCGCGTTCAGGATGTTGCCAGCGGATCAACGCTTCAACACCCACTACATCACCTGTGGACATATTTACTTTTGGTTGATAGTACAAAACAAACTCGCGGCGACTAAATGCACCTCTAATATTGTCGATACTTCCCTGCATCATATTAACGGCGTCGTCGTGTGCGCTATCAAACAAATGATAACGATTTTTACCAGCTTGTTTCGCAATGTACATCGCCTGGTCCGCATGGCGTACTAGTATATCTGCATCTGCGTAATCTTGAGGGTATAGCGTAACGCCTATGCTGGCTGACACATTCAAGACCACATCAGCCATGACTATAGGCTCTGACACTGCATGCAGTAATCTTTCTAATGTACGTTTACAATCTTCATTTTTGGTTAAATTAGTTAACACTATGACAAATTCATCGCCACCAATACGGGCGAGTGTATCCACTTGACGCAACACACCTTTCATTCGATTAGACACTTTTATGAGTAGTTCATCACCAACTGCATGGCCATTGGTATCATTGATCTCTTTAAAGCCGTCTAAATCCATGAAAATGACGGCAAGTACACTATGCTCACGTTTGCATTGCAGCATAGCTTGGTTCAGGCGGTCAGCAAGTAATGCGCGATTCGGTAAGTTGGTTAAGGCATCGAAATGGGCCATTTTTTCTAGTTGGTGTTGATGCTCGTGTTGCTTAGTAATATCACTAAATAATGAGACGTAATGGCTGACTTGGCCAACACCATTTTTTACTGCGTTGATAGTGATTCTAGAGAGATATTTTTCACCATTTTTACGACAACTAAATATTTCACCAATCCATCGTTTGGTGGTATTAATTTTACTCCACATCTCAGCGTAGAACTCTTGTGGGTGCATATTTTCATATAGGAAATGCGCAGTTTGACCGATAGCCTCTTCGCGCGAGTAACCCGTAATTTCAGTAAATGTATCGTTAACGTCGATGATAGTTGTCGCAGCATCGGTAATCAGAATACCCTCTAGAGCGTGGCTAAACACACTGGCAGCGAGGGTTAATTCGCTTGCTCGTTTATCTTTTTCTTCGTTTTGAAAGGCAAGTTCTTGGTTGGCAATAACAAGTTGCTCGTCAACACTTAATTGATCTAAGACTAACCGTTTGATATTTAGAAAAGTAATAATGCCAACTAGGAAAAGGGTCGTAAATCCAATTACTTGAATTGAAGTCACAAGAGTGTCGGTTTTCTCTAAATCCTGCTCTCTCTCCACTAGAAGCATAGCTTCTTCATTTGCCATTTTATCGATTAGGTCAAGTAGCCTGTCCATCAGCTTTTTTCCTTTACCACTCTTTACGATATCAATTGCTACTGGCCTCTGTTGAGTGACCACTAAAGTAATTGTTTCGTCTAATTCATTTAACTTTTTATCTATCAGAGAATTAATTTGTAACAATCTGTCTTGTTGACTGATATTGTCCGAAGTTAGCAGTTGAAGATTGATTAAGAGCTTATCTATTCTTGCTCTAGCATTGGTATAAGGCTCAAGATAGCGTTTGTCTATAGTCAGAAGGTACCCGCGTTGGCCTGTCTCTGCATCTTTAAGAGCCAAAATCACTTGATAAAGGGATGCTTCAACTTCATGAGTATGGACTATGCGGCGTCTATCTTGTTCTGCTTTATCACTCAGCCAGAAATTTGTTGCTATAATAATCATCAAGATTGAGATTAAGAAGAGACTCGCGAAAAAGCCAGTTTTTTTGACCTTAATGTAAGATGACTGACTCAGAACAGAGGTAACCTCTGCAGTATCCGTTTTCATTTTATGCCAACTTATATTCTGTGGTACTTCATATTGAAGTAGACTATAGAGATATAACATAAAACAAAAAAATTACACAATAAAAATAACTATTTAAGTTACGCTTTTATAACAAAAAATTACAATCAGACGGCGCTCATAACTAAGAATTCAAACGACTGCCCTTTGATTTTAAACATTAAACGAATTGCACAACTGCCTTTTGTTTCTTTGGCAGTTGCGCAGAGTATCGCGTTACCTAACTTTCGGTATAAAGCTGATTACTACTAACAGATACATCAACTCGAACAATCTCTCCTGAACGAGCAAAAAGCATTTGACTAAACTCTTGATTAAGTTCGTTTGCCTTAACAACGTGCTTTTCTCCGTCTTTAGAATAGATTGTCACTTGAGCATCAGCATCATTACTTATCGAGTAGATAATCGGCACTTGGCACCATGTAAAGCCTAAACCTCCACTATCGAGATCAATTGTCTTCCAAGCTTCATTGATATCCAAATAACGGAACGTTGTCGCTTGCGTGGTGAACTCCTGCGCTCTTAGCAAGAACGGGTCGAAGCTAACCTTACCTTTAGTCACAAAACAGCCTAGCTCGCCCATTCTGGTCAATAACTCTTCTTTGACTTGGCCGGTCATACCTGGCTGTTGCGCGCCAGCATGTTTTGGTGTGTGCGAATAAGGATCTGCAGGAAAAGCACCGTATTCTTCAGGTGTTTTGTTAAAACCGATACCTTCTCGAACGTTATAATAGTGCGCGATCAGTGCCTGAGATGTATTTGATTTACCTTGCTGATTAACACTTTTTATTGCAACTTCTTGAACCGCAAGTAACAATTTAGATACCATGTGCCAGTAGATACATCCTAATCCTTCAAAGCCAAACATGCCGCCAGAACGCCCGGTAAAGGCACTGTGATTAAAGACCGATTCATAAGTATCTAACATCGCATTTAATGCACTGTCAGTGGCTAAATCTGGGTACTCTTTAGCTATTTGAGGCCAAATTTGTTTGATGGCATTGGCGTTAGTCAATTCGCTATTGAAGCGATAGTTGTCCATCGCATCCAGTTTAATTAAGCGATTATCGCCCTGTGCAAGCATACCCGCTAACAGTGGATGATTAGTGACATCACGCTTTGGAACACAGTTTTTGCTGATAAACCCCTGCTGCTTTCTATCTGGATACAACATAAACGTTTTTTGGTCTTCTCTATACATCTCACTCGCGTACAATGTATCCATAATCTCAACCGCTCTCTCAGCGCTAAGAGCCCCTGAACTAAGCGCTGCTACTTGCCCTTCTAGCATGTCGTACAAATGGCTAACGTTTAGTGACTTCTGGTTAATACTAAGCACATTGTAAGCATGGTATAAACCAGAATCGCTATAATTCGCTTCTATACTGCGGCTTATTAATGGCTTCGCACTAGAAAGTAGCGCGTTGAGTTCATCTATACTCACAGTTTGCTTATTATAATTACCTGAGTGCTGATACATTTTTGCGCGGTATTCGCTGGCTAACGTACCTAATTTATGTAAGGTGGAAAATTGTAAAGTCGCTGACACTGCCCCTTGTTCTATCTGCGCACTCGCACTTTGAAGAATATGTGTCGTTCCGGTTAACCACTCGGCAACTTCTGTGGTCATCAAAAATTGTTTGTTACGGTCTTCAATCGATGCGAGTAAGTCGCTTACAAACGACAAATAACGATTCAGGTAACACAATGTAACCATCGACAAACCTTGGCCCACTAGCGCATTGTTAGCGTCATTCCACTCTGGGCGTTGTGTATTTAGCCAAATACCACCATCGATAACTAAGTTGCTCAATTTTGATAGCAGCGGTATAAATAGCTTTTCAACTAAGGACACTTGATAAACTTGGCCCTGGGCATCTAGGATTAGTTTGCCATCAGATCCTAAGCGCTCAATATTTTTTTCGATATCTTCAGCCATTTCATTATCAAATAGAACCGTGTCTTTGGGTGAATCAATAATGTTGTGCAACGGTTTAATGCGATAAGGCACATTGGCATAACTGTAAACTGACTGCTCGAGTAAAGATGCCAGTTTCCCTGGGTGGAAATTATTAGACGATTCTAATAATTTCAGCAAATAAATAATCTGATGGTCGCCCCAGTAACCGATGTAACTCCACGGGTCATCTGGCTCTTCAATTTCCCAATCAATACCTTGCTTAGTGATGCGATATGGATTGTAACCATCTAGTGTTGACGCGTTGACAAACTTTGCGATAACCGACTCAATAAATGAAGGATAACTGAGCGTCAAGGCTTCCCAATTTTGGAAAATATCGCGCCAATTACCTTGATAAGACAAGAGCGGCTGACCTCGGTCGTCTTTCAATTCGATAGCAAATTGATTCCAAGGACGACTAGGATCGCCATGACGACGGCCAAAAGTAATCGGTAAATATTCATAGATTAGTCGGCTCAGCTGCGCATCTTGCAACTCTTCAACAGATAGCATGAGCTCGTCTAAGCTTACATTTTCTGGCAGATTGCTCAATGCAGCCTTTTGCCTTTCATAAATATCATGATTGAAATGCTGTAGAGTCTTGAGTAAATCCGCACGCGAAATCTGATATTGATTAGCAAAAATACCGCCACGCAAAACGTTAAATAACGTGTTTGCATAGTGATGCAAAGAAACGTCTTCTTCTCCGGTGACTTGGAATCCATCAGACGATGCCATTATGCGTGCTAATTTGTCACTGCCCGTCACAAATGATTGCTGCATTTTCTCAGCGACAGCCGATTCATTTAACAAAGCATGTTTCAGAGCCACGACATCCGTTTGGTCTTTCTCAACGTCAACATTAATCGACCACTTTTGCTCGCCATGCGCAGCTAATGTAACGTGACTATGTACTAAGTAACAACTGCGCACACCACGGCAATAATCTGAACTTTCAAGGACGTTGCCTGCTTTAAACAAATCTAAACTTGAAGATGTTAAATGCACCGTAGAACCAGGTAAACCCAACCGAAAAACAGTATTTGCACGAAGCGCTTCTACAGGCTCAGCGCGATCAGTAATTGCTGAATAAAGCGTATATAAAGCCAATCCAGTTTCATGGTCTACTTCTGTCCATTTATAAGCGTCAACGAGATTACTCGACTGTGACTGGGTAAAAAGAGGCGTGCCTGCAGGAAGAATATTTTGTAAACCATCGATTATTTCAAGGCTACAAGTTTGCTCAGACATATTTTCTAATTTGCATTGTCTACTAATACCGAACTCGCTCGAAAACTGCCATGAATAACGAAATGCCAGCTGTAAATCATGATTTATTTCTTCAAAACAAAGGACATTACCCAATAAGTTTTTATACAAATTACGGGTCACATGGTATCTATCATCATGCTCGCGATTATAAGGTTCCCAGTACACGCTTTTTTGCTTGGATTGGATAACCTTAATGATGGTTTTTGGACCTGTATGCGGCGTACTCTCGTATAATTTATCCACGGTAACATAAGGGAAAACAGCTTTGTCCGGGGACACTCTACCCATGGTTAATCCACCGGTAGAACCTGCAAATAACCAATGATCTTGATCAGAAACCACACTGATAAAAAATGGGGCCATTTGGTCAACATGACTAATTTTGTAATAGGTGTCGCCATCCATTTGCACAAAGGCACCACTGACGTTGTTATCTGATTGAGCGTCAACATTAAGTGACTTGTTGTCCATATTCAAACTCTCTTTTTAATTAGGCTGTTTTTGTTTTTATTCTGCCAATTGATAGATTCGCACATAGTCTACTTCCATTCTTAAAGGGAAAATAGAGTCGTCGATTGGGCCGCCAGCGCGTCCCCAATTACCGCCTATGGCAAGATTTAAAATTA
Source organism: uncultured Glaciecola sp. (assembly GCF_937770335.1). Taxonomy (GTDB): domain Bacteria; phylum Pseudomonadota; class Gammaproteobacteria; order Enterobacterales; family Alteromonadaceae; genus Glaciecola. Next base: position 100,268 of record NZ_CALJHY010000014.1, read on the forward strand.
AGTTGTAAGGGTGATCAAACGGCCAAGCTTCCCATCCGCTCCCTTCATTCTGGTAATAAAAATAAGGAACATTATCAAACGAGATGATGATATGTTCTGGGCTCCACTCCATAGAATAAAGATGAAACTCCTTATCAACATCACGTCCTTCAACGCTCGCTTTACGCTGTTCGCCGTTTACCCAATAATATGCTTTAGTGTGAACCGTTCCGTGCACGGCTTGCATGTCGTATCCAACATGTTCAAGGATATCTATTTCACCCGAGTTTGGCCACGCATCGCAGATTCTGCTACCTTGCCAATCCTCATTAGGCTTGCATGAAGTTGCGTATTTGTAAGGGTCTAAAGGTAGCATCCATATCGCAGACCATGTACCTTGACCACGCGGGATTCGGGCCCGCGCTTCTACTTTGCCATAGAGGAAATCACCACTACCACTGTTATGTAGCCTTGCTGATGTATATTCCGCTTCGTTGAATTGTTCTTTATGGGCCTCTATCACGAGCACACCATCTTCTATGCGAGCGTTTTTCGCTCTAGCCGTATAAGCCTGATCTTCGCTATTCACTTTACCTGCTGACCAAATATTATGTTGCCATTTAGTAGGGTCAGGTAAGCCATCGATTGCAAACTCATCATTCCACATCAGTTGCCAATTACGTGGGTCATTAAGTAATTTACGAATTACGATCGCATGAATTAAAGGCTGACCAGTAACCGCTGCCAATTCGACGTTTAAGATCCCATCTGTAACCTTGATAGCAGTGACGGTTCTAACCAACGAAGACAACATATTATTGTCGCGAGCAAGGAGAATATCCAAGTCGGCAATGACCGTTTCACCTTCTACGTTAATATCAAATGTGCGTTCTCCAATCTTTATACTATCGGGTTCTGCAAACATAAAACTAACGGCGTACTGACCATTATCTACAGGGAGCTGAAATGTAAGCTTATTTGTTTCTGTCGCAAGTCGATATGTCTTAAATAAGGTAGCATCCTGACTACCCTTAATCTCCGTTGAAGATTCTTTTGAAGACGCTATCGCAGCATTTATATCAAGTGTGTCTGCTGAATATAAAACACCATCGCTGCCCTTATATTCAGAGCCACCAAAGTTGAATGCGGCGACTACTGACAATGCAAATGGATGCAGCTCTGCTGTTGAATTTTGATTTTTATTGTGGACTTTAGGATCGTTTGAATTGGGCTTGCATGCGGCGACTGAAACCAGAAGTAAAAAATACAAATATGAGTGTTAAAAGTTTGTAGCAAGCGTTGTTCATATGAATCCAATTTAGTCGATTTACCGATTGTTCAAACGTTAAACGTAATAAAAAGTCGGCTGAAGTTAATCATTTGGTGAATGATTACAATCAAAACAAGATAAAGCGGACTATTACTAAGGCAAAGTGACTCGATTATCAGCTGCTGCTGCTTTTAAGCAGCAATAAGCGGAACCTTCACCGCCAGCTTCATTAACTCATAACAGCTGGGTTTAGTTAAGCACACCACACGGCTAAAAATGTTAGATGTCGCCACGACGTTCAATCAGTTTCTCTTTTATTTGATGTGCTTTCTCTTCGGTAATATCATAGTTCCACATCATCAGAATAGCCAACGCGGCAGTACTTGCAGGAATGACAATGTCTGCAATACGTAAATTAGTCATCGTTTCAACAGTTTGAGTTGTGACACCAGCGTCAAACCCGACAACCTTCAGTACCACTCCACTTAATATCAATGCTAATGCTTGGCCAAGTTTAACCATAAGCCAGTATATTGCGGCAAAAGTCCCCCTCCTTGCGCGGCATCCCATTATTTAGTTCGTCTAAATCACACACATCAGCAGTCATGCTCAGCATTAATGTAAATAAACCGCCTATTCCAAAAGACATCAAAGGGATAGGCATGAATATTAGCCATGGGTTTTCAGGATTGAATCCGTACCATTTTAATGCATAACCAAAAATTGATAACACTGTGGATATGATAAAGGCTTTACGTTTACCCCATTTGTTTGCCATCCAACTGACGATAGGAATAACAAGGAAAAAGCGGTAACAAAGGCACTTACCGTAGAAAACCATGCGGGCCAAGAACCAGTTGCTCCGTAATCGCCATCAAAACATGTGAAACACAATAATAAAATAACTAAAGGAAGCTACTAACTGAAAACCATTGAATACAAAGAAAGTGGCACCGCACAGTCTTACGAAAGCAGCATTTTTGAATGCTTGGCCAATGCTTCTAAATATTCCCATTACATTACTTGATAGCGTGCTAAATGAAATTTCAGCTCTATTGTCGATATGAGAGCTATCAATTCCCTTACAAAACAGTCCGGGTACAATCCCTAAAACGATACAAGCGCCTGAAACATATATTGCCAGATGCCTTACGCCCTCAGCCTGACTATCAAATAAATCCGGGTCGGCGATCATGACCCAAAACCACGGCACAATCATCCATGCAATTTGCCCCATAAACTGTGAGGGCAGCCATTAAACGAGTTCGCTCTTTATAGTCGGAGGGTCATTTCATAGCCTAAGCCAACAAAGGGCGTTGCAAACATAGTGTTACCGATGGTGAAGGGCCATCGAAAATAACAATATATACCAAAATGTATAGTTTTGAGAGTTAGCGGGATCGAGTTGCCATAACAAAGCAAAACAAGTGCCACTTAAAATTGCACCCACTACTATGTAAGGTCGGCGTCTACCCCATCTGGATTTTGTATTATCGGTGATAAAACCCATGATAGGGTCGGTTATAGCATCAAACAAGCGGGGTAAGCCGCCTAACAAACCAGCGAGTATTGGATCTACGCCAAATGCTGTTATTAAAAAGAATGCAAATATGCCTAACGCCGCAGGCAACAAATTGAGTACTAATGTTCCTGTTCCATAAGCGGCTTTTTCACCGAATGGAATTCGATCTTTTGCAGCAGTATCGTAATGCGACATATATTGATTCAAATGCATTTGTAAATGGTTTGTAAATATATGTTATTTAGGAAGCATTTTCTAAGTAAAATGACAATAATTCGGTAACTTGAACTTTTAACGTGTTGGGTTGGACAAAATAATCAGATTAATAGATACATTGAACAACATAAAAGTAAATTTAGTCGTTCTAAGCTCAACACAAAGACCCCCTATAACCCAGATAAAGTCCTTTTAAACTCAAATAACTTGCTAATAGCAAGCAACAACTGCTGTACTTAGGCAATTGTTTTTACGTTTAAAGTAAATTTATATGAAATTATTATCTGCTATTACCTGCATCGTAGTACTAGTTAGTTTTAACTTACAGGCGAACCACATGACCGAGCGACACAGCAAATTCTTTATACATCAAACCCGTCTTTGAACCCATGATAAATGAAAAAATGGATTGGTTTGGGTATTGCGTATGGCTCTTATCGTGACAATGAAAGCCCAGATAAGAAAAGCGTATCATCTGAACAAGATATTCTTGAAGACATGACTATTTTAACCACTAACGAAGGAGTGCAGTGGAACCTTATACGCATGTACGCAGCTGATCCTGCTAGTGAGCAAGTATTAAAGACAATACGGAAACATAAATTACCAGTAAAGGTGATGCAAGGAGCTTGGCTATCGTCCACTCAAAGCGATGAAGAAAATGAACTGCAAATTTCGGAGGTTATTCGTTTAGCCAATGAATATAAAGATATTGTTGTTAGCATCAACTTAGGTAATGAAATTTTTGTCGATTGGTCGGCGCATAAACTAGAACTGAGCGATATTCCGACGTATTTAAAATGGGTTGAAAAAGTACAGACCGCTACAGACGTTCCTGTGACCCTTGCCGATGATTATAATTTTTGGAATAAACCGTGGAGTCAGGAGATAGCTCAAGCGCTTGATTATATCGTGTTGCATGCCTACGCTATGTGGAATTCACAAGCACTTGAAAATGCGGTTCCTTGGACAGAAACAACTTATCATGATATTGCTGTGTTACATCCAAATAAGCAGATTGCTCTCGGAGGAATCCGGTTGGGCGACTAGTTCTGTCAGCAGCAATGGCGATGAGGAGCCTGATTATTGGTGAGGCCAATGAAGAAGCCCAAAAAATATTTTTTGATGCTTATCGACAATGGCTTAAAGACAATCGTATTGTGTCTTTCTATTTCGAGGCTTTTGACGAAAAATGGAAAGGGGGGGTGACGATCAACCCGACGCTATAGCAGAAAAAAACTGGGGGGTTTTTCGCTCCGACAGAACGCCTAAGTTAGCCGTTGAGGCAGTCTCTAAATAGACGTTTAGCGAATGTGCTGGGTGCGGATTAACGCCGCGCCCATTAGCGAGCATAGGTATTATTTTCTCTATACTTTGTTTAAAAATCATTCATCGGGTTGATTTTGGCCCTTTAACTTGGCATTAGTTTTCTCCTTGCCTTACTATTGCAGTATCATTCCCAATATTTGTCCGAGTGGAAATACCCTATGTTTCGTTTTATATTTGTTTTATCTGTTGTGATTTTCTCATTCTCAGCACCCGCGGCAC
>NZ_CALJHY010000015.1 GCF_937770335.1 uncultured Glaciecola sp.
TCACTTTATTGCAACCGCTCTTACCAGTGGCGTTGGCCGTCACCTTAGTGCTCACTGCGTTTGCTTGTGCTACTTTGGCTTTGTCGCTTGTACAGGACGCCACAGAGCGCGGTGCAATGGTGATAACAGCAATGGCATTTAGTGTATTTGAGCCTTGGATTGGCTTGCTAGTCGGCGTTGTTACTATCATCGGTTTATGTGGATTGAACGTATTCAAACCTGAAGATAATAGTTAATTACAGGAAGTATATGCATCGAGTTGTATTTTTAGATAATGCTACTATTGGGGATGGAGTTAATATTCCATCCTCAAGTTTTGCTCATCAATGGACTAATTTTGACAAAAAAAATGCAACTCAAACGCTGAGACGAGCCAAAAATGCAGAGCTGATTATTACCAACAAAGTTGCCTGTGTTGCCAAAGCATTTGGTATGCGCTGGTATAGACGTTGCGCCACAAGAACCACCAGCTAGCGATTCCATAATAATGCAATTAAATACCTTATTAAATTGTGTTGTTACCCCTCACACCGCTTGGGCGACTCAGCAGGCCACACGAGCTTTAGTCAACAAGTCGTTGCTAATTTAAACGCCTTTGTAACGGGTCAACCTGTTAATATAGTGAATTAAAAAGTAACTATATTTACCAGCCTATGATGTTGTTACGCCCCCGTAAAATCCAAGACTTCATGTAGATAAATAACGCTATAAACTCGCTTTTTTTATATGCAGAAATCGCCTAAATATCGATTGCAGTTTTTTTCATTTGATGTAAATCTACGCCTATTATCATTGTCCTTTTTGGAGACTTTTTTATGTCTGAACCTTTACCTGATTTAATTGAAGAGGTAATTAGCCACTCTGAATTGAGCGACAGTGGAATAGGCGTAGCTGCAATTATCGCGCAGGCTGATGAAGATGAGATGGCATCACTATTAGAGTCTCTACCTATAGAGCAACGTTTAAACCTATGGCAGACTCTCCCTGATCATAAAAAGCTCGATATACTTATCGCGATGCGTGGCGATCCCCGTGAAGTGCTTGTGCACGCCACAGAACCTGAGCAATGGGACAAGCTATTTGTTGGCATTGAAGCCGAAGACTTGCTTGAACTTGCCGATTCACTGCCTGAGGAGTTAGTTGAGCGCGCATATGCGGCGATGGATAGAGTACAGAAACAGTACTTTACCGAAGCAAACCAGTATCCAGAAGAACAAGTAGGTCACTGGATAACCCATGACTATCTAGTGTTACCTTTAAATGCCAGAGTACGTGAAGGTATTCGTCTTATACGCCGAGAAATGCCGCGTCATACAGATATGATTTTTCTCATTAACCGTTCTGGTCATTTTTCCGCAGCGGTCCCTATTGCGAAGCTCTATGCATTGCCTGAACATGTTCCCCTGGTTGACGTTGCATTGGACGATTTCCCAGTAATCAATGCAGCTGATGAAGGCCAAAAGATAGCCAAAGACGTTCTATTTTCAACCTATGGCGCATTGCCTGTTATCGATGAGAATCGCAAATTAATTGGCCGCATTGACGTGACCACTGCTTCAGAATTGAGCGAAGAATATTACGAGCGTCAGCTTATGGCGAGTGCAGGTATGGATGAAAACGAAGATTTGTTTTCACCGGTTCGCAGAAGTGCCAAAGCTCGAGCAATCTGGTTGGGTATTAACTTATTGACTGCCTTTTTGGCAAGCGCCTTTATCGGTATGTTTGAAGCGACCTTGCAGCAAGTAGTGGCATTGGCTGTTTTGATGCCGGTGGTAGCGAGTATGGGCGGAATTGCAGGTAGTCAAACACTGACCCTAATTATACGAGGTTTAGCATTGAAACAAGTGACTTCTGCAAACACCAGGATATTACTATCGAAAGAATTAAAAGTCGGTGGATTAAACGGCTTTATATGGGCCATTGTGATTGGGGTAGTTGCATTTGCGTGGTTTGGAGACCCTATGCTCGGTATTGTTATCGCTATTGCCATTTTCTTAAATATTATTGCTGCGGCATTTGCGGGTGTCTTTGTGCCTGTGATACTTGATAAATTAAAAATTGACCCTGCACTTTCCGGCTCAGTCATTTTGACAACTGTTACTGATATAGTCGGGTTTGTCGCGTTCCTAGGCTTAGGAACGCTGCTGTTACTTTAGCCCCAATTTATACTCATAGCGCGTGATTAATTTGAGCGGCTAAAGTGCCAACTTGTTCACGCATTTGTTTTACTGCGTTGGCGTATCCGTCAGTGCTCAAATTATTAACGAGTTGAAAGCGAAACAGCTTGGTCTCGCCATCCTTTGAATATAATTCAAAAAAACCTGACAAAAGTAATGTCCCCTCTGCGGCTGGATAAAAATGCTCAATTGTCACACTAATGCTATCGCAGCCACTGCACCATCCTACAAACTCACTTTGTTCGTTTAAATTATTTAGGTCATTTAGTAATGCGCGTTGAATGGCGTCATCTAAACTGTCAGCCCAGCTATGATAACTAGCCTTAATAAGTATGTGCCCACTATCGCGCATAACCAATTGATTAGTGCTTAAATAATCGGGAATATTAATTTTTTCTAGTTTAATTCTGGCGCTCGTCACTTTCTGCTTTTGTGCTAGCGGTTCAGCATCCAACAGATAATATGTTGTGACTGGTGCCTGTGACGTTATGCCACACGACATAAGAAAAAAACAAAACACGATTAAAGTAAACATTTTTTGCATATTAGTTACCTTCTTTTTTAGATGATTGTGGCTGTTTATCATTGCTTGCGGGCTCGCCAAAAAAAAGTGCGTTGGGCTGATTTGTTACTTCTTTTACAATAGGTTTTATTTCATCTAACGTGACTTCAATTTTCTTTATCATTTGCTCAACCGAACGATACACTTGAGAGTCTGGTTGTAAACCCTTTAATGTCACTTGCAGTTCTTCTAGGCTCAGTTCTAGCGTACTCAGCGTCATACTCGCTTTTTCAATCACGCCACCCGTCGTTTTGACCGTTTCGTCAGCGCTATCTATCAATCTATTTATGTTAACGAGTGTGGCATTTAATGGTAACTTTTCTAACTCGCCAAGAATGTTTTCTAGCTTTTTAGTTAAACTCGCAAACCCGCCTTGCGCGGCTGGTATTACTGGGAACTCACCGAACTGACCGACCATGCCTACTGGCTTCCCACCTGGCTGCAGGGTTACTTTTAAGCTCCCCGTTATCAAGTTCGCATTTTCAATAGACGCCGTTAGACCTTCTTTAATCCAGTCATTGACCATACCTTTAAAAATATTAATGGATATATATCCATTCTTCATCAAGCGCTCTGGTTCAAGTTTAATTAAAACAGGAATACGATCTTCTTTACCAACGCCAGCTATATCAATAATTTCCCAGAATTCCATGTAGGGTTCGCTAACAGTGCCAAGTCTAATGCCTCGGTATTCTACTGGCGCTCCCTTGTGCAGACCCCCTACACTATCTTCAACCAAAATAACGTATTCTATGAACTTATAATCCCGCTGTTCATCAATACTTTCTTGCGAGTCGAACACTTGAAATTGATGATTTTGTGGTACACCAAGGCCAGACTCTGCACCACCCACAAGTCCAAATTCTACGCCACCTGCAACGAGTGCGTCCAAGGATGCCATTGTTAGACTAATTCCCTCAGTCGAGGTAGTAATTGAAAGCCCATTGACATTCCAGAATGAGGTATTTTCAGTAACTAAATTATGAAAGGGAGCGTGAATAAAAATATCATAGTGAGCTTCCTGCTCTAGATCGTCATAGTATTTTGACTCAACAGCTCCCACTTCAAACCCTTTGTGCAAAACAGGATTGCCTACTTTTAATGGCTTATTCCCGCGTGAAATTAGTTTTAAATGAATGCCGTCTGCATTAAGTGATGTTACTGGGGGGGTTTCAAGCCCTGCAAATTTAAGCTGTTTAACATTTGACTGGCCTGGCGAGACTTCGATATAGGCGCCCGATAGCAATGTACCAATCCCAGTAAATCCAGTGGCGCCAAATCGCGGTTTAACGACCCAAAACTCGCTGTCTTCGACTAAAAACGAATCCATCGACTTGTCCACTTCGATATCAACTAAAATAGTTTTTTTGTTTGCACTAAAACTAATTTCTTTGACTAGCCCGATACCTACATTGCGGTTTTTCAATACTGTTTTTTTCGCTTCCAAACCCTCAGCAGTCTCAAATTCAACTTGAATATGAATACCGCGATTTCGCCAATCGTTATAGACCATTCCGATACCAATGAGTACTGCGATTATCGGCAAAATCCATATAATAGAAAAGTTCGATTTATTACTGATAAGTGGCACTGTCGCGGCGTCGGCTATAGTAGATTGAGAAGTTTGATTGCTTTGGGAATCATCCGTTTTTATACTTTCAGATTGTCCGTTTTCTTCATTATTGTTGTTAGTCATTCTTCATCCACTTTATCCCAAAGGAACCTTGTATCAAACTGATGCGCACTAATCATTGTTATTACAACTACCCCAGCAAAGGCTGTTGCCGCAAAACCAACTTTAATTGACATTAATTCGCCCAATTGTATCAACGCCACTAAAATAGCAACAACAAATATATCAACCATCGACCACTTACCTATAAATTCAGTCACTCGATATAATTTTGTGAGTTCATATTGCTTTATTTTATCAGCCCTATTTGCACAATAGCATAGCCAGGCTAAGGCCAACATTTTAGCCATCGGCACAATAACACTGGCAATGAAGATGACTGCAGCGATAAAATAGGATTCATGTTCTAAGAACAAAATAATCCCACCAATGATGGTACTTTCAGTGGTATCACCTAGTAGTTCAGTGCTCATGATAGGGTAAATATTTGCCGGAATGTAAAGCAACACTGCAGTGACTAAAAGGCTCAATGATATTTGGACGCTATTTTTAATCCGAGATGAGAGTGCTGTGCTGCAGCGCTTGCAGTGTGTTGAGGCAATAGGCGCTAATTGGTGGCATACCAAACAGTTGACTAAGCCACTCTTTGCAGCTGTTATTGGTTTCGTAGACTCAAGCATGTGAGGGCTCCTTTGCCTGTTCAATCCAACACCATAGTCGATGATTGTCGATCATTGACACAATGTGGGTGAATAACGGTGCAAAAATAACATATGCCCAAAAAGATGATTCAAGTGAAATATCGGCCATAGACGTCACTTTTATTAAAGCAACCAAAACACCGATCAAAAAAACTTCGGCCATCGACCATGGCAAAATATGACTCATCAATTTACCTAACCACACCGTAGGTAATGGTCCGAAACCTCGGTAGCTCGACAAAATAATAAGGCAGACCGAAAGTAAATACAGTGTAGGCAGAAGTAAAATAAAGGAAAAAACAAGAACCGCAACAAAGTAATATTCTTGCAAATATAGCTCTGTAAAGGTCTGTAATAAATTTATCGTCCGTATTTGTTCATTTGATGAAAACGAAATAAATGAAAATGTACAGGCAATAAACATTAAAATTAGAGCAGTTAGACTCATAGCCAGTACATATTGTTTAGCGTTATTGTGTCCGACTGCAATGCTGTGATTGCATCTTGGGCAAGACACGTTAGTCCGATGAGAGATAGAATCAGGCATCTTAATTAGAAGATCACACTCCAAACATGCATGCAGCTGAGGTTGGGCTTTATTCATTTGCGACTGGTTAGCCTAAATATCTGATAGTAGCAAGTATAAAGCATGCACAGAACAAGTACAGTTGTGAAGTAATTGCAAATTACTTCACAACTGTATTAGACAACCTACAAGGCGATGGCCTATGAAAAATAGTCAGTACAGAACATTAGTATCGGATTTACATGCTAAGTTGTTATAGAATGAAGTCAGCACCTATCTTAGACATTGTTTAGTGATTGCAGAATGAAATCAGCACAAACCGAATCGATTAAAAATAGCCATACCGCTAAAAGCACATCAACCGCAATGGATAAGAAAACCAATGCGAAGCCTGAAATGCATCATAGAAACCCGCATAATATTGGCTATGATTTTGTTAAATTGGCGGAGTTACATCCTCCCATTAAAGACTGTTTAGCACCTAACCCGATGGGTAAACTAACCATCGACTTTTCCCAACCTTCAGCAGTAAAAGCGCTTAACGCTGGATTGCTCAAGCAATTCTATCAAGTTGAACATTGGGATATTCCCGACGGTTTTTTATGTCCAGCAGTGCCTGGTCGCGCCGATTACATTCACTATCTAGCCGATTTGCTCGGACAAGATAATGGCGGCAATATTCCTCAAGGAAAACAAGTCAGAGGGTTGGATATTGGTACAGGAGCCAATCTAATATACCCAATAGTAGCTAGCCAAAGCTATGGTTGGAATATGATAGGAAGCGATATTAATGAAGCTTCATATGCTAGTGCTAGCCTTATTGTTGAATCTAATTCTAACTTAAGAAAGCTCGTTAAGGTACGCCTTCAAAAACAGCAGAATGCTATATTTTCTGGCATTGTGAAGGAGAATGAGTCATTTGATTTTAGTCTATGTAACCCACCCTTTCATATTTCTGCGGATGCTGCTTTAGCTGGTAGCCGCAAAAAAAATAAAAATTTGGCGAGGCACAGTCATAAGCGCAGAGGCAAAGATTCAACAGCCAAAAATCAATCTTCCCTCAACTTTGGTGGACAACACAATGAATTGTGGTGCGAAGGTGGTGAATTTGAGTTCGTTAAAAACATGATCAATGAAAGTGTTGAGTTTAAAAATCAAGTGACTTGGTTTACCTCATTGCTTTCGAAAAAAGAAAATGTCGTTCCTCTACTTAAGCTAGCAGAAAAGCATGGCGCAACCGAATGTAAACATATTAGTATGGCACAAGGCGCAAAAGCAACTCGCTTTATTGCATGGCGTTTTTAACCCGCGAGCAACTTGTCTAAAAACAGTTAACCTAAAAGCGGTAAAAATAATAAGGGACTCATTATGGCTTCTTCTGACAATCCTAAACAGCACTCTTTTAACCTCGAATCTCCGGTTAATGAAACAGATATAGAAAAGAAACACGAGTCACTGATTGAGGGGATAGATGAAAAAATCGCTGTTCCTGAAAAAGATAGCGACCAGTTAGAAGTAGGAGCATCTATTCAAGACGCCGTGATACCAGCTGAATCGGTGTCATCTGGTGATGAAGAATCAAATCCGCCGTCTAGCCAAAGAACAGCAGAGCGAAGCGCCAAAGAAACGCGTGAAATTGTTACACCTTACGCTTTCACCGTTTCTTATGAATTGTTAGGTCAACCCCTAGCAACGCCAGCTCGAAGAGGGTGTGCAATGCTAATCGATGTATTTCTTATTGCAGTGCTAAGTGGACTCAGCGCTTTACTATTTGCAAGCTTTGTAGCAATGACCTTCTTTAAGGCCGGTGATCGTTTAAAGCAACAAAAGCGCTTTAATATTATGCGGCTTGCACTGCGCGGGAGTGCTGCCTCTTTACTATTTATTATCGTATTTGCAATTGTCTCAGATATAGGCGAACCCGATAAAGCAGTATTAACCGAAGCTACACAAAAACAAGACAATGGAGAAACCATGAAAAGCCTTCTCGATCTTGCCGCTGCACTCATAGAAATAAGTTGTAAAGATAATAGTGAATGCTTGCTTCAGTATGCCGAAGGCGTTGCGATCGGTGCTGCCGCAATGGAAATCCCAGTACAAGATATTAATGCAACAACAAGCGATCTTGTGTCCCAAAAAGAATGGGAAGATGAAAAAAAGTCGTTGTTTATGGACAAATTTGTCAAAACATTAAACGAAGAACGCAATGCCTACACCGAGGATATACTAGAAATCACTCAAGCAACCGATACCTCTGAGCAAAAAAACACGGTTTATAGCCTAGTTAAATGGGTAGAAGGGATTATGTCTGACTTAGGATTAGGTTTAGGCTGGGCGGCGCTTTACTTCAGTGTGTTTACCGCTTGGTGGCGTGGACAAACCATCGGTAAAAAAATTGTAGGAATTGAAGTTGTTAAGTTAGACGGAAATTACCCTTCTTTATGGGAGAGCTTCGGTCGCTATGGTGGCTATGGCGCTGGTTTTGCTACAGGTCTATTAGGTTTCTTACAAATATATTGGGACCCTAATAGACAAGCTATTCAAGATAAAATATCGGAAACGCTGGTGCTCCGTTTGCAACCTAATGTACATAAACAGTAGGCTAATTTCGCGGTTATTAACGTTCCTTCCCAACGACCAATAAAGGACATTAAATGAGTGCTTCAGTTTTACTCGCCGGCTTCTCTCTCGGGATTTCACTCATACTTGCTATTGGCGCACAAAACGCATTTGTGCTTAAACAAGGTTTGAAGCAGCAACATGTATTTGTAGTTTGCCTCATTTGTGCCTTGTCTGATGCTATTTTAATCTCGGCCGGTATCGCTGGTTTTGGCGTTATTGTACAAAAGTTTCCACTGATTGAACAAGTTGCAAGATACGCTGGCGCGGCGTTTCTATTTTTTTACGCTGCAGTCAGTTTTAATACGTTTTTTACGACAGAACATGCACTGAAAGCCGAAGGAAAAGAAGTCGGTAGCGCAGTTACAGCGGTATTAACATGTTTAGCATTTACCTGGCTAAATCCGCATGTTTATTTAGACACATTCATATTACTGGGTTCGATTTCTACTCAATATGACGGCCAACAACTCGCTTTCGGTGTTGGAGCTGTTACTGCTTCTTTTGTGTTCTTCTTTTCGCTTGGGTATGGTGCTAAATTGCTCATTCCGGTGTTTAAAAATCCCAAAGCATGGAAGGTTCTTGAATTTATTATTGGATTTGTCATGTTAGCACTGGGCATTAGCTTGCTGGTTTAATTAGCAAGTGAATTTATACACAAATGTATCTAACAAACGAATAATCATCACAGTGGATAAAATTAAGATATGCAACAAAGCCTCGATTGCAATGGACTCGGGGACAAACACGCTACCTTAAAAATATATATTGGTAATCGCCCTAATTTTACGTTCGCACTCAATTCACGCGGCACTTGTCCTGTTATAACTGATGAGATAAATGCCATCGGCAATCCCTGTGGAAATGGGTGGCGCAAAATATTCAATGTTTACGCAAAACTGATGTTTGAGCTTTCTAGAGAAAGGTTTCCTATGCAAAAGCGTTGATATTGGCTTATCCGACACTTTGCTGAGCCTATTTTATAAATCTAGATCTAACTCTTTTAATTTCCTAGTTAATGTATTGCGTCCCCAGCCTAATTTTTTTGCAGCATCTTGCTTATGTCCATGCGTATACTTTAAAGCTCGCAGCAATAGAATTTTTTCAAAGATAGGCATTGCATCACTTAAAATATTGTCATATCCGGCACCTAACTGCGAGTCGGCCCAAGCAGACAGCAACGTTGTCCAATCATTGCTTTGTTGCTCTACCTTCAAATCATCAGGTGAAGCCATCAGCTCTGGTGGTAAATCAGCGGGATGAATCTCTTTACCACTGGCCATAACAGTTAACCAGCGGCAGGTATTTTCAAGCTGGCGAACATTGCCAGGCCACCCTAGTTGAGAAAGAACTTTGGCGGCAGTTTTAGTTAATATTTTAACTTCAACATCCAATTCTTTTCCCGCTTTAGCTAAGAAATGATTAGCTAATAAGGGGATATCTTCTCGACGCTCATTTAATGATGGAATATGAATACGAATGACGTTTAAACGGTGATATAAATCTTCCCTAAATTTTCCTTCTGCAACCCGTTTCTCCAGATTTTGATGTGTCGCTGCAATAATACGCACATCGACACTGACAGGGTTATGCCCGCCTACTCTATAAAACTGTCCTTCTGCCAATACTCTTAACAAACGAGTTTGCACATCAATAGGCATATCACCAATTTCATCTAGAAATAAAGTGCCACCATCAGCTTGTTCAAAACGACCTTGGCGTGCTGCTTGTGCTCCAGTAAACGCGCCTTTTTCGTGACCAAATAATTCAGACTCAACCAAGTCGGCGGGGATCGCGGCCATATTTAACGCTACAAATGTGTTTGCAGATCTTGGGCTATGCTTATGTAACGCAAGCGCAACGAGCTCTTTACCTGTTCCTGACTGACCATTAATCAACACGCTGATTGATGAACGAGATAAACGCCCTACGGCACGAAAAACTTCCTGCATTGCAGGCGCTTCACCAATAATCTCTGCCGTTGGATTAACCTGAGCAACTTGTTTTAGCTTACTTTGCTCCTTAGCATGCTCAATTGCACGTTTGGTTAACGTCACGGCTTCATCAATATCAAACGGCTTTGGTAAATATTCGAAAGCACCGCCGTGGTAGGCGTTAACCGCGCTATCTAAGTCAGAATGCGCAGTCATGATAATGACTGGCATTTCAGGATATTGTTGATGCACCTCTTTGAGTAATGTCATGCCATCCATTTGTGGCATTTTCACATCTGAGATAATGATTTGTGGGGCCTCGCCAGATTGAAGTTGAAGCAATAAATCTTCAGGGTTTTCAAAACTGACACAGGCAATATTGGCTGCTTGCAATGCTTTTTGCAAAACCCAACGAATAGAGCTGTCGTCATCGACAATCCATACTGGTTCATTCATAGCTATTCGTGCCTTTTCTTAATCGGTAAATAGAGGGTAAATTCCGTGTGTCCTGGGTAACTCTCTACATCAATCTTGCCATCGTGGTGGTCAGTTAGATTTTGCGCTATCGATAAACCCAAACCACTGCCATTTTGCTTTGTTGTCACCATTGGATAAAATATAGTGTCTCTGAGCTCTTTAGGAATGCCAGGCCCATTGTCAATAATACTAATTAATGCGCTTAGTCCGTGACGTTTGCCTTTGATCACTGACTGTCTTTCAACACGCGTTTTTAGCCGTATACATGCATTTTGTGTTTTGTCTGATTTCAATGCTTGCATACTATTTCGTGCAATATTTAGCAACGCTTGCTGCAACATGTCGGGATCAACATATAGATCTGGTATTGATGGGTCATAGTCCCGTTCGATTTCTATCGCTATATCCTGCAGCGTCTGTGCATAAATAACTGAACGCACTTTCTCAATAACTTCATGAATATTAGTCCACTTCATTTGTGGCAAGGAGTTTGGACCCAGAAGTCTGTCAACTAGTGAAGACAGGCGATCAGATTGATCAATAATCATCTGCGTGAATTCTTTTTGTTCTGGATTCGTCAATTCTTTTTCGAGTAACTGCGCCGCGCCACGAATTCCGCCTAAAGGATTTTTAATTTCATGAGCTAACCCTCGAACGAGCTCCTTCGCTGCTTCTTGTTGAGCATATTGCAGGGCTTCTTGAGTTATTTTTTTCTGCTTATCAATTTGCTTTATTTCTAGCAACATCATTCGTTGACCATCGATATCGAAACAAGTGGCCGTCATATCGGTTAATATACAACGTCCATCTTTAAAGCAAAGTTGTACCTCAGTTTCACTAAAATCTTCTTGATTACGAAGTGCATCTTCAAAGGTCAAACGCTCAACGCCATCATCCACAAAAAACTCGTAGAATTTGCGATCGTGAATTTGTTTCAATCCCGTTTCCAGCATCGCTAGAGCAGCATCATTGACATATAAAATATCAAAATGCTCATCAATAATGATGACTACTGTTTTTAACATATTACGCAGTTGAAACGGCGATAAATTTATTGCTGCTAAACGGTCGTCCATAATGTCCTTGTGCTGCACTAAGTTTGTGCAATGCACTATATTATGCGATTTAGTTACGTAATTAAATAAGCAGTAGAAATTAACTTGCCTGTCTACATCCCCGATTAAACCGAGGAATATAGGGTCCGCGATACGGTATTATTTAATTACTGTTAGTTTGAGGCTTAATTAGCGCTGAAGGTTTGTGCATAAAAAAGCGTCTTACTGCAGACGATGCAATTACCTTGCCCGAAGTGCTAACAAAATTGATTTGGTAGGAATACTCTCCTCTAGGCAGATCCTTGACTAAAAATGTACCTGAAGTAGAGCGAAGTTTTTGCTCATGCAATGAAAGTTCGTAATGGCCTGGGGCATTGGGCGTTACTAGAGCACTAATGGTTACGCTACCCATTGTATTTCGAATCGTCTCATCAATAGCAGGAGAGGTAACACTGAGTTTATGCTCAACAGGTTTTTTCTGTTTAATGGTTTTAAGTTGTTTCGCTTTGAGGGTTGGATTTTGCACTACAGTCGTTGTGTTAGAGGCAAAATCTACCTCAACAGCACCTGGCGTATGTTGATCTGAATAGCTAATTGTTCCGTCTTTGTTTACCGTTTTATATATTTTACCTGCGTGCACAGTAGTCGACAGTGCTAGACCCAGTATGATCAGCGCCATAAAACGTTTCGATGTTAAGAACTTTGCTATATTCATTTGAGTAGCCCCCTTGACCAATTGATAGTGTAGTCGTTTTCAAATAAAAAAAAAGCCTGCGAACACAGGCTTTAGTATAGATATTTATATTTAGTTAAAGCCGAGTCAATGCCGACCCAGCATCCTAAATAATTAGGACTTATACGCTGTAGTACATTTCAAACTCAACTGGGTGAGTCGACATGTTTAGTTTCTCAACGTCAGCAGACTTCAGCTTAATATAAGCGTCGATCATGTCATTGCTCATTACGCCACCAACAGTTAAGAAGTCACGGTCTGCATCTAGTGCCGCCAAAGCTTCCTCTAGTGAACTAGCTACTTTAGGGATCTGCGCCGCTTCTTCTGGAGGTAAGTCATATAAATCTTTGTTCATTGACTCGCCTGGGTGGATCTTATTCTTTATTCCGTCAAGACCAGCCATCAGCAAAGCAGTAAACGCTAAGTATGGATTAGCTGATGGGTCAGGGAAACGGACTTCGATGCGACGCGCTCTTTCACTCGTTACGTAAGGAATACGAATAGAAGCCGAACGGTTACGCGCTGAGTAAGCTAACATGACGGGTGCTTCGAAACCTGGGACCAAACGTTTGTAAGAGTTGGTTGACGCATTGGCAAAAGCGTTGATTGCTTTCGCATGCTTTATAATGCCGCCAATGTAGAATAATGCTTCGTCAGAAAGACCCGCATAGCTATCGCCAGCAAACGTATTTTTGCCGTCTTTGGTAATTGACATATGGCAATGCATACCAGAACCGTTATCACCTACTAGCGGCTTAGGCATAAACGTAGCTGTTTGACCGTAGGCGTCTGCAACGTTGTGCACTACATACTTATATATTTGAATTTCGTCTGCTTTTTTAACCATTGTGTTAAATTTACAAGCGATTTCATTTTGTCCTGCAGTAGCAACTTCGTGGTGATGAGCTTCAACAACTAAGCCCATTTCTTCCATAACAAGACACATTGCTCCACGCGTATCATGAGCAGAATCGACCGGTGCTACAGGAAAATAGCCGCCTTTAACGCCAGGACGATGTCCTTTGTTGCCACCTTCAAATTCCGCACCCGAGTTCCAAGCGGCTTCTTCAGCATCGATTTTGAAAAACGAACCAGACATATCTGTGTGGTAGCGAACGTCGTCGAATAAGAAGAATTCTGGCTCTGGTCCAAATAAAACAGCATCACCGATGCCTGTAGATTTCAAATAGGCTTCACCACGTTTAGCAACGGAGCGTGGGTCACGATCGTAACCTTGCATCGTTGATGGTTCGAGAACGTCGCAAGTAATATTAATTTGAGTTTCTTCAGCGAACGGGTCTAAAACCGCCGTTGTAGGGTCTGGCATAAGTACCATGTCAGACTCATTGATGCCTTTCCAGCCAGCAATTGATGAACCGTCGAACATTTTACCTTCTTCAAAGAAGTCTTCATCTACTTGGTGTGTAGGGATAGTAACATGCTGCTCTTTACCCTTTGTATCTGTAAAGCGCAAATCGATAAATTTCGCTTCGCTTTCTTTAATTAGCTCTAGTGCAGACTCAATTGACATACTGTCCTCCGATAAAAAAATGTCATTGCACAGACTTCGCGTCCATACAAATGTTAAAAACTATTCTAATAAGCTTTCAAAAATAGCTATGCAAAACTATAAGCGATATTCGTGCCATATAGCAATCAAATAAAAGCCCCTGTAAACACTGGCTTGGGATTCATGTAAGCAATAAATGACTTTAGCCTCATGCACCAAAAAGATCCCAAAATGAGCCAGTATGGTGCAAGTGCATTTTATTGTGTTTTTTTTGGTGCATATAGACAAATAATGATACGTTTAAACTGACTTCGGCCCTTACTAAGAATAGTTTTTGTGTATTAAAAAAATTATTATGCAACAAAACCACCTACTTTTAGGTCGTATTGTCGTAGTAGAGTACAAGAA
Source organism: uncultured Glaciecola sp. (assembly GCF_937770335.1). GTDB lineage: Bacteria > Pseudomonadota > Gammaproteobacteria > Enterobacterales > Alteromonadaceae > Glaciecola. The sequence goes on from NZ_CALJHY010000015.1 coordinate 14,336, forward strand.
AGTGAGTTGATGCAAGCAGCAAGACGACTTGCACAAAACTTCTCCGCTAAAATAACCAAACTGGATATATGATGAATTATGTAAAAATTGCTTTTTTTTCGCTCGTAATTAGTTTTACTGCATGCGTTTCGTGGGTGTTTGCAAAGAGCCCATTTAACGATATGCCGCAGGGGGTTTATGCTGTCGATTTAAGCCATGCATCGGTAGTTTGGAAAGTATCACATTTGGGCTTATCCAATTATGTTGCTCGTTTTGCAGATTTTGATGCCACAATTGATTACGACTCTTCGGATATTACAAAAAGCACGGTGACAGCAAAAATAAATCCTATGTCGATTCAAACAGCTTACCCGAATGCGAAAGAGAAAGATTTCAATAATATTCTAGCTACTGACAAAAACTGGTTTAATGCTGCTGAATTTGCCAGTATCAACTTCGTTTCTACGTCAATAGAAATGACTGCAGAAAAAACCGCTGTGATGCAAGGTAATCTCACCTTTTTAGGTTTATCTAAAACGGTTTCTCTTGATGTTATTTTTAATGGTGCAATGCTGAAACAGCCTTTCAGTGGCGAACCAACGATGGGATTTTCTGCAACCACAACGATAAAACGCACTGACTGGGGCATGGACAAATATGTACCCAATATTGGTGATGAAGTTGAAGTCATGATTGAAGGCGAATTTGTTAAAACTGATGGTTAATAACGTCATTGGCAAGCAACACCGATATCACAGTCTAAGTATTTTATTACATTGGACAGTAGTTCTTGGACTTTTATTTATGTTTGCAAGTGGCTTGTATATGGTCAACGGAGACATAAGTAAGGCAGATCAATATAAACTCTTTCAGATCCACAAAGCCGCGGGTGTTGTGATGTTGTGGGCTTTGTTTATCCGAGTATGCGTGCGAGTAGTTACAACCAGACCTGAACTCCCTGAAGGATTTTCGAGCCGCGATAAAGCAAAAGCAAAAACAGGGCATTTATTACTGTATGTTGCTGTTGTGATTATGCCTTTATCTGGCTGGCTAATGGTATCGGCGAGTCCTTTTGGTCTACCCACTTTTGTATTTGTTGATTGGATAAAGTGGCCCCATATTCCTGGCGTTGCTCGCAATAAGCTGATTGAGACGATTGCAAACAATACACATTGGGTAACGGCGTCAATTCTGTCTGCACTTATTATTGGTCACGTCGGGGCAGTGATTTGGCATAAAAAGAAACACGGAGTGAATTTATTGGATCGTATGTGGTGGTCAAAGACTAAAAAATAGAATGCCCAACATCCTCCCAACCTATATTTTGGAAAACGGCAAAATGTTAAAAACACACTTAGAATTTGATAGCACGACAAAGGCTATGGCTGCGAGAAAACGTAATTATTTTTTCTTTGTATCTTTATTAATAGCTTTGTTGGTTGCGGGTATTTATTCGACACCGACATTTGCTCAAGAAAAACTATCCGTTGATGCTAAAAACAGTCAAGTTACTTTTGCTGGGGAACACGTTGGTATGGCGTTCTCAGGCGTTTTTAATAAGTGGAATGCTGAACTTATATTACCACCCGAAACGTCACCAAAAATAATAGCGACATTTGACGTTTCGTCTGCAAAAACCGGCGACAGCACTTACGACAGTACATTGCCTGAGGGAGATTGGTTTGATGTTGAAAATCACCCTGAAGGTGTATTTGAAAGCAGTCAAATTGTCGCTAAAGGAGATGATTACGAAGTAACCGGTGCGTTAACATTGCGCGGCATCAGCCAACCTGTTTCATTCTTATTGAAGAATAACAGTGCAACACTAACGGCAAGTTTCAGTATAGACCGACTCGCGTATAAAATTGGAATGGATTCCGATCCAGACGCTGAATGGGTAAGCAAAGCAATTAAAATGACATTAACCCTCCGAAAAGAAAATAAAAAAGGAATTTAACGTTAGCGGAAATCGAAAGGTGTAATCAAAAACATGGTTCGTTGCTTGAAAATCAAGGGTTTATGCCATTTTTGATTGTTTTTTGAGACTAAATGATAAAGTTTGTCGCTAATTGCGGAATAAATCTGTAGAATCCGCGCCCAACAATCTAAGGGGTTTTTCCCTTCGCATTTATTTATTGAGAGTAAAACATGCCTTCATCCATTGCAAATCTTCGCAATATAGCGATTATCGCTCACGTCGACCACGGTAAAACGACCCTAGTCGATAAGCTTCTTCAACAATCAGGCACATTAGAAAGCCGAGGTGTAGCTGAAGAACGCGTAATGGATTCAAACGACATTGAAAAAGAACGCGGTATTACCATCCTTGCTAAGAATACAGCAATCAACTGGAACGAATACCGCATCAATATCGTGGACACTCCAGGACACGCTGACTTCGGTGGTGAAGTTGAACGGGTTATGTCTATGGTCGACTCTGTGCTTCTATTAGTAGACGCGCAAGAAGGGCCTATGCCGCAAACACGTTTCGTAACACAAAAAGCCTTCGCACAAGGTCTTAAGCCGATTGTTGTTATCAACAAAATTGACAAGCCAGGTTCACGTCCTGATTGGGTAATTGATCAAGTATTCGATCTTTTCGACAATCTAGGCGCTACTGACGAACAGCTTGACTTCCAAGTTGTTTATGCATCTGCAATTAACGGCTGGGCGACAATGGATTACAACGTGCCTAGTGACAGCATGGAGCCCTTATTCCAGGCTATCGTTGATCAAGTAGAAGCGCCAAACGGCGACCCTGCAGCTCCATTACAAATGCAAATTTCACAACTGGATTACAATTCCTATGTTGGTGTAATTGGTGTTGGACGTATTACTAGCGGTACCGTAAAGATAAATCAGCAAGTGACTGTCGTTAACGCTAAAGGCGAGAAACGTAATGGTAAAGTCGGTAAAGTATTAGGCTATTTAGGCCTCGAACGCCATGATATTGAATCTGCAGATGCAGGGGATATTGTTGCAATTACTGGCTTAGGCGAGTTGAAAATTTCCGATACAGTGTGTGACGTTAACCACGTTGTAGCGCTTAAACCTTTGTCTGTTGACGAACCAACCGTTATCATGACTTTCCAAGTAAACACGTCCCCATTTGCAGGTAAAGAAGGTAAGTACGTTACATCACGTAATATCCTTGAACGCTTACAACACGAATTAGTCCACAACGTTGCCTTGCGTGTTGAAGAGATGAGCGACCCTGATAAATTTAGAGTTTCTGGTCGTGGTGAACTTCACTTGGGTATATTGATTGAGAACATGCGTCGAGAAGGTTACGAGTTAGCAGTATCTCGTCCAGAAGTTATTCTGAAAACGGTAGATGGCAAGCTGATGGAACCGTTCGAAACGTTGACGATCGACGTTGAAGAACAACATCAAGGTGCTATGATTGAGCAACTTGGCATGCGTAAAGGTGAAATGACCAACATGACACCAGACGGCAAAGGTCGTACACGTGTCGACTTCATCATTCCAAGTCGTGGCTTAATTGGTTTCCAAACTGACTTTATGACAATGACATCTGGTTCTGGTTTGATTTATCATTCGTTTGACCATTATGGCCCGCACAAAGGCGGAAGTATCGGAACGCGTAAAAATGGCGTATTAGTTGCAAACGCTACAGGTAAAGCGCTTACCAACGCAATATTTAACTTGCAAGAACGTGGTCGCATGTTTATCGGACACGGTATTGAAGTTTATGAAGGTATGATTATCGGTATTCACAGCCGTGAAAACGACTTAACTGTGAACGCACTTAAAGGTAAGCAGTTAACCAACGTTCGTGCTTCAGGTACTGATGAAGCGCAGACCTTAGTACCACCGATTGTTTATACACTTGAGCAGGCACTAGAGTTTATTGATGACGATGAGTTAGTTGAAGTAACACCTCTGAGCATACGTCTTCGCAAGAAACTATTGTCTGAGAACGAGCGTAAGCGTGCCGGTCGTCCTAAAAAGGATTAGTCCAAAGCTTCAACTCTGTTAGTTCATAAATTAAACCCAGCTATTGCTGGGTTTTTTATTAACAGTCGTATAACAAATACTGAAAAAAACTGAACCTAATAAAGACTTTTGACGTAGACTTTGGTCTATGAAATCTATAACTCAATGAGATTATTTGTTTATGACGATTCGCCGAAGTTACCTACCTATGTTTATATTTAGCTTAGTTTTTGCAAGCAATGCGAATGCACAGTCTTGGGGTGGCCGAGGTGAAAGTAAAACTAAAGTGTTAGTTGAGCCTTTGGTGTATCAAGCTCAGCAATCTAATCTTGAAGCCGTAGGCACAGCGGAAGCGGTTAAATCCATTATTTTATTCCCAGCGGTTAGTGAACGAGTTATATCGGTCAACTTCATCCCCGGCCAAGAAGTTGAAAAGGACCAAGTTTTATTAACGCTTTATAACAAACGTGAAGCAATTGCGCTGGAACGCGGAAAGATACAGTTAAAAGATGCAACACGAGAATACAACCGCTTAGTCGAGAGTCGCAAAAAAGGCGCTGCAGCACAAAGCCAAGTAGATATTGCTAGCACACAGCTCGCCTTCGCGGAAATTGCAGTTAAAGAGGCCGAAGTTGCGTTAAAAGAACGGATTGTCACAGCACCTTTTAGCGGTATTGTTGGCTTCACTGACGTGGAGGTTGGTGACCGTATTACTCAACAAACCAGAATCACTTCATTGGATGATAGAAAGGCGCTTTTCATTAATTTTTCAGCACCTGAAGTTTCATTGTCGGTGCTCAGCAGTCAACCTGAAGTAACCCTAACACCTTGGCAAAACCGCGACCTTAATATTAGCGCAAGCATCGCGCAAATAGACAGTCGAATTAATGAACTAGACCGAACAATCAAAGTCAGAGCCCAGTTAGATAATACCGAAGACAAGTATCGACCTGGTATGAGCTTCAGGGTGAAGTTATCAGTTAAAGGTCAAGAGTACGTTGCTATTCCTGAAACTGCACTATTGTGGGGTGCAACTGGCGCATACGTTTGGCAGATGCATAATGGCAAGGCCAATAGAGTAGATGTACAAATACAAGAGCGCTTGCGTGGGACCATTTTGGTGATTGGTGAATTCAACTTTGAGGCAATGATAGTTGTTGAAGGCGTTCAGCAGTTGCGACAGGGACAAAGTCTTGAGGCGTTGAATATGCCTGAGGCGGTGTCATGAAAAAAAATGACGCAAATCAAATAAACGATTTACCCTCACTATCTATACGCCGTCCTGTTCTAGTTATGGTACTAAACCTACTCATTATTTTGGCAGGTTTTGCCGCCGTTAATGACTTGGAAATTAGAGAACTGCCTGATGTAGACCGCCCGATCGTTACTGTTTCAGCTAATTATCCTGGAGGCTCTCCTGAGACTGTTGATAGTGAAGTAACCAGCCGTTTAGAAGGTGCGGTTGCGAGAGTTAGCGGTGTTGACTCAATTAACGCCTCTAGTGAAGAGGGCTCTTCACGGATTCGTGTTGAGTTTCGCCCGGGTACCGACCTCGAAGATGCCGCAAATGAGCTCCGAGAATCAGTTAGCCGAGTGCAACGCAGACTACCTGCAGAAGTTGAGCAGTTATCAATTATAAAAGCGGACAACGATGCTCAGGCAGTTGTAAGCTTAGCGATAAGTAGCGACACCCTTGATATGGAGACGTTAACTGAGCGCGTTGAAGTTGATTTAGCGCCGTTATTTTTGAGTATTCTCGGCGTTGCTGATGTATCGCTAAACGGTCAACGCCAGCGCGTTATGCGAGTATCTGTCGACCCATTAAGATTGACCAGCTTCAACCTTTCCATGACAGATGTATCTGCAGCTTTGCGCTCAGCTCCATTCGATGTGCCTGCTGGTAGTGTTAAATCGCAAGACCAAGAATTGATCGTGAGAGCTGACGCGACTTCTGTATCCACACAAGATATTGAGCAAATTTTAATCTCAGGCGACACTCGAATAGGTGATGTTGCGAGTGTTTATTTTGGTCCCGCCGATTCCAGTAGTATGGTCAGACTCGATGGTAAACCCGTTGTCGGTTTGGGTATTATCCGACAGGCGCGCTCCAATACTATAGAAATTTCAGATGAAGTACTGGCGATGGTGAAAAGCTTAGATACTCGCTTTTCTGACCTACATATTGTGGTTACATCCGATGATGCAGAGTTTATTCGTAGTTCGGTAAATGAAGTTATGGTGTCTTTAGGGCTAACTATATTATTAGTTATTGGCACATTATGGCTGTTTTTAGGTAATTTTAGAGCTACCTTAGTGCCAGCTCTGTCAATACCAGTTTCGTTAGTTGGTGCGCTAGTTATCATGTGGGTATTAGGTTTCTCTATTAATATTCTAACCTTACTCGCATTAGTTCTTGGAACCGGTCTTATTGTTGATGATGCCATTGTAGTATCTGAGAATATCCAACGCCGCCGTGCTCAAGGTATGGGGTCAAGAGCAGCTGCAGTTTTAGGTACAAGAGAAGTTTTCTTTGCGGTCGTTGCCACTACTGCTGTCCTTGCTGCCGTTTTTATTCCTATCGCTTTTTTACCCTCTACCGCTGGCAGACTATTCAGAGAATTTGGTGGTATACTGGCCGGTGCAGTCATAATTTCCTCATTCGTTGCATTGAGTTTAGTACCCGCATTAACCGCCAAACTGCCGAACAAAACTAAAAGTAATAGCTTTTTTGACCGTACGCTAGGTGCCTTTGGTGCTCGCATGTTAAACGGGTATATGGCAATGCTTCATAAGGCTTTGCGTTTTTCATGGTTAACGGTGTTAATGTCTGTTGTATCTGCTGGCGGCGCCGCATTGCTTTATGATCAAATTGAAAATCAACTTTTACCTTCTGAAGATAGAGGCGTTATACGTGTTTTTGCGCGAGGTCCCGATGGTGCGGGCTTAAATTATATGAACCGACAAGCCGAGAAGATGGAAGAGATCCTTCTTCCTTATGTTAAGGATGCAGACGTCGAGTCGATTTATACCGTGGTTGGTCGCTGGGATCCTAACTTAGTCTTCATTACTGTGCCACTCGCACATTGGGACGATAGAGAAAAGTCACAGCAAGATATTATAAATGAAATGCGACCTAAGCTTGGTGCCATCCCTGGTGCCCCGGCGCGGGCATTTGGTAGTAACAGCCTAAATTTGCGTGGCCAAGGTGGCGGCTTAGAATTGGCGCTCACAGGTGATACCTACGCGCGTATTTATGAATCTGCACTGGCCTTCGGTAAACTTATTGAAGAAAAACTACCTGAACTTGGCAGACCTAACATTGGTTATCAACCAACCCAACCACAACTGAGAGTGAATATTGATAGACGCAGGGCTGAAGAGTTAAACGTCTCTTTTAGTGATATTTCGACTACATTGAGAGTCGCTATTAGTGGCGATGATATCACCGACCTCAATATTGGCGACCAAGCGATCCCATTAATATTGCAGTCATCGAAGAGAAACACCGCTAATCCGTCCGATTTAACGAACCTTTTCGTGAAATCAAATGACGGACTTTTAGTGCCATTATCTAGCCTTGCATTTATTAGCGAAGAGGGGGTTGCAGCTGAATTAGAACGTCATGCTCAGCGCAGAGCTATTGAAATCGATTTAGAGCTACCTGAAAGTATAACGATGGCTGAAGCTGTTGAAAGAATACGTGATATCGCTAATCAAAACCTACCCGATGGAATAGGGCTCGTATTTTTAGGCGAAGCGCTTACCTTTGAAGAAACTTCGAACCAAATTGCCATGACCTATTTATTTGCATTCATTATTGTATTGTTAGTATTGGCAGCTCAATTTGAGAGTATTAATAGTGCAATTGTGGTCATGCTGACAGTACCTTTTGGTATTGCGGCTGCTATCTATGCCCTTTACCTCACGGGTACTTCGATCAATATTTATTCACAGATCGGACTCGTCATGCTAATCGGATTAATTGCAAAAAATTCTATTCTACTAGTTGAATTTGCTGACCAATTGCGCGATCGAGGTATGGCCGTTAATGACGCGATAGTTGAGGCTGCATCTGTTCGGTTACGCCCAATAATGATGACCCTAATGTCAACAATATTAGGTGGGCTGCCCTTAATCTTATCAACGGGCGCAGGCGCTGAATCAAGAAATTCAATTGGTTGGGTCGTCTTTGGTGGCTTAGGTATTGCGGTCGTTTTCACGCTATTCTTAACACCCGTTTTATACAAGTTCATTGCTCCATTCTCAAAGCCGAGAGCCGATGAGAGTGACCGATTAGGAACTGAACTTGAGGAAGCAGAGCAACAAAACCTCTAACTTTTCATACCTAAACGTACTATAACTTTTATAAAATAGGTGACCAGAGGCTTCTTGCTTCTGGTCAATGTTATGAAATATTCCTACAAGTTCTTTAGTAATCAAAATTTGTGCTTTAGACTCGACAGTTATTCTATATTGTCACTCAACAGCCCCACGCTGCCAACTCATCAAAAATCAAAGGACCCGCAATGAACTTTAGTGATAAACCAGACCGTAAAGCATCAAAAGCCTACAAGTGGGAAAAGTACATCGGCACTGATATATTACCTATGTGGATTGCTGACACAGAATTTCGTTGCGCAGAGCCTATTTTAGAGGCATTGCATGAACGTATTGACGACGGTTTACTCGGCTACACATTGCCAGCACATGATACTGATGCGATTAATGCAATCGTTAACTGGTGTGAAAAGCAATATAACTGGAAGGTAGACCCGAAGTGGATTGTCTGGACGCCGGGTGTTGTGCCCGCCTTTAACATCGCAATTCAAGCCTGTTGTGATTCTGATGATACTGTTATCGTGCAAACGCCTAATTATCCACCTCTGCTAGCAGCGCCAGGTATAAATGGGCTCAACAGAGCTTGTGTACCAACTATTGAAGTTGACGGACGTTGGACTCTGGATTTTACTGCATTAGAAAACGCCGCAGCAGACCCCAAAGCAACACTATTTATCATGTGTAACCCAATGAATCCTGCCGGCTCAGTGCTCACTGAAGCAGAGTTGGATAGAGTCGCTAGTATCTGCCGAAAACATGAAGTTATGCTGTGTTCCGACGAAATTCACTGCGATTTAATTTTAGATGATGTTAAGCATTTACCCGCTAGTGCACACAAAGAATTGAGCGATCATTCGATAACGCTAATGGCCGCAAGTAAAACCTTCAACGTTGCTGGCTTGGGTACCTCATTTGCCATTATTCCAAATACGGTATTACGAACAGCGTTTAATAAGTCTGCTCGAGGCATTGTGCCATGGGTAACTGTCACTGGTTTAACAGCAACCAATGCGGCTTTTAGGCATTGCGACGATTGGCATCAAGCTGAACTAGACTATTTGAAAGATAACCGCGATTACTTAGTTTCTGAAATAAACAAAATACCTGGCTTAAGAGCCATCTCGCCAGCGGCTACCTTTTTACTTTGGGTCGATGCGAGTGGCCTGAATGTATCAAACACACAAAAATGGTGCGAGGAAAAAGGTATTGGTCCTTCACCCGGTCGAGACTTTGGCGAAAAAGACTTTTTTAGACTCAACTTTGGTTGTTCTCGCGACTATTTAGTAGAAGCTATTACGAAGCTGTCCTCTTAACCAGGGCTTTAGGCTTTAGGGATAATAACGCTCTCGGCAAGAATTTCATAAACAACGCCTTCATGCAAGGCACCCGAGTCATCTTGCATGTCTTGATTAAAGTGAGCGACCTGTTCTGCTGTCATTTCTTGTTTGATGAGTTTACCTGCTAATGTTACCGTTTTTCCGGCGCTGTCTGTTGGTACGAAAAAGTCATAGTCTCGAAAGGCGACGCGCATAACGTGTTCACCTTCTTGAGCAATAAAGAAACATCCTTTTTTCTGACAAACCTTAGCAACGTTGGTCTCAACCTGAAAAGCGTTGCCAACATAAGATGCAGAATTTGAAACCAATTCATGTAACGTTACTTTTTTAAGCGTCTTATCGAGCAAGGCACCAAAAGTTTCAGATTGAGCATCTGTTGCTACAGGCTCAGATAGCCTGAGTACATTACTAGTTTTATTAGCATCAGGCATATCCGATGCCAGCGCTGCCACGCTCATTGCAGAAACTATCATCGTCGCCACTAAAACTAGCTGAAACTTCATACTATTTCTACCTTATTTAATTGACTTGTTATTACCATTATTACTTTTCACGATTCTTTATCATGACGTTTCTAACTTGGGTTACATAACCTCAATATTAACGCCTGCATGATCCCTTAAGCGCTTAATTAGAGGCTCATTTAGGGCTGAAGCAGGAGTCCAAAATCCTCCCTTCACATGAGGAATATCTTTCGATAGGCAGAGGACAGCCTGTGCCAACATTTTCGCTGTCGAACCATACCCGGGGTCTCGATCACCTTCAACCTTTACTACTAATTGGTTACCATTAGGCATATCCGCATAAAAACGCATATCAAACATGCCGTTCAATTGTTGCTCCGGCGTTGGACCTTCACCCGGTTTAGCTAATACGTAATGGGCTAATAGTTTTCTTAATGGCGATAGGCTCGCTGCTAGCATGAAAGCACCCAACCCCAGCGTAAACGTCCACGCCTGAAAGCCGCTTTTAGCGGTCATCGCTTCATCGTAAAGAAAATCCTCACCGTATTGATTATCTAACAATGCATTGGAACGATGAACAACGCGTTCATTAATTGAAGCCATTACAAAAGGCATAGTCCAAACACCCAACGAATCGTCGCGCTGCGCACCTTTATGATTCTTTTGACGGTGTTTGAACGGGTGGTTGGGAGGACAAAGAACATAAGGGTTTACTAATACTTTACGCAATTCAGGGTTTTCTTTTACTTCTTTAAATACGTTTAGCATACTCGCAATTGTGCCGCCTGATGCTGCACCTTTAATTTTTCTTACGCGCATTTTAATGTACTTTGCAGGTGCTGAAGTTTGTTTAATTGCGGTCTGTTGTAATTTATAAACACCCAAATCAGAAGGAATAGAGTCAAAACCAGTGCAATGTACAATTCGTGCACCAGAACTTTTTGCATCAACTTCATATTTTTCCAGCATTTGCTTTATCCACTGCGGTTCGCCAGTTAAGTCACAATAATCGGTACCTGACTGCGCACACACTTTAACAAGTGTTTCACCATAAAGCGCATAAGGCCCAACAGTACTCACGATGGCTTTAGTTTTTGCACATAGGGCTTTTAGAGTCAATTCATCAGAGGCATCAGCAACAAAATGTGGGATTTCATTTAAATTAAAACGTTGTTTCAGTTCTTGCAGTTTGCTCTCACTTCTTCCGGCCATTGCCCACGTATATTCTTCGCTTGTATAGCCAGACAAATACTCTGCCATAATTTGGCCGACGAAAGAAGTTGCACCATATAAAATAAAATCAAATTGTTGCTCACTGCTGCTCATATTATTGCGTAGCCCTTTGGTTGTTAATTTGTGTTTTTGCTCAGCCTTTTATGCACTTATAGAGACGTTTTTTCAATATAGGCATCGTTTTATAGTCGCCGTGACCAATACCTATTACCCAAGTAAAATACCATCTGGCGTCAGTACATCTTATTTCTCTTATCTATGTTAATAGATAATGAAGGCTTTAAGCAAATAGCACGAAAGGTGAAGAGTGCATAGTTTGGTTAGTTACTAATTAAAGTTTATTTAACACTATATGTAAACAATACATAAAAACCGCTCACATCGAGTATAGCTTAAATCACATGGCTACTTGGCAAAGCGGCATGTTGCAAATGCCTGATGTAATGGAGGCAATGAGCGCCGGACAACAAAAGCGTCAACTAATATTCGACAAGCTATTACCTAAAACTGCTGAGTAGTATGTGCTAATCAATCTTTTAAACTTATAAAGTAATATCAGTTAAAAAGGTGATGCATATTACTCCGCTGAATTTAGTACCATTGCGAATACGCTCCTAAGCTTCTCTGCGGATTGAAAACCATAAAATACCGAATACTGATTATCTTTAATAATCACAAAACCTGGCGAACCCTTTAAAACTAACGGGCCACCATCTTCATCAATTAAATCATCAAGTGTGTTAGGAAAAATGCCGAGGGTACTCATATTGGCTGGTACAAAGTCATTATTTAATATATCAATAATATCTTGTTCAACGAACACTTCTTTTTTCATTTTTTTACAAGCTGGACAGAATGTCATTTCTGCAAAAACAAAGACTGGTTTGTCTGAATCTAATGCTCTAGCATCTTCATACTCTAACCATTGCACTGACTGCTTGGATGCTTTTATGTCATGCGCAGAGTCTGACGCGTTCTGGGCATTAACTGCCGCAGACAGACTTAGCAGAAACAGGGTGATAACAATAAGCGCATTGGTTTTTAACGCTAAGCTTTTAAAAATGCAATTTTCTGATAAGCAGGCCATGAGTCGGTCCATTATTAAGTAAGTTAAACTGTGCTTTTATACACATCGCACTTAATAAGACCGACTCGATAATTAAATACATTCATGCTTCGGCCAATTTATTTAAAAGTTAGCTCTTACACCTATACTAAATACGCGACATTGCACCTACGTTAGGTTTTTTAAGAAGGAAGTGTGCATCCGTTTTTCGTCATCTGCCAAGTTACGCCCTTTCGGATAAAGTGTGACATCGATATTATTGATTGAGGTGATTAAGTTGACAGCCCATAATTGACGATAGGCTTAAGACATTGTTTCAATATTATATAGAACGTTAGGGATGCCTTAATGAGAATAAAGCAAATAGTAAAGCTATTTTTAATACCCTATAATATGACTCGTAAAATAGCATCAACTCTCTATTTGAGAGCCCGTTCGCTGTACTGATTCTATTTAGGTACCTGAGGTTTCAAATCAGTGGAAACAACCGTATTTCGGCCCCTTGATTTAGCTTCGTATAAACAATTATCTGCAACTTCTAATAACGCTTTACTATCAAATTTACTACCATCGCTCGGACTCATCGTCACCCCAACGCTAATCGTCAATGATTCGTGAACAGCCGATTTAACATGAGGGATAGCTAATTCTTCTATTTTTTGACGCACTTTCTCAGCAAGTAGAGCCCCTTCTGTTTCGCAAGAATCAGTCAGTAATATAACGAACTCTTCGCCACCGTACCTAGCAACAAAATCTAAAGGACGTGAGGCGCCTTCCGCAAGAGCTCGTGCAACTCGTTTAAGAACTACATCACCTTGCCCATGACCATAATGATCGTTGTATTGCTTAAAGAAATCGATATCTATTAACATCAGGGATATTATGCGTTTATTGCGAAGCGCATACTTACAGGCTGCAAAATAGCGTTTATCGAATAAGCGCCTGTTTGAAATACCAGTTAAACCGTCAATCCACGCTAATTTTTCTAACGCTGCTGTCTTTTGTACTAGCTCAATTTGATTTCGAACACGCACTTTAATCAGCGGCACTAGAAAGGGTTTGCGGAAATAATCAACAGCGCCTAACTGTAATCCTTTGAGTTCGTCTTCTGGCCTACTTTGTGCTGTCACAAAAATAATAGGAATGTGCTTCGTTAGTTCATTATTTTTTAATGCTCTGCATACTTCATGGCCACTGATGTCGGGCAACACAACATCAAGTAAAATAAGGCATGGGAGCGCTTCACAAGCAACTTTAATTGCTTGCTCACCAGTCATTGCTGCAAGAATTTTGTAGTCGTCACTCAACGCACCATTTAAAATTTCAATATTAATACGTTGGTCGTCCACAACAAGAATGGTTGGGCGTTTCTCTATCATTTGAACCTTACTTCACAATATTTATTAGGTGGCTACCTATTTGCTTATTTGGTATTGCTAGTTATATATGAACTGGCTAATAACCTTTAGTATCAGGTTATTAGCCTGATATTACAAATTTTTAGTAAAATACCGAATGCGCAAAAATCGACAGGAAAGCACTCGGTTAAAACAATCACGTTAACATCATCATTAATGAAAAACTTCTCGCCAAAAAGTTGTTCGATCGTTCCCACGGAAAATACCGAACGTGGCGGTAGAACTCGGGCTGTCATCATAAACACTATCATTATCCCAATCATACTTAAACCAATCATAAGCATCATATAGCACCCCTATCTGACCTTGATTTCCAGATCCTGGGGCTTGTAATTCAATTGTTTGAGTTTTTCCGTTAATGAAAAGACCGTTTCCTCCGAGCACGCTAGTCAGTGACGGATTTAAGCTAATATTAGTAAGTGATATTCTACCTGCATCATAACTAGCGCAATTCTCACCTGGATCAGCTATAAAAGCATTACCATCAAAATGTTCAATTTTCATCAGTTGTGGAAAGTTTGAAGTTTCAGGTCCAAAGCTATTTTTTAGTAATAAACGACCAAATCGAATTTCAACACCTGTTGGCGATGCATCGACAGTCGTTGTGACTTTTACGTTGTCAGTATCTATGATAGTCGCGATCGAAAAATCGATATCCGACGTGAATGGTGCAACTAATGCATTAGCAGAACGGTTATAAGAAAAATGATCCGCATCTGATAATTGATAATGTAATGTCCCTTTGGGCAATGCAACACCGCTAGATGAAGCGGTCAAATTAGTTTGGCTCAAGGTTCCAGTAGTCATATTGGCCGTTAACGATAGTTTATTGTTATCTACTCCGATTGCTACTTGGTCCATGGTTGGGGTAATCACGCTAATATCTGAAGCACTGAGTTTCATGTAATCATTAACGCTGGCTTCACTATCCTCATAATAGTTTTGGGTAATGTTACCTTGTTTATTATAGGCTGTAATCGCTAAGATTGGGTTACTTAAGTATGAAATTGCACCAATACTGTTAGTCGCTTCATCCAGTTGACCGCTATAGGCCGTTAACTCTATTGAGGCATTGCATGTGGCAATAAAATACCCATCATCCACTACTGTTTGAATAAAGTGCTCTGGAATAAAACGCCCAATATTAATTCCGATAGCCGGAATGACCATATTCTCGTTACCATAATTACTGTCTTGAACATCTAGCTTGAGCAAACCTACTTCGGAATAGTGCGCTGAATTATAAGCAGACACCCCAAAAGAAAAGTTGCTCAAAGTCACATTTTGAAATACAGGACTGGCGCTACTTGCAATTTCGCTTGATGGCCCGTATGAGAATTTACCGTCAACACTATCGCTTAATCTAGGACCCATTCGAGTGAGCATTAACTGTATTTGTCCGGGTGAATAGTTTGGCGTAACAACACCAAGGCTATTTAATGCGGTTACTGTCAAAGCAAAACTATCTCCTGCTGCGTAAGTTTTGGATGACGTTGCCGCGCCACCATCTAAATTGGTTGAGCCTGATGTTGCGCGCACAACAAGTTCGGCTGGACTGACCCAGAATGCATTACTACTGTCAGCTAATGTTATAGCGCTTGCAATATTATAACTGGCATATAAGCGAATTTGTCCGGCGTCGTAGTATGTCGGTGCGGGTATTGTCGCAATGCTATTTACACCGAAGTCCAATGTGGTGCTGGTAACACTGGGGTGTTTCGCAATAGGATCACCAGCAACAGTAAAATTAAGACCTCTAGTGCCATGAGGTGCAATATTTTGCTGTGATAAATCGACATCATGATTGCCGCGGAATAGGCCAATACAGGCGCCATTAACTGCTTTTACTGCTTGAAGTTTTAGCGTATCACTGAACACAGAGCCAGATGTCTGCATTGGTAATGTTGCGCTATTGTCAGGGCCATATAGAAATCTAAAACCTGTATTGTCAAACTCCATACCACAGGAATTACCATTACCATCGTTACAGACTTGAGGGTTGGTAGCGGTAATTGAAGTATTAGCAAGTGAAAAAGTTAAGGTTTCAACGTCGGTATTATTAAAAGTGACGGTGGCACTACCTTTAAATGTCGATGAGCTAATAACCTTGCCATTAGCTAAAAAATCAAGGCTAACTGACTGTGTGCTTAACATTGAACAATTCGCATCGGCACAAGCTTTGACCATTGCTGATTCAGTATCACAGGTCAACCCTTGACCATCGTGAATAATTTCATAATGATCCACAACCGATATTTCATTTGCTTGTGCACTAGACAACACAAAGAATATTAGGATAAAAAGGAGTCGCTTTGTCAATTTCATAAAGTCATTGTTTTCATCACTATTAATTGTTTAATTAGTCGTGTCAGCAGCGATTGCACCATTGTTACGATGAGATTATTTGTTTGATGTAGTTACTCAAGGAACTGCTAATAATTATCGGTAAAGTTAGTTATTTTAGTCCTTAACGGTAAATCCGAAGCCAGAATAATTCACGATACTGGTCAAGAATATTGCGCCTAGAAATATTGTTGTTTTAAGTAACTATGCAGCGGTGCCTTGTCAAAATGTAAGATTCCGTAATTGCCTTAAAAGCATACAAAAATAGAATTAAATTTATACAATAATATTACATAATAATGTTATACAATAAACATACAATTAAAGCGGCTTATTTGCAATGTTAAAAATTATCGAATGTCGTATAAGGCTGAAGATATGCAGAAAGGTTTCAGTAAAAGAATTTGGCATTAAATTGCGAGATAACATGAGCCCCTGGTTGATCATTGAAATGATAAGCAGATGCTAACGTGCAACAGACAGCTGGTTTTAATGTTAAAACCATGTTCGCGCAAAATGAGTCCACTATAATTATCACCGGCTTTTTTTCAGGTAATTTGAACGGATAGCTGACAGTGGCGTCCAGTATAAGTACAATACGCCCCCTTTTTTATTTTTCATCTTGGATTTTTAATTATGTATGCAGCACAAGAGTTTACCGTTGGGCAGCGTTGGTTAAGCAATACAGAGGCTGATTTGGGCTTGGGTGTTGTCTTAGCAACCGACCACCGAACGATAGATATGCTCTTTCCTGCAGTCAAAGAGGACCGCACTTATGCTATTGCTCAGGCTCCTATTACCCGTTTGATTTTAAGCGAAGGTGAATTAGCGCTTCACAGTGACGGTTGGGACTTAAAAATCACGAGTGTCGTTTTGCAAGACGGGCTTTATATTTATTCTGGAGTGCGCACTGACAATGCAGAAAAAGCGTCGATCATTGAAGTATCGTTAGACCACAACGTCAAACTAAACCAACCTGAAAAACGCTTATTTAGCGGCCAGCTTGACTCCCCTAAATGGTTTGATATTCGTCATGAATGTTTACAAAAACAATATGAACACGCAACGTCTGGCGCTGTTGGTTTAGTTGGTGCTCGTGTAGAGCTTATACCCCACCAATTACATATTGCCAATGAAGTAGGCCGTCGTTTTGCGCCCCGCGTGCTGCTAGCCGACGAAGTAGGCTTAGGTAAAACAATTGAAGCCGGATTAATCTTGCATCAGCAATTGTTAACGGGCAAAGCCAAGCGTGTGCTTATTATCGTGCCCCCAAGCTTATTGCATCAGTGGCTAGTTGAAATGGTACGTCGAGTTAATCTTCCGTTCTCAGTATTTGATGAAGAGCGTATGGAAGCAATGGCAGAAAGTGGCGACAACCCCTTCGAACAAGAACAATTAGTGCTCTGTAGCATTGACTTTATTAAACAAGAAAAAGTGTTAGAGAAAGCCACCCAAGCCGATTGGGATATTATGATTGTTGATGAAGCTCATCATTTACAATGGTCGGCAGAACATGTTTCAGAGGAATACAGTGCAATTGAACAACTTTGTCAAATTAGTAAAGGCGTTTTACTATTAACGGCTACGCCCGACCAACTTGGTCATGAGAGCCACTTTGCACGTTTACGCTTACTAGACCCAGCGCGATTTTATGATTATCAGCAGTTTCTTGAAGAAGAAACACATTATGGCGAACTGGCCGAAGCAGTTGCACCTCTTATTGATAATACACACATGAACCAAGCGCAAATTGACAAGTTAAATGCGGTAGTTAAGGATGAAGAAATAACAGATGCAATGTTAGCTAGTGGCGAACAACGCAATACGCTGCTAACTAAACTTATTGATCAACATGGTACTGGTCGCCTGTTATTCAGAAATAGTCGTGCCAGTATAAAAGGCTTCCCTGAACGTCTTGCTATGCCAGCTCCATTGAAATTGCCAAAAGAATATGCGGTATCGATGTCATTGGAAGAAGATGTTGTGCTCAGTTTACACCCCGAACGGGCGTCACTGGTTAACGACAACTGGACTAAATATGACCCACGTGTCGCTTGGTTAGTTGATTTGTTAGAAAAAAATAAAGATGAAAAGGTGCTTGTGATATGTGCCTACGCATCAACAGCGCTCCAATTGGCTGAATACTTACGTCAAAAAACAGCAATTCGACATACTGTTTTTCATGAAGGTATGAGTATTATTGAACGTGACAAAGCCGCTCATTTTTTTGCTACCAATGAACAAGGTGCGCAGGTGCTGTTATGCAGCGAAATTGGCAGTGAAGGTCGAAACTTTCAGTTTTCACGTCACTTAGTTTTATTCGATTTACCAATGGTGCCTGACCTTTTAGAGCAGCGGATTGGTCGTCTTGATCGTATTGGCCAAAAATTCGATATTAACCTGCACATTCCTTACTTTGAAAATACGGCGCAAGAAGTATTATTCGATTGGTATCAGGATGGATTAGGCGCTTTCGAATCGACCTGTCCAGTTGGCAGCGATGTTTTCAAACAACTGCAATCTGATTTAATGTCAGCGCTTAAAAATCCAGAAGATATTGAGCTAAAGCTGGATATTATCGGCCAAACTAGAGCACTAACAAAAGACCTAAAACAAAAAATTGAGCAAGGTCGAGATAAATTGCTTGAATTAAATGCGTCTGGTTTTGGTCGTATCGATGATTTGCTAGACACCATTATTGCGGCTGAAAACCCAGTTGGTTTACTCAATTTCATGAGCCGATTGTTTGACGCATTGGGCGTAACGCAAGAAGAAAAAGATGACCACAGTTATATTCTTCGTCCAACTGAGCAATTAGTGCATCAAATTCCAGGCTTAACAGAAGACGGTTTAGAAGTAACATATCAACGCAATAGTGCGACTAAATTTGAACAATTACAGTTCCTAAGTTGGGACAGTGAAATAGTGAGTCACTGTCTCGAATCAGTGATTACTGATGTTTTGGGTAAAAGCAGTATTGCGTTTACAAAAGATCCGACGCTACCGACTGGCGCATTTTGGATAGAGACAACGAGCGTTTTATCTGCAAGCGCAGAAGCCAGTTTGCAATTGTATCGATTCTTACCACCGACCCCGGTTCGGCTTTGTCTTGATGCTAAAAACCAACCTGTAGAAGTCGAATTTGAACAGTTATTTAAGGTCAAGCGCAAAATTGCAATACAACTACTGCAAGCCCTTGCAGATCAAATTACTGCCGGTGTTGAAGCAAGCTTGAAATTAGGTCATGCCGATTTGGCTGAACAGCAATCAGTTGCACTAAATGCAATGCAATCTGAACTTAGTGGTGAAATTGCACGCTTGCGTTCGCTACAAAAAACCAACCCTTCCATTCGAGATGAAGAGATAAACTTTATTGAAGAACAAATGGCGACGCTTACCGGCATCATAACCAATGCCGAACCCTATTTAGATAGCTTGCGCATTGTAGTAAATAATCCATAAATGACTTTTTTGCACTATGCTCCACCGACATATCCTTTTCTAACGATATTATATCGTGATGAGGATATCTTAGTGTTAGACAAACCTGCCGAGCTACTAACCGTGCCCGGTAAATCGATAGAGCTTAGAGATTCATTGCAAGTTCGTGTACAACGAGTTTTTCCGACGGCTACTATTGTGCATCGCCTTGATATGGCCACATCCGGCGTTCTTATGATGGCATTGAACAAACCAGCTCACGTGCATTTATCTCGACAGTTCGAAAACCGCGAAACATCAAAAACGTACTTTGCTAGGGTATTTGGTCATGTTGAAAGTGAGTCAGGTAACGTTGATTTACCACTTATCTGTGACTGGCCAAATAGACCGAAACAAATGGTCGACCACGAACGAGGCAAACCTTCACTAACCCATTGGCAGGTTGTGCAGCGTGACCGTAATTCAACACTAATGGAATTAACTCCAATTACAGGGCGATCTCATCAACTTCGGGTTCATATGTTAGCAATAGGGCATCCAATTTTAGGTGATCGCCTATACGCCCATGAAAAAGCAATGGCTAGAAATCCGCGTCTTTGCCTTCATGCACAAATGCACTCATTCTCGCACCCAGTGAGTGGTGAAAAACTGCGATTCGAATCACCTCATTCATTTCAACAAGAGTTATAGATAAGTAAAATAAATATTGGGAGTATGCGAGCTGAAACTTATTTTAGCAGTGCATACTCACAAATTATTAACAAAACTACAGCATTTCCCCACGCAAATACCTATTGCTTAGAGCATAAAATACCTTTATTGTACAAAAGCTGCGCAACATTTGTTTAACATTGATGTCACGTTAACTAGGTTGTTTAGTGAATATATGGAGAGATAGGGTAATGCGACCATACAGTTACAATCGGGTAACTGCTGAGAGTTAAACCTTATGCTCAAATAAAAATAATAATTTCCTTGTAATATGATGAGAAAACACATGACTCAATATTTACCTGCATATTTTAAAACTAAACCCTTAGCATTACTTGTAGCAATATCATTAGGCTTTATGTCTAACAGCGCATTAGGTCAAGAAGAGTCCGAAACCGAGACTGAAGAAGAGTTTGAAACAATCGTCATCACAGCCTCAAAACGTTCAACCGGTTTACAAGAAACTCCCATAGCAGTAACAGTTACTAGCGCAAAAGACATTTTGCAAACCAAAGTACTTGATATAGGTGACTTACAAAGCCTAGTACCAACTTTACGCGTAACTCCGTTGCAGCGCTCAACCAATACTAACTTTTCTATTCGTGGTTTCGGCAACGGCACTAACAATACAGGTATCGAACCTTCAGTCGGTGTTTTCATAGACGGCGTTTACCGCTCTAGAGCCGCTGCTCAAATTGGTGATTTACCGCGCCTACAACAAATAGAAATTTTAAGCGGTCCGCAAAGTACATTATTCGGTAAAAATGCGTCTGCCGGTGTAATTAACGTTCGAACTGAAGCGCCATCATATAATCTTGAAGGTAAAGTTGAAGCTACGCTTGGCAACTATAACCAACGTATCTTAAAAGGTTATGTGACCAACGCAATAACCGATGAGTTGGCATTTAGTCTGTCAGGTGGTATCAACACGCGAGATGGTTACACCGAAAGTGTCGTAGGCTTAGGTGATATCAATGACCGAGACCGTTGGAATCTAAGAGGCCAATTCTTATTCGAACCGACTGAGGATGTTACGTTCCGCTTTATTGCCGACTACAGTGAAATAGAAGAATCTTGCTGTACAGTAGCTGACGTTATTAATGGCCCAACAACCGCAGCAGTTAGAGCTCTGGGTGGTGTAGTATTAGACGAATCAGACCCATTTGCGTATAAATCTGCACTGAATATTGACCCAACTAACAAAATTGAAGATGGCGGTATTTCATTACAGATCGACGTGGATTACGAAACGTTTGCATTCACCTCGATTACGGCCATGCGTAACAATAAATCAAATTACCTCAGTGATGTTGACTACACTTCGTTAGATATTTTGACTGAAGAGGGCCATACCGATATAGACACTTTCACCCAAGAATTTCGTTTGACGTCAACTGGCGACAACACGTTTGACTGGATGGTTGGCGGTTTCTACTTTAATGAAACGGTAGATACGGGTGATAACTTATATTATGGGGCTGGAACTCGGAATTTCTTTGACGTGCTCGGTTTTGCTGCTTTATTTCCAGGGGTTGAGGCGATTTACGGCTTAGCACCAAATACCTTTTTTGCTGCCGACCAATATATTAATAGTGAGTTTTTGCAAGACAACGAATCTTATTCTTTATTCGTCAGTCTTGACTATAGCTTAACTGACGCGCTAACTGCGACCTTAGGTATAAGCTACACGAATGACGAAAAGGAAGTGAGTATCGAATCAGACAACGCTGAAATATTATCAGCTATTGATTTTGCGGCTACGCCCACTGTATTTAGTGTGCCATTGACAGCGACTCCTTTTGCTCCGTTTATACCCACTTTACAAAGCGTTCAGTTTTTACCACCGCAACTTATATTTCCAAATTCGCTAGAGAGTGGTAAAAGCTCAGACAGTAAAACGACGTGGAGCTTGCGTTTAGCCTATGAAGTCAATAAGAACGTGAATGTTTTTGCAACTGCAGCAACGGGGTTTAAAGGCACGTCGTGGAACTTATCTCGCGATACTCGTCCATTCCCTGGTGACCAAGCCGCACTTGCAGCCGCGGGCTTGTTGCAAGCAAACCAGAGCTACGGCACTCGTTTTGCCGGTCCTGAAGAATCGCAAGTTTACGAACTAGGTATTAAAACTAGATTTAAAAATGCCGCCATTAATTTAACTGCGTTCGACCAGACAATTAAAGGTTTCCAGTCGAGTACATTTGTTGGAACAGGCTTCGTATTAGCGAATGCGGGTCAACAATCGACTAAAGGCGTGGAATTTGATTCTACTTTCAATGTCAGTGAGAGTATTGATATTACCTTAGCCGGCATGTTACTCGATCCAATCTATGATTCATTTATAGGTGCGTCAGGTTTAAATGGTCCAATAGACTTATCTGGAGAAAAACCGCTAGGTATCTCTGAGCGTACCTTCAATGCAGGCATTACTTATAACTTTGAATTTGATAATGGCATGTTCGGTTACATTCGCACAGACTATCAATACGAAAGCGAAGTAGGATTGGTAGCAAATGTACCACCAGAAATAACACGCGCTGTGAGCACAATAAATGCGAGTGCTGGTTTGACGATGGAAAATGGCGTAAGTTTTCAAGTCTATGTGCGTAATTTGAATAATGATGAGTATTACTTATCATCATTCCCACCACCAATTCAAAGCGGCAGTTTCAATGCTTATCCAAATCAACCTAGGTTGTTTGGTGCGTCAGTCTCTTATGAGTTTTAAACTAATTAGAGCGTAAACCTCTAAACACTAAAAGTAGCCTTGTGGCTGCTTTTTTTTATCCTGAAAGAAATCAGCCATACATCTTAAACATCCTGCGAACGAAGCCGATAACTTACATATTCAATGTCGACGTGCGGGACTTATTACGATGCAAAACAAAATAAAGCATGCACTTGCTTCATCCCTAACTGGCTTTTTATTGCTAACTAGCGATGTGCTGTTTGGCGTTGCTGCACAATCAGTTTCCTTTAGTGAAATAACCAGCGCAGACATAATAAATCAATTGCACCGCGACGAATTCACGCTCATCAATGTAGGTGATAATAGTGTTCCTATTTTAATTTCATTGTCAGAACAGCCAATTACCAAAGGCATTATGCTCATTATTGGTGATGCCAACATGCCATTAGGTCGACAAGATTCGCTCACTCATATTGCTAATTACCTACCAGCGCTTGGCTGGACCACCGTAGTAATGCCGTCTTTAGGCTTAAGCTTTGGCTCTAATATCGGATCCCCTATTGAAAATGATGAACAACCAGTCTCTACCGATAAAGGGCCGCGGTCTGAGCCTGAAGTTTCTGACAACAATATGGATACAACTGCAAACAATACTTCTAGCGATTTGGATCCGGTAGCAGTTACATCTTTAGAACAAGTATCAACCAACTCAATAAGCAATAAAGTAACGGAGACAATCAATAGCAGCACAATTGTGTCTACCATAAGTGAAGCGGAGCTGGTTATTTATTCGCAAGAGGTAGAGGCTTATATTGCTGCTACACTAACCCACATGCAAACTACTATGGGGCATCGTATTTTGGTTTCCCAGGGCATTACTGCTGCAACTATTGCTAAGCTAGTGGCTGATGGTAATCCCTTGATGCAGCAAATCGACACCCTCGTCGTTAATAATCCATATTGGCCTATTCGTAAGTTGAATAATAAATTACCAATGGTCATTGCTCAAATTCCTATCCCCGTTCTTGACCTCACTAGCCACTGGGATAATAGTTGGAGTAAGCAAACTGAGCGAACGCGAAGAATAAAAACAACAACAGAACTGAAAGAAATCTACAGACAAACCGAAATTATTGGACAATCTTTTGACCAAACTCAAATGCGATATATTAGTCGTCAAATAAAGGGCTGGATTTCTTATTTAGGCTGGTAATACTTATTTCGATTTTTAATTGTTTCTATATATTTATATTATACAATGACTTAGGCATCATCTTACGTTGTTTTTCAACGGATTTATTTTCATTACCTATACTTTACACATATCTAAATATATTAACGTTGGCAGATTATTTTGTTGGTACAACATTTTATCGATCGCAAAGCACAGCAGCTTGCTTTTTATATGCGTTCTTACTGGCAGGACGAACTCCCCTATTCGGAGCTCGAGTGCTTTTTGTGGGACACGTTTGATGAATGGTCACAAATAAAAAACCAGCAGTCACAAGCTTATAGCCATAAAGAGAGAATATTTTGGCACGTCCTACACCAAACTCATTATTGGAAGGAACCATTGATCCGCCACGATGAGTGTATTAAAACTCAATTATCAATGTGTGTTTTATTTTTAGAAGGACAAGGCTTATGTCCTTTAGATGTCGTCGGTATAAGGCCATAAAGCAACTAAGATATTACACAGAAAATGGGTAAGCAATGGCATCGTAATGCTCATAACCTTCGACGGTGAAATCGTTTGTCGTTACCCATGTTTCAATATCTGTTAGTGACTTAATTTTAGGATTAATCGTCAACTTAGGGTTAGGTCGCGGCGTCCGAGCTAATTGCACATCCCTCATCAATTCGAATTGATTCTCATAAATATGCGCATTAATGATTTTATGATACGCTTTTTTGGGCTTATTCCCGGTGATTTGAGCTACCAAAGCGAGCATTACATATACCTGAATTTGGTTGAAATTTAAGCCAAGGGGTACGTCACAAGAGCGTTGATAGCTAGTGAGATACAAATCCTTACCTAACAGTGAAAAGGTATGCGTATGCATGCATGGGCGTAAACAACCAAGCTCAAATTCACCTGGATTATAGAATGTGACAATTTCACCACGATCATCGATACCTTTAGAAAGGTTATCGATAACTTTGCCAAGTTGATCTAATACAGAGCCATCAGGCTTCTGCCAAGTACGGCCCTGAACACCATATACTCTCCCCATATCGTCCTCGCCTTTACGATGGGGGTTTGCCAACCAAGCTTTGTTTTCGTTTGCGTTCGCATTCCAAGTATTACAACCTATAGAACGGAAGTCTGCAGCGTTTTGATAACCGCGTAAATAACCAAGAAGTTCAGCAATGGCTGCCTTATAAAAACTTTTACGCGTTGTTACTAGTGGAAAAGAATTATTTTCAACATCATATTCAAGCTCAGCATTAATGACGGTTAAACATTTTTGCCCTGTACGCTCGTTAGTTAACCAAGTTCCTTCACTAATAATGCGCTGACATAATTGCTCGTACTGACTCATATTGACCGTTCCCTAACTTTGATTTAACACTCGATATTGCTTTTTGTAACGTCGAATTACGCTTTTTCGCCCTTTTTAAAGGCATAACTAATCAATGCGATACCAGCAAATATCATTGGAATACATAACATTTGACCTTGCGATAATCCAAGTGTATTCAAATCAAGATGGGCGTCTGGCTCACGGAAGAACTCAACAAAGAACCTAAATATACCGTAACCTAACAAGAACAATCCACCCACCGAACCAACGGGGCGTGGTTTTGCTGAATATAGCCATAAGATTACAAATAGTAGGACTCCTTCAAGTGCGAATTCATAGAGTTGTGATGGATGACGAGGCATCGCACCAGCACCAGGAAATACGAAAGCCCAAGGCATGTCAGTCGTCCGCCCCCATAATTCACCATTAATAAAATTGCCAATACGCCCCGCTCCCAAACCAATTGGCACTAATGGAGCAATAAAATCACCGACGCGTAGAAATGCCCAACCTTGTTTTTTAGCGAACCAAAATGCGGCGACAATAACGCCCAGACAGCCACCGTGGAAGGACATTCCACCTTCCCAAATACGGAACAGATATAGCGGATTATCGAGGAAAACGCTAAAATTGTAGAACAGCACATAACCAATGCGACCGCCTAGCACAACACCCATGAAGCCCCAAAACAGCAAATCGCTGAGCTGTTCTTTACTCCAATCAGTACGTGAAAGCCGCCTATTAGCGAGCCAAAATGCAGCTAAGAAACCAATTAGATACATAACGCCATACCAGCGCAGTGCAAGTGGACCTATTTCGAAAATAACGGCGTTTATTGTTGGGAAATCCAAATGCGCAGGGATATTTTGTGCTGAGATGGTCATGTATTACTCAATTCCTATGATCATGCGTATGCTTACTATAACTAAGAAGGCAGCGAACACTTTCTTCAATTTAGCAGTATCTAACTTTTGTCCAAGTTTAGCACCAATTGGAGCCGTTAGCATAGACGTTGCTATAATGCCGAAGGTTGCGGGTAAATAGACATAACCCAGCGACCATTCTGGTAAATCAGGGTTTTTCCAACCCATAATGATAAAATTCAATGTACCAAAAATCGCAACTATGATACCGCTAAAGGCGGCACAACCTATCGCTTTTCTGATATTAACTTGGAACCACATTAGGGCAGGAACAATCAATGCACCGCCACCAATACCCATCAGCGCACAAATAAAACCCGTACCTAGACCTATGCCGCCAAGTCCCCTTTTACCGATAGTATGTTCTGAGGCTTTTCGAGAACCAAATACCATTTGTAGTGCAATTAAAATTACCAGCACAGCAAAAATGCGCTGGAGTAAAACACCTGATATAGAACTAGCAAACTGCGCCCCCAATGTTGCACCAATCGCAATACCAAAAGCACAATACGTGATAATTCGTTTGTCTAAGTTACCTAATTTATAGTGGCTTCGCGCTGAGGATAAGCCTGTCATAATAACTGTAGATAAAGAAGTTGCCACCGCAATAGGCATCCCGATTTCAATATCTATTTGTAAAAAAAGATGCAATAAAAAGACCATCGCTGGAACGATTAATAGACCACCACCGATACCAAGTAAACCGGCTAACACACCCACAATGGAGCCCAATATTGCGCATAATAAAAATATTTCGAGATTTGGATCCATTTACATTTCACTCATTATTTAAAAACCACTATGCATGATAAAAACGTCAAGAACCCGCTCTAACTAGTCCACCTAGTCCTCTCATTTCAAGATATTGGTCTACTATCTGCTTAACTTGCTCCGGCCCAGCACATGACAATATTTGGGATAGTAATGCCTCTAGCTCAGAAATAGCGACGTTGCGAATAACCCAATTAATTTTACGCAGACTATGTGCATTCATACTCAGTTTACGATATCCCATTGCCATCAATATCAAAGCACCGCTCGGCTCGCCGGCTAACTCGCCACAAACCGTTACAGGAATATTGCAAAGGTTAGAGGTTTGCAATATTTGATTAAGTGCTATTAATACCGACGGATGATAACTTGAATATAATTGAGCGACACGGGAATTATTACGATCAACCGCTAAAAGATATTGCGTCAAATCGTTTGTACCGACTGAAAAGAAGTCAACTTTTTTTGCTATCTGTTCTAACTGGAATATCACCGCCGGAACTTCTAACATTACACCAATAGCTGGTTTGGATAACACTTTATTAGTTTTTATTGCTTCTTCTTTTACTTCATAGAAAGCCTGTTTTATAAGCCTATTTGCTTCGTCAATCTCGCTGATACTAGAAACCATAGGTAACAAAATCTGCAAGTTGGTTAAGCCTATACTCGCTCTCAGCATCGCTCTAACTTGCATTAGAAAAATTTCAGGATGATCCAAGGTCAAACGAATACCACGCCAACCCAAAAACGGATTTTCTTCTGATATAGGGAAGTATGACAAAGGCTTATCGCCTCCAACATCCAGCGTACGCATCGTCATTTCTTTATTCGGATGCGCACTTAACAAACTATGATAAAGCTCAAACTGTTCCTGTTCTGATGGAAAACGCTCTCTCAACATAAATGGAATTTCAGTACGGTATAGGCCTACGCCAGCACCTTGTTTGTTTTGTTCCATTTCTAAACCCGCCGACAGTCCTACATTTACTAACAATGTCATTTCACAGCCATCTACACTTTTTGCAGGTTGGTCAGATTCACTTTCAATACGTTCGTTCAGCGCCTCTTCTTCGGCAATCAACTGCAAAAATTCACTACGAGCTTGTTGTTCAGGCGCTAAAACAACCTGACCTGAGTAGCCATCAACAAAGAGTTCTTGATGATTTAACAAACTAAGCGGAACGCCGCCTAACCCCATAACAGCAGGAACTCCCATAGCGCGGGCTAAGATAGCTGCATGAGAGTTATTAGAGCCTTGAATCGAGACGATAGCTTTTAACTTACCAACTGGAAATTCGGCAAGCATAGGTGCCGACACTTCGCGAGCAACGAGAATGGCATTGTCTGGTAGAGTTCGCTCAGTATTTATTGGTGACCCTGACCCACTCATGATGTTATGCAATATACGATTAGACAAGTCGACTATATCAACTGCTCTTTCTTGCATATACGGGTCTTCCATTGCTGCAAACCGAGCAGCATAACTCTCTACAACTAATTTCAATGAAGATGCTGCATCCCAATACTCACGGATTTTTTGCTCTACTTCTCGCCCTAGGCTGTTAGCATCAAGAAGTTGGTCGTAAAGCTGAAATATGGCTTTCACGTCTTCGGGCAGACTATCGCCAAGATTATCTGATAAGCTAGCAACTTGAGTTCTTGTGAGCTCAACAGCCTGACGGTAACGTTCAATTTCTTTTCTTTGGTCTGTAGTTTTGCGAACGACCAGTTGACTCAGTTCGTGCTTCATATTGAGCACAACCGCTTGCCCTAAAGCTAAACCTGGTGCTCCCGGCACACCACTGATACTTTTATGCGTATCAATAGGTGTATCAGAGTTAACGTCTAATACACCTCGAATTTCTGCGTTCGCAATCTCTAATCCGATTTGGGTAGCAAGCGTGACTAAGAAGGCTTCTTCGTCTTCGCTAAAACGGCGAATCGACTTTTGCTGCATAGACATAACCCCCAGCAATTTACGCTGATGGATTATTGGAGTGCCAATAAATGCGAAAAAGGCGGCTTCATTAACTTCAGGAAAGTTTTTAAAACGCGGGTGTAGAGGTGCATTTACAATATTAAGTGGTTCTTCTCGCTGACCGACTAAGCCTATAAGGCCTTCATTGAAACCTATTTTGACCTTATTAATCGCACTTTTTTCAAGTCCCTCGGTCGCTTTTAATACCAGCACTTGGTTTTTATAGTCAGCCAAATAAATAGAGCATGAATCCACTTTCATGGTTTCTTTGACCAACATCGCGAGGCGCTCAAGAGCGGGCTCTAACCCTGGAATTTGGTTAACCTCTTGCACTATTCTTTTCAGGGTTGTTAGCATGCATTAAGCTCCGTTGCAGTTAACAAAACGAGTACAGCAAACTTCAAGCAATACCTGCCTTTGTCCTATGTTTGCGGTCTTGGTCGACGCCGTTTGTTTTTTCGGTTGCTGTTAGGCAAATTAGAATGGGTTTTTTGCGCAGGTAATACTATGGGCGAAAACTCTTTCATGACTTTTCGATAAACGTCGCGTTTAAACGATACCACATTGCGTATAGGATACCAGTAACTAACCCAACGCCAATCGTCAAATTCAGGGTGTCCTGATTGTAAAAGATCCACATCTTTTTCATCACACTTTAAGGTAAGCAAAAACCATTTCTGTTTTTGGCCAATGCATACAGGGCTAGAACCCTTTCTTACAAGGCGTTTAGGCAGTTTATAACGAAGCCAGTTGCGTGTTACTCCAACTATACTCACGTCTTTCTCAAGTAACCCCACTTCTTCGTGAAGTTCCCTGTACATTGCCTGTTCAGCTGTTTCCCCTTGGTCAATTCCGCCTTGTGGGAATTGCCATGAATGTTGACCATAGCGACGGGCCCAAAATACTTGACCCATTTTATTGCATATAATAATGCCAACATTCGCGCGGAATCCTTCGGCATCAATCACTTAGACTACCCAGCGCATTTATACTTTTATATTTGTCCATTCTTCCATAAACTATGAGTTATGCAAAGCAATAGCGTTAATTATTTAATAAGTGAAGCCTAAATTACATGCAATCAATACAAACACCACAGAATCCTCCCTCATCGGTAGAGGAACTAATGCAAAGAGCAAAAGGGCTAGCAGGCTTGACCCTAGGTGATTTAGCTAGAGCTGCTAACATTGAGATACCGGTTAATTTCAAAACTCAGAAAGGTTGGACGGGACAACTAATCGAACTTTGGTTAGGTGCTAGTGCTGGATCTAAACCAGAGCAAGATTTTCCAGAGCTGGGAGTTGAATTAAAAACACTCCCTTTGTCATATGAAAACAAGCCACTTGAAACGACCTATGTCTGTTATGCGCCGCTCACTAATAACACCGGCGTTAATTGGAAAAACTGTAACGTACGTAATAAGTTACAGTGTGTATTATGGCTTCCTGTGCAAGGTGAAAGAGAAATACCCCCAGGGGAACGCACCGTAGGCTTTCCAATTTTGTGGCGACCCACCGTCCAGCAAAACGCGCAATTGCAGCATGATTGGGAAGAGTTGATGGATATGATTAGTTTAGGTCAAGTTGAACGCATCGACGCCACGGTTGGAAGTTATTTACAGCTTCGTCCTAAAGCAGCCAATGGCTCTGTGGTTACTGAAGCTATTGGTGAAGATGGGCAGTTAATAAAAACACGCCCAAGAGGGTTTTACCTACGCAAAAATTTCACTCAACATATTTTAGAAACTGCCTTTATAGAGTAAAATCGCTATCTACGCATTCTCACACAAGGATTTCATTTGCTGATTAATGCTGGTTAGTGTTTTCTTTGGTACAAATGAATTTGCATTCGCTTCTGCAATATCAATTTTATAGCTTTCCGGTATACAATCTTGTAGAAATCCGCCTATTACCATATGCGGAAATATCTCATCATAACGCTTTACCTCTTGCTGATTAACCCGTCTAAATATATGTGTACGATTCAGGTCACAAGGTAACGAAAGTCCTGCGCTTGAGATGATATCAGCCGTCGCATGCACTGTCTTTTTATGAAACTGATGCACTCTTACCGCTTTATTGGCAGGTATAAGCCCGGAAGACAAAGAGGGGTCTTGGGTTGCAACTCCCGTTGGGCATTCATTCGTGTTACAAGATAAAGATTGTACACAACCTAATGCTAGCATCATGCCTCTGGCGCTATTACAAATATCAGCGCCCAAAGCAAGATTTTTGACCAAGTGAAAACCTGATATTATTTTACCTGAAGCTATAATTTTAATATCTTCTCTCACCCCATAACCAACTAAACAATCGTCTACAAAAGCCAATGCCTCACGCAGTGGTGAACCAATAGAATTAGAGTATTCAAGTGGCGCAGCACCTGTCCCGCCCTCCCCACCATCTACTGTAACAAAGTCTGGCGTTATATTGAGTTCAACCATAGCTTTGCATATAGCGACAAATTCGCTACGTCTGCCTAGTGCCAACTTTATTCCTATTGGCTTTCCACCGCTAAGGTCTCGTAAGGTTTGGATAAAAGTAATAAGCTCAACAGGCGAATTAAAAGCACTGTGCGTAGCTGGTGAGTCAACTTGAGTACCCACTTTCACGCCTCGAATATCAGCGATTTCTTGGGTGTTTTTGCTTGCAGGTAAAATTCCTCCATGGCCAGGTTTTGCGCCTTGGGACAATTTGATTTCTATCATTTTAATATTTGTATGTAAAGCTTGTTGCTTAAACTTATCTGGGTCAAAACTACCGCTATCATTTCTACAACCGAAGTAGCCTGTTCCTATTTGCCATACCACATCAGCGCCATATTCAAGATGATAAGGACTAACACCACCCTCGCCCGTATTGTGATAAAAACCACCCAATTTGGCGCCTTTGTTCAACGCTTGCAATGCTGGTTTGCTCAAGCTACCAAAACTCATTGCTGAAATATTCAGGATGCTAGCAGAATAAGGTTGCTTGCAGTGGCGACTGCCAATGATAACTCGAGGGTCCATATCAATATCTTCGACATTCAGTGCAGATAAAGAATGACCAATCCATTCGTAGCCAGTCTGGTAAGTATCAATCTGTGTACCAAATGGAATGGTGTCGATACTATTTTTCGCTCGCTGGTAAACAATATTTCGAAACATGCGACTAATAGGGGCGCCGCCAGTGTCGGTCTCGAGTATGTATTGCTGAACAAAAGGCCTGACGCTCTCAATAATCCATCGCGCTCTTCCTATCAAAGGGAAGTTTCGCAATATCGCGTGTTTTTTTTGCCTGCTGTCGTGTATAGCAATCATTAATAGAGGTAGTGTGATTATCAAAAACCAAACACCAAATGGCGCAAAGAAAAAGAGCAACAATATAAATAAGTTAATGCCAATCAGTATCTGAAAAATAGTTTTACGCATGATGTTCCTTGTCAAATGAGGAGTAAATAGGATCCGAAAAGGATTAACATCCCCTATCAATACCTACGGTACAGTTTACTTGGAATCGCGGTGCTTTGTATTGTCGAGTGACTCGCCATCGCCATCATTAATGTTCAACTCGCCATTCCTTTCTTTCTCGGCTAGTTCGTCACGAGCATCACAAGTAACGGTGATGCTATATGTGAAAACCGCTCCCAGCAAAACCACGACCCAACTCAAATAAACCCATACAAACAGAATAGGGATGACTGCCAAAGCACCGTATATAACCTCATAAGATGGAAAGCTGGTAACATATAGCGCAAATCCCTTCTTTGATAACTCAAACAGTACGGTAGCTAACAGCGCTCCACATAAAGCGTATTTAGCTCTAACGGGTCGATTAGGGACGATCATATATAGAATTAAGAAAGCACCAATAGCAGCAAAACTTGGCACAAATTTCAGAAAAAAGGTTCCCAGTCCTGGCGTATATTCCTCTGCAAAAGTGGCCAGCCCTGCTAAGTAAGAACTCACCACTATACTAGAGCCTATTAGAAATGGACCTAAGGTGATAACCATCCAATAAATAGCGAAGGTATAAATGAGTGGACGTTGGACTTGCGTTCGCCATATATGATTAAAAGTTTTATCGATATTGGATATTAATAACAGGGCAACTACTAACAATGAGACAATACTGACAGCGCCCATACCAGATGCATTGGCCACAAAGTCAGCCATATAATCTTGCACTACATCGCCGGCCGTGGGCACAAAGTTATTGAATATGAAATTTTCTAGTTGGCCTCGCACTTCGGAAAAAGCTGGAAATGCTGACATTATCATGAAGAAAACCATGATGACAGGAACAAGAGAAAGCAAAGATACGTAAGCCAAGTGACCAGCCGAAACGGTGATTCTTTCAGACCGTATATGCTCAATAAAAGCCTTACCAATATTAATAATTAGCGGTTGGTAATAGCTTATTTTTTTAGCGATATTATTGGGTAGATTCAACTCGGCAAGCTCCACTTGTTGCTGTTAATGGCATATTTTGATAGCTCAAAATGAAAAACAAAACAGGCTAAACAGGACTCATAGTTTACCTTTAACAGCGTCGAACTTAAACCTATCTTGCAAGAATGCTTACTTTTGACTACGCAAACCTAGCATATGACATATAGCATAACTTAACTCACAACGATTTAACGTGTAAAAGTGAAAGTGCTTAACCCCTTCTTTTGCCAATACTTTAACCATATCCATAGCGATGTTTGCACCCATCAAGTTTCTAGTAGCTTGATCGTCAGCTTCTAAGCCATCGTACATTTTGTGTAACCAATTAGGGACGTGTACATTGGTGAATCCGGCAAATCGCTGGAGTGTTTGGTAATTAGTTACGGGCAATATACCAGGCACAATATCTAAATCGATACCGGCCGCAGCTGCCCTGTCCCTAAAGCGCAGAAAGACGCTAGTATCAAAGAAAAATTGGGTAATAGCTTCGTTTGCGCCAGCTTCGGCTTTACGTTTTAGATTCAACAAATCAAACTGTGCATTCGGCGCTTCAGGGTGCTTTTCTGGATAGGCAGCAACCGAGATATCGAAATCAGCAACGTCTTTCAATAAACTCACTAGATCCGAGGCATACATGTCGGTTTTATCAACGCCCTTTGGTAGATCGCCACGCAAGGCAACAATCCGTCGGATACCAGAATCCCAGTAGTCTTTTGCAATTTGCTTTAATTCATCTGGAGTTGCGTCTACACATGTCAAATGGGGTGCCGTTGGGACACCCGTTTCTTTATAGATTCGTTTAACCACATCATGGGTTCTGTCTCTTTCACCACTATTCGCTCCGTAAGTGACAGACATATATTTAGGTTTTAGCGGTGCAAGGCGTTCAACAGATTTCCATAATGTGTTTTCCATCGCCTCAGAATTTGGAGGAAAAAATTCGAAGGAAACATCTATATCTCGTAATTCAGATAGAGATTGATTTAGTGCATCGATGCCTTGGGCATATGAAACCATTGTTTTGCTGCTCTTTTATGGACGTTCAGACGTCTAAATTACGATTTATACGCTTAGACGTCAAGAAGTTTACACTTCTAGATTGATATTTTCGCTAGACCAGTTAGAATTTTCATATAACCAAAAAAAAAGGATTCTCATGGCTGAGTGGAATGGTAAATATATAGACCCTTATGCGGAGCACGGTAAAAAAAACGAGCAGGTTAAAAAAGTCACAGTTTCGATTCCCATTAAGGTCTTAAAAGTGCTAACTGATGAACGCACCAGGCGTCAAGTTAACAATCTGCGTCATGCCACCAATTCAGAACTATTATGTGAAGCATTTTTACATGCATTCACGGGCCAACCCTTACCTTACGATGCAGATCTGAAAAAAGATAATCCTAATCGCATACCTGAATCAGCAAGAGATATTATGCAGAAGATGGGCTTTGATATTGACGCGGTAGAAGCGGAGTGAAGGACCGTTGGTGAAATATTGCTGGTGATGAAACGTTGCAACTATATTACGAAAGAACGTGTTTAAGCGTATGAGCCCATTAGGTGGGCTCGCTCTATTGCAATATAATGACTAGCCTTTGATGCTTTTAATAAAATCATCCGATTGCGCAATAGCCGCGTTCATTTCTTTTATTAGGCTACCGACATCTTGCTTGA
The DNA here is from genome assembly GCF_937770335.1 of uncultured Glaciecola sp. GTDB lineage: Bacteria > Pseudomonadota > Gammaproteobacteria > Enterobacterales > Alteromonadaceae > Glaciecola. Next base: position 49,612 of record NZ_CALJHY010000015.1, read on the forward strand.
TACTCCTAAATTCAGCTTTCAGCGCACCTATAGCGTTAGCATTTAAGTTGTGTTTTAGTGCTAAAACATTGTCTTGCAAAGCGATCAGTACTGGGTCCATACTCTTTTCAACTTTTCTCATTGAAATGAGCAAAGAGGCATATTTTCGTTTAGTTTCGGCTAGTTTTCGTTGACTGTCCCGCTTTAGCTTAGTGCTTGAAATCATATCAATTTCGTTTTTCCACTCTATGAATAACGCGTTAGCCACCGCTTCTACTTTATCTATTCGTTGACCTACTGAGGCTGCACTTTCTTTACTCACCTCTAGTTGGTCACTTAAATTGGTGTAAACATCTTCCAAATCGCCGCCATCAAAGTTAATGAGAGCACTAAACTCATCTAAGGCTGACGCAAATTGCTCCTGCGCATCCTTTTGGGAATCTTGAGCGTCTTCAACACGTTCTACTAATATATCTCTTTTTTCAACGCCCAGCTTCTCCCACAAACCATAATAGGCGTTATCCACTGCTGATTGACATCCTGATAGGGATAACAAGCAAATAAAAAAAATTAAACGGACCATGTAAATTTCCTCTTTCTTTGATAGCCATATCCTAACTTGCACATACCCCACGACTTCACATAGGATAAAAGACATAGAACCGGAGGCTACTAATAGCCTACTTTGACGCGACATATAATCACGTAAAATATAATAAATTAACCCTAAAGCCTGTTAAAATGATACTTTAAGTATCTGTAAATTGCCAACTACAGTGTACGTTTTGCTAATAAATTAAAAAGAGAACACCAAATGTCGACCCGTTTTTCATTATTAAAAATACCGCTTTATAGTAAATAGTCCATTGCAAAATATGAGCCGAAGGTTTCACGATAACGCTGTTTACCACCATCAAACGATCGATGTTTCAGGTGGACATCAACTGTACGTTGAGCAAAGCGGAAATCCACAAGGTATTCCCGTAATATACATGCATGGTGGTCCTGGTGCTGGTCTATGTGAAAACTATCAATGGCCATTTGATCCACTAAAGTATCGGGTTATTGGTGTCGACCAGAGAGGATGCGGACGATCTACTCCATTTGGGGATACCGATAATAATACGACGCAGTTATTAGTTCAGGATTTTGAAACTATTCGCCAGCATTTGGGCATTGATCAATGGGTAGTGTTTGGTGGGTCATGGGGCTCAACCCTAGCGTTAGTTTACGCTATCCAACGCCCTGAATTTGTTATTTCAATGGTGTTACGTGGGATATTCCTTGCCCGTGAAGAAGACGCGGACTGGTTCTTACTGCCATCAGGGGGCGCAGCGCAGGTATATCCTGATGCCTACGAAAAATTTTCAAGACATATTATCGATACATCTTCATCCAGAGCAGTCTGCGAGCAATTTATCAGTTTATTCCAAAGTAATGATTACAACGTCAGCGCCGCAGCATTAAAATCATGGTTTGATTGGGAAGGCTGCATTTCACGGCTTATTGCACCAAATATAATGATGAGTGATTTAAGCGCTGATAAGCAAATAAAGAGCTTGGCCCTACTTGAATGTCACTACCTTCTCAATAAATGCTTTATTGATGAAAACTACATAATGGACAATATTACAAAGATTAAAAAGATCCCATGTCATATTGTTCATGGACGTTATGACATGGTTTGTAAATTAGAAGCGGCCTATAGCGTGCACAAGTCACTACCTCAATCGACACTGAAAATCGTTAATAATGCTGGTCACAGTATGTCTGAACTTGGTATCGGCACTGAACTAACGAGTATAATGAATGACATGTTTGAAATAGGCCCCCGCTTTTGAAAGGGCTAGTGCAAAGAGTAAAATCAGCTTCTGTTAGCATTAATGAAGAAACGGTAGCTAGCATTGACTCTGGTATTTTACTTCTACTTGGCGTTGAAAAAGATGACAGTGGATTACAGATCCAAAAAATGGCCCGTAAGGTTTTTAATCTTAGGATATTTACGGATGCTGATGGCAAAATGAATAAAAGTCTTTCAGATATCAACGGCGATCTGTTAGTAGTATCCCAATTTACCTTAGTCGCAGATACGACAAAAGGTAACCGTCCAGGCTTTTCGAAAGGGGCGACTCCAGCACATGGAGAGTTCATCTATAACGCGTTTGTTAAACATGTGTCGACTGAATTCCGTGAATGCCAAAGCGGCGTTTTCGGTGCAGATATGGCTGTAGCACTAGTCAATGACGGTCCTGTGACTTTTTGGATAGAAACCTGAACCAAAAAGCATCGCTACCTTGATATACACGCTTTCGATCTTATCGGCTACTAGTTACGTTTACGCTATTCGAGTTACACTATTCAAGTTACACTGGGCTATTACTAGAATGCGACGTTACAGCCCAAGAATGAAACGAGGTTAGCTATTGTTTACCATATCAACGCCTAAATCAGAACAAGAACTCAATGACTATTTTAATTTTAGATGGCAGGGGCTTCGTGAGCCCTGGGGTTTTCCTCTAGGTTCAGAGAAAGATGAATATGAAACAGTGAGCGAACATAGGGTTATTCTGAGTCCATCGGGTCAGATTGTTGCATGTGGTCGCATACATTTAAATTCGTCGGAAGAGGCACAGATTAGACACATAGCCGTTGATAAAAAATATCGGCGCAAGGGTGTAGGTCAAATTATATTAGGTGCATTAGAGGCTGTAGCTCGTGACTTAGGTGCTAAGCGAGCTGTTACAAATTCTCGTGAAACATCAATGTCATTTTTTTCAGCATGTGGTTTCGAAATTGAAAGTAAAGCCCCTTCCGAGCTTGGTAAACTAAAACGGACGCACATGTTCAAAATATTAGTGGACAATAATGTACTCGTATTGCATCCGCAATGGTGTAAAGAGTTGCAAGACACGTGGCATGAAAAAATCCCTATTACAGAACACATGGGCATCAAGTTACATCAGTATACCGAACGCACCATAGAAACAAGGGCGTCATTAAACAGAAACATTAACCTGCATGGTTCGATGTTTGCTGGCAGTATCTTTTCGCAAGCAACACTTACGGGTTGGGGAATGATATTTTTGCAACTAAAGCAAAAGCATTTAGAAGGAGAAATAGTGCTGGGTGATGGTAATATTCACTATAATAAACCGATTACAATGCGCCCTCGAGCGATTTGTAATATTGAGTCAGTGAAGGGCAGCTTTGATTTACTAAAAAGAAACAAAAAGTGCCCTATTGAACTCACCGTTGAAATTCACGATGGCGACACGTCGGTAGCAAGCTTTACTGGCAAATACTGGGTTATTCCGCCTACAAAAGATAAATAATCCCAACAACTGACCCAAATCAGAAAAATTGGGCCAGTTATGCAGCTCTAGCGCTACGCTAAATTGCGCTTGCGCTCAAGTAACCAATTATCGACGCTAAATTGGCCGGCACCCCCTGCAGATAAGACTAACAAACCAGCCATAACCCCCATATTCTTGAAGAAATTTTGGGTTTCATGTCTCACATCCGCACCCTCAGGTAAGTTCCAGAAATTATGCATATATAAACTAATAACTAGTGTCATACCCGCCAATAAAAATGCAGATAGCTTAGCTTTAAAACCGACAATAATAACTATCCCCAGCAAAATTTGTAATACGATGGTGACCGGAAGTAATTCGTTAATAAATGGGACGCTGTGTTTAGACATATACTGTGCCATAAATTCATATTGCGTGATCTTTTGAACCCCGGGCACAATAAAATAAACCCCGAGTAAGAAACGGCCTAATAATAAACTGGGTAACTCGAGAAGATCGGTTATTTTGTGCATAGGGATAATCCTTATTTTTCTTCCGGTTAAGTACTGGCAATGTTATTAAACACAAAAAAAAGCACTTATGTTTCCATTAGCGCTTTCGTGTGTGTTCACTATAAGTAAAAATGCTGCGAACGGCTAGATAGTGTATTAAGCCATCGCTGCCTGAAGCTTCTTCATTGCATTCTTTTCGATTTGGCGAACACGCTCAGCTGATACCTGATATTCGTCAGCTAGGTCTTGCAGCGTCATTTTGTCGTCCGACAACCAACGCGTCTCTATAATATGTTGGCTTCTTGCGTCGAGCGTTTTAATTGCTATGTGCAAACTGGTTGATGCACTTTTATCATGATCGCTATTAATAACGTCCATTTCAACATCGGTTGTTTTATCTTCAAGATACTGAGCTGGAGCAAAAGTGCTTGATTCATCATCGTCAGCTGATAAATCGAAAGAAGCATCGTGGCTACTCATACGAGCTTCCATTTGTAAGACTTCTTTGGTGCTCACACCAAGTTCCTCAGCCACTTTTTGTACTTCTGCGTGCGTAAACCAGCCTAAGCGCTTCTTAGATTTGCGTAGGTTAAAAAATAATTTACGTTGAGCTTTAGTTGTCGCAACTTTGACTATGCGCCAGTTCTTTAGTACAAATTCATGGATTTCTGCTTTTATCCAATGCACAGCAAAGGAAACCAACCGAACGCCAACATTTGGATCAAAGCGCTTTACCGCTTTCATCAAACCAATGTTACCCTCTTGTATTAGGTCTGCTTGTGGTAAGCCATAACCCGCGTATGATTTTGCAACATGCACAACGAAGCGTAAATGCGACATAACTAGTTTACGCGCAGCTTCAAGATCTCCGTCGTCAAAAAGACGTACGGCTAAAGAATTCTCTTCATCTGCTGTAAGCATATTTATGCGGCTCACCGCTTGAACGTAGCTTTCGATACTGCCACTGCGCGGAACGCTTAATGCTAATGTTTGCATTTTTTGTACTCATTTTTACCTCGTTACTTCATTCTTAAAGTTTGCTTTCAGCGTGTCTGAATCAACTGTACATTGATAGACAATATACTAGAACAAAAGTTCGATTAAACTATCGTACTTAATATAGGGGCTATTACTTAAATTTCAAGTGTAAAGTAAGAAAAAATTAGCCTTTCACCTAATTTCTTTTCAATTAAGTCATAACACAACATTATTATATGCTAAATTCGTAAAACGATCACAAAAGTAGGCAATTTATTATTATTTTTGCTTACATTTTCGAGCAGTTAATAAATGTTTTCATATGTTGCAAGACAAGCTATTTATAATGTTGAAAAACGTGTATTTGCTTATGAGTTATTATTCAGGGATGGAGATAGCAATTGTTTTCCAGATATGTCTCCCGACGAAGCCACAAGTAGTATGATTGCTAACAGCCATTTGACTGTTGGTATTGAGGATATTACGTTTAATAAACTAGCATTCATTAATTTTCACAAAGACACTTTATTATATCGATTCCCTTCAACGCTTGACCCCTTGAACGTAGTCATTGAAATCGTTGAAACTGTTGAAGTTAATGATGAACTAGTTCAAGCCTGCAAGCATATCCGCGACTTAGGTTACCAGCTAGCGCTCGATGATTATGATTTTTCTACTAAGTGGGACGTATTTCTTCCTTTCATTGACTTTATCAAAGTTGAAGTTGAGGAAATAGAAAAGCAAGGTGGCGTCGCAATCGCAAAAATCCAAACATTGAATGCCAAAGGTATTAAGATTATTGCTGAAAAAGTAGAAACTCATGAGCAGTTTGAACGATTCAAAGCAATGGGAGTAAAGCTATTTCAAGGTTACTTCTTAGCGCGACCAGAAATTATCCGCCATCGTGACCTGAATGCGTCGCTGCACTCAGTCACCGAGCTTGTTAGTTTGAGTAACTCACCTAACTTTGATGCTAAAGAAGTAGTCAAGGTGATCGAGAAAGACGTCGGGTTAGCTTACAAACTGATGCGCTTTATCAATAACCCTATGATTAATAAACGACAAAAAAGTTGAATCGCTTCAGCATGCAATTAATTACATGGGTCATGTTGAAATTAAGAAATTCATTGCCCTGCTTGCACTCGCTAACATGCGCGGTGAAAAGCCAACTGAACTCCTTATTCAATCACTAGTTAGAGCCCGCTTTTGCTCACTCATGTCAGTTGAACTAGAGTTACCCGAAAACCCGCCGACTAGCTTTTTGTTGGGCTTATTTTCAATGATCGACGCACTACTAGATCAACCCATGGAAATTGTGGTTGAGAAGCTTCCCGTTGGGCAAGAGCTGCGCGATGCCTTGTGTCGAAAAAATATTGACTCCACGATGGGACTGCAAATGAGAGCTTGTTTTGCATTTGAAGAGGCTGATTGGGACCAAATAGATTATATTGCACTGCAGTTTGAACTCAGCGGCGAACGCTTGTACACGCTTTATTATGAAGCAATGCATTGGGCGCAGAATATGAATAGTACAATTAGTTAAACGCCACTCAAGGAAGTATAGATGTTTGCATTTATCGCTCGCCAACCGATCTTAGACAAAGAACAAGATCTATTTGCCTATGAGCTTTTATTCAGAGATGGTGCACAAGGTACCTACCCTGAACACGAACCTAAGAAAACAGAAATAATTAATTCGCGATTTAACACATTGGGTATCGATGATATTTCTGGTGATAAACGTGCTTTTATCAATTTTTTGCCCGAAACCATTATAAACCGCTTTCCAGAAGAGCTGACTCCAGACAATATCGTTGTCGAACTCACACAAAATCCGGCTTTGAATACCAGTTTAATGAATGCATGTGAGTTTCTCAAAAACGCTGGGTATCAAATTGCGCTTAATGATAATCGGCTTCAATCAGCGGTTCTCGCACCATACCCGTACATCGATATTGTTAAAGTTGATATCAACAAAATCACCCCTCAAATGTTAGAAAAACATATTCCAATTTTAGCAGCTTCGGGCATTCAACTAGTTGCAGAGCAAGTTGCAACACTCGACCAATTTGCTATGTGCCTTGACCTAGGTTTTGATTATTTTCAGGGGTATTTTTTTACTCAACCCAATACGAAAACGGCAAAGGCTTTACCGTCATCAAAAATAACACTTTTAGAGTTAATGTCATATGGTGCAAGTTCTCACTTTAATTTAGAAAAAGTCGAGCATATTATTGAGCGTGACGCTGCACTATCGTATTTATTACTTCGATTTATTAACAATCCAATGATTAATAAGCGAGAGAAAATAACTTCACTCCGCCATGCATTGCATTATCTTGGTGAAGTTGAAGTCAAAAAATTCATCGCGTTATTATCGATTGCCAGTTTAAATGATGAGAAGCCTGAAGAGTTGCTTCAAGTATCATTAGTTAGAGCAAAGTTTTGTGAGCTATTGGAGATTCACAAGCATGGTAAAAATAAAGCAATGTCAGCATTTATCGTCGGTTTATTTTCGCTACTCGATACTATTTTAGATGGGGAAATGGCAAGTATTCTTGAGAAGTTACCGATTAGTGCGGACATCAAACAAGCGCTGCTGGGTATTGATGGTGATTATACTCAGCACCTAAAAACAGCTAAAGCATTTGAAGCCGGCTTGTGGGGCAAGATAGTGACACAAGCTGAGAGCTTAGATATATCGCAGAAAGAACTGCATGGCATTTTCAATGATTCAATTCGTTGGAGCAATGATATGCGCCAAGCGTTATCTGACTTTTTCCCTAAAGCTAAAGCTCAAGGTTGAGACTGCGGTTTTGGAGAGCCTTAGGTGCTAAATAAAAAACACCACATACATACCCAAACAAAGAAGTACAAAATGAGGGAAGACGACAGTAGGTTTAGCTAAATGTCTAAGGTATTCTGAGATTAATGATATTAAGCCTCTTGGCTTTGCTTCCCATGCTGTATTAAATTGGATATTGCCGTCACTAGACGTAGTTGACAACTCACTCTCTATTAAAAGTAATCTGTCAGCAAATCTGGATTGAAAGGTTTTCCAGATAGCATCTTGGATCCAACAAATACTATTGAGCACGACGATAACGTCGAGATGTTTTAACTCAAAGGCGAACAAGGTAGCCATTACAACAGCAACTAATTTGATTGCCAAAGAAAGCTTTTCAAAAGCATCAAACTGATTTTGTAATGTTACCCATTCAATCAGCAAAGGGTTTTGTAAATTTTGTTGCAAGGGAAGGTCCTCCAAAACACGCGCAGTGGATCAGTAATAAAGTAAAGCAAGCCAATTAAGAAATATACAAACTTATCTGGGCTCAATATCTTTTACATGGCGTTGCACAGACAGCAATGACCCAGTAATTCCTAAACTTACAGATACCAAAAGCATAAATATTAATGTACTCAAGTCCATCGAAGTCAAATTAAAGTTAACTTGATACTTTTCCATGAAATCTTGCATACTGTAATCAATCCATAACAAAATGATAAATACCGTTATCCAGGCCATAATGCCGCCGAGGAGACCATACCAAAAACCGGTATATAAAAATGGTCTTTGAATGAAAGCATCTGTGGCTCCAACGAGTTTCATCACAACAATTTCATCTCTTTTACTGAGAATATTAAGCCTAATGGTGTTACCAATGATGAGCACAACAGCAAAAAACAGAAGTACCGCTAGAAGTGTCACTAAGTCCTTTGCAATTCCTATGAGCGCGTAGAGGCGCTCTAGCCACTCAATATCTAGTTTACCAATCTCAACTTCTCTCTCTTTGCGCAATTTATTGAGTAATATCCCAGCTGAAGTCGGGCTTGCATGCTTGCTAGTAGGTACCACTAGTACAACCGCAGGCAATGGATTTGTTTCTAAGTAGTTCAATGCGTCACCCAGCCCTGACAACGCTTGAAATTCTTTTAAGCCCTCATCCGCACTTATAAAAGCGACCTCAGCAATTTCCGGCCATAATCGTAATCGTGTTAATAGTTGTTGAGCACTCGCATCAGTCACTCCCTCCCGTAAAAACAATGAAATCTCCGATGCTTGTTCCCACTGCTGGCTAATTTGCTCGGTGTTTTTCACCAGCACGTAAAGCGTGCTAGGGAGGGTGATACTAAAACCTAACACGCCAATTGTCATCAATGAGGCAAAGGGCGAACGCCACAATTCTCCGAGACTATTTACAGCTTGGCGCAGATGGTCGGTAAAAAACATTATGATCAATTGAAACATACCAATTTTGACTGATTCAGCACCTTGTGCACGCCCTTTAAACAGTAAACTCATACTAACAAACCTTCGTTCGGTTGCTCATCAAGCCCATCAGTTATCATTTGTCCATTTTTTAGCGTCAGCGTACGGTACTTCATCCGGGCTATAAGCCCTAAGTCATGAGTAGCAATAAAGACCGACACACCCGCTTGATTGAAGTCTTCAAACAGCCTAATGATTTCCATTGAAAGCTTAGGGTCGAGGTTACCGGTGGGCTCATCTGCTAGTAATAATGGAGGTCGATTGACCACTGCCCTGGCAATACCAACGCGCTGTTGTTCACCGCCTGACAATGTGATTGGAAGGCTTTTAGCTTTATCACGCAAGCCGACCATTTCGAGGGCTGCATCAACGCGCTTGGCGATGTTTTTTCTAGTATGGCCTTCAATAACGAGGGGGAGTGACACATTGTCAAAGACAGTTTTGTCCATGAGCAGCTGATGACTTTGGAATATCATGCCTATATCTCTGCGAATATACGCAATTTCTCTACGTTTTATTGAGCTTAGATTGTGACCGTTGATGAGAACTCGACCTACCGTAGGCCTTTCCATTATGCTGATTAGCTTCAGTAATGTGCTTTTCCCTGCACCTGAATGCCCAGTTAAAAAAGCCATTTCGCCTTTCTCCACATGAAAGTCGACTTTTCTCAACGCTTGCTGACCACCCGGATAGGTTTTGCTTACCTGTTCAAACTTTATCAACCTGACATCCTTTAATGTTCTTCAGTAACATCCTGACTAAACAATGCATCAACAAATTGCTGTGCTTCAAATGGACGGAGGTCATCAATACCCTCTCCTATCCCAATATAGCGAATGGGAATACCAAATTGATCAGCAAGTGAGAAAATAATACCACCTTTTGCTGTGCCGTCTAATTTCGTTAAATTAATGCCCGTTATACCCACTGCTTCATTGAATATTTTGGTTTGACTCACCGCATTTTGACCTGTGCTTGCGTCAAGCGTCAACATAATCTCATGTGGTGCATCAGGATTAATTTTTTTCATCACTCTAACTATCTTTTTGAGCTCTTCAATTAAGTGCTCTTTGTTCTGTAGTCGCCCTGCCGTGTCGGCAATTAGCACGTCAATGCCTTTTGCTTTCGCCGATGCCAATGCATCAAAAATCACAGACGCACTATCTGAACCTGTTTGTTGAGCAACTACGGGGATATTATTACGTTCTCCCCAAACCTGTAGCTGCTCGACCGCAGCGGCCCTGAATGTGTCGCCTGCAGCTAGCATTACTTTCTTACCATCAGCTTGAAACTGCTTTGCTAATTTACCAATGGTGGTCGTTTTTCCAACGCCGTTAACACCAACCATTAAAATAACGAATGGTTGCTTACCGCCGTTCGCATCATTTTGAGCGCTTAAATCAAGTGGTTGCGATACAGGTTGCAACAGCGCTCTCATTTGTTCTTTCAGCAGCTCATAGAGTGCATCGCCATTTTGCAATTGTGATAGTTTTGCACTTTCAGTCAGACTATTAATAATTTTTGTTGTCGTTGCAATACCAACATCAGCTATGAGCAATTGGGTTTCTAGCTCTTCATATAAGTCGCTATCAATTTTTTTACCCGCAAATAGTGATACAAAGCCGGTGCCAATGCTTTCTTTAGTGCGAGATAGGCTTTGTTTTAAGCGACTAAAAAAGCCGCTAGAGCTTGGCTTTTCCATAGTAACGGATTCGACTGATTGGACACTCTCTTCTAACTCAAGATTTGCTAAGTCAGGATCAACATCTACAATCGGTTCTGATTCAGGTTCTGATAAGGATTCTGATTCTGATTCAAGTTCAGTTTCAAGGTCTAAAACAAGCTCTTTCTCAGCGTCACGTATTTGTTCTTCAGTCGTTTCAGGCTGGTTTTTAGGTTGGTCTTTTTTAAACCAATTAAACAGATTTGCCATATTGTTCAAAAAATCCTTAACAGCAGATGGGTAGATTCAGATATAATTTAAAACACAATTCAATACTAACACTTTCATACCACATGACGCGAGTAAGAAAACAGGCAAGTTCAAGCACAGGATCTATTCGGATAATTGGCGGCAGCCACCGTGGTCGAAAGCTTCCAGTATTAAATGCTGAAGGACTTCGCCCAACAACCGATCGAACGAAAGAAACCTTATTTAATTGGCTGATGATGGACGTAAGCGGTGCACATTGCCTTGATTGCTTTGCCGGTGCTGGCTCACTGGGGTTTGAAGCACTGTCTCGTGGCGCCGATGTGGTTAACCTAATGGAGCTGGATAAACAAGCAGCTAGGCAGTTAATCGCTAATGCCGATTTACTAAAGTATAGCCCAAAAGAAGCCTGTATTATTCAGGGCAATACCTTAGAGTTGCTAAAACAATTTTCAAACGTGGTCGATATTGTGTTCATAGACCCACCATTTCAGCAGAATTTAGTGCAACCTTGCATTAATCTGATCGATTCTAGAGAACTCACAAAGCCAGGCACAAAAGTTTACATCGAAAGAGAAGTAAACGCCGATTTACTGCAACTTCCCAGTCATTGGCGCCTGATCAAAGAAAAATCAACCCAACAAGTAAGTACTCAACTATATATAGTGGAGTAGTCAATGGAGCCTTAACCTCATCAGATTGCTAACACGTCACCACAACTAGTCACCTAAACTCAGACCTATATTAGACATTTCTTGCGCTAGCATTTCGCGGCGCAATGACTTGAAGTCAATCGACTTGTCCTTGCACATTGCTAACACCTCAAGTTGAGTGTCAATTTCGAACTGCATCAAAGGGTCCTGTTTTATTTCTTCGTTACTTAAGTCGGTTTCGGATAACGCTAACAAATATGCTTCAACACCACCCTGACTCAATTTAGCAACGATCACAGCACCACCGGGCTCTTCGTCTGCCATAAGTTGAAGAGTTGCAGTCAGTGCCATGCAAAAATCAAGTGCCGGGTATACCCCAAAATTATCAAAGTTTTCAATATCAGGAGTCACCTCTTCCAATTTCTCTAATTGAACCGCAATATTAATTTTTGCTTTTGATGCATTTAACCATTCCCAAATGAGCTCTACTAGCTTTGTCGCGAGTTCTTTGTCACCAAATTCACTGACATCACAAAAGAGTTGGTAGTTCGGCAGCATTCGCTGCAGAAGAGCCGCAGAAAAAGCAACTGCTGGCTTTTTTGACAAGTCTCTGACTTGCTGAAACGTACTCAGTTTATCACCAGTGAAATCGCCTTTACTTTTTTGTTTTGTATTTGCATTAGACATAATTGATAACTCAGTTTAAAAAATTAATTTGTTGTGCCATTTACAGGACTTTTCAGCTTAGCTGATGCTGAAAATAGGTACCAATGCCATTCAGCAACATTTGAATGGCGATCATAACAAGTATCATACCCATTAGTCGCTCAACGGCATTCAATCCTTTTTCACCTAGTAAGCGATGAAAGGTATTGGACATCGTTAAAATAACGGCACTCGCCAGCCAAGCTGCAAATAAGGCGATACTCCATTCGGTCATTTTGTTAGGTTCTTGACTAGATAGCAAGATAAGCACAGCCATCGTTGAAGGTCCGGCAATCATCGGAACAGCCAGCGGCACAATGAAAGGTTCCTCACCAGCAGGTAAGCCCATAATTCCACCCGCTTGCGGAAAAATCATTTTAAGCGCGATGATAAATAAAATAATACCACCTGCAATACTAACTGTTTCTTGTTTTATTTTAAGAAAATCGAGAAGCGCCTGACCACTGTGTAAAAACACCATCAATATAATTAACGCAAATAATAATTCGCGGATGATAACGATGCGTCTGCGCTTCGGATCGATAGTTTTCAGCACCGACATATAAATTGGTAAATTTCCAAGAGGGTCCATGATGAGAAAAAGCATCGTTGCAGCGGATAATATTTCGATCAAATGGGTCTCTCCGAAAAAAAACGTGAGTATGCGCTATTGTTGAACCGAATGGCAGTTAAACATGGCGTTGATGGCGGTGGGCGAAGTAGCTGAGTTACTTGGCGTGAAAGATGTGAAAGTTAAAAGACTTGAAAGAGAAATATTATTACTAGCAAACAAGAAAACGAGAAAACGACAACGGTATCTCTTTATTTAATAGCGGCTACGTTGAGAAACATAAACAATTAGCTAAAAGATTAGGCGGCATTTAAACCGCCTTTTCTTTACTTTAGCCTATAAGTTGGTCTGCGATAGTTCTTATGCCTATTGCTGTTGCGCCATTTGGCATAATGTCAGTTCCATCTCGATTATAAGCAGCAGCCAAGTCAATATGCACCCAACCTTGTCCTTCATTGCCCACAAAGCGCGATAAGAAGCCGGCTGCATTAGAAGCGCCTCCACCACCACCCCCTTTAACGGCGCGACTATTTGCTGTGTCTGCAAATGGTGATGCACACTGGTCTTGATGCCAAGGCATTAACGGCAAGCGCCAATGCGGTTCATTCACTTTTTGCGCACTGGCTAAAAAGGATGCCTGAAATGCTTCGTCAAAACTAAAAACGGCATTGAATTCCTTACCTACAGCCATGACTGCGGCACCCGTCAATGTAGCAGCGTCAATAATTTTCCGGGCGCCTGATTCCGTTGCTGCCATAAGGCCATCTGCTAACACTAAGCGTCCTTCCGCATCTGTATTAACTATTTCAACGGTCACCCCATTTTTGTAAGTAATAATGTCTCCTAACTTATAGGCATGATCACTTATTAAGTTTTCTGCGCAACAAAGAAAAAGTTTAGTGCGCTTTTTTAGGCCCTGCATAATAGCAAGTCCAAGTGCTCCAGTGACTGTTGCAGCGCCGCCCATATCACATTTCATATCCAACATTCCTTCGCTAGACTTAATGCTATAACCACCGCTGTCGAAGGTAATACCCTTACCTACGAGTGCGAAATCAACCACTGCGTCAGGGTTACCGGTTGGGTTATAGTCCAACTCTAGTAACACCGGTGGACGACAACTACCGCGACCCACTTCATAAATACCATGCCAACCCGCTTTAAGAAGCTCCTCTCCAGTTAACATCGTTGTGGTTACATGTTCTGGAGACAATGATTTAATCCATGCCGCCGCTTCAGTAGCCAATGACTCGGGGCTAAGTTCTTCGGGCGTTTCATTGACTAACTGTCGGGTAAACTGCATTGCAGCAAAACGCGTACTTAAATCGCTTTCATCCGCATTTTTACACCAAGTAATAGTGCCTTTGAAACCAGCGCCACAAAAACTTGTTGCAAATGCCCATTGTTGCTCTTTATCCCAATCGCCTGAGAATTCAACATTTTGAATGCCTAGTGAAGCAATTTTGCGTGTTGATTGCTGAATTTGACGTAAATGTAATCCGGTATCAAGAAGATGCAATATCGCGCCTCCGGTGATGAATGATAATTTACTATTTGCTTCCCATGAAGCAGATGCGGGTTCATGGCTCAATGAAACGTGAAAATTTGACATTAGGACTCCAACAAGGTTTTATGAATTAAGTAGCAGTCTATTCCTGCCTATCAGTGACATATAAGTGCGGACAAATTCACAAAACGCAACGTTTATGAGCATAAATAATAGCAATAAAAATAACAACAACACGCCAGAATAAATACCTCGATGTATTGCATACAAGGCGCTAAGAGGAAATAACTTGCATGATTAGGTTCGAATCACCTTTGATAGAAGCGGTTCTAATAAAGCGTTATAAACGCTTTTTAGCTGATGTTGAATTACAAAACGGTGATTTATTAACAGTACATTGTCCAAACACAGGATCCATGACCAATTGCGCTCAACCTGGTTGGAAAGTATTTTTGAGCAAGTCTGCAAATAAAAAACGCAAATATGCTCATACTTGGGAAATGGCGGTAAATAATCACGGACATTGGATTGGAATTAATACCAATAACGCGAATAAAATAGTAAAAAGCGCATTACAACAGCGTAAAATAATAGAGTTGGCGGAATACAACCAAATAACGCCTGAATACAAAGTAGGTGATAGCAGAATAGATTTTTTTCTGCAGGGCGATGGGATGCCGGACTGCTATGTAGAGGTAAAATCGATGACCTTATGCGAAGATTCGCTCGGACTTTTTCCTGATGCTGTTACTCAACGAGGAACGAAACATGCGAACGAATTAGCAAAATTAGCGAAAGCAGGACATAAAGCAATTTTGCTCTTTTGTGCTCAACATTCAGGCATTACGCATTTTAACATTGCGAGCCATATTGATGAAAAATATGCCCTAGCGGTATCCGAAGCGAAAAAAGTAGGTGTTGAAGTAATTTGTTATAATTGCAATTTTTCCTGTGATTTTATTGAGTTAGCTCATTCGATACCAAATTCAGATTAAAAAAAGATTGATTTTTGTGTAAAAATCACCATATTACCGTCGTTAAAGAAAAAAGTGATTTATAGAATTATTGTATTTACTGCACAAAAATGTAGTAAATAATTAAGAAACAACATTATTGTACGATGTTATTTGCCAGTAAACATCAGGCAAAAGGATGCAAAATGTCGACGTTTAGGAGAAATGGCAAATGCCAATAGAAAAAGCGATAGGATTACTTGGGTTAGCGGATGTCATGCCATACCAAGAGAAGTCCGAAGAAGAATATATGAACGATGCTCAAATGAATCACTTTAGGTTGATTCTCAAGGCATGGCGCAACCAACTCCGTCAAGAAGTTGATCGTACCGTTCACCATATGAAAGAGGAAGCTGCTAACTTTCCAGATCCGGTAGACAGAGCGGCGCAAGAAGAAGAGTTTAGCTTGGAATTGCGAGCACGAGATCGCGAAAGAAAGCTGATTAAAAAGATCGAAAAAACGTTGAAACGTATCGAAGAAGACGATTTTGGTTTTTGCGATACGTGTGGCATCGAAATTGGTATTCGCCGATTAGAAGCACGTCCAACGGCAGATATGTGTATTGATTGTAAAACACTGGCTGAAATTAAAGAGAAACAACTGCAGGGTTAATCCCTGTAGGTCTCTATCGAATTCATTAAAACCGTGTTAGCGTGTGCTACACGGTTTTTTATTGCCTATTAAACTGCGTCTTATTTTTTCTGAGCAGGTGTTTATTATGCTGCCTTATGTCGGTCGATTTGCTCCATCCCCTAGCGGACCACTTCACTTTGGTTCTTTAGTGTGTGCGCTCGTTAGCTTTCTGCATGCTCGTCAAGCCAATGGTCAATGGCTACTGAGAATTGAGGATGTAGACACCACAAGAGTCAAAGCAGACGCAGACCAAATAATATTATCTCAACTCATTTCACATGGAATGCACTGGGACGGCGACGTTATTTACCAAACTAATAGGCAAAATGAATATCAGAAAACAGTAGATAGGTTACATAAGCAGCAACTTATTTATGCCTGTTCGTGCACTCGACAAGCGGTTAAATCGAAAGGGAAATACTACACGGGTACATGCCGCGATCTACATTTACCCTTTAAAGATAATGCCCTTAGATTAATCAACACTTCTGATGATTATGGCTTCCATGACCTTCACTTGGGTGACGTGTTTGTTGAGCCATTATTCTGTAGTGAGGATTTGAGTATACAACGTAAAGATGGTTTGTTTGCCTATAACTTAGCAGTAGTGGTCGATGACATTGAGCAACAAGTTAGTCATGTTGTCCGAGGTGCTGACCTTATTGATACTACCTTACAACAGCAGCACATATATCGATTATTGTATGAAAAACCACCGAGGTACTTTCATCTACCCGTCGTTTGTTTAGAAAGTGGTAAAAAATTGAGTAAACAAAACCACGCTATAGCAATTGAAAACAGACGAGCAGTAAAAAACCTTATTGATGCGTTTGCAGTCATTGGATTGTCAAACCACTCGTTGTCCGAAAAAATGACGGTGGAGGACCTTATTAATTGGGCTTTAAAGCGTTGGTCGCCTAATTTGTTAGCAAAGAGAAGAGAAATTCTGCTTTTAGACATAAATACAGTATAATTCGCACACGTAACCAAAATTAAGGTTAAATAGAAACTAAAACGGTTTCAAGACGGTAATAATACAACATACCGTTACAACAATAACAAAGATGACGCTAAATGACGTCGTTAATAATAGGTCAAGGTGGCATGCCAAGCACCCCAACGAAAAAACAATCAGTAATTAATCCAGTGCTTATCCCAAAGGGAGAGCATCCAGTTACTTTTGCTGATATTAGTGATAATACGCTTTCAGTGTTGCGCAGATTAAATGCAAAAGGATATGAAGCTTATTTAGTAGGCGGCTGTATCCGCGACAAATTGATGGGAAAGACACCCAAGGATTTTGACGTTGCAACGAATGCAACTCCTGAACAAGTTAAAGAATGTTTTCGTAACTGTCGATTGATCGGTAGACGCTTTCGCTTAGCACACATCGTTTTTGGCAGAGATGTCATAGAAGTAGCCACGTTTCGCGGGCACCATGAAGACGTGAACGCTAACGAAGAAGAAAATAAAACTCAAGTTAAAGGGCGTCGCGGCAACCAAGTTGATGATGTGTTGGCAAAACAAGACCAACAAGGTCAGTTGCTGCGAGACAACGTGTTTGGAAGCATCGAAGAAGATGCCGAACGTCGAGATTTTACCTTTAACGCAATGTATTTCAGTGCAAAGGATCAAAGCATCATTGATTTTGCAGATGGGATGTCGTCGATTAAAGAGAAGAAAATAGAACTTATTGGCGACCCTGCAACACGTTTTCGTGAAGATCCAGTGCGCATGATACGAGCGATTCGTTTCAGTGCGAAACTAGGTATGTCGATACCTGCAGAAGTCGGTGACCAAATTAAAGAATTAGCGCATTTACTGGCTAACATTCCTCCAGCGAGGCTGTTTGAAGAAGTCCTGAAGTTATTAGTAAGTGGTTGCGGATTGCGCACCTTTCATTTGTTGCACGAATATGGCTTATTTACGCAGCTGTTTCCGCAACTAGCTCCTCTGCTTATTGACGATACTTGCAGAGAAATGAAACTTGTTGAGAAAGTACTTAAAAACACTGATGACCGTTTAAATAATGAACAACGAGTAACGCCTGCATTTCTATACGCTGCTTTTCTGTGGTATCCGGTTGAGGAACGCACACAGTTGATTATGAGTGAGTCTGGTGTTGCTCACCATGATGCGTTCAATATCGCTGTCGGAGAGGTTTTGCACAGACAAACTCAACGTATAATGATACCCAAACGTTTTAGTATGCCCGTACGCGAAATGTGGCAACTGCAGTTGCGCTTGCCCAAACGTTTTGGACGTCGCGCATATCAAACCTTGAGCCATCCACGATTTAGAGCCGCTTATGATTTCTTGCTGATTAGAGGTGAAATTGAAGGTGGGGATTTACATGAATTAGGTGAATGGTGGACCGAGTTTCAAGAGGTTACACCAGAGCAACGCAAAGACATGATTACTGATTTGCGCAAGGATACTGGCACACCCAAGAAACGAAAATTTAATAAAAAACGGAAAGCTAATTAATCATGTTGTCGGATATTGCCTATATTGGCCTGGGAAGCAATCTTGGTGCTCCTGTGAAGCAGTTAGAACAGGCATTAGGTGCAATAGGTCAGCACAGTCAAATGACATTGGTTTCTCATTCTCATTTTTACTCCAGCCTACCAATGGGCCCCCAAGACCAACCTGACTATGTCAACGCAGTTTGCAAAATTAAGACCTCCATGCAACCTCAAGAGTTGTTGGCTACACTGCAAATCATTGAGAATCAGCAAGGTCGCGAGCGACTCGGTGATCGCTGGGGGCCGAGAACATTAGATTTAGATATATTGCTTTACAATGATCTCGTCTTAAAAACTAAACACCTTACATTGCCTCACTATGGAATGCAGGAGAGAGAGTTTGTGCTAGTCCCATTGTTTGAACTTTCACCTGATTTAACAATGCAGGATGGACGCCCCCTAGCAAATTGGGTTGCCAAATGCAATTTGGAAGGTCTATATCGGATTAATCCGAAAGTATCGAGTCTCACAACAAGCGCAAGTGTGACGTAATTAATAAGAGATAAGCAGATGAAAAAAGTGACCACATCCACGCTGATGCAATTAAAGCAAAAAGGCGAAAAAATAGCAGCACTTACAGCATATGATGCTAGCTTTGCAAAAATGTTTGATGAGCAATTAATCGATGTCATTCTCATTGGTGACTCGCTTGGTATGGTGCTAAAAGGCGACGACGACACACTGTCTGTTACCGTTGATGATGTTGCTTATCACACTGCTTGCGTCCGCAAAGGAACCAGCAGGGCTTTTGTTATAGCCGATATGCCATTCATGAGTTATGCAAGCAAAGAGCAAGCATATGGTAATGCAGCAAAGCTAATGGCAAGCGGCGCGAGCATGGTCAAAGTTGAAGGCGGCGAGTGGCTTATTGAAACAATTACTGGGCTGGTTGAACGCGGAGTTCCGGTTTGCGGACATTTAGGTTTAACACCACAATCCGTGCATGTTTTTGGTGGCTTTAAAGTGCAGGGAAGAGAAAATGAGCAAGCCAAAAAAATCGTAGATTCTGCTATTAAACTCGAAAATGCGGGGGTCCAATTACTTGTTTTAGAATGTATTCCCAGTGCGGTTGCGAAGCTCATTTCCGAAGCCTTGAAAATCCCTGTTATAGGCATCGGCGCTGGAGTAAGTACCGATGGACAAATATTAGTCATGCATGACATGTTCGGTATTAGCGCCAATTATATGCCTAAATTTAGTAAAAACTACTTAACTGATAGTAATGACATGCGCTCCGCTGTAACTGCTTATATAAATGACGTTAAAGCAAACCGTTTTCCTGGCCCAGAACATTCTTTCGAGTAAGTCTTATGCATATAGTCAGCGACATACAAACACTAAGAGAAACACGCCGCAAATGGCAATCACAAAAGCAATCTATTGCTTTTGTGCCGACTATGGGCAACCTGCACGATGGCCATTTAAGATTGGTTAAAGAAGCGAAGAAGCATGCAAGCATCGTGGTCGTGTCTATTTTTGTTAACCCTTTACAATTTGGCCCTGATGAGGACCTCGATGCATATCCAAGGACGATAGAACAAGACAAAGCATCGTTGGCCGAATTGGGAGTCGATATTTTGTTCATGCCTAAAGTGACTGATATATACAGTAGAGGTTTAGAACAACAAACTTTTGTTGAAGTGCCAGGCTTATCTTATATGATTTGCGGCGCAAGTCGTCCAGGCCATTTCAGAGGCGTTGCTACTATTGTTTGTAAACTGTTTAATATGGTTCAACCTAATATGGCTTTTTTCGGTGAAAAAGACTTTCAGCAGTTGCAAGTGATTAAGGCAATGGTGACAGACTTATCGATGAATTTAACAATACATGGTGTGGCCACAGAGCGCGAACGCGATGGTTTAGCCATGAGTTCAAGAAATAATTACTTAAATGAAGAACAACGTGAAATTGCACCAGGCTTATATAAATTAATTTCAGACATGGCGATTGAAATAAAAGATGGTCGCAGAGATTTTTCAATCATGCTCCAGGAAAATAGAGAACGCTTAGCACGCATTGGCTTCAAGCCTGATTACATCGATATACGTTCTGCTAGTAGT
Source organism: uncultured Glaciecola sp. (assembly GCF_937770335.1). Lineage (GTDB taxonomy): Bacteria > Pseudomonadota > Gammaproteobacteria > Enterobacterales > Alteromonadaceae > Glaciecola. The sequence continues at coordinate 70,245 of NZ_CALJHY010000015.1, forward strand.
TTATTGCAACCAAGTCATGAAGACAAAGAACTCGTTATTCTTGGTGCTGGCTTTTTAGGAAAAACACGGATTATTGATAATATTCAGGTACAGATTTAAATAGAGGCAGTTTTTAACTACCCCCTCAAATCGAAGCAAACTTAACTATCCCTAAGAAGCCTTGCGGCTTCTTTGGCAAAATACGTTAATATACCATCAGCACCAGCCCTCTTGAATGCCAATAAGGACTCCATAATAACGGCGTCTTTATTCAACCACCCTTTAGCAAAAGCAGCTTGATGCATCGCATATTCGCCGCTGACTTGATAAGCAAAAGTGGGCACACCAAATTCCTCTTTGCAACGTTGGACAACATCTAGGTATGGCATTCCTGGTTTTACCATCACCATATCCGCACCTTCGTTAATATCAAGTTCAATTTCTCTTAAAGCTTCATCTGAGTTTGCAGGATCCATTTGGTAGTTTTTCTTATTGCCCCCTTTAATATTGCCTGCCGAGCCGACCGCATCTCTGAACGGACCATAATAGCTTGACGCATATTTAGCCGAATAAGCCATAATACTGGTATTCTTAAAACCTTCTAGTTCAAGCGCTTCACGGATTGCCCAGATACGTCCATCCATCATGTCGGAGGGAGCAACAATGTCTGCACCGGCTTGAGCGTGAGATAGCGCCTGTTTTACCAAAACGTCGGTAGTTTCATCGTTCATGACATAACCATTTTCATCTATTAAGCCATCTTGACCATTTAGCGTAAATGGGTCGAGCGCAACGTCAGTAATCACAGAGATATCGGGAAATTTTTCTTTCAATGCTCTTACTGCGCGTTGAGTTAAGCCTTCTGGATTGAAGGCCTCACTTGCACACTCTGTTTTCTTGTCTGCAGGCGTTACCGGAAATAAAGCAAATACATGCACGCCTAAGTCAACTAACTCCTGAACTTCATCAATTAGCTTATCTATACTAAATCGAAACACATCAGGCATCGATTCAATCACCTCAACCTGATCACTACCTTCTACCACAAACATAGGATAAATAAGGTCATTTACCGTAAGTACAGACTCACTAACTAATCGTCTAATTGAAGATGTATAACGCAGTCTCCGAGGACGGCTAAGTGGAAATTGTGACATATTGATCCTTTATAAAATTTGTTAAAATTCAGCCGACATAACTTTATTACGTCCCGCTTTTTTTGCTTTGTATAGTAACTTGTCGGCAAATGCATGAAGAAGTTCAGATTCAGCATCTGTCGCAATAATTCGAGTTGAAACGCCAATACTGGCTGTAAACTTAATCAAGTCGCCTTCAAAATCTAGCTGGCTCACTTCAGTAATTAAACGGACATTTTCCATCAACGCGGCGGCCCCGTCTAAATCTGTATTTGGTAAAATGACGACAAACTCTTCCCCGCCATAACGACAAATGGTATCAGATGGGCGCTTGATACATTGGTTAAGAATTCCCGTAAAGTGCTTCAATGCCTCATCACCGGCTTGATGGCCATAGGTATCATTCACCGACTTGAAATGGTCGATATCTATCATTGCTATCGCGAGAGGTGTCTTTTCTCGGCGACTTCGGCGAGCTTCAGTTAGGATTTTTTTGTCATATAGTCTTCTGTTGGCAATCCCAGTTAACGCATCAATAGATGATTTGCGTTCAAGCTCATGGTTGGCCTCGTTAAGCTCTCTAATCGCAATCTCTAGCTCATAGCTTCTCTCACCCACAGCAGACTCCAGACGTTCTTTTGTGTCTTTCTGCAAACGCATTAGATCTTCTTTTGCTTGCATCGTTTTCTGTTTGTTTTCGCCTGCTTTTATATATGCTCGCTTCGCTGCCAGACGTTGCGTGTTAAAACGCATAGCAAGCGCCAGAGCCATGAAAAGGGCTTCTATCACGGCGCCTACCATCAATAAGTAGATTGGGTCGAGGTTTATACTTATCCAGCCGTTACTTCCTGCTATTGAAAACAACGCGCTCAATAATAAGGAACACCGAGCAACTGATAAATAGTTAGCGACGGTTCTTCCTTTAAAGGCAATATAGATTGTTGTCAAAAAGACGACAAAAAAGGCTATTAGCACCATGGGTATTAATAATAAAAGCATCACGCTAATAGGCAGAATAAACAGACAAGCAATATACAGGAAGATGGCAATACTGATGGCATTATAGAATTTACGTAGAGGCGTAAACTTATATTTTATATCTAGTAATTTGGCTGTAAAAGCACTCGAAAAATATACCATCAAAGCCGCAAAAACTAAGCTTGAATACTTTTGAAAAAGAACACTTTCTGGCCATAAGAACCGATATGCCAATCCTTGACTACTCGCTAATAGCAGTGATAAACAAATCACATAACCTGCGTATAACAAGGTACTGACATTTCGGGATGTCACAAACAAGAACAAGTTAATAAGGCCCATCGCAGCCATAAAACCATAGAAAATACCAATAAAGATTCGGTGCGAACCAATAAATTGAATATATTGCTCTTCTTTCCATAATTTTATAGGCACCATAATAATCCCCTGAGTCTTAACACGCAGATAAAGTGATATGGTGAACGCACTGTCGGGTACGGCAAAAACTAATTGGTCGTGACTTATTTCTCGTTTATTAAACGCCAAATTATCTCCCGACTTAATTTGACTAAGAATAACCGCTTGTTCCTGAGTTTGGTCAACAAACCAGACATCTACAAAGTCTAAGGTTGCATAGGAAACTTCGATTAAACGCGGGTCGTCAGTGGTACTCGGTGTTATGTCAACTTTGAACCAGTGTGCTTCCGGCGATATGCCAAAGTTACTATTCTCGATTGATTGCCATTGGGTATCGGGGAACTGCATAACTTTTTGAATATTATCAGTTGTATTTGATGCTATATGTAATTTAGCCTCTTTACTTATCAGCGGTGCTTCACGCTGCCCTGACAATGAATAAACCAAAATAAATAAAGTAACGCCGATCAATAAGATGAGTAACCCAACCCACAAGCCATTACGATTAGATGCTGTTGCATCAGTCAAATTTGCGTCATCAATTGCGTTAGCCTTATTATTGCTCATCAGAAATTGCCCAACTTAATACAATTTCGGCCCGCTTCCTTGGCTTGATATAACAATTTATCAGCAAATGCTATCATCTTTTCATACTCGTTATCAGGCCCGATTACACGTGACGTTACTCCGGCGCTGACGGTAAATTTAATGCTATTCCCATGCGTTTTAACGATTAAATTTTCTATTGCTAGCCTAAAATTTTCCAGGACCCTATGAGCACCGTCATTTGTCGTATTGGGAAGTAAAACCACGAACTCTTCTCCACCATAGCGTGACAATAAATCACCCGGACGTTTTACAACTTTTTTAAGCGTATCCGCGAAAGCAATTAAACAATCGTCTCCGCATTGATGACCGTATTTATCATTCACACTTTTAAAATGATCAATATCGAGTAATGCAATAGTAAGTGGTTGTCTTTCTCGTCGACTTCTTGCTGCCTCAACCAGAATATGTTTTTCAAAAAAACGCCTGTTAGTTAGGCCAGTCAACGTGTCTGTCTCACTCATCCCTTGTAATTGATTATTCACTTTCGACAAGCCTGCTAAGGCATCCTCGAATTCCTGTGTTCGTGCAGTAACTTGCCCTTCAAGATCGATTTGCGCTTGCTTTTGCAGTGATAGTACTTCGTCTTGTGCTTGCATAGCTTGTAATTCGTTCTCTGCTGCCTCGCGATGGGTCTTTCTTGCTTCGCGTCGCTGAATGCTGTAACTGGTCGCAACGGCAAGCGCCAATAAAAGTGTTTCACTGGTTGCCCCAACCATCAGTAGATAACTAGAATCAATAGGTAAACTGATCCAATGGAAATTATCGGCAGAAGCGGTAAGCCCAGAAAAAAGTAGGACGACCCAAGCAGCACTGAAGAACTTAGCAATATCACTGCCTTTAAACGCTAAACTTAAGCTAGCAAGCAGTATCACAGGAATAGAAAAAAGCAGTAACAGTAATAGCAACTGGATCATGATTGAATATGGAATGAAAAGCGAGCTGATAGTGCCAAATACATAGACGATAAAGAAACCTTTAAATACTAAATAATACCTTGGACTTTTGGTTTTCAATTCTAAAATTTGTGACGAAAATATGATAATAAAACTCATTGTCATAAAAGCAAAAATAGCGGCGGCTCGTTCTTCCAACCAGGGACTTTCTGGCCAAATGAAACGATAACCAAGACCATGAATACTGCCAATTAGTAAGGCAAAGGAAAAAACGTAGCCTGAATAGGTAATAAATGTCAGATTGCGAGTTGTTACATACAAAAACAAATTAATAAGACCCATGGCTAACATATAACCAAAAAAGAGCCCCATAAAAAGACGATGAGATGCTGCGTAGACAATATAATCTTGCTTGAACCAGAGCTTTAAAGGCGCTTTAACCGGACCATTAGATTGTATTCTAAGCAACAGCTGCACACCGTTTGGTGCGTTGGGTAAAGGAATTAGAAACTTATCATGAATAATAGTTCTCTCTGCGAATTTAAGACTATCCCCCAGACTGTAATATTGAACAATTCGATAAGCACCGTAACTGTTACTGTTACTGTCGTCGTTTACCTGACGAAACCAAAGCTGAAGACTATCTAGCATCGCATAGTCCACTTCCAAAACTTGACTATTTTGAGCACTCGCGAAATTAACGCTCAACCATTGTGAAGCTTTGGTTAATCCAAAATTCTGGTTCTTATTTTTTACCCAAGCGTCGCTGTCAAGTTGATCTATAGTTTCAATGGTTTGTTCATTTAACACATCAGCAAAGTGATAAACCGATTGTTGCAAAGAGTGATTTTCGATGTCTCGCCCTAAGGAAATAACCATATAAAGCATGAGCACAGTGAACCCCGCCACTAGTGCAGCAAGCCAATAGGAATTGTAGGATAGCTTGCGCTCAGCTGTCATCATCAAATGGCAGCTAAACCAAATACTTTGTATGTATTAACAAGGGATACATCTTTGAGTAAATTAACATCTATGCCTTTTAAATCGGCAACCTTGTTAGCCACATGAGGTAAAAGACAAGGCTCATTATTTTTTACTCTTGGTTTCACATTTTTTGGAAATAAATAGGGAGCATCGGTCTCAAGCAACACCCTTTCAAGTGGTAAATATTTCACCGCTTCCTGTAAATCAACGCCTCTCTTATCATCGCAAACCCAGCCAGTTATGCCAATATAGCAACCGAGCTCCAGATAGGCCTCCATTTGCTTAGTTGCCCCTGTAAAACAATGCACAATAGCGTTTGGGATACTCGGTAAATACGCTCGCAATAATCGAATTTGTTCGTCAAAAGCGTCGCGTTCGTGTAAATAAACCGTTTTATTGTTTTCAGCCGCGCAAACCAACTGGGCTTCGAAGGAACGTAATTGATTTTCTTTTGTTGAAAAATTCCGATTAAAATCTAAGCCGCATTCACCGATAGCTACCATATCCTTATCAGACACAAGTTGATTTATTTGAATAATGACATCTTCAGAAAAACCATCAGCATGGTGGGGATGAACACCACCTGTATAAACAAGCTGTTGGAAACCTACTTTTCTATTATGATTTTTGACGAGTTCTTGAGCCGCAATTGTTTCTTCTAGGTTTGAGCTGATGACGCAAAGCTGATTAACCGACTGCTCAGCAGCCCTTGCAATGACATCTTCTGCGCAAAAACGTCGGTCTAATAAATTAACGCCTATGTCAAACCAATGCATTAATTCACACTAACGCGTTGCTTACTGCCAACGTTCGATAAATGAAATAGGCTGGTGACAGAGGACATCATAACGGTTTTGCCTCGTCATCTGGATTATCATCATTTGGTTTCTTGATAGAATTTTCTTCGTCATCATCAATATTCGTATCGTCATCTTGATGTTTATTTTTAGTGTACCAACCACCTATGACGACGCCAACCTCAAACAAAAACCACATTGGAATAGCCAGCAGCACCTGCGAAATCACGTCTGGTGGTGTTAGCAACATACCAACGACAAATGCCGCGACAATGACATGAGAGCGCTTCTTACGTAATTGATCTGGGGTGGTCATCCCTGTCCAACACATTAAAATAATGGCTACCGGGATTTCGAAAGCAACGCCAAAGGCGAAAAATATTTTCAGTACAAAACTCAGATATTCAGAAATATCAGGGCTGATAAGGACATCGTCTGGAGCTACTGCACTAAAAAAACTAAATGCGAGTGGAAACACGATAAAATAAGCGAATGCAATTCCACTGTAAAATAATAGCGTACTGGAAAGTAATAAAGGAGCGACTAGCTTCTTTTCATTTCGATACAAACCTGGCGCAATAAAACCCCAAATTTGATACAAAACATAGGGAATAGCAATAAAAAATGACAGCACCATGGTTAATTTAAAGGGGGCAAAAAACGGTGATGCAACACTCGTTGCAATCATCGATGCCCCTTCGGGAATAGTAGCGACTAATGGGGCCGCTAATATGCCATAAAGATCTTGAGCCCAGTAGGCTAGAGCCATAAAAATAACTAAAACCGAGGCAAGTGCTTTTAATACACGGGAACGCAACTCAATGAGGTGACTAATAAAACTACTTTGGGTCGTCATCTTTCTTTTTCTTATAGGGTTCTTGGACAGATAATGCAGCCTGCTTTAATTCTTCTACACTCTGGGCAACTTCAGGACTCACATTATCAAGTCCCATATTCTCAGCCTTCTTGAGGTTCTCGTGCAGTTCATGTATGCGTAGCTGCTCTTCGATTTCAGTTTTGAAACCTGTCGCCATGTTTTTCACGCTGCGTACTGTTTTTACTGTTGAGCGAATTGCACCGGGCAAACGTTCAGGACCTAAGATAAGTAGGGCGACAATACCAATAATGAACAGTTCCCAAAAACTAATATCGAACATTATCTACTCTTTAGTAGTGGTCTTTGTTTCGGTCGGTTTTACCGTCTTATCAACATCACTTTTGTCTTCAACAGATTCAAAGTCTGCATCTGACTTATCCGCTTCCTTTTTGTCTACAGCGCCATCATCATCACTCAACGCTTTCTTGAAACCTTTGAGAGCTGAACCTAAGTCACCACCTACATTGCGTAATTTCTTTGTACCAAATAGTAAAACAACTATCAGCAGTATGACTATAATACTCCAAACACTAGGACCCATTAGTAAATCTCCATTGTTAAAATTTTGTTTTTTTTGCTACCGTCTATAAACTAGTAGTGTATCACCTTGAGTAACTCGACTTTAGACGCAAAAGTAACTCATTAAAAGTATTATACGTTGCTTTTAACAAATATCACTGGCTTTCATTAACTTGTTTTTATACTTATTTTTCGGATCAAGCAATTGCACACATTTCTTTACTACTTTATACGTGGTTATATGACGTGATTTATTCGTTATCGATGCTAAACACACAGGGTTACCGCAAAGCAATGGTGTTTTCATGCCTATTGGTTTTCAGTATTATCAACGCCGATTTTTCGTTTGCTGTCGAAGGAACAAAAACTGAAATATCTCCTGCGGGATCGTTAATGCCAGTTCAACCACAAGTTAAAACACCGAGTTTAACAAAAAATACAGATACCTCTGCCGCTAAAAAATCTGAGTTGCAAACCTCCGAATTCAATTATTGTGATGCTCAGCCTTGGCTTGACGATTGGTATTGTCATTTTAACTACGCTGTCGAAACCTCAGTAATAGAAATCAATAGGTGGTTTGTAACCGACTATACTCCTACTGCGAAACAAGCCACTGCATCGGGTAAGTTGCGCTTTGGGATTGAGCCTCGTAGCGGTAATTTAAATCAATTAGATTTTCGTTTTAAAGTACGTATAAAGCTCCCCGCTTTGCAGGACAGGGTAGAATTATTACTCTCCGATGACGAAGAAGATGTAAACCAGCAAGCTGTTAAAGCCGCCCGCAGTGAACAACTGGGAAGTGATGATCAAGCTACAGTTGCCCTTCAATTTAAGGATAAACCTGATTCTAAAGTAGCTTATCGTATTGGATTAGGCCGTGGTTCGCAAGTTTATACTCGAGCGAGGTATAATGATAATCTGGAGTTAAATGAACGTAATAAAATTAGCTATTCTGCAGAAGCTAACTACTATACGGACGACCAATTAGGTGTGGAAACAAGAATATCACTTATCCACACAATATCTAAAAATAAAGCGATTGAATTCGATAACACATTTCGCTACCGCGATAAGACGGAAGACCTTTTTTGGCGTCATAAAATTCAATATTTATATTTAAAAGATGACAAAACGAGTTATTTATTTAGCGCTATGGTTGATGGTTTGAATAAACCAAGCTATCAAGAGGAACAGGTGCTTGTAAGCATGAGATATAAAAGAAATGTGTTGCGCCCGTGGCTATTTTTAGAGCTTGAGCCTTACGTAATTTGGTTACGTCAGGAAAATTTCAGGACTTCTTTTGGCGTTGCTATTAGAGCCGAAGTGCATTTCCCAGATTACTAAATTGCCCAAAAGTATGCACTTATGGGCTAAACAAACTATCGAGGATCTGTCGCTTGTGCTTCTTTGCTGTCACTGGCTGATTGATGAAACGCGACCAAGTTTGATAATCCAGAATAATCGTATCTGTCACGAAAAGACGCCCAATCAAGCAAACAAAACAAGCTAATAGTTGCATAATTCCACGGTACAAAAGCCCCTTTCTCAGCAGCTTTGTCGAGTTCAGTAAAAATGACGTCAAAACGTTCTCGCTGCAGACGAAAATATAGTTTGTCAGCATTAGTATCTATATCCGACCGAGACAATAAGAACATTTGCACCAACGAATCATTAGCTGAGTCAATTAGGGTCAACAAATTTATTTGTTCCCAACTGAGTTCTGTCTTATTTAATTTTTTTGTCAAATATCGATAAATTGCACCTGAATCGAAAATGATTCGAGCGTCATCTTCTAACATCGGCACTTTCAATGTTGGATTCGAAGCCACTAGCCTTGCCCGATCTACACTGTTAAATATATCAACTTGCTCAAAACCATGCTCAATCTCGCTCATCCACATACGTAAGCGACGAACATAAGGTGATGTAGTAGAACCGATTAGCTTCATTTTTTCCTCTTTACTCTGTGATTCAACTAGATACTAAAACTTGCACCGCAACCACATGTGGTCGATGCATTTGGATTGTTAACAAAAAATCTCGACCCTTCCAATCCTTCAGTATAATCCACGATACCACCAACAAGGTATTGCAAACTCATTGGGTCAATCACTAAAGTGACACTCTCTTTCTCTATCGTCATGTCGCCTTCATTTACTTTTTCATCAAAAGTAAAGCCATACTGAAAACCTGAACAACCGCCGCCGGTCACGTACACGCGCAGTTTTAGTTCAGGATTCTCTTCCTCAATAATTAACGTTTTGACCTTTTTTGCCGCAGCTTCGGAAAACTCAATTGGCAATGCCATTTCTTCAGACATAATATTCCTCTAGTAAAAACGTTTGTGGCTCAAAAATAACTAGGATAGATTATCTAATACCTGAGTAATTTAATCAAGTATTCAATCAGATTCACTAAACGCTCCATCCCACTCAATCGTCCGAGTATAAGAACCACGCTTTCTTTTGTACTTATAGATATCTGTTTTAATTTCAATTTGTTCAGGAATGAAGTCTTCAGGCAAGGTAACTCTTAATTCTAGAACTTGAAAATATTTAAACGAAAAAGACATTTTTTCTGCCTTATCATCCAGTATTTCTCTCAAATCATATTTAATCGGAACTGTATTTTGACTGCCTTGAAGCGTAATATTCAAAGTTCCTTTGATGATCGCCTTTATGTTTTCCCGCTGCAACATCATAATCGAAATAGCATAATTATTAGTGCTTGCCGTTGCTAGGATTTCAACACTTTCCACCACAAATCCATCTTGCGTCAATTCAGGTGCCATCACCTTTTGATAAAAGCTTATTTGTTCGCGAAGCTCAGCATCTTTGCGCATAAATTCTTTATACGACAATTGAGCTTGTTCATTAGCAATACTTGCGACTTCAAGTTCTATTTTTTTTACATTTAATTCGGAATTAAGCGCTTGGTTTTCTGATATTAAGTTATTTATACTACTTTGCATGACATCAATTTTAGCAGCTAAAAGATGATTTTTTTTGTCTGCAAACTCGTGGCCCGCATAAAATAGACAGGCAAGCACAAAAAATATGGCCAAATAATATTTAATAAAGCCAAGTTCGCTGCGTAGTTCGTTTAATTTCAATAAATTCTCCATACCTCAGGGCATCGTTATTGATATTTAACCAATATATGAGTAACTAGAACCGAATCACGGATGGCAAGGGTGTGCTCAAAACGCTATGATAGTCCTAATCTCAATTAGTATAAACCCAAACACACTATGTTTCTGCACTCGCTGAGACGAGAAGTCTCACATCCAAGGACATCAATTCAATTATGCTTGCTAGGCATAGTTGCAGGCGTGTGCGCTGCAACCGTTGTTATTATCTTTAGATTAACATTTGAATTCATACAAAAATTACTACTTGGCGGCGTAGCTCAATACGCTGCTATTGAAAGCAAACACTTAATTCTTTTACCTATATCAGCGATAATTTGCGTTATTATCGTAGCTAAATGCACCGGTTTTAAGCATTACAGAATGGGTATTCCGTTTGTTATCCATCGCATCAAAACGCGCTATGGACACATACCATTGCGCACCTCGATCAATCAATTTTTTGGTGGTGTATTTTCATTAGCGGGAGGCTTTGTTGTCGGTAAAGAAGGTCCTACGGTACATTTGGCTGCAGCAGGCAGCCACTTTCTAGGCCAATGGTTTAGATTACCCTTTAATTGTTTGCGAATTTTAACTGGCTGTGGAATTGCAGCTGGCGTTTCCGCTGCGTTTAATACACCTTTCGCCGCCGTCATTTTTGTGATGGAAGTCGTTTTACGCCAGTACCGAGTTCATGTGTTTATTCCAGTTATGCTAGCAGCCGCATGCGGTTCAGTGTTAACTCGTATTGTATTCGGTAATGAAAACGAACTGACATTTCTGAGTTTTAGTATAATAGATAATGTGTTATTGCCTTACCTCGTCGCATTTGGAGTTGCCCTTGGTTTATTGGCGGCACTATTCAATAGACAACTCATGTTTGTCATCAAATTGTTTCGCGATGTCAATATGATTACTCGCTTGCTACTTGCTGGCACAATTACGAGTATCGTGGGCTACTTTATGCCACAGGCATTAGGTGCGGAATTCTCAGCTATAGAAACATTGTTCGCCAATGATCCGCAATTAAGTTTGCTATTGTTGCTATTCGCGTTGAAATTCATTCTTGCTATCGTCGCGATCGGCTTAGGAGTGCCTGGCGGCATAATCGGTGCCGTCATGATTATTGGTATGTTAGCCGGCGTTATATTATTGCAACCGCTATACAGTATAAGTAATCAAACCGAAATGACCTCAACTTTTGCATTGCTCGGGTTAGCTGGCATGTTAGCGGCGGTGCTGCACGCTCCAATGGCCGCATTATCAGCCGTTATGGAATTATCTGCTAGCTCACAGGTGATACTCCCCGCGATTGTTGTCATTGTGAGCGCTTATGTAACCAGCAAACAACTGTGCAATAACCGTTCAATATTTATCCAACAACTGGAATTTCAGAACCTGCCTTACACCACCTCATCCATTCGTGACTCGTTACAAGAAACCGGCGTTATGGCTATTATGCAGATCGAATTCAAACACTTTATTGATGCCCCCAAAGAATCGCTATATCAATATTTGCAATCCAATCCTAGTCACCTAGTAGTTCAAGAGCATATATTTGAAATCGATAGGGAATACCAAATAGTGTCAATGGATGTCAGTTTGCAAGAGGGTGTTTTACCATTGGCTGTTCACCAAATGGAGGGCTTAAGTGACCAATCTACTATGGCTGAAGTATATGAAACCTTGCATAAAAAACGACAGGGTGCGGTGTATATTTATGAAGAGCTTTATTTCGACTCCCATGTATTTGAACACGGTAAGCCCAAGGTAATAGGTATTATTACGTGGAATATGCTACACAGTTATTTATTTAGACAACAACATTAAGACGAAAAGGTAATAGTGATGAGTATTTTATGGTTAAAAGCTTTCCATGTGTTTTTTATGATTGCGTGGATGGCTGGTATATTCTATTTACCGAGATTATTTGTCTATCATGCTGAAAGTAAACATCAGGAAACCAAAGAACAATTCAAAATAATGGAGCGCCGACTGTGGTTTTTTGTAACACCATTTGCTCTGTTAACTCTTATTTTGGGTGTGTTGATTATGTATGAATATGGACTAGAGTGGCTTAAAGCATCAACGTGGTTGCATGCAAAGCTGGCGATAGTAGCGCTGTTTTACGGCTATCACTTTTATTTATATTATTTGCTTAAGATGTTTGCAGCTGATCAGAATACGAAGAGCCCACGTTTTTATCGAATGATAAATGAGCTTCCCGTACTAGCCCTACTTGCTATTGTTATATTGGCTATTTTAAAGCCATTTTAAACCTGTTTAGAGGGATCTTACGGCAGGGCTAGTTGAACTACCAGCAGCCCCTTTTGCGATGCAAAGAGAGACGCCTCGGCTTACGTGGATAATAACTCGCTAAACCGGTTTCTGTACAAAAGTCTCAAATTGATTCGGCAAGTAGTTCGCAAGCTCCCCGGATATTGAAACGTAGGTACTTAATGAGTCAGGCAATGACTGAGCTATTAATGGCAATTTTTTTTCAAAATCCATTTGCCCACGCTTTTTTGCTTGTTCAAAAGCGAGTTCAACATCTGCAAATGTACTAAACATCCCTAAACTGTGTTTTAGTTTTTTCGCCAATACAGGCGCGTGTTGAGGATTTTTATCATGCATCAATTGCCACGCATTTTGCCATACAGGCTCCATACTTGAATGAGCAGTGAGCACGCCTTGCATCCATTGCGAAAGTGGTGAACTTCGCCCCCATTTTTCATTATCATCTTCGAAAACGCAATAATCAGGCATTCTTAGAGCGTTATCTTTCATCTGTTGCAAGCAATACTTAAAGTAGTCAAACAATGCGTCGGTGATTACATCTGCTTGTTGATTATTTTGCATCTGACCGTGGTGCTTGATAGCCCATGGTAACCACACATCTGGCATTGGTATTTCTGGCGCAACGCCGGCACCTAATAATGCCCCTTCAACGTAATAACGTGAATGCAGCATATCGGCGATATCTGAGTTTTGATAAATCAGCAGTAAATTCATAATTAATTGAGAGACTTAAATTTGCGAATTCGGACAATGCGGTAGATGATAGAGCGAATTCAAAACGAATAACAACTATAAAAACATGTTTTGGGGAAGATCGCGCATGAAATCAGGAAAAACAGGGCTTATTATTGCTGCCGCTTTTATCGGTCCAGGCACAGTAACAACGGCTTCAATCGCTGGTGCAAGTCTTGGCTACGGCTTAGTGTGGGCCCTTTGCTTTTCAATTTTTGCAACGTACATTTTGCAGGAGATGGCGTCTAGGCTGGGCCTAGTGACGGGTAAAGGTCTGTCAGAAGCAATCGTTAACATTAGCCAAAACAGCTTCATCAAGTGGTGTAGTATCATCCTTGTTTGCGCCGCTATCGGGTTAGGCAATGCCGCATATGAAGGCGGTAATTTGACCGGTGCAGCGCTTGGTTTGGCAAATGTATTACCGGGCAATATAACGTTGTGGGTTCTTATTTTAGGTGCCATTGCTTTAGTTGTGCTGGTAAGCAATCGCTACCATTTAGTTGAAAAATTACTTATTGGGTTGGTCGCTTTAATGAGCGTTGTATTTGTCGCTATCATGCTGATTGCCGGCATTAACACAGCAGCATTGATGAGTGGTTTATCCGCAGTAGGATTGTCAAACACATCGCTGTTACTCGCTATTATTGGCACCACAATCGTGCCCTACAATTTATTTCTTCACGCCGGCTTAAGCGCTAAACAGTCACTTGAGTCAACACTTTCTGAGTCTGAGATTAGCGCTCAACTGCCTGCGCATAAACAGCAATTGTTTGCATCAATTGGCTTAGGGGGTATTGTTACATTTGCCATCATGTCGTGCGCAGCGAACGCTTTTTATTTAACTGACACGGTGCTTTCCCCTGGCAATATCGCCTCGCAACTAGAGCCTATTTTGGGTGACTACGCTAACTTATTCTTTGCTCTAGGTTTGTTTTCTGCAGGTTTAACCAGCGCGATAACAGCGCCATTGGCCGCGGGATACGCAATTTGTGGTTTATTTGGTTGGCAACCTAGACTCGACGCAAAAGAATTTAAGCTGGTTTGCATAGCAATATTGGTCTGCGGTGTGTTGGTCGCAACATCTGGCTTTAAACCCTTAGCAGTTATCGTTTTAGCACAAGCATCAAATGCACTATTATTGCCGATCTCTGTTGTATTTTTGCTGTATGTCATGAATCAAAAGAGGATAATGAAGTCGCACACAAACACACCGATTGGTAATCTGCTTGCTAGCTTGATACTCATTGTTATTGTTGTATTGGGTGGTAACAAACTTATAAATTTATTATTTTAACCAGCTTTTTGGGTTAAGCGCTTTGCCTTTATGGCGAATTTCGAAGTACAAGCCCGGACTCGCTTGACCGCCGCTACTGCCAACTAGACCTATAGTTTCGCCTTGTAGGACTGGATCCCCTGGTTGTTTCAGTAATGCTTGATTACGGCCATATACGGTCATGTATCCCGCACCATGATCAACAATGGTTACCAAACCAAATCCTTTTAGCCAGTCTGCATATAATACCTTACCGTCTTGGACTGCAAGCACCGGAGAGCCTTCAATACTGTTAACAACAATGCCTTTCCAGCGAACTTGCCCTTGCCTCCTTTTACCAAATAGCTGTTGAATTTGCCCTGAGGCAGGCCGAGTTAGTTTACCTTTTGATTGCGCCAATCCAACCAACACCACATCTTCTTCTTTTGATCTGCTTCTAGCATCAATTTCAGCTTGTTCAATGGCGTTAATTAACGAACGCTCTTCTTGCTGAAGCTGGCTAACCCTAGCGGTGTCTGACCTAATCTGTTGGTCTAATTGCTTTAACTTCTGATGGCGTGACGTTTGTTGTTGCCTTAGTTGGCTACTTTGTTGCTTTTGAGTCACCAAAAAAACTTCCAAACGTTGGGTTTTATCTGCCAACTTAATATTTAATTGTTCAAGTTCAGTTACAAGCACTCTAAATTTGCGAATTTCTTGCTGTCGGGCTTTATTTAGATATTCATAATACGTAACGGTTCGCTCGAATCGTCCTGCATCATCTTGATTAAAAAACATTTTAGCAAAATCATAATTGCCTGCCATAAAAGCAGACTTAAGCTGACCGGCCAGCTGTTTTTGTTGTGCTTTAATAACGCTTGAAACTCTTAATTTTTCACTTTCGAGTTCATCTTTTTCGTTGCGTGTCGTTTTTAATGATTGATCAGTTTTATTCAATTGCGTAGCGGTTTTGGCTATTTCAAGTTCGGCAAGTTTAAGTTCTTGCTGTAAACGCTCCGACGATTTAAGTTTTCGGTCGAGTTGTGCTTGCGTATTTTTTATCTTTTCTTGAATAGTAGCTAAATCGGAGTCTTGCGCTAACACCTGAGGAATGAGCAAAAAAAACCCAGCAACGAGCGAGTAGCCGCCGATACGATGCACTATTTTTTTTATGCTCAACTTCATTCGATTACCTTTAAAAACTCAACTTAGCTCGTTTTCAACGTCATGATGGTTTTACCCGTCATTTCAGCTGGTTGTTGCATGCCCATCAAATGCAACATTGTTGGTGCCACGTCGCTGAGTGTACCACCGCTTCTGACTATAGCGTCGCGACCGACGTAAATAAATGGTACAGGCTCGCTCGTATGCGCCGTATGCGATACACCTGTTTTAGGATTGACCATTTGTTCTGCATTACCGTGATCGGCTGTAATCAGACACTCTGCGCCAGCTTCTGTTAATGCGTTAACCACGCGTCCAATACAATGATCGACAGCTTCACAAGCTTTGATAGCAGCGTCTAGGTTGCCGGTGTGACCAACCATATCGCCATTAGGGTAATTACAAATAATGACATCGAATTCTCGAGACTGTATAGCAGAAACTAACTCGTCAGTGAGTTTTTCTGAGTTCATTTCTGGCTGCAAATCATACGTTGCTACGTCGGGAGAGGGGATTAAAATACGTTTTTCGCCAGGATATTCATCTTCTTTGCCACCGCTATAGAAAAAAGTGACGTGAGCAAATTTTTCAGTTTCACTAATGCGTAGTTGTGTTTTGCCATTTTTAGCCAGCCATTCGCCCATGACATTAACAAGCGGTGTGGGAGGATATGCGCACGGTACAGGCAAATTAGATTCATATTCTGTCAGCATCATAAACTCTGTCTGAACGACTTTTCTGCGCTCAAAGCCACTAAAATCGCCATCGACTATGGCATGAGACATTGCTCGCGAACGGTCGGCTCTAAAATTCATAAATAAAATGGCGTCACCGTCGTCAACGCCGTTGTAACCGGAAATAACAGACGCTTTTACGAATTCATCATTTTCGTTGCGCGAGTAAGCGGCTTCTAGTGCTTCGGATGCCGTTGAATAATGAAATTCAGCCTGCGCTGACACAATTAAATCATAGGCTTGCTGCACCCGATTCCAGCGGTTGTCACGGTCCATTGCAAAGTAGCGCCCGACGATACTAGCAACTTGACCCACGCCTAATTCGGCAAACATTTTTTGTGCCGCATCTATCGACGGTCCAGCACTTCTTGGTGGTGTATCTCGACCATCTGTGAACCCGTGTAAATAAATTTTCTTTGCCCCTTTTTCAGCGGCTAATTTTGCGGCAGCAAATAAATGTTCTTCATGCGAATGGACGCCTCCGGGTGATAATAACCCCATAATGTGCACTGCTTTATCCGCGGCAACGGCTTTTTCAATTGCAGCCAAAATAACTGGATTAGTTTTAAAGCTGCCATCGCTGATCGCTTTGGTAATTTTGGTGAAATCTTGATAAACAACACGACCGGCACCCAAATTAACGTGCCCCACTTCTGAATTACCCATTTGTCCATCCGGTAAACCAACATCCAGCCCTGATCCGGATATTAACGTACTCGGCTTATTTGCAAATAAGTCATCTATTACAGGAGTATTTGCTAACGCGATGGCATTATTGGTGGTTTCTTCTCGATATCCCCAACCGTCTAATATGATAAGAGCTAATGGTGTTTTAGTGTGTGCCATGATTAACCTTGAATTCTGGTGCATGAAAAAAATAAACCTCTCGTAAAGTTATCAATAAAACGCCGCCTGATAAACTGTTTATGCTCTTTTTTATGCACATTTACAGAAATATTTTTTCGTCACATAGAATTTTGTTCGCTTAAAACCGTTCCTATACCTGTACTTAGAGTATTCAAATTGAAAAGAATTACAGATGACTCCGCATAAATGCTGGTTTCTATCCTGTTTTTCTATATACTTTGCGGACTTCAAATAGTAACAGGACGACAGAGTTTTTTATGGACCAGATAATAGAGTTTGCTACTAGTACGACGTTGATTTCAATATTATCAATCGCGTGGGTAGCGATAGTAGTACTTATCATTTATTCCTACGTTGGTGCGGCATTGTCACCAATTAAAGAACTTTCGACGCATGATGCTACCTTGCTGATGAATAAAGAAGATGCGATTGTACTAGATATTCGCGTAGCAAAAGAATTCAAAGCAGGACATATATTAGGTTCTAGGCAACTAAAAGCTGAAGAACTTAAAAACGGAGACTTCGCAAAGCTTGAAAACTCAAAAGATAAGCCCATTATCATAGTATGTGCGATGGGTGTTTCAGCGAAAAAAACAGCGACACAATTGCTAAAAGCAGGCTTTGAAAAAGTCACCGTTTTAAAAGGCGGAATGAACGCATGGCAATCAGCCAGCCTTCCCGTCTCCAAATAAGAGAATAGTTAAAATGCAAAAAGTAGAATTATATACAAAAGGTCATTGTCCATACTGCAGCCGCGCTAAAGCGTTGTTAGGTCAAAAAGGCGTGGCGTTCACTGATTTTGAAATAGATGTTAATCCAGATCTGCGTCCTGGCATGATTGAACGTGCTAACGGTAGCTCAACTGTTCCGCAAATTTTTATTGGCGAAACACATGTAGGCGGCTGTGATGAACTATTCGCATTAGAGTCAACTGGCAAACTTGACGCCCTGTTAGCAGCATAATCAAGAGTGACAGAGCAAGATATGAGCATTTGTTCATTGACCGCCAATTCAAACAATTTAAAAGGTTATGGACTCATAGCCTTTTTTTATTTTTAAGTAATATAACGATAAGAAATATCGATAGGAATCATTCATGGCTGAAGAAAATAACACACCCGCAGCAGCACCAGAACAAGCTACACAAGGAGCCCAGTTCAGTGTTCAACGTATTTACACAAGAGATATTTCGTTTGAAACGCCTAATAGTCCTGCCATTTTTCAAAAAGAATGGAAGCCAGAAGTAAAGCTTGATATCGATACCCGTACAAACGAAATCGAAGCCAATTTATATGAAGTTGTATTATCAATAACTGTTACAGCAACGCTGGGCGAAGACACTGCATTTTTGTGTGAAGTTCAGCAGGCAGGTATTTTCGCTGTTGGCGATATGCCAGATCAAAATAAAGCGCATACTTTAGGCTCATTCTGCCCAAATATGCTTTTCCCATATGCGCGGGAGGCTGTTTCAAACTTAGTTAACCGTGGTACTTTTCCGCCGCTTAATCTAGCCCCTGTAAACTTCGATGCAATTTTTGCAGCTTATATGCAAAAACGAGCCGAACAGAGTGCAGCAGCTGAGGCTCCCGCGGCTCAACAACTTGATTCATAAATAGTTGAGAAGCAATTAATGGAGAACAAATTTGAGTCAAACACCGCCGTAATTGGTGCCGGTTCATATGGAACTGCCTTAGCGTTTGTATTGGCTCGAAATGGCAATCCAACGGTATTGTGGGGACGTGATGAAAAACACGTTTCTACAATGCGTAAAACCCGTAGTAATGATAAATACCTACCAGATGCAATATTTCCGGAAGCCCTCGTAGTTTCGTCTAATCTAAAAGAAGTACTACAAAGCGCCAGAGATATACTTGTTGTTGTTCCTAGTCATGCGTTCAAAGAGAACTTAGAAGCAATCAAGCCATATTTAAATCAGCAACATAGATTAATTTGGGCTACTAAAGGTCTTGAACCTGGTACAGGAAGAATCTTGCAAGAGGTCGCCTTAGATATTTTAGGTGATGATATTCCTTTTGCAGTAGTCTCGGGTCCAACGTTTGCTAAAGAAATGGTTGCGGGACTGCCCACTGCTATAACACTGTCTTCACCTGACGCTGAGCTGTGTGAATCATTTTCACAAAAACTACATTGTTCTAAAAATTTTCGGGTTTACAAAAACGATGATTTAATTGGTGTTCAATTAGGTGGAGCGGTTAAGAATGTAATTGCAATAGGCGCTGGTTTAGCTGATGGCTTAGGCTTTGGTGCTAACGCGCGAACGGCTCTAATTACACGCGGACTAGCGGAAATGAGCCGACTTGGCTTGGCCATCGGGGCAAAACAAGAAACCTTTATGGGCATGGCTGGTCTTGGCGATTTAGTCTTAACTTGTACTGACAATCAATCTAGGAATCGACGCTTTGGTTTAGCTTTAGGCCAAGGAATGACGGTAGAGGCAGCAATAGAAAGTATTGGCCAAGTCGTTGAAGGATATCGTAACACCGACGAAGTAAGATTGCTTTCACAAGCCAATGGCATCGAAATGCCTATTTGCGAGCAAATATACCAAGTACTATATAAAGGTAAGTCAGCTAAAGAAGCTGCTGTCGCATTGCTAAGCCGCGAACAAACCCAAGAATAGCCATCAGACTCATATATTAACGTTAGGTAGCATAAATTCATGTTCCATATTGCTCTATTCGAACCGCAAATTGCCCCCAATACTGGTAACGCTATACGACTATGTTCGAACAATGGATGCCATTTGCATCTAATCGAACCTTTAGGCTTTAGTATGGAAGAAAAGCAACTGAGAAGAGCATCGCTAGATTACCGCGACCTTGCTAACGTGACTATTCATAAGAATTATGATGCTTTTTTGCAAGAGATGGGTGACAGAAGAATTTTTGCATTAACTACCAAAGGTTCAATTCCACATGACCAACCCACCTATCAAGCAGGTGACGTGCTTCTATTTGGTTCTGAAACCTCTGGATTACCCGACGAAATCCGTAACGCTTTTGCTCCAGGTCAGCGAATTAGGATACCCATGTTAGCTAACGCTCGCAGCCTAAATCTGTCCAATTCAATCGCTATTGTAAGTTATGAAGCATGGCGTCAACTTGGTTTTAGTATGCCTACTATAGAGTCGTAGACGACTACTTCATCCCAATAACAGCTGACGTCTTCTTTTTATGGAATGCGGTTTTTATTTACGTTCTACAAAAAGCACCCTCAATAATATTAAATCAGTTACATCAAGGTGTTGATAAATAGGTTAAAATCTTGGTTAAGGCCGGCACCCTAAATTTGTCTTTTTCAAAAATCAATTCATGCAACGCCTCTGGGATTAGTATTGATTCGCAGCGCTTAATATCACTAATTACTTGCTCTATAGCTTCGTTTGCTACAACGGTATCGGCGCCAGAATAGACAATAAGGCAAGGAACACTAATTTTACTCGCTTGTTCTCGTATTTCCTGCATTGCGACTAACGATGCGTAAATCCACTCATAAGTAGCACCACCTAATTGTAACTCAGGCTGCTGTGCATATGTTTTACGAAAAATATCATACCTAACCTGACTACTCATCAAACGGTTTTTATAAAACGCAGTGGGTATGTAGTCAGTATGACCAAAGAAATAACTCGTCTTTCTACCTCGGAGCTTATTATAAATAACGCCAAATCGAACTAACATAGTCGCGATCAAAGATGGAATTGGAGTCGGAATCCCGAACATTGGCGAACAAAAAACAGCTTTGGAAAATAAGGTGGGCTGCGACTTTACGAGTAGCGCTCCAATTGCGCTACCCATCGAATGACAGAGCAGATGCAAAGGCGGATATGCTTGTTCAGGTATGCCGCTATTATTACTAGACTTGTTTTGTTTTACTTTTGTGTACTTTTCGTAAAGCATCGGGACTAAAACATCGCCGATTATACTTTTAAAATCGGTAACATACTGGTTAAAATCAGTGATATACCCAAGCTGAGGATTCTCTTTAAGCCTGGCGGAAAGTCCTTGACCACGGTGGTCATGAATAAATACCGAATGGCCATTTTGGTATAAATCATAAATGAGTTCAGCGTATTTGGCTGCAGATTCAGCGCGACCCGAAGAGATAACGATTATTGATATTGCTTCTTGGTGATGAGCATATCTATAGTGCAGCGAAGTACCGTCGTCCAGCTTCCAAAATCCAGATATCATGCTATTTTCAAACCAAGGCTTGATAAGGGTATCAAACTTTTCGGGTAATTCGGTTTCTTTGGTTAACTGCATTTAATCGCTATGTTGGTTTGCTGGAAATAGGTAACCGTATTATCACTGATAAGCCCGTTAAAGGCGATTTTTCTTCGAAACTTCTTTCACACTTCACCTTACTAGCTTGACTACTATCTTTGTCAAAACACGCTTGAGCATGACATGCAGAAGCATAAAGACTGCCGCCATGCATTTCAATCGCAGCTTTAGCGATAGATAAACCGAGCCCAACTCCTTTGCTTACTTCATGCACTTGATAGCTGCCGCGAAAGAATGGGTCAAACACGGTGTTTAATTCGGTAGCAGACATACCTGCTCCGTCATCATTAACTACAATCTCAACAACGTCTGTAGTCAAACCGCTGGATACAATATCAACTGTACAACTTACTTCTTTTACTGAAAAACGAATGGCATTACGGATGATATTTTCAATCGCACTAATAAGTAATGGCATGTCGGCGTTAATACTAATATCCGGAATAATTCCTACAACGAGTGATTTATTCATTGCGTCAGCCTCAAAACGTGCATCTTGCAATACATCATTTAAAAGCTTACCCAGTGAAATTTCTTGCAGCTCAATTCGTTGCTGAGAGGTATTTATTTTAGCCAGAGTCAGCACTTGCCCAATCATCTGATCCATCTTAATAATTTCATCTTCAATTCGTGACAAGTGCTTAGTGTCTAAATTACTTAGCACACCATCAGGTTGAGTATTGATCTGGTCCTCTAATAAGGCAACGGCTAACTGCAGACGGGTTAGGGGTGTGCGTAGTTCATGCGATACATTTGCCATCAGTTGCTTTTGACTGTCGATCAGGCTTTGCAGACGACTCGCCATCGTATTAAAATCCTCAGCTAAATTGCCCACTTCATCTTTTCTATTCTCAAGGCCCTCAATACGAGTCGTCAAATCGCCTTTAGCCCAGCGGTTACTAGCTAAACGCAAAGTGCCCAAGGGTTTTGTGATACTTAGCACCAACCCAAAGCAAAATATAGTGCTGAGCAAAATAGCTAACACCAAGCCAGCAATCGCTACTTTAGAACGAGACATCACATTTCTTTCAGATCGCAATAGTAAACGCCCAATAAAGGTGCTGTATTCTGAGGTATTGAAGACCAATTCATAAGGACCAACAAACTCCATATTATTGAGCCTTATAAGTAACGGGTTATCGCTTTCGACAAGCCCGTTTAATTCATCTATATTACGAGATAGCGGGGTCGGAAAACTAGTATGACGCTGACCGGTATTGCGATTAATAGCCACTATATGAAGTCCATTGCGCTGCCCTAACCTGCGCAATGATTGATTTAAATTATTACTCCGCTCGACTACTCTGGTTAACCGCTGCATCGTTAGCGCTATCTCAGACTCTTGCTTCTGGCTTACTGCATTTACTTCCAAGACGTCAGTCAATTGCTTTGCTAAGAAAAATGAACTCAATACAATGACTAATAAAGCAGTCCAAAACCAAATAAAAACGCGCCCAAATAATGAATTGAAAGGATTAACCTTGGACAATTTCATTACACTTTACTCTTAAATATATAACCTGACCCACGCATTGTTTTAATTACGTTTTCAATCCCTTGTTGTGATAGCTTTTTGCGAACATTACTCACATGCATATCTACGCTACGATCAAACGCACTGAGCCTGCGCCCTAGCACATCTTGACTCAACTTTTCCTTACTTAGCAAGTGCCCTGCATGCCTCATCAATAAGACGAGGAGCTGAAATTCGGTATTGGTTAGATCTAGCTCATGTGCACCTATCATCGCTCTTTGGCTAGCTTCTTCAATTTTGATCCCGTGAAACTGTAGGTTTTGAACTTGATTAAATAGACTGAGATCATCCAGCCGACGCGTAAGCGCCTTTATTCGAGCAAGCAGTTCTCGATGATTAAATGGTTTAGCAATATAGTCATCAGCACCCAGCTCTAAACCTAGTATGCGATCGTAGTCTTCACCCTTTGCGGTTAACATTATGACAGGCACAACGGAAAAAGTGCGAATTTGCTTGAGGGTTTCAAAACCATCTAAGACTGGCATCATAACGTCAAGTAGGACAACATCGAAATGTAGCTCTCGTACCTTGACAATTGCCGACACCGGGTTATTTTCGACATCCACCGTAAATCCATTTAGCTGCAAATATTCCGCTAACATTTGCGTCAATGCTACATCATCGTCAATTATTAATACGTGATACATGTATTCGCCTTAAAGCTTGGTTTACCGCTAATAAAAGTGCTAATAACACTATTGAGCTAAGCATAGAAAATAAAATGCCTGGTTTCGAATGAGACCGCCATAAGGACCCTGCAGCCCTATCATAAGTTAATTCGGGCCAAAGCTCAGAAACCTTTACACAAGCTTTACATTCGGTTGGCGTTTCTTTGCATTCACCAAGCTATTATTTATCTCGACATTTTATATAAACCCAATATATATCGTTATATTAATCCGAGAGGAATGAAAATGAAAAAGTTATTAATCAGTTTAAGCGTAGCCAGCTTATTAAGTATTAGCGCATATTCAATAAATGCACACGAAAGAGATCAGCATGACGACAATCAACGTGAGTTAATGGCAAGCCTTTCTTTAACACAGCATCAAAAAGAAGATATTCAACAAATACACTTACAAACAAAACAAGATCTAGGTATTTACCACGCAGAACAAAAGCAATTCCGTGACAGTATGCATACACTTATGCAAGCAGATATATGGGATGAGATGGCGGTTACAAACGCAATAGAACAGCAAATGGAACTCACATTGCAATCAAGGCTGATCAGAGCCAAAAGCAAACACAAAGTATTCAACCAATTAACTGAGGAACAGCAAGCGCAATTCATCATTAGTCGTCACGCTATGAAAATCAAAAAAGGCAATCAGAGAACTCAAAAACCTGAAAGAAAAATGCAGCGTCTAGTTAAAGCCCTGGATCTTAACAGCGACCAGCAAGCTCAGTTACTGGTGATGACGACTAGCGATAAAGCTCAACGAACAGCGAACAAAGAGCAGCTAAGAAACGTGAAAGTGGAACTCGCTAATATTGTTCGCGCTAAACAATTTGATGATAACGCGTGGTTGGCGGTGCATGCTCAGAATAAGGAACAGAAGCTTCATATGGCCGTAAATAAAGCAAAGTCACGATTTGATATGTTAAACATATTGAACGCAGAACAACGCGATAAGTTTGAAAGAATCATAAAAAAATCTAACCGCGGAAATAGAAATAAAAAAAGCGGTAAATATTTCAATGAAGAGCAACATTTATCAAGCTAAGGATTCAAAAATAAAGGCTAAGTGGCGCAACAAACGTCCTTAGTCTCAATTTGTATTATGGATAATAGCGCCATTTAAAATAAAACGCGTTCTCGGTTAAGAAAAACAATACCTAAAATAGTATTTCTATTCTAATAAAACCTAAAAAACCAGATGAAACACAAAAAAACTAATTATTTATACATTTATATTGAATAAATATTCAATATTCATTACTATCTGAACAATACAACTCAACGCAGATTTTGTGCATGAGACTAAATACCGACTGAGTTTTTAAGTGATTAATTTTATTATCAAATTTCTAGTAATAATGCCATTAGCATCTCTCCCCCTCTTCCTTTACTACGATAAAGTGTTACGACGACATGATTTCGATATTGTGGTTTAATAAAACATAACATTTTCACTCTTAACGCGGCCAACACTGTTCTGTTGCGCTAAGAGTGAAAGGGATTTTATATTTAAGAAAAGACACTATTATGATTTCGACTTGTATTATCGGCGCCAGTGGTTACACCGGTGCGGAACTAATAAAAATAATTATTAAACACCCAATGTTTTCACTGGACGCTTGTTATGTGTCTAGTGGCAGCATTGACTGTGATAAGCCAATTGGCTCAATTCACCCAAAACTGTTTGGTCAAACAGATCTAGTGACTATCGCCCTAAAGCAAGATAATTTGGGTGACATGGCGGATAAATTTGATGCTATCTTTTTAGCTACGCCGCACGAAGCTAGCCATGATTGGTCGCAAGAGTTGAGCGGAAAAAAGGCTAAAATATTTGATTTATCTGGTGCATTCAGGCTTCAAGACACACACGTATTTGAGGCCTTCTATGGTTTCAAACATGAGCATACCGACATACTCAGAGGTGCGGTATACGGATTAGCAGAGTGGAACGCTGATGCAATTAAAACCGCTAATTTTGTAGCCGTACCAGGTTGTTATCCGACTGCATCTTTGCTAGCAATAAAACCAATAACAGAGGCCGGATTTCTTGACCCAAGTGTAAGGCCTATTATTAACGCAATCTCGGGCGTTAGTGGCGCTGGCCGAAAGCCTTCTATGACAACTAGTTATTATGAAGTGAGCTTACAAGCCTATGGTGTGTTGGGACACCGTCATACACCAGAAATAGAAGATTATTGTGGCACTCAAGTTATCTTCACACCTCACCTTGGTCAGTTCAAAAGAGGAATTTTAGCGACCGTTACTATGCGAATACGTGAAGGCGTGAATGCAGCAGATGTAAAACAGAGGTTCCAACAAGCTTATGCAACTCAACCGATGGTTCGTTTACGTGATTCATGGCCTAAAATTGACGATGTTGCAAATACCACATTTTGTGACATTTACTGGAAATTCGATGAAGATAGCCGTTATTTAATAGTAAGTTCAGCTATAGACAATTTATTAAAAGGCGCAGCGTCGCAAGCAATTCAATGTGCAAATTTGGTATTTGATCAGCCAACAGAAACTGGATTATTGTAAACATGGACAACACTGTAAAATTAGCTAAACACCATATAAGTAATATTGTATTAAAAGTCGGCGGAAACTTTTTTGAAGACGAACAAGCACAAGCTAGTTTTTTTGCTTCTGTTGCGACGCTTAAAAATCAAGGCCACAATGTTGCTATAGTCCATGGCGGTGGTTCACAATTACAAACTCAACTAACAGCACTTGGTTTTAAAAGTGAAAAACATGAAGGATTACGTATCTCCCCAGATGAGCAGATGCCAGCTGTCACAGGTGTCTTGGCGGGTACACTAAATAAAAAAATGGTATGTTTAGCGGCAAAAGCAGGGCTAACAGGTGTTGGTATTTCGTTAGCTGATGGCAATTTAGCCGTGTGCGATGAAGTTTCACCTATATTAGGTGCCGTTGGATATCCACATCCGCGCAGTGCCAAATTATTACATCAGCTTATGCATGCCAATCTAACCCCTATAGTATGCTCCATTGGTCGTGATCTAAATGGTCGCTTATATAATGTTAACGCAGACCAAGCCGCTACCTGTATATCATCATTGTTATATGCTGATTTGTATCTATTATCAGACGTCAGCGGCGTATTAGACGAAAACAAGCAATTGATCGCACATTTGGATAACAATAGGATAGCCCATTTGATTCATGCCGGTGTGATTACTGACGGCATGATAGTCAAAGTAAAAGCAGCTCAAGAAGCATCGAAGACGCTTGGAAAAGCAGTTAGGATCGGCAGCTGGAATGACGTAGGAATACTGGTCAGCGACCCCCTGAAGAATATGGGTACAACCATCGCTTCGACCACTATTTCAGCCTAGTAAAGAATAAAAAACCCAAAAAGTAGAAGGAATAAGAGATGCAGGACTTACTCAGCTTTAGAGATTGGAACTCAACTTCAATGAATTCGTTGTTGAAGCTTGCTTTAGAGCTAAAACAAACCCCTGAAAAATTTGGTAAACCATTAGATGGCAAATCGATTGTTGCGATTTTTGAAAAGCCTTCCCTACGCACTCGAGTCAGCTTTGATATTGGCATTAATAAGTTAGGCGGACACATGGTTTATGTCGACAGCCAAGGTTCCCCGCTAAAAGATAGGGAAGACCCAATTGATGTCGGCGCAAACCTCGCTTGCTGGGCCGACGCCATTGTGTCGAGAGTGTATGAGCATAAAACATTAGTTGACCTTGCCGCAGGAGCAGACATTCCCGTCATTAATGCTTTATGTGACTTATATCACCCTTGCCAAGCGTTAGCTGATTATTTGGCTATGTTTGAGAAGTTAGGTGATGTAAAAGGTAAAACGATGGCCTATATTGGTGACGGCAATAATGTGACCCATTCATTACTCATTGTGGGTGCATTATTGGGTTGTCACCAAACTGTGATTACGCCAAGAGGCTTCGAAATAAACGCTAAAATCGCCAAACATGCAGCTAAATTAGCATATGAGAACAATGTCAGGCTAACTATTGCAAATGATATAGGCGAATTGGGCCAAGCGGATATTCTTTATACAGACACATGGCTTTCAATGGGCGACAATACGCCCTTAGCAGAAATCAAAGAAAAGTTTGCATCGTATCAGGTGAATGAAGCATTAATGCGGAAATCGGGCGCAAGTTATGTAATGCATTGTCAGCCCGCTCACCGTGATTTAGAAATTACCGGTAGCTTAATGGACAGCGACCAATCACTGCTGATGTTACAAGCTGAAAACCGCATGCATGCGCAAAACGCAATTTTGGCCATGCTCGTGGGTAATGTCACATTAGATTGATCTTACCAATCATACTAAATTAGCAAATACGACTACCTATTTTATACAGCGGATCGAATAACCATCGGTCTATCAGTAACTAAGGATTTAAGAATGGCATTAACAGACAACAAACACGAAATAAAGAAAGTCGTACTAGCCTATTCAGGCGGACTCGACACTTCAGCAATTATGCCTTGGCTTAAAGAAAACTATGATTGCGAAGTTGTCGCTTTTGCAGCCGATGTTGGCCAGGGTGAAGAAGAGCTCGAAGGATTGTATGACAAAGCCATGGCATCAGGTGCCAGCGAGTGTCATATAGTCGATCTAAAAGAAGAATTTGTTCGTGACTTTATTTACCCTACTATCACGACAGGCGCGGTTTATGAGGGAGAGTATTTATTAGGCACCTCAATGGCTCGCCCTGTTATCGCCAAAGCGCAAGTCGACATTGCCCGCAAAGTAGGTGCTGATGCATTGAGCCATGGTTGCACCGGCAAAGGTAACGACCAAGTGAGATTTGAAGGTGCTTTCGCCGCTCTAGCGCCCGATTTACAAGTGATTGCTCCTTGGCGTGAATGGGACATGGTTTCGCGTGAAGATTTACTCGATTACTTAGCAAGTCGAAATATTCAAACGTCATCATCCGCGACAAAAATATATAGCCGTGATGCAAACGCATGGCATATATCTCACGAAGGCGGTGAGCTTGAGGATCCATGGTGTGAGCCAAGTAAACAAGTATGGACGATGACAACTGATCCTGAGGATGCACCAGATAAAGCTGAACGTATCTCTCTTGCCTTTGATGAAGGTCGATTAACCCATGTTAATGGCAAAGCATTGTCACCTTATCAAGCATTAGTAGCGCTAAACCAGTTGGCAGCACCGCATGGTGTTGGTCGTATCGACATTGTTGAAAACAGATTGGTTGGTATGAAATCACGTGGTTGCTATGAAACTCCTGGCGGCACAGTATTGATGAAAGCCTACAAAGCACTAGAGTGTCTTGTTTTAGATAAGTCAGCATTAAAATTCCGAGAGCAGGTAGCCCTTGAGTTTGCGCATGTTATGTATGATGGACGCTGGTTCACCGCTCTGAATGATGCCTTACTTGCAAGTGCCGCTAGCTTCGCAAAAATGGTTACGGGCGAAATTGTAGTCAAGCTATACAAAGGCCAAGCTACAGTCGTGCAGCGTCAATCACCTAATAGCTTATACTCCGAGGACTTCGCGACCTTTGGCGCAGATGACGTTTATAACCAAAGTCATGCCGAAGGATTTATCAGATTGTTTAGTTTATCTAGCAGAATTAAAGCATTAAAACAAAAATAAGGAAGCATCATGGCATTATGGGGTGGGCGCTTTCAGTCCGGTAGTAGCGATATGTTCAAGCAAGTGAATGATTCATTGCCGTTCGATTATGTAATGGCAGTTGAAGATATTTGGGGATCCGTCGTGTGGTCTCGTGCGCTGAAAGAAGCTGGAGTATTAAGCGAAAATGAACAACTTCAGCTTGAGAACTCGCTAAATGCGCTAAAAAAGCAAGCTGAAGAGGGTACTCTTGATTTTGCTAACTCGCCAGAAGAAGATATTCATAGCTTTGTGGAAGCGACATTAACTGCCCAATTGGGTGACATTGCCAGAAAGTTGCATACCGGGCGCAGTAGAAACGATCAAGTAGCTACTGATTTTCGTCTATGGTGTCGTTCTCACTTATCTTCACTCAGAGATGATTGTCTAAATGTGATAGGCGCATTATTAAAAGCAGCAACTCGTCACCAAGATGCAATTCTGCCGGGCTATACACATCTGCAACGCGCCCAGCCAGTTTACTTTGCGCATTGGTGTTTAGCTTATGTTGAAATGTTGAAACGGGATGTTAGCCGAATTGAAGACTTACAAAAGCGTTTAAATCAATGTCCTCTGGGGTCTGGAGCATTAGCAGGAACCACGTTCCCAGTTGATCGCCATAAAATTGCAGCGGAATTAGGTTTTGACTCTCCTTGTTTGAATAGTTTAGATGCTGTTTCAGACCGAGATTTTGTGCTTGAACTGCTATTCAATGCCAGCACCAGCATGATGCATTTGTCACGTATGGCCGAAGACTTAATTTTTTATAACAGTGGTGAAGCTGGTTTCCTGCAGTTGGGTGATTCAGTTACTTCTGGTTCATCACTCATGCCACAAAAGAAGAACCCAGATGCGCTTGAGTTGATGCGCGGAAAGTGTGGCCGTGTGTTTGGTAACTTGCAAGGTTTGCTAGTCACGATGAAAGGCTTGCCGCTGGCGTACAACAAAGACATGCAAGAGGATAAAGAAGGTGCAATAGACAGTGTCAACCAATGGCATATCTGTTTATGTATTGCAGTTGAAGTACTGGATACTTTGTCACTAAACGAAGAAAGGTGTCGAGCGGCTGCTCAGCAAGGCTATGCGAACGCAACTGAATTGGCCGATTACTTAGTGGCAAAAGGTATTCCATTTAGAACTGCCCATGATATTGCTGGACAAGCAGTGGTAATGGCGATCTCAAAAGGCAAAGCACTTGAAGAGTTAAGTATTGCGGAGTTGAAGACAATAAACGATAAAATTGAAGACGATGTCTACCCTACGCTGGAATTAGAGTCAGTTTTGAATAAACGTAATGTGCTCGGTGGGACTAACAAAGAGTTAGTTACCAAAGCATTGTATGTCGAACTAGAGAAGCTCGACCAACTTACAGGGTAGCTAATGAGCCTACTTACTGTTGATGTAAAGAGAAATTAAGATGGCATTGTCCGATACGGAAAGCATTCGTCTATTTAGGAGTTCTGCACCTTATATAAATGCACATCGTGGTAAAACCTTTGTGATCATGTTTGGAGGCGAAGCTATTGAAGATCCTAATTTCCCTAGGATAATTCAAGATATAGCGCTACTTAATAGCCTTGGTGTGCGGCTTATTCTCGTGCATGGCGCCCGACCGCAAATTGATCAGCGCCTTAAACTTCGTCATAAAAAATCGAAGTTTAAGAACAGCGTCAGGATTACAGACAAAGAAAGCTTAGAATGTGTGAAGGACGCTGCAGGCTCACTGCGCAGCCAAATTGAAGCGTTGCTTACCATGGGTTTACCTAACTCACCTATGCATGGTTCGCAAATTAGAGTCTGCTCGGGTAACTTAGTGGTCGCTAGACCTTTAGGTGTAAAAGAGGGCGTCGACTTTGAAAATACGGGATTAGTGCGCCGTGTCGATGTGCAAGGTATAAACGATCACCTCTCGGATGGCTCAATTGTATTGCTGTCGCCGATGGGTTATTCACCTACCGGCGAAATTTTTAATTTATCGCATGAAGATGTCGCTACACAGGCTGCTATCGCGATGAAGGCGGACAAAATAATTACACTCTCAGAGCGAGACGGTATTTTTGATAAATCAGGGAAATTACTGCGAACCACCGAATTAAATATACTAAAGAAAGAGTTAGCCGCTGATAATATTGACGCCGAAATAACTTGTTTAACGGCTATGATGTCTTCTGTCGAAGCCGGGGTTACACGAGCGCATTGTGTCAATTATCATACCGATGGCTCGTTATTAAGAGAGTTATTTACGCGAGATGGTGCTGGCTCGCTGGTGTTACAAAATCACTATGAACAGCTTAGAACGGCGACGATAGACGACGTTGGCGGTATTTTGAAACTAATCAAACCATTGGAAGAAAGTGGGGCTCTCGTGAAACGTTCACGAGAGCGATTAGAAAATGAGATTGGCTTGTTTACTGTAATTGTTCGCGATGGAATGATTATCGCCTGTGCTGCTTTATATATGTACAGAAGCGACGCATGTGGAGAGTTAGCCTGCGTCGCTACACATCACGATTATCGGGGGGGGAACAGAGGCGAGAGACTACTTGATGAAATTCGTAAAAAAGCTATTTTGAGTGGTCTTGAACGTATCTTTGTACTAACAACAGTCACTGGTCATTGGTTTTTAGAACAAGGCTTTGAAGAAAAAACAATTGAAGCGTTACCATCCTCTAAACAAGAGATGTATAACTTTACACGCAATAGTAAAGTTTTTATGTTGTCGTTATTTATGAATTAACCTTTAATTAGTAAGCCGCCAGCGTCTTAATCATGGTTTACATTCAACGTAAATAAGCGGATAAAGAACCACAAAAAGCGTCAACTTAGCTCCTCATTATTGGCTGTAAACAAGGTAAGGCTGATTTTAGACAAAAATGCCTGTTTGCGATTAACACAAACAGGCATTCTATAAATGTAAAAACAATTAGATTAGATGCTTACACGTTTATATGGCCGATATTCAGGTTTCCAAAAATTACTTTCAATACGTTCATGTAATAACTCATCCGGAATAGGTAATGCGAGTCCTTGTTCCATGGCTACTTTTGCTACTGCAAACGCAATTTTACGACTCAGATTTCCGATTTCGGTCAGTGGTGGCAACAACTCACCACTCGGATCATTTACCATCGGTGAAGCATCTGCAAGTGCATTGCTTGCTGCCATTAGCATTTCATCACTGATGAGGCGCGCTTTACCAGCAATAACACCCAAACCTATGCCAGGGAATATATAACTGTTGTTGCACTGAGCAATTGGGTAAATCCTATCTTTATACTCTACAGGCTTAAAAGGACTTCCTGTTGCAATGACTACATTACCGTCAGTCCATTCAATGACTTGCTCCGGTCTCGCTTCAACTTGACGAGACGGGTTACTTAGTGGAAAAATGATAGGCTTTTCGCTATTTTGCGCCATCGCCCTTATTACCTGTTCATTAAACAAACCAGGCTGACCTGAAACACCAATTAACACATCTGGTTTGGCACAGTGAATCACATCTAATAAAGACGCATACTCTCCACTATAAGACCAATCTTGGAGAGTTTCCTTGGGTTGCTGTAATACTTGCTGAAAATCGCGTAATTCTTGCATTCCTTCTGTCAGCAGGCCAAAACGGTCAATCATAAACACATGTGTGCGCGCTTCTTTATCGCTCAAACCTTCAAATATCATTTGCTGAATAAGCATTTCAGCAATACCACAGCCTGCAGAACCAGAGCCAACGAAAGCTATATTCATGTCGGATAACTTAGCACCGCGAACTCGGCAAGCGGCTAAAATAGTGCCCAAAGTCACTGCTGCGGTGCCTTGAATATCGTCATTGAAGCAGCATATTTCATCGCGATACTTTTGCAATAAAGGCATTGCATTTGGTTGTGCAAAATCTTCAAACTGGATCATGACTTCTGGCCAACGTCTGCGGGCAGCACAGATAAACATATCTACAAACTCATAGTATTGTTCTTGATTTATTCTTTCATGCCTTGCACCCATGTACATCGGATCATTAAGCAATTTCTCGTTATTTGTACCTACGTCTAACATTACTGGTAGGGTATATGCTGGACTAATGCCACCGCAAGCGGTGTAGAGTGATAACTTGCCAATTGGAATGCCCATGCCTCCGATCCCTTGATCGCCTAAGCCAAGTATACGCTCTCCATCAGTCACCACGATAACCTTCACTTTACGCTTGGTAGCGTTGCGTAAAATATCATCCATTAAAAAACGTTCTTCATAACTGATAAATAAGCCACGCGAACTGCGATAGATATCAGAGAAACTCTCACATGCATCACCAACCGTGGGCGTATAAATAATGGGCATCATCTCTTCAATGTGCGCTTGTAGAAGCCGGTAAAATAGCGTTTCATTATTGTCTTGAATTGCGCGCAAGTAAATATGCTTATTCAACGGATTCTCGAAGCCTTTGTATTGCTTGTAAGCTCTGCTCACTTGCTCTTCAATAGTTTCGTATCGGGGAGGTAGTAACCCAAGTAAATTGAAATTTTTACGTTCTTTTTCGGTAAATGCACTGCCTTTATTCAATAAAGGCGTTTCCAGTAAAGAAGGTCCTGAATGCGGAATATATAGGTGATTGTGCTGACTCTTGTCGCTCATTCGTGAATTCTCTTTTCTGCTTGATGTATCAGTGATTAATTGTTTTACTATTTACTACTTTCGGTCTCTTCATCTTCACCAATAAAATAATGATAAAGAATCAGACGCCCTAGTATAGGACATTGTTCGGAAAAACCGGTTACAAACCAAAATGACTAAAATATATCGTCTATTTCGGGGAGGGTAGGTTTATCTTCATCTATTGGTAATGATAACTCATCATCCACTACATAAGTGGTTGGTTCAGTTCCCACTTTGAAATATTCGAATATTGCAGTAGAGTCTGTTCTGCGCGTTAATTTGCCTGTTGTGGTGTCAATTCTAACTCGAACAATGCCTTTCGGTATTTGTTTTTGCACTTCAGGCTGGTCTTTAAGCACAACCTCCATAAATCGAATCCAAGCCGGTTGAGCCCCTTTGGCACCGTCCTCAACGCCAATTACTGCGTTACCAATCCAATTAAATTTCTCCGGGTTTTTGTTTACTAGATTTTGGTTTCGTGAGACTCGACCTAATTGACGAGAAGCATCATCAAATCCGACCCACGCTGTAGCGACTAAGTTGCCTGCGAAACCACTAAACCAAGTATCTTTTGAATCATTTGTGGTTCCTGTTTTACCGCCAATATCATCGCGTTGCAGCAAATTCTTGGCACGCCAACCAGTACCTAGCCAATAGGTTTTATTATTCCAATTACCATTCGCTTTTACAGCTGTGCGCATCATTTCTGTAACCAAAAATGCCGTCTGCGGACTGATAACTTGCTCTGCAGATTGTTTTAATTTGGTCTTTTGACTGCCACTTTCTATTGCTTGACTAAACTCTGCAGCTAACATGGCTTCAATATCAGACTCATCGACGGACTGCATTGGTTGTTGCACATCAACATCACATGGATTGCATGCATAAACAGGTTCAGCTTGCCATATTAACTCACCCAGATCATTCTCGATTCGTTCTATAAAGAAGGGACGCACAGCAAAACCACCATTGGCCAGAACTGCAATGCCAGACACAACCTCTAAAGGCGTATGCGAACCAGAACCTAATGATAGAGTTTCATCTCGAGGTATGTCGTCTTTGTCAAACCCAAAACGCGAAATATAATCGACCGTATCATCTAAACCAACACCGCGTAACAGGCGCACCGACACGACGTTTTTTGACATTCCCAACGCAACTCGCAAGCGTATTGGGCCTTCGTAAACGGCAGGTGAATTTTGTGGCCGCCATGCAACACCAGAAGAGCTATCCCACTGATTAATGGGTGCATCATTAATAATGCTAGCTAATGTGTAGCCGCTTGCAATGGCACCAGCATAGACAAAGGGCTTTATATTCGAGCCCACTTGACGTTTTGCTTGTGTCGCTCGGTTAAATTGACTTTTATAAAAGCTGTAACCACCTACCACTGCCTTTACAGCCCCATTATTAGGGTCGAGTGCAACCAAAGCCCCAGCTGCATCAGGAAGTTGTCCGAGTTGCCAAACATCATCTTGAGGTCGTTTTCGTATATATATCAGCATACCTTCTTGAAGAATATCAGCGGCAAATTCGGGATCGTCACCTTGTGTCTGATCATCGATGTAAGGTCTTGCCCAATCCAGACCATCCCAAATTAATGAGATCATTCGACCGTCCGCAATAATGACGTCTGCCGTTTTTTCTCGCACCGTCATAACCACAGCGGATCGCAATGGTTCTATCTCTTCAACACTATCTAAATATGCGGTCACTTTCTCACTAGACCAAGCATTTTTATTGATAGGGGGTGCAATGTATTCTTGTATAACATTACCTTGTTCTGAACCATCAACCGTCACTACGGGTTCAATAGCTTCACGCGGAAGTGGTTCCCAAAGTTGCGCCAAAGGTCCCCTAAATCCATGCCTTTCATCGTAATCATGCAGGTTTTGTATAACGGCTTCTTGTGCGGCTTTTTGCATATCATAAGTTGCTGTAGCATAGACATTGAAGCCACTGGTTTCAGCAATTTCCTTACCATAGACATCAACCATTTCGTTATAGATAAGATCCGCTAAATAAGGAGCATCAAGCGCCAGTTCTGCACCGTGTTTCTTCGCAGTTATCGGTGCTTGCGATGCTTCATCGAATTGTTGTCGATTAATATAACCTTCGTCTAACATACGCAAAAGAACGATACGCCGGCGCTCTTTTGAGCGCTCAGGTCGGCTTATTGGGTTAAGTGTCGATGGTGCTTGTGGCAATCCAGCCAAAGTAGCAAGCTGAGCCAGACTCAATTCATTTAAATTTTTTCCGTAATAAACTTGCGCTGCTGCACCAAAGCCAAAAGCCCGATGCCCTAGCTCAACTTTGTTAAGATATAGCTCAAGAATTTCGTCTTTGCTTAATTCTTGCTCCATGTGCAACGCAATAAACAATTCCCTAATTTTACGACTAAATTTCTTTTCTCTAGTCAAAAAGAAACCACGCGCCATTTGCATGGTTAAGGTGCTAGCTCCCTGCCCTCGCTCTCCAGTTGTAATCAAGTTTAAGAAGGCTCGACCCACACCAATAGGATCTACACCAATATGACTGTAGAAGCGGCTGTCCTCTGTTGCAATTAAAGCCTGTACCAAGGTCTCGGGGACTTCATCGAGAGAAACCGGTATCCTTCTTTTAACCCCATATTGAGATATTAATTTGCCGTCTTGGGTAAATACACGCATAGGAGTTTGTAACTTAACCTCTCTCAAAATTTCCACACTCGGCAGCTCTGGTTTGAGATAAAAATACATACCTATGATGCTAATGACCGCTAGGAAAAAACCTAGAGTGGTCAGTAAGATGAGTTTCTTTATTAACTTCACTGTACTGTTTTCACTTTTAATTATTGGGATTAAATACTCAGTTTTTATACCTAGGTGTCGTTAACAGATCCATACAGTTTAAAAAAATCAGTATTATTTATACCTATGATACTAGAACTATGACAGAGCTACTATTGAATGAAATCGCTTTTTAAGAAAAAAGCCCAAAGTATAATCGGGTTAGACATAGGAACCAAGTATGTTAAGGCTGTATGCCTAGATGTTAGCGGTTCTGTAGCTAAAGTAAATGCTTTCGCTTGCGAACCTATCATTGGTGCCGCATTTAATGAGCGTGAAATAAAAGACTTTGACGCTGTTAGCAAAGCATTAGCCAAAATCAAACACAACTTGAAGACCAAAAATAAGAATGTTGCGATAGCCGTAGCAGGCGCCTCCGTCTTGAGTAAAGTGGTATTCATGGAGCCAAATCAAACTGACTTTGAACTAGAAAGCCAGATTGAAATAGAAGCTGATAGCTTAATACCCTACCCGTTAGAAGAAGTTTATCTGGACTTTGAAGAATTGGGTGAAAGCAAAGTACACGGCGGAAAAGTAGAAGTTTTACTAAGTGCCGCCCATAAAGACATGATTGACAGCCGCATCACGTTAGTAAGAGAGGCGCCTTTTGAACCAGTAATAATGGACATCGAAGGATACGCTTTAGGCAATGCCCTTATCCACTTCGCAACTCACAAAAAAGATAGCCCAACTTGTTGCATCAACGTCGGCGCAAGTTTATTACAAGTGTGTTTCGTGGAAGATGGCGAAGTTATTTATAGTAAAGAGCACAACTTCGGTATGAATAAATTCATACAAGATTTAGCGGTTATTCACTCGCTAGATATTCAAGAAGTGGAGAATCAAATAGCTGACAGTTCAGCGCCTGAGTCTTGGTTTAAAGACACGTTGCCAATGTTTTTATCTGCATTGCAGCAACAAATACAACGTGCTTTGCAAATGTACGCATCTACAACACACAAACAACAACCTGAAAAAATCTTAATTTCTGGTGGTGCCGGTTCACTACCGACACTTGTAGAGGAGTTATCAAAAGACCTAGGCATTGAAGTTGAAGCTTTTAATCCGTTTTTAAATTTAACCATCGGTGAAAACGTTGACGTTGAAAGATTAAACAAATTTGCTGCGCAATTGGCAATTGCAATGGGCTTAGCAAGTAGGAGTTATTCGCAATGGCACATGTAAACTTACTACCTTGGCGCGAAGCTCAGCGCCAGCGTCATAAAAAACAGTATATTACTTCACTGGTTATTATCTCAATTGCAGTACTTGCCGTATTTTGGATATTAGGCGAAGTTATTGAGCAACAAATTCGCAATCAGAATTCAAGAAATAATTACCTAGAACAGCAAATTGGTGTTCTAGACACACAAATTGAGCGCATTAAAAACATTCGTAGCTCAAAAGCAGAAATAGCGCAACGCATGGCGCTGATTGAGCAGCTGCAAGTGAGCAAGAATGTATCACCGATTATATTTGACGAGTTAGCACGGATTGTTCCAGCCGGTGTTTCATTTGAGAAAATGTCTCGGAGCGGCAACTTGATAGAAATTGTGGGAATTAGCGAATCGAACAACCGATTGTCTGCATTCATGCGAAACCTTGAGCAGTCAGATGTATTTACTAACGGCGTATTATCTTCGATTACTGCTGATGTGAGCACTTTGAATGCGGTGAGTGACTTTAAATTAACGTTCTCTATTACGCCCAAAGTTGCACCTATTCAAAATGCAGAAGTGCTTAAAAAGGAGAGTCGATAATGGCTTTTGATTTTTCTAAACTAAAGGAAATGAACGACCTTGATTTCGAACAAGTAGCGATTTGGCCAAAGGAAATCAAAACCGTTGTGGCAATATTTTGTGTGGCTGTTGTCGGTGCTATTTGCTATTACGCTATTGTCAGCAGCAAGTTACCGTTGCTGGATAGTTCGAAAAGTAAAGAAATTTCACTTAGAACGACATTTGAATCGAAATATAGGATTGCTGTAAATCTGCAAGCCTATGAAAAGCAGCTGGTAAGAATGAAAAGTGATTTTTCATCGATGCTTAAAACGTTGCCAACCAGCAATGAAACACCAGGATTGTTGGATGACATTACTTATGTAGGAACCGACGCTGGCCTGTCATTTAAGGTACTTAATTGGCAACAAGAAAATCCGAAAGAATTTTATACCGAGTTACCTATCCAACTGGAAGTTGCTGGAACTTACCACGAATTTGGCTTATTTACGTCGAACATCGCCAATCTTCCTAGAATTGTAACATTGCACGACTTTGATATCACAAACAACAAAGGTGTTCTTAGTTTAAAGATGCAAGCAAAAACATACCGTGCTGCGACGACTCAGGCCGAAACGATTAATAAGGGGCAAAAGTAATGACAGGAATATTAAGAAAGTATCTTGTGCTTTCGACCTGCGTTGGATTGTCAGCTTGCAGCGCACAAATTGATGATCTCATTTCCTACACGGATAATGTTAAAGCAAAGACGAATATCAGCATCGAAGATTATCCTGAGTTCAAGCAGTTGCAACCAGTAAATTATACAGCTAGCGATATGCGCAGCCCATTTCAAAGGTTGCAACAAGGAAATGAAGTAACAAAAAATGTGACTGTTCAAACGGCTAACTGTAGTCAGCCAAACCGACAGCGCACAAAAGAGAAATTAGAATCATACGGTATCGATGCATTACAGATGGCAGGTGTGTTTAGCACTGGCGGTCACAAGTGGGTTCTTATTAAAGCCAATGATGGCAGTTTACACAAGGCGAAACGAGGTCAGTATATCGGCCTATTTTTCGGTAAAATTATTAACGTAACGGATAAAGAAGTGGTTATTGAAGAAATGATACCTGACGGTGCAGGTTGTTGGAAAACCAAAACTGCCACATTAACCATGTCATCAGTAGCTGAGGAAAATGATAATGTCTAATAAATATATTTTTAACAAGCGCTTAAACCGCAACGGACCACACTGGATTCTAATAATTGCGTTCGTTTTAGCCATTGTCAGCTTGGGCGCTGTTGCTCAAGAATCTGAAAACTTAATTGACTTGGTTAATCCGCAGGGTGAAGCTGCGTTAGAGAACTCTGCCACTTTAAATAGTATTGATTTTAATCGCTCTGCAAGAACAGGGAATGTGTTAGTTGGTTTTGAAGGTCAAGCGCCTTCAGTCTCAGTTGTAGAAGCCAAAGGTCTAGTTACCTTGACAATGAAAGATACCATGCTGGCAGAAAACCAGTACGTTGAGGTTGACGTTAGTCAATTTGGTACTGCCGTACAAAGCATTGAAACCTTTCAAGATGAATACGAAGCAAAAGTTGAGATCCGTTACATCGGTTCAGTGAAAGTTAAAAAGACCGAAGAAAATGGTGTTGTCACTGTTGCAGTAACACCGCTGACACAAGAAGAAGTTCAACAAGCTAACAACACGACTTATGAAGGCAAGCCCATCTCTTTGGATTTCCAAGACGTACCTGTACGTCAAGTACTCCAAATTATTGCACAAGTAAATGGTTTTAATTTAGTAACGACTGATACCGTTAATGGCA
This sequence comes from uncultured Glaciecola sp., assembly GCF_937770335.1. Lineage (GTDB taxonomy): Bacteria > Pseudomonadota > Gammaproteobacteria > Enterobacterales > Alteromonadaceae > Glaciecola. The sequence continues at coordinate 110,804 of NZ_CALJHY010000015.1, forward strand.
ATGTTACTATCAGTTTGTCTGGTGTTCCATGGGACCAAGCTCTTGATATGATATTGAAAATCAGAGGGTTAGATAAGCGTTTAGAAGGTAATATCCTGTTGATTGCGCCGACAGAAGAATTGTCTGCTCGTGAAACGCAGCAACTACAGTCCAAGCAACAGGTACAAAATCTTGCTGAACTAAAGTCAGCGCACATCGAAATTAACTATGCAAAAGCAGATGAAATTGCAACCATCCTGAAAACAAGTGACGGCGGAATACTCTCTAGTCGCGGCAGCGTTACAGTTGATGCACGTACAAACACTATACTGATACGCGATACTTTAGAGAGTATCGATGAAGCACGCCGGGTTATTAATGCATTGGATATCCCTGTAAAACAAGTACTTATTGAATCTCGCATGGTCACAGTTCGCGATAACGTCGACCAACAACTAGGTGTTCGTTGGGGATTTACTGGCACGAGCGGCGACAATTCGGTTTCTGGCTCACTTATAGGTGCTGATGCTTCAGGCCAGGGCTCTGTTCCTGATATAGGCGACAGATTAAACGTTAACTTGCCTGTATCAAGCGCAGCTGGAAGCATCGGTTTTCAAATTGCTAACGTACTTGACGGTAACATCCTAGACCTTGAGTTAAGTGCTTTGGAAGCTGAGAATAAGGGAGAAATTATTGCAAGTCCTCGGATTACTGTAGCGAACCAACAAGAAGCTTATATTGAACAAGGTACTGAAATTCCATTTGTACAAGCAACCTCAAGTGGTGCAACGTCGGTCGAATTCAAAAAAGCGGTATTAAGCTTAAAAGTAACACCACATATAACACCCGATGATAGAATTATTTTAAATCTGGTAGTGACACAAGATACACGTGGCGACACAGTATCTACTTCTACAGGTCCTGCCGTTGCAATCGATACGCAAGAGATAAGTACTCAAGTATTAGTGGAAAATGGTGAAACAATCGTACTTGGTGGTATTTTCCAACAAGTTAGTACCAATGATGTTTCTAAAGTACCATTGCTTGGAGACATTCCTTACTTCGGTAACTTATTCAAAACAACGTCTACGATTGAACAAAAACGTGAGTTGCTTATATTTGTAACACCAAAAATCATCGAAGAAGGCTTTTAGTTGCTGACTTATTAGTGATTTTGCACTAGTATGATCGGCTCGCAACAAGAGTGAAGGCATAGCCTTTGCTCTTTTGCAGTTCTAAAGCACAGTATTTTACATTTTCCTTTGATAAGAATGCTTGCATATCATGCTAGTTAATTGAGATAATCCCCGCATAGATTTTCCAATGAGGAAATTATTCGCTCGCATTGACGTTAAAAATTATAAAACGCGCTAATGTGGTAGTTAAAGTTGGCTGTCACGAATACACCAAGCCGACTTCAATCGTTTATAAAGAATGTGAATTAATCAGACATGGCTGAAAAACGTAATATATTTCTTGTTGGCCCAATGGGAGCAGGAAAGAGCACTATCGGTAGGCACCTTGCAGACGAACTCCACCTCGATTTTTACGACTCCGATCAGGAAATAGAGAAGCGCACTGGCGCTGATATAGCTTGGATTTTTGATCTAGAAGGTGAGGACGGTTTTCGCAAACGTGAAGAAGACATCATAAACGACCTCACAGATAAACAAGGTATCGTTCTAGCAACTGGTGGCGGTTCTATTGTCTCAAAAAATGTGAGAAATAGACTTTCAGCACGAGGGATCGTCGTTTACTTACAAACAACTATTGATAAGCAAGTCGCTAGAACTCAGCGTGATAAGCGCCGACCTCTGCTTCAGAATAATGATCCAGAGCAAGTTTTAAGGGATTTAGCTGACGAACGTAACCCGTTGTACACTGAGGTTGCCGATTACGTAGTTGAAACTGACGACCAAAGTGCACGAGCAGTAGCAAACCAAATCATCAGTAAAATCGGTTTGTAATAGGTTAATTATCAGGATTTTTTAGAAAGGATATCATGCTATGCCCACATTAAACGTCGATTTGGGAGAGCGTAGCTACCCTATCTATATTGAAACCGGTTTGTTCAATCAACCCGGTTTTCTGCTTTCTGCGATTCAAGGAAAGCAATGCGCTATTGTAACCAACGACACTGTTGCTCCTCTTTTTTTAAATAGTATTAAAAAGCCATTAAACGATGCCGGCATTAGTGCATTTGAGATTATTTTGCCCGATGGTGAGCAGTATAAAACAATTGAGTATTTCAATATTGTTTTAACTCAGCTACTAGAAAATAGAGCGGCTAGAGACACAACACTTATTGCTCTAGGTGGCGGTGTCATTGGCGATATGGGCGGTTTTGCAGCGGCTTGCTATCAGCGTGGCATTCCATTCATTCAGGTACCGACAACGCTACTATCGCAAGTGGATTCTTCTGTTGGTGGAAAAACAGCGGTCAATCACCCACTTGGAAAGAATATGATTGGCGCTTTTCATCAGCCCAAAGCAGTATTTATTGATACAAATTCGCTATCTACATTGCCAGATAGAGAGTTCTGTGCCGGTATGGCCGAAGTAATAAAATATGGGATCATGTATGATGGCGAATTCTTTACTTGGATTGAAAACCAAACTACGGCAATAAAAAATCGTGATGCTGACGCGCTGCGATATTTAATTACAACATGTTGCGCTATAAAAGCCAAAGTCGTCAATTTGGATGAGAAAGAGCATGGCGTTAGAGCATTGTTGAATTTGGGGCACACATTTGGTCATGCCATAGAGGCAGAGAAAGGCTATGGTGTATGGCTGCATGGTGAGGCTGTTGCGGCTGGCATGGTGCTTGCATCAAAACTGTCAGTACTACGTAATTGGATAACAGCGTCAGAATACAGTCGCATACAAAGCCTATTAGCGTTATTTAATTTACCGGTTACCGGACCTGCGGATATGTCCGCAGACCGCTATATTGAGCATATGCGACATGATAAAAAAGTACTTTCTGGTAAAATGCGATTCATCGTTCCGACATCTATAGGCAACGCTAAAGTGATAGATGATGTTAAAAATGAAGAATTAACGACAATATTGAACTAGCCAGAACTGCGGTGAGAATTTGTAAGGCCAAATTTAAAAGGACGTGACTGTTTGTCAGAATTGCAAGAACGATTGGAACACTTAGTTAATTATTCTTCTCAGCTTATATTCGTAAGCGGGGATAGTGTTGCTCAACAGCAAAGGACCCTCGAAAATTTTTTGGCGGTGCAAAAAGAAAACACTGAAATTTCCTATTTTACTTCTGAAATTACCATGGAGTCTCCTGACTTTAGACGTATTATTTGTCGTCAACTTTTAGGTCAAAAAGTGGGGAGCTTTGTTCGACCATTAAAAGAACTTCTCAAAGATTTGCACGAACAACCTGGTCCTTTTTTGCTCTGTATCAAGCAAGCTCAAACTCTTCCAAATGCATTCTTACAAGAGCTGTGGGATTGGGTAACAGAAAGTAAAACCCAGTCGCCAAATCATCATGTAAATGTCATACTGTTTGGAGAAACTGCATGGGCAGAAAAGGCTAAAAAATGGCTTCCGAAACGTAATAGTAATCGACCGGTACTTTTATCGACTCAATCGGTGGACTCAACAAAGTTTGACGTAAATGCTTTAGAGACACTCATGGCAGAGGAAAGACCTACACTTTCTCTCGACTTATTTAGGCGCAACGAATTCCCCCCCCCCGTTGTGACGCAAAAATGGTTTATTGTCGGCGTATTAATTTTATTTTTTTTCGTTTTTGTCGGTTTAATGACTTGGCAATACCCTGAACACGTTAAGTCTCTATTGCAGACTGGAAAATTACCATCTGATGCAACGATCAATCTAGACCAGTTAGCGTTGTTAAATGAGCAGTTGGATCGGCAATTAGTAAAGAAAGAGGATACGACTGACATAGCTCGAAGCACAGCAGAAGCTGAGCCATTATCTACCGCGAATAAAATACAAACCAGCTCAGCGCCGGATTCAACTGAGGATAGCACTGACTTAGTCACTTCATGGGATGCTGCCAAACAAACTAGCAGTGATAAAATGAACTCCCTAAAAGAGAATATCAATGATCAGCGAACGGTTAAAGAACAGGAAGCAGCCTCACTAACCAACTTAGAACAATCTGCATCGACGCAAGAAGGACTAAACATTGATGTCACTGAGGAATATTTAGCTGACACCGCTGGCGATTTTGCGGTTCCCGACATCGTTAGCGTTGAGCAGCTCGATGCGACCCTAGGTGAGGAGCCATTAGCTCCTTCACAAGAAGAACAAGCAGTTATCATAGACGCTCTGGCGTTTGCAAACAAAGTGGATGAAGGGTCACTTTTAAATACGCCTGAAAAAGTAGCGACTTCTGTAACAAAAGAACCCACTACTGAACATTTTTACGAGTTTGCTGAAGAAGCATTGTTGGCATATCCAGAGCCCGCCATTTTATTACAGTTATCCGGCATTCAGAATAGAAACGTGTTGGATGAATTTATTGCCGATAATCAACTGCAAGATTTGGTTTGGATCTATCAAACCACAAGATATGGTGGAGCTTGGTATGTCGTTCTATTTAATCAGCGTTTTGACTCTGTAAATGAAGCACGTGCAGCGGTCGAATTATTGCCTTCGTCAGTGCGCTCAACTGAACCATTTGCGAAAGACTTGAGACAAATAAAGCTAGAAATACGAAATCGTTAGATTTTATGGTAATCTAACGACACTTTTGGGATTATCTTGCAGTTTAAATAAGCGTCGTGAATAAAAATAATAAGAACAGGGCCTTTTTGAAATGGGCCGGCGGCAAATACTCTCTACTAGAGCATATTCTCCCTCACTTACCGCAATCGCCAAAATTCATCGAACCTTTCTTTGGCGCCGGTTCTGTCGCTTTAAATACAGCGTACGATAATTATCAGCTTAACGACATTAATACCGATTTGGTTAATTTGTATAAATTGGTTCAACATTCATCGAAACAAGTTGTAGCAGGTTTAGCTCCCTTATTCACGCCAGAGTCAAATGCTTCAGACTTCTATTATCAGCGTCGAGAAGAATTTAATACTACTGATGATGCATTTCGCAAGGCATTGTTGTTTGTCTACCTAAATCGCCACGGTTATAATGGCCTGTGTCGTTATAACCGTAAAGGTGGTTTCAATGTTCCTTTTGGCCGCTATGTAAAACCAAAGATGCCCTCCGCGGAAATTCTTCATTTTTCTGAGCGTTTTGCAACCGCTGAATTCACCAATCTGGATTATGTTGATGTTATCAGGAACGCGCCTGATAATAGTGTTATTTACTGTGACCCACCTTATATTCCGATCAGTAAAACGGCCTCATTTACGCAGTATGCAACAAACGGATTCAGCTTAGAAGCTCAAGAAAAATTGGCTGAAACAGTGCAAAAAGTTGTCGCTAAACGTCCTATTACTGTCGTCATAAGTAATCACGACACGCCTCTCTCCCGTCATTTATATCAGGGAGCCAAATTCAAGAGTTTTTCTGCACGAAGGCTGATCAGTCAAAATGCGTTAAACCGAAAGCCGGTAAAAGAACTCATTGCTATTTTTTCCAGTGAAACTAACTGAACCGTTAGGACAATACAAAAGCAACCTAAATATTTGCAAAAAGAAAGTCACTTATAGGGTCAACTAAGATGTGACTTCGATAATGCAGTGACGCTAATCGCTTGATATGATAATTTATATCAAAAGGCAATTAATAATGGTTTTAAGAAAGCGTAACAGTTTGGAGGTTCACCTTGATGACGACCCTTTGCTATATTGCAGCCCGAAGCATTTGAAAAAAGGCATAGGACTTTGTTTTCAACGGAATTGGTTTACAAATTTTAATTCATGACTCGAATCTACGGTTTAATATTTAAAACTATTCTAATGGTTATTTTTGTAGCCATTGTATTACTGTCTGCGTCCTATGGATTCGTTTCAGCACAACAATCAAAGCGTTTTGAAGAAAACCTAAATACCATTAAACAAGACCATCGAAAAACCACTCAATTACTATTCCAGCAGCAGCTAAAAGAAAAAGTATTAACGGCGGATATTACACCATCGATCGAATTTTTATATCAAGTTGTTGGCAGTAATATTGGTGTGTTGGTCCCTAATGAAAAGCCTATTGCAGATCAACTAAATCTCAAGCGTTATGTAACAGAAGTAATGACTGATTTTGGCGAAATTGATGGTTTGTTAAATGCAGAATTAACACTAGATGAATTAATCCAAGCTGAAACAGAAGGGATAGAAAAATCATTTGAAGGACGAGCGTTTTTTATCTGGTTTGAAACCTTAAGTGGCCTTAATGCGGATATGAAGGTCATTTTTGTACGTGATATTACCTCTGTGATTTCAGAACAGAACCAGCAAAAAGAGCAAATTATCATTATTTTTATAACGGTAACATTGGGTGTTTTATTGACCCTGATTACTTTTTCAATCGCCCCTATTTCACAGATAAATAAGTTGCGCGAGGCCATAAAACTTATCGCAAAAAACGAGTATAACACCGCGAGATTGCGTCTTGGCCCTCCCCGCAAACGGAAGTTTAACGACGAACTTTATGACTTTGAAGATGAATTTAGAAATGCAATTGATATGCTTGAATCGTATGAGGATAAACGTGATGTTTCGCAGAAAAGACGACTGCGTCAGGCTACGATTGATAGCACTACGGGTTTGTTTACACGCAACGTATTGGTCGAGGACCTTTTGCACATACGCAATAAGAATAATTCTTTTAATGTTGCTATCTTCTTCTTAGATTTGGATGGTTTCAAACCAGTTAATGATAATTTAGGTCATGAAGCTGGCGATATTATGCTAAAGAAAATTGGCTATCGCTTAAAGGGGGTTTCCAACAAACTCATCAAAGTTTACCGTATAGGTGGCGACGAATTTGTCATCTGCTATACCGACTATTGTGATGAAAAGGCCTTGTACCAAATGGCTGAATCAATTGTACAATTATTCGAAGCTCCATTTCATATATACGAAACGAATATCGTGATTAGCGCCAGTATTGGTATTGCGCAGCAAGAAGCCAACGCGATAGATGCTGATCAACTGCTAAGATTTGCTGACATTGCGATGTACCATGCAAAAGAGGATGGAAAAAACAGGTACAAGTTTTTTGATGAGTCGATGAGGGCTAAAACAGAGCAAAAATTCACCATCAGAAATGATTTTATTGCATCACTTGCAAGCGGCCAGCTATTTCTAGTATATCAACCCATCGTTGACAGTCACACCAGAAAAGTAACTAAAATTGAAGCACTGTGCCGCTGGAAGCATCCAAAGCTTGGCTTCATTCCACCACCGATATTTATAGATGTGCTTGAAGAAAGTGAAAACATGAATAGGTTGTTCGAGTGGATTGTTAACAACGTGGTACAGGAAGCGACATATTTAGCTAGTATTGGATTGCAAGATATTATTATTTCAGTCAACTTAAGTCCGTCCCAACTAGTTGATGACAGAGCGATTGAATTACTTAAAAACCAACTAGAAACTCATAAAATCAGTCCAGAGCGGATTGAACTTGAGATAACAGAAACCACGCTAATCACTAACTTTAAACAAGCTAAAGCTTGGATTGAAATGGCATCTAATATTGGATTTAGGGTCGCTATAGACGACTTTGGTGCAGGATATTCTTCGTTATCTTACTTGGCTTCGTTTAATTATAATACGGTCAAACTAGACCGCTCTCTTCTCGATAAAATTGACGTCGATACACGCCAACAGAGGATCGTTGGCTCATTGACTCAAATGATACATAATTTGTCTGTTCCTATCGTTGCGGAGGGCGCTGAAACAGAAGAGCAATTTGAGCAACTAAGAAAATTAGGTTGTGACTTTATTCAAGGATATTTTATTTCTAAACCCATTATTCATGAAGAGCTAGCCATATTTTTGCGAAATAATAGAAGTGTAAAATGAATTGGGTATGAGCTTAAATATAGCTGAACTGGCAAAGTCAGTTGTATTGAGTAACCAAGGCTCGAAAACATAAAATGGTGGTTACACTAATAAATTAACTAACAAGACAAGACTAAGTATAAAAAGAACGACTAGGACGACACCGGTGACTATAAAGGGGAGAACAGATTGCTCTGCAAAATCTTCTTCGTAACTCTTTTGAGACTGAATACCTAACATACTCGCAGACACACTTTTCACAAATCTAAACCATTTACTAAGCACTAAAAACACCTATTCGTCATCAGATCTAACTTGCGTGAGCAACTCTAACAAATCCAGAAAATGAAATTGATTAGAAGTCGATTTATTCGTGATCCACGCTAGCCAACTTACTTCGTTGCCTTTGTGCGAACATTGAATACTTGAAGGTAAACCATTTTCGTCTGTTTGTACCGTCAAATCACTTTTGCTGCACACATCAATAGATGACTGAACAGAGAAAACGGTAAAATAAATACCAAGGGTCAGAACAAAACAAGCTGACATTGATTTTACCAATGTTGCCCTTTTTAAGTTTTTGCAATTTACCAAAATATTCATATTCGTCATTTTACCCTTCTAAGAATGCTCTCTTTGACTTACCACTACAATAAAAGAAGCAATGGATGCTCAAAAATGCAAATTTATTAAACAACACTTAATTATATAATTTTAAAGCTCAACATAACGCTCAAAAGATTATAGTGCAAAAGTCAAAATGCACAATATTTAATCATCAAAAAAAAAGCCCGCTAGCTTAAAAAGGCGACGGGCTTTATATCAAGATCAGCTTATAACGTTAAATTAAAGCTCAAATGATTTACTAAGTGAGAAGTACAATGATTCGCTGTCATCTAAGTCAGAGCCACTGATTACCAGACCGACACCAACATCAAATCCGCCAATTTCGGTACCATATGCAATTTCACCATACTCACCAACAGAGTCTTTGCCGTAACTACCGATAGTTGCAGACCAACCGTCTTTTTCAACACTCAATGTAACTAAAGAATAATCGCCTTCAGTTGCATCTTCATTGCCTACAACACCATCCCATTTACCCTGCACATAGCCAACAGAAAATAAACCGTAACCAGCACTCACTCCGATTTCGTTGTAAGCACTGTCGAAGTCGCCCGTGTATTGATAGCTAACAAAATTAGCGTCCAATGTAACGCCGCTGTCCAGTTCAACACCGTAACCGCCATACAAGTCAACTTCAAGTCCATCCTCTACTTCAGCAGTCCAAGCACCGACATAAAAGCCAGAATCAGCGGCGTAATCTACTCCAGCGCTGGTTGAAGCAGATTCAGTTTGCTGAATTCCACGAAAGTGGTAATCAGAGACTACACCAATATTTGCTGACCACCCTGCCATTGCGGATTGACTTGCCATTGTTGCTGTCAAAATTGTTGCTGCTATTGCTGCGCGTTTACATGTTTTCATATTCGTTCTCCGTGAGGTTCCAAGTTGTTAAAGCGATTTGTTCTTGTCGTCTTATTATTATTATTAGTTTTCTTGTGCTGTTGAGCCTTAAACTGATAATTTATTTAAGTAATTGATACAACATGTATTAATATCATCAGCACAATGCGTGTATAAATCTTGTACAGCAAAAGTAATGCCTAAATATAAAAAGCGCGGTAAAAAAAAATATCATATTGAATTATATCGTTTTTTTTTAGTTTCATATTTTTAATTATAAAAATACAGCAGCTGTTAAGTATATTAATTAAATTAAAACGCACCATTTTAAGGCGCACTCACCAATTGCGGGCAAGGTTAAGCCTTTTTTCAATCACAAAAGTTCGGTAAACTTAGTAAATTTGGAGCAAAACGATGCATACACCAATAATTGCACCATCAATTCTGTCCGCGAATTTTGCTTGTTTAGGACAAGATGTTCAAAACGTGCTCGATTCTGGGGCAGATATAGTTCACTTTGACGTCATGGACAATCACTATGTTCCAAATCTGTCTTTTGGCCCGATGATTTGTGATGCGTTGCGTAAATATGGAATCAAAGCGGACATTGACGTGCATTTAATGGTTCAGCCCGTAGATGAAATGATCCAAGCATTTGCGAACGCTGGCGCCAGTATGATTAGTTTTCATCCTGAAGCAACGATGCACCTAGACCGCAGTATTCAGTTAATCAAAGACAGTGGTTGCAAAGCCGGACTGGCATTAAACCCTGGAACGCCATTGCACGTTTTAGATTGTGTGCTTGAAAAGCTTGATTATGTTTTGTTAATGTCAGTTAATCCTGGGTTTGGCGGTCAATCTTTTATTGCAAGTACACTCGCTAAAATAACAGCGTTAAAGAAGATGATAGATGCAAAAGAACTTAATATTAGAATAGAGGTCGATGGCGGGATAAAAGTCGACAATATCAAGTCGGTTTGGGAAGCAGGTGCAGATATGTTTGTTGCGGGTTCTGCGATATTCAATACCGATAATTACGCCGAGAGTATTGCGGCAATGAAAAATCAATTTAAATAACACTAGGAAGTCGTAAACAAAATGAGCTTGCAAAAACCGATCGTTTTAAGTGGTTGCCAACCTTCAGGCCAACTTACTATGGGGAACTATATGGGGGCTCTGCGCCAGTGGGTTGATATGCAAGACGACAACGATTGCCTTTATATGATTGTTGATTTGCATGCCATTACAGTGAGGCAAGACCCTAAAGCCTTAAATCAAGCTTGCCTTGATGGCTTAGCATTATATCTGGCTTGCGGTATTGACCCCGAGAAAAGTAGTATTTTCTTGCAGTCCCATGTGCCTGAGCATGCGCAACTGAGCTGGGTGCTCAATTGCTATACCCAAATGGGTGAGCTCAACCGCATGACACAGTTCAAAGATAAATCGCAAAAAAATGCCTCAAATATCAATGTTGGCTTGTACAGCTATCCTGTTTTACAAGCTGCAGACATACTCGTTTATCAAGCGAACAAAGTGCCTGTAGGCGAAGATCAAAAGCAGCATTTAGAACTAACTCGAGACATAGCAACTCGCTTCAATAACATCTACGGTGAGGTATTTACTATACCTGACCCATTTATTCCTGAATCAGGCGCTCGCGTAATGAGCTTGCAAGACCCACTGAAAAAAATGTCTAAATCAGATGACAACCCAAATAATGTGATTGGCTTATTGGATGATCCGAAAAAGTTAACTAAGAAAATTAAACGCGCGGTCACTGATAGTGATGAGCAAGCGCGTATTTACTTTGATGTTGCTGAAAAGCCAGGCGTATCAAACTTACTATCTTTGCTCTCGTGCACAACAGGGCAATCAGTTGAGAGCTTAATCCCAAAATACGAAGACAAAATGTACGGCCACTTAAAAGGTGATGTTGCAGAGGCCGTTGTTGCAATGCTTACCCCTATACAGGCTGAATATGAACGCATTCGTTCTGACAAAAGCTATTTGCATCATGTTTTACAAACCAGTGCTCTAAAAGCAAGAGAAAAGGCCTCCGTGACACTTGCTAAAACCTACAAAGCGCTTGGGTTTGTTGCACAATAATGGAAGATACTAGACGTTTTTGGCTATAAACGAATATGACTTACTTGCTAAAGTACCGTTACTATTGGCGTTATTAAGATGGTTTTGATCATTGATAATTATGACTCCTTTACCTTCAATTTAGCTCGCTATTTTGAAGAACTTGGTGCACAGGTAAAAGTCGTCAAAAATGATGAATTAGGCATCCTTGACCTGCAGAAGCTTGAATTTACACATTTAGTGATATCACCTGGGCCTTGCAGTCCAAATGAAGCCGGCATTTGCCTTGATGCAATTGCAGCATTTGCAGGCAAAGTACCGCTTTTAGGCGTATGTTTAGGCCATCAGGCGATAGGCCAAGTATTTGGTGCCAAGGTAATACGTGCAAAAAATATCAAACATGGTAAAACTTCTGAGATACAAGTAAAGCAAGCTCATGGTATATTTGAAGGGATTGCCAACATATTTACAGCAACAAGGTATCACTCTTTGTTGTTAGAGTTGGAAACACTGCCGGAATTGCTACAGATTACTGCAGTTTGTAGGGAAAGTGACGATACAGAGATAATGGGAATTCAGCACAAAACAATGCCAATATTTGGTGTTCAGTTTCATCCTGAATCTTTGTTAACTCAGGAAGGTCATAAGATTTTGAATAATTTTTTGAAAAAATAGAATACGGATTTAGAAAAAAAGATGAAGTTAAGCGTATCTCAGTTAGCCTCGACAATGAATAATAGATTCGAGCACCTTCTTGTTAGTCTGGATGAAGCTGTTATTTTGTCTGGTAAAAAAACTGAGAAACAGCGCATTATGGAAGAGTCTGAGCAAGCTGATGCTCGTCGTGAATTGTTGTTCGTCGAAGAAGTAGCGATAAAAAATCGTGAAGAAATAATTCAAAAACGAAAGCTGTTTATTCAACAAGTCGAAGCTGAACTGCATGTCAGTCTTATCAATGACCTTGCTGAGCGTTTCAAAAACACCGATTTTATATTAGAGAAAGTGCTTGGCTATGACCCACCTATAGGCAAAATTTTCGATGTTTTATACACCGAGTCTTGTTCAATATCCCGTTTAGAAGTTCTCATCAAGGAATTAGACTGGTTATCTGATGCAACTATCAATTTTGCCAAACAACCAAAGTATCGACGTTTCGATTCAAAAGGTAAGCTAATTGTCATTCATAGTTTGCGCAGTGCTCTGAGTTTCGTTGGCATAGAAAGTTTACGTACGTTGCTTCCTGCTTTAATAGCCAAGCGCAGCATACCGGCTAAATCAGCGTTGTTTCCGGAATTACACAAAAACATATGGGAATATACCCTAGGAACAGGTAAAACCTGTCGAGCCATTGCGGAAAAAGAAGGAATGAAATGGTACTTGGGTTATAACATTGGTTTACTGAGTACTATAGGCCGCAGTGCTATTACCACGATGTATCTAAAAGCGTTCGACGGTAAATTACGAGAAAAACTAATACAAGCTCAAAAGAAAAAAGATCCAGCTGAAGCAGAAGCACTTAATACACTAGTACCGTCACATAAATATCTAATTTCAATGTGGAATACCTATGCAGATAATCTAACCAACGACTTAGTCGCTAGCTTGAAATGCCGCTGGTTGATGGTTGGAATAGGGTTTGAAGATTATATTCGCATCAAAGAAATAAGTTTTGCGCATGTCAAAGCGACTAATTTACACCCTCTCACAAGCTTACTGTTTCGTTGCCGAGGGTATTTGAAATTTAAAATGATGAAAGCAAATAACTTGATATCAAAAGAAGCCTCTATGCTTTACCTGCGCAATTTTGGCCTTGGCTCAGACGATGTTGTACTGTTGATGAAAACTAATTTAACTGGCATAGAAATTAAAATACCTGAAATCCCTCAAGTACCGAAAGCGCTGAACAACTAAACATCTTGCAGACTTGTTTAGGCAATAAGTATCGCTTTTTTATCAACATATTTTTTGCATGAATATGCCCAAACGTATTGCATTTGAACTAACTATTGCGCCACTATTAACCGCATAAGAAAATATATAGTTTGTCTACAAGCCATTGCCGCCAATGCGAACAACTTCAAACCCTGCATTTTATTCGTCATGCTATCACCAATATAAATATTCACTAATTCTGCAAATAAGTTCACACCCCTTGCTTTTACTGGCCTTGCGACGAATAAGTTAATTGCTTTAGCTATACCTTCTGGCATAATACGTAATCAATTTACTCACAAGTTCAATCTTACGTGAGTGCAATATAGCTAAGCAAAGAGGTGTATAACATGCAAGTGACTCGTTCAACGTTTGATGAGGTAATGGTACCTAACTATAACCCAGCACAAATGGTGCCGGTTCGTGGTGAAGGTTCTCGCGTTTGGGATCAAGAGGGCATCGAATACATCGACTTTGCGGGTGGTATAGCGGTTAATGTACTTGGCCATTGCCATCCAGAATTGGTTAGTGTTTTGCAAGAGCAAGGTAACAAACTATGGCATTTGAGTAATGTATTTACTAATGAGCCGGCAATCAGATTAGCGAAGAAGTTATGTGATTCCACATTTGCCGATAAAGTGTATTTCGCTAACTCTGGCGCAGAAGCGAATGAAGCAGCGTTAAAATTAGCGCGCAGATTTGCGATTGATCATCACAACGAAAGTAAAGATCAAATTATTGCGTTTAAGCAAGGCTTTCACGGTCGTACTTTCTTCACAGTTACCGTCGGTGGCCAACCAGCGTATTCCGAAGGATTCGGCCCAAAGCCAGGCGGTATTGAGCATTGCGAATACAATAATCTAGAAATGCTGGCTGGTATGATGTCAGAACACACTTGCGCCGTCATGATGGAACCCTTGCAAGGCGAAGGTGGGATTATCGTTCCCGACCCGGCATTCGTGAAAGGGGTAAGAGAGCTTTGTGATAAACATAATGCACTATTGATTTTCGATGAAGTACAAAGTGGTGTTGGCAGAACAGGCTATCTATATGCTTATATGGGTGTTGATGTTACCCCTGATATTTTGACTACCGCTAAGTCCTTAGGTGGTGGCTTTCCAATTGGCGCAATGCTGACTACCGATCTGATAGCAAGTAGCCTAAAACCAGGTACTCATGGCAGCACATATGGCGGTAATCCGCTAGCGTGCGCAGTAGCAGAGAGAGTATTGGACGTTATCAACACGCCTGAAGTCCTTGCTGGCGTGCTTAAGAAAGAAGCTTTATACCGTGAAATATTAGGTGGAATTAACGATAAATATCAGGTGTTTAGTGAAATACGCGGCAAAGGCATGTTGTTAGGTTGTGTGTTGAATGAGAAATATGCAGGACGTGCACGCGACTTCATGCTCGCGGCTAATGAACAACATCTCATGTGTTTAATTGCCGGCATGAACGTTATTCGTTTTGCTCCGTCTTTAGTTATCCCAGATGAAGATATCATTGAAGGCTTAGCTCGGTTTGAGAAGGCTGTTGCCTCAGTCGTCGCTGGCTAGACTTTTTTAGATTGTCATTGACAATCATAGGGATCATTTAATGAAAATTATTCGTCCTATCAAAGCGTCTGATTATCGGGCGCTGCACGAGATAGCGAAAGAATCTGGTATCGGTTTCACTTCACTTCCAGTGAATGAAGAGTTGTTACGGCGCAAGATTACAAACGCTGAGGCAGCCGCTCAGTCGACGCCTACCAAGCCTGGCACGCAAAGCTATTTGTTTGTGATGGAGGATACAGAAACAGGTGAGGTAGTCGGTACCAGTGGTATTGAAGCGACGGTGGGCCTGCAAGACGCATTTTATCATTACCATATCAGTAAGGTCGTACATGCATCGCGTGAATTAAATATCCATAACACCGTTGGTATACTGCATTTTTGTAATGATTACACTGGTGTAAGTGAAATATGCACGTTGTTTTTAAGAGAAAACTCACGAAAAGGGCTTAATGGTCGTTTTCTATCCAAAATGCGTTTCCTTTTCATGGCTGAGCACACAGAGCGTTTTGCTGATGTCGTTATTGCAGAAATGCGCGGTGTGAGCGACGACAAAGGCCGTTCGCCATTTTGGGCTTGGCTTGAAGAAAACTTTTTCTCTATGGATTTCCCCACGGCTGACTACTTAACGGGTATCGGTAACAAAGTCTTTATCGCTGAACTGATGCCTAAGTACCCTATTTACGTTAATTTACTCAGCAAAGCTGCGCAAGACTGCATCGGTAAGGTACATGAAAAAACTAAACCGGCTCTTTGCTTACTTGAGCAAGAAGGATTTAAGTGCCGTGGCTACGTCGATATTTTTGACGCCGGACCTACTGTTGAAGCTGATGTAAAAAGCATCGCAACAGTGCAGGCAAGTCGCAAGGCAACCGTTGTTATAAATGACAGTCTCGCGCAAACCGACGGTGAAACCTGTTTCGCTATTAATACGTCTGTACAAGACTTAAGAGCTTGTATCGCAGAAATCGCGTACGTTGACGGCAATCAAGTTGCAATTGAACGAGTTAGTGCTGAAGCATTAGGCATTAAAGACGGCGATTCAATTCGTTTCTCACCTGCTAACACAAAGCATTAGGAGCACACATGACAAATTCAACACACTTTATCGATGGTCAATGGATCGAGGGTTTAGGTCACGCTATCAACTCGGTCGATCCTGCGAAGAATATCGTTATTTGGTCTGCAAAATCCGCATCTGAAGCGCAAGTCGACCAAGCCGTTTTCGCTGCTCGCAACGCATTTCCTGCATGGTCTTTGATGTCGGTAGACGAACGCTTAACTATCATTAAGAAATTTGCTGAACTACTAGGTGAAAATAAAGCTGAGTTAACTAAAATCATTGCTAAAGAGACCGGAAAACCTGAATGGGAAACAGCCACAGAAGTTGGTGCCATGATAGGAAAAATTGCGATTTCTGAAAGGTCTTATAACGAGCGTACCGGCACTATTGAAAATGCAATGCCTTTAGGCCAAGCGATTATTAGACATAAACCACATGGCGTCGTCGCTGTTTTTGGACCATATAATTTCCCTGGTCATCTGCCAAATGGACACATCGTGCCGGCACTAATTGCCGGAAATACCATCATATTTAAACCCAGTGACTTAACGCCAATGGTTGCAGAATTTACCGTTCAATTATGGCAAAAAGCGGGCTTACCAAATGGCGTCTTAAACTTGATTCAAGGTCAAGTTGAAACAGGAAAAGCACTTGCCAGTCACCCTAATATTGATGGGCTATTTTTCACCGGTAGCTCTCGCACAGGCAAGATATTGCATGAACAGTTTGCGGGCCACCCAGGTAAAATATTAGCGCTTGAAATGGGCGGCAATAATCCGTTAATAGTGAAAGATGTTGCTGACATTGATGCTGCAGTACATGACATTATACAATCGGCTTTTGTCACTAGTGGGCAGCGATGCACATGTGCGCGACGTTTGTTTATTCAAGACAATGCACAAGGCGATACTTTGCTCGCGCGATTGTTAGAAGTAACTAAAAATATTCAAGTCGGTCATTATGATGCACAAGAGCAACCTTTTATGGGTGCGATGATAAGCTCAGCCGCCGCCGCTGGAATGGCAAACGTGCAACAACAACTATTGGGTTTAGGTGCAACAAGTTTATTAGCACTTGAGCACACAGATAAAGACACCGGTTTTGTTACTCCTGGTATTATCGATGTTACTGCAATAGTTAATGAGATGCCCGATGAGGAACATTTTGGACCACTTTTAAAAGTCATCAGATACAATACTTTCGATGATGCAATTACGCAGGCTAATAATACTAGTTTTGGTTTGTCAGCAGGTTTATTAAGCGACTCAAAAAATGATTACGACTATTTCTTGGCACGTATTAGAGCCGGTATTGTTAACTGGAACCGTCCTATTACTGGGGCTAGCGGCGCCGCACCTTTTGGTGGCATTGGTGAAAGTGGAAACCATAGAGCAAGTGCATATTATGCTGCTGACTACTGTGCTTACCCAGTTGCGTCGGTGGAACTAGATGTGGTTACGTTACCATCATCACTTAGTCCCGGTCTTAAGTTTTAAGGAAAAAAATGCATCAAGATATCAATAAGTTATTCCAAGGACTTTGGGATGACTATATTAAAATTACACCGTCTGCAAGCAAGATACATCAATTGCTAGAAGCCAAGACTGGCATGCCTGATATTATTAATGATCATATTGCTCTGCGCACTTTCAACCTTGAAAGTGTCAATTTGAATAAGCTAGCAGCGCACTTTCTTGCACTCGGTTACGAACAGAAAGGCGATTACGACTTTGCCACGAAAAAGCTAACTGCACAGCACTTTGAGCATCCAGATCGTAAGCAACCGAAAGTATTTATTAGTGAGTTGAGAGTAGACGAACTCAGTGAAACAGCGCAGGAAATTATTAACAAAATGGTTTCGTCTATTGATCCGCAGGCCATCGAAAGCGATAATTTTCTATATTCAGGAACACATTGGGTTGTTTCACATGACGATTATAAAACGCTATTAGCCGAATCTGAATATGCAGCTTGGATGGCGGCTTGGGGCTATCGTGCCAATCACTTCACTGTTAGCGTTAATAACTTCGCTGTTGGCGTTAATCACTTAAATAGAATTGATGACTTAACTGACGTGAATGACATCTTAAAGCAGGCTGGATTTAAGTTAAATACATCTGGTGGCGAGATAAAGGGCGGAGAAGATGTTTGTCTCGCGCAGTCTTCAACGATGGCTGATTCGTCAGAGGTTGTTTTTGCTGATTCTACGGTGTCTATTCCAAGCTGTTTTTATGAATTTGCTCAGCGTTATAAAATGGTAAATGGCGAATATTATCAGGGCTTTGTTGCCGCTTCAGCCGACAAGATTTTTGAAAGTACGAATGCGCAATAACTAGCACGGGCAAGACTCAATTACGTCACAATGAGTCTTGCTTTACGATTTAAATCACAATTTTTTCTATGTAGCTCGATACTGATTTATGTCTTATTGAGTAGATACTCAAGTTCAGGATCAACAATAAACCTGCCCGCCATAGCCTCGCGTCCAAACAGCATCAAGTAGGTCATTTCAGAGCGATCCGTTAAGGTTAACTGAATTTGCCAACGCTGATCTGCCATCACGATATCTGTTTCAATAACGTAACGCCGCTGACTTGTCGCAGTAGAACTTTTTACCTTACGCTGACCTGCTATTTTCGCCTCGCAGCGAATTAATTTTTTTACATCATGAAAGTCAGGGTGAATATCAAATTTTATCCATGTATCATCGCCAATATCAATTTCTTCAATATTATCAACATGTAAAGATGACGTTGCTGCACCTGTATCAACTCGAACATGTAGTCCTTTAATACCTAGTTCTGGTAGATCACACAACTCTAAATTACCAACAGTTAATTTTTCATTCATTTTGGACTTCTCAATAGTAAAAGTTAGACGCTCATATCCTTGGCTTAATCAATTACAACCAAGTTGTCTTGCAACATCTCAACATGCTCGGCTACTTCATCAGGTTTTTTAAAGTAAGCAATGTGGTATATGGCTTCGCCTTCCTGCGCCAATGGTATATTTTGTTTGCCAATAACAACACCCGTGCTTGGAGAATCAATCGTACCTAATAGCTCACCGAATGGGTTGGAAATGACCGCCAGCACATCCCCTTTAACGACATGATCACCCAGTTGCGCCTTGTGCATCACAAAACCACTTTCGTTTGCCCTAACCCAACCGCTTTGTCTAGCAACAAATGGCTTAATGCGATGCCCTACTGCCTTAGTTTTGTTGAGCATACCAACATGACGCATTACTTTAATTATGCCCTTCACACCTGCTGAAATTGAAAATTCATCATAGCGTAAGGCTTGTCCTGCTTCGTACAAAAGTACTTTAGCTCCCTCATCTGCTGCTGCTTGGCGCAACGAGCCATCTCGAATGTCAGCATTAAGTAACACAGGCACACCAAATGCTTCTGCCATTTCTAGTGTTACTGGATCGTCTAAATTGGCGCGTATTTGCGGCAAATTAGATCGATGTATGGCGCCTGTATGTAGGTCGATACCAAAATCACACTTACTCACTATTTCATCTAGAAATAAACGGGCAATACGTCCAGCTAGTGAGCCTTTTTTACTGCCCGGAAAGCAACGGTTCAAATCTCTTCTATCAGGTAAATAACGGCTTTGATTGAGAACACCGTAGACATTTACCATGGGTATCGCAATTAATGTGCCTCGGATATTTTTTATTGCGCGCGTTTTAATTAAGCGACTTACAATTTCAATACCATTTAATTCGTCACCATGAATAGCTGCACTTACAAACAACGTGGGTCCCGGGCGCTTGCCGTGTTGCACAAATACCGGAATACCCATACTCGTGTCGGTATACAATGGAGGCATTTGCAACTGCATACGCTTCTGTTCACCTGGTTTTATAACTTCCCCACCAATTGTGAAGTTTTCGCGTTTCATGTTTAACCTTTACCTATAGTTTTTGTTTTGTTGGGTGTTGCGGTATTTGCAATGAACTCAATAATCATGCTCGCGATATCTTTGCCTGTCGCAGTTTCGATACCTTCTAGTCCTGGAGACGAATTTACTTCCATAACCATAGGTCCTGTTTTTGAGCGTAATATATCAACACCACACATATTCAAGCCCATAGTTTTAGCCGCATCCACAGCTGTTTTTCGTTCAGCAGGGGACAAACGAACAAGGCTTGCTGAGCCACCTCGATGCAAGTTAGAACGAAATTCACCAGGTCCACCTTGGCGCTTCATTGCCGCGATGACTTTACCACCAACAACTAAACAACGGATATCGGCACCACCAGCTTCTTCAATGTATTCTTGAACCAAAATACTCGCTTTTAGCCCCATAAATGCTTCTATAATAGACTCAGCGGCTTTAGCAGTCTCTGCTAACACAACGCCAATGCCTTGTGTTCCCTCGAGCAATTTAATAACGACTGGCGCACCGCCTACATTTTTAATTAAATCGTCGATTCTATCTGGGTGGTTGGCAAAGCCAGTTCTAGGCATACCAATCCCCTTGCGAGACAATAATTGTAACGAACGCAGTTTATCTCTTGAGCGACTAATAGCCACGGATTCGTTAATTGAATAGGTTCCCATCATTTCGAACTGACGAACAACTGAAGTCCCGTAAAAAGTTACAGAGGCGCCAATTCTTGGAATGACAGCATCATAACGTGGTAAAGCTTTGCCTTTATAGCGAACCTGAGGGCGGCTACTGGTCACGTCCATATAGCAATGCATCGTATCGATGACATCAACTTGATGACCTAACTTTTCACCAGCTTCGACAAATCGTCTGGTTGAGTAGAGTCTTGGATTCCGTGACAAAACGGCAATTTTCATAATATTCCTTGGCAATATATTCTAGCGCCACTATATAGCGTTAAAATTTGGGTTTGAATAGTTTTATTTGTTTTATTTACTCTATTTGGTAATACTTGCTTTCAGCAATGATACTAGAATGTATTCATCATAAGAAACTCACGCCATCTATAACAACATTAAACGCCTTACTCGGAAAACTAAATGTCTGATTTACCTATTATTTCAAATTTTATTACATGGTTTGATAAATATTACATAACGCTATTGTGGTCTGGGGGTGTCATTTTTTTGCATACGATCATTGTAAAGTGGACATTACCAAGAATAAGAAAAGGCGTGAAAATAAGTAAGCTTACTGAAGACAGTGCGCTGAAAGCCTTTAACATTATGCGTATTATTATTGGCACCATGACAGTTGCCACTTTACTTATCGTATGGGGGATAGATTTTTCTGGTTTATTACTCATTTCGACTTCACTTATTACCATCACTGGTGTCGCTCTGTTCGCTAATTGGTCTTTACTCAGTAATATTACAGCTTACTTCATTCTGTTATTTCAGCCGTCATATAGTCGCGGAAACTTTATTAGAATATTGGAAGGCGATAATTTTGTTGAAGGCACTATTAGTGAAGTAAATCTTTTTAATATAAAACTCATCACTGATGACCTAGATATTATAATGTACCCTAACAATCTATTGTTAACGCGCTTAATTATGCTTAATCCAAAAACAAAGTTGCAAGGGTTTGGTAAGCTAGTGCCTAATGTTATAGTCGAAAGCAGTAACGTAGCCGTTATAAATGACAAACTTGCCGATGACGTTGCTAACAATGAAGAGTTCGGCCGAATTAAAGAAGAAGAGGCAAATAGATAATGAGATCGATACGAATAATACCTTTAATCACAATTTATCTTACGTTATTAAGCTTTTATAGTAACGCTCAATCTATAGGAACTGACACCGCTTTGGACGACTTAAAAAACTTTCAAGTCAACACACCGACAATGGTAAGCGCTGGCTTACCCAACCAAGCGCAGTTTGAAGCGCTTAAAGCTAACGGCATTTTTAATGTTATTGATTTGATCCCAGGGGACAGAAGCGAAGAATCAAAGCTGATGAGTACTTTGGAATTGCAATATAAAAATATTGCTGTCGAATGGGATGATCCTACCTTAGAAAATTTTGATGAATACGTAATTGCGATGCAACAATTCGAAAAAGACGGAGGAGTCACACTCACCCATTGCAAGCTTAATTGGCGAGGTGCTGTGTTTACCTATCTGTACCGAGTAACCCAGTTGAATGAGCCGGAAGCCTCAGCTAAGAAAGATCTAGACGCTACTTGGCAACCAAATAAGACTTGGCAGCGTTTTATCGACGTTGTAAAAGAAAAATATCCGAGTTAACGTCAGTTGAACCACTAAAACTCCTTTAAAACCGCCTCATCGTAACTCTCAGTATCGAGAGTTACCTTATACTTCACCGCTAAACGATCAATTTCAGCTTGATCAATAGCTAGTTCATCCATGATGATTAAATTATCGTCCAACTGCCATAATAGACGCGAACCAGCGTAGCTATAGTGAATAGCGAGTAGTGCGTTAACGTTACCATCTTCGGCTGCCGCTTTGAGTTTTCGCATTTTGCGGTTGATTCTATTAAGTGCTTGTTTGAGATCCCAGATATAAGAAACTTCAGTCATAAAATCGTGAGTCCGATATTTATTCAATATTAATCCAATGAGTAAACTAGTTACGACAACGCCAGTCAAGTTCCAGTGAAAATGACTGCCACTTGCATCAGGAAACAGCGCAATCAGTAGTTGAGAAATGACCAAACAGCCAGTAGTTAAGGAAATAACACAGGCTACTATTATGTAATTTAAATGTCGGCGATAACGTTTTTTATTAATATCGATGAGTTGCATAAATGCCTAAAATGAAATTATGAAATTATGAAATTATGAAATTATGAAATAAAGGACAGATTACTGTAACCACACAAGCAAGCTATCTAATATATCACGTCTTTTTGATTTACCCCTATTATTACTAGCTGAACATCATTCGCGCATTGAGTGCTTAGCAACTCACAAACATTACATTGTCTATTGGGGTAAATCTGGCTAAAGTATTAATATCAGCAGAAATGATTGATGACCTTGTGCTTAGTGAAGATAAACATGGGTAGTAAAAACTTGAAAATTAGAGATTTAATGTCGAAAAATGTTATTTCGGTACACATCGACGATAGATTAATAAAAGTAAAAGAATTGTTTGAAAAAAATTCTTTTCATCACCTTATGGTTATTAATAGCAGGGAGGAGCTTGTCGGTGTTATTTCTGATCGCGATTATACCAAAGCTATTCACCCTAATATCGACATGCCCTCAGCAACAACTAAAGATCTTGCGACGTTAAACAAACGAGTGCATCAGATAGTGACAAGAGATGTTATTTGTATCACTAAAAATACGTCTTTGCGCGATGCAATCAAGCTATTTTATGAAAATAAAATTTCTTGTTTACCCGTTGTGGATAGCAAAAAGAAGCCGATTGGTGTGGTAAGTTGGCGCGACCTATTGAAGTGGCTTTACGAGAAAGTCAGCAAAACAAGTTAGGAGCACTTGATACCTAGAACTTCAAGAATGCGGCCATCAACTCAATTAAGCTGCGCACCTGCTAATCGTTAGTAGGTGCGTCATTATTTGGTTCTTCAACTTGTTGCTCAGGATCTTTTGGCCCACCAGCTACTTTTGAATACTCTATTTCAACCGAATCTACCCGCTGCAGTCCCCGTGGTAATTTATTTCCTCTGCGGCCACGTTCACCTTGGTAATGAGTTAGATCATTCGCAGTTAAGGTCATTCCTCGTTTACCTGCAAACACCTTAATATCGGCGCCGTCAGGCACAACGGTTAATACCGTTAAATACTCTTCCCTCGTTTTGACTTTAGCAGATGGAATATTTATTAACTTATTGCCTTTGCCTTTACTTAACACCGGTAAGTCTTTGAGTGGGAACAGCAACATTCTACCTTCATTGGAAATACATAAGCACCAGTCGGTTTGCACATTAGTAACCGGTTGCGGACGGATAACTTTTGCGGCGCTTGGCAATGAAACAAAAGCTTTACCTGCTTTAGCCTTACTCAGCATGTCAGAAAACTTACCAACAAAACCATAACCGGCATCGGAGCCAAAGAGATACTGTTGATCATCGGCGGCCATGACGACATGTTCTATATTTTCACCACCTACAATGCTAAAGCGCCCAGTTAAAGGTTCTCCCTGACTTCTAGCTGAAGGCAGTGCGTGTGCGTCACAAGAAAATGTTCGACCCGAGGAGTCAATAAAAGCGACAAGTTGCGTACTACGACCTTTGGCACTGCACAGAAATTTATCACTCGATTTATAACTCAAGCCTTCGACATCAATGTCATGGCCTTTTGCACAACGCGCCCAACCTTTATCGGAAACCACAACAGTGACCGGTTCAGATGGAACAAGCTCTTTCTCAGAAATAGCTTTTGATTCTGCACGCTCAACAATAGGACTGCGACGGTCATCACCATATGTTTGTGCATCTGCTAAAAGCTCTTTTTTGATAAGCGTTTTTAAACGACGCTCAGAACCCAGTAACAACTGTAAACCGTCTCGCTCTTTAGCTAACTCTTCTTGCTCACCCGTTATTTTAAATTCTTCAAGCTTCGCTAAGTGACGTAATTTTAATTCAAGGATAGCTTCAGCTTGTGTATCCGTGAGTGTAAACCGCTCCATCAAGAAAGGCTTGGGTTTGTCTTCTGTACGAATAATGTGAATAACTTCATCAATATTCAAAAATGCAATCAGCAAACCTTCAAGAATGTGTAAGCGCGCAAGTATTTTGTCTAATCGATATTGCAAACGGCGCGTTACAGTATCTTTTCTGAATACTAACCATTCGGTTAAAATAGAGCGCAGATCTTTAACTTGTGGACGGCCATCAAGACCTATCATGTTGATGTTTACACGATAGCTCTTTTCTAAATCGGTTGTTGCAAATAAGTGCTGCATAAGCTGATGAATATCAACACGATTAGAACGTGGTGTAATTAACAAACGCGTTGGATTTTCATGATCTGATTCGTCGCGTAAATCACTAACCATTGGCAACTTTTTGGCTTGCATTTGACCCGCGATTTGCTCTAACACTTTACCACCAGAAACCTGATGGGGAAGCGCAGTAACTATAATATCACCACTTTCTTCATGGTAAACGGCACGCATTTTAATCGAACCACGGCCAGTTTCGTAAATTTTTTGTATGTCACTGCGCGAGGTAATAATTTCAGCGTCAGTTGGGTAATCAGGACCTTGTACATGCTCTAACAATTCGCTCAGTTCAGCACGACTATTATCAAGTAGCAAAGCACAGGCATTGGCTACTTCACGCACATTATGCGGGGGAACATCGGTAGCCATACCAACGGCAATACCTGTAATACCATTTAGCAATATATGCGGAAGCCGAGCTGGTAAAACCTTGGGTTCATTCAAAGTACCGTCAAAGTTTGGCTGCCAATCTACGGTGCCTTGACCTAATTCAGTCAATAATATTTCACTGAATTTACTGAGTCGTGACTCCGTATAACGCATCGCAGCAAACGATTTAGGATCATCTGGTGCGCCCCAGTTACCTTGGCCATCAACTAATGGATATCGATATGAAAACGGCTGCGCCATTAACACCATTGCTTCATAACACGCCGAATCACCATGTGGGTGAAACTTACCTAAAACATCACCAACCGTTCTTGCTGACTTTTTGTATTTGGCATTGTTACTCAGCCCAAGCTCAGACATAGCATAGATAATTCGCCTTTGCACAGGCTTAAGCCCGTCACCGACATGCGGTAATGCTCTGTCCATGATGACATACATGGAATAGTTGAGGTATGCGTCTTCAGCAAACCGACTTAACGGTAATTGTTCAATACCGTCAGTATTTATGGTTATTTCATTGCTCATAATCGACTTTTATTTATTTTTATTGGATAAATTCAAAAAACTGCCCGGTTACTATACCGTTGATAGGCTAACAGACTGTACATATGATGCCGCAGAATCTATATTAGCATCATGTTATATTATTTTTACATTAAGCATAACAATTCTTGTGTGTAAACTAACAAAAACACGTGCTTTATTGGCGTTTACGCTACTCATGTTAGCGTTTTACACACAAGCAACTGTGACTATCAAATTAACAAATGATTCATCTAATGTGGATATGTCGTCTGTCATTGCTGTATACCCTCAACAAGGTCGTGCATTGAGCTTTGATGAGTTT
Source organism: uncultured Glaciecola sp. (assembly GCF_937770335.1). Lineage (GTDB taxonomy): Bacteria > Pseudomonadota > Gammaproteobacteria > Enterobacterales > Alteromonadaceae > Glaciecola. Next base: position 136,976 of record NZ_CALJHY010000015.1, read on the forward strand.
AAATTAGGTCGCACTAACCTCTCTCCTGAGAGTTACAACGTTCCTAATTATGGATTCAATCCTAATGGGGTGTGGTTGTATGGCGAAGTAACTAATTTATCCGGCAGTCGAAACTGGATTATGAATATTAACTTCTCTCAACTTGAGCAGGTAGATTTTTACCTGGTATCGAATGAGGAGGTGCTAGAACAAATCAGTAGTGGTCGTCAGCAAGGCAGTCAATTTTATCGCACACCAACATTTAGAATCATGCTTGATACTGAACGGACATATCAAGTCTACTTATTCGTTAAAGCTAAACGCAATCCAATAATTGCGCCGGTGCGGTTGATGAGCGAGCAACAGCTTCAGCATGAAACCCTCTTAGATTACTTGATTTGGGGTGTTTTCTATGGCGCCTTGCTCGTCACTGCTCTTTATTGCATAGGTGTGCTGATCGATAAAAGAGAGCTTAGTGCAATTGTGTTGTTTACCATTGTTTGCTTATTATTTTTGTGGCAAATGGTATGGAGCGGACACGTTCAGTTATTACCAAAACAATGGTATGCATTGAGTTTCTTCAAAAATGCAGAAATACTTCTACCCATCGTTTGCGCGGCAGCGAGTTTATTTACGCTAACATTTTTGCCTAAACCGAGTAGCTTTAGTGCTAGCTATTTAGGGTTAAAACTACTATTTTTGATACTAACACTGACTTTTATTATTGTGTTGTTTGGCTGGTTTAGCGAGTTTGCACAAGCTCTCCTTATCCTAATTGTTGGTTTTCTGGTGTTACTTACTAATATCATGTTCACGATAAGAAATATAAGTCACGCATTTTCACCTGCAAAAGTAGTCTTAGTAGGTTGGTTATTTATAACCTTCGGCTCGCTTGGTAGCTCACTATTTATCGCTGGTAAATTACCTGTTAACTATTTTACAACCTACGTATTTCAAGCTGCATTATTGGCGCAAATCTTATGTTTCGTATTAGCCATAATTCTGAAGGTTAGATTCAGTCTCGAATTAGAAATCCATCAAGCATCAAACGATGCCGAAAACAACTTTCTACTAATTGAAGAACAAAACGTTCACTTGCATATCGCTCGCAGAGAAGCAGTTAAGGCGAGCGACGTTAAGAGTCAGTTTTTAGCAAACATGTCGCATGAAATTCGAACACCATTGAATGCCATTATTGGCTTTAGCCGTGAACTGGAAAGCAGCAGTAATGAAACTGAACGCGATGAACATATACGCATTATCAACAGCGCTGCGTCCGACTTACTGACTATTGTGAATGACATCCTTGATTTTTCTAAGATGGAAGCGGGTAAACTGAGCATTAATCAAAAGCCATTTTCGCCAGTCGACATATTCGAAGATATTGTAAGCTTGAGTGCGAAACCAGCCCATTTGAAACAATTAGAATTCATGTTTGATATTGATACACTGCCTTCGATGCTAATAGGTGACAGCTTCAAGCTAAAACAGTTGGTATGTAATCTGTTAAGTAACGCGTTAAAATTCACCAATGAGGGACACATAATTTTGCGTGTCAAATCGTTACCATTTGACGATGACAATTACATGCTCTGTATTGAAGTTGAGGATACTGGTATAGGTATCAGTAAGGCAGATAAAAATAAATTATTCAAACCATTCAATCAACTCGATGACGATTTAAATAGATCCTTCCAAGGCACGGGCTTAGGTTTAGTTATATGCCAAGAACTCACATTTTTAATGCGAGGTAGTATTGAAGTTGAGAGCCTCTACTCACAAGGCAGTAAATTTAAGATAAACCTGCCGTTTAAAGCACTTGAGCTTCAGGTAATACCAGCCGCGCAGAATCGCTTTGTAGCAAAGAAAGCCGGCATTTATGACCCTACCCCACAAAGTAGAAACATTACATGCAGACTTCTTAAGAGTCTTGGTTTTGACACTTACACGTTCGATTCAATAGCGGCTTTTGAACAGACGGATACCTTATTCGACTACATTTTTGCCTCTCTGCCAATGCGCTATATAGCGCATAGAACAAGCATGATTAATCGTTTGTTAAAAATAAAATCGCATAAAACTGCACTTATATTTTCTGGTCCCCAGCCGGAGGACCACCAAATTCGACGCGTAGTAAATCAGCCTAGCGTCATTCGCTCGCCATTAACGTTAAAAAATATTAACGAGCTAAATAAAAAACATATTGAGTCGTCCGTAAAAAGTGTTAAGTCAGGGTTGAAATCTTTGCCACCAGCACGAGTTTTAGCCGTAGACGATATGGCTTTGAACTTAAAACTACTTGATACATGGTTAAAAAACTCTCCTATAACACTTGATACAGCCTCTTGTGGTGCTGACGCTATCAGTTTGTGTAAGCAAAACGAATATGACCTGATATTGATGGATATCCAAATGCCAACCATGGATGGACTTCAAGCAACAAAGCATATTAGACAAACTGAACTTAATTTAGGAACGCCTATTATTGCAATCACAGCACATGCACTCCCAGAAGAGAAAGAACGTTTCATGTCTTCAGGAATGGACGACTTCCTTCCCAAGCCTGTCGATTTAGATACCTTAGTTAGCACTATTAAAAGCTGGTGCCGAGGAACGGAGTTGACCGAAACCGAAAACACCGCAATAAATTGGCAAATTGCAATCACCAAAGCACATGGTAACGAAGCAGGTGCTCGTGATTTTCTTGAAGGATTTATCGCTATATTGCCACAGAGCTTAGTTGATATAGAGTTACACTGGCAAAAACAAGATTTTGAATCGTTGCAACAATGTATTCATAAACTTCACGGGGCTAGTGCATATACAGGGGCAACTAGTTTTCAAAAAGTATGCTACGAGACTGAAAGCAACTTAAAACGACAGCAGTACGATGCATTGAAAGTATTAATCTCGACCCTTCTCGTGGAGGCAGAAGCTATTTTAGAACAGTGGCGCGATATAAAAACAGCGATGGATGGCACAGAGTCACATCAAAGTCCTAACCAGGATGTATTACAGTATTCCCACCGGCCTTTTGACCGCTAGAAATACTCAACGTTAAGCCGGTGGTAATTGCGACGCGGCTTGGCAATCTTTTAGCAAGGAAATAAATTTCGTCGCGTCCCTATCAATTTCGTTGGTCGAGATAAAAATATCGTAGCCTAATTGACTACGGAGTTTCCCCATTCTGTTGCCAAACATTGCAGATACGCCTTTAATTGTTTCTCCGCTAGCACGCAAAAATTTTTCATCTTCAATCATATCGGCACCGTAACATTGACCAGATGCACAGTTCGGATCGCGATTTTGCATAGTCAACGGACGTTGCTCCATCAATAAATAAGTAATTAATCGGGGGGATATCTCATCAAGGAAAGTGTCTGCATCACGCAGTTTAAAACCAATCATTTCTAGTTCAATTTGCTCTACGCCTTTGGTGATTCTAGGCACATCAATACGCTGGATATTTTCCCATGAAATACGCCATTTGCCGCGTCTATGATAATAAATGATATGTTCGCGGGTTAACTCAAGACTATGTTCTGGCTCTTTTAGTTTAAAAAAACCAATGATAAGCCCGACAATACCCCCACTGATAATAAATACACCGGGGAGAAAAAACAGCGTCGGTAACAGGATACACATAAACGCACCCGCAGCAATCAAGCCAGACCCAATTAGAATTGAGGTCATTGCATTGTGAGACGATGCTGCTTTAATGAAAATGGATTCGGATTCAGTTCCAGACATATAAATAAAATACCAACATAATTAAGGCCCATATTAATATATAACGTGAACGGCGGCAAAAAGCACAATCTGTTTGCCACCATTCTTTAATTTGTTGGAGAAATTTAGGCATTGGCAGTCTTGTGCGCTCGTTTTTGTAGTTTTCTAGTCCGTATTCTACACATCATTGCAATGATTGTCGGCGTGAAAAATAATGACAAAATGACGGAGAATCCTACACCACCTGCTAACACAACTGCAAGTGGCGGCCAAAAAGATCCTTGAGAGAATAACAATAATGGGATCAATCCTCCCACAGTAGTGAACGTGGTCGATAAAATATGACGACTACAACTCATCGTTTCTTCAACAATAGCCCTAGTATCACCACTTTTAGCTTTAGCATTGCCATTAATAGCAGCTATGACAACAATAGAACCGTTAATTGCTACACCGATCAAACCAGCGCTGCCTAGTAGCGGATTAAAACCAATAGGCAAGCCCGATACCCATAAGCTAAACATACCTAATCCAACGGATAATATAGCCACTAATGCTATAACCACAGCGAACCTTACGCTGTTAAAGGTAAGAATTAATACCGTAACCATGAGCACTAACAATACGGGCGCGTAAGTCGCTAATTGACCCAATGCTTGTTTTTGTTCATCAGCATCCCCCGCCATTTTGAGTCGATAGCCTTTTGGCAGCACAAAATCTCCGTTTTCCAACAACTTTCGCAGTTGTTCACTAGCATCGATAGCAGGAACTCCTGGCAATAAGAAAGCTTGCACCTTGTTAACTCGTTCACCGTCCACCCGAGTTATACCACTAATGCTAGGCAGCAGAGTAAATTCGCCTAAGGCAGCAACAGCGATGCTAGCGTTGTTTTGAATCAATGCTTGGTTCATTATCGGCATGGCGTCGAGCTCTTTCAAATCACTGCGTTGCCTATTATTGACTCTCACTCTAATTGGCAGCTCCTCGGTGCCTTGCAATACTGAACCACCAATGGACCCAGCTAAGGCCAGTTGCAGTTGCTGAGCAATGTCGGTTAATGATAACTGGGCTATATATGAATCATTTTCAGACACGTTATATTGAAGCTCTGGCTCGCCGGTGGTAATTGTGGCTACTGTTTGACTAATCCCAGGAACTTTAGTCATTGCAAATCGAACTTGTTCACCTAATGCGTTAAGTGTGTTGATGTCTGGTCCAAATACATCTACTTCAATTGGTGCTGGTATTGGCGGACCTTGCCCAAACGCTCGTACTACAATTCGTGCATTTGGATAAGCATCTTGCAATTCATATTGCAATTTGGGTATTAGCATCGCCGCTTCGGAAATGGAATTAGTGGTAACAACGGCATTTGCAAATTCTGGTGAATTGTCTCGTGACATCACTTGGTTATAATAGATAGAAGGTGTGGAAGCACCTACTAACCAAGTAACTTGTTGCACTTCTTGTTTATCTCGAATGAGCAAATCAATACTTTGAGCCACTTTTTTGGTCTCATTGATTGAGGAACCATTTGGTAACCACACATAAATTTCAAACTGGTCTCTGTCTGCACTTGGAAAGAAAACGCTTGGTAACTGTTGCGAGAGAACAAAGCCAGATAAACAAAAAATAACGATCACAGACAATACAATAAACGGTTGCTTTATTAGCCTACCCAACAGTCGCGAAAATTGATATGACACCGCTGGCATTTGCCAACCACGGCGGTACCAAGCATGCTCACTTGTCGCATTTCTAGGGAGGAACCTAGCCGCTAAAGCAGCAATAATTGTGAGTGAAATTACTAGTGAACCGAGTAATGCCATGACGACACTGATCGCAATAGCCCCGATGAAATCTCCAATGTTGCCAGTCAATAAGAAAATAGGCATAAAACCTAACACCGTTGTTAGTGTCGAAGCCAATAATGGAGAAAAGAGATGTTTCACTGATTTTTCAAGCGCTTGCAATCTAGTGAGACTTTGATCAAGTAGGTTTAACCTAATTTCGTCGGTAATCACTATCGCGTTATCAATCAATAGGCCGATCGCAATAATAATTCCAAAAATAGACATCTGATGAATTTGTTGGTCAAAGAAGCCCAGGGAGAAAATCGCGAACGCGGCACATAAAGGTAAAGCAAGACCAACTATCCAACTTGCTTTGGCACCCATAAACACGAGAATAACGAGCATCACCACCACCGAACCAAGTAATAAATTTTCGGTCAAATCGTTGAGTCGAGCCTGTGTATACTCATTTTGTTCGAATACCATGTTGGCTTTTACGGTACCATCAAACTCATTATTAAAATCTGTAATTTTTGCTTTAACCGCCGCCGTCCATTGGTCAACCCGCACTGTAGTTTGCATGCGAGCAGCCACGAATACCATACGCTTCCCATCGACAATCGCAAACTCACGTTCAGGTGTTTGCCAAGACTGCTCAATAGTCGCTACATCCGCTACCCGTAAATAACTTCCGTCAGCGGCAACTAGCGGAATATTTGCAATAATGTCCAAACTTTCCAGCGGTTCAGCCACTTGTACTCTGATGTTTTTCTGATCTGTTCTTAGTATTCCTGCTGGCAACTTAGAATCCGCTGTGCGTATACGATCACTCACTTGGCTAACACTCAAGCCTATAGAAGCTAGCACTTGAGGATCTATCGCAACTAAGATCTCTTCTATTGGATTACCATACAACCGCACAAGTTCTGTGCCCTGCACGTTACGTAACCTATCCACCAGCTCACTAGCAAGCCTTCCTGAAACTGACAATGAAGTCTTCTCTGGAAGGTCCGCATCAATGGAAATCAACATAGTAAACGCAGTTGCTCCGCGCTTATCCTCTAAAATTGGTTTACTTGCACCATCAGGTAACCTTATTGACGCATTATCCAGGCTGTCTCTGATTTTTGAAAATATTTGCTGATTAGTTGAGTTGTCCACCCAGTCTTGTAATTCAACCATTACGCTGGAGAAGCCTGCTTTGGATGTAGACTTAATCTCTTTAATTTCATATAACTCGCGCAGTTCATCCTCAAGCACATCA
>NZ_CALJHY010000016.1 GCF_937770335.1 uncultured Glaciecola sp.
TGACGGTAGCATTCAAGCAGTCGACCCGGTTAAATCAGCAAGTGCTATGTGGGGGGCGGTTTTTTGGATACCTGTTTGGTTATATTCGGTTGAGCAAGAACACCAAGAAAGTGCCTACTTGCAGTGGGAGTCCATAATTAAATATGGTTTACACGCGGGTCCTGACAAGTTTCAGTTTTCGTGTATCGAGCTTCCCAAACAACCGCCTACTCTTGATGGATTTGATAGAAGCGAACAAAACCGTATCAAGCAAGAAGCATTTTTTCATATGGGCTCGATTTTCTTCAATCAAAAAGGATTTAAAGGCACCTCTCTCGACGAACTAGCGCAATCCCTAGGCGTGACCAAAGGGGCTTTTTACTACCATATAAAGAATAAAGACGATCTGTTAATCAAGTGCTTTGAGCGCACAATCGATATTGAACGCTTTGTACTGCAAAACGCATTGGCTAAAGAAGATTGCACTGGTATACAAAAGCTCGCTTATGCAGCTCAGCAATTGTATAACATTCAATCTGGAGAACAGGGTCCGTTAATTCGATATACCCGCATGTGGTCGTTGGATAGTGAAAAACGCCAAAAAATGGAAATTGAAACGACTAAAATTCGTCATTTGTTTAGTGACATTATTCAATTAGGTATTGAAGACAACAGCCTTAAAAACACCGATTTATTGGTTGCTGGGGCTATTATTGCGGGCGCTATTGAATCGATTCCAGACTTGGGGGATGCCATTAATCTGAATAATATCATGCAAGACTCAGCCGACTTCTTGCATATATTCTTCAATGGCATCGCCACTTGAGCTAAGCTAAAATCAAGCTTTAACTACAACCAATCAGGGTGAGTATCAAAACTCGCGCTGTCGATATTTTTCACTAAATTACCCCAGTGATAGGTTAATGGAAGCTCGCTTGCATAAAAGTACTTCATTGCTTGAATCTTGCCCTGATAAAACTTTTCATTATCGACGTGCAACTCAGTCTCAAGCGCTTTTGTTGCAATCCCTGCCTGCTTTAGCCACAACCAAGCAATAGTCACATGGCCAAGCATATTCAAATAACTCACTGAATTTGAAAATACTAGATCAATATGTTGTGTTTGAGCGGCGTTCATCACCGCTGTTGTTACTTGTTCGATATTATTCAATGCATCGTTCAATTCATTCGCAAATTTTTGCAAGCTTGGCGTCGACTTCACATTCTCGGCTGTTGAGTACATTTCATTTAAAAACGTGTGATAACCAGCAAAATCGTTCATTGGTACTTTACGTCGCAACAAATCTAGCGATTGAATACCTGTCGTACCTTCATGAATTGGATTGAGTCTATTGTCACGATAAAACATTTCAACCGGATGCTCGTTTACGTAACCATGACCACCTAAGACTTGAATGGCTAGATCATTTGATTTAGGTCCCCATTCCGATGGCCAACTTTTGATAACCGGAGTTAGAAAATTAAGGATAGTTGAGGCTTTAACTCGCGCTTCTTCCGTTGTTGCTGTTTGTTCGTCCTCAGCTAATGAGTGCCCATACAAACATAAAGCATACGCCCCCTCTGAGTAGGCTTTTTGAACAAGTAGCATGCGCCTTACGTCAGGGTGCTCAATAATGTTTACCGGCGGTGACAAAGGGTCTTTGGCGGACAATAATCTGCCCTGCGGTCTTTGTTTTGCATAATCAAGCGAATATTGAAAACCAGTTAAGGCGGTGAGTGCGGCACCCGTTCCAACCAAAATACGCGCTTCATTCATCATATGAAACATGTACATCAAGCCTTTATTTTCCTCCCCAACGAGATAACTAACCGCGCCGTCTTTTTCACCAAAACTCAACGCTGCTGAGGTGTGTCCGCGTCCGCCCATTTTATGAAATAGCCCCGCTAAAGCAACTTCGTTTCGCTCTCCAACACTGCCATCTTCGTTGACCAAGAATTTAGGTACAATAAATAGTGAAATCCCTTTTACCCCTTTTGGCGCACCTTTTACTCGCGCTAGCACCAAATGCACAATGTTCTCTGAAAGGTCGTGGTCACCACCTGATATCCAAATTTTATTACCGCGCACTCGATAAGTTCCGTCCTCTTCTTTAGTAGCAGCAGTTGTGAGATCAGCCAAGCCCGACCCCGCACCAGGTTCAGTCATTGCCATAGTGCCAAAGAAGCGCCCTTCTCGCTGTGGTGCAACCCATTTTTTAATTTGCTCAGGAGTACCATGTGCTTCAATTAGATTACAGTTTGCGTGGGTTAATGAAATATAACCGAGGCTAGTACTTCCCGCTGCCGACAAGTAAGCAAAAGCACCACTCGCTGCAATTAAAGGCAGTTGCATACCGCCTGACTCATAGTCAGTTGTCGGGGCAGTTAAACCAGCGTCGATAACCGCATCAAGGCCTGCTTTGATCTCAGGTATCAAATGTACATTGGTCCCATCAAAAGTAGGCTCGTTGGTGTCCACTTTATGTTGAATTGGCAGATAATATTTTTCCGCGATCGCTTGGGCGATATTGATCGCCGCATCAAATGATTCACGATCATGGTCTTTGTAACGTTCACGGTTTGTTAAAGATTCAATATCAAACATTTCATACAAAAAGAATTCGATGTCTCTGCGACTAACAATAGGTGCTGGCATAGGAGTAATTCCAATAGTGCTTATATTATATTGTGTACTTTATAATTATTTTAAAAAATTGTTGTCACTTAGGTGACACTAGGAGTAACGCTGTCAAGACTAGGTAAGTGAGTAGATTGAATTAGCCAGTATTAATTTGCACTTAAAACTGACCCACAAATGGCATTGAGCTTTAATCCACCTCACAAGTTTGATTTCCGTCAATGTTACCGTACGTTTTTTGCTAACATTAATGCAGACTCAAAAGTTCCAAGCGTAAATACGGATCAGTAAACAGTCCCCTACTCTGATTTAATCGACTCCTTCAGATCCAAAGGAGGAGCCTCACATCAATAACAAAGAAATTTGATCGATATCAAAAGTATACGTAACCAACTCAGTATGCTCATACTTTGGTTTGAACATGGCGATAATGATGAATATAAAACAAGTAGCTGCAATTGCTAAAAAACACGACGTTACGTTGGGTAAGCTAAAGAAGACTGACTTAATAAGAACCATACAACTGCAAGAAGGCAATTTTGACTGTTTTGGTAAAGCAACTACCGGAGAGTGCGACCAACTAAACTGTTGTTGGCGCAGTGATTGTCTTGTGCCGCGGAAACAGCTTAATCACTAAATTGATTTAATCAATAATTGGCTGATTTAAGTAATCGTCTCAGGCAATTTAGCTAAGCTACAGAGCATTAAAAAACACCTAAAAATGATCCTTAATTGTTTGCTTACGGTTTGATATTTCAAGCTCAAATTATCAGATATATATCCAAAAAATGGACTGTCTGATGTTTACAAGAAAGCACTGCCCTTTAAATTTACTTAGCAATGTGAAGAATAATAAATGGCAACATATACCCAATTAGATCAGCAAGAAATTCAAACCTTAGCTGATTATTATCAACTCACTGTGACCGAATTTGAAGCTTTGGACGGTGGTAATGGTAATTCTAGTCATTTGATAAAGACCAAGGAAAAAACTTACGTACTAACGGTCTGTGACGATAAAATTTTTGATGAAGTATTTAATATAGGACAGCTATTACTGTTATTAGAAAAACAAGATATGCCTTGCACGCGTTTAATATCCACAATTAATAGTGATATTCTAACAAGTTATAATAACAAACCCGTAATGCTGAAAGTGTATATTGAAGGCCAGGTACATGATAATTTAAATGAAACAATGCTATTTCAACTTGGCATTCAAGCCGCTAGATTAAATCAGATAGTCGCACCAGATTATTTACCTACCAATCACCCCTTTGGACATCAACTTTTCCCCCGCATTATTGGCCTTAACATTGATAAAAAATATGAAGTATGGCTAGCAAATGAAATTACTCACTTGAAAAGTAACTTATCTGACAGTTTACCCCGGGGTTTAATTCATGGTGATTTGTTTAATGATAATTTATTATTTGAAAATGGCAAATTTAAAGCGATTATTGATTTTGAAGAAGCTTGTTTTTATTACAGTGTGTTTGAATTAGGTATGGCTATTGTCGGAAATTGTTTCAGTAACACTAGTATAGATTTTAATAAAGTAACTGCGTTAGTTGATGGCTATCAGCAGATTCGTCCATTAGAGCCTATAGAAAAAGATAGCTTACAAACGTTTGTTCGATACGCGGCAACAGCCATCTCTTATTGGCGTTTTAACAAATACAACATTGACATGCCCAGCGAAGACAACGCTGACTATCATTGGCAAATGGTAAAGATCGCAAACGAAGTCAGTGCTATTTCAAAAACCGAGTTCTTGGCGGCAATAACTAACATAGATTGATTATCAGAAAACTAAATGTATTTCGTTGGTAAATTATGTTGAAACACTACCCCCCCACCCGCAGGGCTAATACAATAGCTATCTGTTGAATAGATCAGGCTTATGGTTTATTTTACTTATACTCAACACATTCGCCGGTATATAGCGCTAGTGCAATCAACTGCGCATCAACGCACAATGCTGGTCACTTAAACGCAAATAGCATAACAATCGAAGGAAGACTAAATGGAAGCACCTATACATACTATGGAATTACTTTTTCAACAGCTGGGCTTAGATGGAACAAGCCAAGCTGTTGCTCACTTTATTGATAAAAACTCCCCTATCGCCCAAGGTGTGAAACTGCATGAAGCAGCTTTCTGGACTGAATCGCAATCTCTATGTCTAGCAGAAATGATTGATGAGGATGCTGATTGGGCGGAAATAGTAGACCAACTTAACGTGCTACTTCGTTGAGAACATAGCTAAAAATTAAAGCGTATAGCTTACAGATTTTTTGCTATACGTCATCCATCCTTTGCAACCCATGCATTATTTGCTGGTTAGTTTGACTCAAATAGTCTACTAAATCCTGGATATATTCTCTAGCATCGCTGTTTATGATTGCTGTTGAAACTGATTTTAACCACGCTTCTACTTTCTCATTTACTTCCATCAGTACTAGCAATATTTTATCACTTTTTGCATCAGGCTCTAAGGTTAGTTTTTCTATGAAATCTAATAATAGTAAGTCAATCTCATCATCAAACCACATTTCAAACATTTTAGACGGTCCATCTGCCAATGAAGCCATTAAATGATCGTTTTTGACCTTTTGCTTGGTTATTAGATAATGTAAAAACATTCTAGCGCGTTCTTGCTTTACTACTTCAAGGCCTCTCTCATAAAACGCTAGCGTTGCCACATTTAATGTAACTAGATGTCCAAATACTTCACTTAACTGATGATAACGCATAACTTTCCTTTAAACCCTGGATTTATCTGTCTCTAATTTTTTTAAAAAAATATAAGAATTAATTTCTACATTTAGAAAATTTTGTCGATTTTTATTGCCCCTAAAAAGTTTTATGACGCTGGAACTCTTTATTTTTCTGAGCCTAAGTAGACAATGTATGACCTTCGTTTACACCATAATCTAACATAATTCTAACTGTTTAGATATTCAGACTTAGTCCTTGGACACACTGCTATTCCCCTAAATATGGAGGCGTTGTTTACTGAGTAAATGGATTTTCCCAAACCCGATAGACAAATATTATCTATCGTCCGACTTCCCCCAGTGTTCAGTTAATATGCCCTCCCCCTACAAAATCGATGGCTGTTGAATAGATCTAATACATCGTTTAACATGCCTAAAGCGTTATTTAACGACTCAACGGCTGCAACTTGAAAGCGAATTAATGGACGCTCTGCTCAGCGATAGCTTTCTCTTCAGAAGAAATTCTGTGTGAAATTATTAGACTTTTTTATACTTGGAGTGAAATATTATTATCCATAAAAACACTTACAAAAAATCGGCCCCAATTCAATCCGATCAAAAATTCTCTTCAATAGATGAATGAATCTTATTTATGACTTCAGACAAAAAAAATGACGAAAACGGCAACTCTGACCCGATAAAACACACTGAAGGCCCAAATGCAGGAAAAGCTGAAAGGTCTTTAGCGCTTAGTATTTTTCACCTAATTGAGCGAATAATATTAATGATCGTCGTTTTAATGACGCTTGGAGCCGTGGCATTTGAAATCCATACAATTTATGTAGCCCAAACCATCAGTCTTGCAGACATACTATTAATGTTTCTTTATCTCGAGGTTATCGGCATGGTGGCTGTATTCTACTCGGATCCACGCTCGGCGTTTGTTTATCCGATTTTTATTGCTATCACAGCAATCGCTCGATTGATTGTTCTGCAGGGCAAAGATATGGCACCTGAGAATATTCTGTACGAGGCAATAGCTATCTTGATTCTTTCCATTGCAGCTATAGTAATTATCCGAATGCGCAATGACGGATAATAGTTAGGAGTAGCAAAAAAGAGGTATTTAAATGAAACGGACAAAACATCCAAAGCCCGGCCTATTGCTTGCCTTGACCCCTGTCGTGTTAACTCTGCTCATTCTTGGGACGCAAATTTTCCACTTTGGCGTTTTCGAGCCACATATCCCTCTTGCCATTGGCTTAGCCATTGCGAGTGTTGTAGGAATTAAGCTAGGAATGAAATGGAAGGAGATTGAAAGAGGAATTTTTCATGTTATTCACGTCGCTTTGCCTTCAGTATCTGTTTTAATAACGGTCGGGATGATCATCGGAGTTTGGATTGCAAGCGGTACGGTGCCAAGTATTATTTATTATGGCTTAAAGGTACTTTCGCCAGAAATATTCCTGACTGCTGGTATGGTAATTTGCGCCTTAGTTTCGGTTTGTCTTGGCACCAGCTGGGCAAGTGTAGGTACAGTTGGTTTGGCTTTAATGGGGATTGGAGAAGGCTTCGATATTCCAGCGTATTGGACTGCTGGTGCTGTCGTTTCAGGTGCATTTTTTGGCGATAAAATATCACCACTTTCCGACACAACTAATTTGGCTCCTGCGGTCACCGGCACCGACGTTTTTTTTCATATAAAAAATATGATGGCGACTACGATTCCAGCCATGCTGATTGCTCTAACCATATATACGCTCGTTGGATTTTTTGTAATCGACACCCAAAGTATTTCATTTGAAAAAATTACCGATATCACTAGCGCCTTAGATGAAAATTTTTATATTTCAGGATGGGTACTATTGCCAGTACTAATTGTGATGGGATTAGCTATAAAAAAATACCCCCCTCTTCCATCACTATTCGCCGGCGTTTTAGCCGGTGGCGCAACCGCAATGATTGTTCAGGGCGAAAGTCTGCAATCAATTTTCGATTTTGCGAACAATGGTTATTCAATAAACACCGGTATAGGCGAAATTGACAGTCTGTTAAATCGCGGCGGCATTCAATCCATGATGTGGACTATATCCCTAATATTAATTGCTTTGGGCTTTGGCGGAGCGCTAGAGAAAACAGGCTGTTTGAAATCGATAATTAATGCCATTAAGAGTAAAGTCAGTAGTTTTGCTGGCACCCAAACCGCAGCCATTGGAACCGCATTTGCGACTAACGTAGTAGCAGGTGACCCTTACTTATCTATCGCTTTACCGGGAAGAATGTACTCCCCAGTTTATCGTGGTATGGGTTATTCAACGTTAAATTTATCACGTGGGATTGAAGAAGGCGGCACATTAATGTCTCCCCTAATTCCTTGGAATGCGGGTGGCGCATTTGTAATTTCAGCTCTCGGTCTTGGCATAGCTGATGGCAATATAGAAAACCTTTTGTACATACCACTTGCCTTTGCCTGCTGGACTGCTCCCCTGATTGGAATTTTCTACGCTTACACTGGGTTATTCTCGCCCAAAGCAACAGATGAAGAACGAGAGGGCTGGGAATCTTCAGGTGAAGCGATAGCCGAATTTAATTCTGATGGTACGCCAAAAATCGAAGACGAAGATACAGACACTGAGGACGAGCATGCCGACGACGAATCAGAAAAGAGCAAATCTTAGCTATAACTTAGTTATTTAAACTACGGATGAATTCGTAGAATTTGATACCGTATTGGAATATATGTAGAGGAGGTTGATGGCGCCAAACGCGCCATCGTAGATAAAGGTAACTCGCTCAGCGGAGTTTAAGAAAGTGCAGACTTTGCTGCAGCTAACTCGGTTTGGCTGTTGGCAGTGAGTAAATCACCATCAGAAGATTCAAGATGTGCACGGATAAACCATTGAAACTGCTCAAGATCAGTCAACTGACCAATTAGCATGTCTTCCGATACCGGATCAAGTTCTGCCATTTCACCAACTGCTTTGCGATGATCACTGTTTACCCCGTTATATACCAAATCAAGGGCGCCCAAATGCTCGATGGCCAATGCCTTACCTAGCGAATAGTCATGCCAAGTACGACGGTTAGCAATAGATTGCGGAGTTCCTACCGGTGAACCGCCCAAAGTAGCTATTCGCTCTGCGATGGTGTCGGTCATCTCGCGTACCGCGTCTACTTGAGGGTCTAGCATTTCATGAACGCCGATGAAATTGGGGCCAACAACGTTCCAATGAACGTGCTTTAGTGTAAGGGCCAAATCGAGCAGCGCTACCATACGATTATCTAACGTAGATATTGCTCGGTCAGCAGACGTTTCATCCATGCCTGGCACTGTGAATTTCGTTGCTTTTTGCTGATTGCTTTTATTACTTATGGTCATTATTTCTCCTGTATGGTTTAAAATAACCGGAGAGGTATAGCTTGCCAAAATCGGCAAAAGCGCCTCTCCTAGACTCGGCTACGCTATCAAACCCGCAAGCCCTTTGTCAAATTGGTTATCTGCGTAAAACATTCATTAAGTCTGTAAAAAAGCATTACCCGCAGCGATACCGGCACGGTAATCATGGTCTAAATCCATGTCTGAACTACCTAACCGTTTACTTCGAAGCTTCTCTTTAGCAAAAATTTGAATGAGTTCAGCATCGTCAGGAGGGTCAGCGATAAAGGAAAGCTCTTTGCGATAAGCTTGCTCATGCTGGACCAAGTAATCAATGGTTTTTGGGCAATGCCCAGACGAATAAATCCATGACTTTAGTTTTTTTAGCCAAACCGACTGGTCATGAAAATCAGCATTAACAGTGCGAATAATAACTATTTTTCGAGCACCGCGGCGATAGGCTTCACGCACGGGTAACGGCGCAGCAAGGCCACCGTCAAGGTAGTAATCAGTTTGAGGTGCTTGTGCCTTATTAAATGAACGAGCCGTTAACCTAGGAGTGAGTTTAACTCCTTCTCTATATAAAAAAGGTAATGCACTAGAGGCTTTAAGCAATTTTCGCCAATGATTACTATTGCCGTTTGGGCGCAAAAAATAACCTTGCCTATCACGTGAATTTGTTGCTGTGATCAATAATTCTCGGTTTCCCAATGATTTCTTTGCCGCCGCAAAGTCTAAGGCAAATCTACCTTGAATAGTTTTATTAAAGTACCAATCCAAATCCACAACGTTGCCTCCCACTAATCCACGGCCTAGCTTATAAAAACGCTTTTGACGCGACAAACCACGGATTAATTGTTTGGCATAGCCTTTTTGACGAGATAAAAAGCTCGTGATATTTTGCGAGCCCGATGACGTCCCTATAAATAAATCGAACGGATCGAAATCATTCTCTAACCAGGCATCTAAGACACCTGCAGTGAATATTCCTCGTTGACCACCACCCTCAGCAACCAGTGCTATTTTTACACTCAAATCAAATCGCCCTTGGCTACTTACCTAGTTTAGTGGGAAAGGCTGGCGCTTTATCGTGACGCACAGGTTTGTAGGTTTTAAGCTGCTCTAGCACTTCAGTCACCGCTCTTTGCAGCTGCGCATCTTCGCCTTTGTTGACTAAGCTTGGATCCAGTTCAACTTCTATGTCTGGTGCCACACCTTCGTTCTCAACTCGCCATTCGTGATCAGGCGTGAAGAAGCGGAAGTGCGGTACAGTTTGACCTCCACCATCTATCAATGAGCGGTTAGCTGAAATGCCAATTAATCCACCCCAAGTAGTTTTACCTATTAGTTTACCTAAACCCATGCGTTTAAAACTATAAGGCAAAAAGTCACCACCAGAACCTGCGTCTTGGTCAATTAACATCACTTTAGGACCATATATAGCGGCACCAGGAGTACTCAATACCATGTCTCCAGAGCGATATTGCCAACCGGCTAAATATTCGCGGCTTAATACATCGGTGATGTAATTTGCTGCCTGACCACCGCCATTGCGTCTTTCGTCGATGATCATGGCGCGTTTATCAATTTGCGCAAAAAACATCCGGTTGAAATAAGTGAATCCACCAGATGCGGTATTCGGCAAATATACATAACCAATTTTGCCATCACTGAGTTCATCGACTTTTTTACGGTTAGACTCGATCCAATCCCAGTTACGCAAACTGGTTTCGTCGGGGATGGGCTCTACCACAACAATTTTAGCATTTTTCTCAGAGCCGTCTCGGCTAATGGTTAAGCTGGTTTGTTTGCCAACAGTGTTGACAAAAAATTGATGGAAGTTGGTATCAGCAGTTAGTTTTTCACCATTCACGGCAAGAATATGATCGCCTTGTTGAACACCTATTCCTTGCACGGCTAATGGCGCTTCAACAAAAGGATTCCACGAGCCACCAGTATAAATTTTTTCGATAACGTATTGGCCTTTTTGCAAACGAACATCTGCACCTAATAAGCCCACTTGCACTGGTGTCTCTTTGTGTAGGTCGCCGCCATAAATACGGTTATGACCCACTTCCATTTCAGCAATCATTTGCACCATCAGCCAATTTAAGTCTTCGCGGCTACCAACATGGTCGAGTAATGGGCGATATTGTTTATAAACGCCAGCCCAATCTAAACCGTGGATATTGGGATCGTAAAAATAATCTCGTTCGTTGCGCCATGCTTCATTAAATATTTGCAGCCATTCTTGTTTAGGATCAATCAGGGCTTTGACATCTCTAGTATCTAAGTCTTTAGTCTCGAACTTTTTAGCGACTTCGCTGACTTTTATTTTATTTTTAGCAAAACCTAGTAAGGCTTGTTTACCGTCAGCCGACAAACCAAAACTGTCGACTTTTTCTAGCACAGTTTCGACTTTTTTGTCTTCAGCGTTAAAGCGTAATAAGTCTGAAGAGTCTAGCGCTCTGCCGCTTGGCTCAATACTGGCACCAGCTTGGGTATTCTCAAGAAAATACAACATGTCGTCATTGGCCACCGCCAAATCTGAATAAAAGCGTTTTGGCACGGGCAAGGCAACTATTCTATCGATTAAGCCTTTGGCATCCACTTTTACCTCTGGTGCTGCTGTAGTGGATTTTTTGTCCTCTTTTTTCTCAGCTTCTATCTCTGCAGATTCATCACCACTTTTTGGCAACAAAGGCGATTTACCATCAGCCTGCAAAACCGCCGCATATAAACCAAAACGTTGAGGACGTTCTTGGGTGGATAAATCCAACCCAAAACTACTCGGCCCCGCGTTAGTTGAAGACGCAAAATACAAATATTGACCATCGCGACTAAAGGCAGGCCAATCATTATGACTAAGACCATCGGTTAGGCGTATAGTTTTCTGGCTAGAGAATTGATAAAGATACAGATCCCATAAATAGTTATGACCACTTTTGGTGTAAGCCAACCAATCACCGTCAAAAGACACGGCAGTATTAAAGCCCAGCATATTACTCTGTTTGGCTATTTGTTGGCGTTTGCCAGAGTCTAAGTTAAGCGACCACATCACGAGATTAGAATCCGCATACACAATATTCTTGCTGTCAGCTGTCCAGTTTAGCAAGCTAAAGTCAGCGTCATAGTCACCAAATGAATGGGTGCTTAAGGCTTTACCAGATTGCTCGGCAATGACTAATTTTTGCTTGTTTCCTTTATCCGAAATATAAGCAATTTTCTCACCTTTAGGTGACCACAATGCATCTCTTTCGTTAACCCCAGAGGTGCCAGTGATATTGCGAGTACTGCCGTCTTTAACCGGTACGGTAAAAACTTCACCACGTCCACTGATTAATACACGTTTGCCAGTACTAGAAAGTTGGCTGTCGGTCATGGCCTGCATGGCGTCTTTCCATTGAGGTCTTAATTGCGGTAAATCTGGCTTTATATCTATGCTGAGTTTGTGTGTTTTGGCGCTTTTGGTATCAAGCACATATAAGGCCGTACCTTTAGCATAAATAATGTCCGTACCAAAAGCGTTGGCACTATCAATATCCCAATCAGTAAATTGAGTGATTTGTTTAAGTTTACCTTTTAAAAAGCTGTATAAATTTTTGGTCTTGTCGCGGTCAGATAAAAAATAGACCTGGTCATCTACCCACATTGGATTGGTGTCAGATGCATTTTCGTGCGGAACTTCGATATAGCTGTTTTTGGCTAAGTCCATAATCCAAATAGGTGGTGTGCTGCCACCCCGGTGATTACGCCATCCACTGGCACCTATGTGTGCAGTGCGATAAGGGCGATAGGCCAATAATTTACCGCTGTTGTTATAACTGCCCTCAAACGCCAGCGCTTGCATGACTTTGTCTGGGGTACCACCATTGGTTTCAATTTGGTATAAGTGTCCTGAACGGCCACTGGCCATTTCTCTTGCTGACATAAACACCACTGACTTCCCGTTGGGATTCCAGCCAACTACTTTATCGCTACTTGGATGCCAAGTAAGGCGGCGTGGCTGTCCACCTTTTACATCAATCAAATACACATCGTTATTGCCGTCATAATTAGCGGTAAAAGCAATAGTTTCCCCGTTAGGCGAAAAATGTGGAGCTTGTTCAACGGCCGGATGTGAGGTTAATCGTTGTGGGTTTTCACCCTGACGGTCAGCAACATAAATATCCCCTGCATACACAAAAGCAATCTGGGTTTTGCTTATGGCAGGTTGTTGTAACATTAGGGTGTCAGCCTGCACGTAAATTGGCACAGTGAGTAAGGCCAAATACCATGCTTTTGGAGTGGTTAACCAGCTAAAAAGTCCTTTATACATTTTATTTATCTTCTTTAGTTAGTGAGTTAATAAAAGTAAATGCTATGCCTAAACTGTTCACACTATTTTGTTTCGTACATAATTCACTTTTCATTTACAATTTTAACACGTTAGCAGTAATTATTTACCTTATCAAACACAAACCCAGTTAGAGAAAAGATACTGTCAAGTTAACGAACAGACTCTAAAATGCCCGATAATCAGGGTATGCAAAATACGACTATTTATGCCGGATATCGCTATCCATTCCAAATTATCAGTCGCACTGTGTGGCTTTATCATCGATTTACACTTAGCTTTCGTGACATCGAAGCATTGCTGGCAACATGAAGTATTGCCGTCAGTTACGAATACATCAAAATTGCAGCAAGCTCAGGACGCAACAATGAAAGTGCTGACGACAATGTTATTGTTATTGGCCTTGGGGTTCGTAGCCGTCTTACAGAAAAATTTGAAGTTGATGGTTCAATTGGCTACGTTGATATTGCGGATGAAAGTGAAACTGCATTTGATGTGAGTGGTTATTACTACTTTACTAATGAACTTGCATTAGGCGCACATTATTCTTCAACAGCTGATGTCAGTATTTACGGTGCTTCTTTACGTTACTCTTTTTAAGATATAAATCTTAATTATTAAAGCCGCTCCTTATTAGATTCATGTAGTTCAAGAGACAATGATTGTCTCTTGAACTATGGTTAATATAGAACTGTCCTGATTTATCGAAAGATGTTGCAAAAATAGTAAAATGGTAATGAGTCTAAAGTTCAACAACTCGCATTCCGACCAACAATGAATTTTTCTTGATATCAGATAAGGCTAATTCATCCGATATTACATGATTATGCATTGTCTGCAATTCTTCCAATGAATAACAAACCTTATGCTTACTCGATGTACTAGTTATCTCTTCTACCCGCATGATTACTTTTAAACCACTAGTCACTCGTTCTCTTAGTGTAAAAATCGCTATCAGTGTTTTGTAATTTGAATAAACAAGTACCAATAGAATTAATATATGCGATAAAAAAATATAATTATTATTCTGCAAAGATACAAACACATATATCGAGAAAGCAAGACTTAACAAAACAATCAGAATGTTAAATTGAAAAAATCGTTTTTTTAACTTTGTTTTTTTTCTAATAGCAGCCACCAAGCGCAGATCAACTTCAGGTAAATACTTCCTGAGCTCCGTAATATAAAATTGCTTAATCAAAATAATCCCTTAAGTTAACTTCCGTATTAACCATAAATCACCCGTCTACAAATCAACACTAATAGCGAAGCATGGTCTAATCTCTAAGAATAACGTTTGTTCAGAATTAGAACAATTATCTTGATCCATACTAGGGTAATAAAAAGCTATATATTTACAACGTTTTAGGTTGCAGTGGCATAGTTAATACTGACAGACTCTGAAATTCGACTGTATCTGAAAGATGCGGACTTTATTGTTTAAAAGTTTTTGTTTTACGCAATGACAGGAGACAAATCATTGAGCCTGGCCTTGTGATTTAAACCTTCTCATCTTAAAGTAGCAATCTGGATTTAGCCTCATTGTATATTCGTTATTGGCTATATCTGCGATAACAGCATTGTTACTTTCGAACCGTAAAGCGGGGCTTGAAGTGGCGTAAGGTCAAAAGCAAAAAATAGACGTTAGCCACTATTTTTTTGAATAAAGTACTATATGCTACTCTAAGTAATCGAAACATAATCGGCGTTTAAAAGCAGGTGGCATGAACAAGACAGTAAAAAAATTGGAAGGAAACCTCATAAGAGCACTTACATCGGCATGTGAAAAAGCTAAAATCGAAGTAAGCGGATTCGAATGGTTAACCCATACCGCCAACTATGCAAATTTTCCCAACAGTCTCGTTGTTATATGTATATTTGATGACGATTCGTCGTTAAATAAAGCCAAAGATGCCGCTCAGGAGTTAATAATAATTACGTGTATCCATAAATCGTTGCTAAACGCTGGTATTTTATTAAAGACCCCTAAACAACATATACGGTTTGATACTGAACAAGCGTGCGAACGAGATCATCAAGGAAATTGGAAAAAAAGAATACACTCAATGGTACTGCCAAGTTACCGGGAGCGGATGAATTGAATGGCACCCGTTTCTGAGTCTGAACGTTAACTTGACAGTATCGGCGATAACTCTATTGCACATCAAATAGTGATCTTTATCTCCCATTGAGAATACCAAACACTAAGAGCAGGTCTGTTACACTACGAAGGTACCTGCCGTTAATGTCAAAGAGGAAATTATGAGTACATATCAAAAATCACAGGATGCAATTTCTGCCCTGACCCCGGAGCAGTTCCGAGTGACCCAAGAAAATGGCACTGAACATCCTGGCACCGGTGAATTTTTAGACAATACTTTGCCTGGTATTTACGTAGATGTTGTTTCTGGAGAGCCTTTGTTTGCCTCTTCTGCCAAGTACGAATCAGGATGCGGTTGGCCTAGCTTTACTAAGGCCATAGACCCAGTCAATGTAAATGAAATTACGGATAACACCCTTGGCATGACTCGCACTGAAGTGCGTTCTTCTCATGGTGACAGTCACTTAGGCCATGTGTTTCCTGACGGGCCCAAAGACCAAGGCGGTCTGCGATATTGTATTAATTCTGCTTCACTGCGTTTTATCCCTCGGGATGAAATGGCAAACAAAGGTTATGAAGCTTATTTAGATCAAGTAGAGGATATTTAGTTATGGCAAACGAACGCGCAGTATTAGCCGGAGGTTGTTTTTGGGGCATGCAGGACCTTATTCGTAAAATGCCTGGGGTTATATCAACTCGGGTGGGTTATACCGGTGGCGAAGTGCCAAATGCGACATACCGCAATCATGGTAACCATGCAGAGGGTATTGAAATACTGATTGATAATGAAGTTATTACCTATCGACAAATTTTAGAGTTTTTCTTTCAAATTCATGATCCCAGCACGCAAAATAGACAAGGTAACGATACCGGTGTGTCTTATCGCTCGGCGATTTACTATGTGTCTGATGAGCAAAAAGCAGAAGCATTAAGAACCATTGCTGACGTGGATGCCTGTGGATTATGGCCTGGCAAAGTAGTGACTGAAGTGGAACCTGTTAGTGACTTTTGGGAAGCTGAAGCTGAACACCAAGACTACTTAGAAACACGCCCCAATGGCTACACCTGCCATTTTGTAAGACCTGGCTGGAAACTACCTTCAGCTTGGCGAGTTTGACTACGTGTGACTTTTTGTAAACTAGTATTTAAAGAAATTAAAACATGACAACTGCCCCTAGTAAAATTGGTTTAGGGGGTGGTTGTCACTGGTGCACCGAGGGCGTATTTACATCACTTATTGGTGTAACTAAAGTAAATCAAGGATGGATAGCTTCAAACGGCCAGCACTCTAGCTTATCTGAAGCGATAGAAGTTTATTTTGACCCAGCAATAATATCGCTATCCGACTTAATCGAAATCCATTTGCTTACCCATGCCAGTACATCCAATCATTCTATGCGCGGGAAATACCGTTCAGCCATATATACTTGTGACGATGTTCAATTTAAGCAAGCTCAAGGTATATTAAATTTACTTAGTGCTGATTTTCATAAATCAGTCATTACTCAAGTCTATCCATTTAAACGTTTTAAACAGAATAAAATTGAGCTTTCGGACTACTACTATTCAGCGCCGGACCGGCCATTCTGCCAAACCTATATTCGACCAAAAATCAGCTTGCTGTTAGCCCGTTTCAATCGCCATGTGAACCGAGATAAAGTGGTTGAATTTAACTAGGGGTCCATACAGAGCCTAAAAAGGGGGGATAGCAAACTAAAAACGTTTGTACTTTTATTGGATAAAGCTAAACATTTAAAGAAGACTAGTTAGAATATAAATGAATCAGGTAGTATTATGTTGCAAAAAAAAACAGGGGTATTGATGTATCTATAAAACACCAAAACCCTCTTTTAAATCATTTCTTAACAACGAATTTGAAAGTTAAAGTAAGTGCAGTTAGCTATATTTTTCCGTTTTCAACGACTGATTATGAGCCTTCTAACCACTCTACGATTGTGTCTGCTTGGCATAACGTTATGTTCGTTAAATCATTGCGGCTCATGGAAGTATTTATACGCGACTGCTCAACAAGCTTAATTCGTTTATCCATTTTATCTGAGTATTCCAAAGCGATTGCAGTCGTCTGACTTTTACAAACCTTTGCAGCTGCGTCACTCTTTGATATAAATTGGTAACTTGAGTAATACACAGTAATTCCAAATCCATCTTTTCGATTATCTACACTATACTGTGGGTCTTTATCGTATGTCGACTTTGTGGTATTTGTATGACTAACTGGAGCCGCACAGCCTGATAAAAAAAGGCTTAAAGTAATTAAAATTGGTACTCTCATCCGTGATCCCTTCCATGTGTATAATTAAATGTGAGCATGTCCATGCCCGGGCGCGCATCGTATCAACCTACTAAGCAAAACACAAATTAAAAACCACCCCAAACTTTAGACTCTGACTGTTAAGCATTACAATGAGCAGCTTTGCTATTGGCCTCTGTAATTTATAGTGTTTTGAGGGTAAATTTCATTAAACACTGTGTTATATTCAATGTTTTAAAATCATCTATTTGGCTGAAAATCAAATGGCCAAACCCAATAAAAAAATCCCAGAGTCTTCTGTAGCCATTTACTGTAAGCAGTGCAAAACTCAGTTATTTAAATACCGCAAAGGCGGCAAAGGAACACTGATCAAATGCTTCAAACAACGTATTACTAAAGACTTTACTTTGGTGCCCTGCACTTGCCCAAATTGCAATACCATTTTTGCCAGAGATACCTTAATAAGAGGCACGCCAGCATTTAAAATCATCGGCGGCAAAGTATTTAGTAAATAACGCTCAGTGTATGATCGGTGGTTAATAAACCCGTCATGTTTTTGCTTGGGTTATAAACTTCAATTGTTGAATTCACCCTTTTTTAGGATATTTGATGGGCTATTTGATAGCCTTGAGTAACCGGGTTCGGATGAATTGAATGGGATGTTAACTATCCTAAAGGGCGAGTCGATTTTAACTGCAAAATCAACAGTCACATTACCCAAGCAGGGTTAGTGTTTGATGCGCCTAATCACCCAGCAGTGCCATTCCATGGTCTCAGATTAAGTCGCCGGATTGTAACGTTGTGAAGTCCATTATCTTCAACATGCATGAATCATTACCAGCCTTCAGCCTCAAAGCGAGCAACTCTTGCTTCTGCCTCGGTGCAATGGGTAAGTAATATCAATTCTGATAACGTGATACTTGGGGTTTGCGTGATCAATCGAATTAACTTTGCTTCTAATGTTTCCAATTTATCAGCATGTCCCAATAAAGCATTTTCAATCTTCTTGATAAGGTAATGAAACTCACCATAACCTTGTTTATTTAGCTTCTGTGAAATCATTTGATGTGCTTTTAGCTGTGCGCCATAGGTTTGAACCTTTATCGCATCACCCGTTACACTCCAATTTCTTGAGCGACGAATTCGTTTTAATTCGCATTGATACTGTAATGCAATTGCTTTAGCTTGTTTAGCGGTCTCGCCTCCGATTCGGTGAATTAGCGAAGGAAGCGCAATGACGATATCTTCATTCATGACAGTGAGTGCGCAAGTTTAATAAGGCTTTATGACCACTATTAAATCATTAAGTAGGATATTTCCCCACTACTTTTTGCTGTTCAACGAATAAAGCAAAAACTCATTAATAAAGTAGTTGTGTGTAAAAAGGATATATAGATCAAAGAAAGAAAGCTTCAACTGTTGAGAAGCGTATTTAAGTAGGATGAAAAAGCTACATATTTGGCACTATGCGGAGTAATACAATAAATTATCTCAATCAGCGGGATCTTAACTAGTAGTAATTGATATGCAGGATGTTCAACTTTATTAGGGGGAGGAGTCTAGTATTGGTAGTCTAATTATGAGTATTTGAGCACTTAGGCAACTGCATTCGAGCTCTTAGGCAGCTGATTGTATTGATAAATTTAGAATGCTACACTCCTGCATCGAACTAGATTCGATTAATTAGATAATCATAAAATAAATAATAGGGAATGTTGTATGTTTAAAATTCTAATAGCTTCTACTTTAACTTTAGTAATTATTTCAGGTTGTGCCACTAGACCTGAGGGGATCACTGCTCAGCATGTATCATGAAAAATACACCGGCTTAACTTGTGAAGGACTTGTAACTCAGTTAGTTGATGCTCGACACAAACTTGCTGACTTTTCAGATAGACAAGATACTAAAGCGAACGTTGATGCAGGTGGAGTATTTTTGGCTCTGATACCTGTTAGCGCATTTACTGGTGATTATGAAGGTGATGTGGCTCAGTGGAAAGGTGAGGTTCAAGCCATTGAAACTGCCCAGATTATAAACAAGTGTAAGAATATATAAAATTACTTGAAATAGCATAATAAACTCAAGGCATTTTAACTCACATTTAGGTGCCCTGAGCTTTTCTCAATTAAAACTGAATACCCCATGTTCCAAGAAGACATAAAACTATTTATCTAGTTACGTAAACCTACGATTGCTTAACAAGCACGGCGCTAAAGTCCTAATTACTGTATGTAGCTGTATTTACGATGATTTTGTTCGTTGCGGGCACACATTAGAAGTGTATCTCTATACTTGGCTATATCCTTTTGAGTGACGAACTTAATATCCATATCCCCAAAGATAGCTACAAAACGCTCAACCTTAGCTCTGGTCTCGTCTAGTGTTTTTAACCTGCTTTTGTTGCTTTTGTTGCTTTTGTTATTGAGAATGTCTGACTCTCTGAATTCCTTATAGACACTAGAAATAGACGTTTCAGTACCGACACTAGATCTTGAGGTTTCATTAGGATCCACTTGAACGGACAGTGGCTCACTAGCCAACTCTAAGGGCACTGGTTCATCATTCCAATTGTTCTTATGTCTGCTTAGACAAAGCCGTTCTAAACCCTTTAGATGCTGATAGAAGGCTTCTGCTAAGACAATATAATCCTTGCTGGAATGACTTACTGATATACCTTCAACAATCAACTGAGAGTCGATGTATTCTGATAACTCTAACGACTGTTCTCTTAGTTCTTCGTCTGACGCTTTAGGGGGTTTTTACTACCTTTGATGCGGTTGACATTAGGTGTAAGAATCACACTACCATCAAGGCAAAGGGTATCAGATAGACCAAACGCATATTGATTTCCATTAGCATCAATATCATAGCTTAAAAACTCGCTGTAGTTGTCTGATGCCTGAAGTTCAGCTCTGGTGCTTGAGTACCATCGATTAGTAATCCCATGGCAATCCCTATTAGTAAGCTTACGGGAGTTATCGTTAACCTGAGCGGAGTTAGCTTCATTAAGCTTAAGTCTTGCGAGTGCATAAACTGAATAATCAGTCTTTAAGCTTCATTTAGATTCTTGGTACCTAATGAATTCTTGAATTCAGTCTTACCAATGGCAGACCTACATTTTAAAATCACAGCCCCGCGTGATGCAAGGGCTAGACAGTGTATGGCGGAGAGAGAGGGATTCGAACCCTCGTTAGGTTTAACCCTAAACACACTTTCCAGGCGTGCGCCTTCAGCTGTTATTCCAACTAGGATAAGTAACTCAACCAATACAATTCAAGTGATACTGTGCAATAGCAAGACTAACAGAATATACTCATAAATCTACTCATGAATAACAATATAGGTGACATTATTTAGAACTATGATTAGGGTGAGCTTCCCCTACTTTCACTGTAACTTGTACCATACACCCTCCATATGTATAGGGAAAAGTGTAAACCTATACTCTCTAGCTTCTATAACATTACTGTATAAAGCGTACACAGGAAAAAACGTTTCATTTTTCCTTAAAGAACTTTATAAATGAAACAAAAAATAAGGCCTATAATTCAGGTCCCGAGCTCACAAGGAAGTGCATTTACATGTGCGATTCTTAATTGCGCTTGTGAAAATTCCCTGCAAGCGCAGTGCGGCAGGTGTACTTAAATGTACTTATATTAAGACCACTTATTAACAAAGCTGTGTACTTATCCCCTAGATTTAATAACAGTCAAATATGAACATCATAGGGGGGTGTAATCCAGTGAATAAGTGCGATTGGTAAGTAATCCCCTCTGACTAAATGCGATTAGTTCTGTGTATGGCTGAGACAGTTAACGGTTAATGTCTGGCTGAAGGGAAACTAGGGGTAAATACAGAAACGTTCCACTTTTCCTTAAAGAATAAAAATAATGAAACGAAAATATCCCCACCATATCCCATATAAAGGTGGCCATCTCGTTCCTGCGCCGTTGGGAAGGAACACAGTGATGCGCTTAACTTTAATATGAAATACCCTATTTGTGGTAGTGCCTGATATCTAATGCTATTGCATCGGATGGCGATTTACTGGATTATATGTTTCCAGTAAAACTGAGATTACGGTTAAGTGAAAAACAAAATAAGAGTCCTAGTGCTTGATGACAACGAAGTCTTGGCCAAAAAATTTTCCAGTGTCGTTTCTCAATGGGAAGATGCGGTTCTTGTCGGTTGTTTTTTTACACTTAACGACGCTTTGGACTTTATCAAGGCAAATGATATTGACTTACTTATCACTGACATCAATCTGCCAGATGGTTCAGGTATTTCGGCAATAGAGACGATGACCTTGCTGCACCCGCAAGGACAGTCCATCGTGATTTCGGTTTTAAGTGAGAAAAACGTGGTGGTGGATGCCATAAAAGCTGGAGCGGTGGGATATTTGTCGAAGGATGACACAAACATGAATGTCCTCGCGTCGCTGAAGTCCGTAATGGCAGGGAACTCTCCAATTTCGGTTAATATAGCCCGTCACATTCTCTCTATGCTCAAACCCAATGAAGTTGCAGTTCAGGCTCATGAACATTCAGATATTTCGCTTACCACACGGCAAACCGATGTGCTTTTTGCTATATCTAAAGGCTACACTTACCGTGAAATTGCTAAACTATATGGGATCTCTGACCAAACTGTTCCAGTTCATGTGCGTAACATCTATCGCAAGTTACAGGTTAAAAACCGTTCTGAGGCAATTTATGAAGCATCGCGACTGGGTCTTATTGGTTTATGAGGTTCTTAACCGGACACGCTCGAGCTTTACTGGGGTTTATCTTTATATTATTAGTTGTTACCCGTGTAATAACGATACAGCAAACTGAAGTACTCCCGAAATACGAGCTTGCTTTAGTCGAAAGTAGTGGAAATGTATCTCAACTGCCGTTTAAATGGAGAGCTGAAAAAGGCCAACTTGGAACACAAAAATTTGTTTTTAACGTACAAAAAGCATCTTTATCTGCTGGTCAAAATGCTTTGTACATTCCTTACTACGAGCAGGTGCTTGAACTTTCTATTAATGGCAACAGCTTAGATTTATTTGTTGCTCTACCGGGTTTGTATGGCTCTATTGAACGTCTCTCGGGCTATGTGATTTTAGACAGTAACTGGTTTGATCAAGAACGAAATAAGCTTGAAATTGATGTGCAAACGGGGGGCTTTGTTTTTGCTAGCTTATCTAAAGTTTATTTGGGTCCTGCTGACGAACTAGCAAAAGCCTATCATTTACAACAATTTCTTCATAAAGACTTAAAAATCCTTTTGTTTGGAATGCAATTTCTACTGTTTCTTTTTTGTACATTGAGCTTTTACTGCCGTCCACAAGATCAAAGTTCAGCTTGGTTAGCCCTATTTTGCTTACTTTCGTGCATAATTGGGGCAGGTGTGTTTATTCCTCGAATACCCTCATTGTCGTATGTCTTGCCTTATCTTTTCCTGCTAACACCCATTATCGGTATCAGTATTTTTGCTTTTCGAAGATCTATTTTAAAGCAAGATATGCCGCGTTGGACAGGCGTCTTTATTGCATTTTATTTCCTTATTATTGGTTTCAGTATTTGGTTTGTTGATATACCGATAAATGTTTTAGTCATTTTTGTTGCATTGCCTATTGCATGCATGTTCACAGTTTGGGTTATGTTGCTATACCTGCGTGATTTATGGCGCACAGATAATCCTTACGACGCACTTATTTTTGTTTGCAGCATTATGGTCGTTCTTGCCGTTGTGCACGATGTGACGGCGAGGATATCGAGCTACAATTCGGATTTGCTTTTCGCGCCAGCGGGACGTTCATTGTTGTTAGTGAGTTTGGCTTTCTTATTAGTAAAGAAGCAAACAAACACATCCAACACTTTGGACAACGCATCGCGAGAAGCCTATCGCAAGTTGACTTTGCGAGAACAAGAACTTGGTCGTTTGTTCGAAGTGCAGCGTTTACAATCATTGAAAATAGTGAGAGAGCAAGAACGTAAACGTATTACTGAGGACCTACATGATGGCGTAGCTGGGCATTTAACCACAATTTTGGCGCTGATTGAGATGGGGGATGCTGACAATGACAATTTGAGTAGCATCGCGAGTAGTGCTCTTACCGATCTGCGTATGGTGATTGAGACACTCTCATTGCCTGACGGCGAGCTTCGAAGTGCACTCGCGGCTTTCCGAGAGCGCTGTGTTGCGCCGCTGCACTATTTAGGTGTTGAGATAGAGTGGGATTTTATTGACTTACCTGAGATCGAGTATCTAGACTCTGAACAAGTGCTTTCAATCCTGCGCTTCATTCAGGAGGCCTTAACCAACTCGATGAGGCACGGTAAGGCTAAAAGAATAGAAATATATGCTAGCGTTACCGTTTCCGATATGGCCAAAATAAGTGTCATCAACAGTGGCGGTGAGGCCTTGGGTTGTTACAAAGAAGGCCATGGTATTCGGAATATGCGTAAACGTGCGGAGAGTCTACGAGGACAGTTCAATATCGATGTTTTGAGCGACGGCGCGGTGGTTGAACTATTGTTTCCAGTGTCTGACGCAAACGCTACTGTAATGGTCTAATCCCTTTGGACACTTAGTTAGGCACTTTTTACATTTCTCAACTCATATTCTACTGGGGAAATGTTACCAAGGTTAGCCTGCGACGACTGTCATAAGAAGCGTCCATTTCGTTGTGAACCGTCTCTATAGCAGCTATTAGCCTTACTTGCTCTGCTTTAATTGGCTTCGCTTTGCTCCGAGCATAAAAAGTACTGCGTTTAACATGCAAGCACCTGCATATATCACTGACTTTGTATTCTGCCTTTTTCAGCTTCAGCGCGACTTGTTGCTGACATTCATTTCCATGGCGAAAAAAGCTGAAGCTTTTTTTAACAGATCATTATCACCTTTCAATTGCTTCACTTGGGCCTCAAACTCCAGAATACGGCGATGCTCATCTGTCATTGCTGTGGCTTAAGGTGTGATACCCATATTTTCTTGTTTATATTGTCTCACCCATCTTTGCAACGTCGATTGGTCTATATTCATGGCCTCAGCGGCATTTGTAACTTTATAGCCTTGCTTTATCACATGCTCCGTACATTCGCGCTTGAATTCGACGGTGAATAGTATTCTACCCATTTTAAACCTCGTTAGTTTTGGTTATATTACCTCTAACTAGGTGTCGAGGAAAATTAGACCATCACAAATCCTCTTAGAATGTGTCACAAGCCATTACCCTCGGAAATACCTAAAATAGGGTATATTCAATTTTTAGAATCAAGCTTAACCTTCCAACTCGTTAAATAAAAACATGAAAGAAGTATTATGATTAAAATGCGATTCAAACTTAAAACGCTTGCAGTAGCTACTCTAGGCGCTGCCATATTGATGGCACCGACAGCACATGCAGCAACCAAATTGTGCGGGCTCTTAAATGAAGTAGGGTCAATCAGCAATGGCGATAGGGTCACATCCGGCGTGATTATGGAATATAACGATGCGAACTTTACTAGTACTGTTTTTAGTAGCTGTAAGGAAATGCGCGACAAATTGATAAAAGACGGTGTCCCATATACAAGCCAAATAAATGGGGCTAATCCACCACAAACGCATCGCGTCCACATGCTCCAAAATGACAAAGCCAAGTCATCGTGTGAGCCTGATAAACTCATGAAACAAGACGACATATACCAAGTTCAATGGGCTCAACCAAAAGATGGAAGCGATACCTGTTGGAATGTAGTTCGGGTGAAGTAAATTATCTAACTCGTAAATCCAATTTTGCACATCTGTGATATGTAGTATTGCAATTTCGAGATGGATAACTTCCATCTCGCGTTCATTGGGAAGACGTTCCTTTATTTTTTTAGAGATTTATTTTCAATATAAATTGGTTCAAAGAAACCTGTCAGTTTGTATTTGAAAGCTTTATTTCTCTGCGATCTAGGTTGATTTGATGACAGAATTTCGTGGCATAAGGTTGGGCAGTCCAATACAGAAAATATCATGGGCACTAGCTACTTTACGAGAAAAAAAGGGTGCAATGAATATTCCTCTTGTGGTGCTAGTTTCATGCAGCATCATCGCAGGTTGTAGTTCGTTAAATACGTCTCAGCAAAACAACGATCGACTTCGTGATTTAGTCTATGGTTCCAATGACCAACCGCAAATTGACCCTCTTGATGGCGATGCCCATTTAAATAACGGACTAGCGTTACTCGCGAGATCAAACAAATCTCCAGGTGAGCTCTATTTTGCGCGCTCTGCATTCGAGCGTGCAGCTGTCTTAAAAATTGATGACCCAAGACCACACTTTCTATCTGGCTATTCAAATTATCTTTTAGGCGACTATGGTGCAGCATACCAATCCTTTGTTTCCGCAGCAGTTTTGGATAAATCAGCGGATGGCTGGTGGCTGGCGTCGCTTTCGGCGCTTCAAGGTCGTAATGAGTTGTTGGCACAAGCGCTGTATAACATGGGCCTCAAAGTATCACACAGCAGTTCAGAGCTGTTGGGCACATTTATGGATAGAATCTACGGCGGTTCACAGGGGCTTGAAAATAGGGTAGACAGAGTAGCCGAAGTTTCATATGACAACTTCAACTGCACTACTCCAGCAGATGATCCTTTGCACGGAGAAATCAGTTGCGAGGGCGATGCAAAAGTTGAGTTTTTTATTGTTCAGCGTTCCTCAGCTGCGGGTGCCAGTATTGGGCAAGATCTTGTATCAAAACTTTCTGTAGGCCTTGGTGGGAGCTTGTTAAGTTTTGATCGTAGCTATTTTAAAGATGACTCAGGCAGCTCAACTGAAACTACAAAAAACAGGAATGTGTCGGTTGATTTACCAAGCATTAATTACGCTCTGAGTTTAGCCGCAGACAATGGTTCAGTTTCTTATGTAAACTCCATGCCTATCTTGAGCGCTCGTCTAGGCGTTGAGTCAAAAATATTTTCCGGTCAAAGTATTCAAGTATTAGCTACCGGCGATGGAAGTTCTGTGATTAATGAGGACGTAGGAACAACGGTTTCTTTTAACTTAGTTGGTTTTACAGAAAGTGAGGCTATCTTTGATGCCAATGTTGAGATGTCGGACTTTTCTGCGCCTACATTCACTGGTAACTTCGCTCAACTTGGGACCAACACTACAAGTGTATTCGCATCGGCTAGCGTGCCATACAACAGAGCTTTTTTACTTGGTTCACTTGAATATACATCACGAACAGATATTAACAGTGGCCAAACTGGAATTCGTGATATTCCTTTTGTAGGTAATTTATTTTCTAATCACCGCTCAGACCTCTCGCGAATGGAAACCGCCGTCTTAGCAATTATTCGCCCACCTTCGAAAATTGGGTATGATCAGGAATCTGTAGATTTGAAAGCCATGAAAAAGCTTGGGGTAATTACGCCTATCAAGGCAAGTCGCCGTCCTATCGCGCACCTAGCACCAACAATGGGCATGGTACTTTCTGAAATTGGTATTCTTTCAAAAGCGGAGCCGGCACTATACAAATGAATAATGAGAAATGAAAACTGGACGAAATGCCCCCTGCCCAATCAAATGGCTAATTGCCTAGGTAATGCACCCATTTTTGATTAATTCGATTGGGTTAGTATCCACACGCCCAAGGATCTATTAGCTAGCCCTGTAATACGCTATTTAAAGCTGATCCTAGATGAAGCGATGCAAAATGATGGCTACTTTAAAGCGACAGATAAAAAAAATTGCCCACCAAACTCGTCAGGCAGGCAAGTGCTTTATTACCTGAGTTCGCGGTGTCTCAATTTACACGAAACATTAGCATTAGTAAATTTGCAGGGAACAATGAAGATAAGTTTAATGCCCTGCACTATACCCGAATATTAGCTGAATTAAGAATGTGCCAGCTTTAAACACCTTTCTCTATATCGGCACTTACCCTATATTGAATGGATATTATTATATTCAAAGACTACCTTTTTTTACTATAGTAGACAATATTGTATCCAATTTGGCTGAGTATGAAATTTTTACTTTTAGATGACACAGACGTTAGTGAAGCTTTTGCAGCCCATCTTCGTGGCTTACGTGAGCAAGCTAAGCTATCGCGAGAGGCGCTCGCACAGCGATGATTATGGCAATCAAAAGGACAAATAACATTTGCTTTTCATCCTTCGTAGCTTATTTTAACCAACTATTATTTGTCTCTTAGTGAGGCGGTATTAAACGTCAGCTATCGAGAAGTAGTTTCATTATCAACCGTTGAATGAGCGTAAATTCACATCATATATCGTTGGCAAAGAATACCGCCTTTTCACTCTTGCTATGCCAAATACAAGAAAGCCTCTATGTCGCCTAACTGCCCAAAGCACCAGTTCAAGGATTGATGTTCCTAGGTCCGCTTTTGGCACAAAGCGCCAATTGGCTAAAAAGCAGTGACAGTCGGCTTTTGCCGTATTGAAGACCTGAGTGAACAGGAAAAAATTAGCATTTCTAGTCCCTCGTAAAATTGAATCTGGCTCTTAGTAATACTATATATTTTGTAAGCTTTTTAGCATTTCTTATTGCTCATTAGCCCTCTCTTTGAGCATAGATTCTAATACAACCCGAGACCAACTTTTCACGTTTTCTATATCAAGTTTGGAAGCGCTGTTGTCAAAATAAACTAGAATTGGATAGCCACCGCTGGGGCAGTATGGCGTTGGTTCAAATCCGCCATACATCAAGCCAAGACCGGCAATGCTTTTACCAGAATCACCGGTCACCCAATAGCTGACCCTATTGTTGAACCCCTTACTGAAAATTTCGCTTCCCACGTTGGCAGCCTCTTCTTGGGAATCAAAACAAGGACTGCTATAAAGTACGTTTGGAGTTGATGAGCAGGAAGCTAGAAGAGTACAAACACAAATTATCAAAAAATATTTCACACGTCCCTCCTTGAAATGTAACCTTAATTATCGTGCAAATATCATTTGCTGAATAAAACTGATTGAACAGGAGGCAATCCTCTCAATATGCGCTCTTTGTCTGTAATTGAGATATTTTGCAAATAAACCCTAGTTTTATCATATTTAAGGCCGTATTTATTGACATTAATTGCAGCATTCTCTAAATATCGATTGTATGTAGCCGCTATAAGCCACGCACCCTTCTCATGACCTAATTGATACGCTTTTTGTGCCAAATAGTAGGCTAACAGATGATTTTCATTGCTCGCACTTTTTAATTCTTCACTAACAAATTCGAGATTGGTATGCTGAAGTATTATCGAGGCATAAAAAAAATCGTCCGCAGTATTTAAATCACCGTTTGCCAGCGCACTAAAAACATATAGACGCCTTGCGATCTCATCTTTTAAGTCCGGAGTTTTTCCATTTTGACGGCTTTCTTCAGATCGAATCTGTTGATCCTCTTCAAAATGTTTTTTGAGTCCTGAATTTGATTCGGCATGGATTGAAAACGACAGAAAAGCTAACGTTAGGCATAACAATGCTAGTCTCATGTTAATTTAGTCCTTACTTGTAGAATGATTCATCACTGCAATTTGATAAATTCGTTAAATCCTCATGATTTCAGAAGCTTACTTTCTTTGCAATAGTAATTTTCAAGCGTGACGCTTATGTATTTACGCACACATAGTAACAAGGTGAAGAATTGTAGGTTTGAATACGATATGTAACTCGTCTTTAGGCTTTTTGTAAAATGTGGATTGCTTAGAACCTATGACGAGGAACGTCCGCTCTTCATCTTGATGAGTAATTATATCAATCGAATTGCGTTGGTAGCAAATTGCGCAAACCTGTTACACAATTTCAAATGGCGTACGTCGGCAATTGCCGTTGAGCTGCCTAAGACAAGTTCGGGCAGAACGGAGCCTGTCGTCAAAATCGATTAAAGGGTGGCGTTGAGCGATAAACAGCCAGCCGGTACCCACAATATTTACAACAAGTTTACTGAGAAAGCAGCCGCACAAGTTGTAATTTTTTTTTGACCAAACACACACTTCCCACTCGCTTAATTTCACTCTATTGCATATCTTGAACAAATCGTTCAGATTGAAAATATGTATATAAAGCTGAGATTTCTTCGTCTGAAAAAAGAGAAAAACGCTCTTTACTACTTACGCTCATCAAACCCAAATCTCGTTCTCCTAAACCAATTCCTTCAGTCATCAAAATTTCGAAATCTTGACCTTGATATGCCAAACTAGTCAACAAGCTAGGCGAAAAATCTTTATAACCCTTCAAATCAACTCCATGACATTCAGCGCAAACAGAGTAGGCAAGATACTTTCCAAGTTTTTCAGTATGATTGCGGGGCGTTAGTTTGGGTGGAATGTGTGTGAGGATAGAATCTACAATCGGTTTGTGCTCTCCTAGAATAATTCCTATTCGATAATGAAAACTCGGTGACAAATAATCTATATTTTTAGACTCGTCCTCTAACGACCTTATATAAGTAATGATATGGCTCAAATCGAGATCAGATAAATACTGATAAGTATTAGACGTCATCGAGTAAACGCTTGTACCGTCAGGCCGAATTGCCTGTCTTATCGAGCGCTCCAGATCATTATCAGAATATTGTCGTGATATTATTGTTAAGTTTGGCGCACGAAGTCCATAAAAATCGCCTCCTGCAAGTCTTTTTCCATGACAATCATTGCAACCTCTGATAGTAGCAAGTCGCTTCCCTTCCTGTACATTGGCGTCATGGGAAATAACGAAGGAACGATCTTGTGAAGGATGCTTTTCCTTCATCATCCAACTGCTTGCACCGTAAATACCTGCAATGATAGCCAGTCCAAAAAATAGACCAATAAGACCCGCCCATATTAACAACGTTTTCATATTTCACTCAGGTGACGATAGTGTTCATGAATATAAATATGAATGATCAGAGT
Organism: uncultured Glaciecola sp.; assembly: GCF_937770335.1. GTDB lineage: Bacteria > Pseudomonadota > Gammaproteobacteria > Enterobacterales > Alteromonadaceae > Glaciecola. Next base: position 30,292 of record NZ_CALJHY010000016.1, read on the forward strand.
GTTTTAAGCAACCTTAGCGGCTATAAAACTGCCAAAGCGCAAAGCACCAGCACGTACTTCAGGTATATTAAATACATCAAGCTAAGAAGCCAAGCTTAACGTTAGTTGTCTGCTAACTAGATTCGCTACTTGGTTAATTCCTCTATGAGCGCAGTTGGCACAAAGCTCCTATACGAATTTGGACCGTGTATGTCTCCTTATGCCGTACTGATCCTGCCCCATAAAAATGGACATAAGGAATATTCGGTTTATGATTGAACTAAAGATCTAAAGCAGACATTAACGCCCCAATAAGCCTGCACAAAGAGCGCAACGAACTAAGGTCGAATTAATTGGATTGTTATGTGCTGCTAACTCAATCATTTACAATCTCTTCCTGTAGTTTTTTTAGCATACCGATATTAGTACTTGAAAATGCACTGATCTTATCTGTTGGTATTAATTCATACGTTTTATGAAACTCATGAGTTTCTGCATCAATCTTCAAAGCGAGCCAGTTGTTGGCATATTTCCTTATCAATACATAATTTGGCTTTGCTTCAGAAGTTAAGAAATATTCTTGTTTATTTGCTTGATACCCTCCGGCTAGGTATGAAAATATAGAGATAAGATAGATAAACATGAGAAGTAAAAATAGGATTGCGCCTGTTTTTTTTGATGGCGCAATAACCTATAGCTTCGAGATAGGCTTTATCAGCTCAGGTGATTATACCTTAGCGCTTACTTGCTCATCAGACACCGATCCAGAGGGTGATGATGATATTGAGTTTATAGCTATAACTGAAACAAACGTCGGTGAAAACGGTTCAACGACTGTAGTTAGCTTCATTGTCACTGACTAAGTGGGAATATAGGGCAGCAGAATGGTTTATTTAAATCATAATTTAGCCTGCATTAAGTCTGCCTTGATGCTTCCTAGAGCGCCGAGTTCAAGGGTTACGCGCTGCAAAACACCATCTGTTCGAGCTAGATTGCTGAGGAGTTTGTTTTGGATGCTTTGATTTGTGCGAATGTTCTCGAGTAAACAAGCAGTATCAAACGTGGCATCGGTTAGCCTGGCTGCCTTTGGGTTTGCTTTTTCATCCAAAGGACTCTCAAGTAAGGGCGCTGGTATTAAGTGCCGTGGGAACGCATCGCTATATGTATCACCCAAATTCGCCAAGGCAGTAAGGGTAGTATTGAGTTGCCTGATCACAGTATGTTGATCCCTGTAGTTCAATAAAGCCGGCCGCACGGCTTGTCCTAATGGCGTGAATAAACTACTTTTAGATAGAACTTCATCCAACGAGCCAAGCGGTGCTACCGGATAAAATATCAGGTGTGACGACCACATCGCTCTGCACTGCGCATCCCTACTTATCTCTTGTTGAGGCTTATTCTGTATGATATCTACCGCCTCCACTAACGATTGGCGATGTAGCTGTGTTTCTGATAGCCAATTAGTCTTCAATTTTACTGCCGCTTCAACATCGCTCTTAAGTTGCGACAATAATTGACGCTCTGCTGCTCGTGCTGTGTTCACAGTATTCCAGTTATTGACCTGTAAACCGATGAACACGCCGAAAACGACGATCAGCGTCTCAACAAGAACAGTGAACCAGTCTTGTTTTTTAATTGCTGTGGCTATACGACGCAGGATCATGGCTTTTCACTCGACTCAAAGCCATCTAAAAATGGGGTAGTAATAGGTTCTAGGCAGTCACCATGATCTTCTAACCAAGTTGAATTGAAGCGTTCTACGCGACCATGCAGGTCTTCGCTTTGAGCGACTGTCAGCTTAAGATTAAGCGCTTCAATCTCTCGAACAATATTCCCGCTAATTTGTCCCATGGTAACACCATAATTATCAAATTCAGCCACAAGCTGGAATAATCGATTTCGTTCCACTCGGTTTAAAGTAGTCGTCTGGCTGAGTATCGCTAAACGCGATTCATTGGTAACGCTATAAATCCCAAATAACTCCAGGAGCTCTACATACGCGAAAATCTCATCAATTTGATTTCGCCTTGCCGCGTCCATACGATAGAAATTTCCTCGCGCCAGCTCAGCATCCCACACGCGATACTTCCAGAGGTTTGATGGCAGCGCCACGATATTTTCGAATGCGGACCAGTCTTGGTCCCAAAGGCCATCAGATATAGCAATCCATTCATCACTGTCCCCCATCAAACGCTTGCCAACATCACGTAAGACGTTCAAGCGACATTGCTTGACTGCAACTTGACGCTTAGCGTTATGATAATTACCGATCAGATCTTCAGTTAAAAAGATTTCGGCTCGGGCAAAGGCAGCTTTTTCTTGTTGCGCGTCGCTCCAACTCGTAATCTGAAAGGCAAGAAGAATACCCACAACAACGATCACAAAATCTAGCGTGACAGCGAACCAGTTTTGTTCTTTTATGTGTTTAGTTATTGAGCGCAGTAGCATATTATGTTCGACCTATTTTGTGATTTCCACCTGCAAAGTTCAAGAAAGATAGAACATAAGCCTGATATACGCAACAGGTTATGATTTTGCTGACAGCTGGCTTCATGCCATTATTATTACAGACACTTCTGAGTTGTTCTGAGTATTAGTTTTTGCCTAGTCAATCAGAGTGCCGATATTGGAAATACTATCGGCAAGTGGCCAAATTGACTTGGCCACTTGCCTGTGGGCTTTTCTAATGATGCAACATAATGCAATTTAGCTACCTATGTTGGTCAATCAAGATAGGATTACCATCAGGGTCTGTCAGCATAAAATTTGCGGGTCCTTGTTGTTTTCGCCAATCATCTGACCACAATCAATGCCTTTGTCGATAAGCATTTTTTGACGTTAGCTTACATCTATATAATCACCGAGTATAGGAAAAATTAAAGCTATTTACTAGCCTTTGTCACCGCTGATTTTTAGAATAGCTAGATGTTTTTTGCGAGAATGTTCTGGTAGTTTTTACTGATGTGACAGGTTTCAGATTTGGTCTTGTTAGACCTTTGGTACAGCAATATTGGAAATTGAGTGCAGGCTCTCCTACCATGAGATTGTACATTTCTTAGTATCTTGTGTTTTGCTTGTTGTCTATGCCCCAAAATTGAAGTCGTGTAGAATAGTGAACTCGTTTGCTTGCTGTTCGCCAGGTGGTGCACGCAATGGTGGCAAAAGAGATCGTCAAAAACAGTTTTTTCGAACCAACTCTACGACCGGTATTGGCACATTCTTTCCGTACAATTTTGAACGGCGTACGGCAGCTATTGCCGTGGAGCCGCCAATCAGGTTTGGTTTAATACTGAATTTAAGAGCTTAGAATTAGGTGTTGGCTTATACACATTAGGTAAAATTACGTAAACTTTCGTCGCTTACGAGTCTTATATTTGGAGACTGCTGACTATCAAAGCAAGCTTCGTAAGCGCTTCACGTTTCTCATCCAAATAATCATACCGATCATAAATCCCCTCAACACCTTTTAACTTTTGATTCAGACACCTTTCAGCAACATGGCCTGGTGTTTCTAGTTTTGCTAACAGTGCAGGAAAGGTTCTAGGAAAAATATTCAATCAGATATTCTCACCTCAAACGCTGTCTGAGCCATAATTGCTTTTTCAAACACTTCGAAAGCTAGTTCTTGCCTACTGTAAATAGCGTCATGCACTGGTATACCGTCATCTACGATGGATAGCATGGCATCTCGTATTTGCTTCTCAAAATATGTCCAGATAAAGAAGAACACGCTGGCCTTGTCTCGAGCCTCTTGTGAAGAGTTTTCCTTTTCTATGTTCTGCCAATCTTGATCCTCTGGAAAGCTATTTTTAGATTGCTCAGTAGCAGATTTACGTAGTTTAGGTTCATATATATCAATAACAGCGATGACCTCTCTTCGGAGTTGGTCTGATTGCTCAGAAAACTCTTTTAATTCAGTGCTTTTACCAACTTGTTTTTGACTGCCATTAGCATAGGCTGTTAGTAGTCGTTTAACCTCATCAATGGACAAATCTAAATCATCCGCAATCTTTTGTCTCAACTTGTTCTTATATTCAGGGTCAAAACCGTAATTGAATATCACCGAAAAAGCGGCTTGCAAATCGCAGAAATCATGATATTTAGAATGCGGATACTGATATAGAATATTAAAACAGATTATTTGTAAACCACCGCTGATATCATAGTTATGATAACCAAGTGCCTTACGCTCACTGCTCCGTAATCTAGAGAAGATGTTATAGGTACGACCTTTCTCAGGGTCAACACTTGCTAGGTTTGTTAATGGGACTGCAATACAACTAGGGGGTGCTGGGTGTGCGATACTCATAACTTGAATAAAGGAACGCATTGACAGTTTAGCTAGGTCTTGTACTTCTATAAGAAAGTGGTCTTGAGCCATAAAGGTATCAACTTTACCAAGCTTTACACTTTTGCCGGTACACAATGATTCCGCTATATGTACAGGGAAATATGTAAGCGCACTCATAGACCGATTATATTCATCTAGTAGTTCTATTGTTAAGTCTACAATCCGCTTATTTGGTAGTTCGGCTTTATTTGTTAGCTTCCAAGTCTTCGAATAAGCGTCACTTCTATAATTAATAGACCTAACAAACAAAGAGGCAACCAAAATGCTTTTATTTAGCTGGGTCAACAAATACCTAGCTGCACCATTTTGACTATGAATAGGTGTTCCATTAGTTCCTTTTCTAGACTCGACCTGTGTGACTAGCTTCATGTATTCAAGCCCGACCCTTATGATCCTTTTAGGTGTTTTTATATTGTTGATAAAGTCGGTATCTTTTCTCAGCACATATCCCGCTACAGCACCCATGATCTTTAAGAAATGTTGTTTATCCGAACCCGAGCTTAAAGCGAGGTCTACATAGGTTTTAACTAATTTACTGTCCACAAAATCAAGGTCTGTTTTAGACGGCACTGGAGCTGTTTTTAAATACCCTTTAATATCATCTTTTAGTTTGTTGATAGTTTGCCTTGATAAGCCCGAAAGCTTCGCTAACTCTGTTTGGGGAGTACTTTCTGCAACATGCCTAGACTTTAGCACTCTCAGTACTTTTTCAAGTTCTTGGTTCATATTAAATTACCAGACTTCAATAAAAAATGAGCGGTAAACAAAACTACTGTAAACATTTTAGCTGATCAAGGTATTTCGACCATCTATACATCAACTCTCGTCGCTCTTCAAGCCTCATAGAACGATCATACGCAGCTTTTACCTTGTTACCCTCAATATGCCCTAACTGAAGCTCTATTAGATCACCATCAAGCCTACAGTGTTCTCTAGCTAGGGTAGAGAAACTAGAACGAAAGCCGTGGAACACATGGATGTCTTTATGAATGCCAAGTGACCTCAATGCTTTGTTTAATGTGTTTTCACTCAAGGGTGATTGTGCTTTGGTTCCGGTAAACAGATAGACGCTATCAGATGCTTCAATAGCTAGTTCTAAAAGCTTAATTAAGGGTTTTGTTAATGGGATCCAGTGCTCTCGCCCCATCTTGTCTTTAGGGATGATCCAAAGTTTTCTGTTGAAGTCGATATGATCCACCTTAGCAATCCTAATCGATTCACTGCGCAGGAATACATATGGTGCAACTTGAAGACAAAGCTTAACAGAAGCCATGAGATTCTCTGCATTGTCTATAGTTCTGAGAAGTTGAGTAAACTCAGCTTCTTCTATAATTGCCGGCATGTTTCGCACCTGAGGCTTCTTTGTACAACCTTGTAATGGTTGGGATGGGTTGCTCTCACAGTAAAGATTCTGTACACCGTATTTGAAAATCTGACTGAGGATGTTCTGAACTCTTCGAGCTAGTTCAAGATGTCCCTTGGCTTCAATCTGTTTAAGAATAGGTAAAATATCTTTGGGTTTGATGTGTGAAATGGTCATGCTGCCTAGCTTTGGCAAAAGGTAGTTTTCAATCCTACGGCTAACTAAGTGCTTGTTTTTAAAACTAGTATAGCCTTTGTATTCAAGCCATTCAGAGGCTGTGTCTATAAATAGGACACTCTTGTATTCCACTACCATTGCAAGTTCATCACGAAGCTCCCGTGCCTTTTCAATAGATGTATTGGGATATGAACCTAGCGTTTTCATTGTCCATGAACCCGCATAGTTTTTATATCGATATCGCCATATCCTAGAGCCTGATTTAGTCAGCTCAATGTACAAACCGTCAGAGTCTAAATAACGTTCAATTTTAAGAGGTATTTTGAGGCGTTGTATTTTGGTATTGGTTAACATATGTCTACTCATTCTGTTGCAGATAATCTACTCAAATTCTACTCATTTGAAACAGTAAAACTTACCAGAACTGAACATGTGGAATTTATCTATAAAAACCCTACACGTCAGTAAACACAGTACTTCAAAACGAAAAAAGCCAGGCTATAAAGCCCAGCTTTTATTAGTATTGGCGGAGAGAGAGGGATTCGAACCCTCGTTAGGTTTAACCCTAAACACACTTTCCAGGCGTGCGCCTTCAGCCACTCAGCCACCTCTCCAATTGGCGCGTATAGTAAGGAAAAGCTTTACAGCTTTCAAGTACTGATTTACGCATTACCTTTTAATGTCATATTTAACTCAGCAGCAAAGCTAAGCATTCTATCTAACGGCACCAGTGCGCGCTGGCGCAATGTTTCATCTATAAATATCTCTTTGCCTGCATGATTCACCAGAGCGTCTCTCATGGCTTCTAAGCCATTCATTGCCATCCATGGGCAAAGTGCACAACTGCGGCATGTGGCGCCATTGCCAGCGGTCGGTGCTTCAATAAATTCTTTGTTTGGTGACAGCTGCTGCATCTTATAAAAAATGCCTTTATCGGTAGCCACAATAAACTTCTGGTTAGGAAGCTCTGTAGAGGCTTTTATTAGCTGAGACGTAGAACCAACAGCGTCTGCCATTTCAACCACACTAGCGGGCGACTCAGGGTGCACTAGCACCGCAGCGTCGGGGTGTAAGTGCTTTGCTTTAAGCAATGCTTGCGCTGAAAACTCATCATGCACGATACACTCGCCGTTCCACATGATCATATCTGCGCCGGTTTCTTTTTGAATGTAAGCACCTAGATGTCGATCCGGGCCCCAAATGATTTTTTTACCTAGGCTGTCGAGGTGCTCAACAATTTCAAGTGCGATACTTGATGTTACTACCCAATCGGCTCTCGCCTTCACGGCAGCTGAAGTATTTGCGTAAACCACAACGGTGTGATCAGGATGAGCGTCGCAAAATGCGGAGAATTCTTTAACAGGGCAGCCTAAGTCGAGCGAACAGGTCGCTTCGAGCGTTGGCATGATGATGGTTTTTTCTGGGCTTAAAATTTTTGCCGTTTCACCCATAAACTTCACGCCAGCAACTAATAAGGTTTTTTGCTCAGCATCGCGGCCAAAACGCGCCATTTCCAGTGAGTCTGAAATACAGCCGCCGGTTTCTTCCGCTAGCGCTTGAATAACTGGGTCAGTATAATAATGCGCAATTAACACGGCATTTTTTTGCTTGAGGAGTAATCTGATTTCTGATTTAAGCTGCTCGGCATAGTCCGACGTGATCGGTATGGGCCTAGCTGGAAAAGGATAAGAAATACGTTCTGATTGTGCTGCGTAGGTCATATGCAAATTGTATAATTTGTTGCGGTCCGAGCAGTATAACTCAGTGTGACCAAAAGTTCACAGATTGGTGTTAACAAATTTCCAAGCTGGGCTTGTTTATTTGTAAACCTTTTGGGGAGGTTTGCATTTTGTGAACATAAATAAAGAAGTGGTGGGTCGTGCTGGGTTCGAACCAGCGACCAATTGATTAAAAGTCAACTGCTCTACCAGCTGAGCTAACGACCCACTTTCAAAAAGACTGTTGTTGTAGATAATTGGTGGGTCGTGCTGGGTTCGAACCAGCGACCAATTGATTAAAAGTCAACTGCTCTACCAGCTGAGCTAACGACCCAATGTGCTTTTCCTGCGTTGCTTATCTACCTCAACGGCGGCATATAATACTGAAATCGAAACTCGGTGCAACCTTTAAATACGATTTATTTAATTTAACTTTAAAACTGTGTGTAAAGTAAACAAAAAGCTCGTAGTTTAAAAACTACAAGCTTTTTAATTGCTCATTTGCCAGACGACTCGGTGTTGAGTCAGGGTACTCTGCCACAACTTTTTCAAACAAAAGCTTCGCTTTTGCCTTGTTATTGACTGATTTTTCAACCATACCGAGCTTCAAAATCGCATCAGCACGTTTGGGCGAATCAACAAATTTATTCACTACACTTTCAAATTGTTGTCTCGCACCATCCCAATCTTGCTTGTTAAACAATAACTGACCTAACCAATAATGTGCATTATCGGTATAACTCGAGCTTGGAAAAGTACTTAAAAAACCTTGAAATGCAGGAATCGCATCGTCGTAATTACGCTCTTTCAGTATCAAATTTACCGCAGTCTGGTAAGCCTGCTCTTCAGATTGCCCTGCTGGACGAGCAGTTTGTGTGTTTGGTGCAACAACCCCCACTGAACTTCCAACTGATGCTGTCTGTTCTGACAAGTTTGAGAAACGATTTTCTAACTCGAGATAAAGCTCTCGCTGTCGCTCTAATATTTGCTCTAATTGATGATTATGAAGTTCAATTGAACCCCTTATCTCATCGACGTCGCCTTGTAACATGTCGAGTTGCTGCTGAACGCGCTGTTGAGCCTCAACACGGCTTTTGTCTTTGCGTTCTAGTATCAGCAAGCGAGTGGCTACGTCCGTTGGATTAGTGATAACCGGAGGCGTATTTTGCGCAATGGCATTTTGAGTGATTATGGTTTGTGCCTGATTAGCTTGTTTTGGGTCGTTTAAATCGACAACAGGCGCTTGAGCAAAAGCCCAAGCGCCTGTGAAACTAATCAGACCAACTACGATAATTGGTTTAATCATCACTATTTACTGATAAACCACAATACCACGACGGTTTTGAGCAAATGCATACTCAGATCCGCCTTGAACTGCTGGTTTTTCTTCACCGTAAGAAACAACTGATACTTGTGAAGAGCTAACGCCCGCGTTCATCAAATATGTTTCTACAGATTTTGCACGGCGCTCGCCTAATGCAATGTTGTATTCTGGCGTACCGCGGTTATCACAGTGACCTTCGATTACAATTGACTGACCTGCGTTCTTTACTAGGAATGCAGCGTGCATATCTAATACTGAATGGAAGTCAGATTTAACTGAAGCGCGGTCAAAGTCAAAATAAACCACGTTTTGAGCAACAAGCTTGGCTTTTTCATTTTCTACCATTTCTTTTGCTTTTTGAAGCGCATCAGCTTTAGCAACTTCAACGCGCTTGGCGTCGGCATCTGCAGACGCTTTTGCATCAGCAACTTGCTGTGCAGCAACTTCTGCTTGACGATTCGCTTCAGCTTCCATTTCTGCTTCTGAAGGGCCTGACTTACAAGCCGCTAAAGTTACTAAAGGCACAACAATCAAAAGAGTTTTAAGTGCATTTTTATTCAACATACTAGATCCTTATTATATTTTAAAATTCATTTTACAGTAAAAACGGCGACCAACTAGGAGATTTGACTTCCCCATCAGCCACTGGTTCTTTAAACGAAAAGCGTCCATCAAGTGAAACCCATGCTAATGCTGGTATTCCATTTTCTAATACGCTGTAGATTATCATACTTCCGTTCGGGGAAATACTAGGCGACTCGTCCAGATAAGTATTCGTCAGCACCAACATGTCACCATTTTTTAAATCTTGCTTAGCTATATGATAATCACCTCTTGTGCGATTTACGATAACTAATTGCGAATTATCAGGCGTTACTGCCCCCCCTAAATTCATCTCACCTTCAAATGTTAGCCTACTTTTCCGGTTAGTTGCTAAATTTACTTGATAAATTTGCGGTTTACCACCCCGTTCCGAAGTAAATATCAAGCTTTTTCCATCTGGCGTCCAAGACGGCTCTGTGTCGATTGCTCTATTTCGAGTAATTCGCGTTAAATTACGAGTTTGTAAATCCATGACATAAATCTCTGGATTACCGTCCTTAGACAGCACCATTGCTAGCTTCTTGCCATCAGGAGAAAAATTTGGCGCGCCATTTATACCGGGAAAATCGGTTAATCTGGTACGACTAGTTGTATAAATATCCTGTAAATAAATTTGCGAACGTTTATTTTCAAAACTCACATAAGCCAAAGTGTTGCCATCTGGCGACCATGTTGGAGACATTAATGGCTCGGGAGACGACAACAACGTTGTTGGATTTACATTGTCGTAGTCTGCTATGACTAAACGAAATGGTTTTGGGTTAGTATCACGGTCTAACACTTTAATGTAGGCGATGCGTGTTAGGAATGCGCCTCTTTCACCCGTCAACTTTTCATACACAATATCACTGATAATATGGGCATATTGTCTAAAATCACTGCCATTAATTGTTTTAGTGCGTTTTTCGATAACGTGGTCACGCGTCATCACCAGCTTTCCATTCTCTAGCGTCTTAGCTTGTCCCCCTGTCGCTTGGGCACGCAGGACGTCAATGAGTTCAAATGTAACTAAAAATTGGTTCAGGCCTGTCGTTTCGACGCTACCAACTAACACCATATCGACCCCTTTTTGTGCCCACGCAGCATAGTTTACTTCAGTATCCGTTGTTGGAAACTGGGGCATCGAAGATAGTTTCGAGGGATTAAACTTACCACTGCGTTGCAAGTCAGAAGCAACTACATCACTTAAATTTTCTGGCAGAGTTGAATTGCCTAAATATTTAAAGGGCACTACGCCAATTGGGCGAGCGGACTCAATACCGCCCGTAATGATTATTTCATTCGTTGCTGCACTTAATTGAAAATTGAAAAATAATAGTGCTGCAGCAGCTGCCACTATGTTTAATTTTTTACTGCTAAATTTGAATATCCAAGTTGTCATGAATTTAGATAATCCTCTGGTTGTTATAAGTGGCTTAGATAACTGCTTGTTAGCAGTTACAAAAATATTGGTTAACGTTGCTTACTCAAGCTAATTTATAAAACCATCTTAATTAGTGCATATTCTAAGCAGCAACATAATGCTAGTTAATTTTCATAAACCAACGTCGTATCTCTTAATTTCTGATTAACATCTTTATCACTTGGCATTGGTAACGTTCCCGCTTTCAATGCGGCCGTGCGCAACGCCAAACATAAAGACTCATCGCCAGTCCCTACTGCATCTAAAACTAAACCATTAGATGCAATGCGCAACCGCAGTCGGCAAGACTTTCCTACTATACTGCCCGTTTGTATCAAATTTTGTTCAATTCGCGCTTTAATTTTACTATTGGCAATTTGCAATTCAGATAATATCTGACGCTGCCTACGTTCATTGCGGTCAGCTTGCTCCATCTGCATTTGTTCTTGCATTGCTCTGTCTTGTGCTGCGCGTTCCTGCTCTAACTTATCTTGGCGCGCCTTTTCAATTTTTTCTTGTTGCGCTTTCTCTTGCGCTAACCTAGATTTTTCCTGCAATTCACGCTCTTTGCGAACCTGTTCTTCTTTCTGCTTTTTAGCATCGGCTGCTTTTTTACGCTTTGCTTTATCTGCGCTTTCGCGTTCTTTCTTTTTACGTTCTAATGCTCGACGTTTATTCGCCGCTTCTTGATCGCGTTTTCTTTTCACTTCAGCTTCAGCTTGTTGCTTCTCACGCTTGTTTTGAGCTAATACGTTACTGTCTATGAACGTTGCTTCAATAATATTTGGCGCTTGCGTATCTTTGTTACCTGTCGCTAGGTCGACGGGTGTTGCTGAAAATTGAAAGCTCACCAAGAGTGACACGACAATAAAAACGTGCGCAGCAGCAGAAATCAAAAATGATTTTTGCTCTAAGGTTAGCGACTTTTTCTCTTTCTTATCGCTTGGCTTTGGTTGCTGTTCTACACTCATCGATTACGCTTTATTTGGGTCTGTCATTAAGCCTACCGATGGCGCACCGGCATTTTGTAACAACACCATCAACTCAACTACTTTTTCGTAACTTACTTTACCATCGCCATTAACTACGACAGGGATAGTTGGGGTTTGCGTCAGTTTGGCTTGCACTAACGTAGCAACATCAACCGCGGTTAATTCTTCGTCGGGATTATCGCCTATGTTCAAAAAATACTGTCCAGTTGCATTAATAGAGACAATTAACATGTCGTCTTCTTCAGTCTCAATAGTTTTCGCGTCGGCTTTGGGTAGGTCAACTTTCACGCCCTGTGTTACTGCGGTTGCCGTCGCCATAAAAATAACCAAAAGCACCAACATGACGTCGATGTATGGCACCACATTAATTTCTGATACTGGTTTTCTACGTTTTCTCACAAACATCTTAGCTCTCCTAATTCAGGTCAATAAATCTAATGAAATTATTGAGACTGTTGATTGGAGGACGCCATGTTCTGGCGGTTTAATATAGCTGAAAACTCTTCCATAAAGTTACCATAAGCATTTTCTAACTTCTCAACACTATGACTGAAGCGGTTATATGCCACTACTGCTGGAATTGCCGCAAACAAACCGATAGCAGTTGCAATAAGCGCCTCTGCAATACCAGGCGCAACCATCGCGAGAGTAGCTTGCTTCACTTGACCTAGTGCAATGAAGGAATTCATTATTCCCCACACCGTACCTAACAAACCAACATACGGTGAAATTGAACCTACTGTAGCCAAGAATGGTAAGCGAGCTTCAAGCTCGTCAACTTCACGTGACATAGTCACGCGCATTGAACGATAAGTACCATCCATAATAGCGTCGTTTACCGCACCCGATGTTTTACGCAGGCGAACATATTCTTTAAAACCAGCGCAAAAAATAAGAGGCAAACCGGTTAATTGAGCGCGTGATGAGAGTTCCTGGTAAAGCTTGTTCAAGTCAGCACCTGACCAAAACTTGTCTTCAAAATTTTTCATTTCTTTTGTTGCTGATCTCAATACAGCATTTCTTTGAAAGATAAATGCCCATGAAACAACCGACGTGGTTAGTAACAACAGCATAATAAATTGCACAACAATGCTTGCTTCTAAGAACAAGCTGAGGATAGAGATTTCAGACGTCACGTTTTATTTCCCTTAATATAAAATCAGGTATAGCTATTGGTTTCATTTTTACCAAATCAACACAAGCTACCCTGACCTCGGCGCTAACGAGTAGTTCTCTTTCAGTACTCATAGCATTTTTATTATTATTTTTATGTGTATTAGCAACATCTTTTACACGATAAGCGTGCTGCTTAAACAACATGCTTGCCTTCTTTAATTCTACAACTTGACAGCTAATACTCAACATATCATTGAACACCGCAGCTTTACTATTTTTCATAGTCAGGTCTATGACGACAAAACCGATGGATTGTTCCAATAAACTTTGTTGTTCTATGCCTAAATTTCTTAACCACTCGGTACGCGCACGCTCCATAAATTTCAAATAGTTCGCATGATAAACCAGCCCGCCGGCATCCGTGTCTTCATAATATACCCGAATAGGCACAGAAAAAATTTCCTTATTTGACAAAAAACGGTTCCTTTTAGGTTAGATTTTATATAGCAAAGCGAACACAATCATGAATTGATATAACTCATAGTAAATACGAATATGATCATAGTAAGGCCGCATATAGTATCGAATTTAAAGGAATAAAACACAACACAAATATTGGATTAGAAAAACTAATCTAAAAGTAGAATTTTTCTAGCTTGATATCTCATCGGCTCTGTCTATAATGCAATTCACTAATTAGTTGTTACAACTTAGTTGTGTAGCTTTTATGTGTTCCCTGACAACGGTTTTTCTTCCGTCTTACTTGTTGTTTTGCCCATGCATTGCATGGGCTTTTTTTTGCCTAAAATAGCTGATTGCTATCTAATCAATTTTTGGCATGATTAAACCAAAATGTAAATACGCATGCTGTGTTGCAATTCTCCCGCGAGGAGTGCGCTGTAAGAAGCCTTGCTGAATTAAATACGGCTCAATAACGTCTTCTATCGTTTCTTTCTCTTCACCTATGGCCGCTGCGATATTATCAAGCCCTACCGGACCACCCATAAACTTCTCAATAATGGCTAGCAATAATTTGCGGTCCATGAAATCAAAGCCTTTATTATCCACATCAAGCATATTAAGCGCTTTGCCTGCTACATCGGCGTTAATATTACCGTCGGCTTTAATTTCAGCATAGTCCCTGACTCTGCGCAATAATCGGTTAGCTATTCGAGGCGTACCGCGTGAGCGCTTAGCCATTTCGAACGCCCCTTCTTTGTCTATACTTAAATTTAAATAAGAAGCGCTGCGCTGAATAATATCGGTCAAATCGGTTACGTTATAAAACTCTAAACGCTGCACAATACCAAAGCGGTCTCGTAACGGAGATGTCAGTGAGCCCGCTCTTGTAGTGGCACCTATCAATGTAAACGGTGGAAGGTCGAGCTTAATGCTACGCGCTGCTGGGCCTTCACCAATCATGATATCAAGTTGATAGTCTTCCATCGCTGGATACAGAATTTCTTCGACAACAGGGCTTAAACGGTGAATTTCATCTATAAACAATACGTCATTTTCTTCAAGGTTCGTAAGCAGTGCAGCAAGATCACCGGCTTTTTCAAGCACTGGACCAGAAGTCGTTTTTATGTTCACTCCCATTTCGTTCGCAACAATATTTGCCAATGTTGTTTTACCTAAGCCTGGCGGGCCGAATATAAGTAAATGGTCAAGGGCATCATTACGCTTTCTGGCTGCTTGAATGAAAATTTCCATTTGTTCACAAACATGATCTTGACCGGTGTAATCACTGAGCATTTTGGGTCGAATGGCACGGTCGATAACTTCATCTTCCGGATCAGCAATGGCTTGTATTAAGCGATCAGCTTCAATCATAACGACTCCCTGCTTTGTTGTATTCTTTGTGGATGAAGAATGACGAGGATGTGCGTCATAAAATAGTCAGAATGTATATTAATCATCATACGGTTAAACCATCGCCTTGAGTGATTCTCTAATCGCTTGCTCACTTGTCATACCTTCAGTATAAACCTGCTTTATAACCCTCTCAGCCTGAACAGGCTTATAACCTAATGCAAGCAAAGCACTTAAGGCCTCATTTTTAGCATGCGCGTCGCCTCGCAATGAAGGACGTTGAATAGAACTATTTGGTGTGGCTGGCCCCGAGGCATCAAAATGCGTATCGGTGCGTGAAAGTTTTTCTAATTTGTCTTTTAATTCGACAACTAAACGCTCAGCGGTTTTCTTACCTACGCCGGGAAGCTTAACTAAATTTGAGATATCTTCATGAATAACGCATTGCACAAAATCTTGCGCCGACATACCGGATAAAATGGTACACGCAAGTTTAGGACCGACACCGTTGGCTTTTATGAGTTCTCGAAACAAGGCGCGCTCTGAGGTATCTGAAAAACCAAAAAGTAATTGTGCGTCTTCACGCACAATGAAGTGAGTATAAATAGTAGCCACTTCACCTATATTAGGAAGCTGATAGAAACTGGTCATCGGCAATTGAATCTCATAGCCCACACCGTTCACATCCACTAAGACATCGGGTGGTGTTTTATCGATTAACGTACCTTTAATTCTGCCGATCATCGGATTGCTGCCCTGCCTTCTTTATCTTCTTAAGCGACCGCGTACGATCTTCGAAATTTTACCTGTCGTTTTGCCTGACATTTTAATTAGGCTTTGCGATGTATGAATATGACATAAAGCAACGGCCAATGCATCAGCCGCGTCAGCCTGAGGTGTAGCGTTTAATTTTAATAAGGTCATTACCATATGCTGAACTTGGCTTTTATCTGCTCCGCCCGTTCCCACTACCGATTGTTTAATTTGGCGTGCTGAATATTCTGCAACTGGTAGGTCGAAGTTGGTCGCAGCTACAATTGCGGCCCCGCGCGCCTGACCCAGTTTAAGCGCTGAATCTGGGTTCTTTGCCATAAACACTTGCTCTATCGCAAATTCGGTAGGAGCAAACTGGGTAATAATTTCACTAACGCTGTCAAAAATACGCTTCAAACGAATGGAGAGTTCGTCATGCGTTAAGCGAATACATCCGCTGCCTAAATAGCTCACCTTGCCACCAGTTAATTTAATAACGCCGTAGCCTGTAATCCTTGAACCTGGGTCTATCCCTAAAATGATGCTCATAATTTAATCCGGGACAAACTGGGCAATCGCATCTCGGTTGGTTTTTGACCAAACTCTTTGCATTGCATCTTGTTTGCTTGTCCAATTGAAAGCGGTGTGTTCAGTTAACACTATAGGCAGACCAGCTGGCACTTTAACGCTAAATACATACTCATTATTAAATTCAGAACCTGGCGGATATCTGTATAACCATTCCAGGCGAATTTTATATTGATTCATGAGTCGACAATCTATTATTGGATGAGTCGATTTTGACAATACAATTCCGGTCTCTTCAGCCAACTCGCGATAGGCTGCGTTTAAGGGTATTTCTCCCTGCTCAATAGTGCCGGTTACCGATTGCCAAAAATCAGCATCATCATCACGCTGCATAATCAGCACTTGTTTGTTCTCATCTCTGATCACAACCAGTACTGATTCTGTGCGTTTTAGTTGCATGGCTTTATTCAGCGTCCTTATCTGACTTTTTAGTGTCCGTTTTAATTACCGTGGCAATTGACAGCTCAGCCAATTGTGCTGGACTTGCAAAACCAGGAGCATTGGTTAATGGGCAAGCTGCTGTTGTCGTTTTAGGAAATGCCATTACGTCACGAATTGAATCCGCTCCGGTCATTAGCATAACCATTCTGTCTAAACCAAAAGCGAGCCCAGCATGCGGTGGCGCTCCATAGCGCAATGCTTCTAATAAGAAACCAAACTTTTCATTCGCTTCTTCGTCCGTGATACCCAGTAGTTTAAAGACTGTTGCCTGCATATCCATGTTATGAATACGAACCGAACCACCACCTAGCTCAACGCCATTAAGCACCATGTCATAAGCATTCGACAAGGCCTCTGCCGGATTCGCTTTTAGTGCTTCAATATCGCTATCACGAGGTGCCGTAAACGGATGATGTAGCGCATATAATTGGCCATCAGCTTCTTCGAACATTGGGAAATCAACGACCCATAATGGACGCCAATCGCCTTGTAATAAATCGAAGTCTTCGCCTAATTTCAAGCGCAAGGCACCCATTGCATCGGTAGCAACAGTTTTGCTGTCAGCGCCAAACAATAGAATGTCACCGGTTTGTGCACCCGTTCTTTCTAGTAAAGCGCTGATGCTGGCTTCATCGAAAAACTTAAGGATAGGCGATTGCAAACCTTCAAGACCATTGCTGAGATCATTAACCTTAAGCCATGCCAAGCCTTTAGCTCCGTAAATACCAACAAACTTACCGTAATCATCAATTTGCTTGCGCGATAATGTGGCGCCACCAGGCACTCGAATTGCCGCTACACGACCTTTTACATCGTTTGCTGGACCGCTGAATACTTTAAAATCGCTGTCTTTTACAATGTCATCTATGTCGACTAATTCAAGTGGGTTACGCAAGTCAGGCTTATCACTACCAAAGCGCTGCATCGCTTCTGCATAACTCATTGTTGGGAAGTCACCTAAATCAACGTTAAGCAATTGAGAAAAAAGTGAACTCATCATTTTTTCTGTAATTGCCATGACATCCTCTGCTTCCAGGAAAGTTGTCTCTATATCTATCTGGGTAAATTCAGGCTGGCGATCAGCTCGTAAATCTTCATCACGGAAGCACTTTACAATTTGATAATATTTGTCCATACCCGACATCATCAGTAATTGTTTAAACAATTGTGGTGACTGTGGTAATGCGAAAAACTGACCTTTATGTGTGCGACTTGGCACTAAATAGTCGCGCGCACCTTCTGGTGTCGCCTTAGTCAAGATAGGAGTTTCGATATCAAGGAAACCACCATCTTCAAGGAAACGTCTAACAGCTGCAGTTACTTTGGAGCGGAAAACCAGACGTTGAGTCATCAAAGGACGACGTAAATCTAAGTAGCGATATTTTAAACGCTGCTCTTCCGAGTTATCTTGGTTCCAGTCAAGTGGCAGCGCCGGTGCGCTATTAAAAATTGATAACTCTCTGCCAAGTATTTCAATTTCGCCAGTTTTCATGTCTTTGTTTATTTGTGAATCTGGACGCATACGCACGGAACCCGTAATAGCGACACAGAATTCGTTACGCAAAGTGGAAGCAAGTTCGAAGGTTGCAGCCGTGTCTGGGTCGATAACAACCTGCACAATGCCTTCACGATCCCGTAAATCGATAAAAATCACACCGCCCAAATCACGTCTTTTGTTCACCCAACCATAAAGTGTGACTTCTTTGCCGGCATAACTTACATCAATATTTCCACAGTAATCTGTGCGCATAAACTTAATCCCAATAGTGCTATGTTTGTTTTGTATTTTGTAATATTAACGTTACTTGAAGTTTCCTGTTCACTGTTGATAGATGACAGGGAGAGCAAACGCTAATCTGAATTATGTCAGGCTTCTATATTGAAGCTACTGAAAGAGCGAAATTATAAACTAAACAATGCGGATTCTAAACGACTGAATGAATATATTCGGTAACTAATTAGGGGAATAGGTAAGTTAATCTGTCATTAGGTCATCAATTCAGCATGGCTAGACAAGATGGCTTGTCACAAAACAGATTAATGCGGTTCGACAATCCTATGTCTTTGTTACGAAGGCTGCTCCAGCAATACCCGCTCGATGATCAATTCGGAAAGCAAATCACGTGCTCTACTTCTAAGTGAATACCAAACGACTCACCTAGTTTATGGTCATGGTGGCTAGGCGCTAAGCACAGCAGCGGTTCGGTATCATTCAAAGACAATCGATACAATATGTGAGCACCACGAAATGAGCGCCCTACCACCTTGGCTTTTAAGACGCTTTCGTCCTGATGTCTTAAATCATCAGGCCTGACTAGCATTTTAGCAGTATCACCCGCTTTAAATGTGCCGTTGACTATGTACTCTTCAGGAAGAAGAAAGCGGCCTAACTGTGTTTCAAGCCAAAGAAGCTTGTCGTCGCTAGGTTCGATTGTACTTCCCGTATCATTTTCATAAGCCACTACTTTGACTGGAATAAAAACACCTTCACCTACAAAATCGGCAATAAACTCGGTTGCGGGTTCGTGATACAAATCGTAAGCCGTGCCCCACTGTTGACATTGTTCATCGTGCAGGACGCCTATTTTATCAGCCATCGCAAACGCTTCTGTTTGATCATGCGTAATCAACAATGCGGTTATATTTTGTTGCTTAATAATATGGCGAATTTCACTAGAAAGGCGCTCTCTTAAGTCTGGATCCAAACTTGAAAAGGGCTCATCCAGCAGCAACAAATCAGGTTTAGGAGCAATAGCTCTTGCAATAGCAACGCGCTGTTGCTGCCCGCCGGATAGTTCATGCGGGTATTTCGTTTTAACGTCGTTCAGACCAACTAGCTCGACAGCTTGTTCAGCGAGTTTATGTGCTTCTGATCTTGATAATTTACTCAAACCATAAGCAACGTTTTTAAGCACGCTCAGGTGTGGAAATAGAGCGAAATCCTGAAATACCACACCAATTCTGCGTTTCGCCACCGGCATTTGCTGTTTAGCATCACTAACTACAATATCATTAATACTAATACTGCCTGCCTGCACAGACTTAAAGCCTGCAATTGCACGTAACAGCGTAGTTTTACCACAACCTGAGGGCCCTAAAATGCAGCCTATTTCACCCTGCTGCAATGAAATTGTCAGGTTTTGTAGCACTTTTTGTGTGCCGTAACTTAACGATAGATTATTTATATCAAGCATTTTTTCGGTCTATTCCATCCAGCGTTCTGGTTAGTATGATAACAGGCAAAATGCCTACTAAAACGATCGTAATTGACGGTAGTGCTGCGTCAATCAGACGCTCATCTGAGGCTAATTCAAAAGCTTTAACTGCCAAGGTATTGAAATTAAAAGGCCGCAGCACGAGTGTCGCAGGTAGCTCTTTGAGTATATCGACAAATACAAGTAGGCCAGCACTCAAGATACTCGCCTTTAATAACGGGATATGTATTCTGAACAGACGCTGTAATGGCGAATCACCTAATACTTTTGAGGCTTCATCCATACTGGGCTTGATACGTTGAATCCCTGCCTCAGTATTGTTTAAGGCAACACTCATAAAACGAACAGCATACGCGAAGATGAGCGCGAACACGGTACCGGAGAATACCAAGCCGGGCTGAAAATCAAACCACATATTGGTAAATACATTGAGTTTCATATCTAACCACCCAAGAGGAACTAATACACCAATGGCGATGACGGTACCCGGAAGAGCATATCCCAGCGATACTAACTGAATAAATCCACTGACTGTTTTAGAGGGATGTAGCCGCTTTGCATAACTAAATAACAATGCCATGGCGACAATAACCACAGACCCTATGCTTGCCAACATCGCCGAATTTATAACGTATTCAGGATAATCAGCCAGATTCGATAAATCTGAAAAACTTAATGTCCAAGTCGCTAATTGTACAAACGGAATAATAAAACCAAATGCCACAGGTAAGATACACAGCAAAAATATAAATACGCCATTAAGCCCTTTTACTGGTTTGGGCTGCGCTGATTTACCTTGCCTAGATGAATAGTTTTGCGAGTCTCGTCTACTCATTCTTTCTATCATTATCAAAATGAAAACAAACAAACACAGGAAACCTGACAGCTGGGAAGCAGCCTTGATATCGCCCATACCAAACCAAGTCCGGTAGATACCTGTAGTGAAAGTACTAACACCAAAATACTCAACCGTACCGAAATCAGCGAGCGCTTCCATCATAGCTAAAGCTGCCCCCGTCATAATTGCAGGACGAGCCAGAGGTAGTGCGACTTTAAAGAAGTGCTTTAGGGGGGAAACCCCAGCAAGTTGACTTACTTCACGGTATTTTTGCGACTGCTCAGAAAAAGCCGTTCTAGCAAGAATATATACGTATGGGTAAAGCACTAACGACATTAGTATGATGGCACCCGACAACGATCTCACTTCTGGAAACCAATAGTCTTGTGCGGTTAAATCGAATGTATCGCGGATCAGGATTTGTATAGGCCCAGCAAAATCGAGTAAGCCGGTGTAGGTATAGGCAATGATATATGCTGGCATGGCCAGTGGCAGTAATACCATCCACTGAATTAATCGACGGCCATAAAAATCGTAATTAACAATTAGCCACGCTAGGTACGTGCCCAATAGTGTGGCGCCGGAGCCAACACCAAAAGCAAGAATTACGCTATTACTTATATATTTGGGAAGAACCGTGGTAGAAAGATGCTGCCAAATGGCATTATCCCAATAAAAAAAACTGAAAAATATAACAAAAATTGGCAAGCCTAATAAAAGACCCGCCAAAACTGAATATACTGTAAAGGCAGAACCTTTAAATGCCGTTTTTATCAATCGATTAACGCCAACCCGCACTGTCCATTAACATAAGCGCTTCTGCGTTGGTCTCACCCACTTTTGATAATGATACTTCTTGGCCTTTAAATGTACCCATATTTTGTAGGGTCGGACTCCATTTTATGCCGTCTTTAACCGGATATTCATGATTTGTCTCAGCGTACCAAACCTGAGCCTCGTCCGATAACATAAAACCGATAAGTGCTTTAGCAGAAACTACATTTTTAGCATATTTGGCAATGCTTGCGCCTGAGATATTAACGTGTGCTCCAATAGTTTCTTGGTCTGGCCAAAATACGGCTATTTGCTGAGCAGTTTGTCTAGTGGCTTCGTCTTCAGCATTCAACATACCCGCCAGGTAATAAGTGTTAGCAATCGCAATGTCACACTCACCAGCAACAACCGCTTTTATTTGGTCACGATCGCCACCCTTTGGTGTGCGCGCAAAATTAGCAACAAGGCCTTTGGCCCATGCCAGCGTTTGTGCCTCACCTTGGGTTTGAATCATGCCTGAAATCATAGATTGATTATAGATATTGTTAGATGAACGAATGCAAATCCGATTTTTCCATTCTCTATTGGTTAGTGCCTGCATGGTTGATAATGACGCGGGGTCAACGCGGCCTTTAGCATACATAATTGGGCGAGCTCGCAATGTAAGTGCCGTCCAATGCAAGTCTTCATCACGTAAATAGGCTGGTACATTTTTCAGAATGGTTTCATCAGCGTTGGCTTGAGTAACACCGAGTTTCTTTGCTCTCACCAAGCGACCAACATCAGTTGTTATAAGAACGTCTGCAGGACTAAACTGCCCTTCCGATTTCATTCTTGAAATTAATGCGTCAGCATCGCCCGTAACCAAATTCACTTTGATGCCAGTTTGTTTACTAAAATCATTTAAAATGGGTTTAATCAACGCTTCTTTGCGCGCAGAGTACACATTAACTTCAGTACTGACGCTGTGTGCAGAGAAAATAGCTAACGAAAATAATACGAACAAACGAGAAATACTTAAGGTCACTTTTTTCCCTTTTCTTTAAACTTTTTGAATGAAGTAAATACATGTTAGTTGATAATAGTTCTCAATTGCAACTAGGGATCACAAAAATCGCTTTAATTGGCCTAAATAGCTTTGATTCGGTCCATAGGATATACTCAGAATACTTATTTGTGCTGAATATATGATTTTTATCGAATGAATGATTCAAGATTAGTTTATTCGACCGATACAGGTAGAATAAAAGATAAAACCGTTAGCTTACAAAACACACCGAAAGGTGATGGTATTGTAAGAATACGAAAAGAAACTAAGGGCCGTAAAGGCAAAGGCATGAGTATTATCGACGGTCTCGAAATGAGCGAAGCTGATCTCAAAAAATTATGCACAGAGTTAAAAAAACAATGTGGTTGCGGTGGCGCGGTGAAGGAATTTAGCATCGAGATCCAAGGCGATGTGCGCGATAAACTTAAACAAATTTTAGAGACCAAAGGAAAGCGCGTCAAGTTAGCCGGCGGCTGAAATTTTGAGAGATAACTGAGTAATGCATAAACTTTCCATATCTGATCTGCACATATTATTAGTCGAACCGTCTGATACCCAGAGCAAGATCATCAAAGCACTGCTGCTCGCAGAAGACGTGCAAACAGTGGATGTTGTGCAAAACGTCGCGCAGGCCATATCTTCCATAAAAACCCATGGTGCAGATATGGTAGTAAGTACGATGTACTTGTCAGACGGCAGTGGTTTAGATATTTTAAAGTTCATTAAAGACGATGGAGCTAATGCATCGATGCCATTTATGCTAGTGAGCAGCGAAAATAGCATCAGCAAACTCGACGAATTTAAACAAGCGGGTGTCGCTGCTATTCTTCCAAAACCGTTTGAGCCGATTCATTTATCCCGTGGACTAAATGCGAGTTTACAACTCATCAATACCGAAGAAATTAATTTAAACTATTTTGATGTACACGATGTGCGCGTGCTTGTGGTTGATGACAGCCGCTTAGCCCGAAACCATATTCGCAGAGTATTGGAAGGCATGGGTTTAACAAGGCACATGGAAGCCGAAAATGGCGCACATGCACTGACTATGTTAAAAGATAACGAATTCGATTTAGTTATTACTGACTATAATATGCCTGAAATGGACGGCCGGGAGCTTTCTGAGTTTATTCGATTCAATCCATCGACAACTCATATCCCCATTATCATGGTTACGTCTGAGTCAGCATCTAGCCCGAAAATGGCGAATATACAGCAAACAGGTGTAAACGCGTTGTGCGATAAACCGTTCGAATCAGATGAAGTAAAAGCAATGTTAGTACGATTATTGGATTCTGACATATAAAATAGGATACTTAATGCCAGAAATACGGATATTAAGGCAAATTTTCCTTTTATCCATTGACAGTGCGCGGCCACTTACTTACATTTCATAATGGTGCGTTTATTCGCAATCCCTACTTGAACCAAATAGCTTTCGTGAGCAAACATTTGGCATTAACCGTTTACTCGAAGGAACTGAAGTGCCCAAACAAGAACTCGAAGAAATACGCAAAAAAATTACGTCACTTGATTCAGATTTACTTTCTTTATTAGCAACTCGTCAGGCGCTAACCAATCAAGTTGCAGAAACAAAAGTCAAAAACCAAATTCCAGTGCGTGACCAGGCAAGAGAAGAGCAACTGCTCATACGCCTAATCAAACAGGGGCAGAGCGAAGGCTTAGACCCTCATTACGTGACCAAATTATTTCATGTCATTATTGAAGATTCAGTATTAAACCAACAAGCAATGTTAGCTCGTTGGGCCAATCCCGGTAATGAAAAACAACTTAATCGGGTAGCATTTTTAGGTGATAAGGGCTCTTACAGTTATCTTGCTACAAAGAAATATTTCTCAAGACGTCCAGGAGATGTGCTAGAAATAGGCTGTCAAAGCTTTACTGAAATCATACATAAAGTGGAATCAGGTGAAGCTGACTATGCGGTTCTGCCTATTGAAAATACATCGTCCGGCAGTATTAATGAGGTGTACGATCAATTACAACATACGCGTTTAAGCATTGTTGGCGAACTTACTCACCCAATTAAACATGCTCTTTTAGTTTCAGAAGGTGTTGAAATAACTAAAATCAAAACACTCTATGCACACCCGCAAGTGTTTGCTCAATGCAGTCATTTTTTAGCTGAGTTAGGCAATATAGAAGTGAAGCCTTGCGACAGCACTTCAGCCGCAATGGTTATTGTGAATGAATTACGTTCAGGTGAAGCTGCCGCAATTGGCAGCGAGGCTGGCGGCAGTTTATATGGTTTGAAAGCAATCAAATCAAACTTAGCTAATCAGAAAGAAAATCACAGTAGATTTATTATAGTGGCCAGTGATTCAGTGAAAGTGCCGTTACAAGTTCCAGCAAAAACAACATTAATTATGTCGACCGTTCAACAACCCGGCGCCTTAGTTGAGGCTTTACTTGTGTTGAAACAAAACAAAATCAATATGACTAAGCTAGAATCTCGACCTATTACCGGTAATCCATGGGAAGAAATGTTTTACTTAGATGTTGAAGGCAATATTGCTGATGGACCCATGCAAAATGCAATGGAAGCCTTACGTGGAATGACTCGCTACTTCAAAGTATTAGGTTGTTACCCTGTTGAGGAAGTAAGTCCAACTAAAGTCGCTGCAGTAAACGCACTAATGGAATAGCCTTTTGGCTATTTCAACTTCACATCCCCCGCCCTAAGTACTAAACCAATATAGGCAGAATTATGGTAGATTTGGGCTAGCTACTTTCTTTGCCACATCTGCAAATTAAAGGTAACGTAAACACTATTCATCACGCTACGAGGCTAGCAAATGTTCATAATTAGTCAACTCGCAAAGGCCGCGCAAGTCAACGTAGAAACCATCCGTTTTTATGAACGCATCGGCTTACTCGAACAACCAATTAAACCAGCCCGAGGTTATCGTCAATATTCAGAACAAGCATTGACGAGTATCTTATTTATAAAACGAGCAAAACATTTAGGTTTTACTCTGGCCGAGATTACTTCCTTAGTAAAGTTGAGCGCGGCCAATTGCGATGATGTTCAACATTTAGCTGAAAATAAACTTATACTTATTGAAGATAAAATAAACGATTTAATCAAGTTAAAAGAGAGTTTAGTCGGTCTTATTTCTGCCTGTAAAAGTAATCCAACCAACAAAAGCTGCCCCATTATTGACTCCCTCCAACCATAAATTTCTTTTCATCACCGCACCTATTGACTCCGTACTGTAGTACGGAACTTATACTTATGTCATTGGAGTAATAACACGGCGAGACAATATGCAGAAAAGTAATCAAGTCCCCATTATAGGAGGTCTAGTCGCAGCAATTGGAGCTGGATTATGTTGTGCCGGCCCGCTCATCCTTTTGTTGCTAGGTATCAGTGGTTCATGGATCAGTAACTTGACCTTGTTAGAACCATTTCGACCTATTTTCATTTTTATGGTGGTTAGTGCATTTGGTTTTGCGGGTTGGAAAATATATCGACCCATTGAAGAGTGCGCAGATGATACAGCATGTGCGGTCCCTCAAGTGCGCAGAGGGCGGCAGGCTATGTTCTGGATTTCATTGCTCATCGCGCTTCTTTTCGTGACTAGTAATTATTGGATTGTTTGGGTGGTTTGAATATCACTATTTATATAAATTAATGGAGAAAAAAATGAAAAAATTAAACATGCTCACGTTACTACTTATTTGCAGCGGTAGCACATTTGCCAAAGATGTAACCGTTACGCTTGAGGTTCCCTCAATGAATTGTGCCATTTGTCCGATAACAGTTACCAAAGCTTTAGAGGTGGTCAACGGCGTTCAAAATGTTGAAGTTACTTTTAAAGACAGATTAGCTGTAGTGACATTTGATGATGAAAAAATTAATGTAGGATCGTTAACAAAGGCGACTAAGGATGCCGGTTATCCCTCATTGATAAAGCAATAAGAACATAATCACAGAGCAATCAATCGAACGATTAATAATAAGGACTTACTTGGATGTCAAAAATAGATCTTACTTCCACAATAACGTGTCCACATTGTCAGCATAGTCAGGCAGAGATAATGCCTACTGACGCCTGCCAATTCTTTTACCAATGCACAAGCTGCAAGAGTTTGATTAAACCCCTTAGTGGTGATTGCTGCGTTTACTGCTCATATGGCACAGTGAAATGCCCGCCGATTCAAGAAGGGAATGCATGTTGCGGCGTTTAACTGTTGTTGGTTCATAACCACGGGGTATTATCAGGCAGCTCCGTTTATCTGACGGGTGTCTTTATTAACAAAAATCCTAATGAAATCGCTCAATCAAAAATACGAGTTGGACCAAAGCCAGCTCACCTCAACTTGAAATATATTGAGTCCTATCACGGTCAACTGAAATGACTCTTACAAGAAGTAAGCTACAAAAGATCAACCTTGTGACGAGTAAAGACAAATAATCAGTCAATATTATGAGGAATTTATAATGAATACCAAAATACAAGCTAATCTATCCGGTGCTGCTCTCGCTCTTGCTATGGCAAGTTTATCTGGACTCACAATGGC
Source organism: uncultured Glaciecola sp. (assembly GCF_937770335.1). Classification (GTDB taxonomy): domain Bacteria; phylum Pseudomonadota; class Gammaproteobacteria; order Enterobacterales; family Alteromonadaceae; genus Glaciecola. Next base: position 57,331 of record NZ_CALJHY010000016.1, read on the forward strand.
ACATGAAACAAGCACTGCACCGATGGCTGCAGGCCAAACTGATTTGGTACATTGTTACGGCGTTAATGTCTGCAAAGGTCACAATGACTGCAAAACAGCAGACAACGCTTGTGGTGGTCAAGCAAGTTGTAAAGGTACTGGTTTTGTTGGTATGCCATCAAAAGCCTGTGCTGACGTTGGTGGCACTCAAGAAGATGAATGGGAAGGCCAAGTCACCAAAGTAGATTTAGTTCAATGTTACGGCGTTAATATATGTAAAGGCCATAACGACTGCAGTGGTGCAGATAATGCTTGTGGCGGAATGGGTAGCTGTAAGGGCACTGGTTTTGTTAATACGACTGCTAAATCATGTGGTGACATTGGTGGTAAAGTAAGTTAATTAGGCTTACGTTCTGATGGCTCTGTATGTAATTATCTATATCGAGCCATCAAGTTATTTACAAAGGCCAATAAAAATAGGATATCCCTTGTCAGATAAGCATATTAAAGAAGACTTTCTCGGATTCGGCTTAGGTTTACGTACTGACCACTTTGAGCATATTTTACAGCACCAACCCGACATAGATTGGTTCGAAATTCTATCTGAAAATTACTTAGTCGCCGGCGGTAAACCTCGTTATTATCTTGAAGCAATTGCTGAACAGTATCCATTAGTGATGCATGGCGTATCGATGTCGATAGGTAGCACTGATCCATTAGATATGGACTACCTCAAGGCTTTAAAAAAGCTCAGCAACGACATTCAGCCTAAATGGATATCTGACCATATTTGCTGGACATCAATCCATGGCATCAACAGCCATGATTTACTACCCTTGCCGTATACAGAAGAAACCGTTAAGCATGTAGCCGAGCGTGTTCGAATTGTGCAAGATATTTTAGGCCGACGAATTTTATTAGAAAATGTATCTAGCTATTTGTCTTACCAAGACTCGACCATGGATGAATGGGATTTTCTAAGCCAAGTGGCTGAAGCTGCAGATTGCTTGATTTTACTCGATATCAATAATATTTATGTCAGCGCCCGCAATCATCATTTTGATCCACTCGATTATCTGAAGAAAATCGACCCACGTAGAGTACAACAGTTCCATTTAGCGGGTCACAGTGATTTTGGTGATTACGTTATTGATACTCATGATCACGATGTCTCTCCTCCAGTTTGGGCTCTATACAAAGCCGCGCTTGAACGATTTGGTGCTGTCAGCACAATGATTGAACGTGACGCGAACATTCCAGAATTTCCAGCGTTATATAATGAATTACTGGAAGCAAAAAACATAGCAAAGTTAACTTTACCCGATCATCCAGCGTTAGCTAGATCAAACTTTGGGGCTCGGAAACTGAACAAGGCTAGTCAACAAACTTCAGTAGTTACCCAGCATGCAATGCAGCAAAAGCTTAGGGGATAGACATGAGCCGTTTAGTTGAAATTCAACAACAATTTATGCAATATTTACTTTCTGATGAAGGAAATGATGATCACGAACAAATTAAGTCTGTCATGCAAGCCAATGTGTCTAATCAAGCAGGGATAAGTTCCGACATTCGACTTGCCATCTATGCCAATGCCTATCGGATTCGTCTAAAAGAAACGATCGAAACCGATCATGAAATGCTCGGGTTATATTTAGGCGACGATTTGTTTGACAAAATGGCCTCAGATTACACGCGCACTTATCCTTCTAGTGAAAAGTCATTACGACAATTTTGCGACGCACTGCCTGAGTTTTTGCAACAAGACGAGTTTTTTAAACAGCATCCAATCATTGCTGATTTAGCCCTGTTTGAACGCCGGTTGCTTAATGTATTTGACGCTGCCGATAGTCATCGAGCTAGCGTTAGTGAGTTACAAGCTCTTGCTCCAGAGCACTGGCCGAGTTGTTGTTTGCGATTTCATCCTAGTGTGCAAATTTTCACTTGCAACAGTAATGCAGTCGAAGCTTGGCAAGCCTTAAAAATAGACAAAGCACCACCGGCTCCAAACTATTTGTCACCACGTGCTTGGTTACTATGGCGAGGTGAATCACGTTTGACTGAGTTTACTTCATTGTCTGAAGAGCAATATGCATTATTATTTGGCTTTATTCAGGGCCATAATTTTGCGTCTCAATGTGAAGAAATGCTTAATTGGCATGACGAGCAGTCTGCACCGCTAATGGTATTGCAAACCCTAAACCTATGGTTTCAGCAAGGCCTAATTCGAGCTGTAGTGAGCAATTCAACAGATTTTACTGCACCAACTTTAGGCTCACTTTAAATAAGCCTGAACGCAAGTACAGCCGATAATGGAGAAATTAAGTTTATTACTGCGGGAAGTCTATAATATTTGCGTAACGTAAATAACCGACAGTCAATTACGTTTTCCTCAATAGTTGACTATCGTCAGCCTTTAGCAACAGTTGTTTACTGTCCATTAAGCATTGCTCAGCATAGTCGCCAAACCACAACTTTGTTTCATTAAATTGGGAAACAAAAGACGTTTTATCAACGTTCTCAACAAGGTTCAAAGCTTCTCCAAATCGAGCATGAAAACGCTTTAACAGCGCTAAGCTTTCTTCGTTATTAAAAATAATATCTGCATATAATTCAGGTGATTGAGCAAACAGTCTACCCACCATTGCTAATTCTAAGCGGTAAATCGGCGAACTGAACATCAATAAGGATTTCAAACTGGGATCTTCTTCTTTCAGATGTTGGCCATACACAAAGGTACTGAAGTGTCGCATAACTTGAATAAACGCCATTGCGCTGTCGTGTTCTGTACTAGAGGATTCATGCAGGACCGCACCCCAAGTTCGCATTTGCTCCAGTAGCCATTCGTATTTATCAGCCTCGCGGCCGTGACATACAACAACTACCTGCTTAATCATACCCGGGCTATCAGGACCAAACATCGGATGCAAACCAATGACGGGTCCCTGATGCACTTTCAGCATAGCTTGCAGGGGGTCATTCTTTACACTGGTGATATCGGCCAGAACACAATGCTTTGGCAAAGCAGATAAACGTTGAATAACCGATACGGTTAGCTTTATCGGTACTGCAACAATAACTAAATCGGCTCCGTCAAAAATAGCTTCCGCGCGTGCCCAATCATCTTTTTCTAAGGTTGCGACCGTGTAGTCGCTTTGCTCAAAGAGTTTAACAAACACCTTACCTAATGCGCCCGCACCACCAATAATAACTACCTTATTAATACTCGGGTTAATACAACGATAGTTAGTATGTTGACTCCGGTAAGAGTCACGTATTACTCTGCGCAACACGTCTTCAGCCAAATCAGGCGACAAGCCAATCGATTCCGCTTGTTGGCGCCGTGCCGCAATCATTTCAGATTCTCGACTTGGCACATATATCGGCATACCGGTTTGGCTTTTAACTTCACCCACCTGACTAGTAAGCTCATTTCTGAGTTTTAATAACTGTATCAGTTGGCTGTCGACATCATCAATGTGATCACGCAGCCCAGCAAGTGTTTTATCGATTTCTAACATACCCGTTTTATGCATTTAAACGCTTTGTTTGGCGCATTGGTAAAACGGTAATGAGCCTATCACGAGTTTGTAAAATCAAATCATAAGTTTGTTGCCAATTAATACAACCATCCGTAATCGACACACCATAATCTAAATCGCTGAGCGTTTTACCTGTTGAACTTTGGTTTCCAGCATTTAAATGGCTTTCCAGCATGATGCCAATTATTGACTGATTACCTTCTAAAATTTGATTAACAACATTCTGAGCAACCAAAGGCTGTCTACGATAATCTTTTGCGCTGTTTGCATGACTGCAATCAACCACAAGGCTTGAGTTAATGCCAGCATCGCTCAACTCTGACTCACAATCAGCCACACAAACTGAATCGTAGTTAGGTTGTTTACCACCGCGCAGAATAATATGACCGTCAGGATTACCTTGCGTTTTAATCACACTCACCTGCCCTTGTTTGTTGATACCCATGAATCTGTGCCCTGATGCCGCAGATTGAAGTGCATTAATAGCGATGCTCAGTGAGCCATCCGTTCCGTTTTTAAATCCAACTGGCATTGATAAGCCACTCGCCATCTCACGGTGAGTTTGCGACTCAGAGGTTCTTGCACCAATTGCAGCCCAACTAAATAATTCGCCTAAGTATTGCGGACTAATTGGGTCTAATGCCTCAGTTGCGACAGGCAGACCTAATTCAGCTAACCAAATAAGTAACGCTCTTGCTCTGCGTAAACCGGTTTCAATATCAAACGTATCATTCAAATGAGGGTCGTTAATTAAACCTTTCCAGCCTGTTGTTGTGCGTGGTTTTTCAAAATAAACCCGCATAACGATATAAAGAGTGTCTTTGGAAGACTCATGCAAGTTTTTTAACTTTATCGCATATTCTTTTGCCGCATCAATATCGTGAATTGAACATGGACCACACACGACTAATAAACGATGGTCTTCACCATGGATAATATCTGAAATGACTTTTCTAGATTCAATAACGCCTTGTAAAGCCTTTTCACTTACGGGAAGTTCGATGCTCAGTTCATCAGGAGTGACTAATACTTCTTCCGAAGAAACGTGAATATTATTAAGTGTATCTTTTTGCATTTTTTTACTCTTTTATAAGAAAACGATGAGATGTTAAACGTGAGACGGAAACAGCAAGAGAAGGCATAAAAATATAGAGAACTTTACTACCAAACCAAGATGTAAATTTTTATTTACACTAGAAATTACCGAAAAAATAGTGCTATTTGACTTTTTAACAAACTATCAACTCAGCTTCAAGTTGAATATGCATTAATTTGCAATAATCACAAAAAAACGCTGATTTATGGAATAAACCAACCTTTTTTCACAATCTTAACCTTTTACTGCAATTACACCTACTGCTGTTGTGATAATAAGCAAACTCATTTTAAAGGTAAGAAAACACGGCATTAGGATAACCGGGTTCTTCGGTCAAATTTATAAAAGCCGCGGTGTTTGGATTTCCGACATAAAAGAGTAAGTCGGCATCAAAAGTTCAAATAAGTGACTCTACAACATACGACTCGTGGATAATGTTGCGAGGTGCGTTGAGACAGAGCCCCTGATGAGCGCTATTTGGTCTTGGTGATGTTCCTAAGAGCCGTATCTATATGGGTATTATTCGCATAGGCATAAATGTTCACATCGCCATCTATATCGATCCCATCGCCTATTTTGATATTTGATTTTTCTAGTAGGTCCCATCGGTAACGTTTCGCGGTTAATCCGAGCGAGGTATAATTGTCGAGGCTGAGGCCGGTGCGATCTATGGTGCGTTTAATCGCACGTTGCAAAACCGCATAGTCGTCTGCTGTTATTTTCATTTTGGTGTTCCTTCATTATCAAAAATGGTCTGTTACTGCAGGAATAGTTAACAATGAGCCGGATATACCGACTCACTTCTTTATAGAGTCACCAGCGCTAGCCCTGAAATTCGGACGCTAAATTGTAAGTCAGGTTACTTGCAACTGGCTCTATTTAAAGAGTGAAGTATAATTTCACCCCTCGCATTTGAACTGTAGACAGTATCAACAGCTAATCCGCTTTGAAGTATTAACTTCAAAGCGGACTAGGTGTTTTTTTACTTAGATAGTAGAAGGCTTAAAGGGAAGATCCCTATATCGCTTGCCTGAAGCGGCAAAAACTGCATTACTTAAGGCTGCTGGGAATGGCCCTAAACCAGGCTCTCCAAGTCCTGTCGGTTTATCACCGTTATCAATAAAGTGCGCTCGTACTGTTGGCATTTCATCGATTCTGAGTACTGGATAGTTATGGAAGTTTGAATTCACTACGGCACCCTCTCTAAATACAATCTCCGTGCGCAACGAAAGTGCTGTCGCCATGACCACAGCCCCCTCCATTTGAGCGGTAGCGCTGTCTACATTTAATACCTGTCCACAATCTACAGCACAATCGACTTCGAGTACTTTTATATCGTCACCGTTAACTTCAACGAGCACTGCCATAGCGACATAAGATTCAAAGCTATAATGCACAGCTATGCCTATTCCTTGATTTTTAGGCAATTTATCTCGTGAGAACCACTTTGATTTCTCTGCGGCTAGAGCAAGTGCGCCTTTAGAACGTCGCACTTGAGTCTCTTGTTTTGGATCGTTGTTGTTATCGTAAATATTATTCAACAACGTTAGCGTATCTTTGCCTACTTTATTCGCTATTTCGTCGGCGAATGTTCCAAAAGCGAAACCATAGAAAATAGCGTAAACGGCTCTATACCAGCCAATCCTAGTATGCCGTTTGGCCTCTCCTGTTTCGGTTCGAATATTTTCGATACCAAATGGGTGATTAAATATATCACCTAAATTAGCCGCCGGTGCACGCTCAACTTGATCGTCGAATAAAGACGCAATTGGCATAAAGGCAGCTCGGTGCAGCCAGCCAGAAACATTACCGTCTTCATCAATAGCAGCTTCAATATGTTGGGCATTAATAGAATGATAGTAACCAGTGCGAGTATCTTCTTCTCTTGACCACGTTAATTGTACTGGTGCATTAACTGCTTTGGATAAGGCTGCGGCTTCTTGTACATAATCACATTTAAATTTGCGACCAAACGCACCACCGGCCATCGTTACATGAACTAAAATATCTTTTGGATCGCGGTCTAGATATTGTGCCAACACTTTCTGTATATCTGCGGGACTTTGAGTTGCAGCCCATACTTCACAACTGTTGTCCTGCACCCAAACCACACTAGCATTAGGCTCCATGGGTGAATGCGAAAGATGCCCCCCCGTATACGTAGCGCTAACTTTATGTTTAGCATTGGCAAATGCTTGCTCGATATCACCTCGCTCCGCCGCTTTCTGCGCGGGTGACTCTACATTCTTAACCAGTTGCAGTTTATAAGCTTTTGAATCGTAGGTTTTATTAGGACCTAAATCCCATTCTATAACCAACTTCTTTATCGCTTGTTGTGCCGTCCAAGTATTGTCGGCTACTACGCCTACTCCACCAATTGAGCCAAATGGCACTTCCATCCTAGGAATTTCTACAACCGCTTCTACACCGTCCATTGCTAACGCAGCGGTCTTATCAAGACTTTTGAGTTTGCCTTCAAATACAGGGCAATGAACAACTGCTGCGTATTTTAGGCCTGGCATTTTTGTATCAACGCCATAGGTCAATTTACCATTCACGATATCGCCTTGATTATGTCGAGCAAGGTCTTTACCAATATATTTAAAATCTGCTTTTTCTTTTAATTTTATATTTTCTGGAACCGGCATATCCGCGGCCAGCGAAGCGAGTTCGCCATAAGAAAGTTTACTATTGTCATTACGATTGATTACAAAATGAGAATCTGCATAGCAATCTTGCGCTGATACTTGCCACTTTTTGGCAGCAGCTGCAATCAACATCGCTTTGGCTACAGCGCCTGCTTCTCGCATTGGAATATACATGACACGAATACTCGCTGAACCACCGGTTGCTTGCGGGCCATAAAGTGCTTCATTACCATCACCTTGTTTAACGCTAACACGCGTCCAATCAGCCTCTAATTCGTCGGCAACAGCAGCAGGTAATGCAGTGCTAATACCTTGACCCATTTCACAGCGGCCACAATAAATTAACGTATCACCATTGGTTGCAATATGAATATATGCATTCGGATTGAATGCAGCTTCGGACGCTAGCCCTAGCTTTGCCATTACAACATTGGGTAATGCAATACCTAACCATAGACCACCAACAGCCAAACCTGATTGCTTAATAAATTTACGTCTACTTACGTTTTCTATGCTCATATTAAACCTCCTTACCAAGTTCAAGTGCCGCTTCAGATATAGCGATTTTGATACGTTGATAGGTACCGCAACGACAGATATTACCCTGCATAGCAGTATCAATCTCTTCTGGTGTTGGAGACGAATTTTTAGCTAAAAAACTGGCTGCATTCATTATTTGACCAGCCTGACAGTAGCCACATTGTGGTACTTTATTGTTCAACCAAGCTTTTTGTAGTGGATGGTCGTCATTTTCTGCTAAGCCTTCAATAGTAGTAATCTTTTTACCAGCGACAGCTGAAACAGGAATAACACAAGATCGAGTCGCTTGGCCGTCTAAATGCACGGTGCAAGCCCCGCAAACTGCCATACCACAGCCAAATTTAGTGCCTGTAAGTTCAAGCTTATCACGCAAAAACCAGAGCAGTGGCATCGCGCCATCTACATTAATTTCGTACGATTTACCGTTAATAGTAACTGTCTGGGCCATGGTAACGTCCTTTTTTTAAATTCGTTAAAGTATTATTAATGCAACGAATAGGAATGTTGGGTTTATAAAACCTATTGGTTGTGCATTATTTCAAAATAAATAGGTAAAAGTCCTTCATCAAGAAAGGTTTCATCTACCAATGACTCCAAAGCAGGCACTGTTGCTTGGGCCTGAACAGAAAGAAAATCGTAAATTAAATACGCAGTGCCGATATATAAATTGTATTTATTAACTTGCACGGTAAAAATAGTAATAAAAAATCTGTGTCACGTTCTCAGTGCTAGTTTAGTAGAAACGTTATTTTTATCAATTAAATTAGATAAAACGTAGAGTATCGCTGTAATCCAACTATTACAAATTAGCACTCCCTTTTACACGTCTTTATCATCTAATCTTGCTATGCTGATGGCATGGCTGCCCCTTTACTTTCGCCTTTAGTATTTAGTGAGCCGGGATAGGTGTAATATTTATAAAAATACACTATGCGAAAAACTGAACAATTTAATTAATCCAAGGAATGTTTATCTATGTCATTTGGCTCTTTAGGCTTATGTGATGAGCTTTTAAAAACCGTTACCGAACAAGGTTATGCAGCGCCATCTCCGATACAGATAGAGGCGATACCGGTGGTGCTTACTCAGCGTGATGTTATGGCAGTGGCAAATACTGGTACCGGCAAAACGGCTAGCTTTACGCTTCCTATCATACAGTTATTGGCCGGTAGTCGTACTCCGCACTCTCAACATGTCCGTGCGTTAGTCATTACCCCGACCCGTGAGTTGGCAGCTCAGGTTGCACAAAGCGTTCAAAGCTACAGCCGCCATATGAACATTCGCTCTGCGGTAGTTTTTGGTGGTGTTAGAATTGAGCCGCAGATATCCCAGCTAAAGGGGGGGGTGGATGTGCTTGTTGCAACACCTGGTCGTTTGATTGATCTTTATAATCAACAAGCGCTTAACTTTGATCAACTTGAGATCTTGGTCTTAGATGAAGCTGACCGGATGTTGGATTTGGGATTTATTGACGATATCCGCCGCATCCAAATGCTGCTGCCTGCCAAGCGTCAAACCTTGATGTTTTCAGCCACGTTTTCTAAAGAAATAAAATCGCTAGCCAAAGGTATGTTGCACGATCCATGTTTGATTGAAGTAGCTGGAGCGAACAAAGCTGTCGATGCTATTAAGCAGAAACTACATCCTGTAGACAAAGAACGTAAGAGTGAGATGCTGATTCACCTGATTAAAAAGAATAATTGGCGTCAGGTGTTGGTTTTTTGTCGTACCAAACGTGGTGCTGATATTTTGGTATCTCAGCTTGAACATGCCAGTATTACCGCAGACTCAATTCATGCGAATAGAACCCAACGCGCTCGCACATTAGCTTTAGACGGTTTTAAAAACGGAAGTATTGCGATACTAGTTGCCACTGATATAGCCTCTCGCGGCATTGATGTTGCCCAGCTGCCTTGCGTGGTTAACTTCGACCTTCCCTACGTGCCTGAAGACTACGTGCATCGGATTGGTCGCACCGGTCGTGCGAGTAGCTCTGGTTTAGCTATCTCATTCTTTAGTGAGGATGAATCTAAGCAACTACAGGCTATCGAACGTGCAATTGGGCATAAGTTCGAGCGGAAGATTATTTCTGGTTTTGCTCCTAGTGAAAAGAAACAAGCACTTTCAACGGATGATGATGAGTACGGTAACTTTGAAGCAGACCCTGAGCCCCGAAACCGAGGAAAATCTCAGGGACGTCGGGGCCGCAAATAATGTAGTCTAGCAGTGAAATACCTGCGTGTTAAAAGACAAGGGGGCCAGCTATCCCTCAGTCAGACTCTGGTTAATCTATTTAAGTGCTCAACAATATTATATGTGTAAATGGAGTCGAGTTTGTTCGCCGCTATCTTATCGCTTAGGCCAATGCTGGATAGTCCCGAAGCTAGCGCTAATTTAGCCTGCTCAATCGGCGAACTCATATGATACAAAGCTGCATTTTCACGCGCATTAAGTTGAATCTTGCGGGTTCGTGGTAAACGTATATTTTGATAAGTTTGCAACGCATTTTGAATATCCGCATCACAACCTAAACAATAAGCCAAAGCATAACTGTCCTCGATGGCCATTGCTGCACCTTGAGCTAAAAATGGCAACATGGGATGGCATGCATCACCTAAAAGAGTAACTTTTCGATCTGACCAATGGTCAAGGGGTTGTCTATCAAACAAAGCCCATAGAAAGCAATCCTCGGTTGCGTTCAATAATTCGCTAACCTCGGGGTGCCAGTCAGCGAAGGTATCACGCAATTCACTGATATCACCAGGCTCATTCCACGATTCCTTCTGCCAATCTTTTCGTTCTTGTACAGCAACAAAATTGACTAAGTCACCACCCTGCAGATAATAACTCACAAAATGCTTGCCCGGCCCTACCCATAGGTTGGCGTTGGGTTTAATTAATCCTTTGGGAAGCTTGCTTGTTTCGACCACACCACGCCAGGCAACTTGTCCGGTAAATTTAGCGGGCGTTTGCCCGAGCATACATGCTTGGATATTTGACTTGATACCGTCGGCACCAATCAGCAAGTCTGCTTCTATGGTGTCATTGTTATCAAATTGTATTGTTAGATTCTGTGGTGTTTGTTGGTAACTCTGAATAGCTTTACCTAAGTGAATACTCACGTTCATACTTACGCATGCATTATACAGAACAGTATGTAAATCAGCGCGGTGTATATGCAGGTAATGTGCACCGTACTTTCGTATGGCGCTATCACCTAAAGGCACCCTGAAGTAAGGTTTGCCTGTTTGATAGTGACGCATCACTGCTGAATCTGGACTAAAAGCCTTAGCTTTAACTTCATCCGCTATACCAAGTTCTTGTAATACATGCATTGCGTTGGGGCTAAGTTGTAAGCCTGCTCCTACTTCGCCAATATGAGGATTGCGTTCGTAAATAGCGACCTCAAATTTACGCTTCGCCAGTGCTAATGCGGCACACAAACCACCAATGCCAGCACCCGCAATAACAATTCTTTTACTCACAACGACTACCCTACGATTTAAACTCGCCAACCCCGATAGTAATATGGTTGAGGCCAGTTTGGCTAGTGCATTGTTCTATTTCAAACTGACTCATTAGTAACTCAATGGCAAATTGCTACGCTGTATGCTCTAAACGACTATTCTAGATTATACTCATCTTCTTTGGTGTATTGGATTGGACAGATAATACGTATATTATTTGTGCATTAATGACGATTTTTAAAATCGACTCTTTAATAAGTAGCGAAGTTATCAAGGATATTCGTTGCTCGTTTTTTTATGCCCATTTCTCAGCATGTCGGTGTAACCTGCAGTTAGTGAAACATAAAGCCCATAAAGTAATGATGCTGAGATAAATCAATCATGCCCTTGAGTCTTTTCAAAATCGATACAATACACTCAGATGTTTCTACGTTTTAGGAAAATAATGGTCCAAAAGCTCAGCATTCGTTGGGTATTTTTCTAGTAACTCAACGAGTTTTTTCGCGCTTTCGAGTGGTTTAACACTACTAAGTGCGCGGCGTAAAAGTCTTACATTTTCCATATCTTTTGGATTGAGAAGTAGCTCCTCACGACGAGTACTACTTTTAGCAATATCTAGTGCAGGGAAAATACGTTGATCCGCAATATCTTTTGACAGTGCGATTTCCATGTTACCCGTGCCTTTGAATTCTTCAAATATCACTTGATCCATTCGGCTTCCTGTATCAACGAGTATCGTCGCTAAAATAGTAAGCGAACCGCCATTTTCAATCTTTCTCGCTGCGCCAAACATTTTTCGTGGAATTTCTAGGGCTCTAGCATCAAGCCCACCAGACATTGTGCGACCACTGCTCTTGCGCTCTGCATTATGAACACGTGATAATCTGGTTAGAGAATCGATAACAATCATGACGTCATGCCCTTCACCCGCTTGCTGACGGGCTTTACGAAGCAGATCATTCGCCACGCGCACATGATGCTCATAGCTTTCATCGGTTGATGATGCGTGAACTTCAGCTGGCACGCTTCGCTTAAAGTCAGTCACTTCTTCCGGTCGCTCATCAATGAGCAACGCATATAGTTTTATCTCAGGATAGGCAGTCCCCACAGCCTGGCAAAGATGTTTTAACAGCGTCGTTTTGCCGCAACCAGGAGGAGCAACAATCAAACCTCTCTGCCCCCTTCCTATTGGCGAGATCAAATCCATCGCGCGCATAGTGGGTTCCTGAGAACCAACTTCTAGACGAATACATTGAGAGGGATTAACTGCTACACCATTTAAGAAACGCTTTTGTGGGTCAGAATGAAGAACATCCTTGGCCACCGAGTCTGCTTGTTTGATGTCTTTCTTTTTGTTCAGTTTCAAAGATAATATTTTTCTTGTCATGATTTCGCTTTTATAGATGGAGAGTATTAGATGCTAACGCCATTGGTTCATTCTGCTGACCGTCTGAGAGGACTGTCGTCTAGGTTCTGTCGGGGACTAGGGGGCGTTTTCGTTAGCGTTAAATTTATAAGCATGAGAATAGCACAAAAAATATCTATTTTCGTACTACGTAAGGCCTAACTTGCTTATTCACACACAGAGTATGGAATATTGAATGCCAGTTTTCAATTTTTTATTTAACCAATTGATACAATGTATTCTATGAATCGCACATTTGAAAGCAATCAATCGGATAACTCGTGTTTCACAACGCAAGCAAAAGCAGGTCAAAGGTTACTAGTAAAAAAGTGATGGGCGAAACCGTCATCAGGTTTCTGTCGCAAAGGACTGTACTTCAGCATCGGTTAAATAACGCCACTGCCCTACTCCAACGTCGAGACTGATGTCCCCAATTTTTTCTCGATGTAATGAAACCACTCGATTCCCGACCGAGGCGAACATCCGTTTTACCTGATGAAATTTCCCCTCTGTAATGGTCAAAAGCGCTTCTGTTGAAGTGATCTGCTGCAAAGTAGCGGGTAATGTTAATTTCTGCTCGCCTTGCAATTTCACGCCTTTTTCAAATGTGGCGGCCACACCCGTTTTTAGTTCCTTGGACAACTTAACACGATAAGTTTTAGGACATTGACTCGATGGCGCTGTAAGAGAAAATGACCAGCGGCCATTATCCGTAATCAAAATCATTCCGGTTGTATCAGCGTCCAATCGTCCAGCAATATGCAGCTCGGAAATCTTTTCAATATCTAAATAATTAAAAACTGAAGGATAGATTTCATCTATATTTGAGCAAATGGTGTTTGCTGGTTTGTGCATAAGAATATACCGAAATTGCCGAGTCTTCAACGTAACGCCATTTAGCGTTATCGTATTATTTTCATGAACTTGAGCCGCCTCATTCGTGATAATTTGATCATTAACGCTAATCTCTCCTACTTTAATACATTGGAATACTTCGCTTTTAGTTAGCTCTGTACTTTTAGAAACAAATTTATCGAGACGCATTTTGGGAATATCTAGGATATGGAAGAACGTGACGTTAGCTTTTCAACACGATAATTGTCAACGACTCATTTTGGCTGTGAGCTAGGCCAACTATTTTACCTCGCCCCTGAACCAATAATAGTTGAATAAGTCTTTGCTTTTTAAAGTAACTATTTGTTAATCTTCAAATACATTATCGAATTAGAGACCAATATTATGCGAAAGACATTCGTTTTAATCACTTCTTTATCT
>NZ_CALJHY010000017.1 GCF_937770335.1 uncultured Glaciecola sp.
CAGCGTTCCTTTTGATTTGACGGTGTGCGACAACCATTGGTGTCTTGCCGAGTGCTTAGTAGGCGTTGCGTTAAACAGTGTGCCGGGGCAAAAACCTTGCGCTAATAAATCAAAAACAGTCGATTGTTTACCATTCACTAATAATGTTTGTACGCCGCTCTCACAACATTTTTGAGCCGCTTGTAGCTTTGTAATCATGCCCCCCGTTCCAGCCTCTGTGACGGCACCTCCTGCAAGAGCACTAATTTGAGGGGTGATGATTTTTACATTTGATAATAGTTTTGCATCTGGTTTTTTTCTAGGATCGGCATCAAACAAACCATCAACGTCGGTGCATATTATGAGTGTATCTGCTTGTGCAACGAGGGCTGTATGTGCAGCAAGATTATCGTTGTCACCTACTTTAATTTCATCTACGGCAACGGTGTCATTTTCATTCACGATCGGCAATGCGTTGTTAGCTAGCAGTTCTCGTAAAGTATTTTTTACATTTACATAGCGTCGACGGTCATGCAGGTCGTCAAGTGTTAACAATATTTGAGCGCAAGGAAAGTCAAAAAAACGAGCCCAATTAGCCATCATTTGAGTCTGACCAATAGCCGCCATCGCTTGCTTTTCTGCTATTGAGGCTTGCAAACCTGCTTTTATTGAGGAGCGTCCTGCGGCAACGCTGCCGGAAGACACAACGATGATCTCTTTACCCTGTTGACGACTTAACGTTATAAATTTTGCAATCGATAAAAGATATTCGGCACTACATCCGTTGCCATTTGGAGAAACTAACGCGCTGCCGATTTTGATTACGGCTCTTTGCCATGCAAAAGGAGTCATGATTGGTATATTGTTACAAAATATTGATACATTGGAGAATACTGACATTGGTTTAATAAACAAGCAAAAACAGCGATTATGTTCATAAAAACGCACACAATTTACAAGGGATTACATCGACCAGCTTTTATTTTGAATTGAAGCAGTTACAATACTTATACAATAGTAGTAGGAATCAGTGGAAGTTCTTTGAAAGTCTAGCGAATTTAAAAAATTGAATTAATGCTCGCTGCAGAGAAACCATCGACCAATTGGTAACAGGGAAATAAATATGTCATTAACCCGCGTCTCGCTCATTGCACTTATCTGTGCAACGAGCTTTTTTTCGTTAAGTAGTAATGCAAATTCTGCCATTCAACAAACCAAAGGTGATTTTGAAGACAAATTCCGTCAACTCGATGAAGTCTTACCAACCCCGAATGTTTATCGCAATGCAGCGGGTGAGCCAGGTCACATGTATTGGCAGCAACAAGTAGATTATGTGATCGATGTGAAGCTTGATGAAGCAAACCGACGTGTAACTGCTTCACAAAGCATTACTTATAAAAATAATTCGCCAGACACGCTCAAGTATTTATGGATCCAATTAGACCAAAACAAATATCGTGACGACTCTATGTCTGCGCTTACGACAACCTTTGGTGGCATCGGTAGTCGCGGTCCAGCAACGCAAGGTGCAAATGGAGATACACCGGCGCGTTTAAGTTTAGGCGCATTGCGTCGCCAACAGTTTGTTGATGATACTGAGTTGGGCTACGATCTACAAAAAGTCGCTGACAATAAAGGCAATACCCTCAAATATGTGGTTGTCGGCACCCTAATGAGGGTCGATCTTAATGCACCGCTTAAATCTAATGCTAGCACTAAATTAAATATTGATTTTGCCTTCAATATTGTTGAAGAAGACGCCGTATCAGCCCGTGCTGGATATGAGCACTTTCCAGATGATGCTCGCGAAGGCGGCAATGATATATTCTTGCTTGCTCAGTGGTTTCCGCGTTTAGCTGCCTACACTGACTATGAAGCATGGACTAATAAAGAGTTTATTGGTCGTGGCGAATTCACCTTAGAATTTGGTAACTATGACGTTAGTATTACGGTTCCTGCTGATCATATAGTGTCATCAACGGGTGAGTTAACGAATGCGAAAGATGTATTAACTAAGACACAGCGTAAACGTTTAGAAAAAGCCGAAACAGCGAAACGTCCAATATTCATTGTTACCGCTGAAGAAGCCTTAGAAAACGAAAAAGAAGGCACATCAAAATCAAAAACCTGGCGTTTTAAAGCGCAAAACGTGAGAGATTTTGCGTGGGCAAGTTCACGTAAATTTATGTGGGATGCTAAAGGTTATAACCAAGGTGGAAACGTGCGTCCATTAGTGATGGCAATGTCTTTCTACCCTAAAGAGGGTGGTGATTTATGGAAAAAGTACAGTACTGAATCAGTGATACATACCATGGAAGTTTATAGCCGATTCTCATTTGATTATCCATATCCGGTTGCGCAATCAGTAAACGGTCCAGTGGGTGGCATGGAATACCCTATGATTACCTTCAATGGTCCTCGCACTGAGTTACAAGATGACGGCGAACGCACCTATTCTTTAGCTGAAAAGCGCTTTTTGATTGGCGTTGTCATTCATGAAGTCGGTCATATTTATTTTCCGATGATTGTTAACTCTGATGAACGTCAATGGACCTGGATGGATGAAGGTTTAAATAGCTTCTTAGATGGTGTTGCTGGTCGTGAGTGGGATCCAACAATTCCATGGGGTGTCGAGCCTCGCGATATCACAGGCTATATGAAGTCGAGCACTCAGGTGCCTATTATGACGCAATCAGATTCTGTCTTGCGTTTAGGTCCTAACGCCTATACCAAACCGGCTGCCGCACTGAACATTCTGCGTGAAACTATTCTTGGTCGTAACTTATTTGACTTCGCATTCAAAGAATATGCGCAACGTTGGAAATACAAGCGTCCTACTCCTGCTGATTTTTTCCGCACTATGGAAGAAGCCTCTGGTGTTGATCTTGACTGGTTCTGGCGAGGTTGGTTCTATTCAACTGATCATGTTGATATCTCATTAGATCACGTTTACAAACTGCGGTTAGATACTGAAGATCCTGACATCGATTTTAGTCGTCAACGCGACACCGAGATGGACAAGCCTTTGTCTCTTACAGACGAACGTAACAAAACCCAAGGTATCGAATTATGGGTTGACCGCAATGAAGATGTGAGCGATTTCTACGACGAAAACGATCGCTTTACTGTAACCAATAAAGAGCGTAACAAGTATCGCAAATTCATCAATAAGTTAGACCCGTGGGAAAAACGTGTATTCGAACGCGCTATAGAAGAAGACAAAAACTATTATGTTTTAGACTTCTCTAACAAGGGTGGCTTAGTTATGCCGATTATCCTTGAACTGGAATTTGAGGATGGCAGTGTTGACGATATGTACATTCCAGCTGAAATTTGGCGCCGCACTCCTAAAGCTGTCTCTAAGCTCATTGTGACTGAAAAAGGTAAAGTGTTAAAATCGGTGACGGTAGACCCGCGTTGGGAAACAGCAGACGTTGACGTTGAAAATAATCATTATCCTCGTCGCATTATTCCATCTCGCATAGAGGCCTACAAATCTGAAAAAAATACGGCAGGCGTTCGTCGTGACCTGATGCAGGACATCAAAACGGAACTTAAATCGGATGACGAGTTGAAAGAAGACGATGATGACATTGACGATAAAAATTAATTATTAATATGAAGCTAAAAATCACTTCGAAAACGACAACACGAGTGGCTCTTTTGTCACTCACGTTGTCATTTGTCGCGCGCTTTAAGCTCGTTACCACAGTAGCAATTAGCTCGTTTGCTATCACTCCCTTTTTTATCGCTGCCGTTGGGATCAGCGTATTAAATATAAATGCCGCCTCTGGTCATCAGCAAAAAATGGCAATCACTACCGTTCTTTTTAATCCTCGAAGCCAAAACCTCGAAGTTATGCATCGATTCGATTTACATGACGCAGAACATGCCGTAAAAGAAATTTTTGATGGCGACGCAGATATCATGCGTAGTGCAAAAACCCAGTCGGATTTTGCTAAATATGTAGTCGAACGTTTTACCATCTACGATATGAGAAAATCAGAATTAGCACTATCCCTGGTGGGCACTGAGCTTGAAGGACAACACTTTTGGGTTTACCAAGAAACACCCGCCCCAACCGATTTAACCGGGCTGTACATTCAGCATAATGCGCTAAGGGACATTTGGCATCAACAGACCAATACTATCAATGTCGAAGGCATCGGTGACATTCAAACATTAACCTTTACTGACAGCACTGAATTATTAAGTGTAGAGTTTACGCATCATTAATGCTGTAATCGAATATATCGCGATTAGAGATCCTCTGATCGAGGGCGCTGTGCTCGAAGACTCAGTGTAAAAACGAAATCTACTCAATATAATTCAGAATAAGAGAAACCTATGTCAGACAAACAATATAATCCGTTGTCCGAATTTACAAATAAGAAGAACATGGTTTGGGTGATCATGTCGGCCTCAATGTGTATTTTCATTCTTTTCGTATTGTTCAGTGGTGCGAGTGCTGGTGTTATTGATTCAGTCTACAGTGTCATGCTTTGGTGCGGATTATTCGGCGGTATCATTACGCGTTATATTGGTAAAAATGGTTGGATAGGTTTTGGTATTGGCAGCGTGTTTGGTTTGCTGTGTTTTGTGCTAGCACCGCTGATTACATCAATATAACACCATATCTAGAACGCTAGCATTATGACAAACAAAGGCAAGGAGCGGAAAGTACCTTCGGGGAGAATAACGCGTTTAGCTAAGTTTGGTGGCTTGGCGTCAGCTGTGGCTGGTAATATTGTTAAAGGTACTACCAAACAAATCTTCAGTGGTCAGCGTCCTTCGTTGACTCAATCGTTACTGAATACAGATAACGCAATATCTATCACCAAGCGTCTAGCGCATATGCGAGGCGCAGCGATGAAACTGGGTCAATTACTCTCTATGGATGCGGGTGAACTGTTGCCAGCAGAGTGGGAACCCATTCTCTCTCGCTTGCGTCAAGAAGCTGATCCGATGCCTAAAGCGCAACTACTCAACACCCTAGAAGCGTCCTGGTCAAAAGACTGGCATCAACAATTTAGTTATTTTTCATTTGCACCCATCGCTGCAGCAAGTATTGGCCAAGTTCACAGAGCAACATTGAAAGATGGTCGCAAACTGGCTATTAAAGTCCAATATCCTGGCGTGAGAGAAAGCATTGACAGTGACATTGATAACGTCATGAGTTTGATAAAATTAACCGGTGCACTGCCTAAGCATATCGATTTAACTAGTTTGCTCTCCGAAGCAAAAGCACAACTTAAGAATGAAGCTGACTATTTACAAGAGGCCAAATTCCTCAACGCTTATCGTGCCAATCTGAGTAACGATCCTCATTTTATTGTGCCTTATGTGGTTGATGAACTAACCGGCAAAAATATACTCGCGATGGAATACATCGAAGGGTCACCGATAACGGATACTAGCGCGATGAGTGCTGATACCGTAAATTTAATATGTACCCAGTTAATGCGCTTAACCTACCAAGAACTGTTCACCCATAAACTGATGCAAAGTGACCCAAATTTTGCAAATTATTTATATCAAAGCGACACGCAAAAAATAGTGTTACTCGATTTTGGAGCTTGCAGGAATATTTCCCAACATACATCAGTGCATTATTTAGCGATGGCGGATGCGATGCAACGGCAAAATATTAGTGACATGCGAACAGCGCTATTTACCCTCGGTTTAATTCATAATAATATGAGCACAGAAGCTGTCGACACCATTCTAAAAGCCTGTTTTGAAGCCAGTGATTGCTTACAAGGGGAGCATGGCTACAACTTAAAAAAACAACGACTTATTAAACGAATTCAAGAAGTAAGCATGCCATTAATTGCGGATAAAACAGCTGCAGCTTCCCCTGTATTTGATGTTGCCTTGGTAAATCGCAAAATTACAGGCATGATATTGTTAGCAAATAAATTAGGTGCAACACTCGATTTCAAAAGAGCACTAGCTCCTTACCTGTTGGACAAAGCGGCGATAAATAAAACGTAACTAATTTTAAAAAGCTATTCTGGAATAACTTGTTAACGAGGAATTAAACCAATGGATGAATTGATTAAACTAGGATCAGCTCTCATTCCTTTTATAGTTGCAATTATCGTTGTAGTTTTGTTTTTAATCGCTTCTCATAAAGTGCTGCTCGGTAACAAAAGCCTCCATCAAGAAGCTAAACTCCCACGGAAACTCATTCTACTTTTACTTTATATAATAGGTGTCATTGGTATCGCGATTGCTTTACCGGTCAGTGAAAGCACTCGAAATCAAGTGATCAGTCTAATCGGTATTTTACTCTCAGGTGTTATTGCTTTTTCTTCCACCACCATTGTGGCAAACGTCATGGCTGGCATTGTATTGCGCTTCACCAAACCGTTTCGAACAGGTGACTTTATTAGAGTCGATGGTTTTTTTGGACGAGTAACAGAAAGAGGACTTTTTGACACAGAAATTCAAACTGAACAGCGAGACCTCATTGCGTTTACTAATTCATTCTTAATTTCACATCCTCTTCAAGTTGTGCGTTCTTCCGGAACAATTGTTTCTGCCAGTTTGTCTTTAGGCTATGACCTTCATCATAGTCGTGTTGAACCCCTACTTATCAAGGCTGCGGAATTGAGTGAGTTGGAGGGTCCTTTTGTACAAATTTTAGAACTCGGCGACCACGCCATCACTTATCGTATTTCAGGGTTACTAACTGAAGTGAAAAGCATGATTTCATCACGCTCCAAATTGTATATGAACATTATGGACTGCTTACATGACGACAACATTGAAATAGTATCGCCGAGCTTTATGAACCAACGAAAGTTACCCGATGATATGGTTATATTACCGGTTAAAAGTGGAGCTACAAAGAAGGCAGCCGAGGATGGTAAACCCGAAGATTTAATATTTGATAAAGCAGATGAAGCCGAAGCGAAAGAGCGAACCGAAATAGAATTACTTGAACAACTCGCACAGGTTGAATTAGCGCTAAAAACAGCCGAAGGAGAGGCGAAAACCCGCAAACAGAATGAGTTAGCGGCTATTCAAGAAGCCGTAAAACAACTGCAAAGCGCAAAGTCACCGAGCGATGAAACATGACGCAATATTGGCTGTTTAAAACTGAGCCTGATGCCTTTAGTATACAAGACTTAGCCAACAAGCCTAATAAGCGCGAAGGCTGGGATGGTATTCGCAATTATCAAGCGCGTAATTTTATGCGAGACAATATGAGCGTAGGCGATATGGCGTTTATTTATCACTCAAGTTGCAAGCAAATTGGTATTGCTGGATTAGCCAAAATAAGTGGCATAGGACTAACTGATCAAACACAATATAATCCAGAAAGTCGTTATTTCGATCCTAAATCAGCACCCGAGAGTCCACGTTGGTGTATGGTTGAGCTTGAACATCTAGAAACATTTACGCGCATTTTATCGCTAGCTCGGATTAAGCACATGCCAAGTATAACCAAGATTGGCTTAGTCAAAAAAGGCGGGCGGTTGTCGATTATGCCGGTCACTGCTGATGAGTTTGACATATTGCTAACTGAAGCAAGGCGCACTTGGTTACCCTAGTAAGGCTGGTTCATTGAAAATGGCATTTCAGTTAAATCACTCTTTTTCATTGGGTTGCCAATCATTTCATCATACGGCGAGTCATGGGTCATAACAGCACTTTGAACGTCACAATGATCGAACATGTCTCGCACCATTTGCGAATTATGAAAGCGCATTGGGCTGTCATTTTTGTCTGTTACAAAACCAGCTTCACCTGCAATGGTCACCTTTACTAAATAAACGTTCATTTCAAAGGACTGTACTTCTAGGCGTTCAATGAGGTGTGACTTTTTAGTCAACGTTGTCATCGGATATTTTATATTCATATTCGGATAATCTTTACTTGATATTATATTATAAATACCAATATTAAGAGTAAAAGTTCATTTAAGAAAATATCATGAACCTTATAAACATGCGCGTGTCGAATCTCATATGTTATACGCACGAAAGCTAGACTCGACTATACTACAAAGTAGTTACCTTTTACGAAAAGCAAAGAGAGGCCTAAATGTCAGATCAAGAAGTACAATCACCTAATCAAATGACCCAAATGAAGCCGTATCTTATTGCTGCAGGCGTCCTAATTGTAATTTTAGTCGTGGCATTTTTGTGGCCAGATTCTGAGCCTGAACAGCCACTTACTTCCGCGCCTATTGCCGTCATACCAGCACTTCCGGTTGTTGATGAGCTTGCAGCAGCAGACGAACCTGAAAATATGCCGTCTGAACCAGAAGTTTTTGAAGGAACACCTGAAATAAAGTCGCTTGAAATTGAAGCGGGCCAAAATGTTGAGCCACTACCCGACCTCGTTGTAGTTGAACCATTAGATGAAAGTGATGCTGCTGTAAAGAATGCAGTTATCACTATAGCGGCATCACCATTAGTTGGAAAGTACCTGACAAACGAGGGCTTATTACAAAAATTTGTGATCAACGTAAACAGCATTGCTAATCACGAGATGTCACCGAACCATAGCTTAATCGCTGCCCCCGAAGAAGAGTTCCGGGTATACCAGCAGGCGGATAGTGAATGGATAGATGCTGCAAGCTTCAAACGTTATAACACGTATGTTGATGCGCTTGAGTCCATGAGTACTGATGATTTGATCAGATTGATGGACACCTATCGTGGCATATTAGAAAGCAAATTTGCAGAGATTGCGCCTCCCAATAGTTCGTTTGATACTACGCTATTGCAAGCTATAAATGAGCTGCTAGATACGCCAATTGTCCCTCTGCCTATTGAAGTATATTCCGATAGCGTTATGTTTAAATTTAAAGACGAACAACTTGAGGCATTATCTGGTCCACAAAAGCAGTTAATTAGAACCGGTCCGGAAAACACGCGCAGAATTAAAGACATATTGCGAGACCTCCAAGACGCGTTGCAAGAGTAATATGGATTTAGGTAAGCTAACCCAGCAACTCACCGATGCGGCGCCGACAAAGCAAATGCCGCCAGTGGATAAGTGGGATCCACCATTTTGTGGTGACATGAACTTAGTGATAAAAAGCAACGGTCAATGGTGGCACGAGGGCACACCTTTTACTCGCGCCAAACTGGTTAGCTTATTATCCAGCGTACTTAAGAAAGAGGATGAAGCCTATTTTTTAGTCACACCGGTCGAGAAGATTGGCATTAAAGTAGAAGACGTTCCTTTCATTATTGTCGACTGGCGTTTTGAAAAAAGTGCATTGCTGGTGAAAACTCAGATTGGTGATGAAGTAGAGGTTGGGCTTGACCACCCCATCCAACTCAGGCACTTTACAAGCGACTCTGATAGCACTGAAACACTGGTTCCTTATTGCTTAATTAGACGTAATTTATGGGCAAGGCTGCACCAAAACGTGATGTATCAATGGGCTGAAATTGCGACAGAAAAAAGCAGCGAAAAGGGCAATGAGCTGACCATGAAAAGTAACGATTATCAGTTTAGTTTGGGCACATTTTAATGTGTTATTTCTAATCAACCTTTGCTGATCTAAAACTCAAAGCGTAAATCATTAGGTGTAATCTATTTCACACTTATATTTGTTGCTATATTTCATAATTCTTTGATTAGCTGACTATTTTATCCTAATGTATAGCTAAACAAGATCGCACTCAAACTAGGATGAAAATAAACAGAATGATAAAGAACTTATTCAACCGCTCACAGGCCGCGAAAGTGGCATTGGTTATTGCTGGTTTGCTAATGGCAGCTCATGTGCAGGCAGCGACACATATTTTTGCGAGTCAACTAATCACCTCTGAAGATTCAAAAATACAGAGTGATAAGACGGTTATCGTTGAAGGCAACAAAATCGTTAAAATAGTAGACGGCAAAGACGAAGGCGGCGAAGGGGACACTTTTATCGATTTAACCGGCAGCACACTCATGCCAGGTCTAATGGATATGCACGTGCACTTGTCTTTTCAAAATGAAGGCCCTAGCTCCTATTTAAAGAGCTTCACGTCTAATGAAGCTGACTATGCCATTGCGGCTGTCGATTATGCGCGTAAAACCGTAATGGCCGGCTTTACAACCGTGCGAAATCTTGGCGATGTTGACAACGAAACCGTGGCTTTGCGTAAATCAATTAACCAAGGAGTTACTGTTGGGCCGCGCATTTATACGGCAGCAAAATCAATTGCGACGACCGGCGGACACGCGGATCCTACTAACGGCAGAAGTAGCGATTTGATGGGTAATCCTGGTCCACGAGATGGCGTGATAAACGGCGTCGCAGAAGCAAGACAAGCGGTTCGTCAACGCTACAAAGACGGTGCTGATTTAATTAAAATAACCGCAACTGGCGGTGTCCTTAGTGTTGCAAAAAGCGGGCAAAACCCACAATTTATGACCGATGAGTTAGAAGCTATTGTGCAAACAGCAAAAGATTATGGAATGACAGTAGCAGTGCATGCACATGGGAAAGAAGGCATGAAGCGCGCCATTTTAGCCGGTGTTAACTCAATTGAGCATGGCACTTACATGGACAAAGAAATCATTAAACTCATGCGTAAACATGATGTGTACTACGTACCGACAATATTAGCAGGTAACTTTGTAGCTGAGAAAGCAAAAATAGACGGTTATTTTCCGGATATCGTGCGTCCCAAAGCGGCTGCAATTGGTCCATTGATTCAACAAACCTTTGCAAGAGCGCATGAAAACGGCGTATTGATTGCCTATGGCACTGATTCTGGCGTTTCTGCTCATGGCAACAACGGCCAAGAATTTGCTCTGATGGTAGAAGCGGGCATGTCGGAAATGGATGCTATTTTCACAGCTACAATAAACGCAGCAAAGCTGTTAAAAATCGACAAAGAGCTAGGAACTGTAACCCAAGGTAAATTCGCCGATTTAGTTGCCGTAAAGGGTAATCCACTTGACGATATTTCCTTGATGGAAAAAATCGATTTTGTAATGAAAGATGGAAAAGTAGTAAAAAATTAGTCTGACTAGTCATTAACGCAAGTCTGTACTGATAATATGTATTTCAATACACTTTGTAATAATTAAGGTTTGAACAAGCAGCCGAGTCAGGCTGCTTGTTCTATTTTAGGCTATCTATTTATTATAGGGTCCACTAATAAAAAAGTCGCCCTTTTAGAATGCTGAGATGCTGTGTCCATAAAGAAGAACGTTCAAGGTATGATTTACTCCAAACATATGTTGTCTAGCATAACGCTAGTCTCATTATTGGAGTCGACTGTTTTGCCTATTCCACTTGAGGCATTGTTAGTTCCTCTAATGCAAAAAAGGCGTGAAAAGCTTTGGCTAATTGCGCTAATGGCTACGGTAGGTTGCCTAATTGGGGCCGTATTGGGTTACTTAGTGGGTTATTTTTTGTTTGACCTTATGCGCGATTTCATCATGCAACACATGACCACTGAGGCACAATTTGCTACTTTTCAACAACGCATGGAAACAGACGGATTTTGGTTTATATTTAGTACCGGCATAACACCTATACCGCTACAAATAGCGATGTTAGCCGCGGGAGTAACTGCGTATTCGATTCCGTCGTTCTTATTAGCAACAGGAATGGGAAGAATTATCCGCTATTTCGGGTTAGCGGTTCTGGTTTATTACTTCGGTGACCAAACCGAAAAACTAATAAAACGGTACAAATGGCAGGCTTGCTGGCTTTGTTTGCCGTTATATTGATTTGGTGGCTTATTCTTTTTTAATAAAAGTTAAAGCCAAACAGTAGGTTCATCATTTTAAATAATCTGAAGAGAGATAAAACGTAACAATCTCGTAATCGAAAGAAGTAGTGCTGACAAATGGTTGCAGTTAACCGCCAAGCATTAATTATTGACAACAATTTTGAATTAAAACGATAAAGGAAGAATCATGAAAAAGTTAATTTCACTTAGTTTAGCCTGTGCACTATTGAGCGCTTCAGCGTTATCCGCGGCTGCGCCAATTAGCGATAAGATTAAAACAGCGATGGCCTCAGATATTAGGACCGCAGCTGAAGTTGAGCGTGATAGAAACCGAAAGCCAGTTCAAACCTTGGAATTTTTTGGGGTTGAGGACAACATGAGTGTTGTCGAGCTTATTCCTGGAGGTGGTTGGTATACTAAATTACTTGCGCCAGCATTAAGTGAAAACGGGAAATACTATGCAGCAATAGGCACAGGTCGGATTAAAGAGCGTTTGTCTGATTTTGATGGTTTTGAAAAAATGAACATTATTGCTGAAGACGCCAGCAGTTTCCGTGAAGAGGGCGCCAGTAGTTATTCTTTAAAAGCGACCACTTTGGGTATACAAGATGTTGATGTGGTACTTACTTTCCGTAACTACCATAATTTTGCTGAGCAAGGTCGTAAAAAAATGAATGAGCTTGCATTTGAAGCATTAAGACCCGGTGGTATTTATGGTGTTGTTGATCACACCGCTCGCCACATGGAGCCATCAAACAATAGTAACGGTCGTCGTATCGATCCGGTGCTAGCCATTAAAGAAATTCAAGAAGCCGGTTTCGTATTAGTTGACTTCAGCAACATGCACTACAAAGAAGACGACGAGTTAGAATATGAAGTAGGCGCTCGCTCAGTGTCGGGCAACACTGATCGTTGGACAATCAAGTTCATGAAGCCTGCAAACTAGACCAATATCAAAGGAGTCAGTGGTGGCAGATCGGCGATAGTCATTATCTCGATTTGTTAACACCGGCTCTTTTTTCTTAATTAATTAAATCCCCACAATACTCGCCTGTCATCTTTTAGTCACATTAGTGCCACACTTATGTAATGTACCTGTCTAAATTTATTCATTTTTCTGTAAAGTAATTGCCATTAAACGCATCTACAGTATTCCTGCATTCTTAACTAAATAAAAAAATGATAATCAGGACTCTTGCATGAACACTAAACTCAGTTACATCACGCTGGCTTGTTTAGCCGCGCTTAATACACAAGTACAAGCAGAAGAAAACACAGAAGCCAAAGACGCTTCTATTGAGAAAATTCAGGTCATTGGCAAAAGCGTTTCCTATGCAAACAATGAAACAACTGAGTCGATGCTAAAGCAGCAAAGCAATATGACTAGTGTGCTCGCATCAATCGATAACCTGCCTGGCGTATTGATCAATGAAGGGGATACTTTTGGCTCTGATGACTGGTCAACAACAATCTCTATTCGCGGCTTTCAAGTAAGTTTAGACGAACAACAGATTGGTATTACCGTTGATGGCATCGCAAACGGCAACTCGAACTATGGCGGTGGTGCAAAAGCTAATCGCTATATAGATACCGAGAACCTATATCTCGTTGAAGTATCTCAAGGCACCGCAGATATAGCGTCGCGTTCAAATGAAGCTTTAGGTGGCACCCTGAATTTCACAACAATCAATCCAACTCAAGAAGAAGGATTTTTAACTAGCTTGTCATTTGGCGATTTTGAAGCGCAGAAGTATTTTTTACGTTACAACACCGGCGAAATTGCTAGAGACACGTTCGCATGGATTAGCGTATCGAGTAGCAGCAACACTGACTGGGTAAACCAATCTGCTGAAAACAAGAAGGACCATTTAGCTGCCAAACTCATATCTAACTTAAATGAGAATTGGGGCTTAACAGCTTACGCTTCTTATGATGACTCGCACGAAGACAACTATCAACGTGTCAGTAAAGGGCAATTTGAAACCAACCCAGACTCGGACCGATTAACCTCTGAATGGACTGGCGTACCTTATATCGATCAGCTGTATCGCAAAGGTTGGTCTACTTTACGTGAAAATTTCTTCGCCTATCTAGCTTTAGATTATTCCGGTGACAATCTCAGCTTTTCAAGTAACGTTTATTACCATGACAATGAAGGGCGTGGCGACTGGGTTCCGCCTTATTTAAATGATCTAACCGACGATACTGGTCGCGCAGAGACAGAGTTATCCTCACAAACAACTGCAATGGGAGGCAGCTCAAGAGGGATTATTACTTTCGTTAATCGCGACGGTTTAGCGCTAACCCCAGCTGACGGCTGTGTGAGCTCAATTACTTTTCCATATGGTGGTGCAGGCTCCGCATTTGACGCCGACTGTTTTGGTCCAGAAGCTATTCCAGTAGGCTCATATCGTCATACACACTATGCTAAGCAACGCTTCGGACTCAATGCAGATCTAGCGTATACCATTCAAACAGAAGCGTTTGAAAACGTGACTCGCGCAGGTATTTGGTACGAAGACTATAGTCGCGATGAGTATCGTGATTGGCACAAAATAATCGACTCAGCTTCAAGTTTTGAGTTCGATAATACTCCCTATTGGATTCAGTATGACAATAGCTTTGCGGTTGAAACAACGATGCTTTATATCGAAAACGAAACCGATTTTGATTGGGTAAAAGCGCGTATTGGCGCAAAGAAATTCATTGTTGACCTAAGTAAAGATGACAACTTCAATGCTGCTAATAATATTGCTGGTGTTAACTCTGATTCAGACGTATTAATCTCCGCCGGATTTGTCGCTAATATGCCCCTTGAAGGTTTAGAGATATTCGCTGGATATGCCGAGAACTTCGCAGCAATCAAAGACACCGTGCTTGAGAGAGATTCATCAACACTCACTGAAATTAAGCCTGAAACTGCAACAAACTTCGATATTGGTTTACGTTACAACTCCGACGTTATCGATGCCAGCGTTACATTTTACCAAATCGATTTCAATAATCGCGTTACATTCTTACCGCCCGATTCACCTGTTTCAGGTATTGATTATAATATTGGAACGAACGGTTCTTATATTAACGTTGGCGGTATCGAATCTGAAGGGATTGAAGCATCGGTTAGCGTACAGCTATCTGAATACTTCAGCTTTTATGCTTCATTTACTAACAACGAATCGGTATACAAAGACGTACCTGAGGCACTGGGTTTGAACATACAAGCAGGCAATACAGTATTCGGCTCGGTAGAGGATATGTGGGTTGGCTCATTAGATTATAACAAAGGTAATTACAGTGCAGGCTTGTCTGTTAAGCATGTCGGTGACCGCTTTATTGATGCTGCAAACTCGGTGGTAGCTGAAGCATACACTGTGACCGATTTATATGCTGGTGTGAACGTTGATGTAGAAGTTCAAGGCATACAAAACATGCAAGTTCGATTTACTCTGAATAACCTCACCGATGAGAGTTATTTAAGCGGTATTGCTGGGCAATCGGCATGGATTGGCGCGCCTAGAACAGCCGCCGTAAATTTACAATTTAGCTTTTAATTAAGCAGTTAAGATTGTGTACCCGTCTCCTCCCTGAGGCATTTTATATACCCTGACCTTATTGGTCAGGGTTTTTTTTACCTGAAGGAATGATAATCATGCAAAATATAACGTCAGTTTCTATCAAAAATATCACCTCTGTTATTTTAACTTTGTTCTTGTGGGGTGTCTTACCCATGGTCAGTGCAACTGAATTGACCGATATTAAAACGCCAAAGTTGGTTATTGTAACTATCGATGGTTTGCGTTGGCAGGAAGCTTTTGGTGGAGCCGATGAAAAGCTACTTAATAATGAAGACTTTGTCAGTAATATAGATCATCTAACCGCTCGCTTTTGGCATGCAGACCAGCAGGAACGTAAAAACCGGTTAATGCCCTTTTTAAACAACGTGATAGGCAAAAATGGCGTATTAATTGGCGACCGCAACAAGGGTTCTGCGATGTCATTAACCAACAAACAGCACTTTTCTTTTCCCGGTTATAACGAGATATTTACGGGCAAGGTTGATGACCGCCTTACCTCAAATGCAAAAAATTTAAATCCTAATGTCACTTTTCTAGAGTGGTTGAATCAGCAAGTCGGTTTTGAACATGAAATTGCTATTTTTTCAGGATGGGATGTATTCCCGTTTATTTTCAACAGAGAACGCAGTGGCTTATTCATTAACGCTGGGTTTGAGAACATGCCGCTTTTAGAAACACACTCACAAAAACCATTAGCGCAAGATGTCGCGGCTCAAATCGAGCTAATGAATCGCTTACAAACGGAAATACCGAGCCCCTGGGACACAGTAAGGCACGACGCGTTCACTTATGGCTTCGCCAAGCTGTACTTGCAAGTAAAGCAGCCCAAAGTGTTGGTTATCAATTTAGGTGAAACTGACGATTTTGCGCATAATGGAAAATATGATGCTTATTTAGATAGCGCCAAACAAACCGATGAGTATTTGCGTGATCTATGGACAACATTGCAAAACATGCCAGCCTATAAAAATAACACCAACATGATCATTATTACTGATCATGGTCGTGGCAATGACGCGATTGACTGGCGACACCATGCATCAAAACAAGCAGTGCAAAACTATATGACCGCTTTATCTGATTTCAAACATGGTATTGTCGGTTCAGAGCATATTTGGTTTGCAGCAATGGGTCCTAATATTAGAAGTCAGGGACTGTTAAAAACCACGAGCGAGTTAACCCAAACTCAATTTGCAGCCACGGCATTGGCATTACTTGGTATTGAAGTTAGTCAATACGATGCTACCGCGGCAGGTTTTATAAAAGGAGTTATTCATGAGTAGCATTCGCCGACTAGCAACAAAAACGTTATTAATATCTAGCTGCTTTGTGGTGTTATTTCTAAGCGGTTTTATCGGTTCAATGGTCGCAGCAAAAGAAGCTACACCAAGGGGGGAAACTAGTATACAAGAAGAAAAAATCGCACAAAGCCCTTTTACTTTTTCTCCCAACAAGGCTTGCTATCCTGTTGCTAAAGAGCAATGGCTGTGCAAGCATATTAATATTGGGAACTAGACATTAAAGTTTGAAACTCACACTAAAATTATAAACCGCTTTCATTTGGTTTTATAATTTGTTTGGTTTGCTAAATCATTATTAACAACTATCACGTATTAAGTTGACGAGCCGGCTCAGAAACATACGATAAACAGGGTGTGAAAAACACTACTATTTATGCTGGATCTCGCTATCCATCACGAATTATCAGTCACTCTGTGTGACTTTATCATATATTTACACTTAGCTTCCGTAACAATGAAGTATTACTGGTAGCGAGAGGCATTGCCGTCAGTTACAAAACCATCAGAAACGGAAGCCAGAAATTCTAGTCAAAGATAGTGTAAACGTCTAAAAAAGAACAGTGCACTTTGTAGTGGACCATTAAAAAAAATGACATTACTTAACAAGCTTATAGCGAGAGTTTATCAGGGATTTTATTTCAGTAAACCACTTACCGATACTGAATTAATTAGCTTTATAGTATCTCATCGCGAATATTCTATCTAACGATACACACAAATTATATAGAATAGAGATTAAATATTTCTTATTTATTTAATTTTTATATTTTTTATATCTATTGAATTTGCGCTCAACTAAAGTATAGTTAGGTATAAGTTTTTAGACGCAATAGACATAATTTGTATATTTAAAGATACTTAAAGCGTGACAACTCTTACCAGAGAGAATTAGCTGTGAGAGCATATAGAAGATAATAATTTGGAGACAAAATGTTAATTGCTGGCCATCAAAAGGAAGCAATCAAGAGTGATAAAGGACAAGTAACAAAAAATCACCAATCGCCAGCAATGGCTTTATGTTCTGCGCAATGCGTTTCATGCCCTAAACAATTTAATGCGATTTATATCGATACACACGTCTTCATTGAACGTTATGTTTTATCGGTAGCTGGCGTAAAACACAGGATATCAAATCCGATGTTTAGAATCCTGTGTGCCTTTGACGAATACCAAGGAGAAGTCGTGAGTAGGAGTTTTCTGTTAGCGTATGGTTGGGGAATAGACCATAAGGTCAATAATAACGTCACCGTTGCAATATCAGAAATCAGGGCTTTACTGAAACATAAATCGACTTTGGAAATAATAACAATTCATGGAAAGGGATATCAAATGGTTAATAAAAACAGGGGCTTTTTTGAATGACACTAATTCCATCAATATCTGTCATTCATGATAGTAATAAGTATGTTGTGTACCCAAGACTTGAGTTAATTACAGATTGCCTATCTAACACCAATAGTATTTATAAAGTTTTATGTACTGTGATGAATGATGAAATACAGCAATGCCCTATCGTCTTTTTTAGTGACTTAGATTGTCGAGAAATTTATATTATTTACCGCCATGCTCTCGAGAACATCCGAAAGCAGATATTTTCTCCAGTTTCTATCAATATAAGTATTAAATTTTTAAAGTCATCTTATATTGAAATGCTGTTATCAGAATTTGGGCGTGATACAACTATATTAGAACTGTCAGAAAATTGTCCTTTGCGATCAGTATTGGACGTAAAGGACAGAATAGATGAAATTAGGAAATACCCAAATGTACAAATTTGGTTAGACGACTCTGGAGTAAAGCACTCAAATTTTGACTTAATGAATGTGTTTGACTTTGACGCAGTTAAGATATCGAAAGAGATTTTTTGGGATTTACATAAAAATGACATTACTTTACTAAAGCACATTATAAAAACATTGAAAAAGAAGACTAGAATTGTAGTCATAGAGGGTGTGGATAGCTTTGACAAATATATCTTTTGTAAAGAGCAACAATGCATGATGCAAGGCTACTTTTTTAATGAAATTAAAGATAGCGCGGTTGGCTGAATATGAATCCTCAGTTGCATAAAATTACGTTACGTTTTTGGTCATAATTTCGCGCTTGGTATTAAACAAAAATTAAAAACAATGAGTGACTAAAAAGCATTCAAATATAAATTATCTCATATGCTAAATATTGTTTTAATTGGTCAGAAGGTCCAGTTAGAACTTTCATAAAATTAATCAACCGCAAACCTAGGGAAACTTAGGGACGCAAAGCTAAAGGGCCTGTAAAATGGTAGCCAGTTGCCGAAAGTGGAATGACACTTTATGTACCTTACGCTATTTTTTTACACATGGTCTTCTTTATGAAGGCCTTTTTTTTACTTTAATTTTATGATGTTGGCGTTAAATAAGCAGCAAAAAACTAAGAGGGAGTTCCACCGTTAAGATTAAAAATTACCTAAATGTCGTGACGACATTATTCTTGTGCTTTTATTCCATCGCTAGCTATAGCGCTTTTATGGTCACCCAGACAAGTTTAGGTGTTGACCTTGACCGACCGGTAACTCAGGACACAACGCTTATTAATCAGAGCAATAAACCGGTGCGAGTTCGGGTAGATTTCGCTAAACCGCAGTGGGCTAAAGATAAGTATTATCTGGGAGAGCAATTAGTAGCTTATCCCAAAATCGTGCTCATTCCGGCTAAAGGTCAGATCCAAGTGAGAATAGCCCCAAGGATAAAGAAAGATCTACCGGATGGAGAGTATGTGGCATTACTGGTATTTAAAGAACAGCCCCCGCGCAAGAGTGCTGGCCAGGTAACCATGCTAATGAATATTGGGATCCCTTACTATGGCAGAAAAGGCAAACTTGAAACCGGTATGAATCTCGACGAGTTGCGGATGGTAAAGATAGACGAAAATTATCAATTACAGGGCGCAATCACCAATCAAGGCAATTTTTCCTATTCGCTTAGTATCATGGTGCAGTTTTATAAAAATAAAAAATTGGTTAAAGAGCATAGTTTTAAACAAGGATTTTATCGCGAGCATCTAGTTGAACTTAATAAATCGATGATTGTAGATGGCGATGCTGATTATGCAGAGGTTGCTTTTGTTAATGAGAAACTTAAATATTCGAAGGGATTTACTTTTGTACTTTAGGGACATTGGAAGTGAGTAAAGTGGTTTTCATTCTCCTTTTCTTTTCTGTCTTTT
Organism: uncultured Glaciecola sp.; assembly: GCF_937770335.1. Classification (GTDB taxonomy): domain Bacteria; phylum Pseudomonadota; class Gammaproteobacteria; order Enterobacterales; family Alteromonadaceae; genus Glaciecola. The sequence goes on from NZ_CALJHY010000017.1 coordinate 19,759, forward strand.
CAGCTGCTGAAGAAGGTGTTTTCTATATCAATGGTGAGGCAGTAAAAAAGATATCTTTAGCGCTTACAACTAACGCAATCGATTTTGGCGATGTTTACAACGATAGCGAAGTAGACAGTATATTGACTGAATTTTGGGTAAATGCGGAAGCTGGATATGATTATACGGTAGAAATAAGTAACGATGACGAGACTGGTGTTTTAGAGGCTTCCCGCAACCCCATTACAGGGTTTACGCAAGGCAGTATCACTTATATAGATACGGCAACGGGAGCTGACCAGAGGCATGAATTTTATGTAGATCTAAACACAGCAATTATGAGTGACGATATTGCCGTTACTATTACTGTGATGGTGGCCTACAACGATATCCACGAATAAAATTCCTTTCACAGATTGGACGTTTATTCATTTTGAAGCAAAGTAACACAGAGAAAAATACAATGAAAAAATTATCAACAGTAGCATCCATGAAAACGTTGTTATTAACAACATCAATGGTCGCAATTTCATCATCAGCGTTTGCTACAAATACATCTCCATTATTAGATAGCGCAGTAACGGATACATTAACAGTGACCGCTAAGTATGTAACACCGATTGCTGTAGGTTTAGATACGACATCGATCGACTTTGGGGATGTTTGGTCCGACTCGGTTATTTCGACTGAAGCTGTTGTCGCTACAATTACCGGTGAAGTTGGCGAAACATTTACCTACTCAGTAACAGGCGATAGCATGTTAAAGCTAACCGGTGATATTGAAGGTACAACCATCGCTTTCTCCGACATAACTACAAAAGCATTGACCTTCAATGTTGGCCTAGATGTGTCAGGTGCGGCAACAGGCACAACTATTAGTGAGACTATTACTATCTCAGTTAACTATGATGCTATTGCAGATACAACGGTTACCTCCACTCCTGCTCCCACTCCTACTTAAACATTAGTTGAGCAGCCTACGGGCTGCTTTTTTTGATCTGGTTACATAGCAATGAAATATCCTTTATTTTTATTATTACTTATACATACATCATTCGCTTTTCCGCTGGAAATTATTGAGGTAAAAAATGCCCAATTGCAAAACCTCTATATTTATAACGGCAGCAGGCTCAATGTCTATCCTGAGGATGGAGTAATCGTTACTGTTAAAGGCAAAGCAACTCGGCAGGTCAAACTTGAAATTAAAACAAACGGGGCTATTTATCTGACCCCAGGGGTAAGAATTACAGAACTTAAACCTAAAAATAGGATCATTACGCTAGACGATTACGGTGAGGGAGAATTTGCTATCGGTTTTTCACTACTAGGAGAAAAGAACGTTGGCGGAAAATACAAAAAACCAATTAAATACGAAGTCAATTACGTTGAATAAATCAACTGAGTTATCAACTTCGCGATAATAGTATATGCAGCAAAGTAACATTCCTATTAAATTAACTAAAGGCGAGCGCTTTGCCGAAGTCACTCAAGATTAGTAGTCTTTTAAGCAACTGCTTTATCGTTCTTTTTTTATCAGCTATTAACCTTATTACCATTAATTATAATGCTGATTAAATGCCAACGTAGTTATGTATTTACTACAAATAAATCGACAATCCTGTTGATAGGCTCAATATTACTCATTCTTTCCAACCTCGCCTTTATGAATCCCACGATCGCTGCCACTCAAGATAATTACTTTGACGATATGGTCACCATTAAGGTAGGCGATAGTCTGAAGCAGGAGTTCTATGCGGTAAAGAGTGATTTTGACGGAAACATCTACATAGGAGTTAGCGATTTTCTGGTGTTTACTGAAGTCAGCGAATATAGCAAGCTTTCGATAAAAGCAGGACGTGTGAGCCTAACTATAGCCGGTAATCTCTTTTCTGATGGAAAATCAAAGCAAATAACGAAGAACCTTAAAAGCATTGCAAGTCTTGTCATTGACGGGGAGCTCTATGTCGATAGACGGGAGCTTGACGAGTTGATTCCGCTCAAACAAATAAAGTGGATAGCGGCAACTTATACCTTAACAATATCGCCCGACTTTAGCTTGCCATTAGACAGCAGGATTGCCGCACAAAAAAGAATGCGAGGAGTCGAAGATGACAAAAATAGAAAACAAAATAAGCAACAAACAGACCTTTTTATGCAAGAGGATAGAAGGTTAGTAGCTCTGGGTATGCTTAAATTTCGCTATGACATAGATAATATCGCTAATTACTTTGAAAATGGTAAGAAGCAGAACAAGGGAAATGTAGCGCTTGAGTATAGTTCGCAGCTTTTATATGGCGATTTTAATATTAGGCAGGGTATTTACCCTATCAGAAAATTAGCAGATGTTAGTTTAAAATACCCCTACATATTTGAAGGTAAGACCGTAACTATCGGAGATAATAATGTCAAAGGTAATGATATTCTCGGATATAACAGTCAGATACGGGGACTATCAGTCAGCGATAATGGTTACACGGTCAAACGTTCAGGCAGGGAAGTTACTATTCGAGGTGAAGCACCGACAAACGCCATGGTTGAAATTTATCAAAATGGCAAAGTTGCTGACTTTCAGCGGGTCGAGGGAAGTGATTATGAGTTTACCCTAGAGATAAGAAGTAAAAACGACGCGTTTACAATAAAGATATTTGATAGAAATGGTGTGTTTATAGAAGAGAGAAATATCAATGTGTTACAAGGGAATGATTTTCTGACTAAAGGGGAATGGGACTACAACTTTTTCTATGGACAAAACCCGCAGTCAGAAAATAAAGCGTGGGATGATCGAAAATACGGCATTTCATACGGGGTGACCAACAACCTGAGCTATTCTTTTGACTATTATGATACACGCAATGAAGACGAGCTTTATAACTACAGCAAACATAGGGCGGCCTATCGCTTTTCAAATTTATTTGTTCCCCTAGTAGCTCAAATTTCTTATTACAATTCAGTTGCAGACCCTAGTGAGGGATATATTGGAGAGCTAAATAGCGAGATCTATTCTCATCAATTATCATATAGCTATGAGCGATATAGTCATCTATTAGCCGAGGATGAAAACAAGGACCGGTATCTAGAAGCCGAGGTAAGTGGTGATTATGGAAGAAGTGATTATTTTTTCAGATTCTCGAGTAAGACATATCAAGATAGAACAGAAAATATATACGATACCGGAATAAGCTATGATGTTACTAAAGCGCTACGTGTAAATTTTGACGTTGGCAAGACGGTACGAAAACAGAATGAACGACGGTCTAATTATACGGGGAAAATAGGGTTTGATTATAATGGAGGCGATTTTACCTATAACGCAGATGCCAGTTATGACGAAGGTCGCGACGCTAAGTGGGAGTTCGCGGCTCGGCTAAGAAAGCGGCTTAGTCAAAACAGTAAGTATGCTTATAGATTAGAGGTAAATTATAATAAACAAGCCGATTTTAGCCTAGAAATGACTTTTGAATACCGATTTAATGACACTTTAAAAACAGATTCTAATTACAAAAGTAATAGACAAAATCAGTATAAAACGAGAGCAAGTTATGAAAAAGTTATCAATATGAAAAAGCCGTTTACATCAAATACTGCTAAATATCCTGATAGTGGTTATTTAGAAGGCACTGTTTTTATTGATAAAAATGCGAATGGTAAAAAAGATAGAAATGAAGACCCTTTGGCAGGAGTGAAAGTTGGCATCGGTAAAAATAAAGCAAAGACTGACAGCGCAGGTACTTTTTATCTTAGCGATATATCGCCATATAGAAGTAATAAATTACGTTATGATTATTCCGGGATTATGGTCGACCCCACGCTTAGATCTGATAGTGCTCAAACCATAGCGTTGCTGCCTGCATCCAGTAAAAACATCTCTGTAGGTCTTGTACCTTTGTCCTTAATCATGGGCTCTATCTACTTACCCGAGATAGAAGCGAAGATAAGTAATAAATTTTTTAGCTACGTCGAGATAACAGTTTCAAAAGATAATGACTACTACACTAGTATAACTCCTGAATATGATGGTTTCTTTGTTCTACAGGATTTAAAGCCCGGAAAATATGATTTAAAAATAAATTACCTCGGGAGTGAAGTGGTTACACTTGAAAAAGATATTCTTACCGTGATTGTGCTCGCCGGAGATACTGGCGACTTTTATGAGGGAATAGATTTTAATGTGTCTGGAATAAAAACTAAAAAAGTCGATATAGTTTTTGAGCCTAATGAGAATAGAGATTAATTAATTCAAATAACCGCCAACAAAGGGGGAATTTATTAGCTGCTTAGGGCTCTCTGAAATCCAGCACAGTTACTCTGATATTTTTAATTATAATGACTTCTCGCCATAGCGTTTCAAATTTAGGGGGTTGTCCCTATCCGCAATCGATAATTTCCCTTAAAGCTTAGATTATCACTTTTTTGGTAAAGTGAATCCCACTCAATTACATGATTTTTCAAAGGAAATTGTTTTTCGACTTAAGTGACTTTTCGTTTTATACCCACTTTTGTATCGAAAAGGCGCAGTTGACGTTTTAAGTTAGATTCTTTAAGTCAATTAAGCCTTTTTTCACTAAATATCGATAGGGTGCTTCATCAACGTCACTGGCAACTAAGGTGTGATGCATAAAACGACAAAAACTGGGGACATCACGCGTTGTTGAGTGGTCATCAGCACAAATAGACAGCGTGTCGCCATCCTGCATTTTGCGAATTTGCAAACGGATCATCATCACAGGCTCAGGACATCGCAAGCCTATAGCATTAAGTTGATGGTCAGCTTGTTCAAATATATCTGTCATAACAACTTATCAACGGCATAGCACAGGGCTAAATGCCGTATGTCCCACGATATTGATTAATGTTGGCAACCGCACCAGCGTTGGTCTCTTTAGCCGACAAATATGCCACCACATCAGCCAAGGTCACAATAGAGATAACCTGAGTATTAAAATCACGTTCCACTTCTTGAATTGCTGACAATTCACCTTGACCACGTTCTTGTCGATCAAGTGCAATTAGCACACCAGCCAAACTAGCATCGTGCTGTTTAATCAACTGCATAGACTCACGGATCGCGGTTCCTGCAGTGATAACATCATCCACCAGCATGATCCTGCCTGCAAGCGGACTGCCGACTAAACTACCACCTTCACCATGCGTTTTTGCTTCTTTGCGATTAAAGCAATAAGGCACGTCGAGGTTATAATCATTCGCTAAAGCGACTGCTGTCGTTGTCGCAATCGGTATGCCCTTATAAGCAGGACCAAACAAAACATCAAAATCAACATTAGCGGCTTGCAATGCAGCTGCGTAATAACGACCCAGCTTGGCTAAGTCACCACCAGTATTGAACAAACCAGCATTGAAAAAATACGGACTGATGCGTCCTGACTTCAACGTAAACTCACCAAAACGCAATACATTACGCTGAATTGCAAATTCAATAAATTCTGTTTTATAATCTTGAAGTTGAGTTGTTTGCATTTTTTATGCCTTGGTCATATACCCCGAGAAATTGAGTCGCACTCGTGGTATGTCAAATTTTTTATAAATAAAAGGCCTCGTATGAGACCTTTTATTTTTGCTCACTTTTCTGTATCTACTACAAAGAAGTTTACGCTAGCGCACTTTTTTGAGCATCAAATAATTCCATGATGCCGTCTTTTGCTAGACTCAACATTTCATTCATTTCATCAAAACTAAACGGTTCAGCTTCAGCAGTGCCTTGCACTTCAATAAGTTTACCTGTTTCAGTCATCACAACATTCATGTCAGTTTCAGCAACAGAGTCTTCAAGGTACTCAAGGTCGGCAACTGGGCTGCCTTTATAGATACCAACAGAAACTGCAGCAATCATGTGCTTCATCGGGTTTGCTTTCAAAATACCTTTTGCGCGCATCCACGTGAGCGCGTCAACCAATGCAACGCAAGCACCTGTGATTGATGCAGTACGAGTACCACCATCGGCTTGAATAACATCACAATCGACGGTAATTGTGTTTTCGCCTAATAGCTTCAAATCAACTGCTGCACGCAATGAACGCGCAATTAAACGTTGAATTTCTAGCGTACGGCCACCTTGTTTGCCGCGCGCTGCTTCACGATCAGAACGTGTATGGGTTGCACGTGGCAACATGCTGTATTCAGCAGTAACCCAACCTTTACCTTGGCCTTTCATAAAACGAGGCACACCCTCAACAACCGTGGCATTACAAAGCACTTTGGTGTTTCCAAACTCAATCAATACAGACCCTTCTGCATGACAAGTAAAGTTACGGGTAATAGTGACGGGACGGATTTGACTAGCAGTTCTGCCGCTTGGACGCATGTTTAACTCCTTAAAATTCAGCCGACAATTATAGCGCAGTTAATAGATGATCGGGAGGTGTAAAGTAAAGTTATCAGAAAAAAGTTAAAAACAGTGCAATATTCGCCAATTTAATAAAGCCTGTTACACTATCCGTGGCTTGTAGCTGGTTACTAAACGTTGAAAAATGACGAATAAACCAGTCGAGCACACCAATCAATTTATGCCACTTGTTATTGCATCTAAGCCATCAATGGCGGAGATGCTGCAAGTGCTTTAAGGAACATCTATGATTTACAGTATGACTGGATTTGCACGCCACGAAATTAAAGCCGAATGGGGCAGTGCCGTTTGGGAAATTCGCTCGGTTAACCAACGTTATCTCGAAACCTTTTTTAGACTACCTGAGCAATTTCGGAGCCTCGAGCCTATTTTGCGCGAACGTTTTCGCAAAGGCCTGCAACGCG
>NZ_CALJHY010000018.1 GCF_937770335.1 uncultured Glaciecola sp.
CTTGATGTAGCGATTGGGCTGAGCTATTGGCTATTTTTATCGCTAAATCTGCATCAAATGTTTTTGCCTGCAAGTAAGAAGCCGGAAGGGATAACGATATAGCTAAGGTTAGTGTTTTGATTTTCGTTAGTAATTTCATCGGTAACATCTCTAGGTAGTTAATATGCTCACATTATCAACGACGAAATCTTATTCTAAAATAGGTGGTTCCCCCTAGAAAGAACATTTATTTTTAATTAGATTAGAGAGCTTAAAAAATAAAAAAATACAGAAGGAGATTTGGATAAATACAAATGAGATTGATTCTTATTTGTATTTGTGTTTATATCCTCTTAACCAAACCACATTCGTTCACAAGGAATCGATTTTTTGAAAACATCTCAACTTTCCCTAGGTATCTCTTCTATATTAATGGGCGTTGTATTCACTTCTTCTGCTGTTGAATCAACTCGTAATACAAACACTGATAGCATTGAGCAAATCACTATTTTTGGGTCGGCCGCAGCGGTATCTAAGCTTCCTGGATCAGGTGCTTACATTGGCAAAGAAGCTTTAGATAACTATGCTGTCACCGATATCCAGCGCATTTTATCCTCTACTGCAGGTGTCTATTTTGTGGAGGAAGATGGCTACGGATTGCGGCCAAATATAGGTATGCGAGGGTCAAGCTCTGACCGCTCTGATAAAATTACTATAATGGAAGATGGCGTACTCGCCGCACCGGCCCCTTATGCAAGTCCTGCGGCATATTACTTTCCTACTGTTGGTCGCATGCAAGCAGTTGAAATACTTAAAGGGGGGTCAACTATTGAGTATGGGCCGCGTACCAGCGGTGGCGTTATTAACTTGGTCTCAACTGCCGTTCCACAAAATGCCTTAGGTGGAAAGTTTGATTTCGCGCTTGGCAGTGATGGTTTTTCAAAATTGCATACTTTTGTTGGCGGAAGAAATGAAACTAGTGGTGGTTTAGTTGAAATTTATAACTACCAAGCCGATGGATTTAAAACACTTAACTCCGGGCAGGATACTGGTTTTAACAAAACAGACTTATTAACTAAATTCGATATCTATTTAGACGATGCTAAGCGCCACCAGTTAGAATTTAAACTTAAGTATTCCGATGAATCTTCTGATGAAACCTATGTGGGAATAACTCAACAAGATTTTAGTCAAAATCCATTTCAACGTTATTCAGCTACACAACTTGATAATATGTCGACCGAACATAAACATGCCTCCGTGCATTATGATTATATAATTTCTGAGAACATGGACTTAAGTGTTATTGCGTATATCAACGATTTTGGTCGTAACTGGTATAAAGTATCCAAAATAAACGGTAGTAGTCTAGGCAGTGGCGCAGAAGAAATTGCCAGTAACTTCGATGCCGCTGTTTTTGCTAACGCCGCACCTGATGACATTACAGTAACCTTAAAGGCCAATAACCGTGAATACTTATCGCGCGGCATTCAAGGTCAATTCGCGCTCTATCTTGATAATCATAAAATCAATATTGGTGCTCGAATGCACAATGATGAGATAGATAGATTTCAGTGGGTTGACCAATATGCACTTACAACTGATTTTTCGATGAGCCTTCTCGACGCCGGCGTACCCGGCACCGATTCAAACCGAATTGACAGTGCCAACGCATATAGCTTTTTTATTAAAGATAAAATGACATTTGGTGACTTCATCGTTACTGCTGGCGTACGCTATGAAAATGTAAATTTAGCCCGTGATGATTGGGGCAAAACTGATCCTCGACGTACTGAAAACCCCAGCGAACGTAACAACGAAGTTAATGCATTTTTACCTAGTGTCGGCGCTACTTATCAAGCCAATGATAACTGGGTTTTATTGGCCGGAGTGCAAAAAGCGTTTGCTCCCCCGTCGCCTGGTAACAACAATGCTGACAACGAAGAAGGCTGGAATTATGAGTTTGGCGGACGTTTTAGCTACGGCAGTGTTAACGGAGAATTGATAGGGTTTGTGACTAACCTTGATAACCTGCATGGCAACTGCACTGCCAGCCAAGGCTGTAACGATGACTTAATCGGTCAGCAATACAACGCTGGTAAAGTCGATATATCGGGTATTGAATTTGTGATCAATCACCGAGCCGAATTCGACCATTTCGCTGTGCCTACTCGATTCAATTACACTTATTCTAGCGCTGAGTTTGCTGAGACCTTTGATTCTGAATTGAATGTTTGGGGTAGTGTAGAAGACGGCTTCGACATTCCGTATTTGCCTAAAGTTACGTGGCAACTAGAAAGTGGCGTTGCTGGTGATCATTGGCAGGTATTAGCAGCCGTCAAATATGTAGATGAAATGCGGTTTGTTGCGGGCAATGACAACATCGATGAAAGCAACGGCATAAAAGCGCGTACTATAGTCGACATATCAGCCAATTATCAAATTGATGAAAAACAAAGCCTATATATTGTACTGGATAACCTGTTTGACAAAAAATACGCTGTTACTCGTCAACATGGCGGTTTGCAGGTCGGTAAGTCGCGCTCATTCCAAGTAGGTTACAGATATCAATTATAGAATTTATTTAATTTGATTATTTTGAACGATACAGTAGGTATTTGGAAAATTTTGCTTTATTAAATCATAGAGCATATATTAGATTACGAACAAATATTAACCAACACCTCCAAATCAAAGACATCATAAAAGGAATTATAATGAAAAGAGTGATGGGCTTTTGGAGATGTTGGGGACTCGTTATAGGTATTGTCATAGGTAATGGTGTCTTCATGCTACCCGCTGTTTTGGCTCCTTACGGAACGCTCAGTTTAGTGGCATGGATTATTGCTGGTATAGGAACAGTATTTATTGCTTTAGTTTTGGGTATGCTTGCAAAACGACATTCGATGCAGGGTGGTATCTATGGTTACACAAGAGAAACACAAGGTGACTTAGCCGGATTTCTTATTGCATGGGGTTATTGGATCAGTATTTTAGCGGCAGTTGCTGCCGGTGCTGTTGCGGTAACAGGATATTTGAGCTTTTTTGTACCCACCATTTCTTCAAACCCAATGCTATCGGCAATAATTTCTATCGCGTTTATTTGGTTAATCACGGCCATAAACATTACTGGTATTAAAGCTGCTTGTACATTTCAATTAGTTACTTCCTTGTTAAAACTATTACCGCTATTTATCATTTCTGTTGGCGCCTTGTTCCTTGGTGACCCCGCGAATGCCGTCGTTAACTCAACACCAGCTAATACTGAGGAGCAACCCTCCACCCTCATTTTAATCTCCGAAATGGTCATGATCACTATGTGGGCTTATATTGGTATTGAAGCCGTAACATTGCCATCAGATAATATTATTTGCCCAGAAAGAAATATTCCACGAGCACTGATCATAGGCACATTAACGGTAACCGTTATTTACATATCACTCTCCTATGGAGTAATGACGTTAATTCCACTAGCTGATTTGGCAAAATCAACTGCCCCTATCGCCGACGCGGCATCGATAATATTAGGTTCTTGGGGAGCCGGCTTCATTGCTACAGCAGCACTGATATCTATTATTAGTAGCATTAACGCCAATACACTTATCGTCGGCATCATGCCTGCTGCCTTAGCAAAAGATAAATTAATGCCTGAGTTTTTTTCAATCAAAAACAAAGCTGGCATACCGATAAAGACAGTAATACTGTCGGGTTTTCTATCATCCATATTAGTAGTCATGAGTTTTTCAGAAGGATTATTAAGCGCTTTTAAAACACTAATAATGCTTTCTACACTGACCGTATTGTTACCCTATGCAACATCATCACTAGCTGAAATCGTTATGCAAAAAAGAGAGTTAACTGCGACAACTAAGATCAACTGGATGTCGTTTGGTATTGCGTTTATCGCACTATTGTTTTCGGTCTTTGCCATTATTGGGTCGGGAATAATGATTGCGCTTCAAGGACTCATTCTGTTTGCTGCTGGATTACCATTTTACTTTTGGTCTAAAAGAGCACAATGAATCACGTTTTATCACCCGGCTCGTACTTATTTTTTTGACTTAAAATAAGAAATTAGCAATATATATGTGCACTCACTACTAATGTCTGTAATTAAAGGTTTCCTAACCCAGACTTTACGTTATATTTTAACTAGACTAAATTCTAACTTTAAAGCCACAATCAAAATGGGAAAACAATATGAGTGTACATAGCGTTGTTGTATTAAGTGCCGTGCGATCAGCAATAGGCACTTTTAGTGGAAGTTTAAAAGGCATTGAACCTTCAGAATTGGCAGGACAAGTATTAAAAGAAGCTATCGCTAGATCTGGTGTGGAAGCCGAAAAATACGAATCGGTTGTAGTAGGTAATACTATTCCAACTGAATCACGCTTTCCATATGTTGCGCGAGTTGCCTCAATTCAAGCAGGTATGTCTTTAAATTCAACCGCGATGGCATTAAACCGCTTGTGCAGCTCTGGATTGCAAGCCGTGATCAACTCAGCACAAGGTATTATGCTTGGCGACCATGAATTAGCGATTGGCGGTGGCGTAGAAAACATGTCGCGGGGCGGTTATTTGTCACCTGCAATGCGCGCAGGTGCAAGAATGGGCGACAGCGCCATGATTGATATGATGGTTGCTACTTTGACCGACCCTTTCGGGGTTGGGCACATGGGTATAACTGCAGAGAATTTAGCCACTAAATGGAACTTTACACGAGAGCACCAGGATATTTTTGCGGCACAGTCTCACGCGCGAGCGGCTGCAGCAATTGAAGCCGGTTTTTTTAAGGATCAGATTGTACCGATCGAGTTAAAAAGTCGCAAAGGTAGTACCTTCTTTGAAGTAGACGAACATGTTAAATCAAGTACCACAGTTGAAACATTGAGTGGTATGCGTGCTGCATTCAAAAAAGACGGTAGTGTAACCGCAGGTAACGCATCTGGTATAAATGATGGTGCATCTTTCCTCACATTAGCGAGCGAAAGCTACGCAAATTCAAATGGCTTAGCACCTATTGCAAGGGTGGTATCTTATGCTGTTGCCGGCGTTCCAAACGATGTAATGGGTGAAGGTCCAATTCCTGCGTCTAAAGCCGCCTTAGCCAGAGCCGGTTTATCTATTGTTGATATGGACGTAATTGAGTCGAATGAAGCTTTTGCTGCACAAGCGTTAACTGTTGCTAAGGGCCTGGACCTAGACCCTGCGAAAACAAACCCAAATGGCGGCGCGATTGCGCTCGGTCACCCAATTGGAGCCTCGGGTGCAGTTATCGCGACTAAAGCGATTCATGAGTTACAACGCATCGGCGGTAAATATGCATTGGTAACTATGTGTATCGGTGGCGGCCAGGGTATTGCCGTAATTTTTGAACGCATGTAATACCAGTTTTAGCAAAAATTATACCCCCGTAATTTAATATATTACGGGGGTATAATTATCTTTAAAAAACCCTGGAGTAAGGCCAGTAAGTCACGGTTTAGCTGCTTATTCCTTTATTCGGCGTATACCTATGTGCTCGGCAAAATGTTTGTTAGCAGAACGCTCATCTGCATTTAGTACCCCCTCTCGTTCTCATCAGTGTTACCAACAAAAGTCAGGCAAATTGCTTCCTTAAGCCACGTAAGTTGATTCGACAAATATGAACGTGGATACGGCATAATACCCAGATTGAACAGCGAGCAATGAAAATTCGATGACTATCAGTTGCTTTGAATTGAACTTGTAGGCACTGTTGTGTACCTTAGTTAGCCGATTATTTTTTGAGAATAACCATATGCAAGAGAAAAAACATGTGCTGGGAGTCGCGGCCTTAATAATTTTGCTTGGCGCGGGATGCTCTAATGATGCAGCTTATGAAATAATGCAAAATAATAAACAACAAGCCTGCGGACGAATGGCTGAGGGACAAGCTAGAGAAGATTGTTTAAGAGGTTATGAAAAGACCTATAATGAATATGAACGTCAACGCAGGAGAGTGGTTGGAAATAAAAAAATTGCAGAGCCTGAATTGCCTGCTCCTAAGCAGAAAGATCAGGATGAGTCAGGTAATTAGGCCGACAGTACCCATAATAAACACCCAAGTCGCGAAAAATAGCTTCAGCTTTACAACACAAAAATAGAGAACAACCCGCTTGGCAATAACTCCCCCTATAATGGCGCCAGCGCCAGCAAATAGTAAGATATTCCAATAAATAGCTTGGGTGATAAACAAGTGGTTGAATATGGCAGACCAAACAGTAAATGCACTAAGTATAACTGCCAACGCGATCGCCGAAGTCACATTAAATCCACGCAAAATAAGGTATACAGCTATCAGTTCCCCTACTCCCACTGACAACCATGCCGTAATAACACCACCAAAAAACGCAATAATACCCAAGAGTATCATGTCAATTGGTAATAGATTTATCGCTGATTTTTGTCTATTCAACAGAGGAATAGAGCCAAATATTGCAATCGCGAGCAGAATAGAAAACACGCCGAAGGCGACATGCAAGGAAGTTTGCATTTGTTGTGTATATTCACTTAAGGCAAACTGAGCGGTTAGGATCCCCAATATTGAAAATGGGATTGTAATTAATAGCCCTTTATTAACATATAACCACTGATCGCTGTCACCACCAGTTTTGCCAGTACTAGCGTTGTCGTCAGCGAGGAGAGACTGGCGGTGATAATGCCAAGTCAGAGCTCCAGCGGTCATTCCGCAACATTGAATTGCAAAACTGGTAGCGATGATCGCGCTATTTTGCATATCGATTTGATTGAAAAACGGAACAAAGACAACACCGCCACCGGCACCTGTTGAGTTGGCAAAAATAGCTCCAATAATACCTACAAAGAGAAAACCAATATAATCAGAAATGATCTGAAAACTGTTAGGTAAGCTAAAAATAAGTGTGAGCCATGTAATTGCTAAAGCGACTCTATATGGATGGCTACTAAAAGTACGTCTAAAAATAGTTAACAATGCTACTCGCCAATAATAAAGAGTGTTAATAAATGCTGAAAAAAGAGATAGTCTCTGGTAAACAACTTAATTCAAGCAGCGCAAAATGGTTCAGCTAGAAGGACATGAACATATAACCACTATTTTACTCACGCCTAACCGCTCTCTTACGTGGGCTGAAGCAAAATGGATTATCGCACTCATGGTTGCGGTTGTCATGATAATTGCAATTGCTTGGACATTTGTTGGTGCATGGGTCGTTCTGCCCTTTGCTGGCATAGAAGTCGGCTTATTCGCGCTGCTAATGTACAAAGTAACGCGCTCTACATATTTAAAACAAATAGTGACATTTACAGATCAACTCATCACCATTGAAATGGGTATTGACCGGCGACAATCAACAGAATCATTACCTCGCTTCGGCACCGATATTTATTATTCTGAAACTGACCGTAACTGGCATACGCCCAAAATCACGATGCATAATGGTATAAAACGAGTGCAAATTGGCCAATTTCTAAATGCTGATGATATGGTAATTTTACGTAATGAATTAGAAAAATTAGGTTTTCCAATTTGCCGAGAACATTGGTGGAGAGGAAGACAATAACCTATATAGTCATTTTAATCATGATTTCTCTTTTAGTAACGGTGATCCTTTGCTATTGCGAGTCGTTTAAATTAAAAAATATTAGGAGCGTTAACTATGAACTTGTTTATTGAATCGATCGAAGGTGGAGTATATATTGCAGGGACAGGTGAAGAAAAAATTGACATGTTCTTTCTAGATAAATATAGCAAAACGCTATCCTTTCAGAGTCTTAACCATATAAAGCTAAGAGTCGAAGGAGAGACGTTTGAAAATGTGTGGCTGAAGCAAAACACTCCTTATGAAGAAATGTGCGGTCTTGACAGCAGCACAGAGAATCCTGTTATTAAGTTAGATTGGTAAACTAGTCAAATAAGATTTCTAAGTTAAAAATGGACTGGTCAGTTGTAAGAACAGTGTTAATATTCAAATTATAATATTAATTATTTGAAGCCTTATGACTGAATTTGACATTATTATAGTTGGTGCTGGCTCTGCCGGTGCGGTGTTAGCTAATCGTTTATCTGAAAATCCTCAATTATCTATATGCCTTCTGGAAGCGGGTCCAAAAGACACCAACTTGGCAATACATGTACCTTTTGGTATCGCGGCTTTAGCCGGAATGAAGTCAATCAATTGGGGGTTTCATACCCACTCAGAAAGTAACTTAAACGATCGCGAAATGTTTTGGCCTAGAGGTAAAACATTGGGTGGCTCTAGCTCAATCAACGCCATGTGTTACATTCGTGGAGCAGCACAAAATTATGACGATTGGGCTGCATCTGGTTTAACTGGCTGGGCTTGGGATGACGTTTTACCGTACTTCAAAAAAAGTGAAGATAACACCAGAGGCGTATCCGATTTCCATGCTATAGGTGGTTGCCAAAGCGTATCAGACCTCAAGCATATTAACCCCCTAAGTCATGATTTCGTTGCTTCCTCGGTAACTAATGGCCTCGCAGAATCTGTCGATTTCAACGCGCAAGACCAAGAGGGCGTTGGTATATATCAAGTTACTCAACGCAATGGCTCGCGCTGCAGCACCGCTAAAGGCTTTTTATGTGACGATATCAAAGCCCGCCCTAACCTGCACATTATGACCGACGTTGAAGTTAAAAGAGTCACCTTAGACGATAATACAGCGACCGGAATTGAAATTTTTGCCAATAGCACCAAACAATTTTTATTTGCTAGAAAACGCGTTATTTTAAGCGCTGGCGCGATAGGTTCTCCGCAAATTTTAATGCAATCAGGTATTGGTAACAAGGACCACCTGCAATCGTTAGGTATTGAAGTAAAAGCGCACTCACCCGGCGTTGGTCAAAATTTACAAGACCATTTGGACAGCACTATATTATTCAAAACTCAAACCCAACGGTCTTACGGTTTGTCTGTTCCTGCATTATTAAAAAATGCATTGGAGCCGCTTAATTACTGGCTACACAAGCAAGGCATGTTTACTTCAAATATTGCCGAAGGCGGTGCTTTCTTAAAGTCGGCCCCCGAACTGACATTGCCGGACATACAACTGCATTTTGTGCCCGCGTTACTGATAGACCATGGTCGCTCAACACCTTGGGGACACGGTTTCACTATCCATTTTTGTAACCTTTATCCGAAAAGTAGAGGCGAAATTTTGCTGCAAAAAATCGACGGAGAACTACAAGTTGATATCCGTCCAAACTACCTTTCTCATGAAGATGATATAAAGCCATTGATTGCTGGTTTTAAGTGGTGCAGAAAAATAAGTAACACTTCACCCTTAGGCGATGCTGCAACTGAGTGGAAACCGGGTGGGGAGGTACAAACCGATGAGCAGATTATCGATTACTTAAGAAATAGTGCCGAAACCGTTTATCATCCTGTTGGAACATGCAAAATGGGCGTTGAAGGAGATGAACTTGCGGTTGTTGATATTAATTTGAATGTGAAAGGTATCAATAATTTAATGGTTGTGGACGCATCGGTGATGCCAAACATCATCGGTGGTAATACTAATGCAGCAACAATCATGATCGCTGAAAAAATTGCAGATGCACTTAAAGCTGCTTTGTAAAAAATAGCAAAGCAATATTAAGCTACCTTAGCTTAAATTTCTATAAAGGGGCTGCAATATCATCGCAGTCCCTCAACAGTTTCTAACTAACGATTTTTTCTAATTCGCTGCTCACAACACCAACAGCTTTTGTACCGTCAAGCTTGTGATAATGACATAAACCTTCATTTGCTGCAGTTTGATAATAGTTCACTAGCGGTTTAGTTTGATCGTGATAAATAGCAAGACGGTCACGCACTGTTGCCTCTTTATCATCATCGCGAACAATCAAATCTTCACCAGTGTCATCATCTTTACCGTCGATTTTAGGCGGATTATAAGTAGTATGATAAACGCGACCTGAACCTGGGTGAACTCTACGTCCACTCATACGGTTAACTATAACGTCGTCTGGCACGTCAAACTCGATACAATGATCAACTTTAACGCCAGCGTCCTTCATCGCGTCAGCTTGCGGAATGGTGCGTGGAAAGCCATCTAACAGAAAGCCGTTTGCACAGTCTTCTTGTGCAATACGTTCTTTGACCAAACCGATAATAATATCGTCAGAAACCAGTTTCCCAGCATCCATTACTTTTTTAGCTGCAAGTCCCATTTCCGTGCCAGCTTTAATAGCCCCACGTAACATGTCACCAGTAGAAATCTGTGGAATACCAAACTTCTTCATCAAAAACTGAGCTTGTGTTCCCTTTCCGGCGCCCGGTGCGCCGAGTAGTATGATGCGCATTAAGCATCCTCCAACAAATTAGTGTAAATTGTAAACGTGCAAACTCTACAACTTAGGCTCTCAGTTCACAAGTCAAATTAGTGTTAAAAATCATAACGTAAGACTAATAGCGAATAATTCTCTCGAACTGCCGAAAAAATGGCCAAACAAATTGCCTGATTTGCTTGGTAAATAAAAAAGCGAGCCTAAGCTCGCTTTCACTATTTCAATAAATCTCTATAGATGCACCGATAGAGGTTCATTTAAAATCAGACTATTTACTATTACTTGGCTAAACTCGCCAAAAGGCCGTTTAAGTTTTTTACAAAAGCAGAAGGGTCTTTCAAACTACCCTGTTCCGATAATGCCGCTTGGTCATATAGTACTTCAGACCACAACTTAAATTGATCCTCTTCTTGCACATTAGCCATTAACTTCACCAGATGATGTTCTGGATTTAACTCAAAGTGATACTTCGTATCAGGCACTGGTTGGCCCGCTGAAGCCATCAGTTTAGCCATTTGTGTTGTCATTCCGTTTTCGTCTGCAACAATACATGCAGGCGAATCAGTTAAACGATGAGTGAACTTAACATTCTCCACTTTCTCGCCTAGTGCTGTTTTAACTCGCTCAAGAATGCCTTCAACTTCTTTTTCAGCAATTTCTTTGGCTTTCTTAGACTCTTCATCATCTAAGTCAGTTAAGTCGAGGTCAGCGCCCGCGATAGACTGGAACTGTTTCTCATTAAATTCTGTTAAGTGCGACATTAACCATTCGTCAATGCGCTCACCCATCAATAAAACTTCGATACCTTTCTTGCGGAAAATTTCTAAATGTGGACTTGATTTGGCAGCTTGGTAGTTGTCTGCAGTCACATAGAAAACTTTGTCTTGGTCTTCTTTCATGCGACCAATATAATCTTCAAGAGAAACTGATTGCACGCCCGACTCATCTGCCGTTGAAGAGAAACGAAGTAGTGCTGCGATCTTTTCTTTATTAGCGAAGTCTTCAGCGGGGCCTTCTTTAACAACATTACCAAATTCAGCCCAAAACGACTGATATTTTTCAACGTCATTCTTCGCCATTTTTTCAAGCATCTGCAACACACGCTTGGTGCAACCTTGACGAATTGATTGAGTGATTTTGTTGTCTTGTAAAAGTTCGCGAGAAACGTTTAATGGTAAATCGTTTGAATCCAATAAGCCTTTTACGAAACGTAAATAGGTAGGCATGAATTGCTCTGCATCATCCATTATAAAAACACGTTGAACATAAAGTTTCAGGCCGTGTGCTTGATCTCTATTCCACATATCAAAAGGGGCTTTAGCTGGAATATACAATAAGCTCGTGTATTCTGTTTTGCCTTCAACACGGTTATGTGACCACTTTATCGGATCAGCAAAGTCATGCGACACGTGCTTATAAAATTCAGTATATTCTTCATCGCTAATGTCTGATTTTTCGCGTGTCCACAATGCTGTCGCCTTGTTGGCTGACTCCCAAAAACCAGGAACTGCAGGTATCTTTTCGTCGCCTTCACCATCGCTTTCCGGCACTTCTGCTTTAAACATTTGAACCGGAATATTGATGTGATCAGAATACTTGGTAATAATTGAACGCACGCGCCAATCATCAGCAAACTCTTTTTCATCGTCACGCAAAAATAATGTAATTTCAGTACCGCGAGTTTCTTTATCAATAGTGGCTACTGAAAACTCACCTTCTCCAGCTGATTCCCAGCGAACGCCTTCAGACTTGTCAGCGCCGGCAGCACGACTTTTGACTACCACTTTGCTAGCCACGATAAATGAAGAGTAGAAACCAACACCAAATTGACCAATGAGTTGAGAATCTTTGGTTTGATCGCCTGATAATTTACTAAAGAAATCTGCAGTTCCAGACTTAGCTATGGTGCCTAAGTTAGCAATCGCTTCTTCTTTATTCATGCCAATTCCGTTATCGGATATGGTGAGTGTACCGGCTTCTTTATCAACGCTAATTCTAACCCTCAGATCAGGGTCATTCTCATACAGAGCACCGTCAGAAAGGCCTTTAAAACGAAGCTTATCAGCAGCATCTGCTGCATTAGATATGAGCTCTCTTAAAAAGATTTCTTTATTCGAATAAAGTGAGTGGATCATCAGTTGAAGCAATTGTTTTACTTCGGTTTGAAATCCATGGGTTTCTTGTTGGACTGTCTCAGCCATAGCCAAGTATCTCCTACTTTGTTTTCTATTGTGTGAAGTCAAGTGGCATACAACACTCTTCTACGAATGAAAAGTGAGTAACGCCATCATAAAAAGCGTTTATTGAAAAGAGATGTAAGGACACAAGGGGCTATTTTCAAGGGAAAAAACGAAATGAAACCAAAAATAATTTTGTTATTGTCAGTATTTAGCGACAATAAAGCAGTCTAAACTTGTCTTCGTCCTGCAAAGGCATGGCTAATGGTATTACCGTCAATGTATTCTAATTCGCCACCCACTGGAACACCATGTGCAATGCGGGTTGCTGTTATTTGCTTGTCTCTGCAAATCTGTCCAATGTAATGTGCTGTGGCCTCGCCTTCTACCGTTGAATTAGTGGCTAAAATAACTTCTTGAATCGATTCTTTATCCAATAGTTGGGCTAATTCAGACAAACCAATTTCAGCAGGACCAATACCGTCAATAGGAGACAAATGACCCATTAATACAAAATACCGGCCTTTGTATTCCGAGGTTTGTTCTACCGCTAATACATCTTGTGGCGATTCCACAATACAAAGTTGCCCCGTTTCACTGCGCATTGGGTTTTCGCATATTTTACACAGGCGTGTTTCAGTAAAAGTTCTGCACTGCTCGCAATGTGAGACATGTTCCATTGCGTCATGTAATGCTTTACTTAACGTCATGGCACCATCACGGTTTCTTTCCAACAATGTAAACGCCATGCGTTGAGCACTTTTTGCACCAACACCGGGTAAGCATTTCAACGCTGTAATCAATTCGTTAATAAGAGGGCTAAATGACATGTATAAAACTTCTTAAATAATAAAATCAAATAATAACATGAAGTGATGGATTTGTTAGCTTACATAAGTAAGATTTTACGCATTTTTGATGAAGATATTTAGGTTTATATGATCGAAATCAGTACTTGTGAAATATGCATAATATAAAGAATAATATATAATTTGGGGCGTTGGAAACTAAAAAAGCTCCAGCATTGCAGCTCGAGCTTTTTATTTTTATATTTTTGAAAATGAAACTAAAAAGGCATCTTAAAGCCCGGGGGTAGATTCATACCTCCAGTAACAGAACCCATTTTTTCTTGGCTCATTTCTGCAACACGACGAACCGCATCGTTTGTTGCTGCGGCAACCAAGTCTTCGATCATTTCTTTATCGTCTTCCATTAGCGAGGCGTCGATATCTACTCTTCTCACATTATGGTTACAAGACATTATGACTTTGACCAGGCCTGCGCCTGACTCACCGGTTACTTCTAAATTAGCCAGTTCATCTTGTGCTGCTTTCATTTTTTCCTGCATTTGCTGGGCTTGCTTCATCATGTTACCCATGCCGCCTTTAAACATTGTCATCTCCTGATTATTTTAGACAGAATTACAAATTTACTCTGTTGCTATTTATTATTACAGCTTAGTTATTATCTTGGTTTTATAGAACCTTCAATAATTCGCCCTTCAAACGCTTTTATCAATTCTTGAATTGAATCATTTGTTTGCACAACACTGTGCGCATGTTGGTGTCGTATTAACGATATCTGTTGTTGTATCTTAAAAGGTGTTTCGTCAACCTCACCATATTGAACTTCAAAGGCAACCGGTTTTTGATAGAACGCACTTAATGCCTCTGTAATAGTAGTACGATGCTGCTCTTCGTCGAGATGCTTGTTACGTTCATCAATACGAATAATAAAATGTTCACCATGTTGTACCAAGTTAGATTGTAGCAAAAGTTGTTTATTCAACCCACCAACGCCAAGCTCTTCAATAAAGTCACTCCATTTATTAATTTGTTTGGCTCTTAGCAGCTTGTCACCATTTTCTAAATAGGGTGCAATTTGGGGATGTGTTACTTTAACGTTGCTGAGGTCATTCACGCCATGGCCAAACATCGCAGCAATTTCATCTGCCATGTCTACAAATTGCCTTTGCGACTTATTTTCAACGTCATCCTGGCCAGCGTGAATCAAGGCAACTTCAGCCTGTTCATATTCAGTTGCTTGCGCCACATCTGGCGTATCTTGCCAAACCTCATTAGTTTCTTTTTGTTCGGTAACAGGAGGCACATTTATCGTATGCTCACTGAACTCAGCGGCGGTGGCCTCTTGTTCTTCGAGCTCAACAACATTGTCTTGTTGGACATTGTTTTCTGAAGCAATCGTTGTTTTCTCAAAAGGCGCATCATCAGCGTCATCAAAACTAATATCATCTTCAGCATTTACTTGTTCTGGCGGATGCGCAGGATCCAAGGCGTTCGATGGCTCAACAGATTGCTCAGACGTTATGACAACTGATGGAGTTTCATCATCCCAAGGTGGCACATCACCTTCTATCAATGGGTTTCTTGTTATCTTATTTTCTAATCCACTGGTGCCTTTTTTTTGCGTTGACTCGAGTAGACCGTCATTGGTAACGAATATTGAATTTTCTTGCTTCATTAAGCGGTCAAACAAAGAAAGTGTGCTGCTTTCAACTTCTACTGTGTCGGCTTCTTCTTCCGGCTCTTCGTTTTCGAGTAAGTCGTGAAGTGCAAGTAGGTCAGACGTTGTGGTTAAATTGTCTTGTGTAGTTTCGAAGATTTGATCGTCATTAGTTTCTGCGTTGATGGTATGCAGTGCTGAATCTGTTACTTCTTTTGTTAATAAACTAGCGGCATTTTCACGCTGTGTTTCCGCTTCATTCTGCAGTTCATCAAACATGGATTGATCGGTGTCTTCATCCACAAAAGACATATTGAAAATATCTTGTTCTATTTGTTCTACTTGTTCTGCTTGTTCTACTTGTTCTACTTGTTCTACTTGTTCTACTTGTTCTACTTGTTCTACTTGTTCTACTTGCTCTACTTGCTCTACTTGTTCTACTTGTTCTACTTGTTCTACTTGTTCTACTTGTTCTACTTGTTCTACTTGTTCTACTTGTTCTACTTGTTCTACTTGTTCTACTTGTTCTACTAATAGCGTATTTTTAGCCGGTTCGGTGTCAAGTGTTTGTACAGAATTTTGTAGTTTATTTTCAACTAATTTGATTGATTTATTTTGTATTGAAGTTTCAGGAATACCGCTAATACTAGGCTCTGCAAGGACAGTAGGACTAGCATCAGCTAAGTCAGCTGTTTTTTTTTCTGCCATAACTTCACTATGTGCACTTTCTAAATCGAGCTCAATTTTTTGCGCAGGACTAAATGCAAGCATTCGCAACACTGTCATTTGCAGCCCTGTAAATGCATCTGGAGCAAACGGTAAATCCTTCTTACCTTGCAACACTAATTGATACAACAACTGGATATGTTCTTCAGATACAGACTTGGATAATTGATAAACGGCTCGTGCACTTAAGGTTTCAATTTTACATATATCAGGCACAATTTGAGTTAAAGACACTTGATGCAGCAAACTTAATATTTCTGATAATACTTGTGAGTAATCTGGCGCATGCACACAAACTTCGTCTAGCTGGTTTAGTGCTTCCTGGCTATCTTTTTCAATAACCGCTTTCACCAAACGTAACACTTGATTTTTATCTAAAAGACCTAGCATATCCGTCACAATTTGCGACGTGATTTGGTTGTTTCCCTGAGCAATAGCTTGATCAGTTAAGCTTAATGCATCACGCATACTTCCTTGTGCTGCTCTTGCCAAATGTGACAAGGCGATGGCATCAGACGGGATGCTTTCTTGATCTAAAATATGCACTAGCTGTTTTTGAATTTGTTCTCTCGACAACGCCTTAAGACTAAACTGTAAGCACCTTGATAAGATAGTAACAGGTAGCTTTTGTGGATCAGTGGTCGCCAATAGGAATTTAACATGCGGAGGAGGCTCTTCAAGCGTCTTCAGTAGCGCATTGAAACTGTGTTTTGAAAGCATGTGTACTTCGTCTATCAAGTACACCTTAAAACGACCACGAGTGGGCTTATACTGCACGTTATCAAGCAATTCGCGGGTATCTTCGACTTTTGTTCTTGAAGCCGCATCAATTTCCAGTAAGTCAACAAACCGACCTTCATCGATATCTCTACAAGCATCACAAACACCACATGGTGTAGCACTTTGCCCTGTCTCGCAGTTCAGACTTTTAGAAAAAATGCGAGCAATGGTCGTTTTACCGACACCTCTGGTGCCAGTAAACAGATATGCATGATGCAATTTATCATTATCAAGCGCATTGGAAAGCGCACTAACAACATGCTCTTGACCCACTAGCTCAGCGAATTTTTGTGGTCGCCACTTCCTTGCTAATACTTGATAGCTCATTATAGTTAATTACTCACCCTCAAATTCAATTAAACTAAATGGTGTTACACCATGTTCTTTTAACTTTTCATCACCGCCAATTGAAGGCAATGATATTACAAAACCAGCGTGTTCGGTTATACCGCCTAACCGTCGTATCAGGTTAGCAGTAGCAACCATAGTGCCACCTGTAGCTAGCAGATCATCAATCATCAGAACTCTTTCACCCGGTAGAATAGCATCTTTATGCATTTCTAACGTGTCGGTGCCGTATTCTAGGTCATAAGTTTCAGAAATAACTTCTCTTGGTAGCTTCCCAGGTTTTCTAACTGGTACAAAGCCGAGTCCCATTTCCAATGCTAATGGTGCTCCAAAGAAGAATCCTCTCGCTTCGGTGCCAACAATTTTATCGAAAGTCATTCCACTAAATTGAGATTTTAATTGCTCAATACAAGCAGTAAAAGCTTCATGATCTTGTAGAACACTCGTTACGTCACGAAACATAATCCCTTTTTTGGGATAATCGGGAATAGTAGTTATTGCAGATTTAATTAGTTCAATGGTCACTTAGCTACCTAAACAGGTTGATTGCTGAAAAAGAATACATACCAACCGGAAAGTATATGCATAAGAGGGAGTGCAAATAGAGTACCCAAAATAATCAACAGATACCACCCGTTAAAAACTTCTTTAAATTCAGTATCATTACTCATTGGCACAACCTTAATTTGTTTCAGTTACTTTAAAGCGGTGAATATTACTTGATCGAAGTCAAAAAAAATAGGATTTGATCGGTTTCTTACTAGAAGAATTCGATCTATGGTCAACGTTTGGTCAACGGATTTGCCATATCTAGACTTCCTGCGAAAACGCCTCTAAATATAAATTAATTGAGCTAAAAGATGAGTGCTACATCGCTCATAAAAATTGGCGCGAACTACTTCCAAATAACAATCAACTAAGCTACTTTGTAACCTATTCAAAAACCACTCCAGTGCTTTCCGTTGACATAAATAGGCGCCGATAAATCATGCATTACTTCACCTGTATCACACTTATAGGTTTGCAATAAAAACAACTCTTTGTTACTTCCACATATTGAGCCAGTGTAATCATCAAAAATACATTTTGTTCGATTAGCAAGCAAATCGAGTTGGTTGCATGCTTAATCGGATTGCTGTCTGCTAGCTCAGTTTCAGCAGCCTCAGGCGTATTACCAACGATAGTGACAAACATACTGGCTATTAAAAAAACTACAAACAGTCAAGCCGGTAAAAATCGCTCCAAGTTCGAAAATAAAGCAGACATAAATTAAGGCGAATAAAGCAACAGAAGCTAATTCTAAAGTAAGGAGGGAAAGTCTCATCCATGAGGCAAAGACAGGGATCTCTGTGTTACATCAAATGTGTTTGTGCAAATTATTTGTCTAAGTTGGCCACTGAGAACTCATCAAGACTAATAAAACCGTCACCATCAATATCAAGTGAATCAAATAACTCAGAAAGCACTTCATGAGCTTGTGCCTCAGTTGCAGAAAGCATGCTATCAGCGTCAGTATCTAGGGTTGTAAACAAGTCTTGATTTGAGAATGCACTTGTTGAAATCATGGCAAGCGTGAAGGTAAAAGCTGCCATAGATAAGAATATATTCCGTTTAGTATTCATAATGATAAATCTCCAATTACATAAAAGGTTAATGAGAAACAATGTTGTCTCAGTAGCTCTCTATCAGAATGTATGCCAGTTTTACTTTATTTATATATTTCATATAGTTAAGATTATTAGTTGGCTATTTAACTGATATATACTGAGTAAAGTGTTTCCTTTTGGTAACGCTTATAAACAAAAACCAAAAAAAACTTTCTAACTCGATGTTAACGTTAGATAATTTTTTGTATGAAATAAATAACACTTATTGTCTGAAGGAACAGCACCATTAAAGTCGGTATGTACAGAAGAAGATAATAATTTTAGTACTGATATTAGTGGATGTAAAAGTTACTCTGACTAAAAACAAAAAACCCACTATAAATAGTGGGTTTTTAATCGGTTCAGCTATTTCGATGAACAAATAGCTTAGTACCGTTAATCAAACCATCGCCTAATCTATTGAGCGCTAAAGGTGATGTTATCAAAATAAATAACATTGTCTTGCGTTCTTTCGTTGCCGACTGCGTCGAAATCAGGAAATACGATGACGGTAGTGAGGTCAGACGTATCGCCAAGACCTACATTACCTGACAAATCAAAGACAATTTCTTCCCACGCATTGACGGTTTGGTTCGCTACTAGAACCTCAACTTGCGCACCACCGGCTGCATTTGCGAACTTGATACCTACAGGACTAATCACAGATTTCCATACCATAATCCGTACAATAGAATTACTTGCATCTAAAGTAAACACTGGACCAGACTTAGTTTCTGTTCCTGCATAACGCTGACCCGCTTGAAGTGCAGTAAATTTAGCGACAGTTGCAGAAGTGTTAGCGCCTGTTGCATCAGGGTTAGGAATAAACTCTAATGCGGGATTAGAATCATTTTCAAAAACCGCCCAAGTACCGACAGTACCGTCGGCTTCAAAGTTAAAGCCCATTTCGGTATTTACGATAGGTGGCTCACCGCCACCACCGCCGCCGCCAGCAGTGCTTCCGTCCGTCAATCTAACACTAACGTCGTCAATGTAAACATTACCTACTTCAACGCCCATATCAATTAATACGCGGCTACCTGCTCCGCCAATACCTGTTGCTACGATGTCTTTAGTAAACGTTTGCCATTCAGTCGTTAAAGGGATGCTTTCAGATATATTTGTAAAATCACCACCATTAAGACCTAGACCTGCAACAATATTACGCGCTACGGAGGCTTTAGCTCTGAAAGAGAATGTATAAGTTGCACCTTCAGTAATATCAAACACATTACTCTGATTAATGTCATAAACGTTGCCGGTGGCAGTATCTATGAGGGCTTCAAATATACTATTGCCGTCTTCAACTATTACTGAACCTACATCACTTTTCCAGCTGGAAAGATCACCTGTTTCAAAATCGCCGTTCGTTAACTCTTCTGGACCAGGTTCAACAACAGGTTCGCTAGTGGACACTTGCACACTAACATCGTCAACGTAAACATCACCGACCTCAACACCCATATCAATTAATACGCGGCTGCCCGCTCCGCCAATACCGATTGCTTCAATATCTTTAGTAAATGTTTGCCATTCAGTAGTCAACGCCACAGTTTCAGATATATTAGTAAAATCACCACCATTAAGACCTAGGCCTGCAACAATATTACGCTCAACAGAGGCTTTAGCTCTGAAAGAGAATGTATAAGTTTCACCTTCCGTAATGTCAAATATATAACTCTGATTGATATCAAAGACGTTACCAGTTGCGGTAGCTATAAGGGCTTCGAATACATTATTTCCGTCCTCTAGTACTACCGAACCTACGTCATTTTTCCAGCCAGTGAGGTCGCCAGTTTCAAAATCGCCATTAGCTATTAATTCAGAGCCGTCTGTAACACCCCCTTCAACGCTGATAATTTGAAAATTATCTAAATAGTAAACCGCACCATTAGCATCGTTGTAATTAGGGAATACCATAAACAGGTTTATTGTGCTTGCATTTAAGTTGCCAGCAGCAACAAACGTAGAAAGCGGAAAAGTATATGTTTGCCAAGTGTCAAGCACTGGTGACGCATGACCTTCAACACTAGAGGATAAAGGAACTTCGCTAGCACCAGTACCTTCAACTTTTAAGAACCAAGGCACAGTCCCAGCAATCGGAGCCGTTATTAATTTTAGCTCAAATGTAATGCTACCGTTACTTATTAAACCAGAAGCATCAAACGGCATGCCGCTATCAGTTTCAGATGCGCGACCGCTAAAACCAGCTACGCTAGGTTTAGTAAGCGTAAATTGAGTTACTTGATCGTGTTCAACGTCATCTGTAACAACTTCAGTAGGTCCGCCGTTGTCAGTCCATGCTGCCCACTCTGGTAATGCCACGTTTTCAAACACAGTAAGTTCTACGGTGACTACGTCAGAAGCCGCAATGGCGATAGTAAACGTTTGAGTTGCCGCATCAGTGCCATCGCTAACCATTAATTCAACTGCGTAATCACCTACCATATCAGGTGTACCCGACAACGTAGCACTTGGTGCATCAAACACAGCCCATGCTGGTACAGTAACAGCAGAGAATTCTAGGGTATCAAAGTTTCCGTCACTTGCAGTAGCTGTGTACGAGTAAGGAGTAGCTACCTTACCGGTAACTAGTGCAGTACTAGTAAAAATAGGAGCAACTTGATCTGGTGCCGCTGTTACAACAATTGTAAATGAATCAGTGGCTGTATCTGTGCCATCGGTAACAGTTAAAGTAACATCATGATTACCAACATCTGTATCCGCTGGAGTACCAGAAAGTAGACCAGTAGCAGCATCAAATGTTAACCATGCTGGAATCGTTGTTGCAGCGCGAGTCAATGCGTCTGCATCAGCATCAGTCGCAGCAAACGTATAAGTATATACTTGACCTTCAGCTGCAGTAGTTGAAGCAGTAGTAGTTATAACAGGTGCATTGTTGACTGCAGGAGGAGACGGTGGCGGCGCAAGATCGTCATTTCCACATGCAGCCATCCCGAATACTAATCCTGTAACTAGGATTAGCCTTTTTAATTTGAATCGTTGTGTACTAACTTTCATTATTCATTCCTATATAACTATTAAGTTATGTATAAATTTGCACCGCAATACGTTAATGGGCATTTACGTTACGTTTACTTTATATTCACATTTGACAATATAAGCAGAAGGAATTGCGATCAACTGAAACTAGACTAAGTGAACTTTTAGAGCGTTAAAGTGGACTTTGAAAATTTAAAAAGGTGCCTTGCCGCGGGCGATGTGCGAGGCAAACTTCGGGAAAAAGTAGTCAATTACTCGATAGTAAGCCATCCATTTGCAAAAATTTAAAACACGAGTTCAGATCTATAGTCATATCTGCACAAAGGAATACGCTGTTTCCTTACTCATTTAAATTTACTGAAAATCAATAAACATATTTGCTGTTAAGCGACCGCTGCGCGGGTCTGGACTAATGTCAGTATTGATGTCAACAATAGTTGAATGTAATAAATTCCCGGGGTAGATAATTAGTCGATTTGGTTTGTATTCAACTTCGTGGTACAGCTCATAATGCTCGTCTGAACAGGTTACATACTTCTGTAATGGCTCCCCCTTTTCAGCAATGAATGCCTTCGCTGAACTGACATAATGTTCGCTACGGCTGTCACCAATTCTTTCATAGCCAGTGGGAATATGGCGGAAAAAACCAGTATTCCCATGGGCTCCTGGATTTAAATAATGTAACACAGCAAAATGGTAGGGCTTGCTGGTGTCGAAATGTGGCATGCATTGTAAGGGATGTAATTCACTTTGTGCTTTGGTCAGCAATGAGTAGCTCTGATTAAGAGGTATTAGCTTTAACTCTATTGGCACCTGATAAACCTGACAAATTCCCCGATAAATCGCTTGCAGGATAGTTATTACATAAGGTTGTGGCAACGGAGCACGTATGCCTGGGTAAAATGTTGCAACATCAGTAGTAAATTTACTGGTAGTGCAGGCATAGTTAATAACGTCTTTATTATCAACCGCAAGATCGTCAATAATAATGATCGGTGTTTTCTCTTCTCCGATCTGAATAATTTCAGCTTTAATCTTCTGATTAATTAGGAAACTAGGTTGTTGTTCTTGCATGCGTTATTTATACCCTAGATAAAATGATAGGGGCGAAGTATTTACTTACTTCACCCATTAAATAATACATAAACTAGGTGCTCACACTCGATGGACAGTAATGTTTAATAAAATCATTACTATCTGGCCAGCTTTGAACTCTCCGTTTTACCCCCGATTTAATATTATTTAAGAAATCGCGCAGTTCATCATCACCCATCATATCGACAATAGGATGGTATTGTTCTGGCATCAACCCTTGGCCCATCATCACCTGTATCCATGACGTTTCACCAAACAATTCATCGGCTTTTTTAAACACCTGACCACTTTCTTTGAATAACTTCATACGATGTTTCAGACTCTCAGGTACATCCATACTACTGCAATATCGCCAAAACGCAGTATCTTTGCGTTCGGTCAAATGATAATGAAGAACAATAAAGTCTTTAATGTTTTCCGCTTCTTCTTTCGTTTGCACATTATATTCGTCTATATCTGACTGCTTAATCCCTTTTGACGGAAACATTAGCAGCAAACGCACAATTGCTCTTTGAAACAGATGGATACCAGTAGATTCTAAAGGTTCAATAAAACCCGACGAAAGTCCCATTGCTATGCAGTTTTTATTCCAGTGCTTTCTGCGCTGGCCAGTCTTAAACTTTATGACACGAGGCTCGTTTAGACGCTCACCTTCAATATTGTCTAGTAAAGTCTTTGTCGCTTCCTCGTCTGACATATATTTACTGCAAAAAACAAAACCATTACCGGTTCGATTTTGCAATGGTATGCGCCATTGCCACCCCGCATCCCGAGCAATTGCTCGCGTATAAGGAACCGGTTTGCCAACGGTTTTGGTTTGTACTGCTATTGCACTGTCACAGGGTAATACGTGACTCCAGTCATCGTAACCAGTGTGCAAAGCTTCTTCAATTAACAAGCCTTTAAAGCCAGTGCAATCGATGAATAGATCACCCTCAACAACTTGACCTGACGCAAGGGTAAGTGAATCAATGTAACCTGATTCATCGTCCAAGGTGACTTTAGAAATTTTACCTTCAATACGTTTTGTGCGATGTTTTTCAGCTATTTTTCTTAAAAATTTAGCATACAGGCCAGCGTCAAGATGATATGCATGGTTTAGCTCTTGTCCAGCCAATACAGCAAATTTACCTTCTCTGGCCCCCAGATGTTCTGGCACATAATCGCCAAGTTCAGATGCGATGCCGCGTTCGCGTCCTTTCAGCCAGAAATGCTGAAAACCAGCCGCCCAGCAGCCTTGGCCTAGAAACCCAAAAGAGTGAAGATAGTCTTTGCTGACGTCGCGCCAATTTTCAAAAGAAATACCCAGTTTAAAGGTAGCGTTGGTAGCCGCCATGAACTCCTGCTCGCCAATCCCTAATAGCTGATGAAAAATATGTAACGTAGGAATAGTTGCTTCTCCTACCCCTACCGTAGGTATTTCATCAGATTCTATTAGAGACACTTCCAAATTATTACCTATTAATTTGGAAAGTGCGGCTGCGGCCATCCAACCCGCGGTGCCCCCGCCAGCAATAACCACTTTCTTAATTTTTCTGTCTTGTTTTTTCAAAATAAAACCTTGGTAATTAATCTTAACGTTTAATATGACGGACTAACCTAATTTTTAGGGCTTATTGCTTTAATTTATTTAAGAGTTCGGCTCTTAATTTTCTTGCTGCTAACTCATCATGCGGTTTGGATAACACACCTTTAGCTGCTTCTGGAATATGCTCAAAGTTTTCATCATCGTGGTCAAAAACATAATAGTCAAAATGGGCTTTCCAAGCCTGGCGTTGTGCAAGCGGTAAATCTCGTAAACTCAACATAGCTAGCATTAAGGCATTATTCGGGCGTCCCATAAAAGCAGGACTGTCGCGCCACCAGTGAGTGACTAAAACGTTAAATGCAGTTAAGCTCTCAACATGATGCCACCACATACTCGGCATAAAAAGAGCGTCCCCCGCTTCCAGTTCAGCGACTTGAGCCGCTGCGACTGCTTGTTCGAATCGAGGGTGTTTAACCAAGTCAGGCTTATCAAAATCAACGAGACTAATATCTTGTCCGCCTGGCGAAAACTCCATTGGACCGACATACAAATTAGAGACTTGCTCTGGTGGAAATAGCGTGAATTTCCTCTTTCCAACCACACAACATGCCAAATTATTAGGGAAATCATAATGTGCAGCTATTTTGGTGCGATTACCAATCCATACAGTTGTTAATGGTTTCAAGTGGTCTATTGATGCACTATTTTGTTTATTGTAGCCAGGAAACCACTTATTAATTTCAGTGGAACCTATATACATTGTAGGTGGATTAGGATCCTCAGTGTGTGCAATTAGCTTATCGAGCACCTGATTAAGGTTAGCTTTTGAACTGAGAAAATTAAATCCATTCATCTCTTCATTATAGAAAACTCGGCCTTTACTTTCAGGCTCGCCATAATAGACATTGATAGGAATATCAGAATAAAATTTGCGTAAATAATCAGCTGCTTTGTGCGGTGACTCTTTACCTGCAATCACTCCTGGCCATTTGTCGGCAAA
The DNA here is from genome assembly GCF_937770335.1 of uncultured Glaciecola sp. Lineage (GTDB taxonomy): Bacteria > Pseudomonadota > Gammaproteobacteria > Enterobacterales > Alteromonadaceae > Glaciecola. The sequence continues at coordinate 25,055 of NZ_CALJHY010000018.1, forward strand.
ACCTTTGAGAATCAATGGTTGCGACGAGGATAAAACAAATTCGGGAATATCACCTGGCTGGCAATTATGAATTTCCTTTACTTTCTTATTTATCGTTATCACTAAAACACCATTAACATCATCAGGTTTAAATACTATAGGCCTAGCTGTGCATTTTTTCTATTTAACAACCCACGTATATTAGATTGCGAAGCGATGGCCATATAGATCGCTTGTAAGTAGCCTTTTGCATGCAATGTCGCTAGTTTTTCGCCGCTCAGTTCACTCACTTTATCTTCACTAATAATGTAGAATCCCAGCATTTGATTTTGAGTTTTGTCGTTGAGTTCAATCTCTAGAGTGAATGACTCTAATAGTTCATACTCAATTAACAGGTTTATGAATAGTTTACTATCTACCATGCCATGATGAATTGCCTCAAGCATATCGGCGACAGTATCAAGATAAGGCGTATTTCCACCAAACTCTAAAAACAATGCTTGACCGTTTTCTTGGTTTACTCGAGGGTGACTCACATCAATATGTAATACTCTTTGCTCTTTATCTTCTCCGTCCTCATTCACCTTTTGTAAACCAATCAAAAAAGGCTGTCGAGCAACACTCAATGGCACGTAAGGCGCATCCCACTTATCATTGGTCAAAAATAGATTTTCTTTGTCTTGAAATCCAAAAATCGCGACTGAAAAGAATTCGCCAGTATTGACATCTTTATTAAAAAATATTGGATAGTAGGCTTGCACACTCCTAAATTCGCTAGGGAAGGTAAGGCTATACCACAGATTATCACCGTATTTTTCCGAACGTTCGGTAATTATTTTTATATCTTGATGATCGATGCTATTGAGTAGTTCAGTGTTTGCCATTTTTATTCCAAAGTTCATTGTTTATCAGTGTGATAATCTATTTTTTATTAAAACACACATTGTGATTAAATTTTTGGTAAGCCATATAGTTTAATTTTATTAAGTAACTCACGATTAGAAGGTAGCGAGGCTAGTAGTTGCTTAGTGTGTTTAACGTTTTCAGCAAATAGTAGCTGCGCTTTCTTGGACTCATCAACCCTCTTTGTATTACTCGACTGTGTAATGAAGCCCATACCATAAAGAATATATTGAAAACTAGCTGGGGGAAACATTTCTTCGGTGTGGGTAGAATCGTAATGATAAGGAGCCTGAGTTTTCCATAATAGCAGTTGCTCTTTTAATGTATCCGGAAGCTGTGAAACATCCGAAATCTCACGCCAATACGCCGAATCCGTTCTCTGGCTTAACACATAGTGTAGCTTGAGAAAATCAACTATGTTAAGCCAGCGATGTAAAAATTTAGCATTAAAGCGTTTGGCCACCAACTCCATTGCCTCGCGATCAGCTGGTAGCTGTTCGCTTATCATTTTTGCAGAGAGTTCGATTAACGCTAAAGCAGTCGCCTCTAAGGGTTCAATAAAGCCAGCGGATAAACCCACCGCTACACAGTTTTTATGCCAGAACCTTTCTCTATGTCCCGGAGAAAAGTCTATCTTGCGTATTTTAGCCGACTGCGCCGCCCCCTCACCCATTATGGGCGTTATGTAGTCACGTAATTCTTTCTCTGCATCAGCGTCAGTAATATGTGTGCTGGAATAAGTATAACCGACGCCTCGACGTGACGGCAGTCCTATATCCCATATCCAACCCGCCGTTTGCGCTGTAGAACAAGTAAAAGAAGCAATAGGGCTGTCTGGATCCGGATGAGGTACGTGCACTGCTAACGCAGAATCATTAAATAAAATATGTTTTGTACTAACAAACGGGACCCCGTAGTGTTTAGCCAGTAAAAGAGATGAAGTACCTGTGCAGTCGATAAACAAATCACCGGTAATATCACCATTATCTTTAGTGGTGATAGAGGCAATGTCTCCGGTTTGGGAGTTATTAACTTGAGTAACATGATCGATGATGTGTTTGACCGACAGCTTTGAGGTACAATGCTTTTGCAACAACCGCGCAAACTTACCCGCATCTAAATGATAACCGTAATTAGCATTAAAGTCGTACTCGGCAGTAGATATCTGTTTAGGTGCCAAGCCATGCTCACCTAAATGACTTTGCACGCTTACAGCATCAGCAAAACTTACCTTGTCCCTATAAGATTGCCAAGACGGTACGAGGTTGGTGTCGTTAAATCCATGCGGCAAAGTGAATGGGTGATAATAATGCTCATTAGTATTGGTGTGCCAATTCGAAAATTTTGAGCCTTGCTTGAAGCTGGCATCACACTCTAATAAAAAGTCCGTTTCACAAATACCCATTTTTTTCAGAGTGCTGCGCATAGAAGGCCATGTACCTTCACCAACTCCGATAGGAGCGACATCTGCCGATTCAACAAGAGTGACTTCAATACCTGAGTTAGGGTCTGTTGAATGTTCTGCTGCTATGATGCCAGCGGTTAACCACCCTGCAGAACCACCACCGACAATGACTATTTTTCTTAACGGCTTGTGCATTTACTTACCCGACTTTAAATATATTTCAAAAAGACCCAAAAATATTACTAAACCAAGATTACAATTACAACTCACGGTGTCTATACACCATCAAGGCCTGTATAAAACCGCTCTATACATCTTGTCAAATGGTTTTAACGGTTTGGAAAACAGTATTGATCACTGAAATAAAATATAACGCTAAATGTAAAACGTATTTCTGATTCTTTTGGAAAAATATTTTGACACTAATAATAAAAGAGGCCGCATGGATTATGACTAATCCAGCGGCCTTCTTGACCTGTTTAGTAGCTATAGTCAACAGCTTGAAACATTACTAGAAGGTGTAACGAGCACCAAACGAGTAACGAGCTCCTTGTTGAATTGCCGCAAGAACCTGCTCTTCAGCACGTCCACTTACGCGCAAATTCTCTTCCGTTACGTTTATACCATTCAAGTAAACCGTTAAGCCTTTAACTTGTGGTACTTCGTAACTGACAGTCAAATCTAACTGACCATATTCTTCAATATATCTAGGTCCAGGTCCGGCACCGCCATCCTGCACCAAGGATACGATGTACTTATCACGCCAGTTGTAAGCAATACGTACCGACAAACCATCCATTTCATAGAATCCGACCACGTTAGCAGAATCACTAATGCCTAATTCAGCTAGCTGTGGGGCCCGCACAAAGTCATCATGGGTGTTATCAGTATTGGTTGCAGTATAGTTAACTATGCCGCCAAAACCGCTTTCGCCGAATAAGTGCTGTACGGCAAATTCGATACCGTCATAACCAGTAGTACTGTCGACATTAAATGGTGTCTGAATTTTGAAGTTCAATAAATCATTCAGCACTGGGTTACCCGTAATAACGATATTACCAGCGAGCATCGCAACATTTGGATCGGTTGCAGCGTAAGTATCGAATATATACTGACGTTGAAGCCCTCCGTCATTGCCAACCGCCGCAATCGCTTCTTCTACATAAATTCCAGTAGCCGGATTGTATATATTAAATTGTTGATCTATAGGTAGTGTCAAAATATCATTTTCAACATCTTTGGTGAAGTAACCCAAAGATACATAGCTGCCCTCCTCATAATACCATTCGGCTGAAAAGTCTATATTGGTAGACTGTAAAGGTAATAGAGACGGATTACCCGTTGAGCCAGTACCGCCATTAAATCGCGCATTAGAGTCTAATTTGATGCCACCTATCATTTGATTATATCGCGGACGCCCAATGGTTTCGCTGTAGGCAGCACGAAGCACGATATCATCTGTCAGATTCAAGTTAAGGTTAATGCTCGGTAGGATATGATCATAACTCGCTGTTTTCGTTTCATATAGCGTGTTACCTGTGTTGGAAAGCGCAACTTCTGTTACACCATTCCAAACCGCTCCAGGGAAGAACGTAGGGACCGATGAAATTGCTTCTATATCTGTTTCTTCATAACGTACTCCAAAATGAACGTCATAAAACATATCCCCAATTTCACCATCATAATTGTATTGAACATAGACCGAGGTCATTTCTTCTCTAGTATATTGGTCAGCGTCTGATGCATAGTCAGTTGATGGGCAAAATGAGTTGCCACAATCACCAATTTGATCATCCTGGACGCTTAAATTTGCTGCTGCTATATCCCTTACCGCAGCAAAATCGAAGTCAAAGTACTGAGTTAAAATCTCAACAGGACCAGTATGCCCATCAAAATTCCCACCACTAAGATTGTCGAACTGACTTAATATGTCACGAGGGAATAATAAATCATCAAACAAACCAGTTGGGCCCTCGCCACCCCAGTTGTTGCGTTGTACACCTTTTATACGAGCACGATTTTGTGAGTTGGTTAAGGCGATACCAAAATCAATACTGCCACGTTCTTCCAATACATATTGGCCATTGAATTGAGTTTGTGATATTTCAGATGCATTTTTAATATTTGTAAAGACACTACCTGTAACCTGAAAATCAGTCGCTGTGGCAGAATTGCCTCCTTGAACCGATAAAACAGGTCTCTCGCCAGTGAAGTCTGTTGCTGTATTTTGACGAACTAGTGCCCGCAACTGCATTTCGTTGCCTGAACCTAGTGGACTATTAGGACTGCTATTGGCAGTAGACTCATGATGATCAAGTGTAAGACTTAAGTTGTCATTAGCTTGCCATTCCAAGTTCAATCCCAAAGACTTAGTATCATCCTTAACACTAAAGTTTTGACCACCTATCGCAAGATCTGAAAAGTTGTCGCCATGATCTTCTGAGTATATTAAAGGTGACGAGATAGGTCCGTCAGACCAAACGTTCGTCGTGTCACCGAAATTATACCAAGCAGAAATAGCGTTGCTTTGAGTATCATTTTCTTTTTGTACATAAAGATAATCTACAGTAGCAGTCAAGTTATCCATCGGTTTATACTGCAACACTAGCTGAGCATTAGACCTTTTACGTTGCTGTTCTTCAAATCTATATATCGTTGCTTGTGGTACTGAAAAGATATCACTGTCGCCGAAACGATTAGTTTGTGAATCATTGTTTGGCACACCGCCCCAACCGTTATAGTCACCAGCAAAGTCGCGGAAAAAAGACGTCTGTGCTTGCTGACTTCCACTTTCACGCTCTGAATAACTGCCTGATATCGCAATACCAAATTTACCGTCGTCACTCGTATTTGAATAGAGACCTGAAAGTTGCGGAGTGGCACCACCCTTCTTGGTTGTGGCATCGTCTAAAGCTTCGATACTAAATGTTGCCTTCATACCAGGACTATTCAGTGGTTTAGCTGTTAAAATATTAATCGTAGCACCAATACCACCGGTAGCGAGATCTGCCTTAGACGTTTTATAAACTTCTACACCGCTAACACCCTCGGCAGCTAAATTAGAAAAATCAAAGTTACGCTCACCAGTAGTGGTGGGCATTTGACGACCATTCAATAGAACTAAGTTACGGTCTGGACCAAAACCGCGAGCACTTACTTTAGCGCCTTCGCCGTTTGAGCGCTCAATTGAAACGCCAGTAATACGCTGTAGTGATTCAGCAAGGTTGCTATCAGGGAACTTACCAATATCTTCTGCGTTAATAGAGTCAACAATACCAGTGGATGTGCGCTTCACATCCATCGACTTAATCATACTGCCACGGATACCTTTAATTTCGATGATCTCAGTAGTATCAGCTTCAGCATTATCAGCAGCTTCCTGCGCGTAACCAGGTGCCATTATGCCGGCGCCCAATATTAGCGATAAGCTAAGCGCTAACGGGGTTTTATTGAATGTTTTAGTCTTCATGTGTGTCCTTAAATTTCTTGTTTTTGTGATAATGTTAAAATATATAAGGTTATGTATATGTCTAAACTCTCATCGGCATAAAAATCATACGCTTGGCTTACTTCTACTACACAACAAATTCGCGCCCTAAATAAAATCTACTAACGAAAATATTTGGGAAATATCCCGATGGAAATTTTATGTGAAAATTGTAACGTAAAGGTTAAAAAATACGCATTAAATACGATAAAGCGAGCTTTATAGGCGGTAAAATGGAAAAATTAATTTTTGTAGGGGATAAATGGTCTAAATATTCATATGAATGAACCACGCTAGGAGTAAATCTAGCGGTATTGCGAAAGGCGGACGCTAAGCGTTGGGCTTGTCCAACAAGCACGAAAGAAAACCAAGTCCTTTTAGTCATAGTCATAGTTATTTTATTAAATAAACTAATTTATAATGATTAATAATAGTCTAAAAATTTGGTTTTGCAATTGATCGTCTGATCAGGAGCTTGATACTAAAATTTGAGGACGTTTAGGTCGTTAATTATTATTATGTCGCTGTGGTATCAAAGTAAGTCGAGCGCTATCAGGAATGCGTGAACTTGAAAAATAGTCAGGATCT